>DBQE01000013.1 GCA_002305085.1 Bacteroidales bacterium UBA1402 | reverse complement strand
GGTTTGCAAATATAGTTATATATTATGGTTTGTTGTTGAATTGGGCCGGTTTATAAGCTATTTTTCATTATTGAAACTATTTTCGATTTGTTCCTGAACTTGATTTAATAAATGTGATATTTTTGCCTCATTCCTTTATTTAAAGGCAAAAAGAGCTATTTTTGTCTCTCAATGCAAATAAAAGTCTGAATATAAATCAATAAGCATGAAACGCCAAACTTTTTTCCGCACAAGTCTGATAGGACTGCTTTTTTTTCTGAATTTTAATCTGTTTGCAAAGTTAAACAATTATCCCGTTCCCGACAGGGATACCGTCCCGGCTTTCCCTGGAGCCGAAGGGGCCGGTAAATTCACTTCGGGAGGCGCCGGGGGACAGGTTTATATCGTTAACAAACTGGACGACGACGGATCGGAAGGAACCCTTAGGTGGGCTTTGGAGCAGGAAGGAAGACGAACGGTGGTTTTTGCCGTAGATGGAACTATTTCGTTGGATAGTCATCTGGTTGTTACTAACGGCGATTTAACCATAGCCGGACAAACGGCTCCCGGTCAAGGTATTTGTCTGAAAAATTATCCTTTGCTGATTTCTGCCGATAATGTGATTGTTCGTTATATACGCTCCAGAATGGGAGATGAGAGGAGAACTCAAGACGATGCCATGGGTGCTATGCGCCAAAAGAATATTATTGTGGATCACTGCTCCATGAGCTGGGGTACCGATGAATGTGCCTCCTTTTACAATAATCAAAATTTTACCCTGCAATGGTGCATAATAAGTGAAAGCCTGGCCAATTCCATTCACCAAAAAGGAGAGCATGGTTATGGCGGCATTTGGGGCGGACAACCCGCGAGTTTTCACCACAATCTGATTGCTCACCACACCAGTCGTACTCCCCGTTTTAACGGAAGCCGGCAAACTCGCAGACCGCAAGACGAAAAAGTGGATTTCCGCAATAACGTCATTTACAACTGGGGACCGATCGATGGCGGCTACGCAGGTGAGGGAGGCTTTTACAATCTGGTAAACAATTATTATAAACCGGCCTATGCCACTGTGCAGAACACAAAACTGGTCAATCGCATTTTTGCACCCTGGGTCGGCAGAGTCACTCCCGAATATCCCAGGGGTGAAACCGGCCGGTTTTATGTGTCGGGTAATTATTTTGACGACGGTTCCCCGGCCCTGGACCAAAAGCATAAATCTCTGCTGGCAGCCGTGAATCGGGACAACTGGTTGGGCATACATCCGAACGAAGATTTCAAAGGGGAGTTGAACGAATTAAGGTTGGATAAGCCGGTCGAAATAGCCGAAATCAATACGCAAAACGCCCGGGAAGCTTATCTGGCGGTGCTGGCCGGTGCCGGCGCTTCCCTCCATCGTGACGAGATCGATAGACGTATAGTGGAAGAAACCCGAGCAGGTACTTGTATCAATTACTTAAGTGGCGGAACGGGTATAGTAGACAGCCAAAGCCAACTGGGCGGCTGGCCCGAACTCAAGACAGCGCCGGCTCCGGCAGATTCCGATGCAGACGGTATGCCCGATGAATGGGAAAAGCTTAAGGGGCTGGATCCCAATAACCCCGCAGACGCCAGTCTGTATCAGCTGAGTCCGTCTTATACCAATCTAGAGGTGTATATGAACTCCCTGGTTTGCCGGCCCTGGGAGGATAGGGATTTGCCGGTGGACGAACGCATCGAATCACTGGTGAAAGAAATGAGTCTCGAAGAAAAATGCGGCCAGTTGGTCAACGGAGCGCCAGGTATCGAACGTCTGGGCATATTACCCTACGATTGGTGGAACGAAGCTTTACACGGTGTCGGCCGAAACGGCAGGGCTACCGTTTTTCCTCAGGCTATCGGTTTGGCAGCCACATTCGACGAAGACTTGATTTTCAGAGTGGCTTCGGCTATTTCGGACGAAGCCCGGGCCAAGTTCAATGCCTCTTTGGCCATGGAGCGTTACGAGCAATACTCCGGCCTGACTTTTTGGACTCCCAACATAAATATTTTTCGAGATCCCCGCTGGGGCAGGGGGCAGGAAACCTACGGCGAAGATCCCTATCTGACTTCGCGTTTGGGAACGGCATTTGTACGCGGTTTGCAGGGAGACAACCCCGATTACCTTAAGACGGCAGCCTGCGCCAAACATTACGCCGTACATTCCGGCCCCGAAGCATTACGTCATGAATTCGACGCTCATCCTTCCGCTAAGGATTTTTACGAAACTTATTTGCCGGCATTCGAAACCCTGGTCAAGGAAGCCAAAGTGGAAGCCGTGATGGGAGCTTACAATCGCGTCTATGGTTTGCCGGCCTGCGGCAGCGGCTTGCTTTTGGACACCATACTCAGGCAACAATGGGGTTTCGAGGGACATATCGTGTCGGATTGCGGAGCCATCAGAGATTTTTATACCACACACAAGGTGGTACAAACTCCCGAACAAGCGGCCGCCATGGCGGCAAATGTCGGTCTCAACGTTAATTGCGGTTCGGTTTACCGGCATTTGGGCGCGGCTATCGAGCAAGGACTTGTAACGGAAGCCACCATAGACCATTTAATCCGTCCTTTGTTGAGGACCAAAATAAAATTAGGCTTCTTCGACCCCTCATGGGCCAATCCTTACAACAGCATAGGCCCCGAAGTGGTTGAGTCGCCCGCTCACCTGGCATTGACCAGAGAAGCAGCAGGCAAGTCTATGGCATTGCTCAAAAACGACAAGGGAGTGTTGCCTTTGGATAAAAATATTCGCAGTCTGTACATTACAGGTCCTTTTGCCGCCGACGCCAATGTCTTGTTGGGGAATTATTACGGTCTGAGCTCTTCGCTCTCCACTTTCTTAGAAGGAATTGTGGCAAAATTGAACCCGGGCAGCAAATGCGATTACAAGCCCGGCATAATGATGGATGGCGAGAACCGGAATCCCATAGATTGGACCACAGGTGACGCCAAAAAAGCCGATGCCATAGTCGTTGTGTTGGGAATTACCCCACTCAAAGAAGGCGAGGAGGGGGAATCGATAGCTTCTGCACACAAAGGCGATCGCCCCGATTTGAATTTGCCCGAAAACCAGGTGAATTATTTGAAAAAACTGCGTCACAACAACAATAAACCCATTATTGTGGTCCTGACCGGAGGCAGTCCCATCACCATGCCCGAAGTAACAGAGCTGGCCGATGCTATTTTGTTTGTCTGGTATCCGGGCCAGGAGGGCGGAAACGCCTTGGGCGACATTTTATTTGGAGATGTAAATCCTTCCGGCAGATTGCCGATTACTTTCCCTAAGTCGGTAGATCAATTGCCTCCCTACGAAGATTATTCCATGAAAGAAAGAACCTATCGCTATATGACTCAGGATCCCTTGTATCCTTTTGGTTATGGGCTGAGTTATACTACGTTCGCTTACAAGGATGCCCGGCTGGAATCAGCTTCCGTCAAAAGAGGCCAGTCCCTGCGGATGGAAATCAGAGTTGAAAATACAGGTAACCGTCCGGGCGAAGAAGTGGTACAGTTTTACCTTAGCAAACCCGGAGCCGGAAGCAGCGGCCCCTTCAGTTCCCTGATCGGTATCAGGAGGGTAAAACTGGAGCCCGGTCAATCTCAACTCCTGGAGTTTGAAATCGGCCCCGATGCTATGACTTCGATCGACGATAAGGGGAAAAAGCAAGTTCTCAAGGGAGATTATACCCTGATTGTATCGGCAGCAGCTCCCGTCAAGCGAAGTGCGGAGCTGGGAGTCGACAATCGCATAGATTTGAATTTTCGACTAAAATAAACTATGAATCCACTTTACCATGTTGGGAGGTATTCCCAACTTATGTACAGGTGTTTTTCCAAACCACAACGGGTGGGAGTGTTTTTCAGTCAGACACTTAAAGAAATCGACCGTCTGGGCGTCAGCTCACTTTTTATTACCCTGATAGTTTCCCTGTTTATGGGGGCCGTACTTACCATTCAAACTCAAAACAACATCGAAAATCCTTTGTTGCCCGATTATACCGTGGGGCTGGTTACCCGCGATACCTTGTTGCTCGAATTTTGTTCCATGGTTTTGTGTTTGTTTCTTGCAGGGAATATAGGGTCGAATATTGCCTCGCAGATAGGGACCATGCGAATTTCGGAACAAATTGACGCCATGGATATTATGGGTGTCAATTCTGCCAACTACATTATTTTGCCTAAGATTGTTGCAGTGGTTTTATACATTCCCGTTTTGGTGGTGTTCAGCATGTTTGCCGGAATGTTGGGCGGATACCTGATTGCCGCCTTCACCGATATTATTACCACTTCAAAATTTATTTACGGCCTGCAATATTGGTTTATAGAATGGTATGTGTATTATTCTCTAATAAAAGCGGCCGTTTTTGCCTTTATTATTGCCTCCGTATCGGCCTATTGGGGCTATTTTGTACGTGGTGGCACTCTCGAAGTCGGTAAGGCCAGCACCAGGGCCGTGGTCACTTGCAGTGTGCTTATCCTGCTGGCCGATGTGGTGTTAACTCAAATTTTGCTGCTATGATCGAAGTCAGGGATGTATGCAAATCTTTCGTTGCCAACGAGCTTGTATTAAAACATATCAGTACCACATTTCACAGCGGAAAAATCAACCAGATCATTGGGCGAAGCGGCTCGGGCAAAACGGTTTTGTTGAAATGCATCGTGGGCCTGCATACGCTCGATTCGGGCGATATACTTTACGACGGCAGAAGTTTTACGTCCATGAGTAAAAAAGAAAAGATGCAATTGTGCAGCGAAATCGGTATGCTCTTTCAGGGTTCGGCTTTGTTTGATTCGCTCACCATTACCGAAAACGTGCTCTTTCCCATGCAAATGTTCTCCGAAAAAAGCGAAAAAGAGCAACAAGACAGAGCCCGTTTTTGCCTCGAGAGGGTTGGTCTTTATAATGTATTCGATATGTATCCTGCGGAATTGAGCGGAGGAATGCAAAAAAGGGCTGCCATTGCCCGGGCTATTTCGTTGAATCCCAAATATTTGTTTTGCGATGAACCCAATTCGGGCCTGGATCCTCTCACAGCCAGCAAAATTGACGAATTGATTGTTGAATTGACCAAGGAATTTCAGATGACCACCATTATCAATACCCACGATTTAAATTCGGTCTTGAGCGTGGGCGAGCATATCGTGTTTATCCACAAGGGGGAAAAAGCCTGGGAGGGACCCAAAGAAAAGCTTTTCGTTTCGAATTGCCCCGAACTGGACGATTTTATCTTTGCCTCGGAAATGTATCAAAAATTCAGAACCACCCTTGTCAGCGAGCAATCGGGACAAATTTAACTGATCAGCATGAAAATTATCTCTTACAACCTGAACGGTATTCGATCGGCCCTGAACAAAGATTTAACGGCCTTTTTACAAGAAGAAGCAGCCGACGTGGTCTGTTTTCAGGAAACCAAAGCTCAGCCCGATCAAATCGATTCTTCCCTGTTCTGGGAAATCGGTTATCCCCATTGTTATTACCATTCCGCAGTAAAGAAAGGCTACAGCGGCGTGGCCATTTTATCCAAACGAGAACCCGACCGGATTGTGGTGGGCATGGACAACCACAAATACGACAGCGAAGGCCGGATATTGAGAGCCGATTACGGCGATTTCAGTATTCTTTGTGTCTATGTGCCCTCGGGCAGTATGGGCGATGTGAGACAACAATTCAAAATGGAATTTTTGTCCGATTTCATCGATTTTGTAGGAGAGCTGCGTAAAGAACGTCCTAATTTGCTGATTTGCGGAGACTTTAATATTTGCCACAAACCGATAGACATCAATCACCCCGAAAGACATCAAAACGCTTCCGGCTTCCTGCCCGAAGAAAGAGCCTGGATGGACGATTGGGCTCAAACCGGCCTGATCGATACCTTCAGGCAGTTCGATCCCTCGCCCGAAAAATACACCTGGTGGAGCTTCAGAGCCAATTCGAGGGCCAGAAATTTAGGCTGGAGAATCGATTACCACTGGATAACAACAACGCTGGAATCCAATCTGAAAGGAGCCGCCATACTACCCGAGGCCATGCATTCCGACCACTGCCCAGTGGTGGTGGAACTGGATCTTTAACCAAACTGTTTTTAAAAAATCCGTAAAACCATGGCTGTCAACCGAGATACTTCCTCTTTTTTCCGTCTTGTTTTTTTTCTGGTCGCCCTGATCATTATCGCCGCATCTACCTGGTTTTCCAACGACCTGGGTAAAGAGCTGGCCGCCGAAGAACAAAAAAAGATCGAGCTGTGGGCCGAGGCTATACGGCTTCTGGCCCAGGAACCCCAGCCCGGAGAAGAAGATGTTCGTTTCGATTACACCCTTACTCTTAAAGTGATCGAAGGCAACACCAATATCCCAGTTATTCTTACCGACGGCGACAACAATGTTCAAAGCTATGCCAATTTGAATTTGTCGAAAAAACATCCCGAGGCCGACCTGGAGAAAAAAGCAGCCCATTTGATACAAAAAAACAGGCATATCCAGGTTAAATTAGACGAAAACACCTATCAATACGTCTATTACGACGACTCCGATTTATTGAAAAAACTCCGTTATTTTCCTTTTGTACAATTGGGAGTGATGTTCGTTTTTTTGGCCGTCACACTGGTTTCGCTCACAGTGTTCAAGCGATCGGAGCAAAACCGTGTATGGGTGGGTCTGTCCAAAGAAACGGCCCACCAACTGGGAACACCGATTTCGTCGCTTTTGGCTTGGGCGGAATTGCTCAAGCTCAAAGACATAGATCCCGCTTTGCTGGCAGAAATGGAAAAAGACACCCAGCGCCTGCGAACCATTGCCGAACGTTTTTCCAAAATAGGATCCAGGCCCGATGCCGAATACCATGCACTGGCCCCGGTGGTGGAAAATGCAGTGAATTACCTCAGGGGACGAAGTTCGCAAAAGGTGATTTTCCGGACGCATTTCCCCAAAGAAGAATTGCCGGTATTGCTGAATATACCTTTGTTTGAATGGGTGGTCGAAAATTTGTGCAAAAACTCCATCGACGCCATGAATGGCGAGGGGCAAATTGACATTGTAGCGGCCGAAGTAAAAAAACAAGTCCTAATCGACATTTGCGACAGCGGCAAAGGCATACCCAAAAAACACTTCAAAGCCATTTTCCGTCCGGGTTTCACCACCAAGGCACGCGGCTGGGGGCTGGGTTTGTCGCTGGTGAAACGCATCATCGAAGAATATCACAAAGGCAAAATCTTCGTCAAAAGCTCCGACCCGGGCAAGGGCACCTGCATCCGCATCGTATTGCGCAAAGCGCTCAAAAGCTGAGTTGGGCTCCCAAATAATACGTTCGGCCCTGATAGTGTGAGTAGCCTATGGTATCCGAATAATCGGGCGAATAAAGACGGGCTTTCTGATTCTTCCGGTTTAAAACGTTTCCCACGGTAGCAAAGACTACCAACCTGCGTTGATTCTTTCCGAATATTACCTGATTCAGGCTTAGATCCAGCCTGAAATAATCGTCGTATCTCCGGGAATTATAAGCTCCGTGTTGAGGTTCAAACGCGTAGGCTTCTACAACGTAACGACCGCTTTCCACGGGGGTATAGCGTAATCCTGTCCGGTATATTCCGCTGCAGGAAAGGCTCAGCAAGTGTTTACCGGTATAACTTAAATACGTTTTCAGAAAGCAGGGCAAGTTGTTTTCTGCTTTATGCCAAGTGCTGTCTGATTTGATGTGGGCATCGAGCAAAGTATACGAAAGAGAGGCCCGGAGTCTATTCCATTCGTATTCCGCTGAACATTCCAGACCCCGTATCTCTCTTTGCAGTATTTTCATCTTGTATTCCGGGCCGTAATAAGTGGGCGACTCCTCCTGTTTGCCGTATATTGCTGCTTGGATAAAAAGCTGCTCTCCCTCGTAGGTGTACTCCAGCGACAATTGCCGCGATGTTTGAAGCGAGAAACGGGTATAACGGTAAACGGGATAAAAACAGGCCTGGTAGTTTCCCCCACTGAGCAAAAAACTGTGTTTTTCTTCCAATTTCTTTCTGAGATTTATTTGATACGAAAGGTAGGCTGGAAGTTTGTCCGACAGGATTTTGTTTCTTAGGCCCAATCCTAGGGTGATTTGTCCGGGCAGTTGAAGTTTAGTGTAAAGCACGACTTCGGGAATAAAGCAGGCGATGCTTGTATCCTGATGCAGCATGGGCACCGAGTCGGACATAGAAAAAGCGAATGCGGGTTTATCGGTTTTAAAATCGAGAGATAAATACTCAGCTGCAAGTCCTGTTTGCAACAAAAGAAAATTGAAAGGAAGAAGCTTCAGGTTCAGGGAGGTTTTCCATTCTTGTTCTTTTTGGACCGACTGCAATATTCCTAACCCAAAGTCGGAGCGGCTTAAATTATTACCCAGATTAAGTTCCAGGTAAGAGCAGTCTTTGTGCCAGCCAAGATTAAATACATTGAATTGTCTGATTTTTTGAGCATTACTATTTACTTTTTTGCCAAAGTTATAGTCTTCGGCCCGGAAACTTTCGCTAATGCCGTAGCTGTAAAGATTAATAAAAGCAGCTTTTTTCACCCATCTGAAATTTAGGCCGGCATCGTCGGTGCGAAAAGATTTTATCCTCTTACCACCCGGATTGAAAAACAAATAAGGCCCGGAAAACTGGTGATTGGCGTAGCATTGAACAAAAGCATCCTTGCTCAGCCTTTGCGCTCTGAACAAGCCGACATTAGCCATTGACACAGCCATTTGTGTTTCGTTCCTTTCAATATCGCTGCAGGTATTAATCTCCACCAGGCCCGAAAGGGCGCTTGCCCTGTTCAGCGGAGGATTCCCGGCATAAACAGTCATGTCTCCGATCAATTCGGTATTGAAAAGGCTGAAATTGCCCATGCCGCTCAATTGGGTATTGCGGACAGGTGCCGTAATACTTATTCCGTTGAGCAGCACTTGAGCAGCCGAGGCCGGGCTGCCCCTGAATTCCGGATTGGCATTTTCGGAAGTATTGCTCGCAGCCGGTAAAAAACTGAGGGCTTTTAGGGGATCACCGTCTGAGATCGGAGACAAATAGATATCCAGTTTGTTTATTTTCTGCAAAGAAAATTCTTCGCTTAGCCTTGGATTGTGTTCAATCATGGCAGCTGCGAGCATACGGTTGTCTTCCTGTAGTCTGAGCTCTGCAAAAGAGGAAAGATCAAGTTCTTTCAGCGGGATGCTCAAAGGTTTATATCCAACAAAAAACAGGAACAGGCTGTCGTCTGTGGCCGTATCGGGTATATCCAGACTGAAATATCCTTTGGTGTCGGAGTAACAACAACTATTTTCCTGTTGTTTTAAACAAACAAGAACTGAAAAAAGGCCGTTCCCCTGTTGATCGCATACCCGGCCCTCGAGCAAAGAATGGGCCTGAACACACAAGGGGAAAAAGCATACAAGGATCAGGATAAAACCATGTTTGACCATAAGGGGAATGTCATTAAAGCCGCAATCATAAACCAGTATAGGCTGATATTGATGCAGGCGATCAAAAAAAACAGTAAATACCCACAGCGTTTCAGAGATATTTTTTCCGCGAAAGGATGTTTTACAAAGCCCTTGAAGCACTCGTAAGAATTACCGAACAAGCGTTCCCCGCCGATCAGGTCTTCAAACACATAATAGCCGTCGGTGCCGGGGAAAAACGGATTCAGATTGCTCAACAATTGAACCGCATAATAATAAAACAAGCAGGCTATCAGCAAGGCGAACAGATCGGGTTTGTGGTAGTGGGACAGGAGGTTGAGCAACAATAGCATGATCATGACATCCATCAGAACTCCGGCCAGACTGAGTTTGATCTTTCGCCGTTTGTCGTGCCACAACTGCACTTGATCAATGTGGGTGTACATGACCGGAAATACCAGAAACATCAGTCCCAGGCCCATCTTGCTGCTTTTCCCTCCGTAACGTATATAACAAAGATAATGTCCGGTTTCGTGGATAAACAGACAGGCAAAAATACTCACTACCAAAAGCAGGAAAAATCCAAAAATAGGTATGTGAGTCATTCCGAAACCGGAAAATCGTATTTCTGCCCCCGGCAGCAACCACAGTAAGCTGATCAACAAAACCATCGTCAAGATATAGAGAGGCAGCAAAATCTTTTGCAACCGTTCGGAAAGGGCCATTTTATGCAAGACGGTGTTGTGGAGGTCCAGAGAGCATAATTTGTAAAAACGCAGATTACCTTTACACTCTGCAATGAGATTTAGCCCACAGAGTTTTCCTATGATTCCTAAGAAGCGGACGAAGAGGAAATAAGCTGTTATTTTTAAACCTGAACTTTTCTTCGGGGTTTTCCTGGTGCTGCCCGGCCTGATGAGCAGACCCAATTGGCGAGCTTTGTTGGTGAGCGCGTCGAATAAGTCTTTTTCTATATGGTAATCTTGCATTAAACTACAGACCTTCTCATAATCGTTGTCAATGCTGTAATAATGTAAAAAAATATATTCTGCTTCGGACAGGCTTACCAAAGCACCGTTGCTGTCGTTTTTCAGGATTAATTCCGAGTTGTTGTTATCGAGAATCAAAAAGTCTTCGTTCCATTGCCAGGTCGCTGTTTCCATGGTTTTGTCATTTACCTATAAACATACTGAGCAAAGCACATTCGTCGGGTTGTTGAAAACCCAGGAAATCGTTCAGATTTTGATCGATGTAACCACCTATAGCGCAGCAGGATACTCCGCCGGCTGCTGCCGACAAATGCAAATTCTGACAAAGGGCCCCCACGTCCATCAATACGAAGCGCAAACCCCGGTCACCGTATTTGCAGGAAGACCTGTTCAACACCCCTCCGAAAACGACGATACCGGAAATCAAGTCGAGATTCCAGGAACCCAGCACTGCTTCGGGAAAACATTTTCTCAATTGGCGAAAGAAATTTTTTTTATCCCCGGCCGGCTGCAATAATTCCAAGGCTTCTTCGTGGGGATTGTAAACAAAAACACCTCTTTGTAAGCCTATGGTATTCAGATTGATATAATACAAATCCACCGGATAAAGAGCGCCACCCGAGGGGATGCTTCTGCGCGACAAATGGTGGCTGTGTTTCTCGAAGCGTTCGGTAATAAAGTAGGAGTTGAGCAATAAGTTGGCCAATTCTTCCAGATTAATGTGTTCATGAAAAGAACGGGTGCTTTTGCGCTTAATCTGAATATTTCGCAGAGCAATGCTTTCTTCGTTAAATAAAGTATTCAGCTTGATCCTTTCGGTAGTTCCCCTTTCGAGCGTATGAGCAATAATTTGCCGGCTGTAATAGGGAATGTTCATTATACTTTGAATCCGTTGGGCATTTTCCAGCTGATTAAAAGGAGTCATGGAGGAACTTTGCATAAAATCCAGTGCGTATTGGCTCAGTCCCTGGTCGTAAAAAAGATTGGCAATATCCATAACTATTACTTGAATTTCAAGATTCTGGGATCGTCGGGGTAAAGCTCTATGGCCTCGGCAAACAAGTGCCTGGCCTTTTCCATGTCTTTGCGGCAATAATGATCCAACAAATAATAATAGGCGTCGTTTTTGCCCCAAGAGGGATCGTTGGGATTGTTGCCGTATTTGTCGCGGAGTGAAATTGCCTTCAGAAAGAGCTCTTCGAATTGGGTTTTCCCTCCGTAAACGGCCGGCGTATAATAGTCCCTGATGCCCAAAGCCAGGTAAGCCCTGAGGTTTTGAGGATCCATGTCGATGGCTTTTTGAGCGTACTTTTTGGCTTCTCCGCTCACAAATGGAATTTTTACGTTTGCGACAAAAGCCACGCTGTAATTTTTGAGGATGGCTAATAAAGCGTAGTCCTCCGATTCTTTGTTTTTGATTTTATTCAGACACTTCAGGGCTTCGGACAATTCAATACGGGCCGTTTTCTGAAATTCTTCGGCCGGATTGGATTGGGCACACAGCGATTTTTTGTACCGGCCATAGGCCGTCCAGTAATTCAGGTAGCGATTGTTTGAACTTTTGTTCTCCAGATGGAGAGCATTGATAATTCGGTCGATTTCTTCCATCCTGCCGGTTTTAAAATAATGAATAAATGCGGAGTCGATTTCCGTTTGCAGGTTTTGTGCTTGCAGAGGTAATACTGCGGCTAACAAAAGCAGTAAAAAGAGTTGTTTCATACGAATAAGTTTAAGGGAAGGGGTGAGGATAAGCTGTAAATAAGGTCTGATTACCGTTAAGGCAATAGCCTAAAAAAGGCCAGTTGTGATTACCGGTCAACAGAGACCATCCCGGGGTTACTACCCGCATAATTTTGTATTGCAGTTCTTCTGCATCTATTGGGCTGATGTCTTTGTACATAAGGTGTTTAAGTCCGACCTTTTTGAGTTCTTCAACGGTAAAATCCATGCATTTATTATCGGGATCGGCACGATAGATTTTTTCATCGCCCGAATCAAAACGTGCCGCCTCTCTGAGTATGGGCGCTTCTTTTCTGAATTGGGGGTATTGATTGTAAAAATGGAAATGCTTGTCGAAATCGTCGATCCGGCTAAGATCCGGTTCTTCCGGTAGTAATTTCTTTTCATTCAAGCTGATGGCGTATTCAACGCCCTGATAAGCCTCCAGGCAGGCTTTGATCAGAGCCTGAGTTTTGCTGAAACGCGCTGCACAGCCCAAGGATTGGTAAATCTTGTTTTTATAGCGGAAATAGATAAAGACCACCATACATTCCACAGGAGAAAAAGCCGCCAGGTCAAAACATTTTATTTGAACAGCCGAATTTTGAAAGAGCCGGCAAACCGTTTTGTTTTTATGGTAATGCTTCAAAATGACTTCTTTCGTGTAAGAACGATAAGGCAAAGCATCCTGGTGATACCAAAACAGGGCAAAGGCATGTCTTTCGGCACATTCAAGAAAACCGCTTATCAACGCGTCCCGGCTTGTTTTGCCGGCTGCGGTTCCGGTGGAGGTGGTTCCTACCATATAATTGTGAGGGCTGTTTACCTTGCTAAAGTAGGGCATGTATATGCTAAAAGCTGGCATCCAGTACGACTTTCCCGTGATAAAATCGTTGCAGACAGTCCATTCGATAAGATCGTTTTCGCCCAAAGGGTACACATTCAATTCCCGGAGCCTTTCGTATTGCTCGTCGGAATAATAGCGAAAGAATTCCGGAGCCAGGGCCGGTTCGCTTTTGGAAAGTTCGGAAAAGCTGGATACTTTGAAATCTTCGGAATCATAAGTGGCACAGGCATAACGTTCCAAAAATTCTCCCAAGGCCCCGCGATGACTTTGTTCTTCGTCAAAAGCTATTGAGCTGCCCTGGATCTCCCGGCGGCGGCAGTTTATCCAGTCCAGGTTTTTACCCGATACTACGCTCTGCACCAGACCGTCCGGTATGAAACGACGATTGGGTATTCTTATCATGGCTTCGCTCAGCAAGCCCGCTGCAGTATGACATATCGTTCTCATTGTCAGGCATTAAAGGGGCTGAAGGCCGGTCTTTTGAACAAGGACGAAGCCGGATCTTTAAGAATTTGTGTTTCTTCGGTTTTGTATTGCAGAAAATCAATAGTGTAGGATTTTCCCATCAGGTGGGTTGATAATTTACCTTTGAAACTCCAGAAACGCTCCAGTTCGATTGCGATCAGTTGCATGCCTGCATGGTAATGAGCATAGGAGCGTATATCGACGTTATGAAAACGTTGTTTCTCTTCGGACAGGATAAATTCCGAATAAAGAGCCAGGCTGGACAAGTTGACGGCCTTGCGTTTCATGTAACAACCGAGTGAAGGCGTATTCATAGCCGGGACGACCAGTGGTCCTAAAGTAAGAGTGCTGGGCGAGAATTCGGCGTACAGAACAGGTATCATACTTTTGTAACTTCGGAATGAAAGATCTTGCAAGAGCGAATAGTGGTCAAAAACAGGACTTATGGTTAAAATAAGATGCAGTCCTTGCACACTATTATTCTCGTATACAGGATTAAAATTGAGTTCGAACTCCTCCGTTTTAAGGTCGTTAGCCAAATGATTAAATACATCTTTGTTTCCGTAGAATCCGATTTTCTTCAGTTGCTTTTTTTGTTCACACTCTTTGTATATCAGATTGTTGCTTAGTAGAAATTTTACGATTTCTGAAAATTCTGTTCTACTGACAAATTCCGATTGGAAATCTTCCAGTGAGGCGACACTGCGGAGATGTTTCAAAACCTCTATTATTTTATGGTTGGCCTTACTTTGGATTTTTATCAGATTTCCGTCGGAGCGTTTGCAGTAGATGGCGTCTCTGCATTCCCAGATGTCCATATTTTGTATTTTGATTTTCATGGTATTGAGTATTTTGGCTGTTTAGGAGAGCCGCCCATAAGCATGAGCCCTGAGCGCCTCTCCCTATACTAGGCTTGAATCAAAAACAACAGATTGGTTAAACCTAAATGTTCCTGCTTGTACTTAAGGAATTACCAAGATCTCCCGGCGTGGTTACCGTGGAACTTCCACCAGTGCCCTCGCCGGTGCCGAAGCAGCAAGAACAGCAACAGGTGCAGCAACACATTCCGGGAAGGTTGCGTTCGGTCAGCATTAGAGGAGCGGAGCGATCTTCCACTACCTTCATGGTCATTTCAAGTGTTTTCATGATGTATAAAATTTATGTGATAAGGCCTACTCTTTATTGGCTTTTCGGCTATCTCCAGGATTAATCCAATGCAAATTAAAATCAAATAAATCATTAATCAAAATATAATAGCGAATTTAACACAACAAAATAAATTATTTAACATTAAACATATGGGCACAAAAAAACCGGAGCTATAAACTCCGGTTCATATATTAGTAAATAACCTATTACGCATTGATAAATACCCTATTACGCAGTAAGCTTTGTCAAAATCTCAGTCAAGCCCTGAGGATCGGGAGAGTAATAGTCGGCGCCGATTTGTTTGCGAAACTCATCGTTTACCGGGGCTCCTCCCACAAAGGTGGTGGTTTGGGGCGAAGCCTGCTTGATGGCTTTGTTTATTTCTTCCATACTGGCCATGGTGGTGGTCAATAGGGCAGACATGCCCACATAGGCGCCTGGATGGGCCTGGATGGCTTCGATAAATTTCTCGGCCGGAACATCGACTCCCAGGTCGATCACCTCGAAGCCGCTGCCCTCGACCATCATGCTTACCAAATTCTTACCAATATCGTGCAGGTCGCCTTTTACCGTACCTATGATAAATTTACCCTTGCGCTTTACGGCGCCGGAGTTGAAATAGGGCTTCAGGTGGTTCATGGCGGTACTCATAGCTCTGGCAGACATCAGCACCTGGGGCACAAACACTTTGTTTTCCCTGAATTTAACTCCGATTTTTCCCATACCCACTATCAATCCTTTGGTCAGGACGTCGCTGGGAGAAACTCCCTGCTCCAAAGCCCGTTTGGTGTATTCGTCGGCGCCCTCCTGGCCCCTCATGTCGGGAGGATAGGGCGAGGCTAAATTTATTTTACCGTATTCAACGCAATAAGCGATTTTGTCTAAAAGTTGTTCCATGTTGTTATTATTAAAATAAGGTCCGACCGCAGACTGCAAATTAAATCAATTTTCGGGGGCTTTACAAACGATATTCCCGGCGCAATTGTTGGGCTGTGGAAAATATGGTGTGAATTTTATCGTCCGTTACCTTATCGTCCATATTGATGCAGCAGATACCCGTCAGCCAAGGATTGGCGCAATCGTTGACCAGTCTGCGGATATGTTGTTCGAGGGTTTCGCAGCTCATGGTATTGATGCTTACCGGATCGAGCCGGATATTGATAAAGGTAGAGGGCAAATGTTTACGCAGACAGACCATATCTCCACCCCAGCCGGCATCCAAAAAGTCGAGATGAGGAATTTTTGCCATTTGGGCCGCGTGCCTGTGGGGATCGGGACCGCAATAATGCACACCGTAGGGACGGTATTTCTTGCTCCATTCCACATCGAAGGGAAGCAGAAATTCTTCGTATTGTTCCTCCGAAATCATGGTATGCGAGCATTCCGAATGCAGGTAAACGGCCGGTGTGATGTTGATCACGTTACGGTTTACCGAAATGGAATTACTGCCGGTTTCTTGTTGGATAAAGCAGAAAAAACGCTCAATCAGCTCTGCGATTTTTTTGAAATACAGTTTCACTTCGTCGGGTTGCAGCAAGAAGTCCATAAGTATTTCTTCGCCCCTTAAATCCATAGCCAGGTTTAAGATGCCTCCCCAATTCACATCGCCTTTGAGATATCCGTAACGGCTTTTGAGTTCCGACATCAGTTTTTCGAGTCTCTTAAAGGCCGGACCGGCAAAAGCAGCATCGACATCTACATGAAAATCTGTTTTTTGAGCGGGAATTACCTGGGGTGCGCTGTCGGCAAAATAGCGAATTTCACAGCCCAGCATTTCAGAAAGTAAATAACCGGCTGCGTTGTGAACGGCTCCTATTAGTGGTAAATCTTTGTCGTAATCGCTTCCCAGTCCGAATTGCCCGAAGCGTTCGTACAATTCTTTTTCCATGCAGCGCTCCGATTCTACCCTTTTAAGCGGATGGTAAAAGAAGTCTTCGTCAAAATCGATGCCGCAATGCTTATGCCACCAGGAGGGATGAAAAACGATTTCCACCGGTAACGGTTCGTTGCTGAAAGCAGGGTTCTTGATATAAGTCATGGCTTTAGTTTTAATGGCTTCAAATGTACTGTTTTTTTGCCGGTCCGAATTTTTTGCCGTTCCGAAAGTCCGGCCGGCTTTGTATTATCTTATCCGGATCTGCAGGCTGCCCTTTTGCGGCCCGCTCAGCCATTTGGCTTGCGAGGAGGGGCCAACCAGATCGGTCGAATTGACTTTGTTGCGCACACCTGGTATAACGTCGAGCACAGCAATTCCACTTTGAGGAATGGTGTACAGCAGGGCGTCGCGTCCGTCGCGGGGCGTATAAACGCCCAGGAAGCTGCCCGGCGTGCCGTTTCCTAACCAGAGCTGAGCCTGAGCGGTTTGGAAATCTACCCATTTCCAGTCGTTGTAATAGCCTTTGAATTCGGGATAAATAAAACTTTCGCCCGGAATGGGGTCGTTGTATTCTTTGTCCCACACATCGAAAAGGGTGCCGTGCATACGGTTTTGCCACGAGCGATAGGGGCCTTTGCCCAACAGCCGCATGCCCTGCATGTTATCTTCGGGATAATCGAAGCAAATGCCTGCCAGCTCAACCACTCCTTCGTATTGATATTCGTAATCGACGGTGATTTCTTCCCGGTCGGTGATGGTCCAGCAAACGCTGTTCAGGTTGCCGAAGTATTGGGTTTTGAACAGTATTTTGTCTTCTTGTTCCTCTACTTCTAAATCGGTCAGCCTGGAGTTGCCGGAGATATCGGCGTAAATTCTGTCCTTGCTTTTAGCTGCTTTGTCGTCGTGGTTGTAAAATACGTCCATAGAGCGGTCGCTGCGACGTGCGGCGATAAAACGCGGCCCGCCCGAAAGAGATAGATTCTTGTTTCCTTTACTGATTTGGATGAGGTAGCCCGTTTCCGTATCGAATTGTAAACGCGTAGCTCCCGATTCTATGGTCAGGGTACTTCCTTCGCGGCTTTGGCTTAATTTGGCAGGAGAGGTGTTTGCTTGTCCGGCTAAAGCTGCCCGGGTGTAATCCCGGTCGCTTTTCCAGTACCAGCCCCAGGTGTAAATTTCTTCGCCCCGGGGATTGAACACGCTTACATACAAAACATCGGCCTCTTTCCAATTGGCCGGCAGTTTAAGCTGAAATTCGCCGCTTTGATGCGGGGCCAGTTTGGGCCCGGCTTGTTCGCCCTGGCCTATAATGTTGTGACCTCCGCTTTTATCGCCCGGTTTGGCAAAATTGGCCAAAGACCATTTTATGCGGCAATCTTCGAGGGAAATAAAATCGTAGCGGTTTTCTACATGGAATTTTCCCACAAAAGCTTCCGGATCGGCAATAAAGCTGTTTTGATCCTGCCTCAGGGCTTCCGTCCGCTCCGTGCAGGTGACGGTTCTGCCCAGAGCCTTGATTTGTACCGGACACCAGACTTCTTTGACGGTAAAGAAACTACCTTCTTTTTCGTGATGAGGCCCCACGATGCCGTCGGCGGCGTAGTTGCCCACATTGTCGATGCGGCCGTTCTGGTCGGTGCGCATCAGGCCCTCGTCGGCAAACACCCAGAGAAAGGCTCCGGCGCAGCGGGGATGTCGGCGCATCATTACCCAGTAATCCCAAAGTCCGGCGCCGTGGCCGCCGTCGTAGAGGCCGTGCAGGATTTCGGTGGGCATAAAGATTTCGGGTTTGCGCATGTATTCCTGCGATTCGCCGTAGGAACGGTAATGCATGGTTTCGAAGCCGCCGAAGTTACCCTGGGGGTGAAGTACCGGGCGTTTTTGCGGATCCCAGGGATGAAATTCGCTGTCGAGCTCCGTGTTCCAGCCCCCCTCGTTGCCGTTGGAC
Source organism: Bacteroidales bacterium UBA1402 (assembly GCA_002305085.1). GTDB lineage: Bacteria > Bacteroidota > Bacteroidia > Bacteroidales > UBA1402 > UBA1402. The sequence continues at coordinate 74,478 of DBQE01000013.1, read as the reverse complement.
CACCAGATGATGCTCGGATGGTTCAGGTCGCGGGTAACCATCTCTTTTACCAGTTGTTTCCCCACTTCGGTGTCGTACTTGCCGTGCCAGCCGCCGAGTTCGTTCATTACGTAAAGTCCCAGCTCATCGCAGGCATCCAGAAAAGCAGGATCGGGGGGATAATGCGACAAACGGACGGCGTTCAGGTTCATTTCGCGCATAAGACGCACATCGTTGTAATTGTCTTCTCTGCTTAGGGTTCTGCCGGTTTCGGGGCGGAAACTGTGGCGATTAACGCCCTTGATCATTACTTTTTGACCGTTGATGTATAAACCGTCGCTCTCTTTGACTTCGATGGTCCTGAATCCTATCCTTTGTTCTTTGACTATATGAACGGCCTCCTTGCTTTTGAGCAGGCTGAATTGCACATCGTACAGGTGGGGTGTTTCGGCCGTCCAGGTTTTTATGTCCGTGAATTGCCCTTTCACAATGACCTTGTCTGAACCCGGCCTTAATTCGGCTTTCAGGGCTTTGCCGATGTTTTTGCCTTCCCGGTCGAGTAGTTGCGCTTCAATGCTGTAGTCGCCGTCCAGGGCAGTACTCAAAAATACTTCGGCGTAAAAAGAGCCGTCGGCTTTGGCGTCAATGGCTGTACGATCGATGCTTTGCGCAGGCAGGGCCTGTATAAATACCGGACGGAAGATGCCTCCGAAATTCCAGTAGTCGGCCCTGCGTTCAGCCAGGTTGACGCTGCTGTTTTCGGATTCTTTGCTCACGGTAACTTCGAGCAGGTTTTCCTTGTCGCCAAAGAATACCCGGTCACTGACATCGGCATAAAAACGATAAAAAGCTCCCTGATGCAGTTTGACGGCACGGCGTTTGTTTATTTCTGCGGAGCAGTCGGTCATCACCCCTTCAAAAACGAGGCGTATTATGCGGCCTTCCCATTCGGCCGGCAATTTAAACCGGGTTTTATATAGGCCTTTTTCGTTGGCAATGCCGGGAGGATTGGCTTTTCCGTAAAAAGGCATCCCGTATTGATAGATACCAAAGCCCTCTTGCTCCCAGCAGGAAGGAACTTTGATTTTGGTCCAGCTGCCGCTGTTTCGACCTCCGGTACACATAAAGTCCCATTCGACGGCATCGTCCGGGCCATGACCGGACAGATAGATTTCGGCTGTTTGTAAGGGATCGAAGCCGGGGGTCGAACTTTGTTTTTTAAAGGCGGAAATTTCGGCGACACTGCCGCAAAGCAGCATTATCAAGGAGAATGTTATAAGGTTTTTAGCTTTCATAAAGTGTTTTGTATAGTGTTTAAGGGGATAGAATCTTTAGAGGGATAGTATCAGTAAAACAACCAGTCGATGGCTGTTTTTTCCATAAAACCGGCGTCTCTCGTGCTAAATACCGCTTCGGGCTTGGAGAAACCCAGCACCAGGCAAAGTCCTTTACCCAGGTTCAGATTGTGTTCGCCGGCTTCGAAACGGTATTGATGCACATTCACTGCCGGCAGATTTTCTATTTCCATGGCGTTAGCAATTTTGATGTCCGCCTGACCGTATTGATTGGCGCTGGCATCGGTCTCCAGACGGGGAGCGGGCATATAGTCTCCTTGCCTGAAAGGCTTGAAATAAGCAACCCAAAGGTCAACGGCTTCCCGACTGTTGAAGCGCAGGCGGATGTTTTCATTGAGTTGTTGGCGGTTGCTCATGCGAAGAGCCTTGAGTTGACTGAGTTCCGGAGCCAGGGCTTTTATCTTGAAAGGCCGGTCGCTGTACACGCTTGCTCCTTCCTGAAGCTGATAAAATTCCGCCCGGGCAGGAGAAATAAGTTTGACTTCGGCCGGACTCAGCACTTTCAGGTTTTCCGGGGTCTGATTGCCCGATTTGAGTTTTTGAATATTGGCATCGAAACGCGCCAGTTCTTGTTCGAACTGAGGCAATAATTCCGTCCAGGTCTTGTTGGCTCCGTTGTTGCCGGTGACGGGAATGCGGCGCATACCGGTTTGCATGCTGTTGGCGTAGAGATAGCTGTCGCGGGTGAGCTCTTCGAGTTTGCGGTAGTGATCCAAACTGCTTTCCATCAAACTGTAAGCTTGTTCCAGGTCGGAAATTTCGTTGGAATAGGAATACCTCAAAACGAGCATGGAGGCTTCCAGCTTATCGGTAAAGCAGTCTGTAAAAGCCTTGTAGGCATAAATGTCGTTTTTGAGACGTGCAAATTCTTCTTTGTTTTTGCGCACACGGGTCACTTTGTCGATGGCTTCCACCGCTTTCCGGGCATGTTCCCGTGTTTCTGCTATCAGTTGGGGAGGAGTTTCGCCCACATGTGCTTCTCCATGCCATTCGCGGTAGGCCCAAACTTCGAGTTTCTCGCCCTCGGGGCCGCAGGAATTGGCAAAATCGGGATAGACCGTCCAGCGGTTGGGGTTGACCAATTGACTCATAAACATTCCCAGCAGGAAGGTTTGCCGGTTGCCCTCGGTGATACCGAATTTGCGCAGCAATTTGGGCGATATTTCTCCACTTTGTTCGTAGGCCTCCAAAATGTACTTTCCTTGTTTGCCGCAGTCATAAAGTTCGGATAATAAGTTCGACCAATAATCGATTTCTTCCTTACGGTCGCGATCGGCCGACCAGGCATAACGCGCCCAGGATTGATACCAGATCCAGTCGCGGTCCATTTCGAGCAGACGGCTGCCGTCTTCGATTTTGTCTGCCGCATAAGGCCAGTCCCAGTATGAGGCCTGGGGATAGAGGTGCAAACCGTTGGCTCCGTGTATGTTGTGCATAGCTTGAATGCTCTTTTGTATAAAGTCGGGCGAGCCGTAGCGGAAAGGTTCCAGGTTGGCCAAAATATGGACATTGGAGATATGAACAGATCCCAGAGCGCTGAGTGCCTGATGTGTAGCCGTCCAGGGGCCTCTGGGTTGATAGGTGCATAGGGATTCACCGTTGTATTTGTTCATGGTGTAGAGATTCTTGTAAATGGGCAAGGCTGCATCCATGACCATTTCGGCGTTGGTATCGTGCGCCCTGAGCACAATAGGCGGTTCCTGCTCCAATCCGAGAGCTTTCAGCCCGTCTTTCACACCGGGAATAATGGTTTCGGTAAACCATTCCACATCGTCTTCGTGGGTGTTCATGGCTTCGCCCAGGCAGACCAGTAAACCTACGTTGGGGTATTTTTCGATAAAAGCCGCGACAGATTTACGGGTGTAATCCGACAGCAAAGGAGTAATTTCGACTTTGCGGTCTTGAGTGGGTATTTTGTGATAATCTGCAAAGGGTTGAGATACAATAATATTGTAAAACATCTGAATCACCCAAATGCCCCGTTTGTTGGCCTCCTGAGCAAGAAAGCCGAACATTTCTTCGTTTCGCTCGAAATCTTCTTCGCTCACTTCCACGGCATAAGGATAATCGGGAAGTTTAACCAGCGAGGCAAAGGGATGCCCGTTCCAGAGATAAACGGAATTCATGCGATTCTCTACCAGCATATCCAGATACTTGATCCAGAGTTCTTTATCGTAAAACCAGGGGAAGAGTTCCTGGGTATAGGGATATTCGTAAACCTTACGGCCCGGCAGCAAATACATTTTTTGCATGCCGATGCAAGTTCCCCTCAACACCATATCGGGAGCATCGGAATAATCTATTTTCTTAGGCAGCCGTCCGTTTGTTTTCAAACGATCGATCAGTTCCATGCATCCGTAAAGCAAGCCGCTTTCGTCGGCTCCGCAGACCGCTATTTTATCTCCGTCTGCAACTATCCTGAATGCTTCTTTGCCTTCGACGGGTTCTATGGCAAGGCCCTGTTCTTGTAAGGTCTGTTGAAAATTCAGATCATTCTGGCAGCCGAGATATATCTTGGTCGCCTTGCCGGCAGGGTTTTCATCAACAATAGTATAACCATTGGAAAGCAAACTGTTTGATAATCTTTCTTTTGCGTAATTACCTCTAGGAGAATCCGACCCTGTCGTCAGCAGTTGAACTTTGGGTTGACAGGCAGAAAACACTAAGAGCAAAGCAAAACTCAGGAGATAATAGGGAGTTTTCATGAAGAATAGGTTTAAACGTTTCAGAATTACAAAAGTAGGATTATTTCAGTATCGTAAAACTAAAAAAATCAAAAACTTGCGCTGTAGGGCTTGCTTTTATAAAAGAAAAACTCAGCAAAATAAAAAAGCAAGATTGATATCTTACTGAGATATCTATCAATCCTGCTTTAAAATTTGAACTTAACGAATATCCCTATTTTGCCGGGCTAAAAGAAACAACGCTATTATTTTACGTATTTCCGGATGGTTTTTAATACAATCGGTTCCATGATGGCGTAACCTTGCAAGTTGGGATGCACGCCATCGGCAGCAATTTCAACAGGTAATCCTCCACGTTCATCTACTAAGGCCGAATAGTAATCGACGAAAGGAATCTTATTGGCATCGGCATATGCCTTAATCATTTCATTCAGCAATTTGATATCGGCAGCCGGAGTCAGTTCCTTGTTCCATCCGAATTCGTGAGCAGGTAATATGGAGCACAATACCGGTTTGATTTTGTGAAACTGAGCCAGTTCACACATCGATTTGATATTTTGTACGATATGTTCATGGCTGATGATGCCATTATTACGCGCAATGTCGTTGGTTCCGGCCATGATAACAACCATCTTGGGTTTCAGGTCGATGACATCAGCCTGAAAACGGACAAGCATGTGGCTGGTTGTTTGTCCGCTTATTCCACGACCGGTAAATCCGTTTTCGATAAAAAATTCCGGATGTCGCCTATACCAGCCTTCAGTAATTGAATTTCCCAGAAAAACCACCTTGGCAGGTTTCTGTATCGAATCGTTCATCGCCTCGTACCGGTAAAAGCGCGCCCAATCGGTTGATCGCATTTTTGCTTTTTCTTTCTCGGCAAAATGTTGTTCGAGCTGTTTGTACTGATCCGAATCGAGTGTGATACTGATAGATTCAGTGTTTTGACCATGCAAATGCAAACAACTGAAAACGACCAAAAATGTAAGTATGAGATTCTTTTTCATTTGGTTTTAAATTGAATGTTCCTGACTTATAAACGTAGATATTTTAAATTATGTATTTTATCGTTCTCAAAAACTCGTATTATATAGATACCTGGAATTAAAGAGCCGGTATCTATAATGCTTGTATGATTTGTTTTCTGACATAATTTTCCGGATACATCGTAAAAATGCGCGTATTGCCAGTTTCCCGATATCTGTATTTGATTGTAACGATGATAGATCAGCCTCACAGTAGACAGATTCTCTTTTACAGCCGGAATGCTTGTGTTGTCCGATAAGCTTGGTGGAATTAATTCCGTTGTTCCTGCCGGTAACTTATAATAAAAATGCGCACTGAAATTAAACAGGGGATACGGTTTCCCATAAATAACACCGTTTTCGTCGCGAGGTTCGTATCGTGGATGTAATGACGTATTGCCGGCGTCGTGTTCAAAAATGTATTCACCATTTTCGTCTTTGCCATCCAAATCGACGTAGGTATAGATGGATTGGTAGGGGTCACTATCACGAAGATTCCCATGTCCCAATACATCCTGTCCGGCATAGGCAATTTCAATATCTCCGTTAAGTTCGTCAAAACAAGAAATTAAAACACTTTCGCCATTTTCGTGTAAAGTGACGGAGTTTATGTTTACCAACGAACCATTATTTTTTATAGCGAAACCGAAATCCTTCTCAAAAGCAACCAATAGGGTGTCTAAAACAAGTGGTTTGCAGGGCACAAGATAATCAATCCGCAATGTATGATTATTTTCTTTGGTAATTTTCGAAGGCTGCAAGGGCATAAATGTTTCTTTTTCAATATAAGTTTTATAAAAAACCTTGGCCAACATTTCCCCGAACCACCGGTAACCATTTGGGTCTAAATGACCCGCACTCCGGTCGGTCATCAAATATACAGGTCCGGCACATACGATATCTGCTTCCTGATTGGAAGCTTCGAGTTGAGCCATCGCTATGTTTTGTTCAAATCCCTTTATGTACTTTCCTCCAACCTGATAAGTAATAAACAAGGGTTTCTCCTGTTGACCGTATAGGCTCATAATATCCGATTGCATATCGTTCTTTAGTATTTGCATCAGATCTCTGTATCCCGACTTATCTGTTGTACTACCATTAAGGGATATTAAACCGGGTTGATTTCGTGAGTAATTTGTTTCTCCCTGCATCCAAAAAATAGCCGGACATTCGATGTTGTAATTGTTTCTTTTAACGAAAGAAGCAGCACTGTTGATGCTCCTTATAAAATCACGATGATAATAATAGGGCGATCGTTGGCAGTGTTTGGAGAGTTCTTCGATTGTTTTACCTCCGGTGGCACAAGAAGTGGCTAAAATTGACACCGGTCGGGTAAGTTTGTGTTGTATATGATTGGCGGCGCCAAGAACGGAGTTTTCACATTTTGCCCCGTCTGTCCACGATCTTGCGAAGTTCCGTATGACATCGTCCGGGGTGGGAGATGAAAACAAAGGAGCAATTTGACTACAATTCACATTACCGTTGTTGATACATACATTGCTTCCTATCATATAATTGTTGGGAACCGGCTCCGATGTTATTGGAGGATACGATTGGTACCCCTCAGCCAAACTTTGGCCGTAAATGATAAAGTGCCAAAAATTAGGATGAATGGGTCGTGTAAAAACTGAATCTTGATATGCACCAATGGCAATGTTGCTGGTTAATCTGTCCTTTCCCCGTTGATCTTTAAGAATCACAAAACCGGGCAAGCCGTATTTGCTCGCCAACAGGGTCATTTCGGAAAGTGTCAATCCTTTGGTATTGACAGGGTTCGTTTCGGGATGAAGTATTTTACATGTTGGGGTAAAACCTCCGTTGTCTTTAAGAGAATCCAACATGATATCCGCATCAAAAGATATTTGGCCATCCGGTTCTCCATCGACGTTGTAATATTGTGTGTCAAAAATCGATTGGTAAAACCTGGATGTCGATGTTGTTCCGGCCACTACTTCGATTTCGACACCATTTCCGGATAAGATTGAATTATAACAGTTTAGAATGCCGTTTCCTCCCATTATAAATCCGCCGGCACTGTTGTGAGCACTATTTCGGGTAATGGTTGAACTTGTTGCCTCAATTCGAGAGTTGTCACTAACACCACCTGCACCTCCACTCTCAAAGGCTGTATTTTCCGCAATTGTACTATTAGCCATTGACATAAAGGTGTTTTCAAGTAAGATTCCTCCATTCGTTTTTGCTTCGTTGTGTCCTATCGTAACATTGTGCAAATAAACGGTAGATGAAGCGGCTGCTAAAACACCACCCGCACTATTGTTAACCGTATTTCCGGAAATGAGTCCCTGATTGACGTAACCGTTGGAACCAACCAGATAAATGCCTCCTCCATCGGTTTCTGCAAAATTATCTGAAACGATTACCTGCTCCATATCAAAAGAAACCCGGTTCAGGTAAATTCCTCCTGCTTTCCCTCTGGAAGTGGAATTGCCGATGATTTTTGAATTCCGAACATTCAGTGTTGCGTTCTGAATCCAGCATCCGGCACCGTCAAAGGCTTTATTGTTTATGAAAATACAATCGGAGATATCTATATTTCCTTTTTCGGCAATAAGTCCGCCTCCAACACCTTGTTGGTAAACAATATTGTCGATGGTTGTTCTGCGCGTATTATCAGCTACTCCATCACGAATAATCAGGCCCGATAATTTCACCGGCCTGTTCCTTCTCGATGCGGCAGTTATCACCACTACATGGAAAGCATTCAGCTCAGAGCCCAACTGACCGCTCAATATTGTGGGATGTATGGCGGGTTCCGGTTTGACATGACCGGAAGCATCGGCGGGATAACCTCCAATAAGAGCAATGTTGTTTTTAATTTCAAAACATTTTTCCTTCTCAACCCTACCATTGGTTAATAAAATTTGCGGTATGTATGTTCCCGCTGCAATATGAATAGAATCACCCTCCGATGAACGGGCCAGCGCGTCATCAAGTGAAATCGCACTTTCCCAGTTTACACCGCTGTTCTCCGAAGACGTACCTGTTGCCTTGACATACCAATTATTTTGTGCAAGAATAACAGCTTGTATCTGTAAAAAACATAAAAACAAAACAAATTTTCCTGTTTTCATAAAGCTGTGTGTTTAAATGATCTGCAAATAAGCAATTGTGTTTATGTACATTAATCGATTCTAATACTCGAAGATAGTCATGATCGGGTAGTGATCTGAAATATAGGGAACTCCGTAATCTTTTACGATGGTTTGATACTGAATTGGTGTAGCAGAACGATAAAAGATGTAGTCAATGATTCTGTCTTTCTGTGTAACTCTGAATCCATTTATGGTACCCAGCGAATCGGTTTTCGCAGCTGTTGATTGGGATGACTTAAGGTATTGATAGATCGGATCAAGCAGTGGATCGTCAGGAAGGGTATTAAAGTCCCCCACAACAAAGGTCATCAGTGTATCTCCCGACAGCTCAGCCGCTTTTTGAACTATCAATTTTGCCGATTCAATGCGTGCCTTAACTCCGAGATGGTCAAAATGAGTGTTCAGGACAACAAATTCTTTGTTGTCGGCCTTGTTTTTAAGATGCGCCCAGGTCACTATACGATTGAATCTGGCATCCCAGCCTATAGAAGAAACTTCGGGTGTTTCGCTCAACCAGTTTGTTCCCGAACTTAACAAGTCAAATTTACCGGTATTGTAAAACAATGCCGTGTATTCATTGTTTTTTGCTGAACTATCGCGTCCTTCACCAACAAAAGCAAAATCAGCCAATGCCGAATCCAGGAAGTTAACCTGATGTATGAGGCCTTCCTGAATACCAAAAACATCGGGTTGTTGATCGTTGATCATATCCACACAAGCCTGACGGCGGAAATTCCAGTTGTTTTCACCATCTTTAGGTTCATCGTAACGGATATTAAACGACATAATACGTAAAGTCGGTCTGTTTTCCGTTTTGGCACAGCCAAACAAAAATGGGATGGCCATGATTGCTATGAATAATCTTTTCATTATAACGCCGTTTTATTGTTCAAAATGTTGATTTAATAATTGTTTGTCGGAGTTGGGGTAATAACCTACTTAATGGTTAAATCCACGTACACCGGATAGTGGTCGGAGGGGAATAAATTGTTTTCATACGCTTCATCAATCGCCCGGTAAGTGTGTATTCGGATTTCGGGCGTGACAAAGATGTAATCGATCTGCACCGGATGCACACCACCAAAATTATGTGCCGTTCCAACCGGACCATACACCCTTTCCTGCGGCGCCGATTTTCTTGAGTCCACAAAGTTCTCCGACAAAATCCGGTAGGCTTCTGTATTCGATTTACTGTTCAGGTCACCCCCGATTATGAAAGGAGTATTGCCTGCAATCCTTTTTGCCTCTTTGCTGATAAGTGTTGCGCTGTTGGTTTTAGCCATCAGCCCCCGATGATCGAAATGGGTATTAAAGAAGTAGAATTCTTTTCCGGTCTTTTTATCTTTAAATTTTACCCAAGTGCAATAACGGGCATATTTCCCGTCCCAGCCTATTACCTCCGGCTCGTTGTTTTCGTTTAACCAGAACATATTCCATTCAATGACTCCGAAGCGCTTGCCGTTGTAAATAACCGGATTTAATAAGCCCTCTTTTCCTACAGACTCATAAGAGGTTCCGGCCACAATATCTTCCAGTTGAAAAGGAACAGCTTCCTGGAGTCCCACAATTTCCATGTTGTTCTCCAGAATAACTTTGATTAACGAATCTTTCCTGTACATCCATAGATTTACTCCGTCGTTGGGATCTTCTCCGCGGATGTTGTATACTGCCAGGCGGATATTGTCTTTAGGGAATTTATAATCAGCAGGTTTACATCCAAATAACATCAAACCAAAAGTGCTGATGCATACAAATAACAACGTCAAATTCTTTATGGGTGTTTTCATTTACATTTTATTTTATAATACTAGTTTCTTAGCTGTGTTACCGACACGCACAATAAAAACTCCGCTATCGATTATGCCGGTCAAATCCAGTATATTGGCTTGGGTGGTTTTTTGAAAGATAACTTCACCGGTGAGGTCGTAAATGGTTACGTAGTTTTCGTGCCGGTTTCCGGTGAAGAATATTTTTTTTTCAATATTGTAAAATGTACTGCGATCTTCGATTTGCTTACCGGTGCTGTTTGTTTCGTCCAGAATGGCTTTGACAACGAGGTTGTCGATAGCAAGCCCATGATCGTTTCCGCGATCGTCAATATCTTCCCAACGGAGTAAAACCACTTGTCCCGGGGCAATTGGTGCGTCAATTTTACCTTTGATGCGAACACGGTTGGCTGCATTATTTCCATCAATAGCAACATCGGTCAATCCCGATTGTGCCGCCGTATTGTTAACCGGAGAAACGAACGACAAAGAATCTACGGTTGTGGTTGCAACCTCCGAAATCCATAATCTTCTCTCACGGATGGCTTTGGCGTCGGGATTAACAGCATAGGAGAAGCTGAGTTTTTGCTGATTTGCAGGATTAGTTCCGGCACGCCACATCTCTCCGTCGTAATCGATTTCCAGTCCGCTTAAAAATTCACCGGTGTTATTTTCAATTACTACTCCGAAATGGATATTACGGTGGTACGAAGAGATGAGAGAACCCAGGGCACGTTCTGCTGAATGTTCGTTGGGAACTACCGGATTTCCTTCGCCGTATGAATAGATCCATCCTGCATCTTGATCCCCGTTGTTGATGCGGTAATAGTTGAACGTAGACCAGTCTGGGATGATGCTTCCTGAAGGACGGACATTACCGGAAGTAGTAACATACCAACCTTTGGGGCTATGTCCGGGAACAAAGGTCCCCTTGGCCGTTCTGTCCGTCAACAGGTGATTGGGGTAAAAGGGCAGTGTGTTGAAATCCTGACGGTAAATATAGTCGTCCTCTTCTTTATCAAAGGAGGCAACCATAATATTGCGCAACAGTTTTTTTGTATACACATTTCCGGCTCGATCGGTAACTTCGACGATAAATTCGGCATCGGGATCTGTAGGTTTGTATGAGAATATGTGGGAAGTGGCAGAAGGTCCCGGATTCTGAGAAACTGTGGTTCCGCCATCGCTTCCGGGATAGTTGGGACGGGTGTCTCCTACTTTGCCAAGGAAGTCGTACATACGGGGGTCGACACCGGTGAATTGTTGCATTACTTTCTTCACACCGTTTTCGTAGATGTTTACACTCCACCGGCTATCGTAATTCCAGACATTGGCTATGATACAATCGCCTTTACCGTTGCTTTCGTCGAAACTTCCGGTAGGATAGGCCTCAAATTGATAATCTTTGCTTTTCCCGGTAGCTTTGTAATACCAGTTATTGAATCCCCTGTCTCCGGCTTCAAAGACTCCATAACCGTTTGGAGTACCATCGGAACAATAGTCACCTGACCACGCAGCTCCATTTGCAGAACCGACAACGTGTTCAAAAAGTCTGGCACTAACTTCATTATTTGTTAAACGATGGTGGTGGCCGGCAATGATGCGTTGAATGTTTCTGCGACCTCCCATCAGGTTGTACACTGTTTGTCTGTTAGCTACATTTGATCCTTGAATTGGGGCGTGTACCGAGATTACAATGGTCTTTTCGATAGGTACCTCCGCAAGATCTTTAATCAACCAATCAATCTGATTTTGCGTAATATTGTGCGTGTACTCTTTTGAGTTGCAACCAATGTAATCGATATCGTCCATCATCACATAATGGATATTTCCCCTGTTGAAAGAGTAGTAAGTAGGACCAAACGCGGCTTTAAAGTAGTGGTCAGACTCGATGTCACCACATTTAGTCATATCATGATCATGATTACCTATTACATTGAAAACGGGGAAACCGGTACCTGCCACAGAAGCTTTGTGCTCTTCGAGGCGTCCATAATCGTCCCAAACCAAGTCGCCTACAACCACACCGTAAAATGGGGTTCCGGCAGGGTAGGACGCTTTTAATTCTTTAATGTCTTTGATTGTTTCATTTCTGAAACGCCATGTTTCATAGTCCCTTCTAACTTGAGGATCTGCGATGGCTATCATAACATGGTTAAAATCGGCTGCACCTCCATCGGTAAAGGGGACTAAGGTAAAATTGTGAGAAAAATTGCCTGATGTCGAAACTCGGGCATAAATTTGAGGTACTCCGTCGTCTCCCATGGGAATTTCATACGCTTCGGGAACAGAGATAAAAACAAATTCGGTACGGTCGTGTCGAGGAAAAGAATAATAGCCATCGGGACCTGTTTTAACAACGGCGTACCCGTCGCTGATAACAGCATTGGGAATAGGATCTCCCGAGTCTGTTTTGGCAAAACCTGTAATGCTGTCGGCTTGTGTGGCGGAAGCATTAGCTGTAAATACAAATAAACCTATAAGAAGAAAATAGAATACCTTTCTCATATATCTTTTTTGCTAATACCGGATTCAAGAAAAGAAAAATGGAACTGTCTTAAAACAATAATTCGACCGAAAAACGATAAGGTGTCTTAGAAATGCCCAAATGATGTGCTTTAGATATTCGACTCAGCCTCATACTCAAGTATGCTCCTTCGCCCTCAATCTCAGCACCTCGCATTTGGACACTTCCAAGATACCGACAGAAAATGATTTATTTAACGATAAATTTAGCTGTTTCCACAGCTCCGGTCATTGATTTTAGTTGTGCGTGATACAACCCGGCAGGTAAGTTATTTACATCTATACTGATTGGGTTGCTGTATTTTCCAATTAACTGACCAACCTGGTTGTAGAGATGAACTACATAATTTGTTTCCGAAGTTTGAATATTCAGTACATTGGAAGTAACGGTGGGATAGAATGTAACATTTCCAACCAACGGATTTTTCACCGAGGATCCTTCCTTTGCATTCAGAGGCATGTAACGTACATTACGACTCAACCCGCGGATAGATTCACCATTTGGATCTTGGGCGTAATATGTAATGGGTCCCGGATTGGCAGTGCTATCGGTTGCAATCACGCCAAAACACAGATTTTCAGCCGTTGAGATCGTTCCAATCAATGCATTATTATAAAAGTTGAGTTCTTCGGGAATCAACAACTGATAGAATTGTTGCTTTCCGGCCGGAGACGCAATGGACAATGGTTGATTATATTCTTCTCCTACTGTGAATTCGGGCAATTGATTCGGAACTATTTCCGGTAATTTATACTTACCCAATAAGGTTGAAGTAAATCCTACATAGGTATTGGTGTATTTGTTTTCAACCGGATCTTCGGGGCAATATACCTGTAAGAGAGTGTACATTTCTTTACGTTCCGGGAAGTTGTTATGGAGGTCGGTAAAACTATCGAACATGTTGTCGGGACAAGTATAAATAACGTTAGCTCTTGCTCTGATTTCCAAAAGCATATACACGTGGTTTTTATCCGGACTTAAAGCAATGTCTTTGATTACTTCAGTTTGGGTTCCACCGGGACGTGCAACGGAGGCCAGTTTGCCGTCGCGTGTGAGCACGAAATAAAGTCCATCACCCCCACCATTTGTATTGTGTTGCATCCATATACCGTCAACGGTTCTGAGGCCGGACCTCGCGTTCCCACCAAAGTTTGAATGTGAGTACAAATCTCCAAAGCGAGATGACATAGTACCAACGACATACCATACACCTTCATCGGTTACACGAATGCTGCTGCCGACAGCTCCGCCACCACCAACAGTAGAGCCTTGTCCAAATGAATACCACCAGCGGTAATCTCCATTGTCTTTGTCGAATGTGAATATACCGATGTGATGTGCTTTGGCCTCGCCCTCTTTTGTTGCAAATCCATTTTGCAGGGTGTCGGTACTTTGGTCGATTGTAATGTCTTCCGAATAGTAGGTGCTCATTACAGCGACTTCACCGATTGGACTGATTTCAATTCCTGTTACTGCATCGCTGCGTGAACCTTTGATATGTCTTACCCAGCTTTCTTCTCCCAAGGGAGTGTACTTCAGTAAAAATAAGTCGTTGATAGCCGTTTGAGTCGAAAGATTGGTTCCGGCCAGTGTAGTTGATCCTGTGAAAGCACCACTTACAAAAATATTACCATCGGCATCTGCTTTAGAGAATGCGTTTACAAAGCTGGCTTCGGCCGTTTGCTGATATTTTACCCAGATTAAGGCACCATCTTTGGAATACTTAGCCACATACATCTGATTCCAATACTGGGTATTTCCTACAAAGCCGTTCAGGTTAGCGGGGTCAAAAGACATTTCACTACCAAAAGTACCTGAAATAATGATGTTGCCGGAACCATCTGCAGTTACACTTTCCACAGTAGCTTCCTCGGCTGGTAATTGCCACATTTTGAGCACGTTGCCATTTGAATCGTAACGAATTACAAAGATGGAAAGGGCAGCATAACCGGAAGGATCTTCCATGGCCATTGAATCATTTTCATCGGCCTGGAGCATTCCTTTGAAAGTTCCTGCAACCACGAGGTTCCCTTCATTGTCGATAATCATATCGCTGATAGCTGCTTCGCCTGAGTTAACCAGCTTACGGCTCCATACAATTTCTTTGTCTGGCGTCATTTTGAGAATGGTAGCATCACCCAGGTCGGTACCCGACTGACTTGGGAATGTTTGATCAAGAATCTGAACACTGTTGCCACCAAAAAGGGCAGCTATATAAATGTCACCGGCATTGTCAACCACCATACGTACCGGTTGAATCTGATTGCCTGCCACATTGCTACCCCAGTAGGTGTACCATTCCATAACTTGTGCATTGACATTGCATACCAATGCAAGAAATACGATTAAAAGAGATAAATGTTTTTTCATAAAGTTCTAATTTTGAAGTTAGTAATAGTATTGTTGATCTAATAATGATTGCCTTGTTTTTCCCATTGGTTCCATCTTCCCTGTTTTCCGAAAGACAGAACCAAAGGGTATTGTTTTTAATTAGTATCCATCGTTCTGATGTAGGTTTTTATTCAGGAACACTTCATCATAGGGTAGCGGTAATAAAATTTCATAAGCTTTAAAGCTGGTGTACTTGTTCCCAACATTGGGTTCTTCCACACTTTGCATAAATGCCACAAAGTCGTTGTCGTTAGGATACAGTCTTCTCAGATCGAACCAGCGGTGGTTTTCGAACGACAACTCAACTCTTCTTTCGTGGAAGATTGCATCGCGGAGTGTTGGGTATTTGGCGTGATAAGCGGCATTTGAATCATCGTATTTAGGCAGGCTGGCGCGCACACGTACTTTGTTTAAGTAATTTTTGGCTTCATTTGTCATGCCTTTCTTTTCGTAGGCTTCAGCCAGCATCAGAAATACGTCGGCAAAACGAATTTCAATCCAGTTGTTACCATGGTAACCGGTTGAATTTGACAAGTCAACGTATTTTTTTGTATAATATTGATTGTTTGGTGCTTTCATGATGGCTATGGGAGTACGGCGGTCACCGGCTTCATATTCCAGAAACAAGTTTTCCTGACCGGCATTGAAGCCACGTCCATTGATTTGTGAAGTCAAACCTTTCAATCCCATTGGCTGGAAGTACTGTGCAAACGGCGATGATTCACTTGAAGTACTCAGATACATGCATTGGAAAATGATTTCCTCATTGCCTTCGTTAGATGTTCCGAAAACACGGGGATAAGTTGCTCCCGCCGGGAAGCTGTCGTATCCTTTTAGCGTAATGGCCTTCTGTAGGTAGGTAATGGCATTGGTATAGTACTCATCCTTATTCTGTGTGGCAGCCATATGAAGATAGACCCTTCCAAGCAAAGCTGCACCTGCCGTACTTGTTGCGCGACCAAAGTTATCATTGCCGGCATCGTAGAATGCAGGTACAACAGTTGAATTTGCTAATGTTTCCAAGTCGCTGATGATAAGGTCGTATGCTTCGGATAATGGTTGACGGGTCATGGCGTTTGCCTCGGTGATGGTTTCGACCACCTTATCGACCACCGGAACAGGTCCAAATAAGCGTACTAAGTAGAAGTGAGACAATGCCCGTAGAAATTTTGCTTCGGCTATTATTCTTTCACGGCTCTCATCGCTCATTTTTACCCCGTCAATGTGTTTGAGTACCAGGTTAGCCTTATAAATGGTATTGTACAATCCGTTCCAGATCCTTGCCACGATGGTATTGTTCGAGGTTACCTGATGGGAAACAAAGGTATAGTACAATCCACCTGAAGTTCCTGAGTCAAAAGTGGTTGCGTTATCCGATTTCATTTCGGTAGCGAAGAACATCCAGTCGTAGAAAGACCGTGTGGCTTGATAGGCAGCCAACAAGGCATCTTCCATGTCCTGCTCACTTTGATAAAACTTGTACACATCGAATGCGTTCGGGTTTCTTAAATTCAAAAATTCCGTATCACAACTGTTCAGTAAACCAGGAATCAAGACAATTAATAGATATTTAAAATATTTTTTCATAATGTGATTTTAGTTATTAGAAGGATAATTTTACACCTACACTATAGGAACGAGCTATCGGATAAGTACCAAAGTCGATACCCGGAGCCAGGTTTCCGGAGTTGTAATCAACATCAGGGTTGTAACCTAAGTAATCAGTAAACATTAAAGCGTTGTCAACCGATCCGAACACATATACATTACTGATGTCAAGTTTATTGAGGAACCGGTTTTTGGATATGTTGTATCCTAATGTGATGTTTGTACAGCGTAGGAATGAAGCGTCTTCAACAAAATAAGTTGAGAACTTGGTGTTCAGGTTTTTGGCTGAACGGTTGGCGCGATATATTAATCCATTTCCCGGATTTGCCTCGTCGCGGTAGCGGTCAATACCCGATCTCATGGTGTTTACCCCACCTTCCTGATTCGCTATATAATAACGTGAGAAATTGATAACATCTGCTCCGTACTGTCCGTCGAAAGTCGCTGAAAAGCTTAGCCCTTTCCAATTAAAGCTGGTGTTGAATCCGAAAGTAAAATCGGGATAGTTGTTTCCGATAATTTCCCTGTCGTCTTCCGTGATTTTACCATTGCCGTCTACATCTTTCCATTTTACGTCACCTATGTACACGTTATCATAATCAGCAACGGGAGGTCCTACCAGTTCATAACCCGGTGTGCTTTGGTTGGCTTTATCTATTAGGATATTAGCGTATTCTTCGGCATTGATGACGCCTTGACTAACCATGCCATAAAAGGAACCAATCGGTAGTCCGTTTCGAGTTATATGCGTGATTTGGCCGCGCTGAGCTTTGGTTATGATTTCATCACTGAGTCCCATCACCTTATTACGGTTGACCGAGATATTAAATCCGGCATTCCACTTCACGTTTTGGGTTGCAATGAGGCTTCCGTCAATCTGTAAGTCAAATCCTCTGTTGTACACTTTACCTTCGGCAAGATTGGTCCAGGAACCTGTGTAACCTGTTACAGCCGAAACGCTTGTATTGTATAATAAGTCGTTGGTAACACTATGATAATAGTTTGCAATCAGGTTCAAACGCCCTTTAAGGAAACCTAAGTCTGCTCCGATGTTTGTCTGATTTGTTTTTTCCCATCCGATTTTCTGATCTACGAAGGCTGAGGGATAGTAGGTAAATACCGTTCCCTGTCCTAAGTTGTAAGTCCCCTGAGCCATATTGGGAATGTGCCGGTAATTGCTGATATTGAAGTTACCGCTGATTCCCCAGCTTGCTCTGAGTCGTACGGTCATAATATCGACTAATGAAGCAAAAAACTCTTCATTGGACATTTTCCAGCCGGCAGAAACAGAAGGGAAATACCCCCAACGTTTGGCCGGTCCGAAACGTGAACTGCCATCACCACGCAGAGACGCGTTGATTACATAGCGACTGTCGTAACTATAAATGACGCGACCGAAAAACGACATGATAGACCATGCGGCACGGGAAGTTACGGCTGAGGTTCCGTTTTCGTCCGTAGCAGTCGGACCTGCGGCACTTAAATCCGGAATACGGTCGTTTTTGAATCCCTGCCCGCGAGCATCGATATTATCGTAGTTTTTCTTCTGCATCGAATAACCCGCCAGACCATTAACAGTATGTTTCCCGAATTTTTTGTTGTAATTCAACGTGGTTTCAAGTAACCAGTCGGTATTGAAGTCGCGGTCATTGCTGGCACGGGCATGCAGGTCGAAACTTCCGGGGAAACCGTTTGATTGCCCTATTTCTCCTGCAGGACGATAATAGCGATAAATTTGATCCGAAATCTGTAAGCCGGCATTTACTTTTGCATACAGACCATCAAAGAATTTATAGCGAGCGTCTGTATTGACACTGTATCTTGTTCTTGTGTAATACTGTTGTATCAGATCTTTCAATGCAACCGGGTTCTCTCCGGCAAAAGTCGAATAGGGAAAGTTACGATAAGTCCAACCGGTAGCATAGCTGCCATCTTCTTCATAGACAGGATATTGAGGAGGCATTCCCAAGGTGTTGAGGATAAGACCGTCGTTAAAAGCCAATCCATCGGTTCTGACAGTCCGCTCGGTCACATAGAACATGTTTGAATTTACTCCCACAGATAAACGATCGGACACATCAACGTCCATATTTAAACGGGAAGTTATTCTCTTGTGATTGGAGGGGGCAACAATACCATCCTGATCCAAGTAACCCAGACTAAACATATACTTATATCCGCTCTTTCCTCCGGAGATACTTACACCCGTGCGATGCATGGGTGCCTTGCTGAACAAAGCATCCTGCCAGTCGGTATCGTATTTTGTAGCAAGAAAATCGGGTGAGAGCAACATCAGTTTGGATGCTCCGTTGGCAGTTCTTGTGTCGTTGTCGTCTTCACGGCTGTGTGTCCATCTTTCCTCGTCGCTACCGTAAATATTGTTGATGCGCAGAAAATCGAAATAAGTGTTGTTATAGCCGTCGCGGTGTAATTCACGTAACTCGTCAGCGTTCATCATGTCGATTTTTCTTGATAATTCCTGTATGGAGAATTGGTAGTCGAGTTCAACCCTGGTTTTATCCTTTTCACCTCTTTTGGTTGTTATAAGTACCACACCTCCGGCTGCCCGCGATCCGTAAATGGCAGCAGAGGCAGCATCTTTCAAAACTTCGATGGATGCCACATCGGAGGGGTTGATGTATACGTCTTTTGACGCAGGAAATCCGTCAACCACAAATAAGGGCTCCACGCTTGTATAAACGGAATTGATACCACGAATGCGAATACTGGTTCCTGAACCGGGCGCTCCGGATACTTGTTTGATTTGTACCCCGGGAGTATGTCCGACCAACGATTGTTCGAGATTGGCGGTGGATCTATTCAATTCTTCGGTTTTGATGCTGGCAACCGAACCGGTTAAGTCACTTTTACGTACAGTACCATAACCGATAACAACCATTTCGTCGAGCATTATTGCATCTTCATTCAACTGTATAGTCAGATTTTGTTGGTTGCCTACAACTACTTCGGAAGTGGTATAACCAATGTAACTGACCTGCAAGGTTGATTGATTTGTAACCTCTAACGTAAATTTACCATCCACACCGGTAACGGTTCCCTTGTTTGTGGATAAATCAACGACAGTTGCTCCGATAACCGGTTCATGATTAACATCGGTTACCAAACCGGTTATGTTTTTGGTAGTAATTTGTCGAGCGGTATTTCCACGAGTTACGACGATATTCTTGTCTCTAATCTCGTATGACACGTTTTGATCTTTAAGGATCTGTTCAATGACTTCTTCTATCGACTTTTGATTTGCTTGAACAGAAATAAGTTTTCCAGTGTCCAAATCTCCAGCTTCGAAGACAAACGTGTAGCCGCTGTTTTGTTTTAATTGCTCAATAGCCTCTTTTACTGTTATATTTCTAACATTCAGTGTTATGGATTGAGAGAATGCCGAAAACGAGAAACAGCAAAGAACCAAGATCATTAAAATGAATTTCATCTTTCTTTTCATAAATGGATGCTTTTTTAAAAATATACCCGAAGGTATGCTTACCAAGATATGTTTTGATGAAATCCATACTAAGATTGTGTTACAAACAATGAAAAATCGGCTGTTTGGTGTTGATTTACAGAGCATTACTTCCCTCTGGAGACTTCTAATGTGAATGTATTGTTAATACGGTGCTTGCACACAGCACGAATAAGATTTGCTCGAGGTGAGGATTGAAAAAATATGCACAAGGCGCAATTTTTGCGTTCGATGTTGTAATGTGATTGTGTTCTTACCGGACGATGGCAAAAGGTCAATGACAGAATTTTTTACATTGGTCTATAAATTGTCAAAAATCAAGCTTTGTCTCTTGCCCCGAATACACCAGACCGGCCGTTTTTGGGACTTCGGTATCCAGGCCGGCAGGACATTGGGGACTGACCAAAACAAATTCAAACCGCCTCTGAGTCGGCTCGGGACGATAGGAACCCTCGATGGCCGAAATCGACAAACTTTTTTGGGCATCGTTGTAATGGAAGGTTATCCTGGCATAGTCACCCTTTTCGTAATCGTAGCTGGTTGCGTCGTCTTCGTACAAGCAGGCCTTGCCGTCTTGTCCGCTGAATACATAAAAACGCAGTGTTTCTTGTTTTTCCCCACTGTGTTGAATGGGCTTGCCCGTGGGAAGTATGCTTCCTGCAGGCACAAAAACCGGCATGCGCTCGTAAGGGGCTTCCACCGGACTTTCCTGTCCTCCCGGATAATACTTGCCGCTGTAAAGATCGTACCAGCCGGCGTTTTGGGGGAAATAAACCAGTCGCCTGCGGGCTTTATATTCGTACACCGGGCAGACCATCAAGTGAGATCCGAACATATATTGGTCACCGATATTCATTACCCGGTCGTCGTTGGCGAAATCCATCATCAAGGGACGCATGATGGTGTAATCGTCTAAGTAACATCGGCCGGCCATCGTATATATATAAGGTAGCAGGCGGTAACGCAGTTCCGAGTAATATTTCATGGTTTGGTAAGCCGGATGCCCTTCGGGAGCAATGTTCCAGATTTCCCTGTAGGGATATTGGCCGTGGCTGCGAAACAAAGGCACAAAAGCCCCAAACTGGTGCCAACGGGCATTGAGTTCCCGCCATTCTTCCAGGTCTTCCGATCCCTCGCGGGCTCTTTCGTAACGTTTTTCCACACAGAAACCGCCGTTATCCATAGTCCAATAGGGATTGCCCGAAATGGAAAAATTTTGTCCGGCGCTGATCTGAGCCTTCATGTCTTCCCAGCGTGTGCCGATGTCGCCGCTCCAGACGGCTGCTGCAAAACGTTGTGAACCGGCGTAGCCCGAGCGGGTCAGGATAAAAACCCTGTTGCTGTCGTTTACCGAGCGTTGACCTTCGTAAATGCCTTTGGCATTCATCAATCCGTAAGCATTGAAATGTAGAGCCGATGGGCCCAGAGCGGTGGGATGCATCAGTTGTTTGCGGTAATCCATATCGGCATTAGACAGGATGTCCGGCTCCGAAGCATCCATCCACCAGGCATCGAAGCCTTTGACGTAGAGATGTTCCTGCATTTGTTCCCAGAAGAGCTTCCGGGCACCCGGACTGAAAGCATCGTAGAATGAACCGATGTAGCCCCGGCCTATCCAGTCGCGGATACTGTCCTTGACAGCCCGGGGATAAATCCAGCCTTTTTGTTCAAACTCTTTGTAATGCCCGGTGTTGATGTAAAACTTGGGCCAGACCGAAATCATTATCCGGGCATTCAGGTCGTGGACATCTCCGACCATTTGTTCCGGATCGGGAAAGCGCTGCGCATCGAATTCATGACTGCCCCAGGCATTTTCTTCCCAGTACGACCAATCCTGCACGATGTTGTCGATGGGGATCTGCCGGCGCCTGAATTCGCGGAGGACCGACAAAAGTTCGTCCTGGGTTTTGTAGCGCTCCCGGCTCTGCCAAAAGCCCATCGCCCATTTGGGCATGACCTGTGCCTTGCCGGTAAGCCTGCGGTAGCCACTCACCACTTCGTCGGCGTTCCTACCCCTGACCACGTAATAATCCATTTGCTTGCCCATTTCCGACCAGAAAGAAATTTTTCCTTCTTCCCCGGACGACAGGGGACTCAGGGCTTTGAGCCCTATGTAGGAACTGCCTCCGTCGGGTTGCCATTCGAGCCTGATCCGGTGCTTTTGGCCGGCCTGCAGGGGATACGAAAACTTGCAGGTGTTGGGGTTCCAGGCGGTGCGCCAGCGCTCCGGCACCACCAGCGTATCGTCGAGGTACAGTTTGACGTAGCCCGCGTAATAGAGCGCAAAACGAAACAAGCCCGCGGTATCTGTTTCGATGGATCCTTCCCAGCTTACCCGGGCATTTTGCAGCGGGAAAGCCTGAGGAAAATTTTTTATAGAGTTCAAATTTTGGTAATCGATGGCTTTTTCGACACGTTCCAATTCTTTTTTTCGGCCGGGATTCGAATAAAAGGCAGTCAGCCCGCCTTCTTTACCGTACTTGTCGAACAGCCTGAATTGATCTAAGTCGGTAAAATCCCGGGGATCGCCCCATTTGCTGTAAGAATTGTTGTCCCAGAGCAGGCCGTAGTTGTTGCTCGAAACCACAAAAGGCACCGAGACCTTGGTGTTGTACTGATACAGGGCTTCGTGCTTGTTTTTGTAATTGAATTCGTCCGACTGATGCTGACCCAGGCCGAAAAAAGCTTCATCCGGAGGCGATTCAAATACCTGCCTGAAAGAATAAGCCCGGCATCCTTCGTATTCGAACGGACTAAAGCTTTTACCCCCGCCGAACTGTTCCAGCAAAAACACCGAACCGTTTAAGTCGCTGAAACTAAGTTCTCCGCTACTCAACAACGCGGTGACTTTCAGGGCAGCCGTTTGCAGAACTACACTGTCTCCGCTACGAAACACTTGCCATCGACCCGATGGACTGAATGCTTTGTCTTGCCAGCTGCACATCAGTCCGGCTTTCAGGCTGATTTTTCGGTTGGGACTGGCTATAACCCTGATTATATCGTCGTCGACCATTTGTAAATAGAGACTGCGGGTGGCGGTTTTCCCCTGGTCGGGGCGGATAAATACTCCGTTTTCGCTGACCCGGAAACAGGGTCCGGAACAGGCAGAAAACACCAGAGCGAGGGGCAGAACCAGAAACAAAAACTTAAACTCAGCCCTAAACCCGGACCCGGACCGAAACCCCAAGGAGCGACTATTCATGATGCAATTACTTATAAAGACGGTAAAATTCCACAACAACTTCGATGCTTTGCAGCCAAAGATTCAAGGGAAAATTTTCGTTGGGGGAGTGGATAGCGTTGGATTCCAGGCCGAAGCCCATCAGGATGCTTTTGATTCCGAGCACTTTTTCGAAAGTGGCAATGACAGGTATGCTGCCTCCTCGCCTTATGGCCAGCGGACGTTTGCCAAACACCTTGTGATAGGCAGCTTCAGCCGCTTTATAGGCCGGCAGGTCCAAAGAACAAACGTAGGGATTGCCCCCGTGCTTAAAGCGAACCTCCACCTTGACTTCGGGCGGAGCCAGTCGCCTGATGTAGTCTTCGAAGAGCCGGCCTATTTCCTGATAATCCTGATTCGGCACCAGGCGGGTAGATATTTTGGCGTAAGCCTTGGAAGGAAGCACCGTTTTCACTCCTTCGCCGGTATAGCCTCCCCAAATACCGCAAACATCTAACGTGGGTCGAATGCCGGTGCGTTCAATGGTAGAATAGCCTTTTTCTCCTTTCAGACCGGGGGCTCCCACCGATTTACGATAGGCTTCATCGTCGTGAGGCACGGCGGCCAACATGGTTCTTTCTTCGGCCGATGCCTCCTGCACTTTGTCGTAAAAACCCGGTATGGTGATTTTACCCTCCTTATCGATCAGGCGGGAGATTATTGCGGACAGTTCCTGTATGGGGTTGGGAACGGCTCCGCCGAAGATGCCGGAATGCAAATCCCGGGCGGCTCCGGTCACTTCCACCTCCCAATAGGAAATGCCCCGCAGCCCAGTGGTAATGGAGGGAGTGTCGGCTCCCAGCATGCTCGTGTCGGAAACGAGGATCACATCGGCCTTGAGTAAGTCTTTATGATCTCGGCAGAATTCCTCCAGATGGATGGAACCGATTTCTTCTTCGCCTTCGAACAGAAATTTCACGTTGCAAGCCAGCAGATTGTTTTCGAGAGCCAGTTGAAAAGCCTTGACCTGTATCATAGACTGGCCTTTGTCGTCGTCGGCGCCCCGGCCTTTGATCAGCCCGTTTTCGATGTGGGGCTCAAAGGGTGGCGTAGTCCACAGTTCCACCGGATCTTCGGGCATCACGTCGTAATGGCCGTACACGAGTACCGTGTGAGCCTTGGGATCGATGATTTTTTCTCCGTACACAATGGGATGCCCCTTGGTTTGAAAAATCTCGGCTTTGTCCACTCCCGAAGAGAGTAAAATCTCTTTCCAACGTTGTGCACAATCTTGCATATCCTGTAAATGAGCTTGCTGTCCGCTCACCGAAGGAATGCGCATCAGGCTGAACAATTCGTCGAGGAATTGCGTTTGCCGGGACTGAATAATGTCTTTAATAGTCATATAGATAGGCTTTTATTTAGTAAGCAGTTGTTTCATTTCTTTGGCCAGAAACTGCACTTTGGGACCGACAATCAACTGAATGGTGTTTTTGCCCGGCCGGACTATGCCCGCAATAGCAGCGGATTTTAGTAGGCTTTCGTCCACCGTTTCGTCTTGTCTAATCACAATGCGGAGCCGCG
Source organism: Bacteroidales bacterium UBA1402 (assembly GCA_002305085.1). Lineage (GTDB taxonomy): Bacteria > Bacteroidota > Bacteroidia > Bacteroidales > UBA1402 > UBA1402. The sequence continues at coordinate 49,808 of DBQE01000013.1, read as the reverse complement.
AGATGCAGTTGTCCAGTTCGGCAATGTTTTCTTTGCCGCCGAGGCCCTGTATCAGAAGAGCCGCTGTTTCCCGGTAATTATCGCTGTTCTTGCTCCCTAGGGCCGGAGTTATTTTGCCTTTTCCGGCCCTGGTTTTTTTACCTTTTCCGGCCGGAGCTTTTTTGCCCTTTCGGCCATCCTCCTTGTCTTTATCTCCGCCCGGCAGGGCCTCCCGGCTTTCATTGCCCGGTGGAGTTCTTCGAATTTCTTCGTCCGGCGGAGTTTCCCGGTTTTCTTCTTCCCTGCCCGGTGTGCGTAGACCGAAGGCTTGAATTGTAAAACGGAAGACCAGGTAATAGACCAGGGCTGTCAGGAGTCCTATTCCGATTATCCGGAGGGGATTCAGAGCCATAGGCGATTTAAAACTCAGCAGATAATCCACCAGGCCGGCACTGAAATTAAAACCCGCCCTTACAGGCAGATAAGCTACGATGCCTGCGGTCAGTCCCGTCAGCAAGGCGTGCAGGACGTACAGGCCGGGAGCCAGAAACATAAAAGAAAACTCGAGAGGTTCGGTTACCCCGGTCAGGAAAGCACTCAGAGAGGAGGCGAGCATCAGTCCTCCCACCGCTTTTTTACGTTCGGGTCTGGCGGTGTGGTACATAGCCAGGGCAGCGGCAGGCAGGCCAAACATCATTATCGGGAAGAAGCCGGTCATGTATTGACCTGTAATTCCGAGTGTGCCTTGCCCGGTCCAGAAGTTGCTCAGGTCGTTGATGCCTGCCACATCGAACCAGAAGACCTGATTCAGCGCATGATGTAATCCCAGCGGAATGAGCAGGCGGTTGAAGAAAGCATACAGCCCGGCGCCCACAGGCCCGGTATCCAAAATACTTTTACCGAAGAGGATCAATCCGTTGTACATCAGGGGCCAGCTAAAAAACAAAAGAATACTTATCAAGCAGGCCAGGCCGGCCGCCACGATCGGAACAGAGCGTTTGCCTCCAAAAAAAGCAAGGGCATCGGGCAGGGAAGTGTTTTTGAAACGGTTGTAGCAAAAGGCAGCTGTTATGCCCGAAAGAATACCCGTAAAAACGTTTTCGATTTTTTCGAAGGCCGGATCGGCCGTTTGTCCGCTGAACATTTGGACAGTGGCCGGAGAGAGTAAAGTGGTTATAACCAGCCAACTGACCAGTCCGGCCAGGGCAGAGGCTCCGTTGCTTTCGTCGGCCATTCCCACGGCTACGCCCACGGCAAACAATAGGGGGATGTGGTTGAGTATGGCTCCCCCGGCCTGTAATAAGAAAGTAGCCGGAATATTGCTGCCCAACGAAGATTCCAACCAATAGCCGATACCCAGCAAAATACCGGCCACCGGCAGACAAGCCACCGGCAACATCAGCGATTTGCCCAGTCTTTGCAGGTATTTCATCATAGCTGTTCTTCTAAGATTTTTTTCATAGCCTGGCCGGCTTGCTCTTCGTCTTCTCCTTCAATACGTATTTCCAGTTTATCGCCTTGTTTAAGGCCCAGGCTCATCAAGGCGATCATTTTTTTTGCACTGATTTCCTTATCCCCGTGGCGCAGGATGATCGAAGAACGAAAGGCAGAAGCTGTTTTAACCAACAGGGCGGCCGGCCTGGCATGGATGCCCAGCGGATCGGCGATCGTATGTGTAAAACTTGTCATAGCGTGGGTTTAGAGCGAAGGTTCGGAGCGGGAATAGTGTTCGTACAGGAATTTTTTGAAGCCGGGAATATGCACCGGAGCCATGGAGAATGCGCTGAATCCCATGTCTATCAGCATAGCTGTGTGTTTTGTGTCCTGAGCCAGTCCTCCGCAGATGGAGCAGGGAATTTGCGCAGCTTTAGCCGCCCGGATCACCTCGCGAAGCATACGGAGCAGGGCCGGATGTGCCTGTTGGTATAAAGAGGCAAGCTCCGGGTTTTGACGGTCGATGGCCAGGGTGTATTGCGTCAGGTCGTTGGTGCCGATGCTGAGGAAGTCGGCCTCTGCTGCCAGTTCTTTGCACAACATCACGGAGGCGGGTGTTTCTATCATGGCACCCAGGGGCAGGTCGGGAATTTCGAGCCCTTCTTGCCTAAGCTCTTGTTGAATGTCGAGCAACAGGCGTTTTACCTGGAGCAATTCGTCGACGGAAATCAACATAGGGACCAACAGCATTAGTTTACCGTAAACCGCAGCCCGGCAAACCGCTCTGAGCTGAGTCCTGAAAAGCTCCGGCCTTTGCAGGCACAGTCGTATACCCCTGTTTCCCAGGGCGGGATTTTCTTCTTTGGCTAAGTTTAAACAGGGAGCGTCTTTGTCGGCGCCTATATCGAGGGTTCTGATCACCACTTTTTTGCCCTTCATGCCCGTAGCCAAACGGCGATACAGCTCAAACTGTTCTTCTTCGGAGGGAAGCTCCCGGCGTCCCATAAAAATGAATTCGCTGCGAAACAAACCTATGCCCTGACAATTTTTTTGCAAGTCGGGGTCGAGTTCCTCCGGGCTGCCGATATTGGCCAGGACCTCGATTTCTTCTCCCCGGGGGCTGTAAAACCGCAGATCGACGGGAATTTGTCCGTTTGAATCTTCTCGACTGATTTTCTGATTGAAACGGCTCATAAATTCAACTCCCGGATCGAGGTAAAAAAATCCGGCGGTGGCATCGAGGGCGATTCGGGTATTTCCGCGAGCCTGATCGGGTTCGATATCGGCCGAGATAAGGCAGGGTATTTTCATAGCGGCTGCCAGTATGGCCAGGTGAGAATGAGCCGAGCCGCGGCTCAGTACAATTCCCTTTAACAGCGGTGAACGCCATTGTATCAATTCACTTGGGCTCAGGTCTTCGGCCAGGAGAATGAAAGCTTCCGGGGGCGGAACGGGAATCTCTGTTTGTCCGCTCAATATCGAATGTAAGCGTTGTACCAGGTCGAGAATATCGGCCGATTTACTGCGCATCCGTTCGTCTTCCATACCCAGGAACAGGGCGGCTATTTTTCTACCGCCTGCTTTGACCGCTTGTGTTGCACTTAGATTTTTTTTCAGAATTAGAGAGCTGACGGCATCTTCGAAGTCTTCGTCCATAAGCATCATAGCCTGAGCTTCGAAAATGGCGGCTTGTTCTTTGCCCAATGTGGCTGTGCTCTGTTCTTGTAAAAGCCGGAGTTGTAGCAGGGCTTCTTCCCTGGCTTTTAAATACATGTCCAGTTCATGCCGGGGATCGGCTGTTTTCTCCGCTTCAAGATGTAAGGGTGTCCGGGGCTGAACGACGACAAGTTTGCCGCTCGCCATTCCATTCACTATTCCAAGTCCTTTGCCTGTACGCATGTGTTATTTTTTTCGGATTCGAATAAAAGGTTTATCGAGCATTCCGAGCTTCCGGCCCGGAAAACTTTCAACGGCGGCGTAATCGGCGCTGTTGCAAACCACCACAGGGACAACCGTGCTATAGCCCTCTTCACGGATGGCGGCAGGATCGAATTCGATCAATGCTTCTCCGGCTCTCACCCGGTCACCTTGTTTTACCAGGGCTTTGAAGTGCTTACCTTGCAATTTTACGGTGTCGATACCGATATGTATCAGCAACTCAACGCCTTCATCGCTGAGCAGGCTCAGGGCATGGGCTGTATCAAACAACACTTCGACTTTGGCATGGAAGGGAGCCACAACCAGGCCTTTGGCAGGTAGTACCGCCAAGCCTTTGCCCAGCATTTCCTCCGCAAAAGCCTCGTCGCCGCACTCGCTCAAAGGGAGGCTGCTGCCTTCGATCGGAGATAAAATTTCTATGGTCTTGCCAAATCCAAACATTTCAAGGGTTCAGGTTATGCTTTCGGAATTGTTTATTCAACTGTTGGGGTCAGGGCTGTGATTTTATATATTGCCACGGAGGGCGAATGCCTGCTTTTAACTTAATACTTTCATCAACCTGTGGCCCGTTGTTTTCCCAGTGATTCAGGCCGGGCTGATTTTGACCGAATTTGGGCAGGCTGCACCAGTTGTCGCGTATGGTCATCCACGAGGAAGCTTCGTCGAGATAAATGTAATAGCCCTGATTTTTGTCGTGCACGTATTCGGGACGATATATATCGTGTACGTAATTTTCGGCTATCAACGTTCCTGTTTGGGCCGACAGGGTGTACAAGCCCCCGCAACTGTAATTATGTCTGCCGAAACGATGTACCCGATTGGCTACTATACGGTTGTTTTTCATACAGTTGGCTGTTCTTGTCCAGCCCCAGCCTACACTGATGCCGGTATAGGGCAGTTCGCAGACTTCGTTGTGCCGAATTTCCACCTCTTGCACGTAACCGGCCAGAATGCCGGGACAACCCCAGTATTCGGTGGCGCAGTTGAAGATGTAATTGTCTGTTATCAGAGCTTTGCGACTGACTTCGCGGTAATCTTTGGGTTGGTAGGGCAGGTGGGTTTCGGTGCCGGGTTCCGAGAAACGGCCCATCACTATGGCGCTGCCGGCAATATCCTGAAAAACGCAGCCTTCGATGCGGTCGTCGGCCGAAGCTTCTATGTAATCCAGCCCCGAAGCACCCAGGTGTTCAAAACGGCAGGCTTCGAAGACCGTATTGTTTACGGCGTACAACTCAACGGCAGCGGCTTGCCGGCCTATCCAGGCCTGGTTTTCGAGGGTGGCTTTATCGTGAGTTCCCGGTTGTTGCAATTTATAGGCATCGAGCAAAAACATGCCGGCCTGCAAAGGCACATAACCCTGTTTTGAAGGACGCAGCCAGGTGCTGTGGGCAAAACTCAGCCCCTCGAACCGGATGTATTGTGCCGGCCTGTCCAATGATCCTTGTACACTGACAAGCGTTTCCAGTACCGGTACGATGCATTCTGCCTGCTGCATATCCTGACCATTTAGAGGCAGATAATACAACAAGGCTTGTTCTCGGTCGTGGTACCATTCCCCGGGTTTATCCAGAAATTCGATGGCCCGGCTCAGAATAAAGGGGGAATTGCCCTCTTCCGAGACCACAGGCGGTGGCCAGGGATGTTCAAATTCCAGCCGGCTTTCGGGAGCATGGAAACTCAGGATTGCCTCATTTCCTTTGATCCGGAAATCTTTGATGCGCAGGATGGCCACTTCCCACATCTGGTGAATAAAAAACTCCATCCCGTCGGTGGTGACGAAGTTTCTTTGTTCGGGAGCGGGAATGTGTATTTCCTGTTTTTCATAATCCACGGCCAGAATACGCTGCATACAGGACGTGTCGGAATGGGCGGCAGGTCCGGCTTTTCTACCGTTTACGTAAAACTGCCGGAAATCGATCCTGCGCCCTCCGCAGGTGGGGACTTTGGCCACCCATACTTTTGAACCGATGCTCTTGTTCATCCCTTTTACCCGCTTCTTCAAGGGTTCCCAGCCTTCAATTTTGAGACCTCCGCCGATAATTGCCTTGCCGTAATGTTCTGCTTTTATGGTGGTAGGTCTGTCCCGGCTGCCGGAGTCTTCGGGACGAATCAATAAGGTTTCGGGCAAAGCATAGTAACCGTCTTTCAAAATGATTTCTATTCCTTTTTCGACGGCCGGATCTTGTAGCCTTCTCATTTCCCTGGCCTTGCGCAAAGCCCCCTGAAGGCTGGCCATGGCTTGCTGTTCCGTGCCGGGGTTGGAGTCGGAGCCCTCCGGCGACACCCAGATTTTAGCCGAAGAGTAGGCATTAAATCCGGCAGCAGTTAAGAGGAGAAAAACGAGCAATGATTTCATAGTACGGTCGGTTGAAGCAATAAAAAAACAAAAATAGGAAAAGCCTTTGATTTGCTTTGCCAAAAAGCCAAAAAACTCCTTAACGCTTATTTTCACGCCAAATAAGTATCAAAACCAGGCAGGAAAAGGCCGCCAGCGAACCCATCAGATCAAAAAGCAAATCCATAAGTTCAGCTCCCCGGTAGGGTAAAAAATGTTGAATAAGCTCTATCAAAACACCGTATAGAAAAGGAAGCGATACCGACCAAATAAATAAACGGCCAATGGGAATACGGGTGGAGGTGAAACTTCGAAAATTGAGTTCCCACAACAAAAGGCCTGTTTGGATGAAAAACAACAGGGCATGCACGATTTTGTCGGCATAGGGAATCAGAGGTAAGTCTTTGGTGGTTTCGGAAAAGTCGAAAACGAAAAGGCCAAAAATACCGAGAGCCCACAGCGATGAAAAGAAAAATCGCGGGAAATGCTTCAGGAAGGACTTATTCATAATTTCAGTTGACGAATAAAACACAAATATACATTATTCAAAACTTTTATTGAGTAGAAAACCCAGTTTATACATGGAAGATTTTATATATTATGTAAACATTAAACAAGTATATTTGCAATGTAAAGCAAAATCATGAGCAGCTCCTATTTTAATACGAACAAAGGTGAACAGGCAGCATTGATTCTCTTATTGTCGGGAATTATTGCCTTGAAATCTCTTTGCTTCGATTACTGGCATTTGCAACATCCCCGCATTCAAAAACGCCTGGCCATGGATTCAGTTCGCTATGAATTGCAGACTTATGCTTTACCATATCGTGCCGACAGCCGTTATGGAATTTCCGGATTGTCAAAGAGCTTCCCTGAAAAGCTGCCGGAAACAGGACTGTCCTTGCGGGAATTCGATCCTAACACGGCCGATTCCGCCCAATTACAAGCTTTGGGAATCAGCTCCTTTGTGTTGGGGAATATTCTTAAATACCGGGAAAAAGGAGGCGTCTTCAGGCAAAAAAGCGACTTGGCCAAAATTTATGGGCTGAATCAGGAGACCTATAAAAAGTTGAAACCCTATATTTTACTGCCTGAGGCAGAACAAGCTTTTCCGGGGCCGGAGCGAGTTTCCGGGGTGGCAGAACAAGTTTCCCCGGGGCTGGAGCGAGTTTCTACGGCAGCAGAACAAACTTCTCGGGAGTTAGTAACGTTTGGGCAAACAAAGAGTTGGTCTGAAGAGGCAAAATATCGCTTAGAGGAGGAAAAATATCAACTGCCGGAATCGGAAAAAATAATTCATCAACAAACGGAAATTGAATTAACTGCACCGGTAGCGAATAGAGCCTTGTCGGCCGGAGACAAAAAGGCCTACAGGCCGGAGGCCTTCTCCAAAGTTTGCAGAATCAATACTGCCGATACTGCCGATTTGATGCAATACCCCGGCATCGGGCGGTACACTGCAAATCGTATTTTGGATTACAGAAACCGCTTGGGCGGCTATTGTTCGCCGAATCAATTGGACGAAATATCGGGTATTTATCCCGAGAATCTGAGGATGCTAAAGCAATGCCTGGAAACAGACAGCAGCGAGATAAGAAAACTAAAATTGAACCACAGCAGCCTGGAACAACTCAGGTTGCATCCCTATTTGAATTTTTACCAGGCCAGGGCTTTAATTGAATTCAGGCAGGCGAGAGGCAAGATAAGCAGCCCTGAGGACTTACTTTTTCTGGAAGAATTTAACGAGCAAGACCTGAACCGCCTGCTTCCTTATCTTGATTGTAGGTAAGTTGCCGGAACCGGAATAGTACATTCCGGAGATAAAAAGTCCGGTGCAGGATTCAATGGTGCAGGATTCGATGGCGCAGGTCTTGATGGCGCAGCGCTCGGGGGCGCAGGATTGGATGATGTAGGGCTCGATGGCGTAGGGCTCTTTTGAGCTTAAAGTCCGGGCAGTCCGGCTACCAGTCGGGCGATTTCCGTCAGGTAGTGGAGATCGACATCGTCAAAAGCCGCAAGCTGCTCACTGTCAACATCGATAACGGCAATTACCTTGTTGTTTTTAATCACAGGAACAACAATCTCGGAGCGGGATTTGGCGCTGCAGGCAATATGTCCTTCGAATTTGTCCACGTCGTCTACCACCAAGGCGGAACTAAGCTCCCAGGCTTTACCGCAAACCCCTTTGCCGTAAGCAATGCGAGTACAAGCCGGCTCTCCCTGGAAAGGCCCAAGCACCAGCCAGGGACCGTCCACAAGGTAAAAGCCCACCCAGAAAAAACCCAGGGTGGACTTTAGTGCGGCCGTGATATTGGCCAGATTGGCTATGTGACTATCCTCGTCCTCGACCAAACACCGCAATTGCGGCAGTAATTGCTTGTAGATTTCTTCTTTGGTTCCGGAAAGGGGAATCAAACGATGGCTCATGAATGGTTTATCCTTGTCGTTCGCCCATTTCTTTGTCGAGGCGATACAAACCAAAGCTGTTGTCTTTTATGTGGCAGAGCGCATCCAGAATGCCGCGGGCGGTGTCTTCTTCTTCGACCTGCTCGTCGATAAACCACTTCAGCATCGATTGGGTGGCGTAATCTTTTTCTTCCAAAGCCAGTGTATAAAGGTCGTTGATCATACCGGTAACCACTTGTTCGTGGTGCAGGGTGTCTTCAAACACCTTTTTGGCGTCTTTCCAATCTACGGGCACTGCAGCGTAAGCACCGATTTCCACTTTGGCACCGCGACTTACCAGGTAATTAAAAAAGCGCATGGCGTGTTCCTGTTCTTCCTTGAATTGTTCCTTCATCCAATGGGAAAAACCGGGCAATCCTTTGTCTGCAAACCAGGCAGACATCGACAGATACAGGTTGGCTGACCAAAATTCGGCATTGATTTGCTTGTTGATGGCTTGGTGTAATTTTTCGCTTAACATAGTAGTATTTATTAGAGTTAATTATTCGATTAAACTTGTCGCAAAGATACACCCGGCATTGTATAAATCAAACAGATAATCTCTATATTTGCATAGATTTATTCAATAATATGACTTTACAACAATTGCAGTACATAGTGGCTGTGGAACGACACCGCCATTTTTTGAAAGCCGCCGAAGAATGTGGTGTTACTCAGCCTACTTTGAGCGCAATGATTCAAAAGCTTGAAGACGAGCTGGATGTAAAAATTTTCGACCGGAGCAGACAACCTGTTGAGCCTACCGAAATCGGTCTGCAAATCATACATCAGGCAAAAACGGTATTGAGCAATGCTTTTCAATTGCGAGATATGGTTAATCAGCAACGCGACGGTTTAAAAGGCGAGTTGCATATGGGAATTATTCCCACCATTGCCCCTTACCTGATTCCCGATTTTATTTCGGGTTTTGTCCAGAAATACCCCGACATAGACCTGAGTATCTCTGAGTTGCAAACAAGGCAAATCATTGAGCATCTTAAGCATTCGGAATTGCACATGGCCATTTTATCGACCCCGCTTGAAGACCCCGATTTGCTGGAAATACCGCTTTATTACGAGAGTTTTGTGGCTTATGTGTCGCCCCGCGAAGAGCTTTCCGCCCTCGATGAAATTTCTTACCACGACATGCCTCTCAAAAAACTCTGGGTGATGCAGGAAGGTCATTGCTTGCGTAATCAGGTTTTTCACTTCTGCCACGACGTACAAAAACGCAATAATATTTATGAAGCCGGTAGCATCGGCACCCTGGTAAGCATAGTCGACAAAAGTGGGGGCTATACCATCATTCCGGAATTACACATACCATTTTTGAGTGAGGAACAAGCCAAAAACGTTCGTCCTTTGGTCAGACCCCGGGCCACCAGGGAAGTGTCTATCGTGATACGTCCCGATTTTATTCGCGAAAAATTGCTCAATGCCGTTGCCGACACCGTCAAAAAAATCATTCCTCCCGCCTTGTTGAACGAAAGGCTCAAAAAGTATTCTCTAAAAATTTAGTGCGGTTGTACAAAGACTCCTGCAGGATCGGCACAGGAATGAAATCAGTCGAGGTTATCGGGAAGCTTAATGTCCTGATTCCGCTGACCGCTGATGCGCACGGGATTTTTCATTCCTTCGGGGATCTGAATGTTTTCAGCCTCCAGATTCTTGACGTTGTAGAGAATCAGAGCCGGACCCTCCTGGGGATAGATACCCACGTTCTTGAACTTAATCTGGGTGGACTCCGTCAATTCGGCTCCAATTTGCGAAGTAAACACAGCGTTCTCGATTTGTATGTTTTCAATATTCATTTCGGGTAAGCCGTTGAATAACATAGCTCTGCGGGAATTGTGGGAATAAACGTCCCTGATGAAAATATTCCGGAACACAGGAGTTTCTTCGCTGACCGGAGGAATCACCTCTTCGGCGGGAGCGGCGTCTCCGTCTGCCAGGGCTTCGGAGGCTGATTTACCTCCGTAAAACAGATTGAAACGCAGAGCTTCGGTTACCATGTCGATCATGCTTATGTTGCGGATGTAGATATTTTCGACCACACCACCGCGACCTCTGGTGCTTTTGAATCGCAAGCCGACGTCGGTTCCGATAAAGTTGCAATTGGAAACGGCGATGTTTTTAACACCGCCCGACATTTCGCTACCCACTACGAATCCTCCGTGCCCTTTGAAAACCAAACAATTGTCTACAATTACATTTTCGGTAGGTATGCCCCTGCGGCGGCCTTCCTCGTTGCGTCCCGATTTGATACAAATAGCGTCGTCGCCCACATCGAGAGTAGAGTTAACCACCAGTACATTTTTGCAAGATTCAAGATCCAGACCGTCTCCGTTTTGGGCGAAGGAGGGATTACGAATAAAGACATCATCGATAATGATGTTTTCACACATCAGGGGATGAATGTTCCAGCTGGGGGAATTCTCGAACAAGACTCCCTGCAAAAAGATGTTTTTACATTCAACAAAACTGACCATTACCGGACGCAAAACGTCCTTGAAATCTTCCCATTCTGCTTCGGTCAGGGCATTGCGCTGATCGGGGCTCATCAGTTCGGCTTCGACGGCTTTTTGTGAGGGCAGCCAGTATTTGGGGTTTTTGAGTGCGCCGCCCGAGGCGATCACGTTTTTCCAATAGGCCTCGGTTACTTTTTCTTTTTTCAGCGGTCTCCATACCTGGCCGGAACCGTTGATGGCTCCCTGGCCGGTGATGGCAATATTCTCGAGATTTCTTCCGCTGATGGGCGATTGGCAGCGCCAGGCTTCCAAGCCTTCGTAGCTTGTTTTAATTACGGGATAAGCCGATTTGTCCTGGGTAAACAGAATGAGAGCAGCTTTTTCGAGGTGCAGACGAACGTTAGATTGGAAGACGATGGGGCCGGTCAGCCAAACACCCGATGGTACGATAAGGCTGCCTCCGCCCTTGGAAGACAGCGATTTGAAAGCTTCATTGAAAGCCTCGGTGTTTAATGTCAGACCGTCACCCACAGCACCGAAATCCTCTATGGAGACTTCACGGTTGGGAAATGAGGGGACTTCCACCCGGGGCATTTCAAATTCCAGGCCCTCATAGAGGTAAGCGTATGGATAATTGTCTTTTTGTTTGCAGGCCAACAAGCTCAGGGCCACGAATAAGGCAAAAATCGGATGTTTCATAGTCTTGTTTTTTAGTTAAGAGTAAATAATGGATAATAATTTTCTATTTTCTATCTGTCTTTGGTCGATTCTTAGAGCAGTTCCAGCAGACTTTCGAGTTTGTTGCTTCTGGAGCCTTTAAGCAGTACGGTATAGTCCTTCAATGGATTAGTCCTTAAGTAATCGGCGCATTGTTGTGTGGTATCAAACAATAGTGTATTTTCAGGAGCTTCAGTGTCTTTGAATTCTTTGCCTATAAGCAAGATTTGATCCGGTTTGATCTCACGAATCCGTTTTATCAGTCGCTCATGCTCTATGCGGCTGTAGTCGCCCAATTCTTTCATGCTGCCCAAAATAAGGGCTCTGCGACCTGAAATATTGGCTTCGAAATACTCGAGAGCGGCTTTCATGCTGCCGGGGTTGGCATTGTAGGCATCGATGATCAGGCGGTTGTTTGCCGTTTGCCGCCATTGAGAACGATTGTTAGAAGGTTGGTAATTTTCCAGGGCCCGGTTGATGTCGGCCGGAGGAACGTCAAAATACAAACCGATGCAGATGGCCGCAAGTATATTTTCCAGATTATAACCCCCAACCAGACGACTTTGTGCTAAGTAACGCTTTCCATCGCGCCGGTCTGTCCATTCGACGCCCAGAAAGAAAGCATTTCCAGCCGGCCGGCCGCTTACCAGTACAGGAGATTCTCCCTCGCGGCTGCTGTAGGCGATGCGTTGTATGCCCTGTGATTTTTCAACCAAATCCGGATGATCAAGATTGACAAAGACTTTCCCTCCCTTCCGGCGGATGTATTCGTAGAGTTCGGTTTTAGTTGCCAGGATGTTTTCGGGGGAACCAAAACCTTCGAGATGTGCCTTGCCCACGTTGGTGATAAGTCCGTAATCGGGATCGGCCAACAAGGCTAAGGCTCGGATTTCTCCCGGATGATTGGCTCCCATTTCGATTACTGCCAGTTGGTGTTCGTTGGTAAGTTTCAACAGGCTCAGAGGTACGCCGATATGGTTATTGAGGTTGCCCTGAGTATGCAGGACATTGAATTTTTCCTCCAGTACGGTTGCCGTAAGTTCTTTGGTGGTGGTTTTGCCGTTGGTTCCCGTTAGGGCGATCAGGGGAATATGTTTCAGCGCCTGCCGGTGTCTGGCAGCCAGAGCCTGTAAAGTACTCAGGCAGTCTTCTGTCAAAAGACAGCGTTCGTCGTTCCAATGCCGGTTTTCGTCGCAAACGGCGTAGGCACAGCCGGCTTCCAATGCTTGTGGTACAAAATCGTTGCCGTTGAATCTTTCTCCTTTCAAGGCAAAAAAAATGGAACCCACAGGGCAATTTCGGCTATCGGTGGTGATGGCGGAATGTTTCAAAAATAATGGATACAGTTGTTCAAGAGAGACCATAAAAACATATAAGTCTGTTCAACGAGTAAATTTTTGCGACGAAAGGCCTTCAAATGTACGGTTTTTTTGCTCATTTTGCTGAGGATTAAGGAATATATTTAGTATTTTTGTGGCTTTGTGGAGGCCGGCTCGAAACGCTCTGCAAATCAATTATCGTCTTATGTGTCCTCATCCTTCTGTAGCTCCTTCTATACGCTTAAGAGGAAAGCTTATGTGCTTCGATACTCCCAAGGTTATGGGAGTGATTAATATTACGCCCGATTCTTTTTATGCCGGTGCCAGAAGCAGCCTCGACGACCTGGAATCCAGAGTAGATGAGATGATAAGCGAGGGCGCTGATATCATTGATATAGGAGCCTGTTCCACCCGCCCGGGCAGTAAAGAACCCGATCAGCAGGAAGAATTGGCGCGCTTGTTGCCGGCCCTGGAATTGATTCGTAAAACCAGACCCGATTTTCCGCTGTCGGTGGATACTTTTCGTGCAGAAGTAGCCCGGGTGGCGGTAGAGGACTATCAGGTAGATATTATAAACGATATTTCCGCCGGCAGCCTCGATGCAGAAATGTTTCCGATGGCGGCCCGTTTGCAGGTGCCTTATGTGTTGAGTCATATTAAGGGACGTCCCGAGAACATGCAGCAAGATCCGCATTACCGGCACCTGATGGCTGAAATCTGCAGTGATTTGGCATTCAATGCCGCCCGTTTGAGAGATCTGGGCCTGAACGACCTGATCATCGACCCGGGCTTCGGTTTTGGCAAGAGTCTGGAAAACAATTACGAACTTTTGCGCAGACTGGAAGATTTGTATATATTGGATGCGCCCATTATGGTGGGTTTATCCAGAAAATCGTTCATTTACAACTTGCTGAATTGCGGTCCCGAAGAGGCCCTCAACGGTACCACAGTGGCCAATACCCTGGCTTTGTGGTTGGGAGCTCATATCCTCAGGGTGCACGATGTCAGGGAGGCTGTAGAATGTGTCCGGATGGTTCAACTATGTAAAAAAGCAGGTCTATGTTGATGCCAAGTTTATTGGAAATCATTGATATCTTTCTGGTAGCGCTGCTGATGTACGGGATATACAGGCTGATGAAAAGCTCGGGTGCCATTAATATCTTTATCGGCGTCTTGTCTTTTATCGCGCTCTGGTTTCTGGTATCCTATGTTTTCAAAATGAAATTGTTGGGCGGCATACTCGACAAGGTAGTCAGTGTGGGAGCCATAGCTCTGATTGTTTTGTTTCAGAACGAGTTGAGGCGTTTTTTGGTGATGCTCGGTTCGCGACGGCGCTGGAAGAATTTTGTGGCGCTCTTTTCGCAGAAAAAAAACAAACAGGTCGCATCCAAAGCCTATATAGTGCAAATCGTGTTAGCCTGCAAAAATTTAGCAGAATCCAATACCGGAGCGCTTATTGTTATCGAAAACAACATCAGTCTCGATGAATACTTGGCCACCGGCGAGCGCATCGATGCCTTGGTTAGTTGCCGCCTGTTGGAGAATATTTTTTATAAGAACACGCCTTTGCACGACGGTGCCGTGATTATTGGCAACGAGCGTATCAAAGCTGCGGCTTGCATTTTGCCGGTATCGCGCGATGAAACCATTCCAAAGCAATACGGATTGAGACACCGTTCTGCCTTGGGAATCAGTCAGGTTTCGGATGCTAAAGCCATTGTGGTTTCCGAAGAGACCGGACACATTGCCTTGGCTTATATGGGTAGAATATATGCCGATCTCTCTTCGAAAGAGCTGGACAGAATGCTAAATGAAGAAAACGGAGGCTTTTTAAGTACACCCGGAAATGTTTTTCATCGTCCGAAAAAGATCACAGAACAGGATTAATTAGATATATTTTTTTATGAGCTTACTACAACAAATGGCTGCCCGGGCCAAAGCAAATCCACAGAGGATTATATTGCCCGAAGGCAGTGAAATCAGAACCCTGAAAGCTGCCGACCGGATTTTGACAGACGGATTGGCGAAGCTTTATTTAATTGGTAATCCCCAGGAAATACTGGATTTGGCCAAACAAAATAAGTTGAGCAAAATCGCTACGGATGCGGTGTTGGTCGATCCGGTAAATCAGCCTAAGAAAGAGGTTTATGCCAATTTACTGTACGAATTACGAAAGAGCAAGGGCATGACTCCCGAACAAGCTGCTCAACTGGTGGAAAATCCGCTGTATCTGGCTTGTCTGATGATCAAAAACGGCGATGCCGACGGCGAAGTTGCCGGTGCCCTGAGTGCTACCGGCGATGTACTAAGACCGGCATTGCAGATTGTCAGGACCTTGCCGGGCATCTCGGTAGTATCGGGAGCTTTTTTGATGTTTGTACCCGACAAGCAATACGGCGAAGATGGTTTACTGGTTTTTGCCGATTGCGCTGTAATGCCTAATCCTAACGCTCAGGAATTGGCACAGATTGCCGTTTCAACAGCGGGAACGGCACGCAGCATTGCCGGTTTTGAGCCTCGCGTGGCCATGTTGAGCTTTTCTACTAAAGGCAGTGCCAAACACGAAATGGTCGACAAAGTGACCGAAGCAGTGCGCATTGCCCAAGAGATGTCTCCCAAACTCGAAATCGACGGCGATCTGCAAGCCGATGCCGCCATAGTGCCCGCCATCGGCAAAAGTAAGGCACCGGGCAGTTCTATTGCCGGAAGGGCCAATGTCTTGGTTTTCCCCAGTTTGGAGGCCGGAAATATTGCTTATAAACTGGTACAGCGTCTGGCTTCGGCCGAGGCTATAGGACCTATTCTGCAGGGAATGGCTGCGCCCATTAACGATCTTTCGAGAGGATGCTCCGTGGATGATATTTATAAGATGATTGTTATTACCTGCAATCAATCGTTGGGGATTAAGGCTAATTGATATAATTATGAAAATACTGGTTTTGAATTGCGGAAGTTCTTCCGTGAAGTATAAGTTGTTTGATATGGACAGCTCCAAGGTCTTGGGGCAGGGTTCCGTAGAAAAGATCGGTCTGAGCGGTTCTTATTTGAAATTGCAAACCAGCAGCGGCGAAAGGGTGCTGATCGAAGAAGATTTTCCCGAGTATACCAAAAGCATACAATTTATTTTCAAGATGCTGACCGAAAGTAAATACGCCTGTATAAAATCTCTGAAAGAAATAGATGCGGTAGGACACCGGGTGGTTCACGGAGGCGAAAAATTCAGTAAGAGCGTACGTATCAACGACGAGGTGTTGCGTATGGTAAACGAATGCATTGATCTGGCTCCTTTGCACAATCCGCCTAATCTCAAAGGAATAGAGGCTGTAAGCAAGCTGATGCCCGATCTGCCTCAGGTGGCTGTTTTTGATACCGCTTTTCATCAGACCATGCCTGCCAAAGCTTATATGTACGGCCTTCCCTACGAATATTACAAGAAATACGGCATTCGTCGTTACGGCTTCCACGGCACGAGTCATCGCTATGTATCGCGCAGGGCCTGTGATATTCTTGGGGTTGATTATGCTTCCCAGCGCATTATTTCGGCGCACATAGGCAACGGCGGCTCGGTGACGGCTATACGCGACGGCAAGTCGGTGGAGAATTCCATGGGACTGACACCGCTGGAAGGTTTGCTTATGGGCACCCGTACCGGCGACATCGACGGTGGTGCATTGACCTATTTGATGGAAAAAGAAAACATCGGCCCCCGTGCCCTGAACAATATTCTCAACAAGAAAAGCGGTATTCTGGGGGTTTCGGGGGTTTCTTCGGATATGAGAGAACTCACTGCGGCGGCAAAATCGGGAAACAAGAGGGCTCAGCTGGCTTTTGACATGTATAATTACATGATCAAGAAATATGTGGGCGCATACGCGGCAGTATTGGGCGGTGTGGATATACTTGTTTTCACAGGTGGAGTCGGCGAGAATCAGGATGAAACTCGTCAGGCTATTTGTGAAAATATGGAATACATGGGTTTATTGCTTGACGTCGAAAAAAACAAGCTGATTCGTGGTAAAGAAGCCGTTATTTCTGCTTCGGAATCCAAAGTCAAAGTGATGGTGGTTCCTACCAACGAGGAACTTATGATTGCTATGGATACAGTGGAAATATTGTCGCAAGGTCGCTATCAGTGACCGGCTTAACGTTCGAGGAACAGGGCCCCAAAGGTATAGTCGTTGGTGCTTTTTGTCTTAAAAAAATCCCAAGGCTTAAAATGCCCCTTTTGAATGGAAATTCTTTTGTAATTCCACAATCTCTTTTTGGAATAAAAGGGGTGCAATAAATAATTCTTACCATTATCGGCAAATTCCTTGTTCCCTCTTATTTTCAAGCCCGAGGGTTTTACAAATTGTTCATAAACATCCTGGGGAGAATTGATTTGGGCGAATGCTGAGGGATTTCTGTAATCGAAGGTAATACTGAATTTCCCGTCTTTCGTCAACAAGTTTTTGATTTTCTCATTGATGATTACCCTGTCGTACATGGGTATATGTTCAAACACACAAATGGAAGTGATGTGATGGAATGTTGAATTGAAATCCAATTCTCTCATGTCCATGACCCGGTTCTCTAGATTCCAATTCATTTGCTTTGCCACATGGTTTGCATTATCAACTAATTCTTTTTGAAGGTCTATGGCGGTCACCTTGATCCCTTTTGAAGCCAGGTAATAGGAAAATAAGGACGAGCTTCCACCCAAATCCAACACCTCCTGGCCTTGTTTGAAGTCGTTGTTTAGAACCACCCAGACGATCTCCCAATACAAAAACCAGGGAAAATTTTTATCGTCGGCTGCGCCCTCGAGGCTATGGTAGTGGTAGCCCCGATTAATCCTTTCGTTGGAAAGGGGGTCGCCGCTCAGGTTGAAACTTCCGTACCAAGAACTGATTTTTAAATTTTTCGACCTCAATGCCTTGATTAAGTCGTTAAGTTCATCGACTATTTGTAAAGCCCTTTCCGAATTTAGGTCTTCCAAATCCATCGTTTTGTTGATTATCTCTTCTTTGTACATAATTTGAGCACTGTTTTTGTTTTGCTTGCTATACGACCTAAGCTCAAGGTTACATTGGCAATTTCATTGTTGGGCACTGTCTTTTTTGTGCTTACTATCCGGGGCAAATATAGTTTTTTTGATTGCTTGGTCGAAAAAACAGGCGCTCAAAGACATCTGATTTTTACATCCTGCCTCTAATCGACAGGGGGTGGTATTTTTTTTGTATGTTTGCTTTTTTAAAAATTCAATTCATACACAGTCAATATGGAATTCTCAACATTAGTAAAGCAGCGTCAAAGCGACAGAAAATACGAAGCAAAAGCGGTAGAAAAAGAAAAAATCTTGCAATGCCTCGAGTCGGCCCGCCTAGCACCTTCGGCAAATAATTCACAGCCCTGGAAATTTGTGGTGGTCGATCAACCCGAATTGAAGGAACAAATTGCAGAATGCGCGGTGAGCCTGGGGCTAAATAAATTTACGCACCAGGCACCGGTTATTGTCGCCTTGGTAATGGAAAAGGTCAACTTACTCTCCGGTATGGGTTCTGTTATTAAGGACAAAGAATTCGCCCTGCTCGATCTGGGCATTGTCGTAAACCAGTTTTGCCTGCAGGCTGCCGAATTAGGCTTGGGAAGCTGTATTATCGGCTGGTTCGACGAACCCAAAGTCAAGAAACTATTGAATATCCCCGCAAAGAAACGAGTTCCCCTGCTCATCACTTTGGGTTATCCGGCTTCGAAAACCAGAGAAAAAATCCGAAAAAAGCTGGAAGAAATAAGCAGTTGGAATTCGTATTGATTTCTTGCCGGCTTTTTAGCGTACAATAAAAAGAGGACTTCTACGCACGGGAAGCCCTCTTTTGTATTCGAAGAATTTAAATCAATTTTTACTTGAAGCTGATCATATCTACGTTGTTCCCTAAATTCCGATAGTTGAGATATTCGTTGGGATCGGTGCCGTTGAGGTATTCTTCTACGTTGGTGTATCCGTCCTTGTCGGCGTCTTTAGCTCCATCCGAAGGATCGTTGGGATCCAGATTGTGTTTCTTTTCCCATTCGTCGGGCATGCCGTCGCCATCGGTATCGACGGGAACTTCTTTGGGATCGTAAGTGAGTTCGGGGTAGCCGCCCACTTCGGAGATGTCCTTGATGATGCCGGTTTCGGTTGTGGTTTTTCCACTGCGTACCATTTCGGTGACGCGTTTATCGACGGCGTCGCGTTTGGGCAGGGTGGCCCCGGCGTGGGAAAGGACCGACTCAAAAGCTTCCTGAGCGGTTTGATGCGGAGCAACAGGCCAACCTTCGAAAGGAGTATTTACGCGGGCCAGATTTTCGGGGCCGCGCATACCGGCCCAGTTGTTGTTGGTGACCTCCTCGTTGTCGTGCATAACGTTACCGGCCACATACCATTTTCCGGGACGTTTTTCGGCCCTGGGAAACCAGCCGCCTTCGGCCCAGGCACTGCCGGGTGAATACATATCCCGTTGTTCGATGCGGGCAAAGACGGCACGCATATTTTCGTTGGTGGCGGGACCGGGTCTATAGTAATTGTTGATCAGATTGATCAGAGAGGTTTCGTCGCCCCCGTCTATTGTGCGGTGTCGCCAGTTGAAAATGACGTTGTTGCGAAAATCAAATGGCCCCGACATACCAATGGAGGCGTTGCGCGCGGTATTGCAGGCAAAGAGGTTGTGATGGAAAGTGGAAGGATTGCCGCCCCAGGTTCCTCCGAAAGCGTGGCCGCGGGCATCGAGTGCCTCGCTCGATATGGTCCACTGAATGGTGATATATCGTGCGGGATCTTTGATTTGAGTTTTTCCGTCTAGCGAAGGCCTCATGTGGCGATAAAGCGAAATGTTTTCGTCCATCCCCCAACTGGTGGAACAATGGTCGATGATGACGTGATGATTGGGGTTGCCTCCGATGTTGTCGTCGCCCTGTCCGCCCATAGGTACACCGCGACGTACCCGGATATGTCGCACGATGACATTATGGGTATTGATGTTGAAAGTACCGGCAATGCAGATTCCGTCACCGGGAGCCGTTTGTCCGGCTACGGTAATATTGGGATGATTGATGTTGAGGTCGCCGTTAACTTTGATGGTGCCGGCAACGCGGAACACCACGATACGGGGCCCTTCTGCTTCGAGAGCTGCTCGCAAACTGCCTTCGCCGCTGTCGTTAAGATTGGTTACTGCTATCACCTTACCGCCTCGGCCGCCGCTGGTAAACATACCGCCACCCCAGGCACCGGGAAAAGCCGGAATAACGCCTTCGGGCAATCTGGGAGGATGAGGGGGAATCTGACCTTGTTCGGGCTGTCCGCCGGTCTGTGCACTGAGAGAAAGACTAGAACACAAGAGCGCTAGCACAAGCAGACTGCTTGTGAAAATACGATGAATGATTGTCATGGTTGTAACGATTTAGATAAAATTTCGCGCCAAAGTACTACATAATTCGTCAGCCCCGCAAAATTTTAAATTTTTATCAACAAAACTATGTTAATACGGTGCTGATTTTTTTGCCCCGGCTTTGGGCAAATTATCTCATGTCTTCAACATAGCCACCCTTCAGGCCGTAAAAACTGTAGTGGTTTTCGTCCTGGCGGTTTTTCTGCATAACGCGAATCAGAATAGTGTCGGCCTTATTGAATTCATAAATGGATTTGAGCGGGAACGATACAATGGCGGGCAAATCCTGTTCCGGCAGGTCCCCGTTGGCCATATGGATAAAATCAAGTTTCAACTCTTTATACTCTTCATCGAAAGATATATAGTGGAGTTCAAGACTGTGTTTGATCTGCCTGTCTGAGATTTTAAAGTTGAATTCTACGTTTATAAAGTCACCGCCCAACCAAAACGCTTTGGTTATTTCTATGGGATCGCCCTGGACGGAGTTTAGCTTAATACGGTCTGGGTAAGTCAGGGGAATGGTAGTGACAGGAATCATCTTGGCAATTTCTGCCTTGCGTACTTCATCCTCTTGTTTGGGTTTAATCAGACTGTAATAAACGCTGTAGCGGTTGCCGATTTTTACATTGCTTTCGGGTTCTCCGCTGGGAACAATTCTATCCCCATCGTCCATCAGCAAGACATAAGGATAATTTTCGTGCGGAACTGCTACACAAAGACCCGACTGCCAAATTTCAGCAGCAGGCTCCATCATCAGGCCGTATTCGTTGTTGCAAGAGATCAGGCCATATACGACGAACAAGGGCAGTAACTTATTCCTGAGAATTTTCATCGGCTTGAGGCAGATAATAGAAATTGACGTGTTGCCTGTCGCTCAGAGTGTAGCTAAATTGTACAGAGATGGTATCCTGACCGGCATATTGTTCACGTATGGGCCTTAAATCAAAGCTCATCATTTTGAGGTTGTACCAGTAAGGGGTAACAGAAGCTGTATTATGCCTGAGATCAAGGTAAATCTTGGGTTTAGAAGCCGAAGTGTCTTCCCGTATCATTTCGCGAACCAGCTCAAAACTGCTGTTGGGTGAAATGCTGGCATAGGCATAAAAGATAACATTCAGGTAATTGTCGCTGATCCAACATTTCTGAAATTGGTGGAGGTTTTGGCTTAATATAGTGTCGTTGGCACCCTTTTCGAGTTGATAAAAAGGACGTGTATCTACTTCGGAATAGGAGTAGATGTGAATATTGTACATGCTGGGCGAAACCGAGTCAACCAGGGTAAAATACAACCAGACTCTGTCGCCCTCGGCAATGGAATCGTCCAAATCGAAGCCGTCCTGCGAAGTAAAATACAGACTGGGGTTGGATTTGAAGATGACGTTATTGGTTTTGATACTTTGCACATTGGCCATGGACTCATAATAAACCGAATCCGGCTTATTTTCTCCCCAAAAACCGGAACACGAAGCCAGAGGTAAAATAAGAAGGAATACCGAAAGAGCTTTATAGATATTTTTCATAAGTCTCACGCTTTTGCTTTTTGTTTGTTTTTTAAAGGATTGGCGTACATTTCGAGCATTTTTTTTCTCAAAAATGGCTCATCCTTGTCGGGAAGCTCAATTTTATTCAATTGCTGTTGCAAATAGTCCGAGAACTGTTCTCTTTCGTTTTTGGAATAACTCCTGACAAAAGTATCGGCCTCATCGAGCATATCTGCAGCAATGAAGTTGTTGGGATACAGACGGTAATTGGCGTGTATGCTCAAATCCATCAGTTGAGCGATTTTTTCGATTAAGTCTTTTTTGGGCATGGCGGCATCCATTTTGATGATTTCTTCCGAAATACAAGTACCGGCTTTGTAAAACACCCGGCCTTTGTATCCCATAATCCCGGTTTTCATGCTCAGCAAATCGTCCTGGCGGCTCTTTTTGTAATCAGGTTGATCACGCTTTAGTTGCATTTCTTTCGCTTTTAAGTAGTCGCAAGGGTCGAATTCGTATGAGATGCTCAACGGAATCAGATGCATAGATGCAAGTTTCTCCAAAATGTTACCTTTTTCCCCAAAAATTAACATCTTCAGTATGCTGTTTTGGGTTCTGTCGTCGGAATCCTTGGCGCGGCCTTCGCGTTGGGCCAGCCAGATAGATTGTTTTTTCTCTTGCAGAGTGTGGCGGATGTAAGCCGAAAGCTCGATGGTGGCCGATAGTTGTTCTCTCACCGAAAGGTTGCGCTTTACCACAAAGCTTTTGTTGGCTCTGACAAAATCGGTGATCCAGGGGCGTATGAGCAGGTTGTCTCCAATTCCCGTTTCACAGCTCTCAAGGCCGTTGTTAATCAGTATGACACTTAAAAAGCTGGAATCCAGCACAATATCCCTATGGTTGGACATGTAAATATAAGCTTTTTCGGGATCTATTTTCTCAAAGCCTTCCCCTTGAAGGCTGGCACAGGTCTTTTCGGCCAGCAGAGTCAACAATCTATGAATAACGTTTTTATGTAATTGATTTATGCTTGTGCATTGCAACGAAGCCTGTTTAAGTGCTTCGACGGAATCGATAAAAGGAAGGGCTGCAACGACCGAGGTGAATTCAGGGTCTGCCCAAAGCCGTTCCAGCGTCGGGCGAAGTTCCTGGTCGGTATAGGCTCTGATATCGTCAAACATGGTCGGTGGTTTTTGTTGTGAAAAGAACATCTTCGATTACCTGCTCCATTACCTCTGTCATGGTCATGCCCGCAGCTTTTACCTGTTGGGGGATGAAGCTGGTGGCCGTCATGCCGGGAGTGGTGTTTACTTCGAGCAGATAAAGTGCTGAGCCGCAGAGAATGTAATCAACTCTGATTATGCCTTTGCAGTCGAGCAGTTTGTAGATTCGGGCAGTGGTATGCTGTATTTCATCGCGCATACTTTCAGGAATACGGGCCGGAGTGATTTCTTCAGCTTTGTCTGCATTGTATTTAGCTTCGTAATCGAAAAATTCGTTTTTGCTGATCACTTCGGTAACGGGCAGACAAACCAAACCCTTAGTCGTTTTATAGCAGCCGTTAGTCAGTTCGGTGCCTGGTAAAAAGCCTTCAACCAGCACTTCGTTGCATTCGCCGTAAGCCAGATCTATGGCCCGGGAAAGCTCGGAAGCCATTTTAATTTTGCTGGTACCAAAGCTCGATCCACCCAGGTTGGGTTTAACAAAACAAGGCAGGCCGGTTTCTGCTACTATTTTGTTTGTATCGATTGGTTCCCCTCTTTTGAGGAGTACCGAAGGGGCAACTTTCAGACCAAATTGGCTCAGGTAACGATTGCAGACATATTTATTGAAGGTAAGGGCAGCGGGCAAAACTCCGCAACAACTGTAAGGCAGACCGATCATATCGAAATAACCCTGCAACAGTCCGTTTTCGCCCGGTGTACCGTGGATGGTAATCCAGGCCAGATCGAAGCCTTTTTTTTGACCCTGGTAAGTGTAGCTGAAATCGTTTTTATCCATAGGAATGCGCAGGGGGCTGTCGATGCCCTCGGGGCAGGCAGACCAGTCTCTGCCGCGTAAGATGACTATGCAGGTGTTGTAGTTGGTTTTATCTATAAAAGAATACAAACCGGCGGCGCTTTTGAGCGAGATGCTGTATTCCGAAGAGTCGCCTCCGGCCACGATAGCTATAGCTTTCATACTCATACTATTTCTTCCCTTGTGGCGATGTACTTTCTCCATTTATCTATCAACTGCTGCATATCGTCGGGCAGTTCAGAGTCAAAAAACAGGGATTGTCCTTTGGTCGGATGTTTGAATCCCAGTGTTTTGGCGTGCAAGGCCTGACGAGGACACAAAGTAAAACAATTTTCCACAAATTGTTTGTATTTACTGTACCTGGTTCCTTTAAGAATCTGGTTGCCTCCGTAACGCTCATCATTAAAAAGGGGATGTCCCAGGTGTTTCATATGTACTCTTATCTGGTGGGTACGCCCCGTTTCCAGCCTGCATTCCACCAACGTCACGTAACCCAGTCTTTCAAGTACCTTATAATTGGTGACGGCAGGCTTGCAGGTAGGGTCTTCTTCACGGCAAACCGTCATTTGCAGACGGTCGTACCGGCTACGGCCAATGGGGCAGTCTATCCGTCCTTCGTCTTGTTCCACCCTGCCCCAGACCAGAGCCTGGTAAGTGCGCTGGCTGGTTTTTTCGAAGAATTGACGCGAAAGCTCGGTTTTAGCCTCGGGATTTTTGGCTACCACCAGCAGGCCCGAAGTATTTTTGTCGATGCGGTGAACCAGGCCGGGTCTGGGATCGTCGGGGCTAAAGGCCGAATGATCTTTGAAATGCCAGGCCAGTGCGTTAACCAGAGTGCCCGAAAAATTGCCGTGTCCGGGATGAACCACCATACCGGCTTCTTTGTTTACTACCAGCAGGTCCTGATCTTCGTAAACGATGTTGAGCGGAATGTCTTCGGGAACAATGCTGGTGTCGCGGGGAGGGTAGGGCACCAGTACTTTAATTTCGTCTCCGGGTTTGACCCGGTAATTGGACTTGACGGCCTGGCCGTTAACCTGAATCATACCAGCCTCTGCCGCGTCCTGGATGCGATTGCGCGAAACCTGGGCGATGTGGCAAACTAAAAATTTGTCGATGCGCAACGGCGATTGACCGGGGTCGGCCTTAAAAACATATTGTTCGAAAAGTTCCCTGTTTTCCTCTTCAATCGTTTCGTCTGTCAAAAAGTCATCTTGGTCGAGAAGCTCTTCGGGATCTTCCGCGAAGTTTGGGCTGATGTTGTCCATAGGCCGTCAATTGTAGAAGGCTTCGGCAGGTAAAAAATCTTCCGGTTTCAACAAGAGGCTGCTGTCCTGTGTCATCCAGACCTTGATGCGGCTGCCGGCCTGGAGATAATCGTTTTCGAGCGGTTCTTGGCGATAGACAAAATAGCTTCTGGCCTGTTGCTCGTTTTGAGGTGTTACATCGTAGATGACTTCTCCGATGTTCAGACCGGACAGACGTGCCGTCAGGATAGCCGAATCCAAGGGTAGAACCGTCAATCCGGGTACCATCACATAGCCGCTCGACCTGCCCTGGCCGACGATAAGACTCAAGGATGAACCCACCGGCAGGGTAGTGCCTGCCTCGATGCTTTCGCCACGGTAACGAAGATCTATAACCAGATTTCTGAACTCAGAGGGCACAAAACGGATTTCATTCACCACAAAACCGGCTCCTTCAAGCGAAGCAATAGCTTGGCGTTGCGAAAAGTCTATAACATAGGGAACTGCCATCGATTCTTCGATGGCCTTGTTGAGAGTGATAAACACAATGCGGCCAATTTTTACTTTAGCATTGGCAGAAGGCTTTTGTTCAAGAATTACTCCGGCCGGCTTGCCGCTGATGTGCATAGAATCGACTATTTCGTAGCGTAAACCCAGCTCTTCGAGCAAGGGGATTGCCTGCTCCATAGTCAAATCGGTCAAAGGGGGAACATGGATAGCCGAACCGTGATGAGTGTATTTGTCGAGCCAGTTTGTTACTCCGATAAGCAGCAAAATCCCCAGCAATGCCATAACACCAAGATGGACTAAGATTTTTTTGACCGCGGTTTTCATAAGCAGAGAAATAAACCCCCAAAGATACGCATTGTTAGATTTTTGTCAAACAAAAAAAGTAAAGACCCAGGGTCCTTACTTTTTATGTGTACAGGCGAAAAACTCCGGAATTTATCCTCTGAGACGTTCTTCGTCCGAAACTGTCAGTTTTTTTCTGCCGCGGGCGCGACGGTTGGCCAGAACCCTGCGTCCGTTGGCTGTGGCCATTCTGGAACGGAAGCCATGTTTGTTGGCTCTTTTTCTGTTCGAAGGTTGGAATGTTCTTTTCATTGGGATGTATGTTTTATTGTTTTTTTCTTCTTTTTTCGGGTCGCAAAGGTACAAATTGTTTTTGACAATACAAACCCGAATTGCTTTTTTTCTAAAATTTGCCGGTTAAAAAGATTTACCCGATCTTTGTGTTTTCGTTGACAATCAACAACGCAATTAGCAATTTTTTATGGCAACAACAGCAGATTTTAGAAACGGCATGTGCATCGAGATTGACGGTGCCTATTATTCTATTGTGGAATTTCTTCATGTAAAACCGGGAAAAGGGGCTGCTTTTGTCCGGACCAAGCTGAAAAATGTACAAACGGGCAGAATCCTCGAAAAAACTTTCAACTCCGGGGTAAAAGTAGACGAAGTCAGGATTGAGCGTCGTCCCTATCAGTTCCTTTACCAGGACGATATGGGCTATAATTTTATGCATTCGGATACTTTCGAACAAATAAACATAGCTAAGGAATCGATCAACGGAGTTGATTTTCTTAAAGAGGGAGATATTTGCGAAGTGGTGGTACACGCCGAATCGGAAACCGTGCTTTATGCCGACACACCTGTACATGTTGAACTTGAAGTTACTTATACTGAGCCGGGCCTCAAAGGCGATACGGCCACCAATGCTTTAAAACCGGCCACCGTAGAAACCGGAGCCGAAGTCAGGGTACCTTTGTTTATCGAAGTGGGCGATCGCATCAAAGTAGATACCCGCGACGGATCCTATGTGGAAAGAGCAAAATAACCTGATGCTTTTTATTTTCAGGCGCATTATCAATTTCAAGTTAATTTGTATTCAACTATAAAAAGAAACTGTCCCTGCGGGCAGTTTTTTTATCCTTTTTGTATTAATAAATAGTGAATTATATATTAAATTTGCCGGCATTATGATAGTTTGAAAAAGCATGGAGCAAAAAAATAAGTTCAGTATACGCGATTGGTCCGAAGAAGACAGGCCCAGAGAAAAAATGATCAAAAAAGGCGTAGGAAGCCTCAGCGATTCGGAGTTACTGGCCATCATACTGGGTTCGGGTTCTACAAAAGAAAGCGCCGTTGAATTGGCCAAGCGCATGTTAAACAGCGTTGACAATAATCTGAGCCTTTTGAGTAAAATGAGTGTACAGGAACTCAGATCTGCTTTTCACGGAGTAGGGCAGGCCAAGGCCGTAAGTATTCTGGCTACTTTTGAATTGGGTAAGCGGAGGCAACTGGCCGACATTCCCGACAAAGTGCAGTTAAACAGCAGTAAAAAAATCTATGAGCTGATGTACCCCCTGATGGCCGATCTTAAACACGAGGAATGTTGGGCTATTTACATGAATTCTTCCAACCGTCTGATTGATATGAAAAAGATCAGTTCCGGGGGCATAACCGAAACCACCGTCGATCCGCGTATTATATTGAAACATGCCATACAGCACATGGCTACGGCTCTGGTTCTTTGTCACAACCATCCTTCGGGAAATATTCAGCCCAGCGATGCCGACAACCGTCTGACCAAACGTCTGAACGAAGCCTCCAAAATGATGAGCATTTGTATGCTCGACCATCTGGTGATTTGCGACGGCAAGTACTTTAGTTACGCCGATCAGGGTTTATTGTGATTCTGAGATAATTCTTTACCTTTGCCTCAAAAAAAATGGACAATACGTTTTTGGAGAAGGAAGAGGCCATCGTAAAAATGTTACGCACGGTTTACGATCCTGAAATTCCGGTAAACATCTACGAATTGGGTTTAATCTACAAAGTAGATATTGATGACGCTTCCAAAGTGACTATCGAAATGACCCTTACTTCCCCCTCTTGCCCCATGGCCGATTTTATAATTGAAGATGTGCGCATGAAAGTTCAGTCGCTCGATTTTGTCGGCGATGTAGATATCAATCTGGTTTTCGAGCCGGAATGGAACAAAGACATGATGTCCGAAGAGGCCAAGCTCGAATTGGGTTATCTTTGATCGTATGAGTACCGGGGGAAAAATATACTTTGTAACTGATGCTCATCTGGGTTTGCGCGCCGACGTACCGGTGGCCGAGAACGAAAAAAAATTGGTCCGCTGGCTCGATAGCATACAGGCCGATTGCGGAGCCCTGTATATGTTGGGCGATATGATAGACTTCTGGTACGAATACAAAGAAGTTGTGCCTAAGGGTTTTGTTCGTTTTTTTGGCAAGCTGGCCGAATTTACCGATGCCGGCATTCCTGTGTACTGGTTCGCGGGCAACCACGATCTTTGGTTGTTCAGCTATGTCCAGCAGGAAATGGGCATTGTTGTTTACAAGGAAGCTCAGGAACTGGATATTTTGGGCAAGCGTTTTTATATAGCTCACGGCGACGGGCTGGGTTATGCGCCTTTTAGCTTCAGGATCATGAATGGGATATTCCACAGCCCTTTCTGTCAGGCCTTGTTCAAAATTTTACATCCCGATCTGGGCATTAGTTTCGGACTGAGGTGGTCCAGGCACAGTTATTATAAACGCAAAACCATGGAACTGGCCTACCTGGGCGAAGACAAGGAACACCTGATTCAATTTGCCAAAAAACACCTGACCACTGCAAAGCCGGCCCCCGACTTCTATGTTTTCGGCCATCGCCACATCTTGCTCGATTTACAATTAAGCCGGGATTGCCGTCTTGTTATTCCCGGCGATTGGATCAGGGAATTCAGCTACGCCACCTTCGACGGTAAGGATCTTGTGCTCGAGCATTTCGAAGAATAAACTCCAAAAACTAACAAGTCGTTTATTTGTTTTTTTCCGGCTTAGCCTTTGCTTCTGTTCCCGGTTTATTGTCCGTTTCGAGGCTTTGATCCGTTTCGAGGCTTTGATCCACCCTGTTGGTGATAGGTTCCCGCCTTATGACAAAACGTTTGTAGTAAGAAATAATCAGGGAAGTGCTGGGAAGTGCAATAATCATTCCAACCAGCCCCAGCAGGCTGCCAAATATGGACAGCGAAAGCAGTATGATGGCCGGCTTGAGCCCGGTGGCCTTACTCAGGATATTAGGATTGAGAAACAGTTCCTGTATGGCCTGTACCACCACATAAACCAGGGCAACACTGAGGAGCACCAGCAAAAAGTTTTGATTGTATTCGGCGGCTTTGATAACGGCCAATAGTACGGCCGGAATCAGGGAAAAAGTTTGCAGATAGGGTACCAGGTTGAGTACTCCTACAAACAAACCAAAAGTAATACCCAAAGGTAAATTAATGATCTTGAACCCTATAGCAAACAAAATGCCTACAATAAAGGCAATCAGAGCTTGTCCTCTGAAATAGGAATTCATGCCCTTTTCCACGTCTTCTGCCATACCCAGGGCAAAATGCCTGTAATTCTTGGGTACCAGATTGATCCAACCTTCAGAAAGTATTTCGTAATCTTTGGAGATGAAAATCACATACAACAGGATAAAAATCAAAATCACTAAATTCCACACCAAGGCTACGGAACCGGAAATAATGTACCAGGCTCCCGGTAGTATTTTTGATACGATTTTTTCCAAGTTTTCTTCCGTCAGATAGCTTTTAATGTCTATGGTTTTGAGGTATTCTTTCAGGAATTCTATCCAGGCTTCGGGAATAAAATCAATATTAATGGGTCGACTCACAAAGTCGTTGATCAAAATCATTAAGCGTTGAATTTCGTTTATGACCGGCGTTTTCAGAAAGTGGATTATCATACCCAACAAACCAAAAATCAACAATAGAGTAACCACTATGGAAAGCACACGGTTTTTTAGCTTGAGCTTATGCTGAAAAAACAAGACGGCCGGACGCATAAAATAAGCGAGGAACCAGGCTACCAAAAAAGGTAAAAGTACCGCACTCAGTCGATAAATAAGCAATCCAAGTCCGGTTATAACCAAAAGGGCGATCACTATGCGAACAACGCGATCGAAGGTATAGGGTTTATTTGGGTTTTCCATTACTATGCGATATTAATACGTTTGCCGGCTGAATGCTGCTGTCTTGTCCGGCTCTATTTTGACCTCAGAATCGTTTCAACCCCGGGATTATTTCGACCCCGGGAATGTTTCGACCTCAGGATTATTTCGACCCCGGGATGGAAACAAAAGTAGAGAATAGATTTGAATTGAAGCCTCAAGTTTTACCATAATTTTTGCTTTTTGTCCGGTCTTTGTCTCTTTGGAAGCTTTGCAGATTTAAAACGAATGCTCTATTTTTGCATAAACTAATCCTGAAAATTATGAAACGTTACGGCAGTGTGATCAAAGTAAGACCCGAAAAACTCGAAGAATACAAACGCCTGCATGCGGCAGTCTGGCCTTCGGTGCTCAAAACCATCAAGGATTGCAACATTCGAAATTATTCCATCTATTACAAAGATGGCTTCTTGTTCAGCTATTACGAATATACCGGCACAGATTATCAGGCCGATATGAAAAAAATGGCTGCCGATCCCGAAACACAACGTTGGTGGACGCATTGCGAGCCTTGCCAGGAACCGCTCGAAACCAGGGCTCCGGGTGAATGGTGGGCTGAGATGGAAGAAGTTTTCCACCTCGATTAAGCAATCTTATTGATTAAGCTACCTCGTTGACCAAGCAACTTTATTGTTGGCGACCTTCCTATGTAAACAGACCTAACGGAGGGTTTATGCCAAAGGGCAAGACTATTTGCGGTAAGGGCAATTGAGCGAGCTACAGAGGGAGCACCGGTGTTTTTCCCTTCTTATTCCTTTACCTAAGGGAATGATGCCGCTCTGTGATTTTTGGGGTATCATCATCATGGATTGATTCAGGTGTATGCCACAACAGTCCTCAGGTAGGAGGCTGAACAGGACGGCTTGTTCTTTCAATGGCCAACCGCAATCGCCCGGGCTGATGGCGTGACCCGCATGTAAACCGTCGTTGAGGTACTCTTTTTCCAGTTCCCGGTAAAGGAGCTCCAGGATTTTTCCCACGGCAATAGTGCCCAACAGATCGGCAAAAAAGGCCTTGATACTTTCTCCCCGTTTCAAATACGATCTATAGAGTCCTTCGATTTCTGCCCCGGCTGTGCAGGCAAAAACGGCTATTTTTTCCGTTTTTTTCAGTTCTGTGTTTAATAAAGCATTTAAATGCGAATTTGAGCTTTTCGGCTTCAGTAAATCTCCTTCCGGGGAGGCCCGGTCTATAATCCGGTACGCTGCTTTTGGTCGCAAGATTCTTGCGGCATCAACGATCACCTGTTCAATTTCCTTAGCAAAGGCTTTCGATTCGTTTTCGCCGGAGGGGAGCTTTTCGACGAAATCGATCAAAGTAATATTCAGTGAGTGGGCAGTAAAATCAAAGCTGCGGATTAAAAGATGATCGCTTCCGGCTGTGAATCCTTTTTCTTCGGCCACGGATTTTTTTTCTCCTGCTGTGGATACAATTTTTCCAGACTCCTTCATTGCTTAAAAATCCATGGAGAGTGAAACATTCAGCTGTCTGCCGGTCAGGTAATTGGGTATGGCCCATTCTTGTCCTGCCACGTCGGTAATCCAGTAATACGAATTGGTGTTGTTGATGCCAAAGAGGTTGAAGCAATCCAGCCCTATCCAGATGTTTTCGAAATGCCTTAAAAAGCCCTTTTTCATAAAAGCCTCCTTTTCGCGGGCTAAGATCCGTGAAAAACCTATATCAACCCTTCTGTACGGCGACATGCGTAAAGTGGCGTAGCTTCTGTCCATAGAGGGAGGCCCAAAAGAAAGTCCGTCGGCCCAAACCAGTTTCAGACTCATGGAATAGCTGGGATTACGGGGCAAATAGTCTCTGAAATACAGGGAAATGTTGTACCGTTGTTCGTTGGGCCGGGCTACGGTATAATTGCCTATGGTTTCTTTGCTGTCCATTAGCGAGAGGCTGATCCAGGAATCTGTCCCCGGCACGAATTCGCCGAAGAGTTTAAAATCGAGACCGGCGGTATGACCGTAGGCCAGGTTTTCTCCGTAATAGCGTATGCGAACATTATCTACGGTGTAGGGGATAAGGTTTTTCAAGTCTTTATAATAGACTTCGGTGGTCAGTTTAAAGGGACGGTCCCAGGCTACAAAGTGATAGTCCATTCCCAGCACTGCCTGCCAGGAGCGCTGGGCCTTGATGGAGCGGTTCAGCACGACTTGGCTCAAGCCGTTGACGGTGACCGTGTCGCGTAACTCCTTGTAAAAGGGGGCCTGGTAATAGAGCCCGCCGGACAGCCTGAAGCTGAAGTCTTTTTCCCAGGCGGGCAAAAAGCCCATGGAGACCCTGGGGCTGATCAGCAGCTCTCGGTTGAAAGTCCAATAATTCAATCGTAAGCCTCCGTTGATGGTGAACAATCCTCCTTTGATGCGGGTTTTCCAGGTATCCTGCAAGTAGCCCGTAAAGCGATGGCTGTTCATTTGAACCTCCGACAGCAGGTTGTTGGCCAAAAGGATCTGCCTGTCGCTGTAGGGCAACGAATAACCGGCGGAGTCGCGCAATTCCCATTCTCTCAGTTGGTCGTCGATGTTTTCGAGTTGCCAGCCCAGGCCCCATTTGATTTCGTTTTGCAAAAGTCGCCACACGCCGCGATGCGATACGTTCAGCACTTTGGCCGCTAACCGGTTGCGGGCATGTTCATGAAAGAGTCCGGTACCTAATAGGGTGGTGTTGGCGGTGTCGGCCTGGTTGTTTTTGATGGGGGTATCGCTCAGGTAATATTCTCCCGTGATGTCGTAGTTTTCTTCTTCGTCGGTGCGAAACACTGATGTGCTGAGGCCGAGGTTGAGGTTGCGCCGGGGTTTGTACTCTAAGTTGAGTGCACCAAAAGCCGTACGGAATACGTCTTTTTCCTTACCCTCGAAATAGACGTAAAATTCGTATTTATTGTTGAACGTTCCGTACTTAGTTTTGCGGGTTTCAGGTATAAAATTGTAATTGTTTTGAGAGAAATTGCCCAGAAAGGAGAGTTCCCATTTGGATGCCAGGGTATAACTCATAAAAGTTTGGTAGTCCAAAAACGAAGGCCGGTATTCTCCCTTGGTGTCGAGGGCGCCGAGCAAGTAGGCATTGGTCTTGTAGCGCATACCGTGTATTTGCCTGAACCTGCCGTTTTTGGAAGCCTGCCCCACAAAGACATTGGCACCGAGCAGACTTATGGCTGCCGAGCCTTCGAATTCTTCCGGTTTTTTGTAGCGGATATCGAGCACCGAGGCCATTTTGTCTCCGTACATGGCTTCGAAACCGCCGGCAGAAAACTTCACCTCGTCGGTCATACTGGGATTTACAAAGCTCAGTCCTTCCTGCTGGCCGCTGCGAATCAACAAGGGACGGTAAACTTCCATGCCATTGACATAGACCAGGTTTTCGTCGTAATTTCCTCCCCTGACCGAATACTGGGAACTCAATTCGTTGTTGGAACTCACTCCGGCAAAAGTAACCAGCAAAGCTTCTATGCTGCCGCCCGTAGGGTCGGGCAGAAGGCGGATACCGGAAATGTCGACTTTTTCCAGACTGCCTGTTCGTCTTTGTTGTGCGGTCACTACGGCTTCGTCCAGGGTTTTGGAACTCGCTGTCAAGATGACATTCAGCACCAGTTGATTGACTTCGACCGGGACGATGCGAACGGCGGTCTGATACGACAAGCAACTGTAATAGAGGATCAGGGTGTCCTGCCAGGGCAGCTCCAGTTCATAATAACCGCTTTGATCGCTGGCGGTTCCTTTTTGACTGTGTTGCTCAAAAATATTAACCAGTTCAATTGCCCGTTTGCTGGCATCCATCACAAAACCCGTTAACTTGACCGTACGATCACGTGCAACGAGCGAAAGCCATCCCGGCATCAATAAAACAAGGAAGAAAAGCAGGCATCTGAACCGCATCAAAGGTCGAATTTTAGGACAAATGTACTCGAAATCTACGGAATTAAACGTACTTTTGTCTTCGTTTATTGTAATTCTATGGATAACTTTATCGACTTAGTGCGTCAACGCAGAAGTACCCGCAAATTTATGGAAACCACTATCAGTCCCGACCTGGTGGCCGAGCTGATGCGGGCCGCTTTGATGTCGCCTTCTTCCAAAAGGAGCAATCCCTGGGAATTTGTATTGGTAGACGATGCGGAGATGCTCAAAAAATTATCGTTGAGTAAAAAGCACGGCAGCGCACTTATCGAAGGAGCTTCGCTGGGCATAGTAGTTATCGCCGACAAAACACAATCGGATGTATGGGTGGAGGATGCTTCGATCGCGGCCTTGATTATTCAGTTACAAGCCGAGAGTCTGGGTCTGGGTTCCTGCTGGGTGCAAATCAGAAATCGCCGCGATCCGGAGGACAAAGACAGCGAGAAATTAGTACGTGAATTGTTGGGAATACCCGAACAATATGGCGTGCTGTGTATTTTGGCTTTGGGCATGAAAGCCGAGCAAAAAAAGCCTTTTGACGAGTCTAAGCTGCAGTGGGAAAAATTGCATCTTGGACATTATAAAAAATAGTATGAGGATTTGTTTGCTGGGTGCCGGTAATGTGGCCGTTCATTTGGGTAAACACTTGCAGGCAGCAGGTTACACTCTTGTGCAGGTGTACAGTCGTACGGAGTCTTCTGCCCGCAGCCTGGCTCAGGCCTTGGGCTGTGCCTACACAAACGATTTATTGTCGCTCAGTGTGGCCGATTATTATCTCTGCGCTCTCAAGGACGAAGCCTTGCCCCGGGTCTTGAAGCAGATTCCCTCTTTTCCGGGCCTTTGGCTGCATACTTCAGGCAGCCTGGGATTAGAGGTCTTTGAGCCTTATACCCGGAGATGCGGAGTGTTGTATCCTTTGCAAACCTTTAGCAAGCAGCGGGAACTGAATTTGAAAGAGGTGCCTTTTTTTATCGAAAGCTTCAGTCCTGAACTACTCTGTGATATCCGTTCAATGGCAGAAAAACTGAGTGAGAAGGTGTACGAACTGGATTCTGGCAAGCGTAGGTATTTGCATCTGGCGGCCGTTTTTGCCTGCAATTTCAGCAACCATTTATACGCTCTGGCCGCTGAAATACTTCAGGAACAAGGCCTGTCTTTTGATCTGTTGTTGCCCCTGATCGATGAAACAGCCGGCAAAGTACATGAAAAAACCCCCAAAGAAGCTCAAACCGGCCCTGCCCTCCGGATGGACCGCAACATAATAGACAAACATTTGGCCATATTGCAGTCGGAGCCCAAACGTGCGGAGCTCTACAGCTTATTGAGCGAAAGTATATTTGAACACAATAAAAAAGTATGAGTAACATTAATTACGATTTAAGCATAATAAAAGCAGTAATATTTGATGTGGACGGAGTCTTGTCGAGCAATACCATTCCGATGTATATATCGGGGGAGCCTATGCGTACTGTAAACATTAAAGATGGTTATGCTCTTCAACTGGCTGTTCGTAAAGGCTTGAGAATAGTCATTCTTACCGGAGGACGTACCGCTGCTGTTCAAAAACGTTTCGAACTCCTGGGAATCGAATGTATCTATATGGGTTCCAGCGACAAAAAACGAGATTACGCCCATTTTTTGGAAATAAGTAAGTTAAAGCCCGAAGAAATTGCCTATATGGGTGACGACATCCCCGATTACGAAGTAATGAAGCAGGTTGGCCTGCCTTGCTGTCCGGCCGACGCCGCCCCCGAAATCAGAGCAATAGCGCGTTATGTTTCTGCCTACAAGGGCGGAGAGGGTTGCGGCCGTGATCTGCTGGAGCAAATCCTCAAAGTACAGGGCCATTGGATGAGTGAGGGTGCTTTTGGCTGGTAAGATGATTATAGATAAGTTCCCTTACAAACTGATATTGGCTTCAAATTCTTCCAGAAGGCGGCATTTGTTAGCTGGGTTGGGTCTGCCCTTTGAGTTCAGAACACCGCCCGAAATCGACGAAGGCTATCCTCCGGATCTTCGGGGCGAGCAAATTCCTTTGTTTCTTGCCCGTGCCAAGGCCGAAGCCTGTCGTACCTTGATAAATGCCGGTGAATTGTTTATAACGGCCGATACGATTGTCTGGCATCAGAATAAGGTATTTGGCAAACCCCGCCACCACGAAGAAGCCGTAGAAATGCTGCGAGCCTTGTCCGGATGCACCCATCAGGTATTTACGGCTGTTTGCCTTACGACTCAGCAGGCTCAGCGCAGCTTCTGTTCTTCGTCCGAAGTACGTTTTTGTCGCCTGGAAGAAGAGGAAATCCGTTGGTATGTGGAGCATTATTCTCCACTCGATAAAGCCGGAGCTTACGGCATTCAGGAATGGATAGGCTATGTGGGTGTGGAACACATAAGTGGTTCATACTTTAATGTAATGGGTTTACCGGTGCATCGTTTATACCGGGAACTTCTGGCCTTTGCTTCTCAGGCGGCCGAATGACTGAATGACAAAAATGTATTATCTTTGCCCCCGTTTTTAAAGAATAAAATATGGCATTGATCAAAACAATAGGCGTGTTGACTTCGGGAGGAGACGCTCCCGGCATGAACGCCGCACTGAGGGCCGTTACCCGTTCGGCTATTTTCAACGGATTGAGGGTAAAGGCAATATACCGGGGCTTTAGAGGCCTACTAACCGGCGAAATCGCTGAATTCAAAACCCAAAACGT
Organism: Bacteroidales bacterium UBA1402; assembly: GCA_002305085.1. Taxonomy (GTDB): domain Bacteria; phylum Bacteroidota; class Bacteroidia; order Bacteroidales; family UBA1402; genus UBA1402. Next base: position 13,376 of record DBQE01000013.1, on the reverse strand, counting down.
CAGCAATATCATACAACAGGGAGGTACTGTTATTAAAACCGCCCGTTGTAAGGAATTTCAAACTCCCGAAGGCCGCCGCCAGGCTTACGAGCGCATAAAGAAAGAAGGGATTGACGCCATGGTTGTTATCGGAGGAGACGGCACACTGACGGGAGCCCGGATTTTTGCTTCCGAGTTTAATTTCCCCATCGTAGGCGTACCCTGTACCATAGACAACGATATTTACGGTACCGACAGTACCGTAGGTTACGATACCGCCTTGAACACCATATTGGATGCCGTGGACAAGATTCGCGACACAGCCTCTTCGCACGAACGTCTGTTTTTTATCGAAGTGATGGGACGCGACGCCGGTTTTCTGGCCCTGAACGGAGCCATCGCCTCGGGAGCAGAGGCCGCCATTATTCCCGAAACTACCACCGAAGTGGATCAGCTGGCGGAATTCGTAAAGTCGGGCTTTCGTAAATCAAAAAACAGCAGTATAGTGCTGGTGGCCGAGAGCGATGTTACCGGAGGCGCCATGCATTACGCCGACCGGGTTAAAAACGAGTACCCCGATTACGATGTGCGGGTGGTTATTCTGGGTCACGTGCAACGCGGAGGATCTCCCTCAGCTTACGACCGTATTCTGGCCAGCCGCATGGGTAATGCTGCCGTAGAGGCCCTCATCGACGGCCAGCGCAATATTATGATGGGCATTGACGACGATCAGATAGTGGCAGTTCCGCTCTCCAGAGCCATCAAAAACGATAAGCCCCTGGACCGGGAATTGCTCAAAGTACTCAGGACTCTTTCCATCTGAGTAGATTTAGAAACAGTAAAGACGCTGAATTTTTCCCTTCTGGTCCGGTCAGTGTTTTATTGGATCGGCTCAGAAAGTAGTCAAGGCGTCCTGCAAACCTTTGCTGATCCAGGTTTGCAGTTTGCCTTCGTCGTCGGAATAAATAAAATAGGCTTCCAGCCCGGGCAGGTTGTCGATCAAAGCCCGGGCTTTTTCCAGCCCCATCACCATGAAAGCCGTGGCATAGGCATCTGCCGTCAGGGCGTCTGAAGCTACAACGGTGGCGCTGAGTATATTCTGTTGAATGGGTTTTCCCGTGTGGGGATCTATGGTATGACCCAGTTTCTGATTTTGGATTTTGTAGAAATTCCGGTAATTGCCCGAAGTCGCCATGCCTTTACCGGTTAAGGCAAGTGCTGCCTGCAATTCCCTTTCTACAGCCAGCGAGTCGTCCATAGGCTTGTCTATCCCCACTTTCCATAATTGTCCTTTGGGATTCTGGCCGGCCATGCGTATCTCGCCTCCGATTTCGACCAAATAGTCTTTGATACCGGCTTGTTCCAGCTTTTCGGCAATGATATCGCAGGCGTAACCCTTGGCTATAGCCGAAGCATCCAGTTTGACCCTGGCATCGGCCTTGCTCAGTTTGAAACCCTCAAGCTGCAATTTTTCATAGCCCACAAATTGCATCAGGCTGTCTATGTCGACGCTGCTCATTGATTTGCGTTGTTCGGTGCCAAAACCCCAGGCATTGACCAGCGGAGCTACTGTTATATCGAAAGCTCCCTCCGTTATTTCTGAAATTTTTATAGCCTCGTTCAGCAGATAAACCACCCGTGGATCGCCCGAAAGATCGATAGCTCCGGTATCGCTGCGGTTAATGCGACTGATGGTGGATTCGGGATTGAACATAGACAAGGAAGCGTCGAAGGCTTCCAGTTCCTGTCTGATGCCGGTATGTAAATCTTTGTTCGAGGCGTAGCTGATGTGGTAACTGGTATTGAAAATAAAGCCCTCGTTACGCTGAAAGACTGTTTTGTCTTTGCAGGAAACGAGCATCAGCAACAGAATCGGGAAAAACAACCTGGTTTTCATATTAATAAAATTAGACGGGTGCATTATACTGTAAACGTGAAAAAAGCGATATCCAACGGCTTTCATACTAAATATAATTAAACTGACACCGTTTGCGGCCTCCTGGGCCTGCCTGCGAGCTTCTCTTTCATACTAAACATAATTAAGCTGACACCAAGTCTCAGAGCCGTTTGTTTGTTTTTGTTCCGGAACCGGGCAGGCGGCAATAAAGATGCAACAGTAAATCGTAGTTGGGCTTTCGATTGAGTCCGTAGCCCGGAATATAAGGAGGAACAGAACGTTCCCCGTTCCGAACCTTGAGCGTGGTTTTCATTCTGCCCGACCAGCCCAGCGATACAGGTCCGAAAAGTTGAACACGAAGGCCTGCCAGCACTTCTCCCCATGCAGCTCCGGCATGTTCGTTGAGGAAGTCCTTCATATAGCCTCTGTTCCAATAGGTACCGTCGAAAACGCAACCGCTTATGGAATAATCAAAAGAACAATATCCCAGCCGGCCACCCAAAAAAAACAGATTTTCGGCGTTGTGGCCTTCCTTGGCTATAGGCAGGTTGATTCCCGCTTTGTAATAGATGGCCTTGGTGTCGAAACGGGTCTGCTCCGGGTTCACAAGTTTTGCCTGGGCGTAGCCCAGTTCAACGACCGGAAAAAAACGGTTCAGTAAATTAACATCCAATTGCACGGAGCTTCCCCAAGTGGCAGAAAAAAAACTCTTAACCGGCTCTATAAGGCTGATACCCAAATAAGCACCGTGATAAAAGACGGAATCCCTGGCTGCCTTGGGTCTGGTTTGCGCCAAGGTTGTAAGGTTGATCACGCTGAAAATCAGGAGACTATAAATATATTTTGACATGTTCTGTAACCGCATTCTTGATTTCCGGGTTCACGATGCAGACTGAATCGATAAAGCTTGCTCCGCCCGGCCTGGCATCTAACAGGGTATGCAACACTATACAACCACATTCCATAGAAATGAACCATTCGTTGTTGGTGTGCGATAAACTGAGGCTGTCGCGAAACACAATGGAAGATTGTTCAATTTCTATAATAAAAACGCTTTCCTGCGCATCGGAACGCAGCGGAAGGGCCAGTTTCGAGAGAGTTTTGTCGTTATAAATCAGGGAATCGCTGCTCAGACCCCTAACACTGACTTTTTCGATGCTGCCGGCCTTGCCGGTCTCGCTGGAGTAAAAGCCGCAATAGACCAATACTTCTTTCGATTCGTAGCAGTTGGGGTTGCCGACACAGGCTTGTAAAAATAGCGACAAAAGCAGCAATGAGAGCGGCAAGCTAAAGTTCCTGATCGATGATGTAGTTGTTGCGTTCCGAAGCATTGCGTGAAATCATTTCGGCCAGGAAACCGGCCAGGAACAACTGAGTTCCCAGCAAAATACAGGTCAGAGCCAAATAGAAATAAGAGATATCGGTAATCAGCCGGAAGGGAATACCCTGATTGAGCATGGAGATTTTCATGGCTCCAAGCACCACGACGGCAATAAAACCCAACAAAAAGAGCAAACTGCCTACCAAGCCAAAAAAGTGCATGGGCCGCTTGCCGAAATGCGATAGAAACCAAAGGGTCATCAGGTCGAGGTAGCCGTGGGCAAAACGGCTCAGACCGAATTTTGACTCTCCGAATTTACGCTTTTGATGCCGCACTACCTTTTCGCCTATTTTAGTATAGCCGGCGTTTTTGGCAAGATAGGGGATGTAGCGGTGCATTTCGCCGTATACTTCGATGTTTTTTACCACATCCTTGCGATAGGCTTTCAGCCCGCAATTCATGTCGTGCAGCTTAATACCGGTAATCTTACGGGCAGTGGCATTGTATATTTTAGAAGGCAGATTCTTGCTTATTTTGGAATCGTAGCGTTTCTTTTTCCAACCCGAAATCAAGTCGTAACCTCCATCTTTGAGCATGCGGTACATTTCGGGGAGCTCCTCGGGACGGTCCTGTAAATCGGCATCCATAGTAAAAACCACATCTCCCTCGGCTTTTTTGAAGCCGCAGTACAGAGCCGGAGACTTGCCATAATTACGCCTGAATTTCAGAGCCCTGATAACTTCGGGATGAGCCGCTTTGAGCTCAGTAATAACTTGCCAGGAGTCGTCTTTGGAGCCGTCGTCCACAAAGATGACTTCGAAGCTGAATCCGTTTTGTTCCATTACAGCCTGAATTCGTTTAAACAGTTCAGGCAGGGATTCTGCTTCGTTGTACAAAGGAATAACTATACTGATGTCCATAATTGCGTTTTTAAAAGTCTGCTTTAATTTTCCAGAATATCCTTGCGCACGGCAAAAGGACTGAGGATCAAAAATAGAAGAGCACCGCCAATGATGTAAAACCAGATGTAACTGAACACAAACTGTATGGATGTAGGTACCCCAAAATCAATCAGGGCATCGAGTTGTTCCTGGGGATAGTTCATTTGTTCAAGTAGGGTCAGCGCCTGATTGTAATTGTCTTTGATGTAATCGGGTTGTATCAATTCAAAATGCAGGTAGTGCACAACGGCCATTATCAACGAGGCAAATACGAACATCCAGAGCCCGAAACTCCAGGCCTGACCGTAGCGCATAAAGCCTCCCAGGGCCTTATTGCGATAATGCTTGACCAGAAATACGCAAAAGAAGGGCAGGCCCAACCAGCCCAGCACCGGAATAATCTTAGAAACCACTCCTTGAGGAAAAACGATGCCCCAAAGGTAGAAGAGGGCGATGTACAAGCCCAGGTACAAACCATAATGGGCTGCATACCTGTATTTGACAAGAAGAGGATTGGGTGTTTGTTCCATAATAGATAAAATCTTTGGGCAAAAATACAATTTTTTTGACAGACTGTTTGAGGTGAAGCAAAAAACCCGTACTTTTGCGGCCGGGGAAAGTCCTATACGGCCAGCTCCCTGCGAATCCCCCCAGGGCCTGACCGCAGCAAGGGTAGTTTGGTTGTAGCGGCGCGATATAGTAAGCTTTCCCTTTTGCCTCTTTAGCTCAGTTGGCCAGAGCACGTGATTTGTAATCTCGGGGTCGTTGGTTCGAATCCGACAAGAGGCTCTCACTTCTTCCCGATGATTGCCTGACTTTGTCGGCAGAAATTGAATGGGCAGAAAAAAGAGGATGGCTTTACAGTCACCCTCTCGGTTCTGTTGAAGTTGGAGTTTGCTCTATTCTACTGTAAACTATAATCTCTATTCCTTCTTTACAATTTTGAATACTTTGGTCTTATGGTTGGCACTGACCCTGAGCAAGTACAAGCCTGCCGGGTAATTGTTCAGATCGACCAGGCAGTCGGGCGCAGGGCTTTCGAGGTTTTCCATGAGTTTGCCGGTCAGGCTGAGAATTTCCACCTTGATTGGGTCTGTGGCCGCTTCGCAGTTGATGCGATAGATAGGAAGGTTGTCGCTTTGAATAAGCCGGAATTCAGCGCTTGTTGCCGAGGGTAGGGCTGAGGCAGCCTGTACTGCCAGGATACCTTCGTTGATACGGCTGAGGTCCCACTCCAAACCTTCGCCGGGAGCGGCAGGTTCAATGGCTTCGAAAGCGCCGCTTACTGTACCGCCGGCCGTGAAGAGCGCTAAACTGCGGCCTTCTTTCAGGTCTGCTCCCTGAATTTGCAGTTCCAGGGTTCCGTTCAGGCTGATGTTTCCGTCAACAGTCAGTTTGTCGCAGTAGAGCAGGCGTTGCTTAAATACCATGCGGCTGCCCGGGTTCATAGTCAGGTTTCTGCCTAATTTCAATGTGCTGCCTACGTTGGTGGGGGAACCTGCTGCGAGGATGCCTCCTTCCAGCACCTGTACCGTACCGGCGATGCTGCCCCGTCCGGTCAGTGTGGCTCCGGAACGCACCGTGACGTTGCCCGTGCCGGTGGCACTTCCTGAGCTATTGCTCACGATCAGGCTGCCTTGTTGAACAATGGTACCGCCGGTGTATTCGTTGGCTCCTCGCAGATCGAGTTCGCCGCTGCCTTGTTTGGTAAGGCGTCCGCCTCCGCTGCTGATGGTTCCGCTGAAAACGGTGGAGGTATTTTTACTGCCGATGACCAGACTGTTGCGGCCCGAAATGGTTCCCGTGCCGCTCAATGCTCCCAAAGTAAATGTTTGAGCCGTAGAAGATTCGCTGCTGCCGTTGGAAGCTGCCATTAGGTAAGTGCCGTCGCCCAGATTGACTTCTGCCAGGGGCAGGTTGCGAGCTGCGGCGTTGTTGAGGCGAACATCACGGCCGACAAAATCAATGCGGCCGCTAAAGGCAGACCAGTCGCCGTTGAGGTCGGAACGCACATAGGGAATGTAAACGACCAGGCGCCCCGATCCCGTAAGTTTTGATGTGATGCCCCAACGCGAGGGCAAATCCCAGTAGGCGGTTTTCCCTTCGGGAACTTCGATTTCGTTTCTAAAATTGTCGGTGTCGGAAGTTGTATTTATGTTGTGCATACGGAAAATACCGCCCTCGAGGCGTATTTTGGCGGAACCCATGGAATAGCGGTTGGCATGGGAGGAACCTAGCAAAAGCAGGCCGTCTTTCAGAATTACCCGGCCGAAAGTATTGCTGCCCTGCAAAGTAAGGCTGCCTTTCCCTTTAACAACCAGGGTAGTGTTGGCTCCGCTGATGTTGCCGCTGATCAGCACACTGTTGTTGGATGCGGGATTGTTTATTGTCAGGGTGTCTACCACCTGCATATGCCGGTTGGTCGACATCTGCGACCTGGTTTGCAGGGTGGCGTTGCGCATAATCCAGTTTTGGCTGCTGTTGGAAGAGGCCCCTATGGAACTGGGCAGGCCACCGTCTTTGAGGGAGGCCACTTCGAGTATGCCGTTCTCTATAATCACAGGCCCGGTAAAACTGTTGTCGGTGTTTTGTATGGACAACAGGCCCCCGCCGCTTTTGCTCAGTCCGCCCTCGCCGCTGACGACTCCCCGGCCACTCAGACTGAAGGCTTCTTCGTTTTCGAACATCAGTTGCCCCACCGGCATGGTTTCGTTGATCACAATTTGTTTGGAAACAGCCGCGTCTGTAAAGCGGACGCTGTCGCCGGGCACAAAGATCGAAGCTCCGTTTTGCCAGTTGAAATTGGGAGTGGCAAAGTCCCAGGTATTGTTTTCGTTACCCATCCAAAGAACTGAGGCCGGTTCGCGCGAAGATTTGATTTTCAGAGTAATGCTGTGTTCTGTTATAGTAAGTTCGTAAGGAATGCCCTCCAGTCCGAATAGCCTGAAATCTCCCTTTTTAGCGTTGGTGCTGCCGCCAAAAGTAATCAGGGTCATCTCCCGTTCTTTGGGCAGTTCCCCTGCTGTTTGAATGATCAGGCTGTTTTCGTTGCCGCTGAGCAGCAGGTCGCCCTGAATCTGCAACAGGTCGCAGGCCTCTTCGCTGATATCGAAAGCCAGGTTGTTGCGACCTCTTAGGGACAGATTGCCCAGAATATTCAAGGTGTCGGGCCTGCCGGCAAAGCCCGGTTCTATGCGGCCGCCTTCCCGGTTGAGCCCTTGTTCCAGAATTACTCCTCCTTTTAGTACTCCGCGGCCTCCCAACACCCCGCGGGCATCGATCTGCACGGGACTGTCCAAACTGCCGTCCAGCCAGAGCCTGCCTTCCGAAATTCTGGTGCTTCCCGTGTAATCGTGCTGTCCGCGCAAAACGACATCGCCCTGCATGGATTTGATAAGCCGGGTGCCGCCGGTAATTTTTCCGCTGCCCTCCAGCGTGTAATCGGCACCCTTAGGATTCATGAGGTAGAGCACCGATGGTGAAAAGTTTCCTTCGATGTTGAAAGTGTCGTTGCCTCCCCTCAGGTCGAACATGACCGACTTGCCGTCGGCATAGTCGGCCGCCTGCTCCTCACGGTCCATCCAGCCGGACCCCGAGTAGTAGAGATCGGCCTGTTGTACCGGAGCTATAGGTGGTTTGGGCATGTCAGCGGCCATGTAAAAATCCACGTCGGGAGTTTGGTAGTAGCCCTTGGCCGTAGTTTGCAGGCGGTAGGCCGGGTTCTGCATCAGGTGGTAGATGCGATGATTGGTTTGCTCCCAGGTAGATAGCACCACAAATCCGGTCCAATCGCTCCGGACGCAGATCAGTTCCTCGCGCCAGTCGCCCAGCATGTCGCCCCAAAAGGCCGCCCTGCCGGCGTTGATCGATTTAAAATAATAGGGTATGTATTCGTTGTATAAATTGGGTTGATCCCGGTAAAACGATTTATTCGACGGATTGTATACGTGAAAAGCCAGATTGGGACCGCCGCTGCCTATGCCGCTGATTTCCCAGCGAGCCAGGTCGGGCCCCCACCATAAAGCTTCGGAGGGAAAAGTGCCGGCGGCTCCTTCTATCAGATCGCCCTTGCAGTCGTACATGGCGTTGCCGTTCATGGTCGACCAGTACTGCATCCCCCTGCGCGTAGCGTCGAAGGCTCCGCAAATTCCCCGGCCCACATCGCCCACGGCCGATTGGTAGTTACCTTTGATAATTGCACCGCTGGCTGCATCGAACAGGCCCATACCCAAGGTTTTGGGATTGTTTTGCTGGATGATGAAATGTTCCAGCCCTGGGCGGTCGGGGTCGATGTCGGCCAGGCAATGCCGGTCGCCGTGAACGGCGTCCTGATGGCGGTTCAAAATCGTTCCGTCGTGCTTGAGCACATAACCTCCTTCTACAAAATTATCGCGTCCGTCGCCGTCCACATCGGCTGCCCTGACCTGGTGAAATTCAGCCTGATTAGGCCAGAAGCGATAGGCCCAGTCCTTGACCAGCTTGTTGTTGCGATAGCTAAAGGCGGCGTGGGCTCCGTAAAACCAGCCGTTCTCAGCCCGGTTTTTGTACATATATACCAACGAGGGACGAATGCCGTCGAGGTAATTGATAATGAAATGGCCTCCGATGTCTTTCCAGTTGTCGGTGCGTTGATTGCGCAGTTCTGCATAAAAAGGCAGATCCACTTTGTCGATGAGCAGGCCGGTTTCGCCGTCGACGACGGCTATCCACTGGGGAGCAGGTCCGGCTAAGGTCCGGTAGTCCGTCACCTGACCGTTGCTGCCTTTGATGACTGTTCCATCGGCAAAGGTGGTGCCTTCGCTGACGGCCATCAGCACTTCGGCTTTGCCGTCGCCGTCCATATCGTAGGCAGTCACCATATCGTCGTGTCCCGAGCAGATCTTAATATTGGGTCCCATGTCGATGCGCCACAAAAAGACGCCTTCGCTGCTGTAAGCTTCCACTTTGGGATAGGGATAACCGGCAGTAGCCTCGCCGCCGTCTTCCATCATGGAAGCTCCGTAATCCTGACGGTCTATCACATAATCGTACGCACCGTCGCCGTTTAAGTCGGCCGGCCAGCAAAATTTCATAGCCATTTTGGGATGGCCATCGGGCAGGGGTTCGAAATCAAAATCCCGGACGATGCGGTGTATTCCACTGTTTTGAGGCAGAGTAAAGCTGCCCGCCTCGTCTTTTTCCACTCCCTCGAGGACGGATTTGACCACAAAAGTATAGGCGGACGCACTTGTAGACAGATTAGCCGTATAGTTGGTGCTTCCGGTAACCGGGTTGCTGTTGAGTTTGGTCAATGCCCCTTCGGCCGAGGTTTTGTAGTAAAGGTTGTAGGCTATTTCGTCGGGATCGGTAGCAAAATGCCGCCATGACAGATAAATAGTGTTGGCCGATTTGGGTATGGCCACGATACCGCGATCCGGAGAGTCCACTCTGCGTTGAGCCAATGTGCCCGGCAGGAAAAGAAGGATAAAAACAAGACAGAGCAAGGTTTTCCCGGCAATGAGTCCCCGGCCGGTGGTTTGTGTAGGATCGGTGGCTTGTGGTGGATCGGCGGTAAGCTGAGATTCGGCGGTCCCCGGCGAATGGGCTGTGTGCGGCAGATTGGTAGCTCGTCGAAGAGTATTAGATTGGTTCATGTTTATGCAAATTGTCCGTTTATGTTTTGTGAATCAAAGTAAAAACCAAGTCGTTATAAAAACATATCCCGGTCTTTGTGAAAGATAAAATCTGTCGCAAAGATAATTAAAAAGCGAATTTATATACATAGACATACAAAACAGGGGAGAGCATCGGGAAATTTTGACTATTTTTGCTCATCGCAAAAAAGAGTATTATGCAATTGATAGATCGATTTCTGCGTTACGTCAAGATGGATACCCAGTCTGACGACGCTACCAATTTGGTTCCCAGTACCCCTTCACAAATGGAATTTGCAAAAAAACTGGCCGAAGAACTCCGTCAAATCGGTTTGCAAGAGGTCAGCCTCGACAAAAATGCCTATGTAATGGCCACCTTGCCGGCCAATACCGATAAAGTCCGCCCGGTGATCGGTTTCATTGCCCATATGGATACCAGTCCCGATATGTCGGGACGTAAGGTACAACCTCAGGTCGTTCGAAAATACAACGGCCATGACATTGTCCTTAATGCTAAAGAAAACATTGTGTTGTCTCCGCAACAATTTCCCGAGCTTCTCCATTACATCGGTCAGGATCTCATCTGCACTAACGGACTTACTTTGCTTGGAGCGGACGACAAGGCCGGCATTGCCGAAATCGTCACGGCTATGGAGTATTTGCTGGCACATCCCGAAATTAAACACGGTAAAATCCGACTGGGCTTTACTCCCGACGAAGAAATAGGCCGGGGTGCCGATCATTTTGACGTGAAAGCTTTCGGCGCCGATTTTGCCTACACCCTCGATGGAGGAGAAATAGGAGAGTTGGAATTCGAAAATTTCAACGCGGCTTCTGCCAAAGTCCGGATCAAGGGCTTAAACGTGCATCCGGGTTATGCTAAACACAAAATGCGCAATGCCTGTCGCATAGCCCAGCAATTTGTATCCATGTTGCCCCGGCACGAAACTCCCGAACATACCGAGGGTTACGAAGGTTTTTACCACCTTACCGCCATGCAGGGCACCGTGGAAGAGGCCACTCTGGACTACATCATACGTGACCACGACCGCGACCGTTTTGAACGCAGGAAAAAGGAAATGCAGCACCTGGTCAATAAAATCAATCAGGAGTTTGGTGAAGGTACTGCTACTCTGACACTCAAAGACCAGTATTACAACATGCGCGAAAAGATCGATCCCGACAATATGCATGTGGTGCAGTTGGCCATAGATGCCATGAAGGCAGTGGGCGTGGAACCTAAGATTAAACCCATACGGGGAGGCACCGACGGAGCCCGCTTGTCTTATATGGGTTTGCCTTGTCCCAATATTTTTGCCGGCGGTCTGAATTTCCACGGTCGCTACGAATTTATCCCCATCCCCTCCATGCGCAAAGCTATGGAAGTGGTGATTAAAATTGCCGAAATCAATTGCAACTAATTTTTTCTCAGCATGAAAACAACTCCTTTTACAGACATCCACCTGGGGCTCAAAGCCAAAATGCATGAATTTGCCGGTTACAACATGCCCATTGAATATACCGGTATCCTGCCCGAACATCTCTGTGTTTGCGAGGGTGTGGGCGTGTTCGATGTTTCCCATATGGGAGAATTCGCCGTAAGCGGCCCCAGGGCGCTGGACTTCCTTCAGCAAATTTGCTCCAACGACGTGTCGGTATTGACCGACGGCCAGGCTCAGTACAATTATTTCCCCAATGAGCAAGGCGGCATAGTGGATGACTTGTTGGTGTATCGCATAAACAAGAACGAATACCTGCTGGTGGTGAATGCCTCCAACATCGAAAAGGACTGGGATTGGTGTTGTTCGCACAATCAGAGCGGCGCCAAACTCGAAAACCTCTCCAACCGCACTGCCCAGCTGGCCATCCAAGGCCCAAAAGCATTGGATGTGTTGCAAAAATTAAGTCCGGTCGATCTCAAAGCCATTCCTTATTATCATTTTACTTACGGCAAGATGGCCGGTATAGATCAGGTCTTGATATCCAATACAGGTTATACGGGCGCCGGTGGTTTTGAACTCTATTTCAAGCCCGAAGACGGATTGAAACTCTGGGAAGCCATTTTTGAAGCCGGAGCCGAATACGGCATTCAGCCCATTGGTCTGGGCGCCCGCGATACCCTGAGGCTCGAAATGGGTTTTTGCCTGTACGGCAACGAAATCGACGATACCACCAGTCCGTTCGAAGCCGGCTTGGGTTGGATTACCAAATTTTTGCCCGGCAAAAACTTCCCGGGTAGGGCGATTTTGGAAAAACAAAAGCAAGAAGGAGTAAATCAAAAACTCTGCGGCCTGGAAATGATCGATAAGGGGATTGCCAGGCAAGGCTATGAAGTGGTTGATGCTCAGGGTGAAGCTATAGGACGGGTGACCTCGGGTACCATATCGCCCATGCTCAAAACAGGCATAGCGCTGGCCTATGTGAAAACGCCCTTTACACAGCCCGGGACGGAGGTTTTTGTGCGCGTTCGCAATCGCGACCTCAAAGCCAAAGTGGTTAAGCTTCCTTTCAGAAAATAAAATCCGGCGCCGATGCTTGCCTGCCCGGGTTAAAGAGAGAAAATCAAGTTTCGCTTACTAACTCAGCGTTCAGTCGGGGGGGGGGATAGGATCAATTCAGTGAAGGAATGATGGGATACATGCTCCAGACTTTGTATTTTTCGCCCAATTGCCGCAAGCATTTTTTCCACAGCGTGGAGCTCCTCGATTGGAAGATTTCTTTGAGGCCGATTTTGCCCACCAGCCAGGAATCGTCTCTGATTTCGGCTTCGAGCTGCCCTTCGACCCAGCCGGAATAACCCACAAAGAAACGAATTTTGTTTTTGGCTTCTTCGTCCAGGGCCAACAGGCTCAGCAATTGATTTAAATCTCCGTCCATATACAACTCGTCGCTGACCGGGATCGATCCCTTGATTTCGCTGCCCAGCGAGTGAACGTAAAACAAGCGTTTGGCTGCCACCGGGCCTCCCAGGTAAATAGGAATTTTGGGGATTCTCTCGTTGGTGCTGACCACCTCGTCCAGATTGAATCCTATAGGTTTGTTCAGTACAAAGCCCAAGTGTCCGTTCGGCCCACTTTCGCACATCAGCACCACGGAACGTTCAAAAGGTTCTCCGGCCAGAAAGGGTTCCGCTATCAGGATGCGTCCTTTTTCGGGCTTCAGTGCGTTGTGTTTGATGATAAGGTCCTGGATACGCATGACTTGAATCTTTTTCTTAGTTCAGCGGATGGTCTGCCCGGAATTTTTTTAGCCGGGATTCCAATTCTTCGTATTGATCGTCTTTGATAAACGAGGTACAAATCCTGAGGCCTTGCTGGTCGCTGCCGGTGGTTTCGAGCGAGATGGCACTGATGCCGTAAAAAAGCAATTCTTTCATCAACTCCGCTCCGCTCATGCCCGGGTAACGTACCGTAAAATAAAACCCGTCGGCCAGGGCTTCGCCCAAGTCGTTGTCGTAAACAATCTCGAATTGATTTCCGAGCATGAGTTTCTTTACTTTTTCGGCGCGCCGGCCGTATTCCCTCACTTCGTCCAAGAAGCGATATTCACCGTCGGAAGCCGCCTTCATCATGGCAGCCATAGCGTATTGGGCCGAATGGCTGGTG
>DBQE01000007.1 GCA_002305085.1 Bacteroidales bacterium UBA1402 | reverse complement strand
AATGGTTTTGGCCGCATCGGCCGTTTGGTTTTTCGCGCCGCTCAGGAAAGGAACGACGTGCAGATAGTTGCAGTGAACGATCCTTTTATGGATCTGGACTACGTCATCTATATGTTGAAATTCGATACTGTACACGGACGTTTCAAAGGTACAGCCGAAAACAAGGATGGTAAATTGGTGGTGAACGGTAAGGAAGTGGCTTTCTTCGCCGAAAAGAATCCGGCCGACATTCCCTGGGGAAAGGTAGGCGCCGATTACATAGTGGAATCGACCGGTGTATTTACCAAACTCGAAGGCGCTTCGGAACACCTGAAAGCCGGTGCCAAGAAGGTGGTTATTTCTGCTCCTTCGGCCGATGCTCCCATGTTTGTTTGCGGTGTTAACCTGGACAAATATACCAAAGATATGAACGTGGTTTCCAATGCTTCTTGCACCACGAACTGTCTGGCTCCCTTAGCCAAAGTTATTCACGACAATTTCGGTATCGTGGAAGGCCTGATGACTACTGTTCACGCTGCTACCAATACGCAGAAAACGGTGGATGCTCCTTCCAAGAAAGACTGGAGAGGCGGCCGTTCCATTCTGAACAATATTATTCCTTCTTCTACCGGTGCTGCCAAAGCGGTTGGTAAGGTTATTCCCGATCTGAACGGTAAACTGACCGGTATGGCTTTCCGTGTTCCTGTTGCCGACGTTTCGGTGGTCGATTTGACCGTTCGTCTTAAGAAGGCTGCTTCTTACGAAGAAATCAAGGCTGCTGTTAAGAAGGCTTGTCAGACCAACATGAAAGGTATTATGGATTATACCGAAGACTCTGTGGTTTCGACCGACTTTATCCACGATCCGCATACTTCCATTTTCGATGCCAATGCCGGTATTGCTTTGAACGACAATTTCGTCAAGCTGGTTAGCTGGTACGACAACGAATGGGGTTATTCCTGCAAGACCCTGGATTTGATTGTTCATATGGACAGCGTGAAATAAATTTGCGCTACTGGATATCAAATAAAAGAGAGCCGTTGCATTTGCTTGCGACGGCTTTTTTATTGCTCCCTTGCGGCTTGGCTGCACTCTGATTCGCTTCTCGGTGTCGGCGGCTTCTTTATTGCTCTCTTTCACTTGGATTCCTACGGCTTCGCTTCTCGGTGTCTACGGCTTATGGGAACTATCAGCAGCTTTTTTGAGCCGTCCTTGAAGCGCTTCCTTTCGCTTAACGGCCTGCCGCTCAGCCTCCCGATATCCACGGCTGGTCAGCGCTGGACGCCGGCGTTGCCTGTTTGTCTCTTCGAGCCTTCACAGGCAAAGGATGCCGGCCCCTGCGCGCTTCGGGCGCCGTGTCTATATATCGGCCGAGGGCAGGCCGTTTCGCTTCAGTACGCTTGCGGGCAGACCATTTTGATGTGGTTCGCTGGCGGGCAGTTTGTTCCGTTATAGAATACTTGCGGGCGAGATCCGTTTTGCTATAGTACGCTTGTGGGCAGGCTGTTGCTTTTATTGAAAGTCTTGTCCGGGCGAAATAGAAAAAAATCAGGAAAGGGGGAGGGATTAAGTACAATAAATATGTATTTTTGTTTGATCTTGTTTCAACCCAAAGGATAGTGTTTGAAATACGGCTTTAGTTGGGTTGGGATTAGTTGATGTAAAATGGATACCATAAATGACACTAAACGGCCTTTTTTGCTTGGAATATCTTCGGTTTTTGATCGAGTATTGCTGTTGCTTTTATGGGTTGTTTGGGGTATAGTTAAAGCGGAAATAAACCCAATAGGGTTATTTGGGTGTTGGCTGGCAGTTAAATAAATAAGTATGAAAAAAATAACATTAATTAAAGATGTTTTTAAAACAATAGGTCTACCAGAAATTACCTATGTCGAACGTGATAATGGAAAACATGAAAGAGAATTAAAACGTTCGATTGAAAGAAGTGGAACCTTAAGTTTATTAACTGGTCCCTCGAAAACAGGAAAAACAAGTCTTTTTGTTAAAGTTGTAGGTGACCTTGGAAAATTACCGTTAGTTGTTAGATGTGATAATCAATTGACCTCTGATGATATATGGAAAAAAGCATTAGAGAAAGTTAATTTTGATAGAGTCTCGCAAAAATCTGGTTCACAAGAAACTGAAATTAGCACAAACGTTAAAGCAGGCACAAAGATAGGTTGGTCATGGCTTGCAGGGGTTTTAGGTGAAATTTCATTTGGGTTAAAAGGCAAATTTAGTGATGCTGAAATTCGAGAAAAGATTTTAGCCAAACCATCTCCTGATCATCTTATACCCATCTTAAAACAACTTCCCTATATTTTAATAATTGAAGATTTTCACTATTTAAAGGCTGATGTAAAAGTTAGTGTTTTCCAACAATGGAAAACATTTGTAGATAATGAAGTTTCAGTAATTGTAATAGGGACTTCACATCATGCTGTAGATATTGCGTTTTCAAATAAAGATTTAGTTGGAAGAATTAACCATATTGAATTAAACACTTGGGAAACAAAAGATTTAAAAAAGATTGTGAAACAAGGATTTAAATATTTAAATATTGAGATTAAATCAGACATCATCGACATACTTGCAAAAGAATCAGTAGGTCTACCTATTATCACTCAAGCTGCTTGTCTTCAGCTTTTTGATGAAAGACAAATCACACAATTAAATATTAAAAATGAGAACAAAATAGATTTTACTTCAGAAGACACCTATAATGCTTTACACATAGTTGCAACAACGAGTTATCGTTCTTTTAAATCAATTTATGAGATTCTATCATCTGGTCTAAGGAGAAAAAGAAGATATAACACTTATGAATTGCTATTGTTACTTTTTCAAAAAGATCCAATTACATTTAAATTGAGACGTCATGAAATTGATGATAGAATAAATAATTTGGAAATAAATATTGAAAAACCACCAGCTGCGTCAATTAACAGTACACTAAGCTCTCTAGAGAAATTGCAATCTTCAAAAAACATAGAACTTCTTGAGTGGAGTAAATCGGAAAGGTGTTTATATATTTTAGAACCATCATTTCTTTTTTATCTTAGGTGGAAGGAAAAACGAAGTTCTCAATCGTCATTTTCAGAGTTAATGAAATTATTTGAAACCCGTTTTTTTAACATCCAAACATCATTTTCTGGCACCTTTAAAAAGAATCAATTTGTTGACCCATTTAAAAGTGATTTTGAATAAAACCGCCAGCTAACATTTTGTATAAGTAATGGCAAAGGAAGGGCAAAATATCAAGGTATATAATCCGCTCAAACTGCGTTGCGTTTTGACAATGAAGTGCCACACAGTCTGCCACTACTCATACAATTTACCGTTATGGGCAAGCATAAAAATACGTACATGAGAAGTGTCTCTGAAACATTTGAAAAATTAAAACAACAAATAAATCAAGTTGATTTAAGTTTAAATTCTAACGATGAAATACTAGTAAAGTCAGAGTTAGAAACTTTCAATCCTCTAATATTTGGATTTGATAAGGTTATTCCTTACTTTGAAAGATTGACAATCAATAAAAGGTTACCAAATAATAATAATGAAACAATTAAAGAGTTGAAACATCTTAAAAATCCACCTTCAGAATGTGTAAATAAATATGGACGAGCAAATTTAAAACAACAGAGTGTTTTATATGCAACGTTTATATTACCGACAGCAATTTTAGAAATGAAGCCCTTGGACGGAGACTTGGTCACTATTTCGAGATGGAAATTAAAAATTGACAATACCCCATTAATGGTTTGTCCGATTATTGATTATGACAATTGTAAAGATTATCAATTAAAAAATGAGTTTTCGAAAGCATTGAAAATGTACCCAGAAGAGTTGCAAGAAATAATAATCATGGATAATAAGTTGTTGGCGTGTTTTTTTAGCAGATTTGTTGATAGAGAAAAGGATGTTAATTATATTTTCAGTGCCTACTTTGCTGATAAAATACTCAATAATTATTATGATGGTAAAATAGATGCTATTATCTATCCAAGCGTTCAAGATCCAACTAACTCGGATAATATTGCATTAAA
Source organism: Bacteroidales bacterium UBA1402 (assembly GCA_002305085.1). Classification (GTDB taxonomy): domain Bacteria; phylum Bacteroidota; class Bacteroidia; order Bacteroidales; family UBA1402; genus UBA1402. The sequence continues at coordinate 201,749 of DBQE01000007.1, read as the reverse complement.
ACCTCAAGTTTTCAATGATAAATATGAAGTTTTTGAAATTTCTGAGAGTATAGTCCGCTCGAATGGTTATGATTCTTTATTTCTGGAAAGGATTAAAACTACAACAACGGTGGACTTGAATGGAATGATACAATGGAAATAATGCCAGCCTATAACAGGTCGGTATATTTCATTTGCTTGTCATGATTTTTGCTCTTAATCCATAACATGACGCATAAAAAGACAAAAATAAATGGATAAACATTTTAAATATAAATATGACGACCTCTTCAATCCTACGTTAAAAGCTTTGAAGAAACTTGGTGGTTCAGGAGCGGTAAGCGAAATCGAAGAAGAGGTTGCCCAACTTTTAAATTTGTCCGAAGAAGCTACTAACGAAATCCATAGAGAAAGTACTACTAAATTGTCTTATAGACTTGCTTGGGCAAGAAACTACCTCAAGCGTTATGGATTGATTGAAAATTCTTCGAGAGGCGTATGGGCATTGACCGAAGAAGGACAAAAAACAAATGAAGTAAACCAAGAAAAAGTTAAAAAGGCGGTCGTTAAAAAAGACAGAGAGGAACGACTTCAAAAGAAAAGTGAAGAAAATGATTCTCTCGAACTTAAAGACACAACAGAAGAAATAGAAGAGTTTTCTTGGCAAGACAAATTACTTGACACAATAAAAAACATTCACCCAGACCAATTTGAAAGACTTTGTCAAAGACTTTTAAGAGAATTAGGATTTGTGAACGTAGAGGTTACTGGTAAGACAAATGATGGTGGAATCGATGGAAAAGGAATGATCAGACTTGGTGGTGTTCTATCATTTCGCGTAGTTTTTCAAGCTAAACGATATCAAGGTTCTGTTTCATCTTCTGTGATAAGGGATTTTAGAGGTGCAATGAGTGGACGGGCGGACAAAGGACTTATTATGACAACCGGAAGTTTTTCCCGCGAAGCTAAAAAAGAAGCACAACGAGATGGTGCGACACCAATTGATTTAATTGATGGTAATGACTTTGCCGAAAAACTGAAGGAGTTGAATTTAGGTGTGACAGTTGAATTGGTTGAAGAGGTTAAAATAAAGCCAGATTGGTTCAAGAATATTTAAAATGAACAGAAAACGCAGGGTAACAGCGTTTATGCAAAAAAAGACTCTTCAATGAATGGATTTGAATACATATTAACAAAGCAACTTAGTTGGGCAGACAGAAACAATGTTAGGCTGGTTGGTGTTGAAATCACCATAGGTAAACCTGCTTGCACAGAAAATTTAAGCTAAGTGACAAGTTTCAATTTGACCCGATTATTGACTGCGTAATACTCAATAGCGAAAATGAAAAAATTAAAGCCTTTGGAATTGAATGTAAATATTCAGGGGCATATTCATCTCGCAATCATTCAGGACTTAAAGAAAGGAATCTTACAGAGATTACGGAACAACGGGAAGATATTCCAAATTTATTTGATTTTGCCAAAACCATCAGCCCGGAAGACAAATATTATAAACACTTACATCCTGCACAATTGGTAAAACATATTCTTGGACTAAAAAAGGAAAATTTTGTCACCCTTAAAAAAGTACCTATATTTGTACCTAATTAACAACTCAAAACCACAAATATGATAGCAGCAAACTATACCGAGTTCAGGACAAACTTGAAAAGCTACCTTGATCGTGTTGAAGGGAACAATGAGACATTGATTATCAAAAGGGGGAGGGGGAGTGGTGCCGTTATGATTTCGTTGGATGAATATAATTCGATTATGGAGACGGTGCATCTTTTAAGTTCTAAGGCGAATGCCGATAGACTTTATGAGTCGATTAAGCAAATCAAAGAGGGGGAAATAGTTCGTGAAAATCTAATCGAAGGGGAATGATTATTACTTTCTCTAAAAACTCTTGGGAGGATTACACTTCTTGGCTCAAGGAAGACAAGAATATGCTGAAAAAGATCAACGAATTGATTTTAGATATTCAGAGGACTCCATTCGAAGGTAAAGGCAAACCCGAGCCGCTGAAGTATGATTTGTCCGGACTCTGGTCTCGTAGACTTGACAGGGAACATAGATTGGTATATCGGGTAAAGGATGAAGAACTTCTGATTTATAGCTGTAGATATCATTACGACAACTAGAAACGACAACACAAAAATCAAATCATTAAACAGGAATATATGCGGTTTTTAATTTTAGCCTTCTTGTCGTTGTTCGCTTTGGCAAGCTTTTCGCAGGATTTGATAATTCTTAGAAATGGGGAACAGATTGATTGTAAAATCACCAGAGTTGATAGTGCTATTATTCATTACGACTTTGTTAAGGGGGAAAGAAAATTATCGAGTTATGTTGCTAAGAACGACGTGCGGAGTTATAAAATCAATCCGGCTGTTGATGTTCCTGAGGATTTGATCGAAGTGCTTCGGGTGTCTGACAATGCCGTGATAATAGATACGACCGAATACGTTAAAGAAACCGGCAAGTGGATAAATTTGCTTACTTATTCCCGGAAATTCGGATTGAATGCCGACGGTTGGTCTTTGCAATATTACGGCTATAATCTGAAAAATACATCTAAGTGGATAATACCGGTGTATTACGGTATACAGGGTTTTTCGATACATACTGACTACTTTTCACAATTTAATTATCAATCTGCCATTATGAATTATTATCTGATAGGTGTCAGTCCATTTTATAAACTCAGAGATACTTTTTTTCTAAAAATAGGAGGGAACCTGATATTCGGTGGAGAAAAACTAACAAATTTATATGGAGCCAAAAGTTCAAATACATTTTTTGGATTTTCACCTTCCCAGGGCATCTATTTTATCCCTAAATCGAAAGTGGGAATAATAGTGGGTTTAAGTGTCAGTGAAAAATTACTTAGTTCCAAGGTTTACAAAAACGATATAGGAATAAGCCTGGAAGCAGGAATAAAATTTTAAAAGTCAACATTTTAAATTTTAAAACAATGAGAAAGCTATTATTTTTAACGCCGCTTTTTTTGATTGGATGTACCATAAGCCAAACAATTGTTTACGAAACAGATGATTTACAGGTTTCAAAGACTGCGACACTTATTCCTGCAAGGGTTGAGGTAAGAATTTTTGAAGATAACAGGGCGAATATCGAAGAAAATGCCATACTGTTCGATAATCCGAGACAAATAAGACTTAACGGAAAAGAAACCTGTATCAATTCGGAAAAACATTATAGAAAAGATACCCTCGTGAATCAGTTGTCGAAAATGATGGTTGAGCATTTCAATAAGGCCAGATTGTTTAGTGTGTCGTTTTATGGGGAGAACCCGTACAGCGATCACTACTTGACAGGTACGTTGAATAGCTTTTATGCACAGCAGGAATTCTCCACCGGAGCAGCGATTGGAGCATCGTTTGGCTTGATTGGAGCTTTGGCAACAGCGGGGATTAAAACTCCGGGGAAGGTAATAATTGACATTTCCGATTTGAGACTGTATAAAAAGGACGGAACACTGGTAAAAGACTTTGGGAATATCTACAAAGAATACCATCAGGAATTTCAAGCCGATGCCTCGTGCTGGTGTGTTTATTGGAATGCCAATTTAATGCTTAAAGACTTTAATACCTACCTGGTTGAAAAAATAAGAGCAGATATGGCAGGAGTTGAACTTGAGTAAGAACTACCACTAAAAAACACGCAACCTTCGGTGTTGCCTATCAAAACCTCAAAACACCACACAACATGAAACAAATATTATTATTAATAACCCTACTTTTCACCACTAACCCCAACTTGTATTGTCGGCATCAGGCTTTTGTTTCGGAGGTGGGGAAGGCCTCTTCCTTTCCGGAGAGGTCGGTGGTGCTGACGGATTCGTGGGTGAAACGGCGGGAGGATCTGAATATTGAGTATTTGAAATCTCTCGATCCGGATAGGCTTTTGCATAATTTCAGGGTTAATGCGGGTTTGCCTTCGACGGCGCTGCCCTTGGAGGGCTGGGAGTCGCCGACGACGGGTTTGAGGGGGCATTTTACGGGGCATTATTTGTCGGCGGCGGCTCTTGTGGTGGATAAATACGGGGATGAGTTGTTGGCGGAGCGGCTGAATTATATGACGGAGGAATTGTATAAATGCTGGCAAAGTTTTGGGAACGGTTATTTAAGCGCTTTTCCCGAGAGCGATTTCGATGTGTTGGAGACCCGGTTTGGGGGCGTTTGGGCTCCGTATTATACCTATCAAAAAATTATGCAGGGGCTGTTGGATGTGTATACCCGCACAGGGAATGCAAAGGCCTACGAAATGCTTTTGGGTATGGCCGGCTATGTGGAAAAACGAATGTCCAAACTCAGCGACGACACCATAGAGAAAATGTTGTACAGTGTTGGGGCCAATCCTTCCAACGAGGCGGGGGCCATGAACGAAGTGCTGTATAACCTGTATAAAGTTTCGAAAGACCCCGGGCATCTGGCGTTGGCAGCATTGTTCGACAGGGATTGGTTTGTTGTTCCTTTATCGAAAAACGAAGACATATTGTCGGGGCTGCACGCCAATACCCATATAGCGCTGGTGAATGGCTATGCTCAGCGCTATGCTGTCACTAAAGAAAAAAAATACCACGATGCGGTGGTTTATTTTTGGGACAGGCTGATGGAATCGCATGTATATGCAAACGGTACGAGCAGCGGCCCTCGTCCCAACGTGACCACTTATACCTCGCTTTTGGCGGAACATTGGGGAGTGCCCGGGCAGCTTAGCAATACCATGACCGGGGAAATTGCGGAAACCTGCGTCACGCACAATACCCAAAAGCTCAGTTCCACTCTTTTTACCTGGAAGCTCGATCCGGTTTATGCCGACGCGTACATGAACACTTTTTACAACGCTGTAATGGCCTTGCAAAGCGCGAAAACGGGAAGATGTGTTTATCACTTACCTTTGGGTTCTCCCCGGCAAAAAGCCTATCTCAGGGAAAACGATTTCCGCTGTTGCAACGGTACTTCGATAGAAGCTTTTTCGGCCCTGAATACAGGTATTTATTATCGCAACGACACGGCTTTGTGGGTTAACTTGTACGTGCCCTCGAAAGTGCATTGGGACGAAAAAAAGCTTGTTCTGGAACAAACAGGCCATTTCCCTGCGGACACTTGTGTTGAATTCAGCCTTACCACCGCAAAGAAAACCGACTTTGCTCTGAAGCTTTTCATTCCCTCTTGGGCGCGCAAAGTAGAAGTCTACGTTAACGGCGAGAAACAGGAGGCGAAAGCAACGCCCAATTCCTATATCAGCCTGCATTGTTCCTGGAAAAACAAAGACAAAATACAATTGGTCTTTCAATACGACTTTTATCTTAAAACCATGCCTGACGACAACAATGTGTTCGCCATTTTCTATGGCCCGATGCTGCTGGCCTTCGATTCCAATGAGGAGTTGATTATGAAAGGCAATCACGAATCGATACTGCAACAGTTGTCGAAAGATAAAGAAAGCAACAGTTTTCGCCTGAACAACAACGGTAAAACCTACCGGCTTATTCCTTTGTTCGATGTAGAAGATCAATCCTATGGGGTATATGCCACTATCAGGAATTATTAGTAATTTAGAGCCGCTTAATTTATTCCTCTATTCTGAATTAAAATCTTAATCTAAACCTTCTCATACCAAGTACCATGAGCACAAACAAAAACAGATGGTTTCTGATTGCGGCAGTCGCCTTCGCGCTGGTGATCACCATGTTGGCGGTCACGTTCATTATGCCGGAGCAAACAAACCGGGGAAAAAGAGCGCAAGCTGTATGCTTTGTAAGCTTTCCCGATTTTTTCAACTTCGATATCCCCAATCCCTGGCCGGGTTACGAAGAGGCAGTAGATTACTTTTTGACTCAGGTAAAAGCCGAGAATCCCCATTTTGTGCTGGTAGCCGGCGATTTGGTGAACGGGCACTGGTGGGATAGCCCCAAGTGCGTGGAACACATGGGCAGCATCTATTATTCGGCCTGGGTCAGACGTATGAACGAGTACGGTTTGAAATATTATACAGCCCTGGGCGATCACGATTTGGGAGACGATCCCTGGCCCGGGCATAAAATCAAGCTGATACCCTGTTTCGAGAGAGTGTATGCCGAGCACCTGCGCATGCCGCAAAACGGCCCCGAAAACAAGAAAGGCCTGGCTTATTACGTCCGTGAAGGCGATTTATTGATCGTTACAGTAGAAACGTTCGAAGTGATAGACGATTCCATGCGCATAACTGTTTGTGGCGAACAACTCGAATGGTTCGAACAAGTGCTCGAAGACCACAACGACGCAAAATTCAAGATCGTCCAGGGCCACGTAGGCTTGTGGGGCGAAATCAACAGGCGTTCCTCGAGCGCCCTTATGTTGGAAGGCGGCAAAGAAAGCGAGTTTTACCAACTGATGAAAAAACACGAAGTGGACGCCTACCTGGGAGGAGAATTCCACGATGTCACCGTATTGGAATCCGACGGCATCTGGCAAATAATCCACGGCTCATCCTGGGGCAGAGAAATTGTCAACACCCAGGATTATCTGGTAGCCCGGGTAAAAGGCAACGAGCTTAAACTGACTATGAAGCGCATCTACATGGACGCCCAGGGAGAATACATGTGGAACCTGAACAAAGACAGAGGCCCTCGCGAAACAGTGCGCATAAACGAAAAGACCCTGAAAAACGGCCCCGAAACCACAGGCACCCTAACCATCCGCAGAGAAAACAACCAGAGGGAGTTTTTGGATAGGACGGGGTATTTTGAATGATGTCTGTTCTTCATTCATCGTCGTAGTTTCTTACGGAGAAATAGAATCTCCCGCAAGCGTACCGCAACGAAAGTCCAGACCCGAAGCCGATATTTAGACACGGCGCCCGAAGCGCGCAGAGGCCGGCAAAATTTGCCTGTGCAGGCTTGCAGAGACAAACAGGCAACGCCGGTGTCCAGCGCTGACCAGCCGTGGATATCGGGAGGCTGAGCGGCTTGGGCTTGAGTGGAGGGGAGCGCTGCCAAAAATCCGGATATGCATACCGGGTATCAATCAGCCGGGCTGTAACTTGCAGTCAGTGGGGAGCGCTCTTGATTTTCTTGTTATCTTTGCCGGCAAAAGTCCCCCAATCCCATGCAGTTGCCCAACGAATGCAATCTACTTGTAATACTCGGCCCCACAGCCAGCGGCAAAACCAAATTTGCCGTCGAAATGGCCGGCCGGCTGAATGCGGAGATCATCAGCGCCGATTCACGGCAGGTTTACCGCGGCATGGACATCGGTACCGGCAAAGATTTGTCGGAATATACATTGCCCGGCGGACAGAAAATTCCCTATCACCTTATCGATATTTGTCCCGCAGGCAGCCGCTATAATTTATACGAATACCAGCGCGATTTTACCCGGGTCTGGCGGGATATCCGTTCCCGGAACAAATTGCCCATACTCTGCGGAGGAACCGGCTTGTACATCGAAGCCGTACTCAAAGGCTATACCTTGCCCGCCGTACCCGAAAATCCCGCCCTGAGAGCTTCGCTCGAAGGAAAAACCCTGGCCGAACTCAGCGACATACTGGCCGGCTACAAAAACCTGCACAACACCAGCGATACCGACACCCCTAAACGAGCCCTCAGAGCCATAGAAATTGCCGAATACCTGGCTACTCACCCCGAAATAAAATCCGATTTGCCCCCTTTGCAGCCCTATATCATAGGTTTGGAGGTGGAACGCGAAGAACGAAGGCGTCGCATCAGCCAACGATTGCAGGCCAGGCTCGATTCCGGCATGGTAGAAGAAGTGAGAAACTTGCTTCAAAGCGGAGTTGCAGCCGATGACCTTCTTTATTACGGCCTGGAATACAAGTATCTTACGCTTTATGTGTTGGGTGAGCTCAGTTACGACGAAATGTACCGACAGCTCGAAACAGCCATACATCAATTTGCCAAAAGGCAGATGACCTGGTTCAGGGGCATGGAGCGGCGAGGCCTTAAAATCCACTGGATAAAGGCTTAAACATTTTAAGCAAGAGAAACATCAGGGAGCTGCGAAAACGAGCAGTAAAAATTAACAGCAAAGAATAATAACGGCAAAGAATCAACCTAAGCGACTGATTCTCTCCAGTTTGTCTTCATCAATGATTTTGATGCGGCGGCCGTCGAGGGTGATGACTTTTTCGGATACAAACATCGACAGGGTACGGATGGCGTTGGAGGTGGTCATGTTGGAGAGATTGGCCAGGTCTTCGCGCGAAAGGTAGATGTTGATGGTGGCGCCGTCTTCGTCCAGGCCGTAATGATTGCGCATGAACAGCAGCGATTCGGCCAGACGTCCGCGGATATGCTTTTGGGTAAGATTCACCTGGCGGGAGTCGGAAAAGCCCAGGTCGATAGCCAACGCTTTGATAAAGTAAAAAGCCAGCTCACCGTTTTGCCTCAACAGCTTGATGAACAATCCGGAAGGAAATACACCCACATCCGAAGCTTCGAAGGCCGTAGCAGAAGTGGAATGCATCGTTCCGGCCAAAGAAGCTCTATAGGCAAAATAGCCTCCGGGCCTGACCATACGGACAATATGGTTGCGTCCGCCAACGCCTTTTTTGGTGATTTTGATCTTACCGCGCAGCAGACACATGATATGCTCCGGCTTATCGCCCTCGGCGTACAGCATCTGATTCTTTTTAAGACGATGGATTTCGCAGTTGCAGATGAATTCCTCCTTTTGTTTAGGATTCAGAAATTGACAAACTTCAAGGAGATCTTCCAGTTCGCCCTGCTCTATCGATTTTTGTTTCTTAACCATTTCAGGCAGATTTTTAAAGCAAAACAACCGGCCTTGCGAGCCGATTATAGCATAGTCTGTATCTTTTCTAACCTTTTATGACCTTTCGGATGGGCAAAGATAAAAATTAATATTTATACGCAGAAACCACCGGTACATTAAGACCAAAAAACGGGATGATTTTGTGCTTTTTTCTAAAATCACACAAGATAACCGCGTATTTTAGTTACTTTTGCAGGCCGTAAAGCCGGCATTCATTTTCCGGTGTTTACCCCCTATGTGGAAGATGGTTTAATTGAGTTATAACACAATGGAAATTGTACCGGCCATAGATCTTATTGATGGTAAATGTGTGCGTCTCAGCCAGGGTGATTACGGGCGACGCAAGGTTTATAGCGATTCCCCGCTCGAGGTAGCCAAGAGCTTTGAGGCAGCCGGTATTCGCCGTTTGCACCTGGTCGATCTGGATGGGGCAAAAGCTCAACACATTGTGCATCACCGGATTTTGGAGCAGATTACCAGCCATACTTCCCTGATTGTCGATTTTGGCGGAGGGCTCAAAACCGATGAGGATTTGCGCATTGCTTTCGAAAGTGGAGCTCAAATGGTGACCGGAGGAAGCATTGCGGTTAAGTCGCCGGAGGCCTTCGAAAACTGGATCAGAACCTACGGCCCGGAGCGCATTATACTGGGAGCAGATGTTAGCGAGGGTAAAATTGCCGTATCCGGCTGGACCGAACGTTCCGAATTGGATTTGTGGAGCTTTCTGGAGAATTACGTCCAAAAAGGCATCAACAAAGTGATATGTACCGACATCAGCCGCGACGGCATGCTCCGGGGACCGGCTCTGGAACTTTATACTCAGATATTGGCCAAGTACCCGGAACTTCACCTGATTGCCAGCGGAGGAGTGAGTAGTCTTAAGGATCTCGACGACCTGAAAGCCGCGGGCCTGCCGGCGGCGATTTTGGGCAAAGCCATTTACGAGGGGCGTATTCAATTGAAGGACTTAAGTAAGTATCTATGTTAGCTAAGCGCATTATTCCCTGTTTGGATATCAAAGACGGCCAAACCGTCAAGGGCGTTCATTTTGTCGATTTTCGGCGGGCCGGCGATCCCTTAGAACTGGGAGAGGCTTACAGTAAGCAAGGCGCCGACGAATTGGTATTCCTCGATATTACGGCCTCTTACGAGGGCCGAAAGACTTTTACCGATCTGGTGAGCAAGGTGGCAGCCCGCATCAGTATTCCCTTTACCGTGGGGGGCGGCATACACGAGCTGGCCGACATCGACCGTCTGCTGGAGGCCGGAGCCGATAAGGTCTCCATCAATACAGCCGCTTTGCTAAAACCTCAACTCATCGACGAGATTGCCCGTAATTTCGGCTCCCAGATCTGTGTGGTGGCCATCGACGCCAAACTGGAAGAGGACGGCAAATGGCGTTGTTACATCAACGGCGGACACCGGCCGGTCGAAAGGGAATTGCTCGACTGGGCTTTGGAAGCTCAGGATCGCGGGGCCGGTGAGATTCTATTTACCAGTATGAGTCACGACGGAGTAAAAACCGGTTACCCCAACGAGGCTTTGGCTATGCTGGCCGATCGCCTGAGTATCCCTCTGATAGCTTCCGGAGGAGCCGGAACGATGGAACATTTCAAGGAGGCATTTGTTTTGGGTAAAGCCGATGCTGCATTGGCAGCCGGCGTCTTTCATTTCGGGGAAATAAAAATTCCCGAGCTGAAAGCTTATTTAAAAAAAGAAGGCATAACAGTAAGAGAATAACGATGAAACCCGATTTTGCTAAAATGGGCGGCTTGGTTCCCGCCATAGTACAGGATCATGTCACCGGTAAGGTGTTGATGCTCGGCTTTATGAATCAGGAGGCCCTCGATAAAACCCTCGAGACTGGCAAGGTAACTTTTTTCAGTCGCAGCAAAGGCCGACTTTGGACCAAGGGCGAAGAAAGCGGCCATTTTCTGCATCTGGTCTCTGTAAAAGAGGATTGCGACAAGGATACGCTGTTGATTCAGGCAAATCCCGAAGGAGCGGTATGTCATCTGGGTTGGGATACCTGTTTTAATGAAAAAAACAGTTCCGGGGATCTGGATTTTTTGCTTTATTTGCAAGATTTTATCGATCGTCGTTACCGCGAAATGCCCGAGGGTTCTTATACTACTTCGCTGTTTAAGGAAGGAGTGAAACGCATGGCTCAAAAGGTGGGAGAGGAGGCGGTCGAAACCCTGATCGAAGCGGTGGACGGCAACGATGAGCGCTTTTTGTACGAAGCTTCCGACATGCTTTACCACCTGATGGTGTTGTTGACTTCCAAAGGCTATCGATTGGAAGACCTGGCCCGTGAATTGAAAAAAAGACATAAATAAAATGGAAGACACTATTCTGATCCATTTCGACAAAGTCGATATCTGCCTGGAAGATTTTATCGTACTCAAGGAGGTGAGTTTTGATATCCGTCCCGGTGAGTTTATTTACCTCATCGGCCGGGTGGGATCGGGAAAGAGCAGCCTGCTCAAAAGCCTCTATGCCGAGATTCCCGTAACCGAAGGAAAAGCCCGCATTTACGACTACAATCTGCACAAAATTAAACGTAAGCAGGTGTTGGCCTTGCGTCGTGGCTTGGGAATTGTTTTCCAGGATTTTAAATTAATGACAGACCGGACGGTCTGGAACAATTTGAATTTTGTCTTAAGAGCAACCGGCTGGAAAGACAAAAACGAGATAGAAGAACGCATCGATAAAGTGCTTACTCAGGTGGGCATGCAAAACAAAGGCTACAAGATGCCTCACGAACTGTCGGGCGGCGAACAGCAGCGAATAGTAATTGCAAGGGCCCTGCTCAATAATCCCCGTATCATACTGGCCGATGAACCCACCGGCAACCTGGACGCGGAAACAGGCGATGCCATTGTGCAATTGCTCCACGATATCAAGGATAGAGGTACAACTGTTTTGATGACCACCCACAACCTGAGTTTTCTGGATAAATTTCCCGGCAGGGTATTCAGATGCGATCATTTCCGCCTGAGCGAAGAAACTAATACAACAAAAATGGAATAAAATGAAAGTGATGAAATTTGGCGGAACCTCTGTGGGTTCTGCACAGCGAATGAAAGAGGTAGCCGGAATTGTTGCCAAGGAAGGCAAAAACATCATAGTATTGTCGGCCATGTCGGGCACCACCAATACCCTGCTCGAAATTTCGGATTATTTGCATAAACGTAATCCCGATGGAGCCAACGAGATTATCAATATGTTGGAATTAAAGTATTTACGCGAAATAGAAGACCTATTCGAAAGCAAGGAATACAAAATTCAAACCCTCGAAGTCATTAAATCGCATTTCGATCATATTCGCAGTTTTACCAAAAAAGTATTTACCCTGTTCGAAGAAAAAGTGATAGTGGCGCAGGGGGAACTTTTATCCAGCGTGATGTTTACCAATTATTTAAAAGAGAAAGGCTTGAACGCCGTTCTTTTGCCGGCTCTCGAATTTATGAGAATCAATAAAAACGCCGAACCCGACCAAAATTACCTGCGTGAACATTTGAACGCTTTATTGCAACAACACCAAGATGCCGATGTATATATAACCCAGGGTTTTATATGCTTGAATGCGTATGGCGAAATAGATAATTTGCAAAGGGGCGGCAGCGATTATACCGCTTCTTTGATTGGAGCAGCCGTAAAAGCCAAAGAAATTCAGATCTGGACCGATATCGATGGTATGCACAACAACGACCCCAGAATCGTGGACAATACATCGCCGGTGTCGTTTCTGAATTTCGACGAAGCGGCCGAGTTGGCCTATTTCGGAGCCAAAATTTTGCACCCCACCTGCATACTTCCCGCCAAACTCGAAAAGATTCCCGTGCGTTTACTGAATACAACGAAACCCGATGCTAAGGGGACAACCATTTCGAATAAGAGCGAAAAGCATAAAATCAAAGCGGTAGCCGCCAAAGATAATATTACCGCCATACGTATAAAGTCGGGCCGAATGCTTTTGGCTTACGGTTTCCTGCGCAGGGTGTTCGAAATTTTCGAAAGTTACCGCACTCCTGTAGATATGGTTTGCACCTCGGAGGTGGGTATTTCGATGACCATCGACAACAATAAGCACCTGAAAGAGATTTTGGATGAGTTGAAAAAAATAGGAACCGTCAGCGTCGACCGCGACATGGTCATTATTTGTGTGGTGGGCGACCTCACCTGGGACAACATCGGTTTCGAAGCCAAAGTGGTGGAGGCCCTCAAGGATATTCCGGTTCGGATGATTTCTTACGGAGGAAGCAATTACAATATTTCCCTATTGGTAAAGGCCGAAGACAAAAAACGCAGTTTGATTGCCCTGAGCGAACAACTGTTTAAATAAAATATATTATGAAAGGATGTTTCCCCTTAAGCAGTTTCAACAGCCTTCGAACTCCTTTTTATTATTACGACCTGGATGTGCTGCGTTCCACGCTCGATTTGCTTCGTAAAGAGGCGGACAGAAACGAGATGGAGGTGCATTATGCCGTAAAAGCCAATGCCAATCCACGTATTCTCGATATTATCCGCGCTTACGGCTTTGGCGCCGATTGTGTGAGCGGAGGTGAGTTGCAGGCTGCTTTTCAGGCCGGTTTCCCGGCTTCCGGGCTGGTGTTTGCGGGAGTGGGTAAAGCCGATTGGGAAATAGACCTGGGACTTGAGGGGAATATTTTTTGTTTCAACGTAGAATCGGTTCCCGAACTGGAAGTAATAGACCAGCGGGCCGGGGCCATGGGTAAAAAGGCCGGAGTGGCCTTAAGAATCAATCCTAATGTGCAGGCCGATACGCATCATTACATTACCACCGGGGTGAACGACAGTAAATTCGGTATTTCGTTGCAAAGTCTCGACGAGGTACTCGATATTTGTTTGAAACTGCCGCATATTGAACTGATAGGCTTGCATTTTCATATCGGTTCGCAAATTACCGAGATGGACAATTTCGCAGGTCTTTGTGCCAGGGTAAACGAAATTCAGAACCTACTGGACCGGCGCAGGCTTTTTGTTCAACACATCAATCTGGGAGGAGGACTGGGCGTGGATTATCATTATCCGGATCAAGTGCCTGTTCCCGACTTCGCCGGTTATATGCAGACTTTACGCAGGATGTTGGTGTTAAGGCCCGGACAAAGTTTACATATTGAGCCGGGACGTTCGGTGGTGGCTCAATGCGGCAGTTTGATTTCCAAAGTTTTGTACATAAAGAAAGGCTTGCAAAACGAATTTGTTATTTTGGATGCCGGCATGACCGAACTTATACGGCCGGCTCTGTATCAGGCCTACCACAAGATCGAGAATATCAGTTCGGAAGAACCTGAGCAAAAATACGATGTGGTCGGCCCCATTTGTGAATCGTCCGATTGTTTCGGAAAACAGGTAGTACTCAACAAAACCCGGCGGGGAGACCTGATAGCCATACGTTCTACGGGAGCCTATGGAGAAACCATGGCTTCAAACTACAACTTAAGACCTAAAGCCCCTGCTGTTTTTTCCGACGATTTACGATGTTGAAACCTTCTGTTGTCCGGCAACCGACAAAACCTTCCGCTGTTGAAGCTGGGCAGGGCTTCGAGATTTTTTTTGTTTTCTGTCGTTGCTTTACTAATTTAGCCCCCTGTGCGGGCAATAAGGGCTAAAGTATTTTTCAATTGAAAGTAGGAGGAACCAAAAAATATAGTAATATTGTACCCTCGTGACAGGTTGTATTTTCCATTAAATAAATAAGACTATGAAACTAAAACGCTTTCTATTCATTTATTTCCTTGTCGTATTAGCGGGAGTTTTCTGTTTTTCCTGTATAGATAATTCTTACGACCTGGAAAAGCTTTCGGGCAAAATGGAGCTTTTTGGCAATTCCATATCCGTTCCAATCGGCACTACTACCATCTATCTCGATAGTGTAGTTGGAAACTTGACCCAGGATTCAGGGTCGTTGACTGTAAAAGATGGAGTTTACGTTTTTGAGTTTGCAGGCAGCATGGATATGAGCGGGCTGACTTCGGCTCTGGGAGACTTTTCGTTGGCAGCGGTAGATCCGATTATGACTACTACTCCGCTTTACGATGCTTCCTTAGTTTTCTGGACGCCCTACGATATCCCTCCCAGCGTGTACAATTACACGGACAATTCCAGTATGACCCTGCCTGATTTCAGTACCGACCTGATCGCTGTTGACAGTGTGGATCTGAACAACTGTATTGTTCGCATAATTCTGAGGTCCGAAGGTTTGGGCGGCCCCAAATTAAAAGAAAGCCTCAATGTTCGATTTATTCCTCAGGGCGCTGTGGCCGATTATTTCTATAATGGCCAGAAAATCGACGAGTGGTCGCTCGGTATGGGCGATACCATCGACTTAGAAGTGAGAAGGCTCAGGTTGGCAAAAGGCAGCAACAGCTTGGAAATCACTCAAGATGTGACGTTGAATATTCGGGAAAGCGGAGACGTGACGGCCCTTGAGCCCATTCAAACTATGATGTATCTGGAAATGAGCTTCGTTAATCCACTGGATTACGAAGTGGTCTACGGGAAAGTGAATTATTCTATGAGCGGAAATGCCGAACCCATCAATTTTAATGCCTTGGGCGATGTATTGAACGATAACGTTGTGTTGAGTTTTTACAACCCTCAAATAGTCCTTACTACCGAGAGTAATCTGGGCGTACCCATATTGTTCAATCTGGATTTGGGCACCAGCAATTCAGTTACCGGAGAGAGCAGAAAGCTCAACGACGCCAATTTCGTCATGACACCGGCCGGTAGCCCCCAGGAAATGCATCAGAATCGATTTGTCATCGACAAAACCAATGGTACCGGCGAATTGTTCAAAATCAATCCAGACCAGATCACCATGGCTTATAATTTCGCTACCGATGTGGCATCGGCTCAGAATCACTTCGTGTCCAAAAACACACAAACGACGATGAATTATTCCATGCAAATCCCGTTGCAGTTTGGCAGCGACCTGAATATAGGCATGGGATCGACCATGGAGCTGTCGCTCGACAGTCAGGAGTTTTTGGAAGAGCAAGAAGACTTGACAGTGGGCTTGAACCTGAACGTAAAAAACAGGATCCCCCTGAATCTTAAATTACGACTTACTGCTTTGGATGTCGACAGTATGGCTTTGTTTTCAGTGTCTTCGGGTGATATTAAAGCTGCTGCCCCCATAGATCCGGCTACCGGTTTTGCCACGGGATTTTCTCAGACTTCAACCCAGATCAGTTTATCGCCGGCTCATACCAGCCTTTTGAAACGTACCAACAAAATGCGGGTTGAATTTTTGATTACAGCCAGCGATCAGAATCCCTTTGTATCCGTACAACCTTCGGACTATATCGAATTGGCCGTGGGTTTGCAAATGGAAGGAGGACTCGTTGTCGATTTTAAATCTGAGGATTAACTAAGGAGTTCATAGTAGTAACACTTTTAAGCAAATTTGTTATGAAAACAACAGGACGGATCTTGTTTTTTATGGTGTTGCTTATTGCCTTGACTCCGGAGCTCAGAGCTCAGAAAGTAAACTCCCTGTACTTTCTGGAAAGATCGCCCATGCACACTCGCATGAATCCGGCCATGGCACCAAAGAAATCCTGTTTAGGTTTCGGACTGGGTAATATTGCCCTCAGTCTTCGATCCGATATGGCTTTAAGCGATCTGGTAATTCCCGGACGAAACGGTGAACTGATAACCTTTATGCATCCTGATGCCAATAAGACTAAATTTTTGTCCGGTCTGGGCAAAATATCCGATTTCAGCGGAAGTGTCAATGTGGAACTATTTAATTTGGGTATCCGCCTGAAACATTTTTATATCAGCGTTCACAGTGGCATTTACGCAGATATGGGGTTAGGTATACCCAAGGATTTTTTCAGTTTGTTTATGCTTGGTATGGACGCTACGCAAGCCTCTACGCGTTTCGATCTGACAGCCCTGAACTTTGAAGCCTTGTTGTATACTAAAAACGGCCTGGGTTTCACTACCGGTATCGGGGAAATTTTTAATGTCGGTGCCAACGTGAATCACTTGGTCGGAATAGGCAATATGAAACTGGGCTTTGACGAATTGAGCATCCGTGCCGGCGATCAGCAATGGGATGTGGTATCGAAAGGTTACCTTCGCTATGCAGGTCCGCAACAATTGTTGTTTACCTATTCCGAAGACAATTACCTGGACGGCATCAGTACCGATTTCTCTTCTCTGGACGGCCCCGGCAATCTCTTCCCACCCGGTGGTGGATTATCTATCGACCTGGGATTAACCGCCAAACCTTTGCCTTTTTTAAACCTGTCGGCTTCGATTACCGACCTGGGTTTTATCAGATGGAGTAAGTACCATGTTCAGCAGGCTGTTTCGAACGAAACCTTTAGTTTCGAAGGGATGGATCTGGCTTTTGGAGAAGAATCGCAGGACGAAGAAGAGGGTAATGGTATAGGAGATCAACTGCAGGAACTGATACGCTTAAGCAAAGATGTTTCTACCGAAGCCTTTGTCAGTGGTTTGACCACCAAGCTGAATATTGGGGGCGAGGTGGGCATTCTCAATGACCGCATTTCTTTCGGACTCTTGTCGCAAACAGCCATTGCCAGGAGTAGACTTCTTTACCAGGATTTTATGTTGTCGGCCAATTTCAAGCCGGGCAGCATGCTTCAGGCCGCACTCACTTACTCGCTCTTGCACGGTAAAATGAGTTCATTCGGTACAGCGGTAAACCTTAAGTTGTTATATGTCAACTTCTTCCTTGCAGCCGATTATATTCCGTTGATTTATACTCCTCAGATGATACCGGTGAATAATTCACACTTCAACCTTCAAACCGGAATTAATTTGATGTTTTAAAAATCAAGAGGCCCGTACGGGCCTCTTCTTATTAATAAGCAAATAAGGGATAATTCGCCATAGTCTGATTGACTTTTTGGCGAACGGCTTCTATATTCTTTTGGTTATCAGGTTGCGACAATACGAAGTCTATCCATTCAACTATCTGCAACATCAGCTCTTCCTTGGCTCCCCGGGTGGTAATGGCGGGAGTGCCCAGCCTGATGCCGGAGGTCAGAAAAGGAGAGCGGCTGTCGAAAGGCACCATGTTTTTGTTGATGGTGATGTCGGCTTTAACCAGGACGTTTTCTGCCTCTTTTCCAGTCAGGTTGGGGAATTTCGATCTTAGGTCGATCAGCATGGAATGGTTGTCGGTGCCGTCGGAAACTACTTTGTAGGATTTGTCCATAAAAGCCTTGGCCATGGCGGCGGCGTTTTTCTTAACCTGCCTCTGGTATTGTTTGTATTCGGGTTGCAGGGCTTCACCAAAAGAAACGGCTTTGGCCGCTATGATGTGTTCCAGCGGTCCGCCCTGAATGCCTGGGAAGACGGCTGAATCGATCAAGGACGACATTTTGCGGATTTCCCCTTTGGGTGTAACTTTTCCCCAGGGATTGTCGAAATCTTTCCCGATAAGAATAATACCGCCGCGGGGACCTCGCAACGTCTTGTGAGTAGTCGAAGTAACGATATGAGCGTGTTCGAGGGGATTGTTAAGCAGCCCGGCGGCAATCAGTCCGGCGGGATGCGCCATGTCGATCATAAGCAAAGCGCCGATTTTGTCTGCAATGGAGCGCATGCGGGCATAATCCCAGTCGCGGGAATAGGCAGAGGCTCCGCCCACAATGAGTTTGGGACGTTCGCGCAGGGCGATTTCCTCCATTTGATCGTAGTCTACCCGTCCGGTTTCTTCTTTTACATTGTATTCCAGTGCTTTGTAATAAATACCTGAACTGTTTACCGGAGAGCCGTGCGAAAGGTGGCCGCCGTGTGAGAGATTCAAACCGAGAAATGTATCACCGGGATTCATCACCGCCATAAAAACAGCAGCATTGGCCTGGGCTCCGGAATGTGGTTGAACGTTGGCATATTCTGCATTAAAAAGTTTTTTAAGCCTCTCTATAGCTAAACTTTCACTTTCGTCAACCACCTCGCATCCCCCGTAATAGCGATTCCCGGGATAACCTTCGGCGTATTTGTTGGTTAGGCAGGAACCCATGGCCTGCATGACTTGTTCGCTTACAAAATTTTCAGAAGCAATCAACTCTATGCCTCTGAGTTGGCGTTTACGTTCTCTTTCGATGATATCAAAAACGATTTGATCTCTTTTCATAAAATAAAGTATAGGAATGAATGAATTATTTTTTCTTTTCGACCGACCAGCCGGATTTACCGATTAATTTACCCAATTCAAAGTAGGAGCCCTGTACGTACACCTGCAAGCCGGCTTTTTCCAGGTCCGGTTTTCCGGTGGCCTGATCTATGTACTTTTCGTCCACCTGCACATTGACCACTTCGGCCAGAAACATGTCGTGAGAGCCCAGAGAGAGAATTTCTTTAACCCTGCATTCAATGTTGACGGGAGATTCTTCGACTGTGGGAGCCTGCACCACTGCGGCTTTGCCCGGAGTCAGGCGCATTTCTTTGAATTTATTGAATTTTTCACCGGAACGTACTCCGCACCAGTCGGTGGCATAGGAGAGGTCTTTGGTGGTCAGGTTTAAAACAAATTCCTTGTTTCTTTCGAGGATTTTGTGAGAATGCCTGGTTTTCCGGACAGAAATGTAGCACATGGGTGGTTCGCTGCAAACAGTGCCCGTCCAACTTACGGTAATTAGGTTGTACTCATCCGGGTTGGAACCGCAGCTGACTAAAAGAGCCGGAAGTGGATAAATCATTGTTCCGGGTTTTCGATGTTGTTTCATACCTAAATTTTTAATGATAGCGCTTTTGCTATCTGTCTCTTATTCAATATATTATACTTTACACAATTCCGTTGAGACAAAATCTAAAAGAGCACTTGCTATTCGATGAAAGCGGGGTTATTTGTTCGTCGGTTTTGTTTTACAACAACTGTAATTCTTCTTCCCTGATCTCCCGTTCGCAATAGGGGCATTTCAGTACCAAAGGAGATTTACTGATTACGTTATAACGGGGTTCCATGACTTCATTGTTGGTGATGCACTTTGGATTGACGCATTTGACTATACCTTTGAAATGATCGGGAAGGGTGATTATTCTTTTTTCTGTTACCTGGTAATCTCGTATGATGTTTATTTTGGCATTGGGAGCAATCAGAGCGATGCGGTTGATTTCTTTTGATTCAAAAAAGCGGTTGGCCACTTTAATGATGCCTTTTGTCCCCATGCGTTTGCTGGCTAAATTGTTGCCAATGGTTACTTCGTTGGAAATTTGTTCGAGTTGCAGAATTTCCACCACCTTAAACAGCTTATTGGCGGGGATATGGTCTATGACGGTTCCGTTTTCGAGTGCTTTGACCTGCATTTCTTTTTTGACGTATTTTTTATCCATCGTTGTGGGATTTAAACTAAACCTAAAGCATGACTGATAATGGCTTGTCTTACATACAATCCGTTGCGGGCCTGCTCGAAATAATAAGCCTTGGGGTTGTCGTCTACGTCCTGCGAAATTTCGTTCACCCGGGGTAGGGGATGCAAAATCCGGAGGTTGTTTTTGGATTTATCCAGCATGTGATTATGCAGAATATAAACGTTCTTTACTTTTTCGTATTCCACCAGGTCGGTAAAACGCTCCCGTTGAATGCGGGTCATGTACAGGATGTCGGCCTGCTCGATGATTTCCGGTTCAAAATTGGAATTCTCGTAATAGGGGATGTTGTTTTCCCGGCAAATCAGCTTGTATTCATTGGGCATAAGCAATTCTTCGGGAGCGATAAAGTAGAAAACGGGAGAAAAATACTTCAGGGCCATTAGCAGTGAATGCACAGTTCTTCCGTATTTCAAATCGCCTACCATTACCACCTTGAGATTATCCAGTCGGCCCTGAGTTTTTTGAATAGAGTACAAATCGAGCATGGTCTGAGTGGGATGTTGATTGGCTCCGTCTCCGGCATTGATGATGGGGATGTCGGTTACTTCGGTGGCGTAGCGGGCAGCTCCTTCCAAAAAATGCCGCATAATGATTATGTCGGCATAGTTGGAAACCATTTTAATGGTGTCTCTGAGGGTTTCTCCTTTGGTGGAACTGGATGTGGCCGCATCGGAAAAACCGATTACGCGTCCTCCGAGCCGGTTGATGGCAGTTTCGAAACTGAGACGGGTGCGGGTGGATGGTTCAAAAAATAGAGTCGCGGCTACTTTGCCCTGCAAAATGTTTTGATTGGGATTTGATTCAAAGCCGGCTGCCAATTCGAGGATGTGCAGCATTTGTTCCTTGGAATAATCCGCAATGGAAACCAGACTTGGATAAGACATAAAATCGTATTTTAGGCCTGACAAAGGTATATAAAGCTTTTTAATCTGCGAAAATTTTTTTTACCTTTGCAAGTCCTTTTGTTCCCTGAACAAAACTCTATACAAATGGCTAAATCTTCTGGTTCGAAATCGAAAAAAAAAGCCTCAAAAAACTCAGTTCTTTCCAGGATTCTGTTGGTGTTATGGATCACCTTCATAACGGTAGTGCTTTTGTTGGCTTTGCTTTTTACCAAAATAGCTCAGGGCAAACTGGGTTATATGCCTCCCATTGAGGAATTGGAAAATCCTAAAAATAAATACGCAACCGAAATCTATTCTTCGGACGGAATTTTGTTGTCTACCTATTATGTGGACGAAGGCAACCGGGTGGAGGTACAATACAGAGATCTCTCGCCTCATTTGGTCAGAGCCTTGATCGCTACCGAAGACCTGCGCTATACCAGGCATTCCGGCATCGACATAAAAGCCTTGTTCAGAGTGTTCTTTAAACGGGTCATCTTGCGGCAGCAAACAGCCGGCGGGGGGAGCACCATTACCCAACAACTGGCCAAGCAGTTGTATACTCCTCCGGCTCAAAGCCGCTTTGAACGTGCCATGCAAAAACCCATAGAGTGGGTGATAGCTGTACAACTGGAGCGTTTTTATACCAAGGAAGAGATATTGACCATGTACCTGAATAAGTTCGATTTCCGGTACAACGCCGTTGGAATAAAAACGGCTTCCTGGGTTTATTTTGCCACTACTCCCGACAAATTGAACATGGAACAGGCGGCCACCCTGGTAGGTATGTTCAAAAATCCGGTGCTTTACGATCCCCTGCGTTATAATCAGCGCACCAAAGAGAGGCGTAATCTGGTGTTGGAACAAATGCAAAGAGCCGGTTACATCGACAGGGCCGTATGCGATTCCGTACAGGATCTGGAATTGGAAACCGATTATCGTAAAGTTGACCATAGCCTGGGGCTCGCCCCTTATTTCCGTCAATATCTCAGGCTGATGTTGACTCATACCGAGCCAAAACGAAAAAATTACGCCTCCTGGCAGGATCAGTTATTTAAGGACGACTCCATTGCCTGGGAGACCAACCCTTTGTTCGGCTGGTGTCATAAAAATGTAAAACCGGACGGCTCCAACTATAATTTATATACAGACGGCCTCAAGATTTACACTACCATCGACTCCAGAATGCAGCAATATGCCGAAGAAGCTGTCTACGAACATATTGCT
This sequence comes from Bacteroidales bacterium UBA1402, assembly GCA_002305085.1. Classification (GTDB taxonomy): domain Bacteria; phylum Bacteroidota; class Bacteroidia; order Bacteroidales; family UBA1402; genus UBA1402. The sequence continues at coordinate 179,467 of DBQE01000007.1, read as the reverse complement.
ATGGACTTGCAACCGAAATTCTTCGAAGAAAAAGCCGGAAGATATTATGCTCCTTATACCAACAACCTCAGAGCAGGGCAGGTGGATACTATTTTGTGGACCAGTGCCCGGCAGACAGAACGTTACCGGGTGTTGCGAAAAGCCGGTTTGTCGGAGCAGGAAATACGCAAATCCTTTCGTACCAAGGTGGAAATGCAGGTGTTTTCGTATCAGGGCATGATAGATACCCTTATGTCTCCCATGGATTCCATCCGCTACCACAAGCATTTTTTGCGGGCCGGATTTATGTCGATGGATCCCTACAACGGCCACGTCAAGGCCTATGTGGGCGGTGTCAGCTTTAAACCTTTTGAATACGACATGGTGATGTTGGGCCGCAGGCAAGTGGGTTCGACCATAAAACCATTTCTTTATACCATGGCCATGGAAGAGGGTTTTTCGCCCTGCGATCCGGTACGCAACGAACCCATTACCCTAATGACTGAAACCGGAGAGCATTGGACCCCCAAAAACACATCCACCAAGATGGTGGGCGAGATGGTAAATCTGCGTTGGGGCTTGGCCAATTCAAACAATTGGATTTCGGCTTACCTGATGAGTAAATTGTCTCCCTACAGTTTTGTGCGTTTACTGCGCTCTTTTGGAATCAAAGGTCATCTGGATCCGGTGGTTTCTCTGGCATTAGGCTCCTGCGAAGTCTCCCTTTCCGAGATGGTGAGTGCCTACACGGCATTTGTCAACGGAGGCATCAAGGTAATGCCCTTGTTTGTCACCAGGATAGAAGATAACGACGGTAATGTAATCAGTTACTTTACGCCTCAAATGTCGGAAGTGTTCAGTGAGCACACATCCTATCAGATGCAGGTTATGTTGCGTGCCGTTATCAACGAAGGTACCGGTATCCGGGTTCGTTCCAGGTATGGAATTCTCGCCGATATGGGAGGCAAAACCGGGACTACTCAAAACAATTCGGACGGCTGGTTTTTGGGCTTTACGCCTAAACTGGTGAGTGGGGCCTGGGGCGGAGGCGAAGAACGGGATATTCATTTTGATTATATGTCCGAAGGACAGGGAGCCAATGTGGCATTACCCATCTGGGCTTTGTATATGAATAAGGTTTATGCCGATACCACTTTGGGTTATTGTGTTTGCGATTCATTTTCTATTCCGGCGCCTTATTTGGAACCTTGTGAGCAATCGTTCAATGCGGATGAGGATAACGATGTGATGGAGGGAATATTTGAAGACTTATAGTTATCTTTAGGGCTTTACGTACGGAATGACTGTTATCTTGCATATAGAAAGTGCCACCAAACCCTGTTCGGTAGCTTTGAGTAAAGGGGAAGAGCTCTTGTTTTTCAGAATGAACGATCAGGCAAATTCTCACGCCGTACAATTGGGTTTGATAGTGGACGAAGCCTTGAAATTTGCCTCCAGACGGGAGCTTTGTATAGGTGCCGTTTCGGTAAGCGCCGGTCCGGGCTCCTACACCGGCTTAAGAATCGGTGTTTCTATGGCTAAGGGAATCTGTTACGGTTACGACGTTCCCCTTATAGCCCTGTCCACCCTGAGGATACTTACCGGACAGGCCTTGGGGAAAGCAGATAAAAATACCCTTTTGTGTCCCGCTTTAGACGCAAGACGTATGGAAATCTATACCGCCGTTTACGACCACAAGGGGACAGAGCTAAAGCCGGCGGAAGCCCTGGTGCTGGAGGAAAACAGCTTTGAAGACTTCCATCCCGACAAAACCCTTTGTTTTTTTGGAGATGGAGCAAAGAAATGTATGGGAAAATTGAGTCGGAAGAATATTTGCTCCCTGGGAGCTTTGGTGCCCAGGGCAAGCGAAATGCTACACCCGGCTCTGGAAGCTTTCCGCTCGGGGCGTTTTGAAGAAACAGCCTATTTTGAACCTAATTATTTAAAAGATTTTCAGGCCACTGTCCCCAAGAAACTGGACAGATTAATTGGAAAGATTGATTCTCTCCCCTGATTTTCGCCCTTGAAATTTTAAAAAGAAAAAGTTATGAATGTAAACGAATTGGAATACAATACCCAAATGAAGAAATTGGAATTGCCCGAGTACGGGCGCCATATTCAACGTATGGTGGATTATGCGCTGACAATTGAAGATCCCGAAGAACGCAAATGTTGTGCGCATACCATTGTGCGTATTATGGGAAACCTTTTTCCGCATTTGCGCGATGTGAGCGATTTTAAACATAAACTTTGGGATCACCTGGCCATTATGTCCGATTTCAAACTGGATATTGAATACCCCTACGAGATCATTCAACAGGAAGATCTTCATTCCAGGCCCGATAAAGTACCTTATGGTTCCAAAACCATTAAAGTGAGGCATTATGGCCATATCACCGAAGAATTGATCGATAAAGTGCTGGAGATGGAAGAAGGACCGGAAAAAGAACGCCTGATCCAGCTTCTGGCCAATCACATGAAAAAGAGTTTTTTGACTATGAACCGGGAATTGGTCGAAGACAAAAAAATCTTTGACGATCTGAGGCTGATGTCCGGGGGAAAAATAGATATTAAGGAAGAAGAGTTGCGTTTGGTGGAGCCCCGCGAAGTGACTTATACCAAAAAAAAGGGCAACAATTCAGGTCAACGCCGTAAGTAGCGGCGAGCTTTAATTCAATTTACCATGGCATCGTTTCATATAGAAGGAGGACATAAGTTGCATGGAGCCATACGGCCTCAGGGAGCGAAGAACGAAGCTCTCCAACTGCTTTGTGCCTGTTTACTCACTCCCGAAAAAATTATACTCCACAACGTCCCCGACATTTTGGATGTAAACAATCTGATAGAATTACTGGCCGGCCTGGGGGTTAAAACTTGTTCGCTGGGCAAGGGCAGCTGGAGCTTTCAGGCAGACGACATCGACCTGGACAAACTCGAAACAGGATATTTTTTCGAGAAAAGTGCGGCTCTCAGGGGCTCAGTGATGATGGTTGGGCCCTTGGTAGCCCGTTTTGGGAAAGCCATTATTGCCAAGCCGGGAGGGGACAAAATTGGCAGACGCAGGCTGGACACTCACTTTTTGGGTATCCAGAAGCTGGGTGCCCGCTTTGATTACGATGCCGAACGCTCTTTGTACACCGTTGAAGCAGAAAAACTGAAAGGTTGCTATATGTTGCTCGACGAGGCCTCGGTCACCGGAACAGCCAATATTTTGATGGCCGCTGTTTTAGCCAAAGGCAGGACGACCATATACAATGCTGCCTGCGAACCTTACATTCAACAACTGTGCCGTATGCTAAACGCCATGGGAGCCAACATCACGGGCATCGGTTCCAATTTACTTAACATCGAAGGAGTCGACAGCCTCGGCGGATGTACCATGCGTATTTTACCCGATATGATCGAAGTGGGCAGTTTTATCGGAATGGCAGCCATGACAGCTTCTGAGCTGACCATTAAGGATGTGGCATACGATGAATTGGGGCTGATTCCCGACAGTTTTCGCCGCCTGGGCATTCAGCTTGAGCGCAGAGGCGACGATATTTACATCCCTGCCCAAGACAGTTACACCATCGAGACTTTTATCGACGGTTCTATTATGACCATTGCCGATGCACCCTGGCCGGGATTGACTCCCGACTTGCTCAGTGTTATGCTGGTAGTGGCCACTCAGGCCAAAGGCAGTGTGCTGATTCATCAAAAAATGTTTGAGAGCCGCTTGTTTTTTGTTGATAAACTCATCGACATGGGAGCCCAGATCATTCTTTGTGATCCTCACAGGGCTACCGTGATTGGCTTGGGACGGCAGCAGGTGCTCAGGGGGGCTCGTATGACTTCGCCCGATATCCGGGCCGGTATCGCCCTTTTGATTGCAGCCATGTCGGCACAGGGAGAGAGCCGTATTTTCAATATTGACCAAATAGACCGGGGATACGAACGTATTGACCAACGTCTGAACGCTTTGGGGGCAAGCATAAAACGCATTTAAATGATTAAATCTTCTGAGGTATTTTCCATCGGTCGTTTCATCAAGCCTCACGGTTTGGGGGGAGAGCTGGTGTTTTTGTTTACCGACGAAGTTTTCGACCGTACTGAAGCCCCTTATTGGCTGCTCGAAATGGACGGTATTCTGGTTCCTTTTTTTGTGGAGTCTTATCGTTTTCGTTCCGACAATTCTGCTTTAGTAAAATTGGACGGCATTGATAATGAATCACAAGCCCGTTTTTTGGCCGACAAGACCGTTTTTTATCCCAAGACATACGCCGATGGGCTGGTTTCCGGGCTTACCGAGGATAGCTGGGATTTTTACCTCGGATTTGAGGTTCGCGATGTACGGAGCGGTCAAAGCTTAGGTCTGATTAAAGCGGTGGATTCAAGCACCATAAACGTGCTTTTTCTGGTCGGGAATGAAAACTCCGGGTTGATGATACCCGCCACCGAAGATTTTATACACGACAGAGATATCAAGCGCAGGATTTTGTTTATGAACCTGCCCGAAGGTCTCTGTGATATGGGGCAATAACGATGATCCGTACGACAGATCTGAGCATAGGTTATGTGCGCAATGCCAAACAAATGGTAGTTCAAAGCGATTTGCATTTGCAAATTTCTCGCGCTGAAATGCTCGCCGTTATTGGTCCCAACGGTTGTGGTAAATCCACCTTACTCCGTACGCTGGGCGGTTTGCAGCCCCCTTTGAAGGGTTCGGTTTTGGTGGGAGGTAAAGAGCTGGAAAAGCTAAACATGCAAGATAAAGCTGCTCTTTTTGCTTTGGTGCTCACTGAATCGGTGCAAATTCCTTATTGTACGGTAAGACAACTTGTAAGTATGGGCCGTTATCCGCATACCGGCCGTTTTGGCCGGCTCAATCGAGAGGATCACCTGAAAGTAGAGGAGGCTTTGGAACGCGTACACCTGAGAGCCCTGGCTCAAAGGCTATTGACCGAGCTTTCAGACGGAGAGCGTCAACGCGCTCTGGTAGCCAAAGCCCTGGCTCAGGATACTCCGCTCATTTTGCTGGATGAACCCACATCGCATCTGGATCTTAGCAACAAAGTTGAACTGATGGTTTTGTTGAGAGAGCTGGCTCGCGATACAGGCAAAACAATTTTGTTAAGCACGCATGAATTGGAGCTAGCCCTGCGTTTATCCGACCGGATATGGTTGATGAAACCGCAGGCAGGAGGCATAGAAGAGGGTACTCCCTCGGAGTTGATTGCCCAACAAAGCTTGCAGCGTGTTTTCAAAAACGACTTATTCGGATTTGAACCGGAAACGGGCAGAGTTCAAATTTTTCAAAAACGGAAGCCTTGAATTATCGGCTCTAAATATTACCTTTGCAGGTCTGTTATCTGAATAATGGGAAAATTCAAAGACTATCAGAATCGCCTGAGACAGAAGTTTCGTTTCATTGTGTTGAACGAAAACACGCTCGACACCCTGTTTTCTTCGCGTATTTCCAGGCTGGACGGCATCTTGCTTTCCATTGCTTTGGTTCTGGTCATTGCTGCTCTTTTGTTTGTCCTGTTTTTTTATACACCGCTTAAAGTGTATTTGCCCGGATACCTCGATCCCAAACTTAAACAACAAATGCTCAGCGATGCTTTTCGCCTCGATTCTTTGTCGAACGAATTGAGTAAACACGAAAATTACATATCGGTCATTCAGGTTATTATGGCCGGAGAGCAGCCTTTGGACAGCGTAATTAATTTGGACACACTTGCCAATCAGCAAATCACATTGATGGAAGCCAGTCCGTTTGAGTTGGAATTTCGTCAGCAATACGAGGAGAGCGAAAAATACAACTTGAGCGCTTTTAATCAAAAAATAAGCACAGACGGTTTGTTGTTTTATACGCCTGCCAAAGGAAGGGTTGTTTCCCATTTCAATCGCAACGAAAAACGTTTTGGTATAGACATTCAGACTCTTGCTCACCAAAGTGTGTTGTCGGTGCTGGACGGAACCGTTATTTTTGCTGCATATACCCCCGATTATAATTATGTTGTCCAGATACAGCACAACAACGATTTTGTGTCGGTCTACAGGCAAATGTCTGAATTGCTAAAAAAAGCCGGAGACCAGGTCAAGGCCGGTGAGGCCCTGGCTTTTGTAGGGAAATCAGCCGTTAAATCCGAAATTCCCATCTTGCATTTTGAGCTGTGGTATAAAGGCGTTCCCCTCAATCCTGAAGATTATATCGTTTTCTGATGAATTCCGGCACTAGTGATCATATAAAAGAAATTGTTATACTTGGATCAACCGGATCCATTGGCACCCAGGCACTGGAAGTGATCTCGGAGCATCCGGATGAATTCCGGGTATATGCCCTGACCGCCAACAACAGCGTAGAGCTCCTGATTAAGCAGGCCAGAACTTTCGAACCTGAGGTTGTCGTTATAGCCAACACCCAATACCTGCCTCGTTTGCGCGAAGCCCTTAAAGATTTACCCATTAAAGTGTACGCCGGTGCCGATGCCGTAGAACAGGTGTGTGAGTCCGGACCCGTCGACATTGTTTTGACCGCTATGGTGGGTTATTCCGGGCTGAGACCTACACTCAGGGCTATTAAAGCCGGTAAAAACATTGCGCTGGCCAACAAAGAGACTATGGTGGTGGCGGGTGAAATCATCAATGAACTGGCTCGTAAGCATCAGGTAGCGATTTTGCCTGTCGATTCGGAGCATTCGGCTATTTTTCAATGCCTGGAATTTGCCAATCCACCGGAGAAAATCATTTTAACGGCTTCGGGTGGCCCGTTTAGAAAATTCAGCATGGAAGAACTCAAGACGGTGAGCAGGGAGCAAGCTCTGAAACATCCTAATTGGGCTATGGGCGACAAGATTACCATCGACTCGGCCACTATGATGAACAAAGGTTTTGAGGTGATTGAAGCTAAATGGCTGTTTGGCTTGCTGCCCGAGCAAATTGAAGTAGTGGTGCATCCTCAATCGATCGTACATTCTATGGTACAGTTCAGAGACGGCTCTGTAAAAGCTCAGTTGGGTTTGCCCGATATGAAGCTTCCCATTTTGTACGCTCTGAGTTATCCATTACGTCGGGAGACTCGTTACCCCAGACTGGATATAACAGAGATAGGCTGTTTGGAGTTCGAAAAACCCGACCTGAATAAATTTAGGAATTTAGCCCTGGCCTATACGGCTATGGAGACGGGTGGTAATATGCCCTGCATTCTCAACGCCGCCAACGAAGTGGCCGTCGATGCTTTTCTGCACGGTCGTATAGCCTTTTTGCAAATGTCCGATTTGCTTGAATTTACGATGGAAAAAGCTGAGTTTTTTAAATGCCCCGATTACGAAGCCTATACCATCAGCGATCAGCGAGCTCGCCTAATAGCACAGGCCTATTTGGACAAATTGTCCTAATCAATTTATTTACCACTATGGATACTTTTTTGATCAGATTACTTCAACTTATTACCAGTCTGTCCATATTAATCGTCGTTCATGAGTTTGGTCATTTTCTGTTTGCCAAGCTTTACAAAATACGTGTGGAGCGCTTTTATTTATTTTTCCATCCGGGTTTTTCTCTGATGCGTTTCAAGAAAATCGAGGGCAAATACGAGTTCAGCTTTTTGTCTAAAAATCCCCCCGAACACTGGAAAGACTACCCCGAAACCACTATGTGGGGTCTTGGCTGGTTGCCTCTGGGCGGCTACTGCTCCATAGCGGGTATGGTAGATGAGACTAAAAGTTCAAAGGACCTTGCTTCGGAGCCTCAACCCTGGGAGTTTCGCACCCGCAAGGCCAGTCAAAGATTGATGGTAATGGTGGGAGGGGTGTTGTTCAATTTTATTCTTGCTCTGGTGTTATACGCAGCTGTTTTGGGCATTTGGGGGAATTCTTTCCTGCCTCTGCAAAACGCCACATTGGGAATGGAATTCTCGGAACCGGCGCTGAAAGCCGGCTTTCAGAACGGAGATATTTTGCTCGAGGCAGACGGTATAGCCCTTGAACAGATTAACGACGACAGCTTTCGCAAGATAGTAGAAGCTTCCGAAGTAAAAGTCTTGCGCAAGGGAGAGGAAGCTAAGGTCGCTATTCCTGAAGATTTTATGCAGCAATTACTGTCGGCCAGACAAGGCTTTGCCGCTTTCCGTTTTCCAACAGTGGTCAAAAAAGTAACGCCCGGGTCTCCGGGAGATAAAGCCGGGCTCATGCCGGGCGACAGTATTGTAGGCCTTAACTCGGTGCAGACGGAATCTTTTACGGACTTTGCTTCTATGCTCGGTCAATACGGAGACAGCAGCATTTTGTTGAGTTATTACCGCTCGGGAAACCCGGGCACCATGCAAGTACAGCTGGATTCCACCGCTAAAATCGGTTTTGAACTTAAACATCCGGCCGATATTTATCCCTTGAAACAAATAAACTATTCTTTTTTTGCCTCCATACCGGCGGGTATAAAATTAGGAGTAAGCAAACTGACCGGTTATGCCGGCGATATGAAATACGTATTTACCAGGGAAGGAGCCAAGAGCCTGGGCGGATTTGGTGCCATAGGAAGTTTGTTTCCCGCCACCTGGAATTGGAAAATCTTCTGGGAAACCACGGCCTTTTTGTCCATTATTCTGGCTTTTATGAATATTTTGCCTATTCCGGGATTGGACGGCGGCCACATTCTCTTTTTATTGTTCGAGGTGATTAGCAGGCGCAAACCCAACGAAAAATTTTTGGAATACGCCCAGATGGCCGGTATGTTTATCTTGCTTGCCTTATTAATTTACGCTAACGGCAACGATTTGTTTCGTTGGCTGTTTAAATAAAGGTGTGATAATCTAAAAAAATCATTATTTTTTTGATAAATGAATGCTATATTTGCACAAAACAAGATTTGTGCAGATACGGTATCTTCTGAAATGTCTTACGGTTTGCTGCCTGTTGCTGACGGCCGTGTTTTCACGGGCGGAAAGGCAGCTTCGGGTGGTGTTTTACAATACGGAGAATTTCTTTGATTGCAAAGACGACAGCCTGACACGTGATGAGGATTTTTTGCCCGGGGGGTCTTACGCCTGGAGTCCTAAACGTTTTCTGCAAAAAACGGAACAGCTGGCCAGGGTGCTGGCTGTGGCAGGCGAGGAGAGTTTCCCTCATTTAGTTGGCCTGGCAGAGGTGGAAAACGAAGACTGTCTGCAATTTTTACTCAGGGCATCTTCCCTGAAAAACGCTGCTTACCGCTATATTTACGCGGAATCGGCCGATCCTAGGGGAATAGATGTTTGTCTGCTGTACAATCGCTTTGTTTTCAAACCTTTGGCCTGGGAAAGTATAAGGCCCTCGTTCAGCGACGAAAATAAAAAATCAAGAGACATCCTTTTTGTCAGTGGATTACTGCCAAACAAACAAGTATTGCATGTTTTTGTCTGCCACCTGCCTTCGCGTTACGGCGGGGTCAGGGCTTCCGAAAAATTCAGACGTCAGGCAGCCGGGCAATTGCGCGTAAGAGTAGACTCCCTGTTTAGCAAAGAACCCAATGCCCTTATCCTGATTATGGGCGATTTTAACGACGAACCTTGTGATTTGTCTTTGAGTCGTGACTTAGGAGCGAGGAACCCTCAGGAGCCTTACCAGCCTGCGGCCTTGTACAATATGATGTGGCCCCTGATGAATAAACCTGCTTACGGTAGTCACAAATACCAGGGGCGCTGGTTGATGATTGACCAGATCATTGTTTCTTCGGCTTTGTTGTACGAAGAGCCCCTGCAACAAGAGAGCCCGCCTGTTCCCCGTCTGCTTGAGGCAAAGGTAAGATTTGATGATTTTTTGCTGGTCAAAGATGAAAAGTATTTGGGTTATAAACCCTTTAGAACCTATGAAGCACATCGTTACATAGGCGGTTACAGCGATCACCTTCCGGTCTGCCTGGATATTCCGTTCTGAGCTTTAAAAATTCCCTTTTGATAGTCCGTACAATACGAAAATTAGCTATCTTTGTCTGCCAAACAAAACTCATATTGATACTGGTTTTCAATCTGAGAAAGTTTAACCACCTACCAATTTATAAAGGGCGATGATATCGGTATGTATGGCTACCTTTAACGGGGAACGGTATTTGAAAGAACAGTTGGATTCCATTCTGAGCCAGCTTGGCGACGAGGACGAACTAATTGTTTCTGACGACGGCTCCAGCGATAAAACTCAGGAAATCATCCATACATACGAAGATAAAAGAATCCGTTTTTTCCACAACCAACGCAAAGGCATCGCCAACAATTTCGAGAATGCTTTATCCCAAGCCCGGGGTGATTTTATTTTTTTGGCAGACCAAGACGATGTCTGGTTGGCCGGTAAATTGGATAAAATGGTGGAATTCCTTGAAAAGGAAAGCCTGGATGTGGCTATGTGCAATTGTGCTTTGGTAGATCAGGAGCTTAACATTATTAAATCGCCGCATTTTGATTCGGAATGGCCCATGAAGCGAACACTTTTGTCCAATTTATACAAAAATGCCTGGCTGGGTTGCTGCATGGTTTTACGTTCCTCGGTATTAAAAGCGACCATGCCCTTCCCTAAGGGCCTGGTGGCTCACGACCTATGGTTAGCCTTGTATGCTCAATGGCACTTCAGGACCGGCTATATGGACGAAGTATTGGTGTTGTATCGCAGGCACGATAATACGGTTTCGTTTACAGGCTCCGTCAGCACCAATGCACTATCGTTCAAGCTGAAATACCGCTTGCATTTATTGTATCATCTTATAGGCAGGAGCCTGAAAAACTCGTTTTCCGGCCCTGTGATTAAATACGGATAGTAATGAAGGTATTGTTTTTAAATCCTCCTTTTCACGACCATTTTTCCAGAGAATCCAGAAGTCCTGCGGTTACCAAAAGTAGTACTATTTATTACCCGAAATGGTTGTCTCAGGCTGCAGGTGTAGCCATCAAAGAGGGACATGAGGTCGATTTGATAGATGCCCCCGCCTGGTGTGTCGACGTGCAATACGTCATGGACAGAATTGCCGCCAAAAACATTGAGGCCATGGTGGTTGATTGCTCTACCCCGAGTATCATAAACGACATACAGGTGGTTGACCGGATTGTGGATAAATACCCCAAGCTACCCGTGCTAATGGTGGGACGTCATGTGTCCGTTTTACCCGAAGAATCGCTTAAAGCTTCCAGACATCTCAAATACGTGGCCATAAAAGAATACGATTATATAGTGCGCGACTGGCTGGAAGCATTGTCGAGCGGAGCCTCCATGTCTGCCGTTAAAGGTCTGGTGTGGAAAAATGCAAGCGGAGAGATAGTGCGTAATCAGCCTGCAGAGCTGGTTTTAAATCTGGACGAACTGCCTTTTGTATCTGAAGTCTATAAGCGTTTTTTGAGAGTCGAAGATTATTACTACGGTTTTGCCCCGTATCCCAACATAACCTTCGACACCAGCCGTGGTTGTCCCTATCACTGCACCTTTTGTGCTTTTCCTCAGACTTTCAGCGGACATCGTATGCGTTACCGCTCGGCCTCCAATGTGGCCGACGAGTTCGATTACATAAAGAAAGAATTTCCCAAGGTAAAGTCCATCACTTTCGAAGACGATACCTACATCATCAGCAAAGACCATGTCCTTGGTATAGCCGATGAATTAATACGACGCGGCAATAAAATCCCATATAACGTAAACCAAAGGGCAGACCTGATTGCCGATCTGGAGTTTTTCAAAACGCTCAAAAAATCGGGGCTCAGGTTGGTTATTGTCGGCTTCGAAAGCGGGGATGACGAGGTGCTTAAGCATATGAAAAAGAACCTCAACCTGGCCAAGGCCGAAGAGTTTATGGACCTTTGTCGCAAAGCAGGTATTTTGGTGCATGGTTGCTTTATGGTGGGCAACCTGAACGAAACTAAGGAAACCATGCAAAAGACCCTCGATTTAGCCATGAAACTGCAACCCGACACGGCTCAGTTTTTCCCTTTGATGGTTTATCCCGGAACCGAGGCCTATCAGGAGGCTAAAGACAAGGGCTATTTGATTACGGAAGACTGGAATCAATGGCTGACCGAAACCGGTTTGCACAATGCGGTAATCAATCTGCCCAACCTTACTAACGAAGACCTGGTGGAATTTTGCGATTACGCCAGAAGAAAATATTACACCCATCCTAAATACCTGATCCGCAAAATGGGACAATCCTTGACAGATTTTGACGAATTCAAACGTAACTGGATAGGTTTCAAATCATTACTAAAATATCTTATTAAAGGGTCTTATTCAAAATGATTTCAATAATTACTCCCTGCTACAATTCGGTGGATTTTATTTCTCAGACCATTGATTCTGTTATTGCTCAAACATATACAGACTGGGAGATGATTATCGTTGACGACAACTCAAAAGATGATTCGCCGGAAATAATTCAGGAATATTGTCGCAAAGACCCAAGAATAAAATACATCAGGACGGAACGGCCTTCGGGCTCACCGACTTTACCCCGAAACATCGGTTTAAAGCACGCCCGTGGAAGATTTATTGCCTTTTTGGACAGTGACGATATGTGGCTGCCAACTAAACTCGAAGAACAGCTCAAACTTTTTCGGGAAAATAAGGTAGCCATCGTTTATTCCAATTACGAAAAAATATCCGAAGAGGGCAAAAGGGGCAATCGAATTATAAAAGCTCCCGCCAAAGCAGACTACAAAACTTTGCTTAAGGGAAATGTGATGGGTTGTTTGACGGTGATGTACGATTCCGAAAAAGTAGGTAAACGCTTTTTTGATTCAATCGGACACGAAGATTATGCCGTATGGTTGTCTATACTCAAAGAAGGCTACACAGCCAAAAACACCAATACGGTAACGGCATTGTACCGGGTCAGACGCCAATCGGTTTCTTCCAATAAATGGGATGTGCTCTCCTGGCAGTGGAATATTTATGTTAAAGTAGAAAAAACAGGTATACCCAAGGCTATATATTATTTTATAAATTATGCCGTCAGGGCCTTTTTAAAACGAATAAAATAAGCTGGTATGAAAATAACCTTGATCGGAGCCTCCGGCTTTGTCGGAACCCGTTTAATGGATATTCTCCGTGATAAAGGTCACGAATTATTGAATATTGACAAGCAACAAAGTCACTTCTTCCCCGATTTGACCACCATAGCCAACGTGTTGGACAAGCAAAGGATGCTCGAATTACTCAAAGACACCGATCTGGTTGTTTTACTGGCTGCCGAACACCGAGACGACGTGAGTCCTGTTTCTTTGTATTACGATGTCAATGTGAACGGGATGCAGCATGTGCTTGAAGCAATGGAGTATAACGGAGTCAAACGGCTGATCTTTTTCAGTTCAGTGGCAATCTACGGACTCAATAAACAAAATCCCGATGAGAGCTTTGCTGCCGATCCCTTCAATCATTACGGCAAAAGTAAATGGCGGGCGGAACAGTTATTGCAAAATTGGTACGAAAAACATAAGGATTGGAACATCAATGTTGTTCGTCCCACAGTGATTTTTGGCGAACGCAACAGAGGCAATGTCTACAATCTGTTGTCGCAGATTTCGCAGGGACGTTTCCTGATGGTGGGCAAGGGACAAAATGTTAAATCAATGGCTTATGTAGGCAATGTGGTTGCCTTTGTCGATTTTTTGATCGATACACATAAAGAGGCTTATCAGGTTTATAATTACGTCGATAAGCCCGATTTTGATATGAACAAATTATTGGCTCTGGTAGGCAAGGTGTTGGGGAAACGCCTTTCGAAAGTGCATTTTCCCTATTTTTTGGGTATGCTCGGAGGCTGGGGCTTCGATCTGCTGTCGTGGTTGACAGGCCGTAAGTTTTCTGTAAGCAGCGTGCGTGTACGCAAGTTTTGTGCAACGACTCAGTACGACGCCTCCAAAATGCTGGCTTCGGGTTTTAAAGCTCCCTATACTCTGGAAGAAGGTTTATCGAGAACGCTCGAATTTGAATTTGTTCATCCCAGAACCGACGACATTACGTTTAAAAGCGAATAATACAATATGATGTTTGAGAATTTGACCGAACGGCTGGAACGCTCGTTCAAAATACTTAAAGGACAAGGCCGTATTACTGAAATCAATGTGGCCGAAACACTTAAAGAAGTACGCAAAGCACTCCTCGATGCGGACGTAAATTATAAGACTGCCCGGCAATTTACCGACAATGTCAAGGAAAAGGCCATGGGTATGAACGTCCTGACGGCTGTTAAGCCTCAGGAAATGATGATCAAGATTGTTCACGACGAGCTCACCGAATTGATGGGTGGAGAAAGCGTGGATTTAAATATCAAAGGCAGTCCTGCCATTATTTTGATGTCCGGTTTACAAGGTTCGGGTAAAACAACTTTTTCCTGTAAGCTGGCCAAACTGTTAAAAAGTAAAAGGGGCAAAAATCCCCTTTTGGTAGCCTGCGACGTGTACCGTCCGGCCGCCATTGAACAATTGAAAGTACTGGGCGAGCAGATCGGTGTGCCCGTGTATATGGAAGAAAACCAAAAAGATCCGGTGCAGATTGCCCGTAACGCCGTGCGTTTTGCCAGACAACAGGGAAACGATCTTCTGATTATAGATACCGCCGGCCGGCTTGCCGTGGATGAGCTGATGATGACTGAAATCGCGGCCATCAAACAAGCGGTCAATCCCCATGAAATACTGTTCGTCGTAGATGCTATGACCGGCCAGGATGCCGTTAACACCGCTAAAGAATTCAACGATCGTCTCGATTTTGACGGAGTGGTGCTTACCAAGCTCGACGGCGATACCCGGGGTGGTGCAGCCCTGTCCATTCGGAGCGTGGTACAAAAGCCCATAAAGTTTATCGGAACGGGCGAAAAACCCGAAGCGCTGGATGTGTTTCATCCCAAGCGTATGGCCGATCGTATTTTGGGCATGGGCGACGTGGTTTCGTTGGTGGAAAAAGCGCAGGAGCAATACGACGAAATGGAAGCTCGCCGCCTGCACAAGAAAATCATCAAAAACCAGTTTGACTTCGACGATTTCAGAGCCCAGATTACCCAGATCAAAAAAATGGGTAATCTCAAAGACCTGGCATCTATGATACCCGGTGTGGGAAAAGCCATCAAGAATGTGGATATCGACGACAATGCCTTCAAGAACATCGAAGCCATTATCGATTCCATGACTCCCTTTGAACGCAGTAATCCCGCATTAATCGACAGCAGCCGCCGGCAGCGCATAGCGCGTGGTAGTGGCACCAATATTCAGGAAGTCAACAACCTGATGAAACGTTTTGATGAAACCCGTAAAATGATGAAAACCGTCAGCACAATGAACACCAAAAAGAGGCATGGCGGTAAAAAACGCAAATAATTCAACCATACCTATTTATGCAACTTATTGACGGAAAAGCTGTTTCTGAACAGATAAAAAAAGAAATCGCCCAAGAAGTATCGCTTATGAAAGCCGCAGGGAAGAAGGTGCCTCATCTGGCTGCCGTATTGGTAGGCCACGACGGAGGCAGCGAGACTTATGTGGCCAATAAAATCAAGGCTTGTCAGGTTTGCGGTTTTGAATCCTCCTTGCTGCGCTTCGAGGAAACGGTCAGCGAGGAGACATTACTGGCAGCCATCGATAAACTCAACAAGGATCAGGCGGTGGATGGCTATATTGTACAATTACCCCTGCCGAAACATATCGATGAACACAAAATCATCGAAGCGATCGATTATCGCAAAGACGTGGATGGTTTTCATCCCATTAACGTAGGCCGTTCTTTTATCGGACTGCCGGCTTTTTTGTCGGCAACACCCGCCGGTATTCTCGAATTGATCAAACGATACGATATCCCCACTGCCGGAAAACACGTAGTGGTAATAGGCCGCAGCAATATTGTCGGTAAGCCTCTGGCGGCTTTGCTTATGCGCAAAGACTATCCGGGCAACGCTACGGTAACGGTGGTGCACAGTTATTCTTCCGACATCACCGAACAATGCCGTAAAGCCGACATTATTGTTTGTGCCCTGGGCCGTCCCGGCTTTCTCAAGGCCGATATGGTGAAAGAGGGAGCGGTGGTGATCGATGTTGGAACCACCCGTTTACCCTCGGATAAAACTAAAAGCGGATTTAAACTCTTCGGAGACGTTGATTTTGAGGCTGTAGCTCCCAAATGCTCTTTTATTACTCCGGTTCCCGGAGGTGTGGGCCCGATGACCATAGTTTCCCTGATGAAGAATACTTTGTTGGCAGGCTCCAATGCCATTTATCGCTAAACCTGACTGCTTTTGTCCGAATGAGCCGAAAACAGTTTGTATATCCCATAGTAACCGGCCTGCTGAGCTTGGTGTTTGTCTTGAGTTTGTCTTGCAAAGCCAAGAATACGACTGTCGCATTTATTTCGAGTGAGGATAAGGCTATATTATCCGCTTTTTTTCAGCAAGCCCGTGAACAAAGACTGGCAGAGATGAGCAGCGGGCAGAGGATCATTGCCATTGCAAGTTACTTTATGGGGAGTCCGTATGTTGCCGGCAGTCTCGAAGCCCCGGGAGAGGAGAGGTTGCAGGTCAATCTTCGGGCTTTTGATTGCCTGACACTGGTCGAAACGGTGTTGGCTTTGAACGAAACCATCGTACTGACAAGCGATCCCGACTCCTGTCTATTTGTCTATCCTTCTGTTTTGCAGAATATTCGCTACCGTAACGGCCGTATTCAAGGCTATACTTCTCGTCTGCATTATGCCAGCGAATGGCTGTTGAACGGACAGGAAAAGGGCCTTTTTAGCCTTCTGACCGATTTGTTTCCCGGAGAAGTTTTTCCGCTTGAGCTCAATTATATGTCTACGCATCCGCAATATTACCCGGCCCTAAAGGATAATCCTGCCCTTACCGAAGAAATGGCGGCCATCGAAGCTCGTCTGAATAAAGCGAGCCTGAGTTATATCCCCAAAACACAATTGGCAAAATATATGGAAGATATTCCCCAAGGTTCCATTATAGCGATTACCACCGACAGACCGGGACTGGATATTGCTCATATCGGTTTTGCCTGCCGTCAAAATGGGCGCCTTCATCTCTTGCATGCTTCTTCGTCTAATTCCCGGGTTGAAATATCGGAACAAAGTCTGTTGACCTACCTCAACGGTGTTAAACATTTCAGCGGAATCATGATTGCACAGGTCAACAAGTGATATTTATTGCAGAATTTAGGAGTTGGTATAAGAAAATATCAAAAATATTACTACTTTTGCAGCCGAAAATAGATGGTGGACGTAGCTCAGCTGGTTAGAGCGTCGGATTGTGGTTCCGAAGGTCGTGGGTTCGAGCCCCATCTTCCACCCGGAAAAGTGCGGATTCCCTCAGGAGTTTGCACTTTTTTTATCAGCTTCACCATCTCCAATTGATACTTATCTGCTCTGCTTTTTGATTTTTTACCTAAAGTTGTGCCGATTTGAAATAATGAAGTATCTTTGCCCGACTAATTCTCTAAACATGTTTTCCGGAATTGTAGAAGAAGCCGCATCTGTAGTACGTTTGAAAAAAGAGGGAGGAAATCTGCATTTGACCCTTACTTGTTCTTTTGTGAACGAGTTAAGCATAGATCAAAGTATTTCTCACAACGGAGTTTGTCTTACTGTGGTTGATATTAAGGATCATGAGTATACAGTAACGGCGATACAAGAAACCCTCGATAAAACGAATCTGGGCTTACTCAAACCGGGAGATAAGGTCAATCTGGAACGCAGCCTGCTGGTAAACGGACGCCTGGATGGACATATTGTGCAGGGACATGTTGACCAAACCGCTGTTTGTACTTTGGTCGAAGAAACCGATGGGAGCTGGCGATATACTTTCGAATACGATTTTGACAAGGCTATGGCCTTGCAAGGCTATATGACTGTCGAAAAGGGTTCCGTATGTGTGAACGGAGTCAGTCTTACTGTTTGCGATTCCAGAGACAATGCTTTTTCGGTAGCCATTATTCCCTATACCTACGAGCACACCAATTTCCACCGGATAAAGGCAGGAACTGTTGTGAATATCGAATTTGATATCCTGGGCAAATACCTGAGCCGCATGATGCATTTTGCAGATTGATTCTCTTGCTGAAGGTTTTTTACCAAAAACATTCTCCTTTGTACATAATGGAAATTCTTATCATTTTATTGTTGATTTTTATGAACGGCTTTCTGTCGATGTCGGAAATCGCCTTGGTTTCTTCTCGCAAAAGCCGCCTGGAAATTGACGCCAAAAAAGGCAATCTGGCAGCGAAGCGTATTCTTAAAATGTCGGAAAAGCCAGAACGTTTCCTATCGACCATTCAAATAGGCATTACACTGATAGGCATTTTGACCGGTTTGTATTCCGGTGAAGCCCTGTCCGGTGATTTTGCCCGTTTTTTGTCTAAATGGCCTTTATTGGAGCCTATTGCTTCGGGGCTTTCCAAGACAATAATAGTGATTGTAGTTACCTATGTTACCCTTATATTTGGCGAGTTACTGCCTAAGCGCATAGGTATGAGCGCTGCAGAAAAAACATCCAAGATTGTTGTCGGCCCCATGGAGTTGCTGTCCAAACTAGGAGCTCCTTTTGTTTGGATTTTATCGGTTTCCATCCGGGGATTGATGCGTATGTTTCACATCAGTGCCGGCGAAGAAGGCAGAGTGACCGAAGAAGAAATCAAGGCTATTATTCAGGAGGGGACCGAAGGGGGAGAAATTGAAGAGGTAGAACAAGATATCGTAGAAAGGGTGTTCACGTTGGGGGATCGCAATGTGGGATCGATCATGACCCACCGCAGTGAGCTGGTGTGGCTGGATGTTTCCCGCGATAACTTGTATTTGAGCGACCTGATTAAACAAAATTTGTTTACTGTGTATCCTGTGGCCGATGGTGAACTCGACGAACTGCTGGGAGTGGTTTTTCTTAAAGATCTTTTTCTTCAGGTTGATCGGCCGGATTTCAATTTGAGGGAGCTCGTTCACCCTGCCTTGTATTTGCCCGAAAATCTGAATGTATACAGAGCTTTGGAACAAATAAAACAAGCTTACGTTAAGTACGGACTGGTTACCGACGAATTTGGTGAAATTCAGGGTATTGTAACCCTGAAGGATATTATGACCGCCTTAATAGGTTCAGTGCCGGAACAAGATGAAGAACAGGAAATTATAGAACGCGAAGAAGGAGGGTGGTTGGTCGACGGGCAGACTTCCTTTTACGATTTTCTCGCTCATTTTGATTTGGAGGACTATTATTCGGAGTTCAATTACAACACCATCAGTGGCTTGATCTTAAGTTTGTTGGAGCATATTCCCAAGGAAGGGGAGAGGCTTCATTGGAAAGGCTTCGGCTTTGAAATTGTAGATATGGACGGAGCCAGAATCGACAAAATCATCGTAAAACAGGAGAGCGAATCGGTATTAGCCCTCGAGGAGTCAAACGAAAAAAATAAAGAAGACTAGACTTCTATATCACCAACCGCCTTTAGCGCCTCCTCCACCGAAGCGTCCGCCGCCGAAACCTCCGAATCCTCCGCTTGAGCTGCCTCCACCCCAGGAACTACCTCTGTTGCGCCCCCCCAACATACTGCTCAGTATTATGGCTTTGGACAAATCGCTCAGGCCGCCTTTGTTGCCACTACTGCCCCCGTTCTTCCCTTTGTATTTTTTGCTTACCAACGCGAGGAAAACAATCATAAAAACAATAAATACAACAAAAAAGACAAAACCGGCTACGCCATCTCCCTCTGAGGAAGAATAGCTGTATTCTCCCGAAGCAATGAGCTTGATGCGGTCCAGGCCGGCTTGTATTCCTTCGAAATAGCGATCCTGTCGAAACAGAGGCAAAATTTCTTCTTCGATGATGCGTTTGCAGACGGCATCGGTAAGCACTGCTTCCAGGCCGTAACCGGTGGCTATGGCAACTTCTCCTCTTGTATCTGTTTTGGTCTTGATGAGCAAAACAAGCCCGTTGTCAAAGCCTTTTTGGCCTACCTGCCATTGTTCTCCGATTTTAAAGGCCAGATCCAGCACATCCATCCCCTGCAAATCGTTTACTATGACCAGGCAAATCTGGTTGGAAGTACTATCGTCAAACGCCACCAAACTGCGTTCCAGATAATAAGATTCGGCAGGGGTCAGCAGGCCGGCAAAATCGTTGACCAGCCTCGGAGGGACAGGCCTTTGGGGAATTTGAGCCTGAACGCAGAGTGCCAGCCAGAAAGTCATAGTCAGCAAACTGCCTCGCAACAGATGTTTCATAAGTTAAAATTGTACCTGAGGAGCTTTCTGGGCATTCTCTTCGGCCTGGAAATAGGCTCTGGCCTCAAAACCAAATATTCCGGCGATCAAATTTTTTGGGAAGCGCCTTATAGAAGTGTTGTATATTCTTACCGCTTCGTTGAATCGATTGCGTTCAACGGCAATACGGTTTTCGGTGCCTTCAAGTTGCGATTGCAGATCCCGGAAGTTCTGATTGGCCTTGAGTTCGGGGTAGCGTTCAACAACTACCATCAGCCGGCTCAGGGCCTGTCCGAGTCCGTCTTGTGCTTGTTGAAAAGCTGCCAGATTGGCTTCGTTCAGGTTAGCGGCGTCAAGATTGATCGAAGAGGCTGCGGCACGGGCCTGAATAACTTCGTTCAGGGTATTGCGTTCGAAATCGGCTGCTCCCTGCACGGTGTTCACCAAGTTGGGAATCAAGTCCAACCGGCGTTGATACACATTCTCCACCTGTGACCAGGCAGTAGAAACATTTTCGTCTGCCGTTACCAGGCTGTTGTATATCCTGATCAGCCACAGTCCAATAAGGACTACAATTATTAGAATGATCCAAGTAGTTCTTGATTTTGCCATAGAAGTGTAATTTAAGTGAATAGTGTTAGTTGATTGAGTTTATAATAAATCTTTGATTAATATCTGATCTCCCTTAGCCATTAATTCCCTCTCTATGTTCAGCATAATATTCCAATGCCGGCGGAAACGTCCCTGAATGTCCATTTTGAAATCTTCGGTCCCAAAATTAAACACCGATTTGAGAATCATGCCTACTGTGATCTGATTAATATCCATGGCCGGTTGGTAGGTAAGCGACCTTTTATCTTCGTCACTGACGGTTTGATTGATAATTTTCATTTCAACCAACAGATTCAGAATTCGTTGCGTAAGCCTCGAAGGAATACGGTACATGGTGGAAATATCCAGGGCCGAAAGGGGAGCTTCTCTGTTTTCGAAGCGTTTACATATGATGCTTGTGATCATGAGAATAGTAAAATAGCTGTAGCGGTCGCTGATGTTTTTGATTTCCTTTTCGAAAAAGAAGTTCTGTATGTTTTGGGAGGCAAAAGTGATTTCGGCTCCAAAAAGAACCATAATCCATGCCAGCTGCAACCATAACAGCAAAAGAGGAAAAGCAGCGAAACTACCGTAGATGGCATTGTAACGGTTCACCCACAACTGACCGCCTATGTATATAATTTGGAAAACCTGGAAAGCAGTTCCCACAATCAGGCCAGAAATAGCGGCATTTTTAAAGCGCACTTTGGTGTTGGGCGCCAGGATGTACAGCATAGTAAACAACAACCAGGAGATAAGAAAGGGGGATAATTTCATTAAAAAATTCACCAGGGGACTGACAGCCGACAAAATGCTGGATTTCTCCATCATAGCACTGAGAAAGATAGAAGCGCCGCTCGATAGTATCAATAAGACAGGAATGACAAACAAGATGGCCATATAGTCTGCAACCTTACGGAAGAAGCTTCTGCTTTTCGGTATTTGCCAAATTTTATTAAACGAGATTTCAATGTTGTTGAGAATAGCCCAAACAGACAAAATCAGAAACGAAATACCTATACCGACTATGACTCCGCTTCCTGCTACATCCAGTACTGATTCTACAAGGTCGAATAAAAAGTCCAGGACCTCGGTATGACCGGGTAGAGCTCTGATCAATTGTTCTTCGATAAGTCGTTGAAAACCAAAACCTTTTGAAATACCCAAAATCAGACCCAAAAGAGGCACTATGGCAAAGAGCGAAAAGAAGGTAAGGGAAGAAGCTTTGGTTACCAGCTCATTATTGGAAAAACCTTTACCGGCAAGAATAATCGTTCTTATAATATTGTAGAAGCGATGTCTCAATCCGCCGACTTCGTGTTCTGAAATTCGCCAGATGTCTCTGGAGATGAAGCTTAAAAAACTCCGGATCCGTTGGCGGATATTTTTTGGGGAAGTTTCCATGAGCCTTTGTGGTCAATAATTTAATGGGTGATATATGTAACCATATTCGAAAGTCTAAAAAAACAGAGAACCTGTAAGCCGGGTTCTGTGCTTATTACTAAGCGCTTGTCATTTATCTTGACCTTGTGTTGCCACAAAGTTCCAGCGGCCTACCCTCCGACATCGGGCGAGCAACCCTGAATCGCCGGTATACTTGGCCTTGCAACCCATAAGTAGTACGGCCTTCTTCGTCGCCGAAGAAGCGGTGGGCTCTTACCCCGCCTTTTCACCCTTACCTCCCGGTGGAGGCGGTTATTTTCTGTTACCTTAACTCTACTTTCACAAATAGCTTTCCGTTAGAAAGTATGGCGCTCTGCGTTGCCCGGACTTTCCTCTTTTAAAAAAGCGACAAGCCGGTTCTCTGCTTGGGTGCAAAAATAGTGCATAATTTGATATTTCTACCATTTTGTCTCCTTTTTTACTCTCTAATCATTTTGTACTGACAAAATGTCTGTACTGATACAGTTGTCATCATTCATTTTTTTAACAGGAATTCATTAATTCTAAAATCTTGTTAAAGAGGCAGGTAATCATTATTAATTACAGCAAGACACTGTTAATTGGGATGAAATAAAAACTTATTTCATCCGTTTAGGAATTGTTTTTGTAGTTATATGCAGAGATTTACCTTAATAGTAAACTAGAATATTAAATTATACTGCAATGAAAAAGTTTTGGAGAAATTTTTTAATCGTCTTATCGCTGGTGCTGCTGAGCGCCGGAGTCTCGTATTTAACGGTTTCCAAATTATCTGACCGTTTGATAAGACCGATCGAACAACAAAGTATCAATCAAGTGGAACAACCCTTGCGTTTGGTTAAGGCCGAAGTAGTGCCTGCCATAGAAACGGACTTTACTCGTGCTGCTAACCAAACCGTACATGCTGTCGTTCACATTGCTTCTAAAACGATGAGGTCGGTTGGCAGCAGCGGTCCCTTGGATATTTTTGAATATTTTTTCGGTTACCGGGATTACAACCAGACTCCGAAGCCCCAAACCGGTTATGGTTCGGGAGTCATCATTTCGGCTGACGGTTATATTGTTACCAATAATCATGTTATTGAAGGAGCCGACGAAATTTCGGTCACTCTCAACGACAGGCGTAATTATCAGGCCAAAGTGATTGGAACCGACCCCAGCACCGATATTGCTCTGATCAAAATCGAAGAAAAAGGCCTTAGTTATATTACCTTTGGAAATTCCGATGAACTCAAGGTTGGCGAGTGGGTGCTGGCCGTCGGTAATCCTCTGAATCTGACTTCTACGGTTACTGCAGGTATTGTCAGTGCTAAGGGCAGGAACATAGGAATTTTGAGAGGCAATAATCAAAATAGAGCACAACGGGATAAAAGCTACTCAAACCTCAGCATTGAATCGTTTATCCAGACCGATGCTGCGGTGAATCCCGGCAACAGTGGAGGTGCTTTGGTTAATACCAGAGGAGAACTGGTCGGAATCAATACGGCGATCATTTCGAGCTCCAATGCTTTTTCGGGCTATTCCTTTGCTGTGCCCGTGAGCATTGTTAAAAAGGTAGTTACCGACATCAAGGAGTACGGTTCCGTACAAAGAGCCATATTGGGAGTCGATATTTCGGATATTACTCCGGAACTTTCTAAAGAGAAGAAAATAGACGTCACCGAAGGGGTGTATGTTCATGCTGTTGGTGAACGCAGCGGTGCATTGGATGCCGGCGTCAAAGAAGGCGATATTGTTATTGCCGTTGATGGCGAAAAAGTAACCAGAGCAGCTGAGTTACAGGAAAAAATCAGTCGTTACCGTCCCGGCGATAAGGTAAGACTTACCGTACTCAGAGACAAAAAGGAGTTGAATATGAATGTGGTTTTACGCAATTTACAAGGTAGTACCGCCATTGTCAAAGAGGCCGGCATAGAAGTCTTGGGGGCTGCTTTTAACGAACTCAGCGCCAACGAAAAAAGGCAATTGAACATTAGCTATGGCATCCGGGTAGGCGGACTGACCGAAGGAAAATTGAAAGAAGCCGGCGTGCGCAAAGGATTTATCATTTTAAAAGTGAACGACCAGCGCATTGAATCCGTCGCTGATTTTGAGAAGATCGTACGTGATGTTCAGAAAAATGCCGGTTTCGGCGAGGCTGCGCTTTTTATTGTGGGGATTTATCCCAGCGGGAAAGTAGCCTATTACGCAATAGATTTGACTCAGTAAAGTCTGTTGCGAATTAAATTTGGGAAATAACATGAATAATTCAAAAATAAAACGTATCTTTGCACTCCTATTTTTTATATAAAGCATGAGACAGCTTAAAATTACCAAATCCATCACTAATCGCGAGAGCGCTTCTCTGGACAAATACCTTCAGGAAATCGGACGGGAAGAACTTATCAAGGTGGACGAGGAAGTAGAACTGGCTCAACGCATTCGCAACGGTGACCGCGCAGCTTTGGAAAAACTTACCCGTGCTAATTTACGTTTCGTGGTTTCTGTGGCCAAACAATATCAAAATCAGGGCCTGAGTTTACCCGACTTAATTAATGAAGGTAATCTGGGCTTGATTAAGGCTGCAGAAAAATTCGACGAAACCAGAGGCTTTAAGTTTATTTCCTACGCCGTGTGGTGGATCAGACAATCTATTTTGCAAGCTCTGGCCGAACAGTCCCGTATAGTACGTCTTCCATTAAACCAGGTGGGTTCTTTGAACAAGATCACCAAAGCATTTTCGAAATTCGAACAGGAAAACGAACGGAAACCTTCGCCCGAAGAGTTGTCTGAAGAGTTGAATATCCCCGTAGATAAGATTAACGATACCCTCAAGGTGTCGGGCCGTCATATTTCGGTGGATGCTCCCTTTGTGGAAGGAGAAGACAACAACCTGTTGGATGTGTTGATCAATGACGATTCCCCTATGGCAGACCGTTCGCTTATGAACGAGTCGCTCAGCCTGGAAATTGATCGCGCCTTGTCGACTTTGACAGAACGCGAGAGCGAAATTGTTAAAATGTTTTTTGGTTTAGGATGTCAGGAAATGACGCTGGAAGAAATCGGCGATAAATTCGGTTTGACCCGGGAGCGTGTCCGGCAAATCAAGGAAAAAGCCATACGGCGTTTACGTAGCACTTCCAGGAGCAAATTCCTTAAGACTTACCTCGGATAAAACCAAACAAACTTAAAGTATTGAAGGTGTCGGTATACCCCGGCACCTTTTGTTTTTTTTAGAAAAGCGGCATATCTTTGCTAGTGATTAACTTTGTATTTACATTATTAGTTATGAATAACAACAAAATACCGATATTAATGGCTATTGCGGCACTTAGTTTTTCCTGCTCCCCAAAAGAGGGTGACAGGTCCAAAGAAATTCCTATAAGCAAACCTCAACTTGAATTGACCGGCGATCTAATGACTCCCGAAATCTTATGGAGTATGGGCAGGGTGAGCGATATCCAGCTTTCCCCCGATAAAAAGACTGTTTTGTACGGAGTGAGCTATTACAGTATTACTCAAAACAAGGGAAACCGCGAACTGTATTTGGTCGACATGGAGGGAAAACATAGAAGGCAGCTTACCGCTACGGCAGTTTCTGAATCGGCAGCCCAATGGTCGGCCGACGGCAAGAGAATCTATTATCTTTCTACAGTATCGGGCAGTTCTCAATTATGGCAGATGCTGCCCGACGGCAGAAAACCTAAAAAACTGACCTCGGTCGAGGGAGGTATAGATGCCTTTCGTTTTTCGCCCGATGGAAAAAAATTGCTCTACGTGGCCCAGGTAAAATACGGCAAAAGGGCGGTAGATTATTATCCCGATTTAGATAAGACCACTGGCCGGATTATTGATGATCTGATGTATAAGCATTGGGATGAATGGGTAGAAACTATTCCTCATCCCTTTGTAGCCGATTTCTCCTCCAAAGGTTTAAGCAATGTGCGTGATTTACTTCAAGATGAGCCCTTTGAGTCTCCAATGAAGCCTTGGGGAGGCATAGAGCAGCTGGCCTGGTCGCCCGACGGGAAAATAGTGGCTTATACCTGTCGCAAAAAAACAGGTGTCGAATATTCACGTTCGACCGATTCGGATATTTATTTCTGCTTTTTGGAAGAAAACTTTCGTACTGAAAACATTACCGCCGAATTGCCCGGCTACGATACCAATCCCGTATTTTCACCTTGCGGAGGCAGTCTGGCCTTTTGCAGTATGTCGCGCGATGGCTATGAGTCCGATAAAAACCGTCTGATGGTTTATGAGCTCAGCACCGGTAAAATGAAGGACCTCACTGCCGATTTCGATCAGGAAGCTAATTCTGTGGTATGGGCTGACGATGCCAAATCGCTCTATTTTGTGAGCTGTTGGCACGGCAGAGTGCATATTTATCAGGCATTTACCGATGGAAGTCCCATCAGGCAAATTACCGGTGGCGACTACGATTTTGCCGATGTACATGTGGCAGGCGAGTATCTGGTCGGTTTAAGACATTCTCTATCGCAGGCCAACGAAATTATCCGGATCGATCCCCAAAGCGGGGAGATGCTCGATTTGAGCCGCGAAAACAAAGAGATTTATGATCAGCTCAGTTTAGGCAGAGTGGAAGAGCGTTGGGTTAAAACCACCGACAATAAAGAAATGCTGGTCTGGGTAGTGTATCCTCCTCATTTTGACTCCTCTAAGAAATATCCCGCCCTGTTATATTGCCAGGGTGGACCTCAGAGTCCGGTCAGTCAATTCTGGTCTTTCCGCTGGAATCTACAACTGATGGCTGCAAACGGTTACATCGTTGTGGCTCCTAACCGCCGCGGACTTCCGGGCTTTGGGCAGGAATGGTTGGAACAAATCAGCGGAGATTACGGCGGTCAGAATATGAAAGACTACCTTTCGGCCATTGACGCGCTGAGTGCAGAACCTTTTGTAGACCGTGATCGTTTGGGCTGCGTGGGAGCTTCGTACGGCGGTTTTTCCGTCTATTGGCTGGCCGGCAATCACGAAAAGCGTTTCAAGGCTTTTATTTCGCACAGCGGCATTTTCAATCTGGAACAACAGTACCTGGAAACCGAAGAGATGTGGTTTGCCGATTGGGATTTGGGTGGTCCTTACTGGGAACGGGATAATAAAACAGCCCAGCTCAGCTACGCCAACTCTCCTCATCGTTTTGTGGATAAGTGGGATACACCCATTCTTTGCATTCACGGCGAAAAAGATTACCGTATCCTGGCTTCGCAGGGAATGGCCGCTTTTAATGCTGCAATACTTCGGGGTATACCTGCCGAACTGTTGGTTTTCCCGGACGAAAATCACTGGATTTCCAAGCCTCAAAACGCCATATTATGGCAAAGAAGATTTTTTGCCTGGCTGGATAAATACCTTAAATGAGAAAGTACCGATTATTTTAACACTCGCAAATAGTAAAATCATGAAAAGAGTAGCCTTTAAAATGAAAATGATTCCCGGCATGAAGGAGGAGTACATCAAACGCCACGATCAAATTTGGCCCGAAATTGCCGAACTGATCAAAAAAAGCGGAGTCAGCGATTATTCCATTTTTTTGGATGAAGAAACCAATATTCTGTTTGGTGTTCAAAAAGTAGAAGGAAATCTGTCTTCTCAGGATCTAGGTTTCAATGAAATACAAAAAAAATGGTGGGATTATATGGCAGATATTATGGAAACCAATCCCGACAATTCTCCGATCACTATACCTTTGGTAGAAGTTTTCCACCTGGAATAAAAAAATCCGGAGAAAATAGCATATAACAGAATATTTCTCTATCTTCGCGACGTCTTACTTCATACTTTTATGCAATCGATAGAGCAATTTAATTTTTCAGGGAAAAAGGTTTTTGTCAGGGTGGATTTCAACGTCCCTCTGGATGAAAATAAAAACATCACCGATGACACGCGTATTCGCGCTGCCATGCCTACATTGAAGAAAATCGTCAAGGAAGGCGGAATGCCGATCATAGGTTCCCACATGGGACGTCCCAAAAAGAATCCGGATCCTAAGTATTCGTTAAAGGCTATTCAGCAACACGTTGCCGATTGTCTGGGTGCACCCGTACACTTTGCCGAAGATTGTCAAAAGGCCGACGCTCAGGTAGCTGCTTTGAAGCCCGGCGAAGCCCTGCTGTTGGAGAACCTGCGTTTTTACGCCGAGGAAGAGGGTAAACCCCGTGATTTGGCCGAAGACGCCAGCGACGAAGAAAAAGCAGCTGCTAAAAAAATAGTCAAGGAAAGCCAGAAAGCTTTTACCAAAAAATTGGCTTCTTACGCCGATTGCTATGTAAACGACGCTTTCGGTACAGCTCACCGTGCTCATGCTTCTACAGCTCTTATTGCTGATTATTTCGATGATAACAACAAAATGTTTGGTTATCTGATGAACAGTGAAGTGCAGGCCGTTGAAAAAGTAATGCGCGATATTGTACGTCCTTTTACGGCCATCATGGGGGGAGCCAAGGTTTCTTCCAAAATAGATATCATCGAAAATCTGCTGGATAAAGTAGATAACCTTATCATTACAGGCGGTATGGCTTTCACGTTTGTCAAGGCCATGGGGGGCAGTATCGGCAATTCTATTTGCGAAAACGATAAACTTGATTTGGCTCTGGAATTGATTGAAAAAGCCAAGCAAAAAGGCGTTAAACTGGTCTTGCCGATTGATTCCAAGGTTGGCGATGCTTTCAGTAATGAGGCCAACACTCAGTTTGTATCGATTGACGCCATACCCGATGGATGGGAAGGCATGGATATAGGCCCCAAAACCGAGGCCCTTTTCGCCGAAGTCATTGAAAATTCCAAGACCATATTGTGGAATGGCCCCGCCGGCGTTTTTGAATTCGAAAATTTCACTCATGGATCCAAATCCGTCGGTGAAGCCGTTGTAGAAGCAACCAAAAAAGGCGCTTTCTCGTTGGTGGGAGGAGGCGATTCCGTAGCCTGTGTCAATAAATTCGGCCTGGCTAAGGGAGTTAGTTATGTTTCTACCGGCGGAGGTGCTTTACTCGAAGCCATAGAAGGCAAAGTTTTGCCAGGTATCAAAGCTATTAAAGGAGAATAAAATACTGAAACACCTTAAATCTAATATGTAGAAGAGACTGCTCCCGGGGTGCGCCAGGGGCGGTCTCTTTGTTTGTTGCAGGTATGAAATAAATTACCCGTCGTAGCCTAGCAAAGTATGTTCCTTTAGGGATGGTAAAAATGGATTGTAGTGGGGAAAGTTGATAAAAAGAAGAAGCCGTGTCGATGGATATGTGAAAACTCCGATGGACAGGATTTGAGTGCCGGTCTTCTTTGTAATCCACCTTGCTTCGAAAAGCGCTTCCTGAGAAGTGTGGCCCGCCATTGAAAAACCTAAGCTGAGTCTCGGTGTTTCTTTTTTAAATTGATGAGTTTACCAAATCAAATCGACACGACTTCCGTGACACAAATATAAGAGAATTAATTGATTTTGCATCAAAAAAGTCCCAAAACTTTATGTTTTCGGGACTTTTTTATGGGTATCGCTTTATTTTTCTTTCTTCTTAAGCGTTTTTGGCCTTTTCAACGATGGCTTTAAAGGCTTGGGGTTCATTCATGGCCAAATCGGCGAGAACTTTACGATTGATTTCGATGCCGGCTTTGTGCAAAGCACCCATCAGGCGGCTGTATGAAAAACCTTCCAGTCTGGCAGCGGCGTTGATGCGCTGTATCCATAATGCACGAAATTCGCGTTTTTTGGCTTTGCGGTCGCGATAGGCATAGGTGAGACCTTTTTCCCAAGTATTTTTAGCTACGGTCCAAACGTTTTTTCTGGATCCGAAATACCCTTTGGTCAGGGATAGAATCTTCTTTCTTTTTGCTCTTGAAGCTACGTGATTTACTGATCTTGGCATTGTAGTAATTTTTTTTGAATGTTAGCGTCATTCTTCTCAGATGATCTTATGGGCTAAAGCATTCGGTTAATTTATAAGTAATAAACAATGTAGGAATAGCATTACTTCATACCCAACAAAAGACGAATGTTGTTCATGTCGCTTTTATCTACCAGCCCGGTTCGGGTGAGATTGCGTTTCCGCTTGGTTGATTTCTTGGTCAGAATATGACTCTTAAATGCATGTTTCCTTTTGATTTTACCTGTTCCGGTAAGGGCAAACCTCTTTTTTGAACCGGAGTTAGTCTTGATCTTTGGCATTTTGTTTTACTTTAAACTGTTTTTAATTGATTGTATTACAACCCGTTCGCACGGTCTTTTATTCTTGTTTTTTATCACTACCGGAATCTTTTCCAGGCTTATCTGTTGCCGATTTCTTTTTGGAAGGAGAGGAGGTTGCAGCTTTCTTTTTGATAGGAGCCACCATAATAATCATCCTTTTGCCTTCCAGTACCGGCATATTCTCCACTTTTCCATAGTCTTCCAGGTCGTTGGCAAAGCGCAATAATAAGAGCTCTCCCTGTTCCTTGAACAAAATGGAACGTCCCTTGAAAAATACATAAGCCTTGACTTTGGAACCTTCTTTTAAGAATTCGATGGCATGCTTCAATTTAAAATTGTAGTCGTGGTCATCGGTTTGCGGACCGAAGCGAATTTCTTTGATGGTAATCTTAGTTGCTTTGGCTTTCTGTTCTTTTTCCTTTTTTTTCTTTTGATATATAAACTTCTGAAAATCAATAATACGACAAACCGGGGGAACGGCCTTAGGTGAAATTTCCACCAAATCCAATCGTTGATCTTCGGCCATTTTTAATGCTTCTTGAATGCTGTAAACGCCTGTTTCCACATTATCGCCTACTAATCGAACTTCTTTCTCACGAATTCTGTGGTTAATCCGGTATTGAAATTTAATATCGTCGTTTTTCATTCAAATGTTTGTCCCTGTGTTGTATATTATTAATTTTTAGAAACTTAACTATATTACGTTCATCATTTTCTCTACTTCATCCAAAAAAATCGCTGCAAAGGTAGTCATTTTAACCGAACCTGTATCACCTTCGCCTTGTTTTCTTACGGAAACTTCTGAATTTTCTTCTTCTTTTTCCCCGACAATCAGCATGTAAGGTATTCTTTTAAGTTCATTGTCGCGAATTTTTCGGCCGATTTTTTCGTTCCGGTCGTCTACCAGACAACGGATGTCCTGAAGCTTGAGATAGTCGGCCACTTTGTAGGCATAATCGTTGAAACGCTCGCTTATGGGAAGCACCACCACCTGGTCGGGGGTCAGCCAGAGGGGAAATTTACCTCCCGTATGTTCAATAAGCACGGCCACAAAGCGTTCCATTGATCCAAAAGGCGCACGATGTATCATTACCGGGCGATGTCTGCTGTTGTCGCTGCCGATGTATTCCAGTTCGAAACGTTCGGGAAGGTTGTAATCTACCTGAATGGTTCCCAATTGCCAGCGTCTTCCGATGGCGTCCTTGACCATGAAGTCCAGCTTGGGGCCGTAAAAAGCAGCCTCTCCCTGGACTATCTTCACTTTCAGGTTCTTTTCGGCACAGGCTTCCACGATGGCTTGCTCTGCTTTTTCCCAGTTTTCTTCGCTACCGATGTATTTTTCGTGATTGTTTGGATCGCGCAGAGAAATTTGAGCTTCAAATTCCTGAAAATCCAGCGCTTTAAAGATGATAAAAATAATGTCCACTACCTTGAGAAATTCATCCTTGAGTTGATCGGGACGACAGAAAATATGGGCGTCGTCTTGAGTAAAACCTCTTACCCTGGTCAGACCGTGCAATTCTCCGCTTTGTTCATAACGATAGACCGTGCCAAATTCAGCAAAACGCAGGGGCAGATCTTTGTAAGAACGGGGCTGAAAGCGGTAGATTTCGCAATGATGGGGGCAATTCATCGGTTTAAGCAAAAATTCTTCGCCTTCTTCGGGGGTGTGTATGGGCTGGAACGAATCCTTGCCGTATTTGGCGTAATGACCCGAAGTTACATAAAGCTGTTTTTGCCCTATATGCGGGGTGATGACTTGCTGATAACCGAATTTCTTTTGAATCCGTTTCAGAAATTCTTCGAGCCTGCTGCGCAATTCGGTGCCACGGGGCAGCCACATGGGTAAACCTTGCCCCACAGAAGGTGAAAACATAAACAATTCCAGCTCGCGGCCAAGCTTGCGATGATCACGTTTTTTTGCTTCTTCAAGCAAGACCAGGTATTCATCGAGCATGGCTTTTTTGGGGAAACTGATGCCGTAGATGCGGGTGAGTTGCTTGCGTTTTTCGTCGCCTCTCCAGTAGGCGCCGGCTACGGATGTCAGCTTGAAGGCCTTGATGGGGCCGGTGTCTGTTAAGTGAGGGCCGCGGCACAAATCGGTGAAATCACCTAAGGTATAGGTGCTGATAGTGCCGTCTTCCAAATCCTGGATAAGTTCAACTTTATAATGTTCGCCTCTTTGTTTGAAATAGTTCAGAGCTTCGTTTTTGGATATCTCCCGGCGTTGCAGTACGTGTTTGTCGGGCAGTAAAGCTGTCATTTTGGCTTCGATGGCCGGCAAATCGCTTTCTTTAATAATGACTCCCTCGCCGGGATCGACGTCGTAATAAAAACCGTTTTCGATGGCAGGTCCTATACCGAACTGGATGCCCGGATACAATTCTTGTAGGGCGGCAGCCAGCAGGTGAGAAGAAGTGTGCCAGAAAGCGTGCTTGGCTTCGGGTTCATCCCATTTTAACAATTCCACCTGAGCGTCTTCGTTGATGGGAAGATTCAGATCGCGGGTAATACCGTTGACGGAGGCGGCCAGGCTTTCTTTGGCCAGCCGGGGACTGATGCTTTCTGCTATTTGATAAGCGGTGGTTCCTTTTTCATACGAGCGAACGGATCCATCCGGAAAGCTGATTTGAATCATAATTTGTGTATTAAAAAACGCACAAAAGTACAAAAAATAAATTCCTCAAGTTGCTTTAATGCTTCTTTTTATGACTGAAGCATCGAAAGAAGTATGGTATGGGCTTCCTTTACGCTGCCTACTTGCTCAATGAGCAGGGATCTTTTACCTTGTTGTTCACGCAACCTGGTCTTTTTGTAATGCTGCTGAACATAATTCAGAATGCGGTCAAAACAACTGGACTGATAAAAAGAGGATTTCGGGTTGGATACGAAATGACAAATCATCTGATTGTTTTTAAGAATAATTTTTTCCATGCCCAGTTGCCCGGCCGAGATACGCAAACGCACTACGTCGATTAAATCCTGGCCTTCACTGGGAATAGGCCCGAAACGGTCGATCATTCGTTTTTCGAAAGCCCGGATGTCTTCTTCTTTTTCGAGCTGATCCATTTCGCGATAAAGCAACATGCGTTCCGACGAGCCTGGTACGTAATTTTCGGCAAAATATAAGGAGAGGTCCGATTCGAGCAAGCTATCGCTTACATAACGGCAATCTGCCCGGTTGGCTTCTTCCTGTTCTGAACTGAGAGGGAATTCTTCGTCCCTGAGTTCCTGCATAGCCTCATTCAGAATGCGCTGATAGGCTTCAAAACCCAGATCGGCAATAAAGCCGCTTTGTTCAGCTCCCAGCAAATTTCCGGCACCTCTGATGTCGAGGTCTTGCATGGCAATGTTGAAGCCGCTACCCAGTTCGCTGAAGTTCTCTATGGCTTGCAGACGGCGTTTGGCGTCGGGGGTAAGCAATTCCAGGGGAGGGGCAAAGAGATAACAGAAAGCTTTACGATTGGTACGGCCCACACGTCCTCTGAGTTGGTGCAAGTCACTCAGGCCAAACTGATGAGCATTGTTTATAAAAATAGTGTTGGCATTGGGAATATCTATTCCATTTTCGATGATGCTGGTGCAAATGAGCATATCGTAATTATGATTCATAAAGTCTAGAACGATTTCTTCCAGTTTGGCTCCGTTCATCTGGCCGTGTGCAATCACGGTACGCAAGCCGGGAACCAGTTTGCGTATGGTGTTCTCCAATTCGTTTAGCTGACTAACCCGGTTGTTGATAAAAAAAAGCTGTCCGTCACGTTCCAATTCGTATTCTATGGCTTCTTTAAGCACCCCTTTGTCGAAGGGGTAAATTTCGGTTTGTATCGGGTAACGATTGGGGGGAGGCATGCTCATCAGCGACAAATCGCGGGCACCCATCAGAGAAAACTGTAAGGTTCTGGGAATGGGGGTGGCGGTCATGGTTAATGTGTCAACGTGGACTTTGAGCTGTTTGAGTTTTTCTTTCACACCGACACCGAATTTTTGTTCCTCGTCGATAATCAATAATCCCAGATCCTTGAATTGGACGTTTTTTCCTACCAGCTTGTGTGTACCGATCAAAATATCCGGTTTTCCTTCACTAAGACCTTCAAGCAAGCTTTTTACTTCGGCATTTGTTCTGGTTCTGCTGATGTAATCGACCGTGCAGGGAAAATCTTTGAGCCTTTCGCTGAAGGTTTGATAATGTTGTAGGGCCAGCACTGTGGTTGGAACCAGCACCGCGACTTGTTTGTTGTCGCAGACGGCTTTGAAGGCGGCCCGTATGGCTACTTCCGTTTTTCCGAATCCGACATCGCCGCAAATCAGCCTGTCCATTGGCTTATCCAGTTCCATGTCTTTTTTGACTTCGGCCGTGGCTTTGAGCTGATCGGGGGTATCCTCGTAAATAAAGGAGGCTTCCAGAGCCTGTTGCAGATAGGAATCGGGGCTGTAGGAAAAACCTTTCTCCTGCAGGCGCTGAGAATACAACTTAATAAGGTCGCGGGCAATGTCTTTTATTTTGCTCTTGCTCCGGTTTTTCATCTTTTCCCAGGCCCCGCTGCCCAGCTTGTGTATGGTCGGCTCGCTACCATCTTTGCCCCGGTATTTGGAAATACGATGCAGGTTGTGGATGCTTACAAAGATGGTATCGTTGTCTTTGTAAATAATTTTGATGATTTCCTGCATTTTCCCGTTGATTTCCGTCTTGAACAAACCGCCGAAACGTCCCACACCGTGATCGATGTGCACCACGTAATCGCCGAATTGGAATTGAAGCAATTCCTTCATGCTCAAGGCCAGTTTTCCGTTGCGCACCCGGTCGGAACGCAAACTGTACCTATGAAAGCGGTCAAACAGCTGATGATCGGTATAACAAAGCAATTTGAGATCGTGATCGCAAAAGCCCTCGTGCAGGGTTTGCAATATAGGGCTATAGGCTATTTTTTGCTTTCTTTCTTCGAAAATAGCCGTGATGCGTTCCAATTGTTTGGGGTTATTGCTCAAAATGCACAATTGATAGCCATCGTTTATGTGTTTTTGTAAATGCTCGGCCAGTAAGTCAAAGCGTTTGGAAAATTTTTTTTGATGACTGCAGTTGAATTTAATTTCGGCCTGTTGTTCACCACTGGTGTTGCTGCCATATTCGAGGCAATTGTTTGATTGGATAGCTTTTGTCAGTTCGCTGATCTCCGTCAATAAATGAGCTGCATTAAAAGCAGAAGAGTCATTGATTATCAATTCTATTCTATTGAGGCAGTACGCCAGCCCCGAAAAACCAAAAACGGTTTTTTCGTCCAGGTAATCAAGTAGAGAAACTAAGTGTCCTCCTTTGGTGTTTTGCTGATGAAGTATGATGTTAACCTCCGAAAACATAGATTTGGACAATTGGCTTTCTACCTCAAAACTGCGAATGCTTTCGATTTCATTCCCGTAGAAATCGATACGAAAAGGTAGTTCATAAGCCCATGAATAGACATCTATCAAACTCCCTCTTTGTGCAAATTGCCCCGGCTCATAAACGTAATTGGTTTGTTCAAAACCATATTCATGGAGCAATTCGATTACAAAGC
The DNA here is from genome assembly GCA_002305085.1 of Bacteroidales bacterium UBA1402. Lineage (GTDB taxonomy): Bacteria > Bacteroidota > Bacteroidia > Bacteroidales > UBA1402 > UBA1402. Next base: position 143,576 of record DBQE01000007.1, on the reverse strand, counting down.
GGTTGTCGACTTGCTCTCCGACTTTGATTTTAAGAGTATTGTTTTTGAGCTCTTGACGTGAGAGGACTTTCTCGGCCAGGGCTTCGGGATAACTGACTACAATCAGAGGCTCTCTGGAAGAAAACTGTAAAGCATTCAGGACTTCGGTTCTGAGAATAATATTGCCGGCGTCTTCCAAACCTTTTCCGATTCTGCGCCGGAAACTTGAGGGGAATAAATACACCCTGTCCCGGCCCAGCAATTGATTCAGATCGTGGTAAAGGTAAGCAGCTTGTTCGGCATCGTCCTGTACAAGCAGAAAATCACGTTTCCCGCCGGTAAAAACCGCAGCCAGTGACAGAGCCGTAGCCGAACCTGCCAGGCCTTTGAGTCGCAGTATGCCTGAAGATGAGCTCAGATGATGGGCAATCGCTTTAATGTTGGTATGTGAGCCGTATTTTGTAAGTAAGTCCTGTAGTTCCAATTTGGGAATTAAAATCCTGCAAAATTATAAAAAATACGGCCAATACAGCATGAAGAAGCAAAAAAACCGTATATTTGGTGGTTTATTTATCGAGCCTAATAAAGTAATATTAATCAGCAGAAATTAAACACAAATTTCGTACAATGAAATCAGATTCAGTCGTCATTATTCCCACCTACAACGAAAAAGAAAACATTGAAGCCATCATACGCGAAGTTTTTGATTTACCTCAGCCCTTTCATATTTTGGTTGTCGATGACGGTTCTCCCGATGGTACAGCTTCCATTGTAAAAAAATTGCAGAAGGAATTTCCTTCAGCTCTTCATCTGGAAGAGAGAAAAGGAAAGCTTGGCCTGGGGACGGCTTATATTCATGGCTTTAAATGGGCTTTGCGCAACGGCTACGATTATATTTTTGAAATGGATGCCGATTTTTCACACAATCCCAAGGATTTACTCAAATTATACCAAGCCTGCTCCAAAGACGGAGCGGATTTGGCTATCGGCTCACGCTATATAAACAGGTTGGTAAATGTGGTCAACTGGCCTATAGGAAGGGTGTTGATGTCGTACTATGCTTCCGTATACGTACGCATCGTTACCGGAATGAAGGTGTCCGATACCACGGCCGGTTTTAAATGCTATCGTCGCCGGGTATTAGAAACCATTGAACTCGATAACATTCGTTTCAAAGGCTATGCTTTCCAGATAGAAATGAAGTTTACGACCTGGAAACACGGATTTCGTATTGTTGAGATTCCCATAGTGTTTACCAACCGGGAGCTCGGCACTTCTAAAATGAGTGGTGGTATATTCAACGAAGCTGTTTTTGGTGTAATCAAAATGCGACTGAAAAGTGTTTTTAAAAAATACCCTCAAATAAACAGGAACTAAATGCAAAAGTGCTTGATTAAGAATGCCACCTTGGTTAACGAGGGTAAAGTATTCAAGGCATCTGTTTTAATCGAAGGACAACACATAAGCAGAATATTTACCGAAGAGGCCGCCATACCTTCTGAGGTGCTGGAAAAATATCCCGTCATACAGGCAGGGGGCTGTTATTTATTGCCGGGCGTCATAGACACTCATGTACATTTTCGGGAACCGGGACTCACCCACAAAGCAGATATGCTTTCGGAGTCGCGCGCCGCGTTGGCGGGAGGGGTTACGTCTTTTTTTGATATGCCCAACACCATCCCCCAGACAACCACTCTGGATGCCTGGGAACAAAAAATGAGTTTGGCCGCGGAACATTCCATGGCCAATTACGCATTTTACCTTGGTGCCACCAATGATAATTTATCTGAACTTCTTAATGCAGATTACAGCCGCATTCCCGCAGTGAAGCTTTTTATGGGAGCTTCGACCGGTAATATGCTGGTCGATGAATCTTCGGCGTTAAAAGAGCTCTTTTCAAGCATTAAAGCAATAATTGCCGTCCACGCCGAATCGGAGAATATTATCAGACAAAACAAAGAACGCTATATGGCTCAGGCGGGAATCGAGCTTCCCATTCGTTACCATTCGCTGATAAGGGATGCCGAAGCTTGTTACCGTTCTTCTGCCCAGGCCGTAGAATGGGCAAGCAAATACGGCAGCCGCCTGCATATTTTACACCTTTCTACCCAACGTGAGCTCAGCTTGCTCAAGGACCTGGCCCTGGAAGAAAAAAAGATTACCGCTGAAGTCTGCGTGCATCATATGTGGTTCGACGACCGGGATTATGAACGACTGGGTGCTGCCATCAAGTGGAATCCTTCCGTTAAACAGGAGACAGACAAGCTGGCCCTTAGAACTGCCTTAAACTGCAATTTGATTGATGTGGTGGCCACAGATCATTCCCCGCATCTCTGGTCCGAAAAAGAAGGTTCCTGCTTTGAAGCGGCATCGGGAGCTCCTTCTGTTCAGTTTGGGTTAGTCTTGATGCTGGAGCTTTCAGGCAGAGGTGCTTTCGGCCTGGATACTGTGGTTGAAAAGATGTGTCATGCGCCGGCCCGCTTGTTTCGAATTGTTAAGCGAGGTTTTATTCGCGAAGGTTATTTTGCCGATTTGACTCTGCTTAAACCCGGTGCACCCCGCAAAATCGGCAAAGGGGAAATCATCAGTAAATGCGGGTGGTCGCCTTATGAGGGGGAAAATGTAAGCTGGCATGTGGAGAAAACTTTTGTAAACGGTTCCCTGCTGTATAACCAGGGTCGTTTTAGTCAGGAAAAAGCGGCCCGAGCCTTGGAATTTAGTGTCTAAGACATAGACCGGATGTTGAAACAAACAAGTTTTTTGGTACATGGGCTGTATTTATATCAGGGTCAATTTGGGTTTTTGTTTGTTCATATCTAAAGAAACCTTTACCTTTGCAGCCTGATAGATACTAAAATAGAGCTGTTACAGCTATAACAACTACTAATTTTTACAATAATTTTACAATGAGCAAGAAGAGCGTTTATTTTTTTGGAAATAAAACAGCCGAAGGCAACGGAAATATGCGCGAGCTGTTAGGAGGTAAAGGTGCCAACCTGGCCGAGATGAATTTGCTGGGTATACCTGTTCCTCCGGGATTTACCATTAGTACCGAAATATGTACCGAGTATTTCAAAAAAGGCAGAGATAAAGTAGTAGCCGAAATAAAAGCGGAGGTTGAAGCGGCTATGAAAAAAGTGGAAAAAGCTGTAAACGGCCCCGGTTTTGGAGATCCCGAAAATCCTCTGTTGGTTTCAGTACGCTCCGGATCCAGAGCTTCCATGCCTGGGATGATGGATACCATCCTGAATCTGGGAATGAACGACCAGGCTGTGGAAGTCTTGTCAAAAAGATCAGGCAATCCTCGTTTTGCCTGGGATTCTTACCGCAGGTTTGTACAAATGTACGGCGATGTGGTATTGGGTATGAAACCCGAAAAGAAAGAAGACGAGGATCCTTTTGAAGTGATTATTCATAAAATGAAATCCCAACGCGGGGTTTCCAACGATACCGATCTCACTACCGACGACCTCAAAGAACTGGTTTCTTTGTTTAAGGCCGCCGTAAAGCAACAGACGGGTCAGGAATTTCCCGCAGACCCCTGGGTGCAACTTTGGGGTGCCGTCTGTTCAGTATTTGACAGTTGGATGAACGAACGGGCCATCTTGTATCGCAAGCTTAATAACATTCCTTCAGATTGGGGAACTGCCGTAAACGTTCAAGCCATGGTTTTTGGCAATATGGGCGATAACTCAGCCACCGGTGTGGCTTTTACCAGAGACGCAGCCACCGGCGAAGATATGTTTAACGGCGAATATCTCATCAACGCACAGGGCGAAGACGTGGTAGCCGGAATTCGCACTCCACAGCAAATTACCCTCGAAGGTTCCAGGCGTTGGGCACAAGCTCAGAATATTGATGAACAGGAACGCCAAACCAAGTATCCTTCACTGGAAGAAACAATGCCCGAAGCATACAAAGAGCTGTATGCCATTCAGGAACAGTTGGAAGTCCATACTAAGGACATGCAGGACATTGAATTTACCATACAAGACGGTAAATTATGGATGCTGCAGACCCGCAGCGGTAAACGTACCGGAGCTGCAATGGTAAAAATCGCCATGGATATGCTCCGTGATGGCATGTTGACAGAAAAAGAGGCCCTTTTGCGGATAGATCCCGAAAAACTGGACGAACTTTTGCATCCTGTTTTCCAAAAAGCAGCGCTGGATGCCGCCAAGCCGATATCAAAAGGTTTGCCGGCCTCACCGGGAGCAGCTTCAGGCCGTGTGGTCTTTTTTGCAGAAGATGCCGAAGAATGGGCAGACAAAGGAGAAAAGGTTATTTTGGTTCGCACAGAAACCTCGCCCGAAGACCTGAAAGGAATGAATAAAGCTCAGGGCATTTTAACAGCCCGTGGCGGTATGACTTCTCATGCGGCTGTGGTAGCCCGTGGGATGGGTAAATGCTGTGTATCAGCCGCCAATAACCTGTTTATTGACTACAAAGCCCGCAGTATGAAAGTGGGCGATAAAAGCATAAAAGAGGGAGATTGGCTGTCGTTAAACGGATCTACCGGTTATGTTTACGAAGGCAAACTGGCTACCCAGGATCCTGAACTGAGCGGTGATTTTGCTCAGTTAATGAAGCTAAGTGATAAACATGCACGTATGCAAGTAAGAACCAATGCCGACACCCCGCACGATGCAGCTGTGGCCAGATCTTTCGGGGCCGTTGGTATAGGGCTTACCCGTACGGAGCATATGTTTTTTGAGGGCGACAAAATCATAGCCATGCGCGAAATGATCCTTGCCGGTGACGAAGCAGGCAGACGTAAAGCGCTGGCCAAACTCTTACCCTTACAAAGAGCCGACTTTCACGGTATTTTCGAAGTGATGCACGATTTGCCGGTAACTGTCCGTCTGTTGGATCCTCCCCTGCACGAATTCGTTCCTCACGACGAGAAAGGACAAAAAGAAATGGCTGATGTTATGGGTATGACCTTGGCTCAAGTCAAAGAACGTGTTGAATCGTTGGTAGAACAAAATCCTATGTTGGGTCACAGAGGTTGCCGTTTGGGTAATACGTATCCTGAAATTACCGAAATGCAAACCCGGGCCATTATCGAGGCTGCGCTGGATCTCAAAGCAAAAGGCATCAAAGTCATGCCCGAAATCATGGTGCCTCTTACTGGCAACTACAAGGAATTCAATGCTCAAAAAGCTGTTATAGACGAAACAGCAGAAGTCATTTTCCTGGAACGCAATGCACGCATAGAGTACAAGGTTGGTACCATGATCGAAATTCCGAGGGCTGCTTTAACAGCTAATCGCATTGCCGAGTCGGCAGAATTCTTTTCATTTGGAACCAACGACCTGACTCAAATGACCTTTGGGTATAGTCGCGACGATGCGGCTTCTTTCCTTCCCATTTACTTGGAAAAAGGAATATTGGAAAACGACCCCTTTGCTATACTGGATCAGAAAGGGGTAGGAAAATTGGTCGATATGGCAACTCAAAAAGGAAGAGACACAAATCCCAATCTGAAATGTGGAATATGCGGTGAGCATGGTGGAGAACCCTCGTCGGTGGAATTTTGCCATCGTGTGGGATTGAACTATGTAAGTTGCTCTCCCTATAGGGTGCCTATTGCCCGTTTGGCTGCTGCGCAGGCCGCTCTTCGCTAAGGAACGGTTTCTGTTCAGTACGAGAATTTGATTTGAAAGAAATCGATAAAATACTATGACAAACAAAGAATTTATTCGTGCTGTTCAGCTTGAATCCAAACTGGATAAACAAAAAACAGTTTTGCTGGTGGAAGCTCTCAATGCTTCCATCGGCAAAGTTCTGTCTGAAGGTGATTCCCTGAACATATGGGGCTTCGGTTCTTTTGAACTCAAAAAAAGAGGCGAACGACTTTCGGTCAATCCATCTACCGGAAAACGGTTTATGATTCCTCCTAAATTGGTTCCGGTTTTCAGACCGGGAACCAACCTGAAGAACAAAATCAAACAAATAGACTCAGATGAACAATAGATTTTTACTTCCGGATTTGGTCCGGTTCATTCTCGACACGACGGAGGATCTGGATAAAAAAGAAGTGGAAACTTTTGTACGGGCTTATTTTACCGTTATAGAAAAGGCTTTGTTTGAGGAAGATTTCGTTAAAATAAACAATTTGGGTAAATTCAGCCTGCAGAAAGTAGAGGCGCGCAGAAGTATCAATGTTAACACGGGAGAAGCTTTTGAAATTAAGGCTCATTACAAGTTGACCTTTGTGCCCGATGCTAAACTCAGGGAAATAGCCAATAAACCATTTGAGCATCTGGAAGCCATAGAATTAGAAAATGAACAAGAACCGATAAAAAAAGAAACAATCAACCCCAATAAACTAACCACAAAAGAAGACAACATCATGGAAAAGAAAGAAAAAACTGTTTTTGTAGTAACGGATAAACCGGCTGCAAACGAGAAAAAAACGGCACCTGAAACACAGAAGGCCAAAAAAGGCAAACTGGTTGCCTGGATTGTTTTTGTTGTCGTCATGTGCGCACTGATCGTCTTTGCGTTATGGAAGACTGTATTTACCGGGCCCGAAATCGAACCGACTATTACAGAAGAGGTAGTCGAGAGCGCTCCCGTTGCGCCGGTAGTGGAGGAAGTCACTCCGCCTGCTCCCAAAGTGGTCGATCCGGCCGATTGGGAAACACTCAAAGTGGTTCCTCTGCAAAAAGGAAAGCGCCTTACTTTACTTGCCTTGGAATACTACGGGAATAAAGTTTTTTGGGTTTATATTTACGAAGCGAACAGGTCACATATCAAGAATCCCAACAAGATTCTTGCCGGAACCAAAATTCGTATTCCCAAACCTGATCCGGCCGTAATAAACGCTAAAGATCCCGAGTTAGTACGTATTGCCAAAGAAAAAGAAACAAAATACAGAGCGCAATTTTCTAAGTAAAATTCGTATAAATAACGAATTTTGTCTATAAAGATAGGTTTTTTTAACGGCTAAGCTCCTTAAAACTAAACCTATCTTTATAATTTTGTGTTCCATCTAACAAATATCAAAATTTAAAAGTTTTATAGAAATGAGTCAAAGCGTTGATATTCGAGAGTTAAATGAACTGATCGAAAAGAAGAGCAGTTTTGTCGACATGATTGTCATGGGTATGGACAAGGTGATTGTCGGACAAAAACATTTAGTTGAATCCCTGCTGATAGGCCTGCTGGCCGACGGACACATATTGCTGGAAGGTGTGCCCGGTTTGGCAAAGACCTTGGCCATTAAAAGTCTGGCTTCACTTATTAAAGCCAAATACAGCCGGATTCAGTTTACTCCCGATCTTTTGCCGGCCGACGTGATTGGAACAATGATTTACAGTCAGAAATCCGAAGAATTTGCTGTTAAAAAAGGCCCGATATTCGCTAATTTTATTCTGGCTGACGAAATAAACAGAGCTCCGGCCAAGGTACAAAGTGCTTTGCTAGAGGCTATGCAGGAACGTCAGGTGACTATTGGAGATAAAACCTACAAACTTGATGCTCCTTTTCTGGTGATGGCCACCCAGAACCCAATAGAGCAGGAGGGTACCTATCCTTTACCCGAAGCTCAGGTCGATCGTTTTATGTTGAAAGTGGTGATCGATTACCCCAAAAAAGAAGAAGAACGGCTCATTATGAGGCTAAACATGGGGGAATCTTTACCTGAGGTCAAGGCCGTACTGAAACCCGAAGAAATTCTCGAAGCCCGCAAGGTCGTCCGTCAGGTTTATATGGATGAAAAAATTGAACGCTACATAGTTGATATAGTATTCGCCAGCCGTTACCCTGAGGAGTATGGACTTAAAAATCTCAAAGAAATGATTTCATTCGGCGCTTCTCCGCGTGCCAGTATCAACCTGGCTCTGGCTGCCCGCAGTTATGCCTTTATCAAACACCGTGGTTATGTTATTCCCGAAGACGTGCGCGGTATCTGCCTGGATGTAATGCGTCACCGTATTGGCCTGAGTTACGAAGCAGAGGCCAACAATCTGAGTAGTGATGAAATTATTCAGGAGATTCTGAATAAAGTCGAGGTGCCTTAATGTTCTGAAGTATGGAAACGAGTGACTTACTAAAAAAGGTTAGAAGAATAGAAATCAAAACTCGTGGCCTTTCACGTAACATTTTTGCCGGTCAGTATCATACGGCTTTCAAGGGACGAGGCATGGCATTCTCCGAGGTGCGTGAATATCAGTATGGCGATGATGTTCGTACTATAGACTGGAATGTCACGGCGCGATTTAACCACCCTTACATTAAGATTTTTGAAGAAGAACGGGAACTGACTGTCGTGTTACTTATAGATGTGTCGGGTAGTCGTTTTTTTGGCACGGAATCCCTGTATAAAAAAGATATGATTACCGAAATCGCTGCTACTCTGGCTTTTTCGGCCATGCAGAATAACGATAAGGTAGGGGTGATCTTTTTTTCGGATAAGATGGAAAAATTTATTCCTCCCCAAAAAGGCAGGAAGCATATTTTATATATTATCCGTGAATTGATAGAATTTAAACCTGAAAACAACCAAACCGACCTGAGCGTAGCTTTGCAGTACTTGACCAATGTCATCAAGAAGCGTTGTACGGCTTTTTTAATTTCCGATTTCCTGGTTCAGCAAGACTTTCAAACCGACCTGACTCTGGCAAATCGTAAGCACGACGTAGTAGCCATACAGGTCTACGATCAGCGGGAGACCGAATTGCCTTCGGTGGGTTTGATCAGGGTCAAAGATGCAGAAACAGGCAGGGAAATGTTGATTGACAGCGCTTCCAAAAATCTGCGAAACAATTACCGCCGCTGGTGGGAAGAACAAGAGATGCGTCTGGATACAACTTTCAAAAAGAGTAAAGTAGATGCTGTTTCGGTTTCTACTGCTCAGGATTACGTGAAGGCCCTGATGGCCTTGTTCAATCTGAGAAATTGACCGCTATGCCCAAAAGAATACCAATCTTATTGCTGTTTAGCTTATTGACATTTCCTGCTGTCCTGGGACAGGACGTAGTGGTGGAAGCCGGCCTGGACTCTTCTATGATCTGGATAGGTAATCCTACAACGATGCGTCTGAGTGTTTCAGCACCCCGTGATCTTTCGGTAGTATTTCCGGATTTCAAGGCAGACACGCTTGTTCGGGGAATACAAGTTCTAAAGCGAGGTCCGGTGGATACTGTTTTATTGGACAACGATCGGTTCAGATTGCAAAAAAATTATTTGTTGACCTCTTTTGATGCTGAATTGTATTATATTCCTCCCATAGAATTTAAAGTAGGAGGAGTAAATTATGAGAGCAACCACTTGTCGCTCAAGGTAATCAGTTTTGGGGTGGATACGGCCAGCATGGAGCTGTTCGATATAAAAGGAGTAGAAAAACCCCCTTTTGTTATCTGGGATTATGCTTTGCCGGCCGGTTACGTGCTGGGAGGGCTTTTATTGTTGTTGCTGGGCTATTATTTGTATAAACGATTCCGCAAAACCAAACAAATCACGGAGGTCGAACCCGATCCGGAACTTTTGTTGCCGCCCCATATAGTAGCCTTGCAGGCTTTGGATAAAATCAAAAGCGAAAAAATTTGGACAGAGGGTAAGTATAAATTATTTTATACTCAGGTAACCGATGTCCTGCGTAAATACATGGGAAGGCGCTTTGAAATTCCGGCCATGGAACTCAGCAGCTCCGAAATTTTGGATTTTTTCAGAAAAAATAAAGAGGCTCAGCCTGTTTACGAACAATTGAAACAATTATTGATGCTGGCTGATTTTGTTAAGTTTGCTAAGTTTCAACCCTTGGAGTCGGAAAACCATCAGGCCTTGAACCATGCCTATGGTTTTGTAGAGAATACTAAGCCCGAAGAGTGCTTGAATACGGAAGAGTCCGAAGCGGAACCTAAAGCGGGTGCCTCGGTGACGGACGAAGGCACCGTTTAATGATTTTACAGATGTTTATAGTATGATATTTGCGCAGCCCTATTATTTGTTCCTTGTACTTTTGCTTATACCTGCCTGGGTATGGTATTACCTGAAGCGAAAAAAACGATACGCCAGCTTGCAGGTATCCAATACTTTTGTGTTTCAAAAGCAAAAACCCGGTTGGAAAAACCACCTTCAGCATTTACCTATAGTTTTGCGCAGCCTTGCTTTTGCTCTGTTGGTTGTAGTGCTGGCTCGCCCTCAATCGGTAGACAGTTGGCGGAATACTACTACGGAAGGTATCGATATTGTACTGGCACTGGATATTTCGACCAGTATGCTGGCCGAAGACCTTAAACCCAATCGCCTGGAGGCGGCCAAAAGTATTGCTTCTTCGTTTATAGCGGGCAGGGACAACGACAACATCGGCCTGGTTGTGTTTGCCGCCGAAAGTTTTACTCAATGTCCCTTGACTACGGATCATGTTGTGTTGATGAACCTCTTTGGGAGCATTCAAAGCGGCATGATAGAAGACGGTACGGCTATAGGATTGGGATTGGCCAATGCCGTAAGCAGAATCAAAGAATCTCAGGCCAAATCCAAGGTTATTATTTTGTTGACCGATGGCACCAACAACCGGGGCGAAATCGATCCGATCACAGCGGCAGAATTGGCCAAAACCTTCGGAATACGGGTATACACCATAGGGGTAGGGACCATAGGCAAAGCTCCTTATCCTTTCAGAACCGCCAACGGAGTGGTATATCAAAATATTGATGTGGTCATTGATGAGGAACCCCTCAAACAAATTGCCGGCATGACCGGAGGAGTATATTTCCGGGCTACGGACAACACCAAATTGCAGGGAATCTATCAGGAAATTGATCAATTGGAAAAAACCAAAATAGAAGTACAGGAATACAGTAAACGCGAGGAGGAATACAGACCATTTGCTCTGTGGGCACTGTTCCTGCTCGTACTGGAGTTTTCCTTACGCTTATTCGTTTTGCGCAGCTTGCCCTAAAATTTAAATGTTATGTTTAGATTCTCCGATCCAAACTACTTCTATTTGCTCATACTGCCGCTGTTGTTATTCGGGCTTTTTCTGCTGATGAACCGCAGGAGTCTCAAACAACTCTGCAAGTACGGAAATCCGCGGTTGCTCAAACCCTTAATGCCTGAAGTTTCTACAGCCCGGCGTTGGCTGCATGTCCTCCTACAATTGACCGCCATGCTTGTAACTGTATTCATGTTGGCCGGGCCTCAGTTTGGCTCCAAATTGGAAAAACAAAAGAGACAAGGGGCCGAGGTTATTGTTGCACTGGATGTTTCCAATTCAATGATGGCCGAAGATTTAGTACCCGATCGCCTCGAAAAGTCAAAACAAACTCTTTCCAGGTTGATAGATCAATTGGCTAACGATAGGATTGGTCTGATTGTTTTTGCCGGAGAGGCTTATACTCAATTACCCATTACGGCCGATTACATTTCGGCCAAAATGTTTTTGAATACTATTTCTACGGAGATGGTTCCAACTCAGGGCACTACCATAGGAGCAGCCATTCAGCTGGCTTTACGTTCTTTTGGGTTAGCTCAGGAAGCGGAACGAGCCATCGTGGTAATTACCGACGGTGAAAACCACGAAGACGATGCTGTTTTGCAGGCTCAGGAAGCTCAAAAACAGGGTGTTAAAGTTCATGTGGTTGGTATGGGATCTCTCAAGGGAGCCCCTATACCCCGTGGTTTGAACGACTTCCACAAAGACAAAGAGGGTAATGTGGTCATTACTAAACTCAACGAAGAAATGTGTCAGCAAATAGCAATGGCCGGTGGAGGGGTATATGTTCGTGCCGACAACACCAACACGGCGCTCAGGGTGTTGAGTAAAGAGCTCGACTCGATGAAAAAGTCCGATATCGAAACCACCGTTTACGCTGAATACGATGAGCAATTTCAAGCTCTGGCCTGGATAGTTTTATTGCTTTTGTTTGTGGATATGTTTATTCTGGATAAAAAAAATCCGGCTTTACGTAATTTAAAACTCTTTTGATATGCGAAGCATCGGTATATTTATGTTCTTGTTTTTGTTCAGCCTGGCTGGTTTTGCTCAAAAAGCAGAAAGGAAACATATTCGCCAGGGGAATAGTCTTTATGAAGAGGAAAAATTCACCGAAGCCGAAATTGAATATCGCAAGTCTTTGGAGGTGGACAGGCAATCGCCCGAAGGCATCTTCAATTTGGGAAACTCTCTGTTTAAGCAAGAAAAGCCTAAAGAAGCCATAGAGCAGTACCAGCAGATTACCGGCACCGAGAAAGATTCTATGCGATTGTCGTCTGCCTGGCATAATATAGGCAATTCTTTTATGCAGGCTCAGGATTTCGGGAAAGCCATTGAGGCTTACAAGCAGGCATTGATTCATAATTATAAGGACGATCAGACCCGCTATAATCTGGCCATGGCTCAAGCTATGTTAAAAAAACAGCAGGAACAACCACAGCAGGAACAACAGCAACAAGAAGAAGAGCAAAAGCAGGAACAACAAGAGCAGCAGGAACAGCAGGAACAGGAAAGACCCGAGCAGCAAAATCAGCCCGATCAGCAAGAACAACAGCAAGAACACATAAGCCGTGAAAAGGCGCAGCAATTGTTGGATGCCCTGATGCAGGACGAGCAGGAGGTACAGGAAAAAGTGAAGAAATTACAAATACAGAATAGCCGGCCGAAGAAAACAGAAAAGGATTGGTAAAAAGACTACCTTTGTTTCCTGAGTGCGGTAAGATTACGGTGTATGTATGAAAAGTAGATATATAGGAATAGCGTTTACAACCATATTGATGATTTTCGGTATGGAGCTGGCGGCTGCCGATGAAGTTGTTTTTACGGCAACAGCTCCTTCAAAGGTCATTCTGGGTCAACAGTTTAGGCTTACTTACACCCTGAATGCCGAAACCAAAGACCTCAGAATACCCGAAATCACCGATTTTGAGGTATTGATGGGGCCCAGTACCGCGAAATCTACCAAGATAAGCATAGTCAACGGCCAGCGGACCTCTCTGGTCGAACACAGCTATACCTATGTTTTGATGCCCGTAAAAGTGGGTTCTTTTACTATTCCTGCGGCCACTGCGACCATTAAAAAAGAAAAAAGGAGCTCCAATCCGCTTACTATTACGGTCCTTCCTCAGGATAAAAGCACAGGCGGAGCTTCAGACCAGGCAGCTTCCTCGCAACAAACAGCCAGTTTCAATGGTGAACAGGCATTCATCAGGGCGATCCCTTCCAAAACCAGGGTCTTTGAACAAGAAGGTTTGTTGTTGACTTATAAATTGTATACCCGAATAGATATAAGCGGAGTGAACAATATTAAATTTCCTGAGTTCAAAGGCTTTTTGGCCCAGGAAATTGAAATAGATCCCAATACTCAGTGGGATATGGAAAATTACGAGGGTCTGAATTATCGAACAGCCGTCTTAAAGCAAACCATCCTTTATCCACAGCAGAGCGGCGAGATTGAAATTGAAAGCGGAAGTTTTGACCTGATTTTCAGAATACGAAACACCAATCAGAGGATGCGGAGTTTGTTTGACGACTTTTTTGATTCTTATCAGGAAGTACGGAAAACCATACTATCGCCTAAGCTCCGGATTCAGGTTGAGCCGTTTCCTTTCGGCAAACCGGCTAACTTCAATCCTTTCAGCGGCAACTTGAGGCTGAGCTCTTCCATCAACACTACTCAGGTTAAAGCCGACGAAGCAGTCACCATCAAATTGGAACTCAGCGGAGAAGGAAATATGAAGATGCTCAGAATCCCTGAGCTGAAATTCCCGGCCGATTTTGACGTGTACGATCCCAAGGTTACCAATAATTTTAAGACTACTACCCGGGGAGTCAGCGGAACCAAAACCATAGAATACCTGGTAATTCCCCGCTATTCCGGCAGCTTTACCATTCCCCCGGTGAATATTTCTTATTTTGACCTGACCGATAAATCTTATAAAATTTTGTCTACCGATGAATTTCAACTCGAGGTGGGCCGTTCCGAACAAAACAAAGAAGGGGTGGTGGCCGGTACGGTAGTAAGTAGAGAACAATTGCGTTTGCTGGGTCAGGATATTCGTTACATCAAAGTGGATAATATCCGCTTGCGTCCCCGCACTAACCTTATCTATGGCAAGACTGCCTTTTGGTTGGCCTACATACTGCCTTTCTTCTTTTTCCTGCTGATGCTTTATATTTATCGTAAGCAGGCCAAAGCCAATGCCGACTTAGCCGCTGTCAGGACCAGGAAAGCCAATAAAGTGGCCGTAAAACGTCTCAAGAAAGCCAGTTTTTACTTGAAAAACCAGGACAAAGAACAATTCCTCGATGAAGTATTGAGAGCGCTTTGGGGTTATACCAGCGACAAACTCAATATTCCGGTTTCTCAGTTGAACAAAGATAACATCGAAGCCCAATTGAACCGGCGAAAAGTGGATGCAGAAGTCTGTGCTGAATTTTTGCAGATTCTGCAGGCATGCGAATTTGAACGTTATGCCCCGGTAACCGAACCCCAACATATGGGCGATTTGTATACCAGAACTTTGGAAGTTATCAATCAAATGGAAAATACTATAAACAATGTCCATGTTAAGAAATAGCCTTTTCAGCTTAGTAGTCTCTTGCTTGTTTGGCTTGCAGGCTTGGGCTAAAACGACAACTTATACAGATATTACTGAGGCCGATTCTGTGCTGCAGTTGGCTGCCAGTGCTTATTCCGAAAGCCGTTTTGACGACGCGGCAGTATTGTACGAACAGGTATTGGCAAACTACGGTATTTCGGCCAAAGTATATTACAACCTGGGGAATGCCTATTATAAATCGGGGTCTGTGGCACCGGCCATTTTGAATTATGAAAGAGCTTTGCTGCTCAATCCGGGAGACCCCGATGTGCGATTTAATCTGGAGATGGCCCGCAGTCGTGTGGTGGACAAAATAGAGCCCTTAGGAGAGTTTTTGTTGGTACGATGGTACAATTCGTTGGGCAATCTGCTCGATTCCAACTCCTGGGCCTATATAAGCCTGGGCTTGTTTTTCCTTTTCATAGTCAGTTTGTTCGTTTATTTCTTTACCAGAAAAAGCAGCCTCAAGAAAAGCAGCTTTTTTGTTGGAATACTTGCAATCTTTTTTAGTATATTTGCTTTGCTCTATTCCGCCCGGCAACGTGACGCTATTATTCATCCGGACAGGGCCATTGTCTTTTCGGAGAGTGTCACGGTGAAAAGCTCTCCGGATCAGAGTGGGACCGATCTTTTTCTTTTACACGAAGGCACTTCTCTTAGAATCAAAAGCAAATTAGGCGATTGGTGTGAAATAGAACTTGAAGACGGAAATGTAGGCTGGATAGAATTCAAACACATTGAGATTATTTAGACTTAAACAGCATGAATTTTTGGACCGGGCTTCTTGAGTGGGATGTACAGACTTTGTTGAGTATCAATGCTCTGCACAATCCATGGATGGATCACTTTGCCTGGTTGCTGTCAGAAACCATGGTTTGGTCGCCAGCCGTATTGGTCTTGCTCTATGTGTTGATCAAAAATAAAAAGATCGAAACGATCTGGATAGTGCTGGCCATTGCCCTTTTGTTTGTGTTTACCGACCAAGTGGCGGGCAGCGTAATAAAACCCTTAGTGGGAAGGCTCAGGCCAACCCGCAATCCTGAAGTGCTTCCTTATTTGGATGTTGTAAATGCTTATCTGGGTGGCACTTACGGTTTTCCTTCCAATCATGCCGCTAATGCCTTTGCTTTTGCAGGTTTCAGTGCCCTGCTGTTCAAAAACAAAGTTTATAGCTTGAGTATTTTCTTTTGGGCAGCTATGGTTGCTTTTTCCCGTATATATCTGGGTGTGCATTATCCGCTCGACGTGATTGTCGGCGCTTTGTTCGGTTTTTTGTCCGCCTGGATGTTTTATGCCTTATATGTATGGTGTATGCGGCGTTTCTTTTCGTGGAACCTGGGCACTTTGTACCGTCCCACTGGTTACACACCGAGTTTGTACGCTATAAAAGATATTCAACTCTTGCTGCTGGTGCTGTTAACCATACTCATCAGTTTGGTCATTTCTTCCTATTACGTAACCTGGTAAATTAATTAATCTATAAAATCTTAAGTCATGGCGAGAATAATCACCTTCAATGAATTGCGCAAAATTAAAGATAGTCTGCCTTCGGGCAGCACTCAAGCTATCGCAGACAGAATGGGCCTCTCTGTAGAAACTGTTCGTAATTATTTTGGCGGACAAAATTACAGAGACGGCAAAAGTTGTGGTATCCATGTTGAACCAGGGCCCGATGGCGGCATTGTGAAGTTGGACGATACTACTATTTTGGATATGGCTTTGGAAATTATTAATGCCGACAATTAAATCCTTATTTCGAAACAGTATTTAGTATTAAGGGCTGCCTCAAAACAAAGGCAGCCCTTTTTGTATAAAACATCCGGTAAATGGCTTTTTGTTTTTACTCTCAAGTCCAAAGACAGAAAAATGTAGAGTGATCAGCCTAAATCAATGAATATTTATTCATCTGATAACCATTTATATATAAAGTCCAAATAAAATAATAGGTTCTTTTATTTCTTTAAACCTTGATAGACAGGGGATAATTAATAAAACATTATATAATTAAACAGATAAATAAAAATAGTTTTGCTTAAAACACAAAAATATGTGTTATATTTACACCGAAATTAAATAGGAGAAAACAATTTTATGGAAATATTCAAATTGTCACTTATTAAAATTAATGTTTTTACTAACCAAAAAAGGTAAACTTTATGTATCTATTCGATTTGTACGCTCTAAGCGTAGAGTTAAAGTCAGAGAGAAAACTAATCAAAAAGACTTCTTCCTTATTTTTTTCTTCTGAGGAAAAAGCTGCTCAAGCAGCAAAAGAATACAGACATCACTATGCTTGTATGTATGATTCTATGAGTACAGAGGAATTGTATTGCATAATCGTAGAGGGACGCAGATTAGACAGTATTTATCAAGATATTTTGTGTACAAAAGTGTACTCCCCTGATGGCCAATTGATAGACAGTTGCGAAGTGCCGGATGGAGAATCCTTTCAAGGCAGAAAAAAAGAAAGCTTATTTCATCAACCGGGCGATATCGTAGAAATTCCTTTAGGAGAGGAATTGTGTTTGGGGATAGTATTGGGGCAGCCGCCGTTGTTTAAAGAAGACCAATCACTATACGGCCTGAGTTCCTCGGATGATTCCTACACCTTGATAGTATATCCCTCTTTGGAAGTGGATTATGCCCATGCACCTCTTGTATTTAAACCCCGTTATAAGATAGACGAAGCTGTAAAACAGAGTCTCTTACTTGCCTGGAAAAAGCATACTTTACAATCAGTGTAAGCAGGAAAAAATAAAAGCATTTTTGGAATCCTTGTCCATATTGAAATACAATTAAGTCGTATATTTGTTTGGACGTTTATAGTTTAAACAAGTATATGGAACAATTTATACGAAAATACCAGGAGCAACTTGGAACATTGCTACTGGAGAGATTGAATCCTGGTTTGGATGGGGTGTTTAAGGAGCTGGTTATTTGGACTCAACGCTATATTGCCGAGGTAGATAAACTTATTTCCTCTTTGGAGTCTGAAACTGATCCGCAAAAAAAATCTCTGTTGCTGTTGAGGCAATATATGGCATTTTGCCGATCAATGTTGCCCCAACTGGATGAATTGCATTTATCTCTGCCATCGGCACGTGAGGAACAGCTGGGCTACGACCAGATCTTGCATCAATATCTTCAGGAGCAACCAAGGTATCAAATTTTTGTACAGTCTCCGGAGAGGTTCAATCCCCTGACCGGCGATAATTGGTATATTAAAAGCATTAAAGCTTGCAAAAGAGCAGCTTATAAATTGTACATACTTCCAGCCAAAACCTGCAGGCTGTTCAACAAAATTGTAAAAAAAGAAATATTCAAAAAAGCCTGCGACATTAAACCCTGGAAACAAAAAGTACCCTTATGCAGGCTGAGTTATCGCTATTACGCTTACGAATTATTTGCTCTCTATTCTGAACTTGCCATTGATTTACACCGTGAGCTGGCTTTATCTTGTACCAAAATCCGTGAGTTGGACGAACGCTTGTTTCCTGCTATAGAGGGATCTGTAGGGAAGGGCAAGGATGGAGGAGTATTCAAAGACGAATGGGTGCAAAGTATACGGCCCAACTTGTTGACTCTTAAAAAGGAATTCAAGAGCAAGCAAACAAAATTCTCGCTACAGCTTCAACAAGGATTACAACAAATTCAAGCTGAATTTTGGGAACAAGCCCAAGTGGGAGGGACTCTGGAATTTAATTCCTTCAAACATTGCTCCTGGTATTACAAACGCCTCGCAGCCTGCCGGCGTAGGCAGTTCGTTAGACATAGCCTCAAGCGCAAGAATACGGTTTACGCCATTTGTGACGATTGGAAGTTTAGCCAGGAAATTGATTATTTGTCGTGCAATGCCCTGAAAGTCAGCATCTTGTTTGGGCAGCAAATGAACGAAAATCGTCAAGACTTACAGGCTTTATTATCGGATATTCCCCGTTTTTTAAACGAGAGTCTTGGAAAGATACAAACCGAAGAACGTCAAAAACTGAAAAAAATCCTGCAGCAACTTAAATTCGATGCAGGTAAAGTACTGGTCAATACCATCATTGAAGCCTCACTTGCATACGTCAATCGGAAAGATTTACTGAACCTGATAGAACGCGCTGCCGAATCTGTTTTAAAAGACTTAAGCGAGATGACGAACAAGCGTAGCCTGATTGCACGTTTTGATCCGGCTAAAGCCTATCCGCAGAGAGCTTTGAAGGGTGTATCCACATACCGCCTTATTCAATTTGAAATTGGAGCAAGATGGAATCGTTTCGCAGTGTCGTTAAAACAACAAACGCAAAAAGATCTGGAGAATATTTATGACCAATTGCAAAATTTGGGAAGGATCAATTTGATCAACCTCGAAGCTGCTTTGGTTGAACTCGACGACAAAAAAGAACATATTGCTTCGAATGTTTATCAGGATGCCCGTTCGGGCCTGGAACGGGCCTTAATGCAATACAAAGCGATGTTGGAGTTTTGCGATAACATGTATATAAAGCTGGATCAGAGCGTGAATAAAGCCGTGACGGATTTAGTCTCTGCTTTGCTCGATTTGGCCATTAACGAAAATACTGAAGTGATTCGCTTACGCATACACAGGGCCGATATTAGGAAAAGTTTGTCCAAAAGTTATACTTTTTTCATAAGGATACTGAAAGTTCTCTACGTAAAAACCAGAGCTTTATTTGGTTTGGTAAAAAAAGGGACAGGAGCAGGCATAGGCACTCTTAAAGCTAAATTGGGCATACAGGATCAAGCCAAAGAAATTACAACTGATATATCGGAATTTTTATCGTTTGATTACGAGGATATTCAGCGACTACCTTTCGTTTATCAACGGCTTTTCAGCAGCGAACCTCTCAAGGACGACAGTTTTTACTTGCATCGGAAAAAAGAAAGTGAACAACTTGCCGCGACTTACCAAAAATGGCGCGAAGGCCAGTTTATGCCCTGTCTGATATATGGAGAAAAAGGGAGTGGAGTGAGTACTCTGATGGAAATGTTTCTTCCACAAAATAACGAGGAAACCTGCAGACTCATTAAAATCACACCCGGCAAGAGGATATATAAAGCCGGGGATTTATTGGACTTATTGGGTCGCTCAATCCGTAACAAGGCATTTAAAGATTTGGACGATCTGTATACGTATATTGAGCAGCAAGCTCCCTTTTGTATATTCCTCGACAAGTTGCATTTTATGTATATGCGTCAACCTAAGGGCTTCGAAGTGCTCAAACTGTTGTTTAGTATTATCAGCACAAGCAGCGAAAAGGTGTTTTGGATTTGTTCCTGCGGGCAATATTCAGCAGACTACTTGAACAAAACCATAGGCTTGTTCGGTTATTTTCCGGTATTAATTCAAATGCAAGCTTTAGAGCTGGAGAAAATAATTAAAATTATTCTTCTCAGACATAGAGCCAGTGGTTACGATTTGAGTTATATGCCCTCCAATCGTGATCTGGCCGATAAAAAATTTACAAAAATGGAGGAATCCAAACAACAGGAAGTACTCGAAACCAAGTATTTCTCCATGCTTAATCAGATCACGGAATCCAACATTTCGTTCGCTCTTTTGCTCTGGCTTGCCAGTATACATAGCATAGATAATAATCGGGTTTACCTTGAATCGCTGGATAAGCTCGATTTTAGTTTTTTGTATAACCAGCCCCGGGAGGCTGTTTTTGCTTTACATGCTTTATTGTTGCACGAAAGCCTGAATCCGGAGGAACTGGCCGCCGTGTTGAATTGCCCGCAACGGCAGGCTGCTTTACTGTTAATGCGATTAAACGACCGTGGAATAGTTTTGGATGAGGACGGATTTTACAAAATTCACCCCCTTCTTTACCGTTCTACCATACAAATGCTTAGGGATAACAACCTGATTTATTAAAATGTATAGATAATTTCAACGAGATGAAAACCAGGAAAATAATAGGATACAGCCTTTTGTTTTTAATTTGCATAAGCTTCAGCAGCTTGCTGCATGGACAAGCAGCAAACACCATAACGACTACCGATTCCTCACAGCTAATAACCGACACGCTGGCAAGCCAGACAGCTCTCCCGCCTGTGGCAGAGCGCGGTAATTTGGCTCAGGAGTTAACTCAGGCCCCAGATGTAAGTGGATTGATATCTTTTCCAAAGATTTTCTGGTCGGTTGTTTTCTTGCTCTTGGGTTACTTTTCCTTAAAAATACTAACCGGAATTCTGAACTTATATGCCGAACGCAAGCCTCGTCATAAATCGTTGGTTCGCAGAGTCTTACCGATGATAAAAATTCTTGTTTGGAGTATGGTGGTTTACATTATTGTAAGCGGTATCTTCAGTCCTCCAAAAGAAACCGTGTTGGCCTTTTTTGCTTCGATAGGAGTAGCCATTGGTTTTGCCTCTCAGGATTTACTCAAAAACCTTTTTGGCGGTCTGATGATACTTTTTGATAAACCTTTTCAGATAGGCGATAGAATAGAAACAGGTAAATATTATGGTGAAGTAGTGGAAATAGGGATTCGTTCCACCCGTATTGTTACGCCGGGCGATAATATTGTTTCCGTTCCTAACTCTGAAATAATGAATCAATCCATCTCCAACACCAACTCCGGCCTAAATAATTGTCTGGTGTCGGCCGATATTTATCTTCCTCATTTGATTGATACGCAAAGGGTAAGGCAAATTGCCATCGAAGTAGCCCAAATTTCCAAATACGTCTACTTAAATAAGCCGATTGCAGTTATTTTTTTCAGCGAAAAGACTAATAAAGAACCGGTACTTAAGATGCGTCTTAACGCCTATGTGATGAATGTAGGTTACGAATTTTTATTCAAAAGCGAAATGACCGAATTGGTTTTGCGTGAACTTAAAAACGAAGGCCTGATGTAGGACAAATAAAACTACAGCTTACAATTGCTGAGTTGGTTTACATTCTTCGCAATTGTCCTCACGATATTCTTCGAGAATCTTTCTGACATCGTTTGGCGAAACCCTGCCATACACTTTTTCTCCAACCATCATTACAGGTGCCAGGCCGCAAGCCCCCACGCAACGCAAGCAACTGATAGAAAAGCGTTGGTCGGGTGTGGTCTCACCTATGTTTATGTTGAGTTCCTTTTTGAGTTCATCCAATATTTTTTCTGCTCCCCTGACATAACAGGCAGTACCCATACAGACCGAAATGGGGTGATCGCCCTTTGGAACCATGGTAAAATAGGAGTAGAATGTAACAACACCGTATACGTGGGCAGCCGATATCTTCAAGTTGTGCGCAATGATTTCCTGTACTTCGGCAGGCAGATAACCCAAAGTGTTTTGTGTTTCGTGCAGGACACTGATCAATTCTTCCGGATCGTTGTCATAGGAGGCACAAATCCGGTTGATGGCATTTATCTTCTCGACGGACAGTTTGATGGTTACCTTTAAGCTGTCTTTATCGCTGGTAGCAGGTGCATGAACATCTGCCATCTCGTCGTCGCATATTAATTTAGGAACCATGGTGTTTGATTTTTATTTTTTTGATAACTATTAGTCGTGATGGATGGTAATCTCTTCCCTGCTTTTGTCGTAATAAACGGTGTGCAGCAATTCGTGCGATTTTTGTCCGCAGGGTTGACCCAGAAAATCCTTATAAAGTTGAATGATGTAAGGATTTTCGTGCGATTTCCGTATAGTTTTGTTTTTGTCTTCTCTGTAGATGGCATTTCTTCGTTGTCTGAGAATTTTGCTGTCCCCGTGGTGATAGGGTTGGCCTCCACCCGCAATGCACCCACCGACACAAGCCATGATTTCTATGGCGTGATAATCGGATTTACCTGCTCTGACATCGTCCAGCAATTTTCGGGCATTAGACAAACCATGAGCAATGCCGATATTCAACGTTAGGCCGTCAAAATCCAGTTTGGCGGAACGTATGCCTTCTTTTCCTCTGAGGCTTTCAAATTCAATGACATCGAGTTTTTTGCCGGTGTACAATTCGTAAGCTGTACGACAGGCTGCTTCGATGACTCCGCCTGTATTTCCAAAAATTACGCTGGCACCGGTCGATTCTCCCAGAGGAGTATCAAAGTCCTCGTCGGGCAAATTCAGGAAGTCGATGTTGGATTGCTTAATAAGGTCGGCCAATTCCCGGGTACTTATAGAGAAATCCACATCGGGATTGCCATCAACCTTGAATTCGTCCCGCTGACATTCGTATTTTTTGGCCAAACAGGGCATGACCGAAACAACCACCAAGTCTTGGCGCTTCACGCCGATTAAGTCGGCAAAGTATGTTTTTGCGATGGCTCCGAACATTTGTTGGGGCGATTTTGCCGTTGAAGGAATATGTAGCAAATCGGGGAAATTGTGTTCCATGAAATTGACCCAGCCCGGGCAGCAGGAGGTTAGAATAGGTAATTTGGCATTGCTTTCTCCGGCTAAATGAGCTTTGAGTCTGCCCAGCAGTTCGGTGCCTTCTTCCATTATAGTAAGATCAGCGGCAAAATCGGTGTCAAAAACGTATTTAAAGCCTATTCTGCGCAAAGCAGCCACCATTTTGCCGGTTACCAAGGTGCCGGCAGGCAGCCCGAATTCTTCGCCGAGAGCAGCCCTGACAGAGGGTGCCGTTTGAACAATTACGGTTTTGCTCTTGTCCATCAGAGCCAGTAATACTTTATTTGTGCTGTCTACTTCGGTCAGCGCACCTGTCGGACAAACAGAAACGCATTGTCCACAATAGGTACAGGACGATTGTTCCAGGTTCATTTCGAAAGCCGGCGCCACTACAGAGATAAAACCTCTGTTAACGGCAGATAAGGCTCCCACTGTTTGCACCTCGTTGCACATCATTTCGCAACGCCGGCACATAATGCATTTGTCGACATCACGTATTATAGAAGGTGAAGTATCTTTCCGGTAGGTCGATTTTTCGCCTTTAAAGTGTACGCGGCGGATACCGAATTTATGAGCGATCGACTGCAAATCGCAATTTCCCGATTTGGCGCAAACCAGACAATCGTAGGGGTGGTCTGAAATTAATAATTCCACTATGGTTTTACGGGCATTCAGCACCCTGACTGTATGGGTATTGACTACCATGCCGGGTGTCACTTCGGTGATGCAGGCGGGGGCCAGGTTACGACGCCCGTCTACTTCAACCACACATACCCGGCAACTGCCCGGTTTGTTTTCTATATTCATGTTGTGAAGCTCCATATGACAAAGAGTGGGGATTTCGATTCCCACTTTGCGGGCAGCTTTGAGAATGGTTGTACCTTTTTTTACTCTCAACACTTTGTTGTCAATGCTTAATTCGATCATCTCCATTATACTAAGATTTTAGGTTCGAGTTGAATACTAATGGCATCGAAAGAGCATTTTTCGATGCATTCATTACAGCGGATGCAGATATTGGAATCGATGTAATGAGGTTTGCGTTTTTCGCCGGTGATGGCGTGTACCGGACAACACCTTTTACAGGCAGCACAACCCACGCACAATTCTTCGTTGATAACGTAGTGGAACAGATTTTTACAATGGCCGGCACGACATTTTTTCTCGACCACATGTTCGTAGTATTCGTCGTAAAAATTCTCCAGAGTGGAAAACACAGGGTTGGGAGAGGTTTGTCCCAAACCGCAAAGAGCAGTGTCTTTAATTATATAGCTGAGATTTTTCAGTTTATCCAGGTCTTTCATTACCCCTTTGCCCTGGGTGATTCTTTCCAAAATTTCATACAAGCGTTTATTGCCGACCCGGCAAGGTGTACATTTACCGCAGGATTCTCCTACTATAAAATCGAGATAAAATTTAGCTACCGAAACCATACAGTCGTTTTCGTCCATAACGATCATTCCTCCGGAACCCATCATAGAACCGGCGGCAATCAGATTTTCGTAGTCTATGGGCGTATCGAGGTGTTTTTCAGTCAGACAACCTCCAGAAGGTCCTCCGGTTTGAACCGCCTTAAATTTTTTGTTTTCTTTGATTCCTCCGCCAATCTCATAGATGATTTCTCTCAGGCTTGTACCCATAGGGACTTCGATAAGTCCGACATGATTGATTTTACCCGCCAGGGCAAACACTTTGGTGCCTTTGGAGTTTTTGGTCCCGATGGACGAAAACCATTCCGGGCCCTTGAGTATGATGGGAGCTATGTTGGCAAATGTTTCCACATTATTTACATTGGTGGGTTTTTTCATAAAACCGCTAGTGGCAGGAAAAGGAGGTTTATTGGTGGGTTCTCCGCGCTTCCCCTCCATGGAATGAATCAGGGCAGTTTCTTCACCACAAACAAAGGCTCCGGCACCGTAGCAGAGCTTAATTTCGAAATTAAAACCGCTACCCAGGATGTTTTTGCCCAACAAGCCCCATTCCATCGCTTGACTGATAGCTATTTTTAATCGTTTAATAGCCAATGGATATTCTGCTCGTATGTAAATGAGTCCTTTGTCGGCTCCTATGCAATAACCGCAAATGGCCATAGCTTCGAGCACCGAATGCGGATCGCCCTCGAGTATGGATCGATCCATAAAGGCTCCCGGGTCGCCTTCGTCGGCATTGCAAACGACGTATTTTTGATCGGATTTACTTTTGGAGGCAATTTCCCATTTGAGCCCGGTGGGGAAACCGGCCCCTCCGCGTCCTCGAAGGCCGGATTGTTTTAAAATGTTTATGCATTCCTGGGGGCTGTATTCTTTTAACACTTTACCCAGGGCCTGATAGGCATCCCGGACAATAGATTCCGCTATGTTCTCCGGATCGAGCATGCCACAGTTACGCAGGGCAATACGCAGCTGCTTGGGTTTATTGACAGGTGTTTCCATCGTACTATGATTAATCGATTGTGTCGTAATTCCGGGGAATAACTCCCTCTGTTAGTTCTCCCGTTTTAATATATTTTTCAATAATTTCATCGGCTCTCTTGGTGTCCACATACCCAAAGATTACGGCTTCTTTGCCGGGTAATTTCACTTCAATGGTGGGTTCTGCGTAGCAATAGCCCATGCAGCCGGTTTGAGTAACCACAGAGGGAATATTTCGCTTACTGAGTTCGGCAGTCAAAAAATCCATAGTGGTACGCGCGCCCGAAGCAATACCGCAGGTTGCCATGGCAACCTTGATCTGTACTTTTTTCTCGGAATTGTTGGGGTCATCCAGCCGGGATAAGTTCGATTTGAGTTCATCCCTTTTGCTTGTTAGTTGCTCAAGCGACTTGATGTGTGTCATGAAAATTAAGGTTAATGTAGAACGAAAATAAATAACAGCAAAAAGCTTTAATAAAAAAGGATTTTGCTGTGTTTTGTAAAAACACTGTAAAGATATACAATAATATTCTATTTACAGAATTTTTTCCCTAATTAATCAGGAATTATTTTTGTTGTTTTCAATCGGAGAAAAAATAAGAAACGACCCTCTCTCATTAGTTGGAGTAAAAGGGTCGTTTTTCGGGAAAAATCTCATCGCAATAAAGGCGTTGTGATTCACTTGTCGGGGTAACAAGATTCGAACTTGTGACCCCCTGCTCCCAAAGCAGGTGCGCTAACCGGACTGCGCTACACCCCGAATATTTCCGGCGACAAAGATAGTGTTT
Source organism: Bacteroidales bacterium UBA1402 (assembly GCA_002305085.1). GTDB lineage: Bacteria > Bacteroidota > Bacteroidia > Bacteroidales > UBA1402 > UBA1402. The sequence continues at coordinate 117,499 of DBQE01000007.1, read as the reverse complement.
TTTATTTATTTCAGAACAAACTCAATCGAAATAGCTGGAGCCGTCGAAGCAATGAGTACATAAGCTTTCTTTAGGTAAACCAATGGCTTTGACCAAGTTTTCGAGTGAGTTGAATTTTAGGGATGTAATGTCAAACCGGGCACGGATGTGTTCCACCAGTTGCCGGTATTTGACAGAATCGGTTTTGGAGTATTCAGACAGGTTTTTGTCGTGAGCCCCTTCGATCTCCTGTATTATCCGGCGGGTAATCAGTTCCAAGTCGGACTTGGTCGCGGTAAAATGCAGAAAAGGGCAGGTGTAAATGAGCGGCGGACATCCGATGCGTATATGCACTTCTTTGGCTCCATACTTGTACAGTTCGCTCACATTGTCGGAAAGTTGTGTGCCACGTACTATGGAGTCGTCGCAAAAGATAACCCTTTTGCCGGTGAGTAGACTACGGTTGGGTATCAGCTTCATTTTAGCCACAAGTTTACGGATACCCGGGTCGCTGGGAGTGAAGCTTCTAGGCCAGGTGGGGGTGTATTTTACTATGGCGCGCCGGTAGGGAACGCCTTTACCTTCGGCGTAGCCCAAACCTAGACCTACACCTGAGTCGGGAATACCGGAGACGAAATCTACTTCTGAATCGTCGTTGTTACCCATCGTTAAACCACATTTATAACGGACTGAATCCACGTTTATATTTTCATAGTCGGAAACAGGATACCCAAAATAAACCCACAAAAAGGAACAGACTTGTTTGCGTTTGTTGGGCTCACGCAATTGCTGCATGTTATTTGGACGGAGCAGAACAATTTCACCTGCACCAAGACAGTAGTCCGTTTTATAATCGAGGTTGGGAAAAGCACAGGGTTCACTCGAAGCGGCATAAGCTCCGTCTTTTTTGCCAATGACAATGGGGGTGCGTCCGAACTTGTCCCGGGCAACGATGATTCCTTCCTCGGTAAGGATCAGCATGGAACAAGATCCTTTTACTTTTTGAAAAACCAATTCAATGCCTTCGACAAAAGTCTTGCCTTGGGTAATGATCAGGGCAATCAGTTCTGTCTGATTGGTTTGCCCTGAACTGAGTTCGGAAAAATGCCTGCCGGAATCGAGTAAATCTTTTTCGAGTTCTTTTATGTTATTGACACAGGCCACTGTTACTATGGCAAATTTTCCCAGACGAGAATTAATTACGATAGGCTGAGGATCGGTATCACTAATGACACCTATGCCTGAGTTTCCCAAAAAAGAAAGTAGCTCCGGCTCGAATTTTGAGCGAAAATAAGCATTTTCCAAATTGTGAATGGCCCTATAAAACTTGCCGTTATATAAAGTGGCCATGCCTCCGCGGCGGGTTCCTAGGTGAGAGTTGTAGTCTATGCCGTAATAAAGGTCTTTGATACAACTTGAGTTGGAGATGGTTCCAAAAAAGCCTCCCATATTGCGATGATAGGTAAATTATATATATTCTTGCCAGCTTTTAATCTGGATATCATTCATGTCGATGGAGCAGAAGGACTCAATAAAGGCTGCTGCCAACCTGGCGTTGGTAATCAACGGTATATTGTGATCTATTGCAGCCCTGCGAATTTTATATCCGTTAGTTAACTCTCTTTTAGTCAGATTTTTGGGTATATTAATAAGCAAATCAAAAGCGCGATCAGAGATCATGTTTAATATTTGTCGCTTGTCGTTATTTTCGTCGGGCCAGTGTACCAACTCGGCTTTTACACCGTGTTCTTTTAAAAATTGCTGAGTTCCTCCGGTGGCATAAATGGGATAGCCGTTTTCTTGCAACATAATGCAGGCATCCAATAAGTCAACTTTCGATTTGCTTCCTCCGGAAGAAACCATAATGCCTTTTTTCTTATCAGGAATGTTAAAACCCGTAGCAATCATGGCGTTCAACAAGGCTTCGCCGAAATCGTCGCCCAGACAGCCTACCTCGCCAGTGGACGACATGTCTACGCCCAGTACCGGATCGGCTTTATGTAAACGGGAGAAAGAGAATTGGGAAGCTTTAACACCTATCCAGTCGATATCAAAAGCATTTTTATCTGCTTTGTCGTAGGGGGCATCCAGCATGATGCGGGTAGCCGTATCTATGAAATTACGTTTAAGTACTTTAGATACAAAGGGGAAGCTCCTCGAAGCTCTGAGGTTGCATTCAATTACCTTGACCTCGTTGTTTTTGGCCAGAAACTGAATATTAAACGGGCCGCTGATGTTGAGTTCTTTAGCTATGCAGCGACTGATTTTCTTGATGCGTCTGGCTGTGGCAAAATAGATTTTTTGTGCCGGGAAAACCATCGTGGCATCGCCCGAGTGTACACCGGCAAATTCCACGTGTTCGGAGATAGCGTATTCAACCACATCCCCGTTGTGAGCCACAGCGTCAAATTCAATTTCTTTAGCGTTTTGTAAAAACTGTGAAACCACCACCGGAAATTCCTTAGACACTTTAGCCGCCATTTTCAGGAAACTTTCCAAATCATCTTCGTCGTAACAGACGTTCATGGCCGCACCCGATAACACATACGAAGGCCTTACTAACACAGGATAACCGACTTTTTCAATAAATATCTTGATGTCCTCTAAGCTGGTTAGCTCTTTCCAGGCCGGTTGATCTATGCCCAACTGATCAAGCATACTCGAAAACTTGTGTCTGTTTTCGGCCCGGTCGATGGAAACCGGAGAAGTGCCCAGGATCGGAACTTGCTGACGGTAAAGCTTCATGGCCAGGTTGTTAGGTATTTGGCCACCAACAGAAACGATCACACCTTTGGGACGTTCCAAGTCGATAACGTCCATCACGCGCTCAAAACTCAGTTCATCAAAATACAAACGGTCGCACATGTCGTAATCGGTCGATACCGTTTCGGGGTTGTAATTGATCATGATGGACTTGTAACCCAAGTTGCGGGCTGTTTGGATAGCGTTGACCGAACACCAGTCGAACTCCACGGAACTGCCGATGCGGTAAGCACCGGAACCAAGCACTACAACCGATTTTTCGTTGGGATAATAGGGAATATCATGAGTTTCACCTTCGTAAGTCAGATAAAGGTAATTGGTCAATTCGGGATGTTCCGAAGCGACGGTGTTTATGCGTTTTACCCTGGGCAGCACACCGAGCTGTTTGCGACGGTCCCGTACGCGGATATTGTCTTTTTCCATATTGCCTTTTGGATTTTCGACAAAACGGGCAATCTGAAAATCCGAGAAACCCAGGCGTTTAGCCCCGAGTAAAATATCCTCGGGTAATTCTTCGATTTTTTCGTGTTGTTTTAAAACCAGAGTGTAATCGTATATGTTTTTGAGCTTACCGACAAACCACGGATCAATTTTGGTTAACTCACAGATACGTTCCACGCTATACCCTTTTTTCAGGGCATCGGCTATGGCAAAAATACGCAAATCGGTAGGGCGCGACAGCTCCTGGTCAAGATTGTCGAATTCGGCACCTTCGTTGCCCACAAAACCGTGCATGCCCTGGCCGATCATTCGAAGTCCTTTTTGAATGGTTTCCTCAAAGGATTTTCCTATGGACATGATTTCGCCGACAGATTTCATAGAAGAACCTATTTCGCGCGAAACGCCGGCAAATTTGGTTAAATCCCAGCGGGGTATTTTGCAAATGATGTAATCGAGTTGGGGGGCTATATAAGCTGAATTACTGGTGCCCATTTCGCCTATCTGGTCCAGTGTATAACCCAAAGCCAGCTTGGCGGCCACGAAAGCCAGAGGATAACCGGTGGCTTTGGAAGCCAGTGCCGAAGAACGGCTCAAGCGGGCGTTCACTTCGATAATGCGATAATCGTCGGTTTCCGAGTTGAAGGCATACTGAATATTGCATTCGCCTACGATACCCAAATGCCGGACGCATTTTTTGGAGAGTTCTATCAGCATATTGAGCTCTGTGTCGTCCAGCGAGCAGGTGGGAGCCACCACGATTGATTCCCCCGTATGGATGCCAAGAGGGTCGACGTTTTCCATATTGGCTACGGTAAAACAGTGGTTGTTTTTGTCGCGAATGACTTCGAATTCGATTTCTTTCCAACCTTTGAGCGACTCTTCAATTAAAATCTGTTTTGAAAAGGAGAAGGCGTTTTGGGCCAATGTGATGAACTCTTCCCGATTCGTACAAATGCCGCTGCCTTGTCCTCCGAGGGCATAAGCCGAACGAATCATAACCGGATAGCCGATTTTGTCGGCTGCCTTCAGGGCTGCCTCCATAGTTTCCACAGCTTGGCTCACCGGAGTTTTCAACTTTATTTCGTTCAGTTTTTTAACGAACAGATCGCGGTCTTCGGTATACATGATGGCTTCGACCGAAGTGCCGAGTACTTTGACACCGTACTGTTTAAGCACTCCCGAAAGGTAAAGTTCGGTACCGCAATTCAGGGCTGTCTGTCCTCCAAAAGCCAACAAGATCCCGTCGGGGCGCTCTTTTTCAATGATCTTTTCTACAAAATAAGGAGTGACCGGCAGAAAATAAACAGTATCTGCAATTCCTTCAGAGGTTTGAATGGTTGCAATATTGGGATTTACCAACACCGAACGGATGCCTTCTTCACGCAAAGCTTTGAGGGCTTGCGAGCCTGAGTAGTCGAATTCGCCTGCCTGTCCGATTTTTAAAGCGCCTGACCCCAGCACTAGCACTTTATTAAGATCTTGATTCATAGGATTATAAAAAGATGTAAGTGGTCTGTTCCTTGTGAATGCAAAGGAAGCACAAATTTTGTACATCTCAAAAGACCCTGCAGGTTAAAGAATAAAATTTACAAGCAAGACATTAAAAATGTCATCGGAAAATGTACCTTTGCAGTCTTAAACAAAGAAGTTTATGTTCAGAACACATACTTGCGGAGAACTCCGTATTCATGATGTAAGCAAAAAAGTCTGTTTGGCTGGCTGGGTACAGCGTATACGCAAAATGGGAGCTGTGACTTTTGTTGATCTTCGCGACCGTTACGGTCTTACTCAATTGGTAGTCGACTCGGAAGCCGGTGCCGCTTGCACTGAAACGATAAATAAAATGGGCCGGGAATGGGTGATTCAGGTGCATGGCCTGGTCAGGGAACGATCTGGAAAGAACCCTCAATTGGTCACCGGTGATATTGAAATTCAGGTCGAAGAAATCAAGGTTTTAAACGCTGCCGCAACGCCCCCTTTTACCATCGAAGAGCAATCCGACGGGGGAGACGAGCTTAGAATGACCTACCGCTATTTGGATCTGAGGCGTCCGCCCTTGAGCAGGAATTTACAACTGAGACATAAAATGGCTATGGCCACCCGCAACTATCTGGATAAGCAGGGATTCCTCGAAATAGAGACCCCAGTACTGATTAAATCCACTCCCGAGGGAGCCAGAGATTTCGTGGTACCCTCCAGAATGAATCCGGGTCAGTTTTATGCTTTACCCCAATCGCCTCAAATGTTTAAACAATTGTTGATGGTTTCGGGTTATGACCGGTACTTTCAGTTGGTTAAATGTTTCAGGGACGAAGACCTGAGAGCCGACCGCCAACCCGAATTTACCCAGATCGATTGTGAAATGTCGTTCATTGAACAAGAAGACATACTCAATACTTTTGAAGGTTTGATTCGTTATTTGTTCAAAGAAATCAAAGGCATTGAATTTAAAGAGGCTTTCAGGCGAATGAGCTGGGCCGATGCCATGCGTTATTACGGCAGTGATAAACCTGATTTGCGCTTTGGTATGTCTTTTGTTGAAATTAAGCACCTTACGAAGGGGCGTTCTTTCAATGTTTTTGACCAGGCCGAATACGTCGGTGCTATTTGTGCACCCGCATCGGCCTCTTATACCCGCAAGCAGTTGGATGAACTGACAGAGTACGTCAAAAAGCCACAGATTGGAGCCAAAGGCATGGTCTATGTTCGTTGCGAAGCAGACGGCAGCTTCAAATCTTCGGTGGATAAATTTTACACTCAGGACGATCTGAAAACCTGGGCCGAAGCTTGCCAAGCTCAGCCCGGAGATTTAATACTGATTTTGTCGGGAGCCACTCAAGCCACCCGAAAAGCTCTCAGCGAACTACGCCTCGAAATGGGCCGGCGACTGGGATTTTGCGACAAAAATCTATATGTTCCTTTGTGGGTGGTCGATTTTCCCATGTTCGAATGGGACGAAGAAACAGCCCGTTATTACGCCATGCACCATCCTTTCACCTCTCCCAAGCCCGAAGATGTACCTCTGTTGGAAAAAGATCCCTCACAGGTCAGGGCAAATGCCTACGATATGGTAATCAATGGAGTAGAATTAGGAGGAGGATCTATTCGTATACACGATAGCCGGTTGCAGGCCGATGTTTTTAAGATCTTGGGCTTTACTAAAGAAGAGGCTACTCAGCGTTTTGGTTTCCTGATGGATGCCTTCAAATTCGGAGCACCTCCCCATGGCGGTATTGCTTTTGGCTTTGACCGTTGCGTGTCTATGTTTGCCGGTTTGGATTCCATCAGAGATTGCATTGCCTTCCCAAAAAACAATTCGGGCAGGGACGTAATGATAGATGCTCCCTCAAACATCGATCAGGAACAACTGGATGAATTGCACTTAAAAATACTTACTCCAAAAAACAAAGAATGAAAGTTCGGGACATATGTACTTTAATTGAGAATTTTGCCCCTCTAAAACTTCAGGAGGACTACGACAACGCTGGTTTGATACTGGGAGATCCTGCTACTCAGGTCAAAGCGATATTGGTTTGTTTGGATGTGTCCGAGGCGGTATTGGACGAAGCTCTTGAAAAGGGATGTAATATGGTTGTTTCCCACCATCCTCTTATTTTCAGGGGAATCAAAAGCATCACGGGGAAAAATCCGCAAGAGCGTACCTTGATTAAAGCCATACAAAACAAGATCGCCATTTATGCCGGGCACACCAATGTAGATGCTGTTATGGACGGTGTGAACGGAAAAATTTGCGAGAAATTGAATTTAAGCTCTACTGCCATTTTAGTCCCTAAAGAAAACATGAGCAATGTCGGTGCCGGTATGACCGGATTTCTGACTCGGGCGCTGGAGGAAAAGGATTTTTTAATACTCCTAAAACAGGTATTCGGAAGCAAAATGTTGAGACATTCCGCTCTTACAGGTCGGGAAATAAACAAAGTGGCTGTTTGCGGAGGCTCAGGCAGCGAACTTATTTCGGCGGCCATCGCCGAAGGGGCAGACGCCTTTATAACTGCCGACGTCAAATACCACCGGTTTGCCGAAGTAGACGATAAATTGTTGCTTATAGATGCCGGACATTACGAAACGGAGCAATTTACAAAAGACCTGTTTGTAGAGTTAATTTCAAAAAATATTGCTAACTTTGCCGTCCATTCGTCCCAAAGAGAGACGAATCCGGTTTTTTATACTTAAACAGCTAAATCACAAAATTTTATATAAATATGAGCGTCGATAGTACTAAGGCTGAACCTAAAGAAATTTCTGTAGAAGAAAAGCTTAAAGCACTGTACGAATTACAGGTTGTAGCTTCCGAAATTGATAAAATCAAAATTCTTCGCGGCGAGCTTCCGCTCGAAGTGCAGGATTTGGAAGACATCATTGCCGGCCTGGAGACCCGCATCGAAAATTTCAAGGCAGAGATAAAAACATGTACCGACAGAATTTTGGGCTGTAAGATCGATATTGAAAATTCTACGGCTCTGATCGCAAAATACAAAGCCCAGCAAGACAATGTCCGTAACAACCGGGAATATGATTTTCTGAGCAAGGAAATTGAATTTCAGGGTTTGGAAATCGAACATGCCGAGAAGAAAATCCGGGAAGCTCAATTCAGCGAAAAAGCTAAAAACGAAGAATTGAATCTGGCTCAGGAAGAATTGAACGAAAGACGCGAGGACTTGGAAGTGAAGAAATCCGAACTGGATGAAATCATTTCAGAAACCCGCTCTGAAGAAGAGACACTCAGGGAAAAAGCCAAAACCATCGAAAGTTACATAGAGCCCAGGCTTCTGCAAGCCTTCAAACGTATACGCAAAAACGCAAGAAACGGTTTAGCCGTAGTTTACGTACAGCGCGATGCCTGTGGTGGTTGCTACAATAAAATTCCGCCCCAAAGACAGATGGATATCAGAATGCGCAAAAAAGTAATTGTTTGCGAATACTGTGGCCGCATTATGATCGATCCCGAATTGGCAGGAGTGGAAACACCGGCAGAACCGGCCGGTAAGAAATAATTTTTATCCGGTTTTTGCAGGAATCAACCCTCGTTGTAAGCGGGGATATCTTCCAAAAAATTCACTGTATTGTCAAGGTAATCTATCCTGCAGCAATAATGGTTCATACCGTTACTGACTGTCAGGTATTTGGCTTGTAAAGCCCAGTTGTAACGTACAATTTGGTCAAAAACTTCCTGATTGAGCGTTACCGTGGGAGCTTTGTATTCTACCAGCATAAATACTTGCATATGAGCATCGTATATAACGGTGTCGCAACGTTTGGTTAAGCCTTCCAGTTGGATGCTGCACTCGTTGGCGATAAGTCCGGACGGATAATTTTTATGGACAATCAGGTAATTGCAAAAATGCTGCCGCACCCATTCTTCGGGACTGAGAAAAACGTATTTACGCCTGAGGGGGTCGAATATGTAGTTCTTAGCATCTTTCTTGCGCAATTTGTACTTGAAGCCGGGCAGGTTTAATGCAAACATTTCGTATTTTTGGAATCAATTTGTATTCAAAGATACGGCAATACTTGTGAAATCAGGATTTATATGGCCAAAAAAACGGAGAATGCACAGGAAGTCATTCGGGAAATAGAAGCCGGCAAGCGGTATCCAATCTACTTTTTGATGGGAGAGGAGCCCTATTACATTGACGAGATAAGCAATCGTCTGCTCAAACTTGTTTTGACCGAAAGTCAGCAAGATTTCGACCAGCGCATACTTTACGGCAAAGATCTCAGTGTTGCTCAGCTTATTAACGAAGCCCGCCGTTATCCTATGTTAGCCCCTTACCAGGTGATATTGGTGCGCGAAGCCCAGATGATACGCAATTTCGAAGAAGAGTTTTTACTTTATGTTCAACAACCGATGCCTTCGACCATTTTGATTATTAACTATAAATACAAAAGCCTCGACAAAAGAAGAAAACTCTATTCAGCCCTAGAGCAATCGGCCCTTTTATTTGAATCAAAAAAAATGTACGACAACCAGATACCCGCCTGGATTACCCGCTTTTTATCGGAGCAGGAGATACAGATCGAAGCCAAAGCTGCCCAAATGCTGGCCGATTTTTTGGGTACCGATTTGGGGCGCATTGTGGGGGAACTGGAAAAACTGAAATTATTGCTCAAAATCAAGCCTTATAAGATTACGGCGGCCATGGTTGAGCTGAATATCGGCGTCAGCAAGGAGTACAACAATTTTGAACTTATCGATGCCATCAAGCAAAAAGACCAATTCAAAGCCCAACAAATTGCGCAATATTTCGCCCGGAATCCCAAAAACAATGCCATGGTGGTTACACTGATTGTTTTGTTTGATTATTTTTCAAAACTGCTGATGTACCATTACCTGCCCGACAAATCCTCTTCCAATGTTGCTTCACAACTGGGAATTCCTCCATTTTTAGTAAAAAACTATCAGCAGGGAGCTCAACATTACAATGCGAATAAAGTTGTGCGAAACATAAGTCTCATAAGGCATTACGACGCCAGGCTCAAGGGGTTTGAGCAGGCGGCCTTGCCTGAGTCGGAATTGCTTCGTGAATTACTTTGCCTGTTGATGGCATAATCTTCCCGATGATTGCCTGACTTTGCAGGCGGATACTGAATGAACAGAAAAAAAGAGGATGACTAAAAGTCATCCTCTTCAGCATTTACACTAATTTTTTAACGGACTTCCATTACAAATTGGAATTCGTAGTCCTGATGGGGTAGGCGATACTCGTCTCTGGGCATAGCTCCCCAACTGTTTACACTACCCAGACCCATTTGTACTTTGTCGATGCAAAGGTTGGTATAATCCACTTTGGGTATTTGCTGCGAGTGTCTTTGTCCTTTACTGGGACCGTCGTCGAGCGATTCGATGGAATAATTCAGTGCCGAGGCCGAGAAAGGAGCGACCGAGCGGATTTTTATACCTCTGCCTCCGGCATTCGTTTGTTTCCACCAGCGGATATCGGTTTTATTGCCGTTTTCCTGAGGTCTGATATAAGGATAAAACTGTTCCTCAACCGTTTGTTTGTAAATACCCAAATCGGTAGAATTGTTCCTGTCCGAATAATTCTCGATCGGACCACGGCCGTAGTACTCAATTCTGTCCATTAGCAAAGGCATTTGCAGTTGCATGCCAAAGCGGAACAATTCCGGAGCCTTTGCATCGGCGCCGGCGGTCATTTTTTGAGTGACTTCTATGCTGCCCTGATTATTGATGCGGTAAGTTAGATGGAGTTTCGACGAAACTGCACGCATATCGTACTGAGCTCTTACTACCACCAAACCGTCTTCGATGGCTTGTTCGAACGATTCCAGTCTTAAACCCGGATTTTTCCAAACGGCCAGCTTGTTTTGCAGATTGGCTCCGAAATCGTTGTCGGTAGGAGCGCGCCAGAAATTGGGTGTGAGGCTGCCGCCTTCGTTCAGAAGATCTGTCCCTTTTACTTTCCACCGGCTCAGGTAGCCGTTGTGTTTATTGAATTCTATACGGTAATTATCGGCTTCGATGATGAGGAATCTCCAGTCGTTTTCGATTACTTTAGGAGTTTGCAACTCCATGTTGGTAGTTACTATGTTACCAAAATTCAGGCTTTGCTCTGAGCGATCGCGTATGCAAAGTTGATTTTTGGCCAACACAAAACCGGCGGGCAATAATTGTTCTGCATTTCTTAGTTTGAAAGAAATATTCAGCAATACTTCCTTGTCGGGGCTGATGCCGCTTAAATCGTAATCCAGTTTGAGCTTTTTGGTTTGTTGGGCTTCGATATCAATCTTGTCAACCATACCGCTTTGGCAGGCTTTACCGTTTATCAGCAAGACCCATTCGAGGTAAAAGGCACTCAGATCACGGAAGAAGTATTCGTTGTAAATTTCGATTTCTCCTTTTTCCAAATCGGAGGCACTGGCCCAAATGGATTGATACACATGGCCAACTTCGTGGAAATGAGGATTAGGCAGGCGATCGGGGCTGATTAGGCCGTTGTCGCAGAAATTTAAGTCACTGGCATCGTATGGGTTGAAATCTCCTCCATAGGCGTAAAACATAATGCCGTTTTTGTCGAATTTACGCAGAGACTGATCTACGAAATCCCAGATGAAACCGCCCTGATATTTTGGGTATTTACGCACCAGATCCCAGTATTCCTTGATGCCTCCCTCAGAATTACCCATGGCGTGTACGTACTCGCATTGAATCAGGGGTTTTTGAATATCGCCTTCACAATAACGTATGCAATTGTTGTAGCCGTAATACATGGGGCAGAAAATATCCGTAAATTCGTTGGTCCTGGCTTGTTCGTATTGTACCGGACGGGAGGGATCTTCTGCTTTTATCCACTTGTAACACATTTCAAAATTCGGTCCAAAACCTGCTTCGTTGCCTAAGGACCAAAAAATGACCGAAGGATGGTTGAAGCTTCTTTGCACGTTGCGCTGATTGCGCTCCATGTGGGCCAGAGCGTAATCGGGACGCTTAGCCGTTGTTCTATCGCCGTAGCCAAGGCCATGGCTTTCGATGTTGGCTTCTGCCACCACATAAAGACCGTATTCATCGCAGAGGTCGTACCACAGATTGTTGTCGGGATAGTGGCAGGTGCGTACGGCATTCACGTTGTGTTCTTTCATTAGTCTGAGGTCCTGGATCATTCGTTCCGGGGAAACATAATAACCGTAGTCGGGATCCATTTCGTGTCGGTTGACACCCTTAAACAGTACCGGCTGTCCATTGACCAGTAGCTGATCGCCTTTGAGTTCAATTTTACGAAAACCGACTTTGACAGGAATAGCTTCCAGCACCCGGCCGCCCCCTTTAAGAGTGGCCACCAAGGTATAGAGATTTGGGCATTCGGCCGACCATTTTTGGGGATCGCTCAGATTCATCGTCAGGCTGAATTTGCCGCTTGCATTTCGTTGTGTACTGGCTAGGGTTTCATTGTTTTCATCCAGCAGATTCAATTCCAGTTCTCCTTTGCCCTTCATGCTGACGTCGATTTTCAGGCTGCCGTCTTTGTATTGGGCATCCAGGTCGGGAGTGATCCTGATGTCTTGGATATAATTCGAAGGGCGGGCGTAGAGATAGCAATCACGGCCCACGCCGCTCAGGCGAAAGAAATCCTGATCTTCGAGATAGGTGCCGTCGCACCAGCGAAATACCTGGAAAGCAATCAGGTTTTTGCCGGGACGCAAATACTTACTCAGGTTAAATTCGGCTTCGAGTTTGCTGTCTTCGCTGTAACCTACGTATTTACCGTTTACCCAAAGGTAGATGTTGGAGGTTACGGAACCGAAATGGGCAAAAATCTCTTTGCCTTTCCAATGATCGGGAATAGTGATTTCCCGGCGATAGGAGCCAACATGATTGTTTTCGACAGGAATGTCGGGAGGATTGCTTCTGAATTGATTGCGCCAGGCCCAGCCTGTGTTTACATAGACCGGATCTCCATAGCCGTTCATTTCCCAGATACCGGGCACCGGCATATTGGCCCAGTTTCGGTCGTCGAAATCGTTACGGAAAAAGTCCGTAGGGCGATTATTAGCGTCTTTGACCCAGTAGAATTTCCACATACCATTAAGGCTGAGATAATTACTGGAGCTCTCTCTACAGTTTTTCAGAGCTGCCTCCCGCGATTCGTAGGCAAAATAATTGGTGTGCATTTCAGCTCTGTTCACGGCGTTTATACCCGGATCCTGCCACTCGTTTTTTTGCGCCGAAACGCTCAGAACGATGGCTGTGAGTATAAATGTACTAATGATTCTTTTTTTCATAGCTTGTATTTTTATGGGTTATTATGGAATATGTATTTTATGGAAACGCTTTTTGTATCGAAGCAGGTAAATACCTTGTTGCAGAGGAACATAAGTGGGATTGTTCAGAGCCTTGGCTTTGAAGAGCAGCTTGCCGTCCAGGTTGAACAGGGAAAAATCTTCTCCGTCCTCCACGTTGTAAATGATCAACAAACCTGCTCTGCTCACTAGTAAGGGCCCCTGTTTGGATATGTTCTCCAGGGCCAGGGTGTCGTTGGCTGGATTCATGTTGTAAATGGCCAGAGAATCGGGCAGCCTGTCTCCGCTGACTGAAAAGTAGGCATGAAAAGCCGGAAGCGACAATTGTTGCTGATCTTCCTGCAGTACAAAATGCAAATGATCTTCCAGTAGGTAGGTACCTGCCGCAGGGATTTTTATTGTTTTGAAACCGGTGTTGCCGGTAAAGTTGTAATCGCTGTTGCCGGTTTGATAGGAACTTTTGGTATCGAATACAAAAATAAAAGCTTGCTGTTCTCTTTCCGGGCTGACCGAGAACAGATAAGGGCCTGCTTTGGGTTTGAAGCTGCTTGCCAGGCTCAGCGAATCAAAACGGTTGGAGTCGGCCTTGTATTCCATCAGGTAATAATCTTTGCCGGGTTGTAATATGGTCATTTCTTTGTTGCGTACCGATTTTACGTCGAGTGGCAAGGATAGGGCATACCAACTTTGGCTGCGATTAAAACTCCGGTAAAGCACGCGTTCGGATATCAGTTGAGCTTCCAGATCGTAATCGTAAGAGGCCGACAGGCTGTCGTTGGAGCAAAACAGGCTGACATCGGCCCGGATGGTGCCGTAATTCAAGACTTCAGCACCGGGCAAAATAATCAGACTGTCTACCGTTACGGTTTCGTCTTGGGACAATTCCAGTTTTGCCCCTTCTGCAATAATGGCTGTGGCGTAGGCATTGGGAATGTTGTTGTCCCAATTTTCTTCCATGTCCCACATTGCCTGTTGGGGATCGGGTGGGTCGAAGACGCTTTGGAAATGAGAGCGGTCGGGAATAAACCGGTATTCCCGTTGACCCTTTTTGTTCAAGGTAGGCCAAGAGACCACGCTACCATTGGCATCGATGCCCAATTCATGGAGAGTACTGTTGTCCGAAAGAACCATAAGTCCGTAATGCCCGGCTTCGTTTGGGCTGGGATAAAGCGTAAAAAACGTTTTTTGGACCGGATCCAGAGGAATTGCTGCCTTAGCAGCATTGATATAGACATAGGTTTTGGCAGCCTTATTGCGGAGATAGTAAACACTGCGGTTTTCATCGTCTTTGCTGCAACTGATTTCAAATTTTGCCCAATCGCCCGCGGTTTCCGGATCGTAAGTATAATCAAGCTGATATCCCCCGGCTACCTCTTGACAAACCAAATATTTATCGTTGAGTTGGCATTGTAGATGGTACCATACATAAGGCTCGGGGCTGAAATATGTCGCCGTATCCACCGGAGGAAGAGGAGGATCTTCGGGATCAATGCCGCCTTCGTTGGCCATGGCGCTAAAAAAACTGTCGAGGAAATCAATTCGCTCGCTGAGATAATTACGCAGATATTCCATCTGCATGGCGAAGCTAATGTTGGATCCGTAATAGATTTCATTGTAAATCCTCGAAGAAAGGGCAGTGCTCCATTTTTGGTAATTCAGCTTTTGCGAAGCATCCAGTTCTTCTTCCATATTGTAGAGCAGGTGTATCAGGTCATCTTTGAGCATCTCATTCTGATAAATAACTTTCCAACGTTCAGCGATCATTTTTCTGATGGGAGAAATGGTCAGCACTTTGTTTATAAGCTCCTTTACCCGGTTGTTACTGAAACATTTCAACATAATGGATTCGGAGCGGCCGTCGTTTGCAAGCGAATATATCCGGTTGCAGTTTCCAAAGGAGATGTCGTTGTCCCAAAGCGGGCCAAAATAAAGACGGTCGTCGTCCCGGTGTTTCTTCATAAAAATACTCCAGACTCCATCAGGGTTGGCTGTCAGTTCGTTGGCGATGTACCAATTGACAAAGGCGGTGGTGTCCAGATAACGGCAAATATTTTCGTAGGCAACCTGGGTGTTGTTGTAGTTTAGAATGCTTTGTTCGAAAGCATTGTAATGTTGGATGATGTATTGACGTTGAGCAGCAGTAATTTCGTCGTTGTCCGGGTATTTTATGGTTACTTTGTTGCCTATGTTACTGGAGAAGGCTTCGGGAAACAACTCACCTTTACTCGGATCGTAAGAGCCGGTAATTCCAAAACCGTCTATTTCGAGCACATAGCCTCCTGTCAGGTTGGGGTCAAGGCGTGAAGTATCCATTTTTTCAGTATTCACACGGTCTTTATCGCGTTCTACCTGATCGGTAAGCATATAATTACCTATGTAATTTCCATTAAGAATTACGTCAACAAAACGATAATCGGGTGTGTAATAAATATTGCAGGCTTTACTGATTTCGAAGGCAAGAGCATTGCGCACCAGGGTTTTATCGGCGTGGTTAGCCAAAAGCACCCAGTCGTTTTCTTTGGCAGTCATACCCAACAACCTTGTTTTCTTGTCCAACTTGATGCGATAGGGCTTTTTAGCCAGATTCCAGGTGGAATTGCCTCGTCCTCTGATCTGTATGGTGCTGTCGTATTGTCCGGGAGTTTCGCTACCGGCAACAACACGAAGAGAGCCTGAAAAATAAACCTCTTTTTGTATGGGTACTTTAGTTCCGTTCGCGTAAGTAGAATCTGTGGTAATGTACAATGTAGGCAGATTGGTCAACTGTTCCTGAGCCATTAGTAGAAAGGGCAGGAAAAGAACGACAGTCAGCAAGTGTTTGTTCAGCCTTGGCATTATCACGGATACATACGGGATCAGGTTCGTTTTATCATAAACATACAAATTAATCAAATTTTGCCAATAGACAGCGTGTAAAATTAGTTCAATAAAGTATATTCAAAGTTCATTTTTTGTACGGAGCTTTTTTGTTGAAGGTCAAAGCCGGATTTTCGGCCGGATTCCTTACATTAGCGGCAGTTTGTTTATTTCTGATTTTTTTATTTACCATGAATGATCCATTATCCCGTCGGGATTTTATTAAAAAAACAGGAATGGGCCTTTTGGCCATTCCTTTGCTCGGCTCTGTAGGTTCAGTGAATTCGTTGATGGCAGCTCCTGCTCCTCGAATTGAGTCAAAAACAAACAACCGGATCAGGGGTTTTGAATATCCTCAGCATCCGGGCAAATTAAATTTAAATGTGTTGGATTTTGGTGTTGTGGGCGACGGAATTACAATAAATACCGAGGCTTTACAGCACGCCATTGATCGTTGCTTTGTATTGGGTGGCGGAGAGGTGTTTGTTCCCGCAGGTGACTATTTGACCGGCGCTATTCAATTACGTTCGGGAGTTTTGCTGCGTTTGCATTCGGAGGCCATTCTTAGGGGCACGCCCCATTTTGAGGATTACCCCGTGATGCAGGTGCGTTGGGAAGGCAAGTGGATACAAGGTCGTACGGCTCTGATATATGCAGTGGATGCCAGCTATACCGGTATCGTGGGTGGAGGTAAAATCATTGGCCATCCCGCATTGGGAGGCAGGCCAACCAGTGACAATCCTCTGAGGCATCCGGCCCTGATAGAGCCCATTAATTGTAAAAATCTGCTGTTTAGCGATTTCTCCACTTCTTACCAGAGAATGTGGTGCATACATCCCACTTATTGCGAAAATATTCATTTCAAAGACCTTACTATCAGATCTACAGGGGGCAACGGAGACGGTATAGACATTGACTCCTGTAAACATGTCCTGATCGAAAGATGTGACATCGAAACGGGCGACGATTGTATTGCTATCAAGTCGGGCAGGGGGATGGAAGCCAACATGTTGATGCGTACCACCGAAGATGTGTACATACGGAATTGCAGGCTTTCAGACAGTATTTATGCTTGCATCGGTATTGGAAGTGAAACCTCCGGAGGTATTCGGGGAGTCAGAATTGAAAATTGCCGTTTTGAGAACACCCGTACCCATGCCATTTACATTAAATCCAGGCCTGGTAGGGGAGCCTTCATCGAAGATATCAGTGCCGAAGGTCTCGACGTATCGGGTATGCAAGGCGGTTTTCTCCGTTTCAATCTAATGGGCAGCGGTTTGCAGGATCAGGTGCCGGTGCCCGGATTGCAAGGGATTCCCACCGTAAAGAATTTTTCTTTCAAAAACGTTCGTGTCAGAGACGTTAAGGATTTGGTAGACGGGACTTCGGTGCACCCCGACAAACCTCTCGAAGGCCTGGTGTTGGAAAATATCAGCGGAGAAGCTTTATGGGGTATCCGTTTGGCCAATGTAAGGAAGGCAGTTTTGAGGAATATTAATGTGAATATCAGAGAGGGCGATGCATTAAGTATTTACAATGTGCAGGGCAAAGGCCTGGGAAAGGCTATAGAGATGGGATTCCCACACAAAATTGAAGCAGCGATTGCAGAGCCCGATCCTCCTTATGTGTTGAAATAAATTTCAACTCTTGCCTTGAGTAGGAGTGTTCCTGAGTTTCCGATTTTATCTGTTCATTCCGTTTTCGCTGACAAACTCAGGCAATCATCGGGGAAAAGCAAGAGGCCGGCTAAAAAGCAATTTTTAGCCGGCCTCTTATTCCTATCCAAGACCACCTCTTAATAATGTTAAACCGACCAACTTTCGGGGTTCATGTCATTTTCTGAGATGCTCTTTTATCGTAGTTCATTCAATGGCAGAAAGCTGAATTAAATAACAATCTTTTGGTATCTCGGCACCAGGGACTTCATAATAATCCAGCCAATCAGATAAGCCACGGCACAAATACAGAATATTACAAAGTATCCGGCGGGTTTCCCTACAAATCCAAAGAACGTCATGTTGGTTTCTCCGGCATACACGAATAAGTTACCGGCCCCTTTTTGCAAAATCATTGAGCCAACACCTCCGGCCATGCCCCCAATTCCGGTTACGGTTGCAATAGCACCATGGGGGAACATATCGCCGATGGTTGAAAAGAGGTTGGCACTCCAGGCCTGGTGTGCAGAACATCCTATCGAAATCAACAATACGGGAATCCAGGCAGCATGTTGACCCAACTCGGCGAACTGCATACCGAGGGGTTGTGCAAGTAATACAACCAACGGGAAGAAAGCAAAAATCAACATGGCTTTCATTCGTGCTGCATAAGGATTTTGTCCGCCTCGATTAATAAAGACCGTGGGTAGTTTTCCACCTAAGATGGAAAGTACCGTTACAATGGCGTACAAAGTAAAAATCAAGGCCATACCGAGTCCCTCCGACATCTTGATATCAAATTGGGTGTAGAGGTAAGAAGGGGTCCAGAACAAGAAGAACCACCAGACTCCGTCAGTCATAAATTTTCCGAGTGCAAAAGCCCAGGTTTGTTTAAAGGAGAGTATTTTCAAGAAAGGAACTTTTTCTTCTTCCGCCGCTTTTTTCTTTTGTTCGGCTATTTCTTCATGCTTGTCTTGTTCAATGTATTCAAGTTCCTGTGAGTTGACAAACTTACTTTTTCTTGGAGCGTCGTAGAGAAAAACCCAAAAACCCATCCAGATAAAACCCAATGCTCCGATGATGATAAACGCCATCTCCCATCCGAATGCTTTGGCCAGCGGCGGGATGGTCAAGGGAGCAAACAATGCTCCTATGGATGCACCAGCGTTGAAAATAGAGGTTGCGTAAGCACGGTCTTTTTTTGGAAAGTATTCTGCCGTAGCCTTGATGGCTGCCGGGAAGTTACCTGCTTCCCCGAGAGCGAGAATACCTCGTGCAACCAGGAAGCTGTACATGCTGAAGGTGGCGATCACAACGGCCAGATCACCCGTAGCGGCAGCCAGTTCTGCTGCACTGTGTAAACCTACATGTGCTTCGGTTATGAGACCACAAACGGCGTGTAAACAAGCCCCTACACTCCAAACCCCAATGGACCAAAGATAACCTTTTTTAGTTCCCATCCATTCAACAAAGCGTCCGGCAAAAAGCATGGAGATTGCGTAAAAAATAGAAAAGAACGAAGTAATCGTTCCATAGTGAGATTCATCCCAGTGAAATTCCGGTTTGATAAATTCATCCCAGGTAAGTGATAATACTTGCCTGTCTAAATAATTGATAGTTGTGGCAAAAAATAGCAATGCCACAATGACCCATCTGTGTTGTGACATTTTTTGCGTCACAGTCTGTGCTTTACTCATGTTCATGTAATTTGTGTGTGAAAAATATGTAAATAAATTACTTTTTTACTTTTTGAATAATAGCCATTGCTTCTGCACAAAGCTTGGTAATGCCATCCCAATTTTCGGATTTTATCAGGTCGGCAGGAAATAAGTTAGAACCCATGCCGACACAGGTTACGCCCGCATCAAACCAAGCTTTTAGGTTGCTTTCTTCAGGTGTTACACCTCCGGTAACCATGAGCTTGGACCAAGGCATAGGAGCCATTACGTTCTTTACAAAGGAAGGGCCACCCACATTGCCGGCTGGGAATATTTTGCATATATCGCAACCGGCTTCCTGAGCGTAACCAATTTCGGTGACAGAACCACAACCCGGAGCGTAAGGAATCAGCCTGCGGTTGCAAACCTTTGCCACTTCGGGGTTGAACAGGGGGCCTACAATAAAATTGGCTCCCAGTTGAATATACAGAGAAGCCGTACCTGCGTCAACGACCGAGCCGGCACCCATAATCATTTCCGGACATGTTTTTTCGGCGTATTTGACCAGTTCTTTGAAGACTTCCTGTGCAAAGTCGCCCCGGTTGGTAAATTCAAAAACTCGAACACCTCCCCGGTAACAGGCCAGTAAGACTTGTTTGGACACTTCTATGTCTTTGTTGTAGAAGACAGGTACCATACCGCTTGTGCAAATCGTATTGATTACCTGTTGTTTAGTAAATTTTGCCATATTATTTTTGTTTATCTGGAAACCCTGCCCGAAGCATCTCCGCCCATCAGCTTCTCTACTTCGGCTACAGATACCATATTGAAATCTCCGTAAATGGTGTGCTTCAGGCAGGAAGCAGCCACAGCAAATTCTAATGCCTTTTGATCATCCTCTTTATAGGTCAGCAATCCGTAGATCAGTCCTCCCATAAAGGAATCGCCTCCGCCGACTCTGTCCACAATGTGCGTGATGTCGTAAGCTTTTGAAATTTTCAATGATCCGTCGGAATACAAACATCCTCTCCAGGTATTGTGATTGGCATTGATGGAGCCTCTCAGGGTAATAATTACTTTTTTTGCCCGGGGAAATTTAGCCATCAATTGCTTACAAACCGACTCAAATTCAGCGGCATTGACTTCGCCACCGGTATGGGCTACTTCAAAACCTTCCGGCTTGATACCGAATACTTTTTCGGCATCTTCTTCATTACCCAAAATCACGTCGCATCCGGCTACTAATTTGGGCATTACTTCCGACGCTGATTTTCCGTATTTCCATAAATTTTTTCTAAAATTTAAATCTGTGGAAACAGTTACTCCCATCTCGTTGGCTATTTGAATCGCTTCTAAACATGCATCGGCAGCTCCTTGAGAAATGGCAGGCGTAATACCCGTCCAGTGAAACCAATCTGCACCTTTGAAAATTTTTCTCCAGTCGATCATGCCGGGCTGAATCTCAGCGATAGAAGAATGCGCTCTGTCGTAAATTACTTTGCTGGGACGGGCCACAGCTCCGGTCTCCAAAAAATAAATACCCAAACGCTCGCCTCCGTAAATCAGGTGATCGGTGCCAACCCCGTATTTTCGTAAGTTCATAACGCAAGAGGTTGCCATATCGTTTAGGGGCAAACGGCTCACAAAATCTACTTTGATCCCGTAATTGGCCAGCGATACGGCCACGTTGGCTTCGCCTCCGCCAAAAGTGGCAGTCAGGCTCGAGGTCTGGCTAAAACGTAAGTATTCGGGAGTAGCTAAACGCAACATAATCTCCCCGAAAGTAACTACTCTTTTACTCATTTAATCTGTCGTTGTAAAATAAACGGCCGCAAGGTAAAGAAAATTTTCATTGCAGCCGTTTATGAATGTCGTTTAAAATTTAAAAAATGTTTTAGCGTTGTAGTACGACACGCCTTCAACCATCTTACCGAGAAAGTCCATTTCGCTGTAAGGAATTTCACCTTTCACCACATCAACACCGATAAGGTTGCACATGATACGACGAAAATATTCGTGACGCGGGTACGAAAGAAAACTCCTGGAATCGGTGAGCATACCGACAAAACGACTCAATAAGCCGAGTACCGACAAAGAATTCATCTGGGCGATCATACCGTATTTCTGATCCAGGAACCACCAGCCCGATCCAAATTGAATCTTGCCGGCTACAGAACCATCCTGGAAATTACCCAGCATGGTGGCAATTAATTCGTTATCACGTGGGTTGAGGTTGTATATAATGGTTTTGGCCAATTGGTTGTTTTTGTCCAGACGATTCAGGAATTTTGACATATTCTTACCGACATTGAAGTCTCCGATGGAATCAAAACCTGTATCCGGGCCTAATTGGGCAAACAATCTCGAATTGTTGTTACGAATAGCCCCATAGTGGAATTGTTGTGTCCAGTCTTTTTCGGCGTCCATCAGGGCAAATTCCACCATCATGGCCGATTTGAATTGCAAAATTTCTTCCTGAGACAATTCTTTGCCTCCGTATACCTTATTAAAAATGGCTTCAATTTGTGCCTGAGTATAGTCTTCGGCATAAAATTCCTCTATACCGTGGTCGCTGAGCTTACAACCCACCGAAGCAAAGAAATCGTGACGTATTCTCAGAGCAGCAATCAAATCGTTGTAACGGGAAATTTTCGTTCCTGCTGCCTGGGCAAGTTTTTCCACGTAAGCTCTGAACGATTTGGGATCTTCTACTGCCATGGCTTTGTCGGGACGCCAGGTGGGTAAGACTTTAATCTCAAAACCCTCTTTTTTGAGAGCAATGTGATGCTCGAGGCTATCCACCGGATCGTCGGTAGTACAGACGGTTTCGACATTATATTTTCGCATCAGTCCTCGTGCACTGAATTCTGGAGTACGCAGTTTGGCCGTGCATTCGTCAAAAATTTCCCTGGCTGTTTCCGGTTTGAGTATTTTATTCACACCAAACGCGGTTTTCAGTTCCAGGTGAGTCCAGTGATACAAGGGATTACGCATTGTATAGGGAAGGGTTTCGGCCCATTTTTCGAATTTTTCCCAGTCGCTGGTATCCTTACCGGTGCAATAACGTTCATCAATTCCGTTGGTTCGCATGGCACGCCATTTATAATGGTCACCTTCGAGCCAGATCTGTCCCAGGTTGTCGAATTTGTGATCTTTGGCAATGTATTCGGGGTTCAGGTGGCAGTGATAATCAATAATCGGCAGATTTTTGGCGTGTTGGTGGAAAAGCTGTTCGGATACTTCGTTTTCCAACATAAAATTTTCGTCCATGAATGCTTTCATAGTAGATGTATTTTTGAGGTTTAAAAATTTTGCGAATATACAAATTATTTTTTGATGAGCCGAAGGTTCATATTTGATAAACAAACATTACTTTTGCAGCGGAAAGGCTAAAAAGAATGAAGTCCGCCTTTCACAAGGCGGACTTCATATAGTTTTCAATAGGTATTAGTCTCAAAGGTAAAAAAGATTGTGTTAGGTTAACGGCAGCAAAGGTTGAACTTTTTTTGCACACAGGCAAAAAAAAACTTATATTATAAAACATGTTTTTGGAGCATAGTTTCTTGTTGCTCATTTGAATCTTGCAAAATTAGGCAGTATCTTTGGAACCATTTTTTAATAACATGACAGTAGTAGACACCAACAGTGAAGGCTCCAAAAAAAGCCTGAATTTTATAGAACAGATTGTTGAAAACGATTTAAAGGAAGGAAAAAATCGAGGGAGAATTGCGACTCGTTTTCCACCCGAACCCAATGGCTATCTGCATATTGGCCATGCCAAGGCTATTTGTCTGGATTTTGGGATTGCTCAAAAATATGGAGGCACCTGCAATTTGCGTTTTGACGATACCAATCCCACCAAAGAAGACGTTGAATACGTCGATTCCATTATGGAAGACATACGTTGGTTGGGATTTAGCTGGGATAATTTGTTTTATGCTTCCGATTATTTCGGGAAACTTTTTCAGTTTGCACAGGAACTGATCAAAAAAGGTTTGGCCTATGTAGATGATCAGTCTGCCGAGGTGATAGCCCAGCAAAAGGGCACACCCACTAGTCCCGGGGTCAATAGTCCTTATCGCAACAGATCTGCCGAAGAAAACCTGGATTTATTTTTGAGAATGCAGGCCGGCGAATTTGACGAGGGCAGCAGGGTTTTGAGAGCCAAAATTGACATGGCACATTCCAATATGCATTTTCGTGATCCGTTGATGTATCGTATCTTAAAACAAGCCCACCACCGCACAGGCAATACATGGAATATTTATCCCTTGTACGATTTCGCTCACGGACAATGCGATTATTTTGAAGGTATTACTCATTCGCTCTGTACTCTGGAGTTTGAGATACACCGGCCGCTCTACGACTGGTTTATAGATCACCTGCAAGAGGGCGATTACCGGCCCAGGCAAATTGAGTTCAATCGCCTGAACATAACCTACACCATAATGAGTAAGAGAAAATTGCTGCAATTGGTCGAAGGGGGTTTTGTCAAAGGTTGGGACGATCCACGCATGCCTACTCTTTGCGGTTTGCGCAGGCGCGGCTATACGCCCGAATCCATACGAAATTTTATAGACAGGATAGGTTATACGAAATTTGACGGAGTGATAGATCAAAGCTTGTTGGAATTTGCCGTACGCGAACATCTCAACAAGATTGCTCCCCGAGTAAGTGCCGTATTGAATCCCGTAAAGCTTATTATTACCAATTACCCCGAAGGGAAAGTGGAATGGAACGAAGCCATCAATAATCCCGAAGATGAAAGCGCAGGCAGTCGCTCAATTCCCTTTGCCCGTGAATTGTACGTTGAAAGGGATGACTTTATGGAAGAAGCACCTAAAAAATTCTATCGACTGACGCCGGGACAGGAAGTAAGGTTGAAAAATGCTTATATCGTGCAATGTACGGGTTGTAAAAAAGACGCCGATGGCCAGGTGCAGGAGATTTATTGTACCTACGATCCCCTGACCAAAGAAGGAGGTCCGGAAAGCAAGCGTAAGGTAAAAGCCACCCTGCATTATGTTACTGTTGAGCACAGCTTGCCGGCAGAAGTTCGTTTATACGACCGTTTGTTGACGGTAGAAAATCCGGCCGAAGACAAAGAGAGAGATTTCATGGACATGCTGAATCCCGATTCGCTCAAGGTTTTGAAAGATTGCCGTGTGGAGGCTTCTCTGCAAGATGCCCGTCCACTGGATCATTTTCAATTTCTGCGTATGGGCTATTTCAATCTGGACCCCGATTCCCGCCCCGGTCAATTAATTTTCAACCGGACTGTAGGCCTCAGGGACACCTGGAGCAAGATCGCTAAAAAATAAGGCAATATATTTTTTGAATCCGAATGAAGTCAAGAGAGGACGATAGTATACGTGCATTAGTTAAGCGTTATGAACAACAACGCTCCAACGGTTTGTCGCAGTATTTTGACGTAGATGAATTCGATCGTATTGCCGATTATTACCTGGACCGGGGTCGCACCAACAAGTTCTCGGAAGTGGTCAATTCTGCTTTGCGCATTCATCCCAACAGTACGGTTATTCATCTGAAACGTGCCATTTTGTACATGGAAACGGGTGAACCGATGAAAGCCCTGCAACTGCTGGGCCGTTTACCTGAGCAGGAAGAGACTGATTTTGTACGCGCTGCCGCTTATTTAAAGCTTAAAAGAAAAAAAGAAGGTCTGGCTTTGCTCAAAGATATGGTAGCCAGAGAACAATACGATAAGGATTTGGCTTGTCTTGAAGCAGTGAGTGTATTGAGTGCCGAAAATCTGTATAAGGAAGCCTTGGATTTTGTACGGCTAGGCCTGGAACACAATCCCGAAAACACTGATTTAATGTCGGAAGGTGCTTTTTGTGCTGAACAATTGAACGATATGCCTGCCTCGGAACATTATTACCGAATGTTGCTCGAGGTGGACGTTTATTCTTACGAAAACTGGTTCAACCTGGGGCAGATATTGTTTAGCCAGGAGCGCTTTGAAGAAGCATGCAAAGCTTACGATTTTGCGTTGGTAAGCAATCCCGGGTTTATGCCTGCGGTGCTTCAGATGGGGCATGCCTGTTTTCAGATGGAACATTACGAAGACGCAGCTAAATTTTACCTTGATTACTTGCTGGCAGCCATAGAAGAAAGCCTTCCCTCTGCCGAAGGCAATAGCATAGACGACTTAATGGTGTTTGTAGGTGAGGCTTTTGAAAAAGCAGAACACTACGAATCGGCTATAGAATGGTACGAACATGCATTGACCACTAATCCCGGTAATTTACAGGCATATACCGGAATGGGGATTTGCTATATGGAATTAAAAGATTACAAGCAAAGCCTTCGGTATCTGGAAAAAGCCATCAAAATGGACGATAAACAAGCCGAGATCTGGGTTTATCTGGCCGAGGTGCTTGTCGATATGGATAAGAATGAGCAAGCCATTGTAGCCTATTTGCATGCTTTAAGCCTTGATCCCTCGCAAGCCGAGGTGCTTTTTGCTCTTGGTAATCTGTATTACGATCAGCAAAAGTTTGAGTTGGCGCTGAAGTATTATTCCGACGCTGAATTGCTGGATGCTACTTTTCCCAACATACACTTATACAAAGCGCTGGCTTATGCCCGCAATGGGGACATGCTACAGGCCGATGATGCTTTAAAACTGGCCTTGCTTAGTGATGTTCATGCAAGAGAGTTATTCAATAAAATTATTGGGGAGGAACAGAAATGAAACGAGAATTTGGCCTGATTGGCTACCCTTTGACTTATTCTTTTTCACAGGTCTACTTTAACGAAAAATTTCAATCGGAAGGAATTGAGGCTGTTTATGAAAATTTTCCCTTGAAAAGAATCGAAGAATTTCCGTCTTTGATTCAGTCCCGGCCGGCCTTGGCGGGTTTGAATGTAACCATCCCTTATAAGCAAAGCGTTATTCCCTTTTTGGACGAATTGGGTCCTGAAGCGGCCTCCATTAAGGCGGTAAATGTGATTGTACCCGAAATCAAAGAGGGAAAAATCCGGTTAATTGGCCGCAACAGCGATTATATAGGATTCAGAGATAGCATTCTGCCCGAGATTGAGCGTTTAAAAGCATCGTGCCCTCAACAACTCAAGGCTTTGATATTGGGCACCGGCGGCGCTTCCAAAGCTGTTTATTATGCATTGCAGCAAATGGGTATAGAAACTTCTTTCGTATCGCGCGATGCCGCTAAGGCTGAATATACCTACGCCATGCTGAACAAGGAACTAATGGATCGTTTTAAGATTATTGTCAACACCACTCCGTTAGGTATGGCTCCCGATACGGATTCTTGTCCCGATTTGCCTTATCGCTACCTGGGGCGGGGACATTTGCTCTACGATTTAGTATACAACCCTGCTCTCACCCGTTTTCTCAGCCTGGGTCAACAGGCCGGAGCCCGTGTAATGAACGGGGCAGGCATGTTGAAAATTCAGGCCGAAGCAGCCTGGAAGATGTGGAACGGACAGCTTTAAAATTCTAAGATATGAGTAAAACAGAAGAAAACAAGCCGGTAACTGCTTTGCCGGAAAATGCCTACAGAGAGTTGAAAGAGGGTGAGTTGTATCATCCTGTGATGTCTCCCGGCAGAAAATATCCCGAAGCCACTGTATGGTCGGTAAGTTGGGGTGTTTTGATGGCCATTTTGTTTTCGGCTGCTGCTGCCTACCTGGGATTGAAAATAGGCCAGGTTTTCGAAGCGGCCATACCAATCGCCATTATCGCTGTTGGTTTGTCCAGTCTGACCAAACGAAAAAATGCCTTGGGCGAGAACGTATTAATACAGTCCATAGGCTCCTCTTCCGGAGTGATAGTGGCCGGTGCTATTTTTACTTTGCCGGCTCTGTATATTTTGCAAGCCAAATACCCTGATATGAGTGTTAATTTCATTCAGGTCTTTTTGAGTTCGCTGCTGGGAGGTGTTTTGGGTATTTTGTTTTTGATTCCGTTTCGCAAGTATTTTGTGTCCGAAATGCACGGCAAATACCCTTTCCCCGAAGCAACGGCAACCACTCAGGTGCTAATATCCGGTGAGCAGGGAGCCAATCAGGCAAAACCTCTTGTCGTATCCGGATTAATTGGCGGACTTTACGATTTTGTCGTAGCCACTTTTGGCTCTTGGACGGAAGTTTTCACTTCCAGGGTAAGTCAGTTTGGTACGATGATGGCCGATAAGTTTAAATTGGTTTTCAGCATAAATACCGGCGCTGCCGTATTGGGACTGGGTTATATTGTCGGCTTGAAATACGCCACTGTCATTTGCCTAGGTTCGGCCTTGATTTGGTTTGTTTTTGTCCCTTTGCTGCCTCTGTTTGGCGATACTTTTTTGCAGTTTCTCAATCCGGCCATCAGTGATGGTGTAGCAGGTATGTCGCCCGAAGTTATTTTTAGCAGCTACGCCAGACATATAGGTATTGGCGGCATTGCTATGGCTGGAATAATAGGTATAGTGAAATCTTGGCCGGTTATAAAAAGCGCCCTTGGACTGGCAGCCCGTGAGATGAAAGGTCAGGGAGCCAAAACAGCTGAGCAGGTTACTCAAGCCAGAACCTCTCGTGATTTACCGATGAAGATCATATTGATCGGTATCGTTCTGGCCCTTCTGGCGGTATTTGTCTTTTTCTTTTTCGGTGTGATGCACTTAAATCTCTTGCACGCCATAGTAGGAATTCTGATAGTGGGTATAATTGCTTTTCTGTTTACTACGGTAGCCGCCAACGCCATTGCCATAGTCGGAACCAATCCTGTCTCCGGTATGACATTGATGACCCTCATTCTGGCCTCGGTCATTATGGTAGCCGTTGGGCTTAAAGGTTCTACGGGTATAGTTTCAGCCTTGATAATGGGTGGAGTAGTGTGTACAGCCTTGTCTATGGCCGGAGGTTTTATTACCGATCTCAAAATCGGTTATTGGCTGGGATCGACCCCCGCCGTTCAGCAAAGCTGGAAATTTCTGGGCACCTTGGTATCGGCATTAACAGTGGGAGGGGTGCTTATCATTCTGAATAAGACCTATGGATTTGTGGGCGAAAACGCCTTGGTAGCTCCGCAGGCCAACGCAATGGCTGCCGTTATAGACCCTTTAATGTCTGGAACGGCCGCACCTTGGTGGCTGTACGCTACAGGTGCCCTGATTTCACTGATCCTGAATTTTTTCGGTGTACCTGCCCTGGCTTTTGCTCTGGGAATGTTTATTCCTTTTCAACTGAATATTCCTCTGGTCGTGGGCGGCTTGATCAATTGGTTTGTTTCCGGGCGTAGTAAAGACAGCAAACTGAATACGGCCAGAAACGAAAAAGGGACATTGATAGCTTCCGGCTTTATTGCAGGTGGCGCCTTAATGGGAGTTGTCAGTGCGGCTTTGCGTTTTGGAGGCATGGACTGGACGCTGACATCGTGGGCAAACACCAAAGGGGCTGAAATGTTGTCCCTATTGATGTATGCTCTGTTGATTGGTTATTTTGTTTTTTCCGTCTTGAAAAAGAAAAAATAACCGGATTACAGACTAATTGTAATACATAGAGAAATGGCAATTTCAAGGAACTGTGATTTTATATCATCTTTTTTTCGAGTGAATATTTGAAACCCAAATTTAAACCACTAAAAAATAATCTAAAACAATGGAAGTTAATCGTTTTATGGCTAACCTGGAGATGAAGCATCCAGGTGAGCACGAGTATCTGCAAGCAGTAAGAGAAGTAATATCAAGTATTGAAAAAGTTTACAATGAACATCCGGAATTTGATAAAGCCGGAATACTGGAACGCATAGTAGAGCCTGACCGGATTTTCATCTTCAAAGTCCCTTGGGTGGATGACGCCGGAAATATACGGGTGAATACTGGTTATAGGATTCAATTTAACAACGCCATCGGACCATATAAGGGGGGGCTGCGTTTTCATGCTTCTGTAAACCCGTCCATATTGAAATTTTTGGGTTTTGAACAGACTTTCAAAAATGCGCTCACCACATTACCAATGGGGGGAGCCAAAGGTGGCTCCGATTTCTCTCCCAAGGGTAAGTCTGCAGCCGAAGTACAACGATTCTGCCATAATTTCATGTTGGAACTTTGGCGAAACATTGGGCCTGATACCGATATTCCTGCCGGTGATATTGGTGTGAGCGGCAGAGAAATAGGTTATATGTATGCCATGTATAAAAAACTGGCCAGAGTAAACTCCGGTGTATTCACAGGTAAAGCTTTGGGTTTCGGCGGTTCTTTGGTTCGTCCCGAAGCTACGGGTTATGGTTGTCTGTATTTTGTAAATCAAATGTTGGAAACCAAGGGTATGAGCATCGAAGGTAAAACCGTAGCTATATCCGGCTTCGGAAATGTAGCTTGGGGGGCCGCTTTAAAGGCCACCCGGATGGGAGCCAAGGTGGTAACATTGTCTGGCCCCGACGGTTACATCTATGATGAAGCCGGCTTGGACGACGAAAAGATAGCCTATATGCTCGAGTTACGTGCCAGTAACAACGACGTGATAGCGCCTTATGCCAAAAAATTCAAGGCCGAATTTATCCCGGGCAAAAAACCCTGGGAACGCAAGGTGGATGTTGCTTTGCCTTGTGCCACTCAGAACGAATTAAACCTTCAGGATGCTAAAAATTTGTTAAGCAATGGCGTTATTTGCGTGGGAGAAGTTTCGAATATGGGTTGTACCGCAGAAGCCAGCGACGCTTTTGTAGAATCAAGAATTCTCTTTGCTCCGGGCAAGGCCGTCAATGCCGGCGGTGTGGCTACTTCGGGTCTGGAAATGACTCAAAATGCCATGCATTTAAGCTGGACTGCCGAAGAAGTGGACCAGAAGCTGCGGCAAATCATGTCGGCAATTCACGACCAATGTGCTTTGTACGGGAAAGAAGCCGACGGCTATATCAACTACGTGAAAGGAGCCAATGTGGCCGGTTTTATGAAGGTTGCAAAAAGTATGATGGATCAGGGTTACATTAGCTGATTCATTTATTGCTTTCAAGTGAATCCAGGCTGTCTTTGATGGCCTGGATTTTATTTTTGGCATCGGCCATTTTTTTACGTTCGGCTTCTATAACTGCTTCGGGAGCCCGGCTGATGAAATTGGGATTATTCAGTTTTTTGAGAATGCTTTGCAAAAAGCCTTCCTGGTATTGCAATTCATTATTCATTTTTTTGCGCTCTTCTTCCGTATCGATCAAAGCGCCAAGTAAGAGACTATATTCCGTTGTATTTACCAGGAAAGAGGCCGCATCGGAAGCCTTAGCACTCACTTGGGTAATGCTGCTTATATTGCCCATTTTTACTATAAGGCTGTCAAAACTTGCATCGTGTTCACCCTGTATTTCAAGCGCCAGAGCTGTTTTGACGGGAAGGTTTTTTTCCAAGCGAATGGTACGAATGCCAGAAACAACAGCTTTAACCAGTTCAAATTTGTCCAATATTACCTGATTGTAGGCGGTTGGCTTCCTTTGTTGTTGTAACATCAGGCTTTCACCGGGTTCTCGTTGTTCCAGATGCTGCCAAAGTTCTTCAGTAATAAAGGGCATAAAGGGGTGCAACAAAAGACAGAGTTGTTCGAAAAAACCGAAAACAGCCTTATGAGTTATGCTGTCGATCGGCTGCTGATAGGCGGGTTTAATGATTTCGAGAAACCAGGAAGAAAATTCGTCCCAGAAGAGTTTGTAAACACACATCATAGCTTCCGACAAGCGGTATTTGTCGAACAAATCGTCCATTTCAGCCAGTGTTTTCCCTAATCGTGCTTCGAACCATTCTACGGCCAGAGCAGAGGCTTTCGGCTGATCTAGTTTGGGGTCTACCTTCCAGCCGCTTATAAGTCGATAGGCATTCCAAATTTTATTGTTGAAGTTGCGACCCTGTTCGCACAAGGCTTCATCAAAAAGTACATCGTTGCCGGCGGGGGCAGCCAGCATCATCCCCATACGGACACCGTCGGCACCGTATTTATCCATCAATTCGATGGGATCGGGTGAGTTGCCCAGCGATTTGGACATTTTGCGTCCCAGTTTGTCGCGGACTATTCCGGTGAGGTACACATTTTTAAAACAGGCCTCTTTGCGGTATTCAAAACCGGAGATAATCATGCGGGCCACCCAGAAAAATAAAATATCGGGAGCTGTCACCAGATCGTTGGTGGGGTAGTAGTAATTGATGTCTTTGTTGTCGGGCTCATTTATTCCGTCAAAAACGGAAATGGGCCATAGCCAGGAGGAAAACCAGGTGTCCAGACAATCTTCGTCCTGACGCAGGTCTTCGGGCTTAAGGGGTTTCAATCCGCTGCATCCGCAGGGGCAAACATTTTTCATGCGCAGCGCGTTAGCCTTCTCGAGAGCCTCTTCGGGAGTGGATGCTACTACAAAACCTCCTTCGGGCAGGTAATAAGCCGGAATGCGATGTCCCCACCAAAGTTGACGGGAAATACACCAGTCTTTGACGTTTTCCATCCAATACCGGTAGGTGTTTTTGTATTTTGGCGGGATAAGCTTTATTTCATCCTTTTCAACGGCTTCTAAGGCGGGTTTGGCCAAATCGGACATTTTCAGAAACCATTGCATCGAAAGCTTAGGCTCTATGGCTTCGTCGGTTCGTTCGGAATAGCCTACTTTATTGGTATAGTCTTCTATTTTTTCGAGCAACCCGGCTGCTTTAAGATCTTTTTCAATTTTAGATCTCACCTCGAAGCGATCCATGCCGGCGTACATGGCTCCGTGTTTGTTAAGCGTACCGTCGTTATTGAAAATATCTATAGATTCCAGACGGTATTTTTCGCCCAGCATGTAGTCGTTCACATCGTGAGCCGGAGTCACTTTGAGGCAGCCGGTACCGAATTCTATGTCGACGTATTCGTCTTCGATGATGGGTACAGGCCGGTCGATTAGCGGGACCAGTACTTTTTTACCCCTGAGCCAGGCCTTACTTTCGTCCTTGGGGTTGATGCAGACAGCCGTATCGCCCAATATAGTTTCAGGTCTGGTGGTGGCTATAGTTGCGTAACGATCTTCACCCTGCACTTTGTAGCGCAGGTAATAGAGTTTGGACTGTACTTCTTTGTAAATAACTTCTTCGTCCGACAAAGCTGTTTGGGCTTTAGGGTCCCAGTTGATCATGCGTACACCTCTGTAAATGAGCCCTTTCTCAAAAAGATCAATAAAAACCTTTAATACGCTTTCCGAACGGACATCGTCCATGGTAAAACAGGTACGATCCCAATCGCAGGAAGCTCCCAGTTTTTTGAGTTGTTCGAGTATAATACCTCCATGTTTGTGTGTCCATTCCCAGGCATGTTCTATAAAAGCTTCTCGGCCAATATCAGTTTTTTTGATGCCTTCGTTTTTGAGCTTTTCAACTATTTTGGCTTCGGTGGCGATGGAAGCATGATCGGTTCCAGGCACCCAGCAAGCATTTTTACCAAGCATTCGGGCCCTGCGAATCAATATGTCCTGGATGGTGTTGTTCAGAATATGTCCCATATGAAGCACTCCCGTCACATTGGGCGGCGGAATAACAATGGTATAGGGTTCTCTTTCGTCGGGAGTCGAATGAAACATGTTGTGTTGCAGCCAATATTGATACCATTTACTTTCTACCTCAGCAGGATTGTACTTAGAAGGGAGTTCCATAATAGTCAGAAATCTTGTTTGGTTAAATGCCCCGGCCCGTGTTTATCGGATTCAGGCATTGTACAGATTTTAAGGCTGCAAAGGTAGAACTATTTTTTTCTATGCCCAAGTAATTTTTATTACTTTTAGTGGGCAACCGGGCAAGGGATGATTTGTTAATATTGTATAACAATTAGCGTAACGAATGTAACAAGTTGTACATTTGTATTGAAATAATTCAATTTGACCTTATGATAATAGCACATCAGAAGTACTATAGAGGAATAATTGCTCTTGTATTGTTTTGTTTTTTTACAGCCTGCACCAAGGTGGGTGGATTTACTATTGATGTTCAGGGGCCGGATATTGAATTTAAGATGGCCTTTTTTGACGCTGATAATCAGAGGGAAGCATTGAAAATGGCATCCTCCGGAAATCACAAATCCAATCAGGATGCCTTCTTGGATTACAGACCCATTGCGAAAAGCGATTCCATCGATGCCCTGGATATTGAGGCCTTTTTATCGGAAGTGGGGCAGACTTTCAATTCTGTGGTTGAAAAGGCTGAATTGAAAAATTCTAAAATGCGCTTGTCAGAGGATACAGTTGATTTTAGCGGAGTGAATTCTTTTTTGATAAAAGTACGCCAGTTTGGCGAAGAAGAGTTTGTTCCTTTTTGCTTAACAGAAGTAAACACAAAGACAAACAGCAAACAACTTAGTGTAGAAAGCGTTTATTTCAAGCCGAATGAGGTGTTTAAACTTATAGAGTGCGGTTTCGAAGCCATTTTATACGCAAAGATCAGCAGTAATAACAAAAAACCGGCTTGCCTTCGTGACGGAATACATTTCGAATTTCTGTCCGGAACCGTCATCGCTGTCAAAGTAAAGGCCGGTGCGCTCTTCGATCTCGACATTTAACCTTTTATGCACGACAGACAATCAAAAATGGAGGCTTTCGGGCGACTGCTCGACATTTTGGACCAATTACGTTTGAAATGCCCCTGGGACAAAGAGCAAACCTTCGAAAGTCTGCGCCCTCTTACGCTGGAGGAATGCTACGAATTAAGCGAAGCCCTGTTGCAAAAAGACCATCCCGATGTTTGTAAAGAACTGGGCGATATCCTTTTGCATATAGTTTTTTATTCAAAAATAGCCGAGGAACAGCAATTGTTTGATGTCAAGGATGTATGTGATCAGCTCGCAGAAAAGCTGATTTTCAGGCATCCTCATGTTTTTGGCACAGTCAGCGTACAAGACGCCGGCGAGGTCGAAAAAAACTGGGAAAAATTAAAACTCAAAGAGAAGAAC
This sequence comes from Bacteroidales bacterium UBA1402, assembly GCA_002305085.1. Lineage (GTDB taxonomy): Bacteria > Bacteroidota > Bacteroidia > Bacteroidales > UBA1402 > UBA1402. The sequence continues at coordinate 83,457 of DBQE01000007.1, read as the reverse complement.
GGCAATGGTTCGGTATTGGCCGGAGTGCCTTCTTCCTTACCCTCGCTTATAAAAGCATACAGAATGCAGGATAAAGCCGCGGGAGTAGGCTTTGACTGGGAAGATCGCAGCCAGGTATGGCTTAAAGTACAGGAGGAAATCAGGGAGTTTCAACGAGAGATAGAAAAAGACGACAAAGACGGCATGGAAGACGAATTCGGCGATTTACTTTTCAGCCTGGTCAATGTAGCCCGCCTCTACGGAATCAATCCCGACAACGCCCTGGAACACACCAACAAAAAGTTTCGTGAACGCTTCAATTACTTGGAGGCTGAAACACTAAAAAAAGGCCTGTCGCTCAAGGAAATGAGTTTGGATCAGATGGAAGTCATCTGGCAACAGGCAAAAAAGCACATTCCCTGAACAAAATGAATTTAGATCCCGCTTTTGTCAGGCAGATGCGCCGGCTACTGCCCGGTGAATCCGCGGCGTTTATGCGCTCTTTGGAAGAAGATATTCCCGTCAGTTTGAGATTAAATACGGCTAAATGCTCCGGAGAGAAAACGCTTAACTGTTTGCCTGCAAAAGTTCAGAGTGCTGTGCCCTGGTGTCCCGACGCCTATTATTTAGAACAACGTCCATCCTTTACTTTCGATCCATTTTTTCATTGCGGCCTGTATTACGTTCAGGAAGCATCCTCTATGTTCACTGCCCGGGCCATTCATGCTGCTTTGCAGGCGATGAAGATGTCCGGCCGGGCAGTGCGGATGCTGGATCTTTGTGCAGCCCCGGGAGGTAAATCCACTCTGGCTGCCTCGGTGCTACCTGAGGGCAGCCTGTTGCTGGCCAACGAAATCGTTCCTTCGAGGGCTGTGATACTGGAAGAAAACCTCGTAAAATGGGGTAAGGCAGAGGTTGTCGTTACGCAAAACGAACCGGCCGATTTTGCCGAATTTGAACATGCTTTTGATTTGATCTTGGCCGATATGCCCTGCTCGGGCGAGGGTATGTTTCGCAAAGAACCGGAGGCTCTGGCAGCCTGGTCCGAAGACAATGTTCTCGGCTGTGCGCTCCGCCAACGTAATATCCTGGCTCAATGCTGGAACAGCCTGCGGCCAGGCGGCTGCCTGATTTACAGTACTTGTACCTACAATACAGAGGAAAACGAAAAAAACCTGTTGTGGGCAGCCGAAAATCTAGGTGCCCGCGTTCTGCCTGTAGAATGCAATCCCGACTGGAATATTCATCCTGCCATCGGAGCCGACATTCCGGCTTATCGTTTTTTCCCACACAGAACCAGAGGAGAAGGTTTCTTTTTAGCTTTGCTTCAAAAAGAGGAGAGTCTTGCAGCAAATTCAGGGACCGGCGCAGCATACTCACGCACCGACGCTGTAAACTCACGCACCGGCCTAGCAGACTCACAGATACTTGCAGGAAACCCACAGACCGGTTTGAAAAGTTATCCGCAAGCAGATTTCCACGAGCTTTTTAAACCCAAAAAGGGTAAAAAGAAATTACCCTCCCGGAAAAAATCCGGAAAATTTGTGAACGAAGTTGTGGACAAAAAGAAACTTACCTATTTGAACTCTCTGTTTGACGAGCCCGAAGCCTACGAAATCAGTCTCCTGCCATGGGGTGTTTACAGGGCATTTCCGTCACAACACGCCGCTTTTCTGGCCCGGATTAGCCATTCCCTGCGCATAGTACGTGCCGGTCTGTACCTGGGAGAGTATAAAGGCAATCAGTTTATACCCGATGTTTCACTGGCTCTTTCTACCGCCGTTGAGGCCGGCAAACATTTCCCTTCGTATGAACTGCATCGTCAACAAGCTTTGGCTTATTTGAAGAGAGAGAGTTTGCAGTTAAGCGAGGATTGCCCGCAGGGTCAGGTGCTGGTGACTTACGGCCGTGTCGGCCTGGGTTGGGTAAACAATTTGGGAATTAGGGCGAATAACCGTTATCCTGCTTCCTGGAAGATACGCTCTCAACTCCCTGTTAATCAATTCTAATCATGAAGAAAATTGCTATTTTATCGGACACTCACGACTATTGGGATGAACGCTACATTCCTTACCTGGAGATTTGCGACGAAATCTGGCATGCCGGCGACATTGGTTCTGTTTTGCTGACCCAACGCCTCGAAGCCATTAGGCCGCTAAGAGCCGTGTATGGCAATTGCGACGGCTATCCCTTAAGGTATAATTTTAGTTCCCATCTGTTTTTTGAATTAGAGCAGGTCAGGGTGTTGATGACGCATATTGGCGGTTATCCGGGGCGTTACGATTCCTCAGCACTGGCTCTGATCAAACATCACAAACCGGATTTGTTTGTTTGCGGACATTCCCATATAGCCAAAGTGATGTTCGACCGTCGACACGATATGCTGTGTGTGAATCCGGGAGCCGCCGGCAAACAGGGTTTTCATACCATTCGTACACTTATGCGTCTGGAATTGAACGAGGGTAATATCGAAAACCTGGAAGTAATAGAATTAGGCAAAATTGTATAACCGAAGCTTTATGCTTTGAATACGATGATTTAGAGCTCCAGATCCACATCGAAAAGTTCATGCCAGGGTAAACCGTTTTCGGCCAAAGCCTTCAGAAAAGGATCCGGATCGAATTCTTCCACATTGAAAACACCGGGTTTGCGCCACAAACCTTTCATAAACATCATAGCTCCGCACATGGCCGGTACGCCGGTAGTATAGCTTACGGCCTGAGCGCCGGTTTCTTTATAAGCGGCCTGGTGGCTGCAATTTTGATAAACATAATAAGTTCGCTCCTTACCGTTTTTGATGCCCCGGATACGGCAGCCTATGGATGTCTGGCCGGTGTAATTTTCTCCCAGTTCGCCGGGGTCGGGCAGGACGGCTTTCAGAAACTCAATGGGGATAATTTCCATTCCCTTAAACATAACAGGCTCAATGCCGGCCATTCCGATGTTTTGGATTACACGCAAATGGGTAAGGTATTCTTCTCCAAAGGTCATCCAGAAACGAGCTCGTTTGATGGTCGGGAAATTTTTAACCAGCGATTCGAGTTCTTCGTGATAAATCAGGTAAGATTCTCTGGGCCCTATTTCCGGATAAGTAAGGGTTTTATGTATTTGATGAGGTTCGGTTTCAATCCATTGGCCGTTTTCGTAATACCTGCCTTTTTGTGTGACCTCACGAATATTGATCTCCGGGTTGAAATTGGTTGCAAAAGCTTTACCATGATCGCCGGCGTTGCAATCCACTATATCCAGGTAATGAATTTCATCAAAATGATGTTTGGCGGCATAAGCAGTCCACACACCGGTTACACCGGGATCAAAACCGCAACCCAGAATGGCTGTTAAACCGGCTTTTTCGAAACGTTCCTTGTAGGCCCATTGCCAGGAATACTCAAAATGCGCCTTGTCTTTTGGTTCATAATTGGCTGTGTCGAGGTAATGAACGCCACAGGCAAGGCAGGCATCCATGATGGTTAAATCCTGATAGGGCAGGGCAACATGAATGACCAATTCCGGTCGGTGTTTTTTGAATAATGCCACAAGCTGCTCTACAGAATCGGCATCCACCTGATCGGTCTGAATACGTTTGTTGCCCACAAAGGCAGCAATCTTATCGCATTTTGCCTTGGTACGGCTGGCCAACACGATTTCGCTGAATACTTCCGGATGTTGTGCTACTTTGTATGCTACTACGCTTCCGACTCCGCCGGCTCCGATGATAAGAACTTTTCCCATAATCTTTGTGTTTAATAAGTCTACAAAGATAATTATTTTTAAAATATGCCCCGAAATAGGGGCAGACAAAAATATTGCTTACATTTGCGTGGATTTTTTAGGGGTGTTCCCTCGGCATACAGTTCTTTTTGTCGTTTTATTTTAAGTCGGACAGAACGACACTTTAAAACTACTATGCTTTGAGTGATCTGAGATTATACCCAAGACCGGATGTAGGTAATGCTACCGTCGGGAAATGTTTTCTCTTACACCCCTTTTGATGTTTCACTATTAAGAAGAAAAACATGAAAAGGGTTTTTTTATGCCTTGCGGCGGGCATTTTTGTCGTTCATTCCATGGCAGCCGCAAAAACAGACAGTATCAGACAACTTGATTTAAACGATGTGGTGGTAATTGCCTCCTATGCGGGGGAAAACACCCCGGTAACTCATCAAAACCTGAGCAAAGCCGAGATTCGCACTCTGAACGTAGTTTCAACATTGCCCCAGGTGCTTTGGATGACTCCCTCGCTGGTGCATACCGCCGAAAACGGGACAAGCACCGGCAACACGGCCATGCGAATCAGGGGAACGGACGCCAGCCGCATAAATTTCAGTTTGAACGGGATACCCATGAACAACCCGGAATCGCAGGAAGTGTATTGGGTGAATATTCCCAACCTGACCGGATCGCTGCAAAGCATACAAATTCAGCGTGGGGTGGGTGTGTCGGCCAATGGTACCGGAGCCTTTGGAGCTTCTGTCAATTTACTGAGCGAGCGCCCGGCAGCTGAAAATTATATAGAATCTTCCACAACGGCAGGTAGTTACGGTACTTTTGAACAGAGTGTTTCTATGGCAACTTCACGCCTGCCCGGAGGGGTGCAGATGCAATTGCGCTATACAGCATTAAATGCCGACGGTTATTTGCGCAACGGCTGGAGTCGTCATCAATCGCTCTACGGCACGCTGGGCAAGTCCTGGGAAAAAGCTCAGCTGAGCATGAATTACATATACGGCAATCAGCATACGGGTATAACCTGGGAAGGAGCTTCCAAAGAACAAATTGCTTTGAATCCAGCCTATAATCCGGCAGGAGCCATCAAGGACGGCTTGTATTACGGCAACGAAAGCGACAATTATCGCCAGCACCATATTCAGCTCTTTTATTCCCGGGAACTTACGGAAACGCTTTTGTTGAATACCGGATTGAATTACACGGACGGGTACGGCTACTATGAACAGTATAAACAAAACAGAAAGTTTTCGTCCCTTGGTTTAAGCAACCAATTGATTGACGGAATAGAGTACGACCGCAGCGATCATATCCGGGGAAAGTTCATGGCCAACGGTTTTTATACCGGATTGTTCAATTTGAACTACCAACCGGGAGCTTTCAGGCTCCAGGGCGGAGGCATGTACTCTTTTTACCAAGGGGTTCACTACGCCCGTTTATTATGGCTGGAACACAACAGCAGCATCCCTGCTAACTATGAGTGGGCGCGTAATTTTGGCGAAAAAACAGACGGCAATTTATTTGTTAAGGCTGAATATGCTCTTCGGAATAAACTTTTTTTGTATGCCGACCTGCAATACCGTAATGTGAGATACGAACTGGAGGGAATTGATGACGATGATTTACTGGATTTAAGCCAATCGCATCAATGGCAGTTCTGGAATCCCAAAATGGGTGTAAACTGGCGCATAGACCAGAGTCGGAAACTATATCTTTCGGCAGGAATTGCCAATCGGGAACCCACCCGTGCAGACTTGAAGGATGCCGTTAAAGGAGGCAGCCGACGGGTCTTACCCGAAAGGCTGTACGATCTTGAACTGGGTTATTCGGTCAATAAACCAAAATGGATGCTGGCCCTGAATCTGTACGATATGGAATACCACAACCAGTTGATACCTACAGGTAAACTAAACGAGGTGGGTTATAAACTTATGAGCAATGTGCCCTACAGTTACCGTCGAGGAATGGAACTGAGTGCCGGCATCAGGCCCTTTTCCGTCTTGCAGTTGGATGCCAATCTGAGTCTGAGTACCAATAAGGTTAAAGATTTTAGCCTGTATTACAGTACCTACGATAATGCCTTGGACTGGAATGAGATACTTGACCAAAGCCGGCAGATCAGCAGCTATTATTCCCTGGCCGATTTGCCTTTTTCTCCCGCATGTATTGCTACTGCCCGTCTTCAGTATCAGCCCGTACCCTCTTTACAATTGAGCTTAATGGGAAAATATATAGCGGAGCAGCAGTTTAGCTATATTCAGCACGAGGAATTTCGCTTACCGGCCTATACCCAGTTTAACTTTTCTGCCGTATATTCAGGGTGTTTAGTTGGCAACAGCGACTTTGAATTGGGCTTTTATATAAACAATTTACTGGGTAACCAGCCCTTGTGCAATGCCTGGGGTTATGAAGTCGCTTTTCTTAGCGGAGAAGAGCCCTACCGGGAAACCGGTTATTATATATTGGCTCCCAGACATTATATGTTGAAATTCGTTTTTAAGATTTAGTTATGCCTTCAACCATCATCCTTGCCAACGGAGAGTTCCCCCGAAAACCCGGGTTGCTGCACTTATTACGCCAGGCAGAACATGTTGTTTGCTGCGATGGAGCTGCCGAAAAATTGTTGAATTTCGGTAGAGAACCCTCTGTTATTGTGGGCGATATGGACAGCCTGAGTCCCTCACTGAAAGAGCTTTATGCCGACCGTATCATAACTATCGATGAGCAGGAAACCAACGATTTGACCAAAGCGGTGAACTATTGTGAACGTGCCGGTTACCGACAAATTATCCTTATGGGAGCTACCGGTATAAGAGAAGATCATACTTTGGGAAACATCTCATTATTAGTGGATTACTCTTTGCGAATAGAGGATATCTGTATGCAAACGAACTATGGTCGCATAGATGTCGTTAGGCATTACAAGCAACTGCAGAGCTACCCCGGCCAGCAAATCTCCCTCTTTGCAATCGATCCGTCAACAATAGTCAACGCAGAAGGATTGAAGTATCCTCTAATCGATCGCAGGCTGACTAATTGGTGGCAGGGAAGTCTCAACGAAGCCCTGGGTTCCACATTCGAAATTCGGACTCAAAAGGGGGCAGTATTGGTTTACCGTACCGATTGATTTGTTCAAGCCCGTTTTCTGACTTTATTCAGCCGGCTAACTATATTCGCGTTAAATCTTGCCCATTGCCAATGAAAAAAATCATTGCCTTTTCAGAACCAAAGCTGTTCTGGAAGGTAGGTATAGACGTATCCATTCCAGCTCGAAGTCAGGATTTTTTGCCGTCTGGGTTGTAGTATGAACAACTTGCTCATCGACAAGCCCAAAACCTCCGAATTCTTTGGCATCGCTGTTTAAGACGATTTTATAGTTGCCTTTTTGCACCAGGATGCCGTAATCGACGAAGGACCTGGAAGGATGCAAATTGAAGACAAATAGGAAAGAGGCTCGCTCGAAGGCCATAATCTGATCCTGATCGTGAAGCCAACGTTGGTAGAGTGGCTCTTTAGGATTGATTTTCTTCAGCAACAGAACCATAGCTTTGTCAAAAGCGTGTAAATCAGCGTATTTAAGTTGACGATTTTCGAGCAGGCTCCATTGGCGACGGGCATATTTATAGGACCAACCGTTACCCTCTCTCGGAAAATCTATCCATTCGGGATGTCCGAATTCATTACCCATAAAGTTCAGATAGCCTCCATTTATGGTGCTGGCTGTCAATAAACGTATGATTTTGTGCAGGGCAATGCCCCGGTCAACCACCAGATTTTGGTCATTTTTGCTCATATGCCAGTACATATCGGCATCAATCAGCCGGAATATGATGGTTTTGTCGCCCACCAAAGCCTGATCGTGGCTTTCGGCATAACTGATGGTTTTTTCGTCTTTTCTGCGATTGGTCAACTCCCACCAGATGGCTCCGGGCTTCCAGTCTTCGTCGCTGTATTCCTTTATCAGTTTGATCCAGAAGTCGGGGATACCCATGGCCATGCGATAGTCAAAACCTATTCCGCCATCTTTAATGGGGGCCGCCAGACCGGGCATACCGCTGACTTCTTCGGCAATGGTAATGGCTTTGGGTTTGATTTCGTGAATGAGTTTATTGGCCAAAGTCAGGTAAGCTATGGCTTCTCCGTCTTGATTCAGGTTATAATAGTCGTCGTAGGAACTGAAGGATTCTCCCAGCCCGTGGCTGCGATAGAGCATAGAAGTAACTCCGTCAAAGCGGAAACCGTCAAAACGGAATTCATCAAGCCAATATTTACAATTGGACAGCAAAAAGTGTAATACTTCGTCGCGGCCATAATTGAAACAAAGGGAATCCCAAGCCGGATGTTCTCTTCTGTCGCCGCTGTGAAAGTACAGGTTGGGGTCACCGTCCAGGCAACCTAAGCCTTCGACGGAATTTTTGACGGCATGAGAATGTACTATATCCATTATAACTGCCAGACCATAGCCGTGAGCCTCATCAATAAGCCGTTTGAGCTCTTCGGGTGTGCCAAAACGGGAAGAGGCTGCAAAGAAACTTGAAACATGATAGCCGAAAGAACCGTAATAGGGATGTTCCTGTATGGCCATAATCTGAATGGCGTTGTAGCCGTTATCGACTATGCGCGGTAGGACCAGGCGTCTAAACTCGTCGTACGTGCCTATTCTCTCCTCTTCGGTGGCCATGCCAATGTGGCATTCGTAAATAAACAGAGGTTGGGAGGGAGGCTTTACTTTATGTTTAAAGCGATAAGGATTTGCCGGCTCCCACACCTGAGCGCTGAAAATAAGGCTAACCGGATCCTGAACAACCCGTCTTGTCCAGGCGGGTATCCGCTCTCCGCTACCGCCAGGCCAGGAGACATACATTTTGTACAGGTCTCCGTGCTTCAGACAATCGGCGGCTAGATGGATTTCCCATACACCATGTTCCTTTTTCTCCAGAGCGTATTCGGGTCGACGCTCCCACTGGTTGAATTCGCCAATCAAATAAATGGAATCGGCGTTGGGAGCCCATTCCCGAAAAGTCCATCCGTCTGGATGTTTATGCAGCCCAAAAAAAAGGTGCCCATTAGCAAATTCGGACAGGCTTCCACCCTTGGTCAGGCTTTTCTCCCTGCTCAGAGCGTAATTATAGCGTCCCTCGATGGCTTGTCGGTAGGGTTCCAACCAAGGATCGTTCTTGATAATTTTCAATGTCTTGGATTTCATTAAAGCAAAACTTTAACCACGGCTTTTTTGATGGGGCCTTTGCCTATGCAGGGTGCGTGTCCGTCACCGGGGAAAAACACCGTGAATTCTCCCGGATGAACCTCGACGAAACTTACCGGATTATCTTTGTAAAAACAGATATCTTTCACTGTATCGTAGGGAGCAAGAGCGTGTTTGCAATCGTTCGCGGCTCGCCAGCCCATGGTTTCGGTGCCGCTGATGATGACCTGAATGTCTATGTATTTTTCGTGGGTCTCCAGGCGTGCTGCTTCGGGTGATTTCCCTTCATATTCCGAAATCGAAACATAAAGTTTATCTCCGTCCAATACTATCTTACCCGGCTCCAGTAAGTCCAGGTCGCGTGATTTCAGGTAATCGAAAGCTCTTTTGAATAAAGGATGCATGCTTTCGTAAAGAGAGCTGTTTTTTAATGAATCAAGTATCATGTTTAACTATTTATTGGGTGGTTGTAAAATGGTTTGTTCTCTTTGTATTCGTCCAACGCAAAATTCAAAAAACGGTTCAAAGGGTAGAGGTGTTGAAAAAGACCGGCGATGTATTCACAAAAATCGGAGCGTTCCATTTCCAGGGCGCTAAGCTTGTGAGTGGCGGTATAATCTTTGAATTTCAAATAGTCCATACCCGGGAAATCGGCGGGAAATCCTTTGGGAGCCGTCCGAAGTCTTCGTCCGTCCAAAGAACCAAAACTAGATACAAAGTCTTGAGAATGAACAATATCTTCAAATTCATCCAGATTGTCTACGATAGATTGACGTAAAATTTTCAGCTGAGGAGCCTCCGGCATCCATATGCCTCCGGTTATGAAACAGTTATCAGGTTTCAGGTGCAGGTAATATCCCGCCCGCTCACTATTCTTTCCGCCCGCGGCCATAAAAGCTCCAAAAAAAGTTTTGTAGGGTGTTTTATCCTGAGTGAAGCGTAAGTCCCGATATATCCTGAAAATGCATTCCTGAGGCCTTAAATGCCTTAATTCAGCATCAAAATCAGCCAGCAGCAAGATAAGTTTTTCGAGAAGCCGTATATGATGCTCCCGGCTTGTGGTATAAAAAGCTTTGTGTTTATTGAACCATTCCCTGTTGTTGTTTTGCGATAAGAGGTGCAGGAAGTCCAGTATGCTTTTAATATCCATTTACGAGAGTTTTATTCTTTGCCAAATGTAGGAAAAAAAACTCAATCATACCGTTTTTTTCGATTCTTGAGAATCGTTTATTTGAAACCGATCGTCCATTTGTACACGTACAGAGGATTCTCAGAGCTTAAGGCGAAAATCAGCTTTTTCTAAAAAAGGGTAGATTTGCTCATCCGAGATAAAAAGTTAGGCATTATTAACAGTTCTACTTTTAAAAAGGACAGATAGGGAGTAGGAATGCATATAATCAGCATAGATCAGAGAGTATTCTTTTAGGAGAATTGGTTTACATAAGTATATTACAAACATTTGTTTATAGCTATTCACATAAGTAAAACAGGTAGCTCTTTAGAGGAGTGGTTTACATTTGTGGGGACTTTGGAAAAGTAAACTCTTATTCTTAAGCAATCATGGAGTTTAAGCCTGAAAACATTTAAAGTAAGAACTTTAATTAAATCAAATCAAACTATTGGAATATAACAATGTACTACGTATGTTAAGATCGAATACAAATATAATAAGGGCAAAAAACGACTTTGAGCAGATAAATTAAAAGTATAGATTTAAAATAAGATCATTATAATGCTGGGTATAAAGGAGTAAGATTCTTCATTTAGAGCAATAGGCTCATAATTAATTAATATAGTATTGTAAAAACAAATATGTAAAACGGTCTTTACATAACAGAAATCACATAAAAAATAATTTTATTAATGTGGCTATAGGCAGATTTGTTTCTGTAAAATATTTTTGATTGGAAAGATTTTTCCAGACAATTATTTGTACATTTGTGCAACAGAAAAATGTATATATATCCAGTTTATGAAAGATAGAATTAAGGAAATTTTAGATTCCCAGGGCTTGAATGCTACACAATTTGCGCAAAAGGTCAATATAAACGTATCTGCCTTATCTCATATTTTGAGCGGAAGGAATAATCCAAGCTACGATGCTCTACAAAAGATTATTGTGAATTTTCCCGGAATCAATGTTGAGTGGTTGATGACCGGCCAGGGGGAGATGTATAAAGAAAACTTGCCCATACAGCAGGAAGAAGTCACTTTATTTGGCGAGAATCCCCAAAAACCGGATCATGACTCGGGTAAAGAAGGATATCCCCCTCAAAAAGGCTTAAAAAGCTCACAAAAACCTAGCATGTATACAGATAATCAGACAAATACAGCTACAGAAAAAACAACTGCTAAAATATCCAAGATAGCCGTTTTTTATTCCGACAACACCTACGAGGAATTTTTTCCACAATAATTAAACTTGGTGGAGTACAGTTTAAAAATCGGATAGGCCTGAAATGAAATTTCTCACGTATATTTGCGTATTCAACTCCTAATTATGTCTTCGATTACAAACAAGCAAGTTTTAGATTTTATCTTATACGAAAAAGAAGAATGGGCCAATTCGGCTTTGATGAAGTTTAAAACAACCGAAGTTTTGCCGGAAATCTTTCCGGGACAATTTGTACAGGTTAAAATAGAAAATTCTCCCGACACCTATTTAAGGCGACCCTTATCGGTGAATTTCACAGACAGAGAAAACTCCTGTCTGTGGTTATTGGTGCAAAAAATCGGTCCGGGGACCCGTAAATTAGCAGGCCTTGCTTTGAATTCCAAGGTGAATATGATACTTCCCCTGGGCAAGTCTTTTACTTTACCTGAGCCTGCTAAGGATTCTTTCCAACAACAAATAATGCTGATTGGTGGGGGTATTGGCACCGCTCCACTGCTTTTTTTAAGTAAAAGCTTGCACGAAAGAGGTTATTCTCCCGTTTTTTTATTGGGAGGACGCTCCGCGGCTGATATTTTGCAGATAGATCAGTTTCGGCTTTACGGGAAGGTATATGTAACTACCCAGGATGGATCTATGGGAGAACGTGGACTAGTGACGGAACACAGTATCCTGAAGGAGATGCAGCCGGACAGAATGTATTGCTGCGGTCCAAAACCAATGATGCAAGCAGTAGCATCCCTAGCCAGAGCGAAGAATTGTTGGTGCGAAGTCTCCCTTGAAAATCTAATGGCATGCGGATTTGGAGCTTGCCTCTGTTGCGTGGAAAAAACAACGCAAGGCCACGTTTGCACTTGCACCGAAGGTCCGGTTTTTAATATAAATCAACTGCTATGGTAGATCTGTCAGTACAATTAAAGGCTCTGCGCCTGAAAAATCCCGTGATGACTGCTTCGGGTACTTTTGGTTACGGAGAAGAATACCTTGACTTTATGGATGTTTCGCGAATAGGAGGCATAATTGTAAAGGGAACTACTATTCGCCCAAGAGAAGGCAACGATTATCCTAGGATGGCCGAAACAGCTTCAGGTATGTTAAATGCTGTAGGACTGCAAAATAAGGGTGTGCATTATTTTGTAAAACACATATATCCGCGCATTTGCGATTTTAATACAAATGTACTGGTTAATGTTTCTGGTTCTACGGTGGATGATTATGTTCAGGCGGCCGAAATCATACAAGAATTGGACAAGATTCCGGGTATAGAACTCAATGTGTCCTGCCCCAATGTCAAAGAAGGCGGAATGGCATTTGGTGTGAGTCCTCGAGCCTTATCTTTGGTAGTCAAAGAAGTCAGGGCAGTTTATAAAAAGCATCTGATGTTGAAATTATCGCCCAACGTAACCGATATCACAGAGCTCGCCAAAATAGCCGAAGACCAGGGAGCCGATTCTCTTTCTTTGATTAATACTTTGCTTGGTATGGCCATTGATGCAGAAAATAGACGTCCTAAGCTTTCCACGGTGACGGGAGGTTTGTCAGGACCCTGCATCAAGCCTGTTGCTCTTAGAATGGTTTGGCAAACATATAAGGCGGTCAAAATCCCTGTTATAGGCATAGGAGGTATCTCAAACACAGCCGACGCCATAGAATTTATGTTGGCCGGTGCATCTGCCATACAAGTGGGAACCGCTAATTTTATAGATCCGGGAGTCTCGGTCAGCATAGCCGAAGGCATAACGGATTATTGTCGGCGACATGGTTTTAAATCGGCCAAAGAACTGACCGGATCCCTCATAATTGATTAGTACACAAGAAATTGTAGGCATGAGGGCTGACGGAATTGTTTTCATGGCGTCGCTCAAGGCGGCTTTAACTTGATTGATGCAAACCAATAGCGGGTAGGCTGAAACGACTAGGTGTACGTTGAACAGCAATACTTTAGCGAAATTCAAAAATCAATCGTCAAGCAAATCCGGCCGCAGACGTTGAGTTCTTTCCAAAGATTGCTCCATTTCCCATTCCTGAATTTTACGTTGGTTTCCCGACAATAATATGTCTGGGACTTTCCAGCCTTTGTATTCTGCTGGCCTGGTATAAATAGGCGGTGCCAGCAATTGGTCCTGGAAGGAATCTGAGAGGGCAGATTGTTCGTCACCCAAAGCTCCCGGGATAAGCCTCACGACGCAATCCGTTATTACGGCGGCTGCCAGTTCTCCACCGGTGAGCACATAATCGCCAATAGATATTTCTTTGGTTATCAGATGTTCACGTATGCGATGGTCGATGCCTTTGTAATGTCCGCAGAGGACGATCAAATTCTGTTTCAGGGAAAGTTGATTGGCCTGTCTTTGAGTGAATTTTTCTCCGTCGGGCGAAGTATATATGATCTCATCGTATTTGCGTTGACTACACAGATGAGTGATGACCCGGTCTACCGGTTCAATTTGCAATACCATGCCTGCTGAAAAACCGAAAGCATAGTCGTCAACCCTGCGATGCTTTAGATCGGTGGAATAATCACGTAAACAATGTACATTGATGTCAACCAGTTTCTTATCTCTGGCTCTTTGTATTATGGAACAGCTTAAGGGCCCTTCCAAAAGCTCAGGTAAAACCGTAATAATATCAATGCGTAACATGGTCGTATTTTGGCGCAAAGATACGAAAATGCTCCGCATAAGCTAAATGGAGTCTTGTTTTATACTTTGACAGCCAAAGCAACTTCTGCGGAGCAGTACAAGTTTGCCGGCAGACAGTTATTCTTGTACTTTTATGTAAGTCAAATTGTCAACACAGACATAGGTCGGTGTATTGATGCCGTACATGCCGGTGTCGCTCGACTCAAAAAATATACTGAGTTTATTTAGTTTGCCCAATTCTCTCAGATCGACAAATTCCCAGGAATTCAATAAGGTTTTTTTGTTCTCTCTGAAGTCGGCCAAATAAAAGGTTTTTTGAGCTAAATATTTTCCCTCGGCATCGTATGATTTAAATATAATTCGCAGATAATCACCTGCTTCAAATTTCTTTGCAAAATCATCGCCATTTTTCATCGACAAGTAGGCATAGGTTGAATTTGTGATTTGCATGCCTTTTATTACGTATTCCTTTTCTTCTTCGAACTGAACAAAACAAGAAGAATCGGCATCGTAGGCACTGTAGTAAAAGAGGCCGAATTGTTTACCTCCTGCAGCTTTGCCTGCACTACAACTGTATTGATTGCCAAAGCCCTCAGTAACAGTATCGCACATAGCGCTCAAAGAGAAACCGTACCAGGTTTCTGAAGTGTAAGTTTTACCTTCCCATTCGTATTCCGAAAGGGTATACTTGTTGTTAAAAACCAATCCCTTGGCGGCGTAAACCTGATTGTTTTGAAAATTTTCAATAACAGGTTGCTCAAAATCGATGCAGATTTCTTCTTCATGCTTACTGACCACAGGCTCACAAGCCAACATTCCAATCAAAGTCAGGCCTAATGTGAAAGACCGGACAAGGTGTTTTGTATTCATAATTAAAATTATAATAAGTGGGTTCCTGCAAAAAATGACTCCATAAAACGCAGAAACCCCATCCGTTTACAGAAGCCTGAAATGTTTTATTGTGTTTGCCCTGCTTGCACAATGATTTTCAACAACACGATGACACCGCGTGCGTGACCGGGCATAAAGAAGAAAAAGGGATCCCTGGGAAAACTTTTTCAGCTTTTGTTCCCGAAAGCGTTGAAAATAGTAACCGGCAGGTTTTCTGACTTGATTCACCTTGTCACCTTCCCGTCACAAAGACAGTGGTTTGCAGAAACAAAGCCTTGTAAGAATCTTACAGCAGCGGGCACTGTTCCGGATTTACACCGGATTCCCTTTTATGCCGGTCCCGAGAAAGGACAGGCATCACCAGTTGATGCCGCAAATCTAGTCAATTTTGTATGAGGATAAAAACAAATGAAGGATTTTTTCACAGCTTTATTTTGCTTACATTTGCAGCCGTTAAAAAAAACCTATTTACTCGTTAATCACAAAGTATATGAAATTCAGATTACTTCTAATAGCAACATTGTTTTCGATAACTTTGTTTGCTCAGGAAAAAACCGAAGAAGCCAAAAGCCCCTGGTCGTACAAGGGTATTACCGGTTTAAATTTTTCCCAAACTTCCTTTACCAATTGGAGTGAAGGTGGCGAAAACTCAGTGGCAGGTAATGTGTATTTGAATGCCTCTCTAAATTATGTTCATAACAAAGTATCGTGGACCAACGATTTGAGTACCAATTTTGGTATGTATTACACCACCGAAAACAACTGGAGAAAAAATATTGATAACATCAATTTTGCCTCCAAATACGGACGCAGTATTTCAAAAGCCCTTTATTATGCTGCCTTACTGGATTTTAAAACCCAGTTTGCTAATGGTTACAATTACGCCGTCAGTACAACCGACAGGGTTTCCGGCTTTATGACTCCTGCTTACCTAAATCTTTCAGTGGGTATAGATTACAAACCCAATGAACATTTTAGTGCTTATTATTCGCCCGTTACCGGCAAAATGACCTTTGTTTCGGATACTACTTTTTCGACAAATTACGGCCTGCAAGCCGGTAAGAAAAACCGTGCAGAGTTGGGTAGTAGCTTTAGAGCTTCAGCTAATTACGATATTTTTAAGGTGGTAAACCTTAAATCCAGTCTGGATTTGTTTACTGCATACAATCAAAGTTTCGGTAAAATTGACGTCAACTGGGAAGTGTTGCTCAACCTTAAAGTTACGGAACTGCTCACGGTTACTTTTCAATCCACCCTGCGTTTCGACGACGACATCAAATACGTAGACGCCAACGGTGTTTTAGGTCCGGCCAGAGTACAGTTTAAAGAAGTGCTTGGTGTGGGCTTGTCCTATAAATTCTAAGTCTGCGTAGTCGCACATCCCGTTATCTGAACGAGACGAATTTGAAGGCTTCCCGGGCAATTTGGTTTACTTCACTCTATCCATTCCCGCCTGCAAGGCTTGTTCGTTCATGGGAATGAGCTTATGGTGCCTTGCGGGCAATGTCTTTCTTAAACCTTCCAAGATGGATTTAAGCTGCACAATGGGCAGGACTTTTAAGTAAGCTCCCAGCACGATCATATTGAAAGCCTTACTATTATCCATATCGGAGGCAATTTCCGTAGCGTCTACGGTATGAATTCGGATGTCTTTGCGCACCGGAGCCCGGGTAATACCGTGAGGATCGTATAAAAGTACCCCTCCGGGCTTGATTTTAGGTTCAAACTTATCCATCGACTGCTGGTTAAGTATGATGGCTGTATCGAAGGAATTTAAAATGGGTGAACTAATAAGTTCGTCGCTGATAATGACAGTAACGTTGGCTGTTCCGCCTCTTTGTTCCGGGCCGTAGGCCGGCATCCAGCTGACCTCCTTGTTTTCCAGCAGGGCTGAATAAGCCAGGATTTTTCCCATGGACAAAACGCCTTGTCCCCCAAAGCCGGATATAATTATTTCTTCTTTCATTTTTTTATTTGTCTTTTAAGTCGCCCAAGGGGTAAAAAGGAATCATATTTTCAACCATCCATTGGTTAGCCTGTACCGGACTCATTTTCCAGCCCGAATTACAGGTAGAAACGATTTCTACTATGCTGGTGCCTTTGCCCTCCATGGAGTTTTCAAAAGCTTTACGGATGGCTCTTTTGGTTTTTTTCACTGCTGCGGCCGTATGCACGCTTTGCCGGGTTACGTAACAAGTTCCTTCAAGTTCGGCCAACAGGTTGGTAATTTTGAGTGGATACCCGTTTAATGCCACATTCCTTCCGTAGGGACAAGTGGAAGTCTTCATACCTTCCAGAGTGGTTGGGGCCATTTGACCGCCGGTCATTCCATAAATTCCATTGTTGATGAAAATAATGGTAATATTTTCGCCCCTGTTACAGGCATGGATGGTTTCTGCGGTTCCGATGGCAGCAAGGTCGCCGTCTCCCTGGTAGGTGAACACCAGTTTGTCGGGACGCAGGCGTTTCATAGCTGTGGCCAGGGCAGGCGCCCTGCCGTGAGCCGCTTCTGCAAAGTCTATATTGATGTACTTATAAATGAAAACGGCACAACCCACCGGTGACACTCCCATGGCCTTATCTTCCATGCCCATTTCTTCAATTACTTCAGCTATCATGCGATGCACGGTGCCGTGACTGCAACCTGGACAATAGTGCATGACGTTATCCTTGAGGAGTTTTGATTTTTCGTACACCAGGTTTTCGGGTGCTATAATGGAATTATTATTACTTCTATTCATATTATTTCTTTTTTCGTACACGTAAAATGATTTCAGCCAGTTTACAAAGGACTGCGGTTATACCGAAAGCGATAAACCAGAAAAAAAGACCGGAAAAATAACAGACTATAGATAGAATAGCCAAAATAATGGCCAGAATGGACAAAGTGTATTTTAAGCCTTGTAGATCCATATCAACTGTTTTTTTTGAGTGCTTCTACAATTTCTTCGGGAGTAGGCACAATGCCACCCATGCGGCCATAATGACCGACCGGCACCTTTCCATCGACTGCCAGACGAACATCTTCGACCATCTGACCGGAGTTCAGTTCTACGGTCAGAATTGAACGAACCTGACGGCAATAGCCTTCGATGGCCTTTTTGGGGAAAGGCCATAAGGTGATGGGACGTAACAGACCCGCTTTTATACCCTGTTCACGCAAAAGCTCTACCGATTTTTGACAAATCCGAGCGGCACAACCAAAGGCAACGATCAGAAATTCGGCATCGTCGCACATAAAGGTGTCGTAACGAACTTCGGTAGCTTCCACTTTGCGATAACGTTCGTGACGCTCCAGATTCCTTTTTTCCATTATAGCCGGATCCAGTTCCAGAGAACTTATGATGTTTTGCGGGCGCATGCCGGTTCTTCCGCTCAGAGCCCAGGGACAATCCCTGGCAATTTCTTCTTCGGTGGCACGAGGCTTGAAGGCCGGCAACCTGAGTTTTTCCATCATTTGCCCGATAACTCCGTCCGACAAAATAAGAGCCGGGATACGGTATTTAAAGGATAAATCAAAGCCTAAGCCCACAAAATCGGCCATTTCCTGCACAGAGTTGGGAGCAAGTACTATCAGGTGATAATCACCATGTCCACCGCCTTTGGTTGACTGGAAATAATCCGACTGGCTGGGCTGTATGGTGCCAAGGCCCGGACCTCCGCGCATAATATTTACAATCAGACAGGGCAGATCGGCTCCGCACAAATAGGAAACTCCCTCTTGTTTAAGGCTGACACCGGGACTGGACGATGAGGTCATTACTTTTTTGCCGCAGGAAGCACCTCCGAATACCATATTAATGGCAGCTACTTCGCTTTCGGCCTGGAGACATACCATTCCCGTACTTTCCCAGGGTTTTTCCTCCATGAGTGTTTCTAAAATTTCAGACTGTGGAGTGATAGGATAACCAAAGTATCCGTCACATCCGCAACGTATAGCCGCATGTGCAATGGCTTCGTTGCCTTTCATCAAATGAATACCTTTCATAATCAAAGCTTTACCTTATAGACCTTGATGCAACCATCCGGACAAATATAGGCGCAATTGGCACAACCAATGCAGGTATCCGGCTGAGCCATATAGGCATAATTATATCCTTTTTCGTTCACTTCTCTGGCCAGTGCCAGCACTTGGGAGGGGCAGGAGTCAACACAGAGCCCGCAACCTTTGCATCGGTTGATATCCACCAACACCGCCCCCTTTATTTTTGCCATAACATATTGGATTATAAGATTAATACCTAGAACATCCTTACATCTAAGGGGCACAAAGGTAATGAAATAATTTTACAGAATTAAAGGGTTAGAGCTTTTCAGACCAATAATAACAATCGGGAAAAACATCCTGCAAATCACATTCAGCTCTGAACAAACCAAAGATAGACGATCCGCTGCCCGACATGGAAGCATAGAGGGCTCCTGCTTCATAAAGGGCTTGTTTAATATGGAGAAGTTCAGGATTTAGGACAAAAACCGTTTTCTCAAAATCGTTGACCAAACAATCTTTCCAGTATTCAGGCGGTTTAGAAATACAATCGGTCAACTTGCAGCCGGGTTTTACCGGCTTAATTCCCGCGTAGGCTTCGCGCGTGGAAATCCGGATGTTTTTTGGAATCAGGAGAACCAAAAAAAGTCCTTTAAGAGAAAAATCCACTACCTGAAAACGATCCCCTTTTTCGAAAGCAAGCAAAGGTCTGTTATGTATGAAAAAAGCACAGTCGGCTCCTAATTGTGCAGCATAATGTTCCAACTGAGATGTTGATAAACCCAGGTGTTGGATGTCGTTTAAAAGTTTGAGCATAAAAGCGGCATCCGATGAACCTCCGCCCAGTCCGGCTCCCGACGGTATGGACTTATGCAAATAGATTTGAACGGCTTTGAGAGGGTAATCTTTTTGTAAGAGCTTATAGGCTTTTATTACCAGGTTTTCTCCGGGATTTCCTTCAAGAGGTATTCCACTCAATTGAATAAGCGGATGTTCTGTCTTATCAACCGGAACGCATTCCAATATATCTTTAAGTCCTATGGGATAAAAAAGAGTTTCGATATTATGGTAATTATCAGAGCGTTTCTCCAGAACATGCAGTCCAAGGTTGATTTTGGCATTGGGAAAACAAATCATAAGCAAGTGTGTATTTAAGACACAAAAATAAACAGATTAAATGATTTCACCATTCGAGTTTTGAAGATTCCGGTTAAAAGAATGTTGATAAGTATATTTGGGCATCAGTTATTTCTTCTGTACTTTTGAAGACATCAAATTCAACAGAATGGATAAATCTACCACTACTACCAAACGCAAAAAAACTTCCGTCAACATAGCCGATATTGGCCGACTTCAACCTCAGGCTCTTGAACTTGAAAAGGCGGTATTAGGGGCTCTTATGCTCGAGAAAGATGCTTTTTATGAAGTGAGCGAAATTTTAAAAGACGAATGTTTTTATGAACCCCGGCATCAGGATATTTTTAAGGCGATACAACAATTGGCCGTCAAGCAAAAACCGGTAGACATTCTTACCGTCCAGGAGCAACTAAAACAGGAAGGGGTTTTGGAAGAAGTAGGAGGGGCTTATTATCTGGCCGAATTAAGTTCCAAGGTGGTTTCTACCGCGCATTTGGAATATCATGCCCGTATTGTCGCCCAGAAGCACCTGGCCAGGGCTTTGATAAGCTATACTTCCGAGATTCAGGGAGATGCCTATGACGAAGCCATGGATGTGGATGAGTTGATGCAAAAGGCCGAGTCCAAATTGTTCGAGCTCTCCCAGCAAAATCTTAAAAAAGATGTTATTCAAATCAATCCCGTCATCGACGAGGCCCTGAATATCCTGAACCTGGCCGCCAAAAGAGAAGACGGTCTGAGCGGTATTGAATCGGGTTTTCATGCCTTGGACAAGATTACTTCCGGCTGGCAGAATTCGGACCTGATCATTATAGCTGCCAGGCCTGCCATGGGTAAAACCGCTCTGGCCTTGTCGATGATCAGGAATATGGCTGTGGACAATAAACAGCCGGTGGCTATCTTTTCTATGGAAATGTCCAATGTGCAATTAGTTAACCGCCTGATTGTTAATGTATGCGAAATTGAAGGAGAAAAAATCAAAAGCGGGCGTTTACAAGATTTTGAATGGTATCAATTGGACCAAAAAATCAAAGATCTCTACGATGCTCCCATTTTTATTGATGATACACCGAGTCTGTCAGTTTTTGAATTTGCTACCAAGGCCAGACGGTTGATAAGGGAGCACCAGATCAAACTTATCGTGATAGACTACCTGCAATTAATGAATGCCAGTGCTAAGGGGCTAAAGTATGCCAACAGACAGGAAGAAGTTATGACTATTTCCCGTTCACTCAAGGCATTAGCTAAAGAATTGAATATACCTATCATTGCGCTTTCTCAGGTGAACCGCGCTTCTGCCAACCGTGCCGGAATCATGGGAGTTCCCGTCAATGAAGCAAAAAGGCCTCAATTATCTGATTTGCGTGAATCGGGAGCCATTGAGCAGGACGCCGACTTGGTTATTTTTATTCACCGGCCCGAATATTACCGCATATTGGAAGACGAGAACCAAAACAGCCTGGTGGGCATAGCCGAACTCATTATTGCCAAGCACAGAAACGGTGCTACCGGAGATATTCGACTACGGTTCAGAAGCAATTTTGCCAAATTCAGCAACCTCGAAGACGATGCCTTTTTCAACGGAGAGGATCAGCCCATCCTCAGTTCAAGAGTCAATTACCAAGCCGGAGAGGATTTTGATTTTGACACAGACAGCTAAGCACACAATCCAGACAAAGTTTTTTAAGGAGAAATCAAAAAAGAGGGAATAATAATTGTGCTAATCAATATTTAAATGTACTTTTGTGCCCGTTAAAAAAGGCCCCGTAGCTTAATTGAATAGAGCATCTGACTACGGATNNAGGTTTGAATCCTGTCGGGGTCACCACGTACCCGAGAAGAACAAGGCTACAAGGCGTAAAATCAGCCAGGTAGCTTTTTTAATTTTCCCCCATCACTTTGCCAATAATCCTAAAAATCCATCATTCGACAAGACGTTTGTTGAAGATTAGGAAACCAATGTTGATGCCAACGTTCCAATTATTTTTGGGATAGCTCAGGTAGTTGGTAAACAGACTCATGGACACAAAAGGCTGGTGAAACACCAGAGATAACTCACCAAGGAATTGAGTATTCGAAAAAGATCTGCTCAGCACTGTTTCTTGATTAGGTCCCCGTTTGATAGCATCTAGAGGCATAAAGGTGTAAAATTCAGATCTCAGGTGTAAAAAAGGACGTATGGTCCAAATAGGCATAATTCCTATGGCAGCGTATTTGTTAGAACGAAAGGCTTCATTAAAAGTACTCAAGGTGTAGGGTGTGGGAGTAAAAGCCGGTGCCTGTATGATGCTAGCTGTATAGTTATCCAAAGAACGCTTGTTATTGTAAACAGCATTTAGTATACAGCCCAGAGTAATACTTTTATTAAAATTTAAATAGCCTTCATAGGCAGCCGAAGCCTGGAAATAACCCAATTCTTTGCTTTCCTTGAAGCGGTTCCCCACAGAGTCGGGATAAGAGTAGTTTTCTTCCCCCAGCAAATATTGACACAAAAGATAGTAATGGCTGCCTCCCGTCGGGTATTGCCTGTAATTTAAATTGTTTTTTTCCAAACGAAGGGAAAAATTCGACAAGTCGTAGTAACTGCGGTCAAAATTGGCTCGAGTGATATTGCTTAAGTACGATTGCATATACCAATCGCTGATTCTTCCCACTGAATAGCCAATTTCAAATTTAGCCTGACTAAATGCAGGTATACCGTAACGAAGTTTGAAAAGAATTTCTCTTTCCTGTATAAAAGCCGGGCTTAATTCTTCGTAAAATAATTTTTCACCTTCGTAGAACTTGAAGCTGCTTACCGAAAGACTGGCTTGCAAATAACTGGGAATATACCCTGCCACATCCCATCGCGTGTTCAATCTCAAAGCGTTGTGGATACTGCCTATGTATGTGTCGGCTGAGTAATAGGTGGCCACTTTGCCAAATCGTTGGTAACCTATACGTGCATACAAAAGGTTGGAGGTCGAAGAAGAGATGTTTCCGCCCAAAGCGAATACCAGGTTCTTTTCGGTTTTTATATCCAGTTTCAGTTTAAAAAATCCGGTGGAAGGATTGTACCAGACTTTGGGAATGATCTGAGATATTCTGGTATCGGCGATCATGGCATAATAGGCCTTGCGGAACTCTTTGAGCGAGAACCTGCGATCTTTGTCGTAGCCGATCATTCTGCGTACAAATTCTTCCTGTTGATGGTTGAGACCGGTGAGTTCGAGTTCGTCGAAAATAAGCTCAGGAAGGTTTGCTTTGAAAGCCTGTCTTTTTTGAGCCAATGAATCCGGATCTTGCCTTCTGGAGATTATTCCCTTAAGGGAGTCTATCATAGAAATCCCTAAATCGTAGCCTTTTTGATAGGTTTCCAAGGCTTTGTGAAAATCCATCAGGTACACGTCCTTCAAGTCAAATTTGAATTCTATAAACTCATCGGGAGAAGCTTCAAAATGTGTGGGTTGAATTATAATATGTTCAATTAGCGAAACCACATCGTCTTCGCTGGGCTTGCTGTTAACTATAGAAACGTTGCTACCTATGACAAAATCGGGGTTGAATTCTTTTTGCATGAGCTTCACCGGATAATTATCGTAGATTCCCCCGTCGAGCAAAAGCATACTGTCCACACTAACGGCATTGAAAACCAAAGGGAAACTCATGGAAGCGCGTACGGCATCTTCCAGTCTGCCATTTTTAAAAATTACGGCTTGTTTGCTGTGTACATCGGTTGCAACGCAACGAAAAGGGACAAACAATCGATCGAAATCACCTCCACACAAGGCTGTATACTGACTATAAACCTGTACAAAAGCGTAGTTGAGCTGGCTGGCATTAATCAGGCTGCCGGGTACTAAAGATCTGGGATTGGACAAAAGGCTGTCGCTAAGAGAAAGATAGGTAGAAAAGAATTCCGGGCTTAAATCTCCTTTTCTAAAATAGTCGATGTCTTTAGTTTGAATGGTTCCGGTTGACCAGTAAGTAAAGTCTTCCGACAAAAACAGGGCCATCATTTCGTCAGGAGACAAGCCCATGGCGTACAGGCTGCCCACAATGGCACCAATTGAGGTCCCTGTGACATAATCGATGGGAATTTGGTTCTCTTCCAGGGCTTGTATCAGCCCCACATGTGCCAGGCCTTTTGCTCCGCCGCCACTTAATACAAGACCAACGCGCTGAGCCTGGGCATAAAATACCAGGCTCAGACAAAAGGCAATAAGTATGCTGCGCTTAAAGCTCATTTATTATCGCAGATTTGGTAACACAAAGTTATCAAAAGTACGATAATTATCCCGGTTAAATGAGCTCACAACTCCTTTTAATAAATTTTATCAGTGATTCGCCCTTGAGCATGCCATTACTCAGGAGAGCGAGGTCAATCAATTGATTTACAGTATTTTTATTCTTTTCGTCGAGTTCTTTTCCAATGAGTTCCTTGATCAATTTATGCTCTGTATTCAAAACCATGCTGTAACTCACAGGCATGTCTGCGTAAAAACTCAAACCGGGTTGCAGGCCGGACATATCTTGCATACGACGCATAAATTCGTTCTGGGTGAGCACAATAGGCAGACTGTTTTCGCCAAGAGCGTCCAATTGCAATTCGAAACGAACTTTGTCCATTGCAGGTAATTGTTCGCTAAACAACTTTTTCAGACTTTCTTTTTCCTCTTCACTCAGATTAAGCTGTTCTCTGTCCTTTTTTTGGATCAAATTTTCGATGACATCGCTGTCTACACGAACAAAACGCGACTTTTCGAATTTTTGTTCCAGGTGTTGCATCAGAGGTACGTCCAATTCCCCATTCATCAATAGGACATCGTAACCGGCATTCCCGGCTGTTTCAATATAGGCGTATTGACTTTCTTTGTCGCTGGCGTACAGATAAATAAGCTGACCGTCCTTGTCTGTTTGTTCTTCTTTGATCAGGGTCTGGTATTCTTCGTATGTAAAATATTTGCCGTCAATATTTTGCATCAGACTGAATTCCTTGGCATAGTCCCAGAATTTTTCTTCCGTCAAAATACCGTATTGAATAAATATCTTAAGGTCGTCCCATTTTTCCTCAAATTGTTTACGATCATCTTTGAAAATCTTTTTCAGGCGATCGCCTACTTTTTTGGTGATATGATTGGATATCTTTTTTACGTTGTCGTCGTGTTGGAGGTAAGAACGGGATACATTCAATGGAATATCGGGCGAATCGATAACTCCGTGCAGTAAAGTCAGGAAGTTTGGCACAATGCCTTCTACGGAATCGGTCACATAAACCTGGTTGCAGTACAACTGAATTTTGTTCCTTTGAATTTCTATACTGTTTTTAATTTTGGGGAAATACAATATACCGGTCAGATGAAAAGGATAATCCACGTTCAGGTGAATATGGAATAGCGGATCTTCGCTGAAAGGGTAGAGGTCTTTGTAAAATTTCAAATAATCTTCTTCTTTCAGTTTGCCGGGTTTCTTGGTCCAGGTCGGTTCAGTTTCGTTTATTTGGTTATCCTGATCAGTTTCCTGGTATTTTCCATCTTTCCATTCTTTCTTTTTGCCAAAGATGATGGGTATGGGCAGGAACTTACAGTATTTATTGAGCAGTTCGTTTATTTTTTCTTCTTTCAGGTAATCTTTATTATCGATATACAGGATAATATCGGTGCCACGGTCGTCTTTTTCGACTTCTTCCAGTTCATACTCAGGCGATCCGTCGCAACTCCAGCGCACAGCTTTTGATCCCTCTTTCCAGGACTTGGTTACAATTTCAACCCGGCTCGAAACCATAAAAGTAGAATAAAAACCTAAACCGAAGTGGCCAATAATGGCATTAGCATCGGTCTTATATTTTTCGAGAAATTCTTCAGCTCCTGAAAAGGCTATTTGGTTGATGTATTTATCGATTTCTTCCGCAGTCATACCAATTCCACGGTCGGAAACGGTCAAGGTTTTGTTTTTGCTGTTTAAGCTTACGCGAATGGATAAATCCCCGAGTTCTTCTTTAAATTCTCCCACCGAAGCCAGTGTTTTGAGTTTCTGAGTGGCATCGACGGCATTTGAAATGACCTCACGTAAAAAAATTTCCTGATCGCTGTATAAAAACTTTTTTATGACGGGGAAGATATTGTCTGTAGTAACCCCAATACGTCCTTTTTGCATAATTTGATATATTTAAAAATACGATAAAATGAATGAATAAAGCTGTTTTTCTATCTCATTTGGAACAAAAAAAATGCCAAACACCAGGGAATGACATTTTTTGATTTTGACTGCTATTTTGGCAGCTATTTTTATTTTTCAAGCTCATTCGAGAGAATAATCTTGCTTTCAGCACTATCCAATTCGACTAAAATATGCTTGTTTGTTTTGAATTTCTCACTTAAAATCACTTCAGCCAGTTCATCTTCGAGGTATTTTTGAATGGCTCTTTTCAGAGGGCGGGCGCCAAATTGCACATCATAACCTTGTTCGGCAATGAAATTTTTGGCTTCGGGTGTAATGTTGAGCGTATAACCTAAGTTTTCTACCCGCTGATAGAAAGCCTTCAATTCCAGATCAATAATTTTCAAGATAGAATCTTTGGACAATTGCTCAAAATAAATCGTATCGTCGATACGATTCAAAAATTCAGGAGCAAATGTTTTGGTTATTGCTTTATGAATCAAAGATTTAGAATAATCATTCTGTTTGATGGAATCCGGATAGCCAAAGCCTACGCCTTTACCGAATTCCTTGAGTTGACGAGTGCCCACGTTGGAAGTCATAATTAAAATGGTGTTTTTGAAATCCACTCTGCGTCCCAGGCTGTCGGTCAGCCGGCCTTCGTCCATCACCTGCAGCAACAGGTTGAAGACGTCCGGATGGGCTTTTTCGATTTCGTCAAGTAACAAAACGGAGTAGGGCCTGCGACGGACTTTTTCGGTGAGTTGGCCTCCTTCTTCGTAGCCTACGTATCCGGGAGGGGCTCCTACCAGCCGTGATACGGTGAATTTCTCCATAAACTCGCTCATATCTATGCGAATAAGCGTGTCGCTGGTGTCGAACATTGCTTCGGCCAGCAATTTGGCCAAGTGGGTTTTACCCACACCGGTCGGGCCGACAAAAAGAAAAGTTCCAATGGGCTTGTTGGGATCTTTCAATCCAACCCGGTTGCGCTGTATAGCTTTTACAACAGCCTCTACAGCAGCGTCCTGTCCAATAATGCGACTTTTAAGCTCGTCCTTCATTCTTAGCAATTTTTTGCTTTCTTCCTGAGCAATACGTTGCAGGGGAACCCCGGACATCATGGCTACCACTTCGGCTATTTTTTCTTCGTCCACCGGCTGACGGTTTTCGGTGAGTTTGGATTCCCAATCTGCTTTAAGGATTGCTAACTGCTTGAGCTGTTCCTTACTTTTATCGCGATAATCGGCGGCCAGTTCAAAGTTTTGCTCGTTGACGGCCTTCACTTTGAGTCTGTTGCTTTCGTCGATTTCCTTTTCGAGCAACTCTATGCTCTCCGGAACCTGTACGTTGGAAATATGAACTCTGGAACCGGCTTCGTCCATGGCGTCAATGGCCTTATCGGGGAAATTACGGTCGGTAATATAGCGGTTGGTAAGCTGAACACAGGCTCTAAGGGCTTCGTCAGAGTAGGTGACGTTGTGATGCTCTTCGTAGCGATCTTTGATATTCTTTAAAATCAAATAGGTTTCTTCGAGAGTAGTGGCATCGACAATGATTTTCTGGAAACGGCGTTCCAGGGCTCCGTCTTTTTCGATGCTTTTTCTGTATTCATCGAGCGTAGTGGCTCCTATACACTGTATTTCACCTCTCGATAAGGCCGGTTTCAGCATATTGGCCGCATCCATGGAGCCGCTGGCATTGCCGGCGCCGACCAAAGTATGGATTTCGTCAATAAATAAAATGATATCGGGATTTTTTTGCAATTCGTTCAGAACGGCTTTCATCCTTTCCTCAAATTGTCCCCGGTATTTGGTACCGGCCACCATGGAGGCCAGATCAAGAGATACGATCCGTTTGTCAAACAATATGCGCGACACCTTGCGTTGTACTATGCGCAGGGCTAAACCTTCTACAATGGCCGATTTCCCTACGCCGGGCTCTCCGATAAGTACCGGATTGTTTTTCTTTCTTCTACTCAGAATCTGGGCCAGTCTCAGGGTTTCTTTTTCGCGCCCGACAATGGGATCGAGCCTGCCTTCCAAAGCAGCCTTTGTAAGATCGTTGCCAAAATTGTCCAGAGCAGGAGTGTCCCTGCCGGTACCCGGTCTGTCCTGGGTTTTTTGAAATATGTCAGGTTTGCCGCCGGTACCGTATTCTTCGGTGTCATCGTCTTCTTCGTCGGTAAACTCAGGCCCCGAAGTAGGGTATTTTTTTTCATAAAACAGGCTGCGCAAGGTCTCCCATTGTACTCCTTCGTTGTTGAGCACATTGGCTGCCAAATTGTTTTTTTCTTTTAGAATGGCCAAAAGAATATGTTCTGTATCCATTATTTCACTTTTCATTCCGTGTGCCTCGAGCAAGCCCATTTTGAGAACTCGCTCGGTAGATGCGCTCAGAGGTAAATCAACGGGATTCTGAATCATCTTTTCCTGCTTGATCTGTTTCTCGATGGATTGCTTCACAAAAGCCACATCCACATTGAGTTTGTTGAGGCAAATCAGGGCTTTGCTGTTTTTTTCTCTCAATATTCCCAACAAAAGATGCTCAGGATCAATAACAGCATTGCCCAACCTGCGGGCTTCTTCGTTACTGAACCCTAAAATCTCGAGTACATCTTTGGAAAATTTATTTGTATTCATCGTTATAATCTTTCTGTTCAAAATGTAAAACCTAAGATAAACATTTATACGGTCAAATGTACTTGTTTTCTATCAGTTTTTCCTTACTATGAGCAAAAAACTTGCCAAAGGACAAAATGTCAGTATAGATTGTCTTGAAAGTGGCTTGATTCCTTGAATTTATTGCTGTTTTTTTTTGCCCAGTTTTTTAAAAAGTGCTACATTAGCGTGTTTTTGTTTTAACTGTTAAGATTTTTATCAAATGATTGATGAAGAAAGAGTTATAAGGGTTAACATTGAGGAAGAAATGAAATCTTCTTACATAGATTATTCTATGTCGGTCATAGTTTCCCGAGCCTTGCCCGATGTACGTGACGGTATGAAGCCGGTACATCGCAGAGTGCTGTTTGGTATGAATGAATTAGGCAATAATTCAGATAAACCTTACAAGAAATCAGCCAGAATTGTGGGTGATGTGCTTGGTAAATACCATCCCCACGGAGATTCTTCTGTTTATTTAACCATGGTACGTCTCGCCCAGGACTGGTCTATGCGTTATCCTTTGGTAGACGGACAAGGCAACTTCGGTTCGGTTGACGGCGACAGTCCGGCTGCCATGCGTTACACCGAATGTCGTTTGCGCAAAATTGCCGAAGAAATGTTGATTGACATCGACAAAGATACCGTCGATTTTCAACAGAACTTTGACGATACACTTAAGGAACCGACGGTTTTACCCACCCGTATTCCCAACCTACTTATAAACGGAGCCTCAGGTATTGCCGTAGGTATGGCCACCAATATGCCGCCGCATAATTTATCGGAAATTGTGGACGGAACTATTGCCTATATCGATAACAACGACATCTCTATAGACGAATTGATGAAATATGTCAAGGCTCCCGATTTCCCCACCGGTGGCTTTATTTATGGGTATTCTGGCGTAAAGGAAGCTTTTGAGACAGGAAGAGGCCGTGTTGTGATTCGCGCCAAGGCCGATATTGAGAGTGGTCCGCAACACGATAAAATAATTATAACTGAAATTCCCTATCTGGTCAACAAGGCAGACCTCATCAAAAGCATTGCCGACCTAACAATAGATAAAAGAATCGAAGGTATTTCGAATGTTAACGACGAGTCTGATCGCAGCGGTATGCGCATTGTCGTAGATGTAAAACGCGATGCCAATTCCAATGTTGTACTCAATAAACTGTTTAAGATGACAGCTTTGCAGTCTTCGTTCAGTGTTAATAACATTGCGTTGGTGTATGGGCGTCCGCGTTTGTTGAATCTTAAGGACCTGATTCGTTATTTTGTGGACCATAGGCACGATGTGGTAAACCGCCGAACTCAATACGAATTGAACGAAGCTGAAAAACGGGCTCATATTTTGCAAGGCTTGATTATAGCTTGCGACAATATTGACCGCGTCATCGCCCTTATTAGAGCATCTGATTCTCCGGACGATGCCAGAGCTGCCTTAATGGAGGCTTTTGATTTGAGCGAAGTGCAGGCACGGGCTATAGTTGAAATGAGGCTGCGTCAGCTTACCGGATTGGAAGTTGATAAATTGCACAAGGAATTTGATGAATTAACCCAGAAAATTGCCTGGTACAAAGAGGTCTTGGCCAATGTGAGTTTGAGAATGAATATCATCAAGGAAGAATTGCTGGAAGTCAAGAATAAATACGGCGATCCCAGGCGTTCAGAAATCATATACGCTTCGGAAGATTTCAATCCCGAAGATTTCTATTCTGACGATCAAATGATTATCACTATTTCACATCTGGGTTACATAAAACGGACGCCTTTGGCTGATTTCAGGTCTCAAAACCGGGGCGGGGTAGGTTCCCGAGGCAGTGAAACCCGCGATGAAGACTTCGTAGAATACATTTATCCGGCCACCATGCACAACACCATGATGTTTTTTACTCAAAAAGGTAAGTGTTACTGGCTTAAAGTGTATGAGATTCCCGAGGGTTCCAAAAATTCCAAAGGCCGGGCTATTCAAAATCTGCTTAACATTGATGCCGAAGACAAAGTGAATGCTTTCATCCGTGTGACAAGCCTTGACGACAAAGAATTCAACGATACGCACTATCTGATCTTTGCCACCAAGCAGGGTATTATCAAGAAAACTCCGCTGGAAGCCTATTCCAGACCCCGGAACAATGGTGTAAATGCAATAACCATACGCGAAGACGATCAAGTGATTCAGGTTCGTCTGACCGACGGAAACAGTGAAATCATTCTGGCAAACAGAAACGGACGCGCCATTCGTTTCCATGAAAGCAACGTCAGACCCATGGGCCGCACGGCTACAGGCGTACGCGGTATGCGTATCGATGAAGATGGCCAGGACGAAGTTATTGGAATGATTATTGTTTCGGAAGACGAAAGCATTATGGTGGTTTCCGAACAAGGCTACGGCAAACGTTCCGAAGTGGATGATTATCGTATCACCAACAGGGGAGGGAAGGGTGTTAAAACCCTGAATATCACTGAAAAGACCGGCAAATTGGTAGCCATTAAGTCGGTGAACGACGAAAACGATCTGATGATCATAAATAAATCCGGTATAGCTATCCGACTTACGTTGGCCGATGTCCGCATCATGGGTAGAGCCACGCAGGGAGTTCGTCTGATCAATTTGGAAAGGCATAGCGATGAGATCGCTTCAGTTTGTAAGGTTACTTCGGAAAAAGAGGAAGAGCTGGAAATAGAAGATCAGGATAATTCAGACGAAGAAGAATTTTCAACAAATCAAAATGAACAGACGGCAGACGAGAATTAATTCTTTTCTATTGACAGAATCAAATTCAGATGTATATTTGTATCTAAAACATCAACAATATTAAAAAATGAATCGTATGAAAAAAATTGCTTTATCACTTACAGCCATCCTTTTATTGTGTGGATGTAATACTTATGCACAAGTTAAAAACGTGCGCAAGGCCAAAGCCAGACTGAATGCCGAGACACCTAATCTTGTCGAAGCCAGAGATGCCATTGAGCCTGCATTGAGCGATTCAATCACCAAAACAATGGCTGACACCTGGTTTACAGCAGGTAAGATCTATTACAAACTGTTTGACCAGGAACAAAAGAAAGAGTGGAGCGGCGCCAAAGCTGACGGAGAATTAATGGCACAGTCACTGGCAAAATGTTACGATAGCTTTGTGATAGCCGATTCTTTGGATCAAATACCCGATAAGAAGGGCAGAGTGAAGCCTAAGTTTACCAAATCCATTACGGAAATGGTACAAGCCATGCAAAATGGTTTTATTAATTCCGGCTCTTTTTATTTTAAAAAGGAGGATTATCAAAGTGCCATCAGGATGTTCGAATATTATTTGGATTATCCGAATCTGAAATTTTGGACAGAGGAAGAAAGGTTGGGTTATCAGAAAGACACCATGATTGACGACATACAGTATTATTGCGGAGCTTCAGCTTCTCAGGATGGAGATTCTGAAACAGCCATCAAATATTTCACCTTGCTGTTGGATGTCTACGAACCTCAGGAAGAAATGTATCAATTCCTGATTTATGAATACGGACGCCTAAAAGATTCAGTTAACTTGCTGGAAATGTACAAGATAGGTGTTCAAAAGTTTCCCCAAAATCCTTTTTATGCCCGTAGTCTTATTAACGTTTATTTAAATAAGAACGATTTGCCCGAAGCTATGATCTGGATTGACAAAGCCATCGAAGAAGACTCTGTAAATGCCACTTTGTGGGATGTGAAAGGCCGGATTTTCGAAAGTGAAAAGAATTTTGAGGAAGCCGAACGCTGTTTTTTGAAAGCTATTGAGATGGATCCTGATTTTGAACCGGCTTTGGGGAATGTCGGCCGTATTTATTACAACAGAGCCGTCGAAGAACTTGACCGTGTAAATGCCATTAGAGACGACAGAGTTTATCGTCGCGAAAAAGCTAAAATGAAAGAAGTATTTGAAAAACCTTTGCCTTATATGGAAAAAGCTCACGAGCTTAATCCCGAGGAAAGAGATTATATCATTGCTTTAAGAGGTATTTATTATAATTTAGGCAAAGGCTTTGAAAAGAAATACGAAGAGATGGACGCTCTTATGAAACAAACGCGTTAAATTCACGCGTGCAAAGCCCATAATTAATATTATGTTGAATAGAAAAAAGGAGGCTTTGTCCTCATTGATTTAAAAGGTTCATCATAAAATAAAAAGCTGTCTCCCCTCAAGAGACAGCTTTTTTTATATTCATCCTAATTATTTAAAACAAGTACATTATAACAGCGTGCATTCGGTAAGCGGCCGTATAATCATCGGCAGAAATTCTAAATTGATTGCTGGGGTTTTTATTCAGGCTCCCCCAGTTGACTCCGTTGTATTCCAATTCAACTCCCATGCGCCAATTTTTGGGATTATAGGTGTAAGTAAGCATTACGCGAAACATATCCCGAATGTACTGGTATTGATTGCTGGAGGGAATTAATTCCGCGCCAAAACCGTAAAAATTGTAAATGTTTTCATTTGTCGAAGCTGTACTGCCCAAAATGGCTGAATAACCTCCGAAAAGGCCCAATTTATGTATCTGGCCGTATTGCACTTGTGCTAAGCTGGCCAAAGTGTTTAGAGACAAGTAATTATGTTCATTATCAATAATGTATCCCCCGATTATGCTGTGATCACTCAAATTTTGTCCAAGCAGGGTCTTGCTTATGATTGACCATCTATTATGGGCAAATTTCAGGTAGGCTATACCCGAGTATGTGTTTAATAATCTGGTGTTTATGCGTTCAATGTTTGAGTTGTCAATCCAGGTTTTTTCCGGACGTATGGCTTTAAAGTCTCCTCCTATACCCGTAATCAGCTTGCCGGTGTTGTATTCGGCTCCAAAAAACAAATTGGGAATGACGGCATCTTTTTGATACTGATTGCTTTTTCCCTTAGGCCCCGAAGAGGTATACATTACCTGATAAATGGCTGCTGCTGTCAGGTTAAAATCCTGACCTCTATAATTATAGCGTATTTGTGGGCTGCGGTTTAAAGCCTGAAAAGGCGCTCCGGTATTTATGGATACCACGTTGGGCATTAACTCTTCAATAAACAGCGGATGCCAGGTCTGACCCAGTATCAGGCGGCTTTTTTCCCAATCCAACTGACTGTAAGCCTTGCGTATACGCACTAATACATAGTCGGAGCTACCTCCAAAGTCGGTTTCGATGATGCCTGTATATTTTTGGGCACCAAATATACCTGCAGAATTGAATTTGAATCCTATACGGGTAGTTATGCTCGATAAACCTGCCGAAGGGGAGTTGTTGAGGTCGTCCCCTACTCCATTTGGGTATTTAGGCATGGGATAAAGCGGAAATAAATCGAGAACAACGGCACGGGTATTGCGGTTTTGTACAAAAAAATCGCTGCGTATAAAACCGTACAAATCCCAGGTTTTTGTTGGAATTTCACTTTTTGAAGAGTTTTGAGTTACGCCCTGGGTTGTATTTTGAGCCGTGAAAGGTAAACTGAGTAAAATACCATAAATCAATACCAAAAATCTTTTCATGTTTAAAGGAGTTGACTAAGATCGAATATTACCGTATAAATCGTATATACCTGCACTATAAATTTCGGCGCGGTAAAATTCACCGATTCTAAGTGCTTGTGTTTTTTCAATAAATACTTCCGGATCTACTTCGGGAGAATCGAATTGGGTTCTGGCTATAAAAAAGTCAGGTTCTTCCCTGTCAATTATGACTTTGTAAACTTGTCCGATTTTTTCCCTGTTTATGGAAGCGGCAATTTCCTGCTGTATGTTCATGATCTCATCCAGCCGGGCTTGTTTGATTTCCTGTGGAACGTCGTCGGTATAATGCCTGTGGGCGTAAGTGCCCTCTTCGTCGGAATAAGCAAAAGCGCCCATGCGCTCAAACTTCTGTTCTTGCACAAACTGCTTGAGAGCTTGAAAATCCTCTTCAGTTTCTCCTGGATGTCCCACCATTACTGTGGTTCTCAGGTGGATACCAGGTACTTCACTGCGAAGGCGTTCAATAAGTTTCAGGGTGGAGCTGTAATCAATACGGCGGCGCATTTTTTGCAGCACTCCATCGCTGCAATGTTGTAGAGCTATATCCAGGTATTTACACACATTATCACGTTCGCGAATAATCGGCAGGATATCGTAAGGAAAATGCTGCGGATACGCATAATGCAGGCGCAACCATTCTACTCCGGGAATATCGGCAATTGTTTCGATCAATTTGGCTAATTGGTAGTCTTTATAGATATCCTTGCCGTAATAGGATAGATCTTGGGCAATCAGTTGAAATTCTTTCACTCCATTTCTGGTTAAGTCGCTAATTTCCTGAGCAATATCTTCGATTTCTCTGGAGCGGTGCCTGCCGGTAATAAGTGGTATGGCGCAAAAAGAACAGTCGCGGTTACATCCTTCCGAGATTTTAATATAGGCGTAATGAGAAGGTGTGGTGAGGATGCGGCTATTTTTGTTTGCCTCATGGTATACTTCTCCAAGTTCACTCAGTATGTTTTGCCAGTTGAACTTACCGAAATAGGCATCTACTTCCGGGATCTCTACTTTAAGTTCCTCCATGTAGCGCTCTGATAAGCAGCCCATTACAAAAAGCCTGCTTATATTCCCGCGTTTTCGGGCTTCCGCATATTGCAAAATGATTTCTATGGATTCTTCTTTGGCATCCTGAATGAAACCACAGGTATTGATTATGACCACTCCCCCTTCGGCATCGTCGGAATTGTGTTTGATACGATAACCGGCCCTTTGAAGCTGATATAGCAATTGTTCCGAATCTACCAGGTTTTTGGAACAGCCCAGTGAGATAACACTGGCCACTTTGGGAGTCTTCTTATTCATTTAGAACTGGCTGCCAAACAAAGCGTTTACAAATTCTTTGCGGTCGAATATCTGGAGGTGATCGATGCCTTCGCCCAATCCAATGTATTTAACAGGAATTCTGAATTGATCGGAGATGCCCAGCACCACACCACCCTTGGCTGTGCCGTCGAGTTTGGTAATAGCCAGAGCATTGACTTCGGTAGCCAAACTGAATTGTTTGGCCTGTTCAAAGGCATTTTGTCCGGTGGATGCATCCAAAACCAGCAAAATTTCATGTGGAGCTTCAGGAATCAGCTTTGCCATTACTTTTTTGATCTTCGTCAGTTCATTCATCAGGTTGATTTTGTTGTGTAACCTGCCGGCGGTATCGATAAGTACCACGTCTGCCTGGTTGCTAAGCGCCGAATTGAGGGTATCGAATACTACCGAAGCCGGATCCGAGCCCATTGCTTGTTTTACAACATTTGCTCCTGCCCTTTCGCCCCATACACATAATTGCTCGATGGCTGCCGCCCTGAATGTGTCGGCCGCTCCAATGAACACTTTTTTGCCTCGCTGTGTGTATTGATAAGCCAGTTTGCCGATGGTGGTGGTTTTTCCTACACCGTTGACACCTACCACCATAATGACGTAAGGTTTGGTGTCTTCGGGTATAATAAAATCTTTGGAAGCTTCCTGATCGTTTTCTATGAGTAATTCAACGGTCTCTTCGCGCAAAATAGAGTATAATTCATCGGTATTCAGGTATTTGTCTCTTTCAATGCGCTTTACTATTCGTTCGATAATCCTTAGAGTAGTATCCACTCCTACATCGGATCCAATCAGAATTTCCTCCAGTTCATCCAGTACCTGGTCGTCCACTTTTGATTTACCGGCGATGGCACGATTCACTTTCGTGAAAAAGCTTTCCTTGGTTTTAGATAAACCCTGATCGAGCTTTTCCTTTTTATCTTTAGAAAAAAAACTGAAAATACCCATACATTCCCTTGTTATATATGCACAAAAAGGCTGTTTTCGTGAAAAAACAACCTTTATAGTCAGAAATAAACAGCCCTATTTATTTTTTAACGTATTCGTTGACTTTTTCTACGGGTACCATTTCTTCCTGGAAAGAATAGGCTCCTGTTTCGGGCGTTTTCACCATCTTAATAACTTTCACCATATTACGGCTACCGACATCGTGCAGAGTAGCTACTGTTTTCTTTGCCATGAGTCTATTTATTTAATTTCTTTATGTACAGTGACTTTCTTGAGAATAGGATTGTATTTTTTCAATTCCATTCTGGCAGTCGTATTTTTGCGGTTTTTAGTAGTGATGTAGCGGGAGGTCCCGGGCATACCGCTTTCTTTATGTTCCGTGCACTCCAAGATAACCTGAACTCTGTTCCCTTTTGCTTTCTTTGACATGAGTACTCCTCCTAATTAAGAATTTTTACTTCTTCCAAACGCAGGAAACCATCTTCCCCGGCCTTCTTGATAGCCTGATTCAAGCCTTTCCGGTTGATGATGCGCAATCCTGCAGCAGAAATGGTCAATGCAATCCAACAGTCTTGTTCTACCCAATAGAATTTCTTTTCGAACAAGTTGACATTGAATTTGCGTTTTGTACGTCTCTTAGAGTGAGAGACGTTATTGCCAATCATTGCTCTTTTTCCTGTAATTTGACAAACTTTTGACATCGCTGTATGTTGTTTTTGTGTTTAATTGCTTTTGCATCCTCTTGTGTGCGAGTAACAAGAATAGATTTTTGCGGGTGCAAAGATCATCTTTTTTTGACAAATATCCAAAAATGAGGGAATAAATTTTATAAAAAATACAGTTTGAGCTTAAGAGACAGATTTACAAGTACAAATAATCCAATAACAAAATCAAAGCCTGATGCACCGACTGTTCAATGTTTCCTAGCCTATCCGATTGAAATTCAAATTTTCTGGATAAACACCGGTCATTGTCGGCCAAGGCAATAAAAACGGTGCCGACCGGCTTTTCAGCACTGCCTCCTGTGGGGCCGGCTATTCCGCTCAATGCAATGCCGATATCGCTTTTCAATTTGATTCTGACTCCTGCGGCCATAGCTTCAGCCACCTCCTTACTCACCGCTCCTTTGGTCTGCAACAGGGTTTCCGGCACCCCAAGCCATTGTTGTTTAAGCTCGTTGGCGTATGAGATGATGCCGCCTAAAAAATAAGCCGAACTGCCGGGAGCCCTGGTAAGCCTGGCTCCGACTGCTCCTCCCGTGCAGCTTTCGGCCAAAGCCAATTTAAGTCCTTTTTTTATTAATACTTGTCCCAGGGCTTCTTCCAGGGTTTTAACCCCTTCGGCAAATATGGCAGATCCCAGCCGGCTTCTTAAGCCGGCAAGCTGCGTTTCCAAAAGACAGATCAATGTTGTTTCGTCATTATTCTTTGCGGTAAGGCGCAACAGCATTACCGAACGCTGAGGAAGATAAGCCAGTTTAAGCTCCGGAGGCAAAGTGTCTTCCCAATCGGAAATAAATTCGGCCAAAACAGCTTCCGGGTAGCCTTTAACCCAAATGTATCGTTGAAGGATGGGATGCGATTGTACCTTGTTTAGCAGGCGCGGCATGATCTCTTTTTCCATGCACCACATCATTTCCAGAGGAACTCCCGGCATGGAAACCAGAATTTTCCCCTCTCGTTCAAACCAGGTGACCGGCGCTGTGCCCTTGCGGTTGACGATGACTGTACATGCTTCGGGGACTTCGGCCTGTGAACGATTGAAATCGTTTATTCTCCGTAGGCCCCGCTTATTGAACAGCCCGGTCATGTTATCATAAACAGCCTGGTTGAAAACCAGTTTAGTCTTGAAATAGGAACATAGACAATGCTTGGTAATATCGTCTTTGGTTGGGCCTAAGCCGCCTGTCAGCAAAACAATCGGAGAACTGCCCAGGGCTGAATCCACAGCCCGAAAAATAGACTGCGCATCGTCGGGAACCGAAGTTATTTTATCCACTTCAAAGCCCGAGCGATTCAAAAAAGAGGCTATCCAGGCTGAATTGCTGTCTACTATTTGCCCGTTGATGATTTCGTCACCTATCGTGATGATTTCAACGTTTTTGTACGACGGAGTAATACTACTGTCCATGGTGGTCTATTTAAATGCCGACTCTGGAATAGGGCGCTGCGTCCATTCCGCAAAAATCCCGATCAAGGAATTTGTAATAGCCTCCTACGGCAATCATGGCGGCATTGTCGGTAGTGAAGGACAAAGGCGGAAGATGTATGGTCCAGCCTTTTAATAGGGCTATTTCTTCTACCGCTCTGCGCAAGCCGGAATTTGCCGATACGCCTCCGGATAAAGCTATTTCTTTGATATTTAAATCCTTACTAGCTTTGATGAGTTTGTCCATCAAGATGTCCACAATAGTGGCCTGCAAGGAGGCACATAAATCGGCTCGGTGATCCCGGATAAAAGTTTTGTTTACAGCCATTTCATCGCGTAAACGATATAAAAAAGAAGTTTTAAGGCCGCTGAAGCTGTAGTCCAAACCCGGAATTTGCGGTTTGCTGAAACGAAAGGCAGCAGGATTACCGCTTGTTGCCAGTCGATCTATTTGAGGTCCGGCCGGATAATCCAGGCCCAACATTTTACCGCATTTATCAAAGGCTTCTCCGGCGGCATCGTCTATGGTTTGTCCAATAATTTCCATCTCTCTGACAGAATGCACCAGCACCAATTGAGAATTACCGCCCGATACCAGCAGGCAGATAAAAGGAAAGTTGGGGTCGGGCTTTTCTTTACCTTCCACTTGGATAAAATGGGCCAAAACATGCCCTTGTAAATGGTTCACCTGAATCAGCGGCAAATTAAGTGCAAGGGCCAGCCCCTTAGCAAAGGAGGTGCCAACAAGTAAGGAACCCATCAAACCGGGGCCCAGGGTAAAAGCTATGGCACTCAGGTCTTTTTTACTAATTCCTGCTTGTTTTAGAGCCTGGTCCACTACGGGTACAATGTTTTGTTCGTGGGCGCGGGAAGCCAGTTCGGGTACTACTCCGCCGTAGGCTTTATGAATTTTTTGACTTGCAATGACGTTGGACAAAAGGCTACGATCTTTTAAAACAGCAGCAGAAGTATCGTCACAAGAAGATTCTATCCCCAGAATGTATGCAGATTTCATAGATTTTCTTATTTTTGCTGGTTCGTAGCTCTCAGATTATTAGGGAGTGCAAAAGTACAATATATCGCTTGAAAAAGAAAGGTTTTTATTGGCTATTCTCGTTGTTGGCAATCGTCCTTTTGCCGCTTCTTTTGCTGAACAACAATAAGTTTCAACAAAAGCTGTTACAACGTTATGCCCAGTTGCTGGCTCTGGAATATAACCTGGAGCCAGACTTTGACTCTTTCCATTTTCAAATAGATAAGAATATATTGATTCAGTTTGAGGGGCTTAGATTTGCAGATAGTCTGGGGCAGATTTTTTTTCGGGCCGAACGCTTGGATATTAACGCACGGACTCTGCCTCTTTTGCTCTATAAGCAGCTGGATATTACAGATATCAGGCTTATTGGTGCAAATATTCAAGTTTACAGAGTGTACCACGACAGCCCACTGAATATTGCTTATCTGGGGCGGCTTTTCAATTTCGAGCGTCAAATCTTCAATTCCATCAGGATATCCTCACTTTTAATGAAAGACTGTTCCTTCAGCTACGATGTTATAACTGCACCAGAACTGTCGTCAGACCCATTATGGGCAGATAAAGAAATCTTCGATGTCAACCATATAGCAGTTAAAAAACTGAATACAAAACTCTCGCTAAAAATTCCCCGGAAGGCTGCCCCAAAGCTGACAATGAACTCTTTTTCCATGGAAGAAGCCGGAGGATTTGTAATCAACGATTTGATATTAAAAGCAATATTTGACGACAATAGCCTCAAAATGGACAACTTCAGCCTGGTTTTGCCTGAATCAAGCATGGGAATAGACAAGCTGGAACTCGCTTACGATGTCGATTCTGGAGGGCATCCCAAATCGTTTGTGTTAAAAGATCCTGTAGACGTTAAATTGGCTCTGAATTTTTCTGATATAACTGCTTTTTTGCCCTTCGATTTACAACTAGATAATAGCAGTGCCGACTTAGCATTTACCGTTGTTGGAGGAAAAGATCACTTGGAGCTGAACGAACTCTATTTTCAAATAGATAGTGTTGTGTATTTCAATGGCAACGTAAACCTGAACGAAATCGGAGATGAAAAACAATTCAAGTTGCTATCCACTGTGGACTTTTTACATCTGCAACCGGAAGCCCTTCACCTGATACAAGCTGTTTTTTCGATACAAGACAGCGTCATACCCCCTGTGGTTAACAATTTGGGTGAAATGGATTTCTGCGGAATGGTTGCTCTGGAGCCTGAAAATTGGAATATAACCGGTGAAATATCGGCCGATCCCGGAAAGTTGTCGATCCTGACTCAGGTGGAATATTCTTCTTCGGACGCTGTTTATGATTTCAATCTGCACTTGAATTCTGATTCCTACGCTCTGAACAAGTTATTTGATAGTCGCATTACCTTAGGAAAAACAGCTTTCGAAATGGACCTAAACGGGAAAAAAGCCGGAACAGACCCCCCTATTGCCGACTTAAAAGCAATATTCAAAACCCTGCAAATAAACAATTACACTTATCGTAATATTGTATTGGATGCTTACTACAACGGTTACGGATTTTACAATGCTAATCTGAACTCCGGGGATAAAAATTGTTTATTGGATTTAGCCATATCACTGAATGATTTGGGTGACGAAGCTGCCATCAATTGCAGTCTGAATGCCCATCGTATTGATTTACAAAGCTTAAATTGGATGCCGGCCGCAGAAGAAGATAAAGGTTCAGAACTGTCTTTTAATATGCAAGCCGATTTAAAAGGTAATACATTGCAACAACTGAGAGGACGTTTAAATATAGATTCTCTGCGGTTTGAAAACAATGGTGAATTGTTTGAGCTGGATAATTTTTACGCATTGAGCGGTGAAAATGGAGGAGAACGCTATGTATTACTGAAATCCGATCTGCTCGAAGGTTGGATGTATGGATATATTGATATGACAAACTTGCTGGAAGATGCTCGAAACAAGGCATTGTTGCAGTACTTTCCCACCCTTTTTCCGGACATAAAGGGGGATACGCACAGCATGAACAACTATGATTTCCGTTTTAAGCTTGACGATACCAGGAGCTTGTCACGAGCATTGAATTTACCTTTGAGTCTGCCCTCCGGCATGGTTTTCGATGGTTATTTCAGAGATGAGTCGGCATTATTTGCACTCAATCTGAATTCTGAAGCTATTGAACTGGACGGATGGCGCATCCGTTCTCTTAAAACTACGCTTGATAATCCTTCCGATTCCCTGCAATGGCATTTTTCGGGAATACTTGAACGCGAGGATACCAGCAGGATAAATGTGGATTTTGCAGCCAGGGCCCTGAATAACGAATTGTATTGGGAAACCCATTGGCACAACGATACCGGATCAGTATATAAAATTTATTTGAGCAATATTTTGCGATTTGAACGGGAGAATCCTAAATCGCCTTTAAGCATATTTTCCGCTTTAAATCCTTCGGAATTTGTAGTGAGAGACTCCTTATGGAAAATGGAATCATCAGATTTACAATGGGATGGAAAAAAATTGATAGTAAATAATTTTCTGGTACATCACAACAACCAACACATAAAACTCGATGGAACTTTAGCTGCAGGCAATGAGGAAGAGTTTTTGGTTGATTTAAGTGAGGTCAATCTGGATTACATTTTTGAATTATTGCCTCGCCGGAGAGAAAAACCCCTGCTTTTAGGAGGAAGTATCAGCGGCGCTGCACAGATAATCAATTTATTTGAAGAACCTAAATTAAATGCTTCATTGAGTGTTGAAAATTTTTCTCTCAACAAAGCAGTTCTGGGAGATTTAAACGTTAATTCAAGCTGGAATGAAGAGATTTCCGGCATAGAAATGAACGGCATTTTGTTAGACGGAGGATTACAGGTAGCCGAAGCAAAAGGTGCTATATTCCCTGCCGCCGATTCTATTTACTTGTGGATAGATGCAGAAAAAGCGAGACTCTCTTTTATAGGAAGCTTTATTGAAGATGTTATTGAAAATTTGGATGGTTACGGTAGCGGATACGTCGAAATAGCCGGAACATTTAGTAACGAAAAGGTTGGTGTAACCAGCGACTGTTATGTGGAGGGGGGAGTAATCGGGGTAGATTTGCTCCACTGTAACTACTATTTTAACGACTCCCTACACCTGACGCCTCAAGGTATCTTTTTCAAAAACATCAATGCCAGAGATAACGAGGGAAATCCGGCTGTAATAAACGGCACCATTAGGCATAACTATTTTAAAGACTTTGCTCTGGATCTGAATATACAAACCGAGAAACTAAAAGTTTTTGACATCGAACCTTCCTATTCGGAACCATTCTACGGCCGGGTGTATGCCACCGGGACAGCCATGTTGAATGGCCCTTTAGAAGACATCCAGATGGACATCAATATGCGCACCGACGAACGCAGTAGTTTTGCCATTACACTGTCTGAGGAATCGGAGGTCAGCGACTACAGTTTCATAGAATTTGTCGACCGCGACAAGGAGGCCCCAAAAGACAGCATTAATGAAGAGCAAAGACTATTGATACCTTTAACCAGAAAGACTGCCGAAACTCCAGAAGGCAGACTTAATCTAAATCTACAGATTGAGGCTACACCTTCTGCCGAAATTATTTTGATAACCAATCCTACTACCGGTGACGAGATCAGGGGTCGTGGAAACGGAAGCATCCGCCTGGTGTACGATAATATCGGCGATATTGAGCTCTACGGGCGTTACACCCTCGAATCGGGCAGTTATCAGTTTATTATCCAAGACCTTTTGCGGAGAGATTTCAACATTTTGCAGGGAAGCACCATTAATTTTTCCGGCGATCCTCTGGAAGCGGAAATGAATATTAACGCGATTTATTCGGTGGTAAATGTATCACTTAGCGATTTGTTGGACGAAGCAGAAATTGCTGCCTTAAATTTGAATCGCAGCAGTATTCCGGTCAATTGCAGTTTGTTGTTAACGGGAGAACTACAACATCCCAACATCGAATTGGGGCTGGACTTTCCATCGGCTGACGAGGAATTGAAACGCCGGGTAATGAATGTAATCAACACCGATGAAATGCTCAACCGGCAAATTGTATATTTGATGCTATTGAACCGTTTTGCAGCCGCCGAAAACACCCAGGCCCAAGCCGGCAATAACGTAAATGCGGTGGTTGGTGCTACGCTTTCTTCCCTGTCGAACCAGTTGAATAATATGATTTATCAGGCGCTGGGCTCTTCGTTCCTGACTTTTGACTTTAACTACCGTTACGACGATTTGGTGTCACAAGGCCTGGGAGAATGG
Organism: Bacteroidales bacterium UBA1402; assembly: GCA_002305085.1. Classification (GTDB taxonomy): domain Bacteria; phylum Bacteroidota; class Bacteroidia; order Bacteroidales; family UBA1402; genus UBA1402. Next base: position 39,470 of record DBQE01000007.1, on the reverse strand, counting down.
CAGTTGGCCATGAGCAGCCAACTGCTGGACAACAGGTTAATCATTAATGGCAATATTGGATCCCGCGAAGACCTGGTTAGTAATAATACTCAATTTATTGGCGATTTTGACTTGGAGTATAAATTCTCTCAATCCGGACGCTGGAGGCTAAAAATGTTCAACCGCTCCAACGACAATCGTTACTTTAAATCGGCCATGACTACTCAGGGCGTGGGCTTGGGATATAGGGAAAGCTTCAATAATCTACTGGAGCTAAGACAGTTGTTTGCTGAGCGCATTGCCGATCAGATCATTAAAAGCCTGAAAGAATCCGACTTGAAGAAATAATTTTCAATAAGCCCGGGCAAAAATTACCCGGCGGGCCGAAGGCTTACCGCTGAAAATACAGGTACCCGGAGTCTGATCTCCATCCAATGGAATGCAGCGTATAGTTGCTTTGGTTTCGTTCTTAACCCTTTCCTCGGTCTCCGGACTGCCATCCCAATGACAAGATAAAAAGCCTCCTTCTTCGATTTTCTCCTTGAATTCATCGTAGGAATTCACTTCAAAAGTATTTTTGCTGCGATAGTCCAAGGCTTTTCGGTATATGTTCTGCTGGATATCTTCGAGTAGTTCTTTTACATAAAGTCCAATACCTTCCATCGGACGGGTTTCCTTGCTCAAAGTATCACGGCGGGCAACTTCTATGGTATTATTCTGTAAATCTCTTGCTCCCAGAGCCAAACGCACGGGAACCCCTTTGAGTTCGTATTCCGAAAACTTCCAGCCGGGTTTTTTATTGTCGTTGTTATCATAACGAACACTAATACCTAAATCCTTTAATATCAACATTATACTGGATGCCTTCTCATCTATTTCTTTAAGCTGTTCGGCATTCTTATAAATAGGAACGATTACCACCTGGAAGGGAGCCAGCGCGGGTGGCAATACCAGGCCGTTATCATCTGAATGAGACATAATCAGAGCTCCCATCAAACGGGTCGAAACGCCCCAGGAAGTGGCCCAAACGTATTCGAGTTTGTTTTCTTTATTTAGGAAAGTGACGTCAAAAGCTTTGGCGAAGTTCTGTCCCAAAAAGTGTGAGGTACCCGATTGCAAAGCTTTGCCGTCTTGCATCAGGGCTTCGATGGTGTAGGTTTCCAGAGCACCCGCAAAACGTTCATTTGCCGTTTTTACCCCTTTTAGCACCGGCATGGCCATATATTTCTCGGCAAAATCAGCGTATAGGTTCAACATTTTGATGGCTTCTTCTTCGGCTTCCTGTTTGGTGGCGTGAGCGGTATGCCCTTCCTGCCACAAAAATTCGGCGGTGCGCAAAAACAACCTGGTACGCATTTCCCAGCGAACCACATTGGCCCATTGATTGCATAATATAGGCAAATCTCTGTAGGATTGGATCCAGTCTTTATAGGTGCTCCAGATTATGGTTTCGGAAGTAGGCCTTACAACCAATTCTTCTTCGAGTTTGGCTTCGGGATCTACTATCAGTTGGTTTCCGTCGGGAGATTTTTTGAGCCTGTAATGCGTTACTACTGCGCATTCTTTGGCAAAGCCTTCTACATGTTCGGCTTCGCGGCTCAAAAATGATTTGGGAATAAACAAAGGGAAATAGGCATTTTGGTGTCCGGTTTCCTTGAACATTTTGTCCAATTGAGCCTGCATTTTTTCCCAAATGGAATATCCATAGGGCTTAATGACCATACAACCCCTGACGGCAGAATTTTCTGCCAAATCGGCTTTAATGACCAAATCAGTATACCATTGTGAGTAATTCTCGCTGCGGGAGCACAGTTCTTTCAATTCCTTCGCCATTGTATTTTTCTCTAAAATTTATTGAAACTGCAAAGCTACTAAAAAAGATTTGTTTGAGATTTACAATAAATACTTAAATTAGCGGCTCTTATTGAAAGAGGAAATTAAAACTAAAGAGTTATGCTTGAATCCTTGTCCGCCCTTGATCAGGTGACCATAAACTTTTCTTCTGCAGGAACCCACCTGGTAAACAGTATTTTAGCCTTAATTATGTTTGGAGTTGCTCTGGATATTCGTCTGGGCGTTTTCAAAGAAGTGCTGGTAAAACCTAAAGCGCTGATAACGGGGCTGCTTTCCCAACTTATTATGTTACCTGCCGTCACTTTTTTACTCATTATTGTTTTTCATAAATGGCTCACTCCTACTGTCTGTATGGGAATGATTTTGGTTTCGGCTTGTCCGGGAGGCAATATTTCCAACTTTATGACCAATCTGGCTAAAGGCAAAACGGAGTTGTCGGTCACTATGACAGCCATCAACACCGCCCTCGCTATTTTTACCACGCCTTTGATTTATAAAATATACGGTGGATTATACGTTGATTACATGTCAAGGGCTTCCGGCAATTTGTTGCAACCCATAATCATCCCGGTGGAGCAAATGTTTTACACTATTTTTATTCTCCTGGGAATTCCTTTGACTTTGGGTTTGTTGTGTACCCATTTTTTTCCAAAATTCTCACAAAAAGTATCTCCCGGGTTTCGCAGGGTCTCTATGGCACTCTTTCTGCTGATTGTGGTAATGGCTTTTTCTAACAATTTCAGCCTGTTTTTGAAACATATACAATGGATATTTCTTATTGTCCTTGTACACAATGGACTGGCCTTGTTGACCGGTTTTTCGTTTTCCTCTTTACTAGGGGTAAATCGCGGAGAGCGTAGGGCAATAACCATTGAAACGGGTATTCAGAATTCAGGTTTGGGATTGGCCTTGCTATTTAATCCTAAAATATTTCCTCCCGAAATGGCTATAGGCGGTATGCTTTTCATTACGGCCTGGTGGGGTATCTGGCATATAGTATCGGGCCTGAGCCTTTCCTACCTATGGTCAAAAAAGCCCTTAGATTAAGTAAATACCTTTAATAGTTCTTTTGTTGTGTTTTTTTTCAGTTCAAAAAAAACGATTGAACGCAGTTCTTTGTTCTATATATTATTGCGTTTTTATACCCGCATTTGTTTTCGTTGTTTTTACAGAAACATCTACTATACCGGTTGGGAAAACATTCCCAAAAATGGGCCGGTAATATTTGCTCCCAATCATCAGAATGCCTTAATGGACGCACTTGCTGTGCTGCTTTGGCAAAAAAAGCCCGTTGTTTTTTTGGCCAGGGCCGACATGTTTAAAAAGAAATTCATTGGCCATCTGTTACGCCTCGTTAAGATAATGCCTGTTTATAGGATGAAAGACGGCTATTCCAAATTGACCAAAAACGAACAGCAATTCAAAGAGGCTAGTTGTGTACTTATTAACAACGGCTACTTATGCCTGATGCCCGAAGGCGGCCAGGACGGACATCGTCGCCTCAGACCTTTGGTAAAAGGCATATTCCGGATTGCTTTCGAAGCCCAACTGGCTGTGGGTAAAAGCAGAGACGTACAGATTGTGCCTGTGGGAATTGACTATTCCGAATACGAACATGCCGGTTCCGATCTGGTGGTACACTTCGGCGAAACTATGCTAGTGTCGGATTATATAGGCTTTTACGAACAGGATCCGGTCCTTGGCATCAATACTTTGCGAGACCATTTGACCGGCAGGATGAAAAGCCTGATAATCGATATTCAAAACACAGAGTATTACGAAGAGATATATGCTCTGTCCCGCTTATTAAGCCCGGCTTATATTCGGGCCCTGGCTTTAAAAAACTCGGCCATTGACCGTTTTAAAGCCTGTCGTCGCTTAAGCGGCAGGCTCGAAAAATTTTTCGAAAATCCGGAAAAACAAAAACAGTCAGCTATCCTTAAAGAATTTTACAACATTTACGAGGTTCTTCCCGGTACTCAGGAAGAGAAATACTGTTTGTCGGACGACCTAAGAAAAAAACTGAAAAGGAAAACTGCACAATACCTTTTCGCCGCGCTGGCCCTTACGCCTGCTTATCTTATAAACTGGCCGGTACGAAAAATCATACAGGCAATAATAAAGCTTGACAAAGATCCTCAAATGCACAGCAGTTACCGTTTTGTCCTCTACGCACTGATGTTGCCGCTTTGGTATATAACACTGAGCCTCCTGTTGGCGCTTTCGTTTAAATGGTGTCTGATAAAAACAAGCATCTTTTTCCTCGTACTTTTGCTTGTAGCTTGTTTCGGGGAACGTTTCATACCGGCATTCAGCTTGGAATTAAGGCTTTGGAGATTCTTGCAAAAGCAGCCGTCAGACTTGCGTGCAAGGTTGATTTCAGCCCTGGATAAATTAGAAGACTTATGCCGGGATTTTTTTGTCGCATAGGGCAATTTCTGCTAACTTTGCTGGCTCTTATTGCTGAATTTTGTGGAGAATATTTTAAATAAACTCAACGACAGTCAAAAGCAAGCTGTACTGTATAACGACGGACCTTCGTTGGTCATAGCGGGGGCTGGTTCGGGCAAGACCCGGGTGTTGACCTGCAAGGTAGCCGTTTTGCTTAAGCAGGGTCTGGCTCCCTGGAATATCATGGCTCTTACCTTTACCAACAAAGCTGCCAGGGAGATGAAGGAACGCATTGCCGGCCTGGTCGATCCGGCATCGGCTTCTCTGCTGTGGATGGGTACTTTTCACTCTGTTTTCCTGCGGATTTTGCGAGCCGAAGCTTCTGTCTTGGGCTATCCTTCGTCTTTTAGCATTTACGACACTACCGATAGCAAGAATATGATCAAAAGCATCGTTCGTGATTTAGGTCTGGACGAAAAAATTTATCGCGAAGGAGCCGTGCATGCTCGTATTTCATCGGCCAAAAACGATTTGATATCCCCCACTGCCTATGCGAATAATCCCGCCCTGCTCGAAAGGGATTTATTCACCAAAATGCCCCGGATAGTTGACATTTACCAGCGCTACGTTCAACGTTGCCGGCTGGCTTCGGCTATGGACTTTGACGATCTCCTGTACAACACAAATGTTTTATTTCGCGATCATCCCGAAATACTCAAAGCCTATCAATCTCGCTTTCAGTTTATTTTAGTCGACGAATACCAAGATACCAATTTCTCACAACACCTTATAGTCAGCCTTTTAGCTGAACGGCACCACAGGGTCTGTGTGGTGGGTGACGATTCGCAGAGCATCTATTCATTCAGAGGAGCCAATATCGACAACATTCTGAATTTTGAAAAGACCTATCCCGAATGCTTGTTGTTTAAATTGGAACAGAATTACCGCTCCACCAAAAATATTGTCAATTTAGCCAACAGTCTGATTGCCAAAAACAAGATGCAAATTCCCAAATCGGTATTTTCCAAACGGGAAACCGGGAACAAAATATCGGTTCTGAGCGCTTTTTCGGATATGGAAGAAGCTTATATGATCGCCAACAAGATCAATGAGATGCATATGAGTTTGTACGATCCCTGGAGCGAATTTGCCGTACTTTATCGCACCAATGCTCAGTCTCGGATACTGGAAGATGCTATGCGCAAGAGAGGCATCCCCTATCGTATTTATGGCGGTATTTCTTTTTACCAACGCAAGGAGATCAAGGATATTATTGCTTACCTGAGGTTGGTTATCAATCCTGCCGACGAAGAGGCCTTTAAACGCGTTGTGAATTTCCCGGCCAGAGGCATAGGCAAAACCACTCTGGACAAAATTCAGCAGGCGGCCGCCCTGCACCGGACCACTTTTTGGGAAATCTGCTCCAGGCCCCTCTCGTACAACTTGCCTATACATAGCGGCACCGAAAATAAGTTGAAACAGTTTAGTTCGCTTATCGAGAACCTGATGCCTTTAGCTTCGACACTGAATGTGTATGAGTTTACCAAAAAAATGCTCGAAGAAAGCGGCATCAACAATGCCCTCTTGCAAGACAGTTCCGAGGAAGGAATCAGCCGGCAGGAACATTTGGAATCGCTGCTTTCGGGCATGTTTGATTTTTGCCAAAGTCGTCTGGAAGAGGGAAATGAACAAATGCTGCTCCCGGACTACCTGGCCGAAATCTCCCTTTTGACCGATCAGGACGAAGTTGATGAGGGTGAAAAGGTAAATTTAATGACCGTACATGCGGCCAAGGGTCTGGAGTTCAAAAATGTGTTTGTAAGCGGACTGGAAGACGGTGTGTTTCCCTCCGTTCACAATCTGGAATCCGATCGTGAGCTCGAAGAAGAGCGCCGTTTGCTTTACGTGGCTATTACCAGGGCCGGCGATCATTGTGTGCTGAGTTACGCCAAAAGTCGTTTTCGCAATGGACAAACAGAATACTCTAAGCCCAGCCGTTTTTTGAACGATCTAGACAAGCGCTTCCTGGATTTACCCACCCGTTCCTTTGCAGAAGAACAAGAAACCGCCTTTTCCTCTGCCTTTGGAAGCGATCGTAGATTTGCTTCATTTTATAATCCAGAGGCAAACAGCCCCCAACGAACCGCAGAGCCGTACACAAAAAACCCACTCGAAAAAATCGGCAGTCGTCAAGGCAAGTGGAGCAAACTCGCAGCCAGGCCGGCCGGAGCTGTTGCCGGCGGAGAGAAAGATTTTACTGCAGAAGCAAGCAGTACGGGCGTTAAGACTTCAAAAGGAGAGTTCAGGATGGGACAAAAAGTTTTACACGAACGTTTCGGTGAAGGCCTGATTCAAAAAATTGAAGGTCAAGGAGATAACTGCAAAATCGGAGTTGAATTTAAACAGGCCGGCTACAAACTGCTTTTGCTTAAATTTGCCAGTATGAAAGCTATAGATTGAAACAAGATGGATTTAAGTCAATGTCCCTGCCCTGCCTATGTGCTCGAAGAAGCACTGTTGAGAAGGAATCTCGAAAAAATCGCGGATGTACGTGATAAATCCGGTGCGGAAATATTGTTGGCATTCAAGGCTTTTGCTATGTGGAAGGCTTTTCCCTTGTTCAAAGAATACGGTTTTTCAGGTACCACATCGAGTTCTTTGAACGAGGCCCGCCTGGCCTTTGAAGAAATGGGAAGCCTGACTCACAGTTATTTACCGGCCGTTACACCGGAAGAACTTCCCAAAATTTTGCCATACAGCAAACAAATCACTTTCAATTCTCTGTCGCAATTTGAGTTGTATTATCCTCAGGTTAAAGCCTATAACAAACATCTCATCTCTTGCGGTTTACGAATAAATCCGGAACATTCCGAAGTGGAAACCGATTTATACAATCCGGCCCGTCCCGGAAGTCGCCTCGGTATACCGGCCGCGAAGCTTAAAGAGGGACTTCCTCCGGGCGTGGAGGGCCTGCATTTTCACAGCCTTTGTGAATCGGATTCTTACGCTTTGGAAAGAACACTTCGGGTTGTTGAAGACAAGTTCGGTCATTTGTTCGGACAAATTCGTTGGTTAAATATGGGCGGCGGACATCTGATTACCCGCAAAGACTACCATATTGCCCATTTGATCGATGTACTCAGGGGTTTTAAGTTAAAATATCCGCATTTACATCTTATTTTGGAACCTGGCAGTGCCTTTGTGTGGCAAACGGGTTTTTTATACGCCAAGGTGATCGATATAGTTAATAATCACGGCGTTAATACGGCAATCTTGAATGTTTCCTTTGCCTGTCATATGCCCGATTGCCTCGAAATGCCCTATAAACCGCTGATAAGGGGAGCAAGTATGCCGGATCAGGATCTTTATCCCTATAAATACGACCTGGGCGGTAACAGTTGCCTGGCCGGAGACAATCTAGGTTTCTGGACCTTTCCCCGGCCTCTTAAGCCCGGCGACAGCCTGATTTTCGAAGACATGATTCATTACACAGTGGTAAAAACCCACACTTTCAACGGAGTCGCTCATCCGGCCATTTGTTTCTTACGAAAAGACAACAAGCTTGAAATCTGGCGTGAGTACACTTATTCCGACTATAAGCACAGAATGGATTGACAGCACGAATCGAACGGAGGATTTTCTTAATTCGAGGCCAATTCAGTAGTTCGGAGCTAATTCAATAGTTCAGGAACAATTCAATAGTTTGGGACTAACTCAATAGTGCCTGAACGAAACAATTCCGGAGCAGGAGGATTTGTCTGTATAAAAGCGTATAACTGAGAATTGTCTCCCGGTTTTGATAGAAAAAATCAAAAAATAATTCAGAAGTGTTTGTCGAATACAAAAAAGATAGTACTTTTGCTGCGTGATCGCGAAAATAGCTCAGTTGGTAGAGCATAACCTTGCCAAGGTTAGGGTCGCGGGTTCGAGTCCCGTTTTTCGCTCAAAGGGTAGCGACAGCGGTCGCTATTATTTTTGGGAGGACTTTAATGCTGTTCTTCCCTTTCGAGAGAATACGAACCCAGGTGGTGAAATTGGTAGACACGCTACTTTGAGGGGGTAGTGGGCGTTCGCTCGTGTGAGTTCGAGTCTCATCCTGGGTACTTTTCCCTGCATCATCTTGCCCAGATGGTGAAATTGGTAGACACGCTAGTTTCAGGGACTAGTGGCCGAAAGGCTGTGCAGGTTCGAGTCCTGTTCTGGGCACAAATACTTAAGTCAGAAGCTCCGCAAATCAATGAGATTACGGAGCTTCTGTTGTTTTAATGCTGAAACTATTGTGGTTTTTTGTCCAGCTCCAGCAGACGTAAGAACTCTTTGGGTGTTTCGCTCTCGAAAAGCATTTGCTCTCCGCTGACCGGGTGGGTAAAAGCCAGCACAGAGGCATGCAACGCCATCCGTTTGATAGGGCTGACATGTCCTCCGTATTTCAAATCGCCGGCAATCGGATAACCTATGCTGTTCATTTGCGCCCTGATCTGATTTTTTCTTCCGGTATCGAGTTTAAATTCGGCTAAACTGTAATGTTCGCTGCTTTTCACTATTTTATAATGAGTTACGGCTTTAAGTCCGTCTTCCGGATTAGGACTGGCATATACGATCAAAGCTTTGCTTTCCCACAAGTAGGAGGTCACCGTCCCCTGCCCGCTTCCATCGCCCGTTTGAGGAACACCCTCCAGTACTCCTGTGTATTTGCGTTGATTGACGGCAAAACGCCAGTTGGTTTGCATTAAAGACTGAATGTCCTGATTTTTGGCAAAAAGCATGAGTCCCGACGTGTCTCTGTCCAGACGATGTACCACAAATATTTTATTGCCGGGATGTTGCTTTTTCACATAGTCGCTCAGTATGGAATAGGCAGTCTTACTGCGCTCTTTGGCAGTACCTATCGACAACAGTCCGGCGGATTTTTCCACAACGATCAGGTACTTGTCTTCGAACAGGATTTTCAGTTTTGGGTGATTCAGGCTTTGTTTGCCTTTAGTCCACAAAATATTGACCCGATCGCCGGTTTTGAGCGGATGATCGAATTGACGGACTATCCGCCGGTTGACCAATACTTGTTGATGAGCCAGCAAAGATTTGATTTTGGTACGGGATTGATCTTTTAGTGTGTCTATAAGAAAGTTCAGCAAGGTCGAATCCTCAGTGACCGGAATAGAACTGATCTTTTGTTTTTGGGTCTGAAAACGCCCGTTTTTGTCCATATCCTTTATTTTAACGCAAAGATAGAAATCTTTATACTCTCCGGGGGAGTTACAGAACAGATTATTTATTACATTTGCGCATTTTTGACATAAAAACCCGTATAAAAGATGTATTTGCACGAGACTCTGGAAACACTGAGCCGGGATGGAATTGAAAAATTACAGATAGAAAGGCTCAGAAAAACCCTGCATCATTGCCTGAATTCCCCATTTTACCGTAAGCGTTTTGCTGAATATAAACTCAGGCCCGAGGATATCAAAACACTCGACGATTTGAGGAAAATTCCGTTTACCACTAAAAACGATCTACGCGAAAACTATCCTTTCGGTATGGCGGCAGTGCCTTTGGAAGAAACTGTAAGACTGCATTCTTCCAGCGGTACCACCGGTAATCCAACCGTTGTATTGCATACTCAGCGAGATTTGGACCAATGGGCGGAAGCCGTGGCGCGATGTCTTTACATGGTTGGTTTGAGAAAATCCGATGTTTTTCAGAATTCCTCCGGCTACGGCATGTTTACCGGGGGGCTGGGCTTCCAATACGGAGCAGAACGCCTGGGTATGCTCACCGTACCGGCTGCTGCAGGCAACACCTTAAGGCAAATTAAATTCATTACCGATTTCGGAACCACCGCTCTGCATGCCATACCAAGTTACGCCAGCCGCCTATACGAAGTAATGTTGCAACAGGGCATTGATCCGCGTGATACGAAACTACGGACCTTGCTTATCGGAGCCGAACCTCATTCGGAAGCACAGCGTAAACGCATAGAAGAAATGCTTGGTGTCAAGGCATACAACAGTTTCGGGATGTCCGAAATGTGCGGCCCCGGCGTAGCTTTTGAATGTCCGGAACAAAACGGCCTGCATATCTGGGAAGACTACTATATTGTTGAAATCATCGATCCGGATACACTCGAACCGGTGGCCGAAGGAGAAACCGGAGAAATGGTGCTAACCACGATCAACAGGGAAGCCATGCCTCTGCTGCGTTACCGTACCCGCGACCTTACGCGTATCCTGTCCGGGAAATGCCCTTGTGGCCGGAATCATATACGTTTGGATCGTATGAAAGGCAGAAGCGATGATATGATTATTTTGAAAGGGGTCAACATCTTCCCCATACAGGTAGAAACCATTTTAATGAAATTCAAAGAGTTAAGCTCTAGTTACCTGATAGTGCTCGATACTGTCAACAACAACGATGAAATGAGTGTCGAAGTAGAACTCGAAGAATTGTTCACCGATGACTACGCCAAATTGCAAGGCCTTACCAAAGAGATTACCCGGCAACTCAAAGACGAACTGCTGGTAACTCCCAAAGTGAAGCTGGTCAAAAAAGACAGCCTGCCCAAAAGTGAGGGCAAGGCTGTTCGTGTCAAAGATTTACGTAACCATTAATCCGTGTACCATGACTATTCATCAGATTTCCATTTTTATCGAAAACAAGTTGGGCTCTCTCAACGAGATCTTGAACATTATCAAATCGGAAAGGCTGCAAATCATTGCGTCCACCGTTTCCGACACAGTGGAATATGGCATATACAGGGTCATTACTCCCGAACCGCGCAAGGCCTGCCTGGCATTAAAAAGCCGTGGACTGGCCGTTAACCTGACCGAGGTTTTTGCCATTTCTTTAGCCAATACAATCGGTACTGCCGCCGAGACCATCTCCTATTTTACTCTGGCGGGCATCAATATTGAATACATGTATTCTTTTTATCTCGACAACAGAGGCATTCTTATAATGCGCACCAGCGATACTGCCAAAACCATGGAAGTGATCGCAAAACACAAGTTGAATTGCCTGACCGAAGAAGAATTATTACAATTTAATTAATACTCAAATTATGTTTGGAATCTCAGACCCCGGCATTTGGCTGGCCTATTTACTGGAAATACTTTGTCTTGTTTTCGGTGCCTGGTATGGAATAAAATACTGGAATCAGGACGACGATATCGACTCTTCCCGGCAAGCAGCCGATATCCTTAAACCAAAGACATCAAAATCTACGAAATCAGCGAATAAACCCACCCACAATTAACTCTTCGCCATATGAATTATTTTGTATTAGGACTGATCGTATTAATTTACCTGTTTATGTTGGCAGGTATTAGCTGGTATGCCTACAGAAACACCAAAAATGCCAACGACTATATGATAGGCGGCGGCAATATGAGCTCGACAGTGATGGCTTTATCTTATGGAGCTACTTTTATTTCGGCATCGGCCATTGTGGGCTTTGGAGGTGTTTCGGCTGCCTATGGTATGGGTATTCAATGGCTATGCCTGTTAAACATTTTGGTTGGTGTTATTATTGCTTTTATTTTTTTCGGCAAAAAAACCCGCAGATTGGGAGCGGAACTTCATGCTAAAACTTTTCCCCAGTTACTGGGCAGCTATTTCCAATCTAAATCCATACAGGTCATTGCCGCCACAGTAATCCTGCTGGGCATGCCCTTGTACGCTGCTGTAGTTATGAAGGGCGGTGCGGTGTTTATCGAACAGATTTTCAGTATCAACTACAATATAGCTCTGCTTATATTTACCCTGATCACAGCTTTGTACGTTATCAGCGGCGGTATGAAAGGCGTTATGTACACTTCGGCTTTTCAGGCTGTGGTTATGTTTGTTTGTATGTTTGTACTATTGTTCGGCTTATACAAAGCCTTGGGCATGGGGTTTTCCGGAGCCAACAGAGCCCTCGATTCCATAGACAATCTGGTTCCTTCCCAACTTGCCTCGCTGGGTCATCAGGGCTGGGCCAAAATGCCTGTATTGGGATCACCCCAATGGTACACTTTGGTCACTTCACTTATTTTAGGCGTGGGCATAGGTTGTTTGGCCCAGCCTCAACTGGTGGTGCGTTTTTTGACGGTACGAAGCAGTAAACAATTGAATCAGGGCATTTTTATCGGATCTTTGTTTCTTCTTATTACCGTGGGAGTGGTCTATCACGCCGGACCCTTATCCAATTTATTCTTTTTGAAACACAACGGGCAAGTGGCCGTCGAATATATCTCAGACATCGATAAAATCATTCCAGCCTTCATTAATGCGGCTATGCCCAATTGGTTTACCGCTTTGTTTATGCTGAGTATTTTATCGGCAAGTATGTCAACACTGAGTTCTCAGTTTCATGTTATGGGGACTTCGGCCGCTTCGGATATCTACGCCGACGTTGTACGCAAAAAGGGGGATCGTAGTATTACCAGCCTCGTTAAAATAGGCGTTCTGGTATCCATACTGATCAGTTACGTCATTTGTTATACCCTCAAAGAAGGCGTGATTGCCCGGGGTACGGCTATTTTTATGGGTCTGTGTGCAGCAACCTTCCTGCCCGCCTATTTTTGTATGCTCTATTGGAAAAAAACAACCGCCAAAGCAGTGTTGTGGAGCATGCTGGCAGGAGCCGGCGCCAGTTTGTTTGCTCTGTTGTTTTTGCATCAAAAAGAGGCGGCTGCCATAGGTCTATGTCAGGCTCTATTCGGCCGTCCTGTATTGATTGAAGCCTATCCCTGGCCGGTAATAGATCCCATCTTATTTGCCCTGCCCTTGTCAATTGTGGTCATTGTCCTGCTCAGTTTATTGGGTCATAAGAAAGGGCAAAAATCTGCCTAGCGTTTGTTTATTAGGACGATTTATTGTTGATTTGCAGGAACAGTCCCAAGAAGCGTATGAGATTGATTGATTTGCCTAAAATACTGGATGAAAGGGGTAACCTTTCTTTCGTCGAAGAACTAACCCAGATCCCTTTTGAAATAGAACGGGTATACTGGATTTACGACGTGCCCGGGGGCGAAAGACGGGGCGGTCATGCTTACAGGGAAAACCAGGAATTTATCATTGCTCTTTCCGGAAGTTTTGATGTGCTCTTGGACAATGGGAACGAACGTAAGGTGTTTTCCCTTAACAGATCTTATTACGGTGTGTATGTTCCCAAGGGGGTTTGGCGCGAAATGAATAATTTTTCAACCAATTCCGTGGCCTTGATTATGTCTTCTACTCCCTATTCTAAAGCGGATTATATTTATAACTACGAAGAATTTCTTCAGTACGCTGCCGCCAAGACTCAATCCGGCCCGGATAAACCTAAGCAAGTATGAAAAACACAGTCTACGATTGTTCTTTTATTGAATTACCCAGGATAGAATTCAGAGCCGGAAACATTACTCCTGTTTACGGCAATATAAACATACCTTTCAAAATCAGAAGAGTTTTTTATACCTACGATATTCCCGGAGGCGAAGCCCGTGGAGCTCATGCTCACAAGGAATGCCATCAGTTTCTGGTGGCAGCGGGGGGAAGTTTTGAAGTGGCTTTGGACGATGGGGTAAACAAGCGAACTGTGCTGCTGAACCGGCCTTTTTACGGCCTGCATATTCCTCCGGGTATTTGGGCTTCCGAACAGGGTTTTTCGTCCGGTTCCGTTTGTTTGGTGCTGGCCTCTACTCTTTATGATGAAAATGAATACATCAGAGATTACGATGAGTTCAAGGCTTTCAGAAAACAATTCGAAAAACAATAGTACGATCAGGCATTCGAGTCCGAGAAAAATAGTTTGGCATTAAAAAATGGCTATGGTAAAATACCTGGATTTAAAGAAGATAACTGCAAAATACGCAAAAGAGATACACGATGCCGTTGCTCGGGTGGTTGATTCGGGCTGGTATCTTCAGGGCGAGGAAAACAAACGATTTGAACAACATTATGCCGAATACATAGGAACCCGACATTGTGTTGGTGTAGCTAACGGCCTGGATGCATTAATCTGGATTCTGAGAGCTTATAAAGAAATGGGCTTCATGAAAGCCGGCGATGAAGTCCTGGTGCCGGCCAACACTTACATTGCCTCCATTCTGGCTATTACCGATAATGGACTTAAGCCCGTTTTGATCGAACCCAAGCTTTCGAGTTACCAGATTGACGATGATTTAATCGAAAAACATATTACCGAACGCAGCAAAGCGCTGATGATCGTTCATCTCTACGGCCAATGTGCCTACAGCGACAAAATTAAGGCCCTCTGCTCGCATTACGGACTTAAACTGATAGAAGACAATGCCCAGGCTCACGGATGCCTCTACAGAGGTCGCAAAACCGGTTCTTTGGGTGATGCCGCCGGTCATAGTTTTTATCCCGGAAAGAATCTGGGGGCTTTTGGCGACGGAGGAGCCGTTACCACCGACGACGAGGAATTGGCATCGGTGGTACGTACCCTGGCCAATTACGGTTCCGAAAAAAAATACGTATTCCGCTATACCGGCCGCAACAGCCGGCTCGACGAAATTCAGGCGGCTGTGATCGATGTGAAACTTCGTTATCTGGATCAGGATATTGAACTGCGCAAACAAGTGGCCGCCCGGTATTTGCAGGAAATCCGTCATCCCGAAATACAATTGCCCATTGTGACCGACCGCGATCAACACGTCTATCATATTTTCCCCGTTCGTTGCAGCCGCCGTGATGCTTTACAATCTTTTTTGGACAACAGGGGAATTCAAACCCTGATCCACTACCCCATTCCTCCTCATAAACAAGCCTGTTACCCGGAGTGGAATAATATGTCTTTTCCCATCACCGAACAAATTCACCGTGAAGAACTCAGTTTGCCCCTGAGTCCGGTAATAACCGGTGAAGAAATAGATCGGGTAATTGACGCAGTGAACGCTTTCCACTAAAATGCGCTACCATCCCCGGGACATAGAAAAAATATACGCCCGCATAAAGAGGCTGGCTGAAAAGGCCCTCCAAAAGGGAGATTTTGCCCGTGCATTGCGGGAATACGATCGTGCTGCCGTAGTGGCTTCCAACTTAAATCGATTCTTTAAAGACGACGAAATCGAAGATCAACTTCAAGCCTTATCTGCCCGCCTTGTTTCTAAATCGACCGCTGCCCCAAAACGCGACAATTGCTTTGTGTTTTACGATCATATAGGCTCCAACTATGTGTTGGCTTTGCAATACCTGAGGGCTTTGATGAGCTGGGAAGCAGAAATCCTCTATATTTTGGAGCCCAGCCGGCACAGCAGTTCACCGCCCGATTTTATCAAAGAGCTTAAAGCATACGGCAAGGCCAACATTATAATCTTGCCCGGGCGGACGGAAGATAAATTGGAGCATTTGAATCAAGTCTATCTCAGTATACAGGAGTTTGGAGCGGCTAAAGCCCTGATACACGCGCCCGCGGAAGGGGCTTTCTGCTGTGTATTGTGGAATGCTCTGGATGAATTGCAACGTTACCGCATAGTGCCGGGCGACCATCATTTTTACCTGGGCACCCGTCTGAGTGATTATGTCATTGAGTTCAGGGATTTTGGACTTGCTTTATCGCATAGTCGCAGAGCTTATAAAAAAGAACAACTTCTTTGTCAACCCTATTATCCCATCGTTAATCGGGCAATTCCTTTCGAGGGATTTCCGCCTCAGGTCAAACCCAATAACATAGTCGTTGTTTCGGGTGGAGCCATGTATAAAATACTGGGCGACGGAGGACGGTTTTTACACCTGGCTAAAGAATTACTGGATTACAACAAGAAGGTGGTGCTGCTCTACGCTGGCGAAGGAAATACAGTGAAAATCAAAGATTTTATTCGTAAACACAAGTTGGAGGATCGTTTCATCCTCTTGGGACAACGCCGGGATATTTATCCCCTGATTAAAAACAGCGACATCTATTTAGGCACTTATCCTTTTTCGGGCGGATTGATGACTCAACTGGCAGTCGTATGCGAAAAGCCGCTTTTGCTGCTCTCCTATTTTCCTGCCATCAGAAGTGCGGACAGTTTGCTTAATTACGGGAACAAAGCTCAGGAACCGCTTTCGTTTTACAGTGTAGAGGCAATGCTGTCTTATGCCCGGCAATTAATAGACGATGCCGCTTTTCGCCTTAAGGAAGGAGAAAAAAACCGCGGCAGGGTAATCAGTCCGCAACAGTTCTCAGAAAGTTTACGCTCTTTGCTCAACGGAGAAACAACAATCCATTTTATACCCGAAATGCCCGAAGGATTACTCGAAAGAGCCGAAGACTTGTATTTGGAAACGGCCGACCGCTACACCAAAGCCTATGAATTATTCCTCTTTCAAAGCTATGGCATTAAAACACTTTGGCTCTTTCCCAAGGTGTTTTTCAAAGGGCTGGGTTCATTGAGCTTTATACGCAGGATCGTTTATACGGCCGTAAAAAGGGTCACGAAGAAACTTTAGACCTTTTAATGGCATATAGAAATTTATAATACAAGTATTTAGCCCAACTAAAACTTTTAATTGCCCGGCTCATTTCCAGTGTGGCACGATTTTCTTTCCAGGTTGCAGGCAGCGATCTGAGCTGTTTAAAATAATGAGCTATCCCTATTTCCCGGGCTCCGATTTGGTTTTCGCCGTGCTGCCGGTATAAAATTGTGGCTTCGTGTATGGATTCGAGAATTCCGCCGGCTGCTGCTACTTTGAGTGCAATCCATTTATCGTGCATCAGGGCTTTTTCACTCATTGGTAAGCTTAGTTCTTTGGCTGCCCGGTTAATCATCATGGTACAGCCGGTAAAGGCATTGCAAACGGTCAGGTATTCAAAGCTTTTGAGCAAATCAGGTTTGATCTTGTTATAGGCCCAAAAAGAAGGATGGATTTCGTTGAGTTGTTCATCCACCACCTTCAGATCGGTATTAATCACCACGGCTTTACCGGGCTGAGCTTCTTCGCATGCTCGCATTTTGGAGTAGGTTTTCTCGATTTTATCGTCCAACCACACATCGTCGTGGTCGCAAAACATATAGTAATCGGCCTGCGTGTTTTCCAATAGCCAGGTAAAACTGCCTTTGGCCAGTCTGCCGGGCTGAGGATCCTCGCACAGTATCAATTCGGGATGTTTTTCTTGGTATTCGGCCAGGATTTGCAGGGTATCGTCTTTGGATCCATCGTCGTGTACGTGGATTTCAAAATCCCGCATGGTCTGGGCAAACAGCGAATCCAACTGAGGGCGGAGGTATTTCCCGCTGTTACAGGTGGTAAGTAGTATAGCTATTCCTGACATGCTAATTCAAAAAGCGGCAAGGCAAAAACGACATAGCCTTCCAGTGTACTGAAATCTTTAACCCTGTACTTGGCAAAAAACAACGACATGGGGTACAACTTATCCACTCCGGAATAATCGAAAGACAACTTTTGCCAGCTTCCTTTTCGGCTTAAATCGTATTCATCTGAAAATCCTTGTCCTGTATAAGCTGAGCTGGTAAAGATTTGCACGTGAACACCGTCAAAATCTTCACTGACATAACACCAGGCCGAAAATCTTCCCTCCCCCGGACAAGGTTGGTAAAAACCGGTTAAAAACTCCATCCGGTCGAAATGCGGCTCGTAATAGCCCCGACAAGTGGATGAAATCTTATAACCCCAACAATCCTGCAGTTCTTCGGGGGGATCGCCCGGCAAATCCTCGATCAATTCGTAGTTATCGGTGGCGTAAGTTGCCGGATCTTTCGGATCGTAGCCTTGTTTTCCATAAAGCGGATAACAAAATACCACCAGAGCCATTAACACCATGGCCGCATTAATAATCGTAAAAGTCTTACAAAAACCGGCAGGTAAAGACAAGTGTTCTTCCTTGCGGCCTCCTGCCTTGGACAAAAACAAAAAGCTCAGACAAAAGACTATGAGGCCGCCAATTTGCAAAAAAACCACTTCCACCATCATCAGCATAGCAAACATAAAAGCAATGGTGCCTGCATACAAACGCTCGTTTTTATCGCGAAGACTGAGTGGAAAAGCAATAAGCAAAGTCAATAAACAGAGCAGTCCCGGTATACCGGTTTCCAATAATGCCTGCAAATAGGTGTTGTGCACGTGGGAATTGTTCTGAATAATTTCAGGGCTTAGCCGGTTCTGTTCGTATTTTTCTTTCAGTAAATCTTTCACGTCACCTATGCCCGCTCCAAGTAAAAACCGATTATTTTCACTCAAAACCTGCATACCGGAAAACCATATGCCCAGACGGGGATCTTTGTTTTGCAGGGAAGAGCTTTCGGTCAGTTTTCCCGGACGTATGGATTCAAAACGGGGATGATACACATACAGGGCTATCATGGAAGAAACGCCGAGCACTATTACCGCCAGGGCAAATTTTCGATGCTGATGCTTGTTCAGCGCATTATATACATAAAACGAAGCAACCAAAACCAGTATGATAAGAGCAATTCGGCCTCCCAAAACCAGCATCAGCGAGGTATAAACCAGCGCATAGATAATAAAGCACTGCCAGTAGCAAAATTTACCCATTTTTGGAATCAGATCTTTGCGCAAATATAACAGACTGAGCAGGGCAAGCATCTGATTAATGCCAAAATAGGTCCTGTGTTTGAAAAGGAGGAAAAATTCTAAAAAAGCTTTCCAGGGAAACTTGTGAATCATGTTACGGCTCCTGAAATCGCTCAAATATTCAATGATAGGTATGCCCAAAGAAAAGAGTAAACTAAACACATTACCGGCCACAAATGCCACCAACAAAGGTTTAAGTTTATAATCCTTGCTGAACCCAATGGAAAGCATCAGGGGAACAGCAGCGATGACCACTCTCCTTTCTATGACTTTGTAGGCATATTCCAGATTTTTAGAATAAAAGACAGAAATAAGCATCAACAGAGCAGAGACCCATAAGATATAAACTGTCCAATGTTGTTTGTCGAAGCGAAATTCCAGGTAGCGTTTACTGAGAATAACATCAATGATCCAACTAACCAACCAGCAGAAAAACACCAAAATCAGCCAACGATCCTGCAAACTGAGGTAAAAAGCGAGCAGTAAGGCGAAGTAATAGTTAAACTTACCCGTGAAGGCTGTGATTTTTGGCATACCCATAACTAAAAAATCAAGGAATACTCTCGTATATGTCCCTGAAGAACAAGATTATAATAAAGAGCTATCCCCACCAAAACAATAATAAGTTCCGGTATCCAGCGAGGTTTGATATAATAGATCAATGTTGGAATCAGAAAGATTTGCACTACGTTCAACATTTCCCAAAGCCTGAATGCAAATACCGGCAGGCCAAAAAACAAATAAAAAACCCCGACGGAAATCATATTGATTTTCAGAAACAACACGCTGTATTTGTTTTTCTCGAGTAAATCCGTACGATAAAACAATAGAAAAACTGAAAGTATGAGTTGAAATAGTATCGTCAGGTTAATTTTGTTGATAGCGTGTTTGAGCCTTAATTGCTCCGTAATATAGATGCTTAATTTTTCGGAGTAAACTCCTAAATCGTATTTCAAGAGCAAAGAAATCGGGTCAAAATGGAAGACGCTCAGCAAAAAAGGGACAACAATGACAGCTATATAAACTACCGGATTTATTTTTTTGGTGTTCAAAAAATAGAAGGGCAAAAATATAATGGCCGAATAATGAACCAATATTGCCAGTAGCATGATCAACAAATATTTCCAGGGTTTTCTTTCGACCAAAGGTTCGAAAGCGAGCATTGCCAAAGCTGCGGCCAAGCCTGCACGAACCTGTATGATTTCGTGCAGCATATAAGTATTACAGAGATATATAAACAGGGAGAGAAATATGAATTCCGAATATTTGACTATGGCTTTGACTTTAAGAGTTACCGATAAAAAAGCAAACAACACCATCAAAAAGGTAAATCCCCAACCGGGCAGATAGGTTTTAATAAACGAGGCCAAAATCAAAAAAGTGGGTTCCACTTTGGCAGCTTTGAAAAAGGCCCCCGGATTGCTGAAAAGTGTTTGGAAAGGCAGGGCTTTGTCGTAAAAAGCCTGGAAAATGCTGTGGTCCTTGCTTACGTCGTTACCCCGGAATCCGGCGAATGCAATCAAAAACAGAGTCATCGCCAACAGCAGCCATTGCCTGTTTTGTTTCATCTCCTCCCCTGCGAGACAGAGTACCAGGAAAACAGCAATTACGATTATATAGACGGTCATTCTGAAAAACGAACAATTAATACCCGGATAAGCCCCATCGGGTTAAGGCCGATCTTGAAAACGCAAATGTACTATTTTTTTGCTCAATAAGCCTAACGAAAAAGAATGATCGATAGCGTAGTTCAACATCCCAATACAACTTTTTTTCTCCAAAGAGGCGAAAAATACTTCTTTTGGAGAAAAGAAGCCGGGTTTTTCTCCGGGTCTTCAGTCAATTCTTCGGCGATTGTCCGGACCGGGCATCAATTTACTTTGTTCCTCGAGCCTATAATAAAATAGAGTATGGAACCGAAGAAGGGGAAAAGCAGCACAATAATAACCCACAAGAGTTTATCGTTTCCATAAAACTGACATCTCAAAATATCAATTAACGCGATGAGGGGCAATATAATAACCGGTAAAATACAAAGTAAAACGATAAGTACGATAAGACCTGCAGCCATAGTCATGGTAATAAAACGAAAGCTTGTTAATAATCAAATGCCGCCGGACTCAAAAAGATGTCCGGGCTCGATGCAAATAAAAGATAAATTTGGGGAATCAGGAAATAAATGCTCTGTCTTCTGTTTCTTCTCAAACAAATGTCGGGCAAGTCATAAAACCAAAAAAGCCAACACCTGTAACACAGCCTGTTAGCTTTTTTCCTGTGACCCCGGAGGGACTCGAACCCTCGACCCATTGATTAAGAGTCAATTGCTCTACCAACTGAGCTACGAAGTCTTGTTCTGTTTTTTGAACGGGCGCAAAAGTACGTTATTTATGCTAAACGGCAAAAGCTTTAAAGGCTTTTTCTTATTTTTTTTCCAATTCGCCCAGTTCCATCCAGCGCAGGGCTTTTTTATCGAGTTCTTGATTCAGCCTGGAAAGCTCAATGCATTTTTGTTCAATCGCTCCACCTTCTAATTGCCCCGAAGCCAGATCGTTTTCTATTAGAGCAATGTTTTCTTCGATTTGTGCAATTTCCTTTTCGAGAGCAATAAATTCCTGTTCTTCGCGGTAAGTTCGTTTTCGGTGGGCGGAACTTTCCTCTTTTTTCGGTTCAATATCCGGGAGGTTACTTTTGCTTTTTCGCTCCGATTCTTTTTCTTTTCTGAGTAAAGCATCCTGCTGCTCTTTCCACTCTCGGTATTGGGTGTAGTTGCCCGGAAAATCCCGGACGATGGCATCGCCTTCGAAGACCAACAAATGGTCCACTATTTTGTCCATAAAAAAACGGTCGTGCGAAACCACCAATACACAACCTTTGAACGAAACGAGGTATTCTTCGAGGATGTTCAGGCTCAAAATATCCAGATCGTTGGTGGGTTCGTCCAACACCAAAAAATTGGGATTAGTCATCAATACGGTACACAAATACAGCCGGCGCTTTTCGCCGCCACTTAACTTGGAGGCATAATTGTGCTGGACTTCGGGACTGAATAAAAAATGAGTGAGAAATTGAGAAGCACTCAGTTTCTTACCGTTTCCCAGGGAAATTTCTTCGGCGATATCGCGTACCACACCGATCACTTTTTTATTTTCGTCAAACGACAAGCCTTCCTGGCTAAAATAGCCGAAACGTACGGTACTGCCGATATCTATACTGCCCCGGTCGCAAGGCTCCTCTCCCATAAGCAAGCGGAGAAAGGTGGTTTTACCGCTGCCGTTGGCGCCAACTATCCCGACTTTTTCGAAAGGAGCAAACTGATAATAAAAGTCTTCTAAAAGTTTCAGCTCACCGTAGGATTTTGAGATGTATTTGGCTTCGAGCACTTTGGAGCCCAGGTAACTGGCTTTTACTCCCAAACGCAACTGTTCTGTTTTGTGCCGTTGCGATACCCGTTCTTCCAGTTCATAAAAAGCGTCGCTGCGAGCTTTGGCTTTGGTTCCTCTGGCCTGAGGCATACGTCTCATCCAGTCGAGTTCTTTGCGATACAGATTTTGCGCCCTTTCCCATTCGGTATTGGAAATCTCGAGTCTTTCGCGTCGCTTTTCCAGGTAATAGGCGTAATTGCCGTTGTAGCAATAAAGTTGTTTGTCTTCGAGCTCCAGTATCGTGTCGCAGACACGGTCCAGAAAATACCGGTCGTGAGTAACCATCAAAAGAGTTATCCCCGATTTGGTCAGGTAATTTTCCAACCACTCGATCATATCCAGGTCCAGGTGGTTGGTGGGTTCGTCGAGGATAAGCAAATCGGGTTCGGTAATCAGCACGTTGGCCAAAGCCAGACGCTTAAGCTCTCCTCCCGACAGTTGTCCGACTTTTTGGGTAAAATTCGGAATCTTCAGTTTGCTTAGGATTTGTTTTATTCTGACTTCGTAATCCCAGGCTTTGTAGTGATCCATCAGATGCAACAGTTCTTCGGCTTCGGCATCCATGGATTTACCGGCTATTTCCTGCATTTTGAGCTCGTAACGGGCTATGGTTTCGGTCACCTCGTTGGCGGCTTGAAAACAGGCTTGAAAAACGGTCAAACCGACCGGAAATTCGGGTGTTTGTTTTAAATAGGCTATTTTCAGACCACGTCGAAAAACCACGGAACCCTCCTCGTAATCTTTGTTCCCGGCCAAAATATCGAGCAAGGTAGATTTGCCCTTCCCGTTTTGAGCAATCAGTGCAACCCGTTGTTGCTGTGCAATGCCAAAGGAGATTTTGTGAAAAAGGACCAAATCGCCAAAAGATTTGCTCAGATTCTCAACTTGAACAAAAGGCTGTAATTTGCTCATAATAAATCCTTAAGACAGGCCGCCGTATAGCTTTGCCCGCTCGAAGCCAACTCTTCCGGCGTACCGCTGAAGAGTATCCTGCCGCCTTCCTTGCCTCCTTCGGGCCCCATATCGATGATGTGATCGGCCATTTTGATGACGTCCGGGTTGTGTTCAATGATAATGACCGTATTGCCTTTATCCACTAAGCGGTTGACCACCTGCATCAATACCCTGATGTCGTCGAAATGCAGGCCGGTAGTGGGCTCGTCCAAAATGTAGAGGGTGTTGCCCGTATCCCTTTTGGAAAGCTCCGCGGCCAGCTTGATACGTTGAGATTCTCCGCCTGACAAAGTGTTGGAAGGTTGTCCCAGTTTAATATAGCCCAGGCCCACCTCTTGAATGGTTTTAATTTTATGCAATATCTGCGGCTGATTCTCAAAGAAATCGACTGCCATATTGATGGTCATATCCAGCACATCGGCAATGGATTTACCCTTAAAGCGAATTTCGAGAGTTTCACGGTTGTAGCGTTTGCCCCGGCAAGACTCACAGGGCACAAAAACTTCGGGCAAAAAATTCATTTCTATGGCCCTGTAACCGTTCCCCTTACAAGTTTCACAACGTCCTCCGGCTACGTTAAAAGAAAAGCGCCCCGGTTTGTAGGCCCGGATTTTTGATTCCGGCAGATTGACAAATAGATTGCGGATGTCGGAAAACACTCCGCAATAGGTAGAAGGATTGGAACGCGGATTACGTCCCAGAGGAGACTGATCCACATCCACCACTTTATCGATGAATTCCAGGCCTTCGATGCTATCGTAAGGCAGGGGTTCCTGATGACTGCGATAAAAATGTTTGCTCAGGGCAGCACGCAGGGTGTGATTGATCAGGCTGGATTTTCCACTGCCGGAAACCCCTGTAACTACAATTAATTTTCCCAGGGGAAAATCAACGTTCACTTGCTTGAGGTTGTTACCTCGGCAGTTCTTCAGGCTCAAGACACGGCCATTTCCCGGGCGATACGCTGTGGGAGCCTTTATCCGTAGTTTCCCGTTCAGGTAATCGGAAGTCAAGGTAGAAGCCTGCAGCAAGTCCCCGGGACTGCCTGCAAAACTCAGATGTCCTCCCAGTCTGCCTGCTCTCGGCCCCAGGTCCAGTATGTAATCGGAAGCGAGCATCATTTCCTTATCGTGCTCTACCACAATAATCGAATTGCCTTTGTCCCTGAGGGTTTTCAGGGAGTCTATCAGACGTCGGTTGTCTCTGTGGTGCAGGCCTATGCTGGGTTCATCCAGAATATACAGCACATTGACCAATTGGGAGCCGATTTGCGTGGCCAGGCGGATACGTTGGCTTTCTCCGCCCGATAGCCCTGCCGAAGGCCTATTAAGCGAAAGATAATCCAGGCCAACGTCCAACAAAAATTGCAGACGTTGCGAAATTTCCTTTAGTATTTCGGAGGCTATGCGTTTTTGTTTATCGTTCAAATGCCGATCCAGATCATTTGTCCACAGGGCCAGTTCTTTGATGTCCATCGCGGCCAGTTCTGCAATATTTTTACCGGCCAAGCGATAATGCAGGGCTTCTTTTTTGAGCCGCAAACCCTGACATTCGGGACATACGGCAGTACTGATGAATTGTTCGGCCCATTTTTGCGCATCCGACGGACTGTCGTCGTCTTGCTGCAGTTGAATGTATTTGACGACACCTTCGTAGTGCACATTGTAATTATACAGACCCAGCGTAGTGTTTTTGATAGGCAGCCGTTCTTCGCAGCCGTTTAAAATCTCATCCATGGCGTCGGGAGCGATATCCCTGATGGGTGTTTTGAGTTTAAAACCGTGTTTTTCGCCCAAAGCCTCTATTTGCCAAAACAACATACTGTTTCTGTATTTACCCAGAGGCACTATTCCCCCCTCATAAATGGATTTGTTATTGTCGGGAATAATTTTATTGAAATCAATCTGGTTGATTATGCCCAGTCCCTTGCATCGCGGACAAGCTCCCTGAGGAGAATTGAACGAAAAAGAATGAGGGGCGGGATCGCCGTAGGAAAGCCCTGTAACCGGACACATCAGTTGACTACTGTAATGTCTGAGTTCGTCTTGATCCTTGTCGTATATCATTATCAGGCCTTTGCCTTGTTTGAATGCTACCTGCAAGCTTTTTTTAAGCCGGTCTCTGTCGTTAGGACTGACGATCAATTTATCGACAAGCACTTCCACATCGTGGTTCTTGTAGCGGTCCAGCCTCATGCCCGGAATGATTTCCTGTAATTCTCCGTCAACACGAACATTTAGATAGCCTTTTTTCCTGAGCGTTTCGAACAATTCCTTGTAATGGCCTTTGCGGGAACGCACTACAGGGGCCAACACATAAATGGCTTTGTTGTTGTACTTTTCCAAAATCAGCTCCAACACTTGTTCCTCGGTATACTTAACCATCTTCTCTCCGCTCAGATAAGAATAGGCCTCTCCCGCCCTAGCGTAAAGCAGACGGAGATAATCGTACACTTCGGTCTGGGTGCCAACCGTAGAGCGGGGATTCTTGTTCGTGGTTTTTTGTTCTATGGAAATCACCGGACTCAATCCCGTTATCTTATCCACGTCGGGGCGTTCTCGATTGCCCAAAAAATTGCGGGCGTAGGCCGAGAAAGTTTCAATATAACGACGTTGCCCTTCGGCAAAAATAGTATCAAAAGCCAAAGAGGATTTACCGCTGCCACTTAAGCCGGTAATCACCGTGAGACTATTGCGGGGAATTTGAACATCGATGTTCTTCAGATTATGTTCCCGCGCCCCGTATACACAAATATGGTCTTTTGATACGTCGTCCATTGGGTTTTACAAAGCGATTACTTGTTTCTGATCCAGTTTTTTTGATGGATGTAGAGATTCTTGACATCAAAATACTGGGAAGACTCCATGGGAATGGCGATGTTGTAAATTTTACCCCGCGGATTGTTCAGCCGGCTACCACGCAGCCAGGGGTTGGCCTCCTTAAATTGCAGGTAGGTTAAGCCGTGTTCTTTGGCAAATTCCACCCAGTCACCGACAGATTTATGAATACTAACGTAGTTGTATTGCAAAGGCATATACAAATATTCAGCTGAAAAGATAAAACCGTATTTGGCGGGGTTTTCCATGAAATCCTTGGCGGCCATTATACGGAACACGTAACGCGAAGTCTCCTCGTTCAAATATAAATCCAGCGCGTTGTCCACACCCTGCTTTTCCAGTTCGTTGGCTATGCGATTTATGCCGCCGTTATAGGCTGCTGCCGCCGTACTCCAGTTGCCGAATTTACGGTAGGCATCCTTAAGGTATTTACAGGCCGCTACGGTAGATTTTTCCAAGTGGTAACGTTCGTCCACCTGATCGTCAACCTGCAGGCCGTATTCGCGAGCCGTTTCGGGCATAAATTGCCATATTCCGGCCGCTCCCGCGGGAGACAAAGCTCCGGAATTCAGATTGCTTTCGATGCAAGCCAGGTATTTAAAATCGTCGGGGACTTGGTTGGCCTTAAGTATGGGCTCTATGAGGGGAAAAATCCGGTTGGCTTTTTTTATGAGCTGGATGGAAGACGAGTGCATGTAATTCATCGCCAAAAGCTCTCTGTCGAAGCGTTCCCTCAAATCCCAACGCCTCAGGTCTATGCGTTCACCACAGAATTCTGTCCGGAGAGGAAGATCTATCGGATGTATCAAAGCCTGAGGATAAATGCTCTGAGCCATCGAAAAGAAACCGTTGTACATTAAAAAAACAACAGCAATTATATACTTGTTCAATTTCATCATTCTAATAAATTTATGTCTCCTTTTTTCCGGTATTCTATACCATCGGAGCCGGTAGCACTGATGATGTAAAAATACACGCCGGGAGATACCGGTTTACCTTTGAAAGTTCCATCCCAACCAAGGGAAGGATCTGTCCATTCGAACAACACATTGCCCCAACGATTCAGGATGCGTCCATGAAATTTAATCAGCGATTTGTAGGCCACTTTAAATTCGTCGTTGTCTCCTGGAGTGGAACGAGGGCTGAAAAAATTAGGGCAATCCAGCGAAGATTCCGTTACCCGCACGGTGAAGGTGGCTGAATCTTTACAAATATTGTTACTGGCCAATAACTTCACTTCAAAGCTGCCGGCCTGGTTAAAAGTGTAATTGATATCGGTCTCTGTGCGGCGCAGGTATTCCTCCTTTGAGCCGGGATTGGTGTAAATATACCATTCGGTATAACGGGTTGCCGGATTCACATTACTGTAAAAATCCAGTTTAAAGGGAGCCGATCCCGTAAGCGAACCGGCTGAACCTGCTCCTATTTCGTTGTCGGCCTGCTCCCTTTCCTCAGGAACCGCTTTGGCATGAGTACTTACGCGAACAGCCTGATAGCTTGTTTCGATGCTTTTTGCACTCAAGCCGAAATGGGCGGCAAATTGGTCGCCTTCGAGTTTGAATCTGGTATTCTGCAGAGGAGCATCCACGATGAAACCGGACAAAAAGCCTTCTTTATTGCTGTTTTTATCGACAGGCAGATATTGCTCCTTCTCTTCGTCCCATTCCAAGTCAGTCCAAGTCAGGCTGTGAATTCTATCTACGGTACGGCGCGCCGGGCTTCCGCTCAGGGCATAATAGCTCAAATCCTCCTGAATACCTTCGACCACGAGCTGCAGGCTGCTGCAAATATCTTCGGCATTGTCAACGCCTTCAAGCTTAGTATAATCCAGCTTATGAGCTGAATAGTCGATGATATAGACGGCCTTTATCTGATCTCCCTGCGACACATAATATCCGTAAGCACCGGGATTCTTTAACACAGTGGCGTCACTTTCAAGACTGATATCGGTAAGGGGGACTGCCTGGGCATCCTCAAGGCCGGTTTGGTAACGATACCAGGTCCAATTTGACGAATCTGCCGTATTGAAGCGCAATTCTGCTTGTTGAAGTCCATCGAAGATATAGACCTTCTCCAGGCCTGTGCTTGCTGCAGGAATGTATTCGTAAGGCCGGCCGTTCGATCCCCCGCTGGCCGTGAAAGCAGCATCGGCAGGCAAACTAAGTATAAAGAATAAAAAGAATAAATTAAAAACCAGATATTTAAGTGATCTCTTTCGATGCATATCAGAGTTTCTAAAAAAAGCGCACAAAGATAGATATAAATAATCAAAAAATAAAATTACCCTGTTTTCATGTAGGACTCGCAGATTCAGCATCCCTACGCAACTAGTTGAATTTACTGTCTGTGCGGTATTATTATACTCTGATTTGCAAAACAACAGATTTTGGCTACATTTGCGCACTGGATTAGTGACCCTGCCCTGTGGAGGGCCGGCACTATAAGCAACCAAAAACAACGCTGATGAAGTTACGTCCCATAATTGCCTTGTGTACCTGCCTGGTTTTTTTTACTCTGGCTGCAAAGGCTCAGGAAAATAATATTCCGGTAGTTAAACTGTTTGACAAAGAGTACTATAAATACGAGGTGCAAGCTTCTGAAACCTTGTATGGTCTGAGCCGGCGCTTTAATGTGAGCCAGGAAGAAATCATAGCCATGAATCCTTTTTTGATCGAAGGGCTCAAAACCGGGCAAATCCTACTCATTCCTGTGAAAATTTTCGAACCGGACAAGGATGAACTTCCAGAAAAAACCCCGGATAATTCGGCTGAAAAATCCCAGGAGAAAACACCGGGTAAATCTTGCGGAAAAAGCTCTCAAAAATCCCTCAAACCTAACGAAGATTCTCTATCGGCGGTAGCTTCAGATTCTCCGGTGCTGTTTGAAAAATGGGAATACGAGTATTATACCGTAGAAAAATGGAGAGAGAATTTGAGTGATATTGCCGACAATTTCGGCGTTGATATCGACGAAATCAGACTTCATAATCCGAATGTACCCGACAGGCTGCCAAGAGGCTCCTTGCTCATGATACCGATCAAAAAACTTGAGGTTGTTTCCGAAATCGAGACAGCAGAAGAGGAACCTTCCGAGGACCTCGAACCAAAGATCTTTCGTAAACCCAACATAGCCCTGCTTTTACCCTTCATGCTCGACGATACAACCGCAAACTCCATAGAACGCTATGTGGAATTTTACGAAGGTGTGCTCTTGGCGGCAGAAGGTCTGAAACAACACGATTTTTCCTTTGAGCTGTCGGTTTTCGACACAGGCAATACGTTGGAATCGCTCAGGAAGGTCTTGACTTCCGGTTGGCTGGACAGGGTCAATTATGTTATTGCCGCAGTCAATAACGAACAAATGATGTTTCTGTCCGATTGGTCTGTCCGTGAAAAGAAATACCTAATATTACCTTTCAGTTCCCGAATTCCTGAAACTGAGTTCAATCCCTACATTTATCAGGTAAATCCTCCTCATTCGCTGAACCACAGGGCTCTGTTGGAACTGGACACCTCCTACTATGCCGGCAAAAACATTCTGTTTATTCGCACCGGGAATGAATCGTCCGATGAACGTCGCGAATTGTTCGACACTTTCCAAATCAGTTTAAAACACTACGGAATTCCATACATAGAATTAACAGATAACGAACCGCCTGCTCACATAGCTTACAGTTTTCCCGACACCATAGCCCGCCATTTAAGCTTAGACAAAGAAAACCTGATCGTTCCTGCTCCTTTTCCCATGACCGAAAGCAACCGGGTAATTACGATGATAGGCTCCGCAGCCAATATAAAATCCAAGGCCCGTATTACTCTGTTGGGATATCCGGAATGGCTGGCTCTGAGTAAAAACAACTTGCCTCAATTGTATCAGTTGAACACCCATGTTTACAGTAATTATTACGCCGATTTTCAAGATCAAAAGCTTAAACAATTCCAAAAGCGCTATGCTTATAAATTTGGCAAGGATCTTTTGAACACTTTTCCCCGTTATGCTTTGATGGGTTACGATATAATGATGTATTTTGTGCCTAAAATCTCAGGATCCGAATGGGAAACCGAGAGTTTACAACATGGGTTTGATTTTGTTCGGATTGGAGAAAATGGCGGACAATGCAACCGGCATTTGTTTATCATTCAATATACCCCCCAGCGCAAGATAATCTCAAGAGCTTTACCCCGTTAAATGAAACGAATCAGCCTTTTTTGTAGCTTCTGTATTCTACTACCGGCTTTATGTCAAAGCCTTAGAGCACAAAATAAGCCATTCAGCCCCGAATTCTATCTGGGTGCTACGGCCGGCGCCACTATGTCGAGCATCACCCTGGTTCCTCAATACGTGGATAAAACCTATCTTTTTGCTGCTAACGGCGGCCTGAGCCTACGTTATGTTAATGAAAAGCATTTCGGTATCCAAGCCGAATTGAATTATTTCCAAAGCGGCTGGAAAGACGATTTTGGTTACGGTTCAACCAACACTTACCGCAGAGAAATGGCTTTTTTGGAACTGCCTTTTTTGATGCATGCCCGCATTGGCACCAAGGCAGTGAATTTTTACCTGAATCTGGGTCCGAAGTTCAGTCTCTTTTTGTCCGAAGAGGAATACCTCGACAGCGATATAAGCTACGATTACCACGGCAAAGCTTTAGAGCAGCCTTTTCAATGGGGAATTTTGGGAGGAGTAGGTTTTGACGTTAAGCTAAAACGACAAAATATTGGCCTGGAAGGCCGGTATTATTACGGTTTATCCGATATTTTTGCCAATGCCGTGACGGACGATTTTGTCACTTCCGGCCTACAGCAAATATCTTTAAATCTGATATACTATTTCCGCTTGCGTTGATTACCTGAGACGATGATAGCTTTGCACCAGAGTTTCGTCCTTGATGATGGCCCTCAAGGCCATTAAATTCAAAATCAACGCTATCAATGGTAAAGCTATACCAAAATTGATCCCCAGGCTTGCATCCAGGCTTTTACGAACATGAATGACAAGAAACAGAAATACCAAGTAAAAGCCAATCAACAGAACGGTGTTAAATACGCAGAAGCGGCTCTGCAACCGCCTGTCTTTGAATAAAAAAAGGCATACGAAAGAAAGAGCGGCAGCTATTGTCAGCAAAGCTCCAAGAGCCCAAAAAGGAAAAGACCGCTCTCCTTTGCCCAGAATTTGTTCTACCTTAAAGGCTTTGATTTGAAATAATTCCCCTTCCTGTCCGAAGAAACTGGCCCAAGGCATAAAAAGAGCAAGCGTCAACAAGACGGCTGCCAGGAAGAGATACAAGCTTTGAATACGCTGAATCATGCTTTGCTTTTTGATTTTTCTTTGAGAGGATTCCGGAAATAGATTTTATCTTCCAAAAATTCTTGAGTGGCAATCAAAGTAGGCTTAGGCAATTTTTCGTAAAAACGGGAGATTTCAATTTGTTCCCTATTTTCCGATACTTCTTCCTGATTATCGGGATAGGTGGCAAATTCCTGTAATTTGCTTTTGAGTTCTTCCTTCAATTCCATGCTGATCTGGTTGGCTCTTTTGGCAATTACGACAACGCTCTCGTAAATATTGCCACCCTCGTCGTACAAGGCATTCAAATCACGGGTTTGTGTGCTGGTTGGTGCGTTTGTTTTTTTGTAGTCCATATTATTTACTTTACATGTTTTTTTGCTGTTTCAAACAATTGTTCCGCCTCTTTTTGATATCTGCTTTGCGGAAATTCATTTACAAAGCTGTAATACTCATCAATAACCTGGCGAAAACGTTCTTCCTTAAGGTAGTCATAACTGTTTTGAGCAAAAGCATAGCGCGATTTCAAAATCAAGAAGGCCAGGTCTACTCTGTAACGAGAGCTTGGGAAATCCTGCAAAGCCAGGATGGCTGTCACAATACAGGATTCGTAATTATTCCCCATATAGTTACCCAGATCATAATACAACTGACAGTTTAACAAAGCTTTATAGGCAAGTTTTTCCATCAGGTCGTTTAACATAATTTCCACTTCGGTCCTGCGGTCGCTTAGAGGATAGTATTCCAGAAATACATTCAGTTCGTCCATGGCTTGGATGGTTCCTTCCTGCGAGAGCCGGGGATCCGGAGCGTTAAGGTAAGCAGCTTTACCTGACATAAAACGGCAGTCCTCCACAAAAGTACCGTTGGGGTAAGTTTTATAATAAATCTGGTATTCGTGGGAGGCCGAAAAATAATCTTTGTTTTGGAAGTAAGAATTACCCAGCATATACAAGGCTTGTTCAGCTCTTTCCGTCCCCTTGTAAATGGTTTTGAGTTCATCCATCAATTCTATCACCTTTGAATATTTCCCCTGCTCATAATATTCGTTGGCCTTTTGCCATTTGGCTTCGTAATCCTGACTCTTGAGGAGCTTTTGATATTCACTGCAAGAGGCAAGGCTTAGTATAACCAAGAGAATTAAAGGGAATCTTGTTTTCATTCTAAGTTGAGACCTTCTACCAAAAAAGCCCGCAAATATACTCAGGATTCTCCAATTATAAAAATACAAGACCGTTTTTTACTTTTCTTTAAATGCGTAAAAATCATCGGCTTTAATCAATTCGTAGTGATTCTCTTGCAAGAGACTTATGCATTCTTGAATTTTATCGGGCCGGATAACTACCTGTGCAAATTCGTTGACGGCAAAGGCGTACATGTATTCCACCGAAATTCCGCCCGCAGAGAGAAGTTGCAGAGTTTTATTTAACGCTCCCGGCGTATTTGGGCATTGCAGGCAGATGACATCGGTCAGCGATACGGCTATACCTTTTTGGGCCAAAATTTGCTTGGCTTTATCAGGATCGGACACTATAACCCGCATAATGCCGAAATCGGAGCTTTCAGCTATGGTGAAAGCCGATAAGTTTATACCGGCATCGCCCAGTAAATCGGTCACTTCGGTAAGGCGTCCGGTTTTATTTTCCAAAAAGATGGATAATTGCTTAATTAACATCATAGTTGTAGCTTATTACTGGTTATAAATATTACGTTTATCGGTCACCCTCTTGGCTTTTCCGGTGGAACGTTCTATGGAGCGCGGTTCGACCAGTTTGATTTCGGCCGAGATGCCCAAGACACTTTGTATGCGGTGGGCAATCTTTTTTTTGAGATTCAACATCTGACTTAAATGGTCGCTGAAAAACTCGGGACGGACTTCCACATGAATTTCGAAGACATCGGTATTATTGATCCGGTCTACAAAAAGGTGATAATGAGGAGCTGCTTCGGAAAATTCCAATAAAACGCTTTCCACCTGCGAGGGAAAGACATTGATACCGCGAATAATCAACATATCGTCGCTGCGTCCACGGATTTTGTCCATACGCGCCGAAGTTCTTCCGCAAGAACATTTTTCGTAATTCAGACTGGTCAGGTCTTTGGTCCGATAACGCAAGATGGGCATACCTTCCTTGGTGATGGTTGTAATGACCAACTCTCCCACTTCGCCCGCGGGAAGCGGCTGCAAGGTATTAGGATCGATTATTTCGGGAATAAAATGATCTTCGTTAAAGTGCAGTCCGTTTTGTTCACTGCAATTGTAAGCCACTCCGGGCCCAATGATCTCGGTCAGTCCAAAAATATCGAAAGCCTTGATGGATAATTTATTTTCGAGTTCTTTGCGCATTCCCTCAGTCCAAGGTTCTGCGCCAAAAAATCCGGCTTTTAGTTTCAATTTATTTCCTACCCCCATTTTATCGATCATTTCTGCCAGGTATAGAGCATACGACGGGGTGCAACACAAGGCGGTGGTTCCAAAATCGGTCATAAGCTGAATTTGCTTCTCGGTATTACCCGACGAAATGGGAATCACCGAGGCTCCAATACGTTCAGCTCCGGCATGAGCTCCCAGCCCTCCCGTAAACAAACCGTAACCGTAGGCAATTTGAAACATATCGCCCCGGTCGCAATTTCCGGCCGAAAAAGTTCTAGCCATTACTTCGGACCAAATATTCAGGTCTTTACGCGTATATCCTCCGACTATGGGTTTACCTGTTGTACCCGAAGATGCATGCAATCTGACAATCTCGGACATGGGCGAGGAAAACAAGCCAAAAGGATATTGATCCCTCAAATCGTTTTTTACCGTGAAGGGTAATTTTGCCAGGTCTTCGACCGATTCGATATCCTCGGGAGTGATGCCGAGCTCCTGCATTTTTTTTCTGTAAAAAGGAGAATTGTAATAAACGCGCTCAACGGTGTTGAATAAACGTTTACCCTGTAGTTCCCGCATTTCTTTGCGACTCAGGCATTCATAAGTTTCGTTCCAAATCATATTAACAAAATATAAAGGAAAGAGGCTAATCCTGTAAAAAACATATAATTATATTCAATATCGGCCGGGAATCAGCCTTTTGACGAATAATCCTGCGAAGGAACAATTTTTTTTTGTATTCTGAAAATAATAAATCCCTCAGGACGAGATTTCGCAAAGCTTTTAAAAAAAGCTACTTTTGCAAATTATCTTCTGCCCTCATGTTTAAACTTGTTTCGACTTATCAACCCACCGGAGACCAGCCCGAAGCCATACAATTACTTACAGAAGGCATTCAGCAGGGACTTTCTCACCAAACTTTGCTTGGAGTGACGGGATCGGGTAAAACTTTTACCATTGCCAATGTGGTGGAACAAGTGCAACGCCCTACCCTCGTATTAAGCCACAACAAAACACTCGCCGCTCAACTATACAGTGAATTCAAAAGTTTTTTCCCGGAAAATGCGGTTGAATATTTTGTTTCCTACTACGATTATTACCAACCCGAAGCTTATTTGCCTCACAGCGACCTCTATATAGAAAAGGACCTGGCCATTAACGATGAAATCGAGAAACTGAGGTTGTCGGCTACTTCTTCCTTATTATCTGGTCGCAGGGATGTGTTGGTAGTCTCCTCGGTATCTTGTTTGTTCGGCATGGGCAACCCCGTAGATTTTCATAACAACATCCAGCGTGTTCACAAAGGCCAATCGCTAAGCCGAAACGTCTTTTTGCGCAATCTGGTCGACAGTCTTTATTCGAGAAACGATGTAGGCCCCGGACGCGGTAATTTTCGGGTAAAAGGTGATAATGTAGACATTTTTCTGGCCTATTCCGATATGGTGGTCCGGGTCTGTTTTTGGGGAGAAGAAATCGAAGCCATCGAGCAAATCGACTCCCTGACCGGCAGAAGACTGGCTGAATTTGATCGTTTCGACATCTACCCTGCAAATCTGTTTGTAACCACCAAAGAAAGGCAGGCTCAGGCCATAAGACAGATAGAACTTGACCTGGCTGCCCAGGTCGCTTTTTTCCAGTCTATCGACAAAGCTTACGAAGCCAGGCGTCTACAAGAAAGGGTTAGTTACGACATAGAGATGATCAAAGAACTGGGGCATTGCTCGGGAATAGAGAATTATTCCAGGTATTTCGACGGCCGCGAGCCGGGCATGCGTCCCTTCTGCCTCCTGGATTTCTTTCCCGACGATTTTTTAATGGTCATTGACGAAAGTCATGTAACCGTACCCCAAATCAGAGCGATGTGGGGGGGTGATCATGCCCGTAAACAAAATCTGGTTGAATACGGTTTCAGACTTCCGGCCGCTTTGGACAACCGTCCTTTGCGTTTCGATGAATTTGAAGCCATGACTTCTCAGGTTATTTACGTCAGCGCCACCCCGGCTGATTATGAACTTGAAAAATCCGGCGGACTTATCGTAGAACAACTGATCCGTCCCACAGGGCTATTGGACCCCGTGATGGTAGTACGCCCCAGTAAACATCAGGTAGATGATTTGATGGAAGAAATCCGCCAGAGAGCGGAAAACAACGAACGAACCCTGGTGACAACACTCACCAAGCGTATGGCCGAAGAATTATCGGCGTATCTCAAGCAACAGGGTGTACTTTGTGAATACATTCATTCCGATGTAGAAACCCTGGAAAGGGTAAACATTATGGACAAGTTGCGCAAGGGGCAATTTGACGTATTGATCGGGGTTAATTTATTGCGTGAAGGGCTCGATTTACCCGAAGTATCTTTAGTAGCTATTCTGGATGCAGATAAAGAAGGATTTCTGCGCAATCACCGTTCTTTGACTCAAACTGCCGGCCGGGCTGCCCGCCACATCAACGGCAAAGTCATTTTATACGCCGATAAAATCACCGAAAGTATGCGACTTACCCTGGAGGAAACCCAACGGCGCAGAAAAAAACAGGAAGAATACAACAAACTAAACAACATCACACCCACAGCTATCCAAAAAGACAATTATTCCGTATTGGTCAGCAGGGCTGCCGAAGATTCTAACCTGAAAAAAGCCTACATTGAACCGGAAGAGATTAATATTTTGACAGATCCTGTGGTCCGCTACATGAGTCGTCCTCAATTGGAAAAGTTAATAGAAAACACCCGCAAATTAATGTACACAGCCTCCGAAAAAATGGAATTTCTGGAAGCTGCGCAATATAGGGATGAACTTTACCGGCTGGAACAAAGGCTCAAAGAGCTCTAAAACTTAACGCCCAGACTACAAACAATGTTGGCCGTGTTGGTTTTTATGTTGGCATATTCACCTGCCCCGTTCCAATTGTAATAGGGATAAAAATGTTCCGTTCTGAATTGCTCAACAAAAGCCAGGTCAAAAAAGAAAACTCCTGTTCGATAACCAAAACCCAGGGATGCAGTATGTGCATCTTTTTCCATAAAATACTGTGGGGCCGTGGAAGGTGTGTAAATAACCGTATTTCCTTTTTCAATATGGTTGGCCACCGGTGATTGATAGAAAGCGTAGCCGGCCCTGAAGCAGAATTGTTTGTCCAGGCGTATTTCTGTTCCGGCACGCAGTTTATACCCCAACCGGAAGAATTTATTGATGTCTTCGTTCACATCTGCAAATGGATAACCGCTGCTGTTGCGCATACGAATATTCCGGTAATCGATCCTTTCGTAATCTACGCTGAGCAGGCCAAGCTGCCCCAGTTGAGCAGCAGCACTGATAACGAAAAGTTGCGGAGTTTCCAATTGATAATAAACAGGGTCGGGCTCCGT
This sequence comes from Bacteroidales bacterium UBA1402, assembly GCA_002305085.1. Lineage (GTDB taxonomy): Bacteria > Bacteroidota > Bacteroidia > Bacteroidales > UBA1402 > UBA1402. The sequence continues at coordinate 2,486 of DBQE01000007.1, read as the reverse complement.
TTCGGAAATCCAGATGCTCCTGTCTTCTACGATGTTGTTCTCGTCGGGCATACCATAAGAACTCAGGCAGGCATCGTAATCGTCTCTGAGCGAATAGTAAGTGGGTGTGTGGTAAGAAAAGCCCAGCCTTAATTCGGGTATGGGGCGAAAGATCAGGCCAATTTTTCCGTTAATACCTGTTCCTGAGGTTTTTAACCAATTCCACAACTCCATACTGCCGCCTTCGTCAAAGAACTCCTTATAGTAAGTATCTATTTCATAATTGACCGATTGTACACCCAGGGAAGCCCCAAAATACAGTAAATAGTTGTAATTGAATCCCATGCTGAAATTCCATTCGCCTATACTCCCTTTTTCGATAGCGTATTGCTCATTGTCCAATAATTCGCCCTCTTGCAAAACGGGATTGTAATTATCGTCCAACAGATAGGTTTCCCAGGCCATGTTTTCCAGGGTGCTGCCGGGGCTAAGGTTATCCAGCAATGAAACGGGGCGGTTCAGGCCGATCACACTCACATTGCGAGTAAAGTTTTTCAACCTGTTGTAAGTAACGCCGAAGTTGTAATTGGCCACTTTGGAGTTATCGTAAGTCCGGTACGAGCCTACCACACCAAAGTTATTAGCGCCAAAACCCACTTTGGAATCACTGCTCACGGAACCTTTGAAATCCGAATTCAAACCGGCTATACTCAAAATGGGGCTGAAACTGATCTCTGAACTTCGATAGACGGCTATCCCCGCCGGATTAATACCCAGGGCGGTCAAATCACCTCCCAAGGCACCAAAAGCATTGGCCATACCGATGGAACGAGCTGTCCCGTTAATTTCAGATTGTGAATACCTTAATGCATCAAAAGCTTCCTGGCCCATTAAGCCGAATGCTGAAAACAGAAAAACTGCAAGAATTGTTTTTTTCATTTCGTAAAGTGTTTAGCGACGACCGGAACTGCCCGATGAGCTGCGTACGGCTGAACCGGAGCTGCCGCTCGAAGAACTCCTGCCGGAAGAATAAGAACTGCTGCCACTGCTGCTGGGAGTTGAATAAGAAGAGGATGATGAGCTTGATGTAGATACGCTGCTTCTTGTACTACTGCTGCTCGTGCTGCTTCTGACGCTACTGCTTGAACCTCTTGAATTTGAAGGACTTGTCGTTGTGACACCCGATCTGGAAGAAGGAGTTGTACTAACTGCATTGCTCCGGCTGCTGTTCGCAGAAGAACTTCTGGTTGTTGATTGCCTCACACCGGTACCAGAATAACGATTGTCGGGAGTAGAGCTTCTATAGGAAGCATTATTATCGGAAGATCTGGCAGAATTAACTACAGTCGAGCGAGTACCGGTGGAACGTGCAGTGGCAGCCGTGCTTCTGGAAACTCCGGTGCCTCTGGTCATATTGTCGCTACGGACGCTGGTTGCTCTTGCAGTGGTGGTTCCGGCACGGCTAAAGTCGTTGTATACAGCCGAAGAACGGCTATCCGCTCTGCCTGCCGCACCTCTGCTGCCTACCGCCTGCCTGCTGCTAACCGGAATTCCTCCCCTTGAATTAACCTCATTACGCGAAGCTAAAGCTGTACGGGTATTTACCGGTTTTCTTGGCGTCTTAATATAGGATGGATATCCCCAGACTGTGTACGGGGAGTAGTAATAGTAAGCAGGGTGATAACCGTAATAATAGTAATCCCATCCCCAAGAGCTGTACCAGGGACTGTACCAGCTGTAATACCAGGGATCGTAAAAGCCGTAATACCATCCGCTGTAACGCCAAGGTGAATAATAACCATAGTAACCATGGTAACCCCAACCGTAATAATAGGGCCTGTAAAAGTTGTCAAAATACCAAGGGCTCATCCAGGGATTCCAGTAATAGTCGTCCATATAATAAATATCCACATCGGCGCCTTCTTCAATATAAATATTCACATAACCGTCTTCGGTAATGTGGGTTGTGAATTTATCGTTGTGAAAGCGTCTTATTCTTTCGCAGTACTTAAAATCTTCGTATTCTTCGCCACTGATCAGCACAGAATCTTCCACTAAGTCCTTTTCTTTGTAATTATCCGCCGGATTGTTGTTTTTATACGAGGGCCTGCGGTTGTACACGTCAACATCGATGGATGATTTATTATTATTTACAGCAACAACAATCTCGTTTTCCGTTACTTTGTTTGCCGGAAGAGAAGGCTGATCCTGAGTATTTCCGGCCTTAATAAGAGCAGACTCAAATTTAGGATGGTAATACAGGTCGTCATCGTACACATTTTGTGCACCAAGTGCCCAAGGAAAAGCTAAGGCAAGTATAAACAGGTAAGTGATTTTGGTTTTCATATCAGTACTCCCTTCTTTTTTGGTGAAAACAGGATAAACATGCTTAATACAAAGATACTTTTTTCGCCAGATCGTTTATTTAAATTAAACAGATTTAACAATAATCTCAGCCTCTGATAGTGATTAAAAGCCGGATTGAAAATTTTTGTAAGGTATGAATT
>DBQE01000024.1 GCA_002305085.1 Bacteroidales bacterium UBA1402 | reverse complement strand
TTGCATTTACTAATTGAATTTACATTGGAATGTTCAAGGTTCCGGAACGCCCAAGACTCCTCAGCGGGCGGAGCGGTAAGCCTCTACTTCGCCGACGGTCATTGGTTTTTTCTTATTACCCAGCAAGCGATAGCCGTTTTCGGTGATAAGAAAATCTTCTTCATTGCGGATGCCACCGAAGTTTCTAAATTTCTCAATTTCGTGCCAGCATAAAAAATCGGGGTGTTTTTTTTCTGCTTTCCACAAGTCAATGAGCTCGGGAATAAAGTAGATGCCGGGTTCGATGGTAAAAACGTGTCCTGGTTTTAGTTCCTTGGCAAAACGCAGCGATTTTAGGCCAAACTGGGTACTTTTGGGTTCACCGTCGTAACCCACCCATAATTCGCCCAAATCTTCCATATCGTGCACATCCAGGCCCATCTGATGCCCGGTGCCGCAGGGGAAAAACAAGGCATGAGCTCCCTGTTCAAAGGCATCTGCAGGATTTCCTTTCATTAAGCCCAAAGCGATCATGCTGTCAATGATCGACAAGCAAGCAGCCCGGTGAACGTCCCGAAATCTCTTGCCGGGAGCCAGGCTGTTCACGGCAGCACGGTGAGCTCTCAAACCGGCTTCATAGATCGTCTTTTGGAGAGGTGTGAACGTTTTGCCGGCTGGAAAAGTGCTGGAAAGATCTCCCGAATAATGCCTGGCCGTTTCAGCACCTGCATCGAGCAAAAACAAGTCGCCTTCCTTTAGGATATTGCCGTGGTAATGGTTATGTAAAGTCTGGCCGTTTATGGTGGCAATGATGGGGAAAGAAATATTTCCGCCCTGTGCAAGTGCAATCCGATGTACTTCGGCAGCCACCCGGGCTTCGGTCATTCCGGGCTCGGCTGTTTTCATGGCAGCAACGTGCATATCCACCGAAGTATCCACTGCTTTTTCTATTTCTTCAATTTCCTCTTCAGATTTGATTTCGCGTTGTTGAACTATGGCTTTGATTAAACTCAGGGAGGCTAGGTCGTTCAATACTTCGTCCGGCAAATTCAAAGCCTTGGATAGCCAAAGTTTATTATCGGCACGGTAAGGAGGAAGAAAATGGATGGTTCTGTCCTGAGCTTTTGCTTTGTTAAGAATGTCGTAAATAGCATCGATATCAAAGCTCTTTGTAATGCCCGATTTAAGCGCTTTTTCGGCAAGACTGCTTTGAGGCCCCATCCATACAATATCGTCGATGCTCGCCTCTTTGCCGAACAGGAGGGTTTGGTTTTCGTCGACATCAATAAGCGCAATTAATCCGGGCTGGTCCAGCCCGATGTAATACAGGAAACAGCTGTCCTGCCGAAAAGGATAAGTATTATCGGCATAATTCATAGGGCTTTCATTATTGCCCATTAATACTACCAGACCTTTGTCCAATTTGTGACAAAGCAGGTTTCGTCGTTGAATGTAAGTATGAGAAGAGAACATAGCATATGTTTCGGATAAATATCCGATAAAAATTTCTGACAGACAATTTATACAGCTAAAAAAATTATATTTGTCTTTTGTCCGGAAAGTTCAATAAACCTTGAATCTATGATCAACCAAGAACTTATCAACCCTCAAAGCATAGTTGTTGTTGGGGGTTCAAACAATGTACACAAGCCGGGTGGCCGTATTGTGCGTAACCTGATCGAAGGCAAATATCGGGGAGAACTCTATACCGTTAACCAAAAGGGAGAAGGCGATATTCAAGGGGTAAAAAACTTCAAAGATGCGAGGGATATACCGGAGGTGGAGCTGGCCATTCTCTCTATTCCCGCCGTTGCCTGCCCTGCTGTGGTTGAAATACTTGCCAAAGAAAAAAAGGTCAAAGCCTTTATTGTGATATCGGCCGGCTTTGGCGAAGAAACCAAGGCAGGAGCTGTTTTGGAGGAACAATTGCTCAAAATCGTGGAGGAAACCGAGACGGCACTGATCGGCCCGAATTGCATAGGTATTATGAATATGAATTATCATGGCGTGTTTACCCAACCGGTTCCTGAATTTCATAACGAGGGTGTAGATTTTATTTCCAGCTCGGGAGGTACGGCCCTTTTTATCATTGAGTCTGCATTGATGAAAGGTTTGCGTTTTTCTTCGGTCTGGTCGGTGGGAAACAGTAAGCAAAACGGAGTGGAAGACGTGTTGGAATACATGGATCTGAATTTTGATCCCTTGCGCGATTCTAAAATTAAAATGCTGTATGTGGAGCAAATCAAGGATCCCGACAAAATGTTGTATCATGCTTCCTCACTTATCAAGAAAGGCTGCAAAATAGCTGCTATTAAGGCCGGCAGTAGCGATTCCGGAAAAAGAGCGGCCTCTTCACATACGGCAGCCATCGCCAGCAGCGATTCGGCGGTGGAGGCCCTGTTGCGTAAAGCCGGTATCGTTCGCTGCTATAGCCGCGAAGAATTGACAACAGTAGCCGGTATTTTTACCCTCAAAGAAGCAAAAGGAAAAAATTGCGCCATCATTACTCAGGCCGGAGGTCCGGCCGTGATGTTGGCCGACGCTTTGTCCAAGGGGCAGATCAATGTGCCTTTGCTGGAGGGAGAAAAGGTAGAAGAATTGAAAACCAAATTACTGCCCGGAGCGGCCGTGGGCAATCCCATCGACCTTATTGGAACGGGCACTCCCGAGCATCTGGCAACGGCTATCGATTATTGTGAAAAGCATTTTGACAACATCAACCTGATGATGGTTATTTTCGGCAGTCCCGGTCTGGTAAAAGTTTACGACGCCTACGAAGTGTTGCACAAAAAAATGGAAGAATGTTCCAAACCGATTTTTCCCGTCCTGCCTTCGATTGTAACGGCCGGCCCCGAAGTTAAAAGCTTTGTCAGGAAGGGACACGTCAATTTTTCGGACGAAGTGACCCTGGGGACTGCTCTCTCGAGGGTATTGAATACTCCGACACCTGCAAGCAGCGACGTTCAGCTCTATGGTGTGGATGTGCCCGAAGTCCGTAAAAAAATTGATCACCTCAATTACAGCGGTTTTTTATCGCCGCAAGATGTGCGTTCCCTGCTGAGTCTGGCCAGAATTCCTTTGGTCAACGAATTGGTTACCGGCGATTTAGATGCTCTGAAGGCTTTTGCTCAAAAAACAGGCTATCCGGTGGTTTTAAAAGTGGTGGGTCCTGTTCATAAAACCGACATCGGCGGCGTAGCCCTGAACGTGCGTACCAGCGAGCATTTGCAGGTGGAATACGAGCGCATGATGAAAATTCCCGAAGTGACTGCTCTGCTGATTCAGCCCATGTTAAAAGGACAGGAGCTCTACATCGGCGCCAATTACGAGGATCGTTTTGGGCATGTGGTTTTTTGCGGTCTGGGCGGTATTTTTGTAGAAATTCTTAAAGACGTTTCCTGTGGGCTGGCCCCTCTATCGTACGAGGAAACTTTTTCGATGATACGTTCTCTACGCAGTTATCCCATTATCAGAGGAGTCCGGGGGCAAAAAGGCCTGGGCGAACAGCAGTACGCCGATATTATCGTTCGCTTGTCCACACTTTTGCGTTTTGCCAAAGAAATCAAAGAGATGGACATAAATCCCCTGATAGCCACAGACAAAGGAATCTTTGCAGTGGACGCCAGAATCAGGATAGAAAAATAGCCTTAATGCTAAAATAGGTTTCCGGCTTAGATCGATTCGTGTTCGGTCCGCTGGATAATTTCGTTTTGGAGATCAACACCCAGGTCGTTGAAGTAATCGCTGTACCCGGCCACCCTTACTATCAGGCCCTGATGCCGTTCGGGATTTTTTTGAGCGTCTCTCAGCGTTTCTGCATCTACCACGTTGAATTGAATATGGTGGCCATTCATTTTGAAATAGGACCGGATCAATTGACCCAGTTTGCGTATGGCATCTTCGCTTTCGAAGAAAGCGGGGCTGAATTTCTGGTTAAGCAGGGTGCCACCGGTATGCAAATGATCGATTTTTGCCGCCGATTTCAGCACGGAAGTAGGGCCTTTTTTGTCGGCTCCCTGCACAGGCGAAATGCCTTCGGAAACCGGCAGGCCCGATTTACGTCCGTCGGGGCTGGCATGCATAACGCTGCCGAAATACACGTGACAGGTGGTGGGCAACAGATTGATGCGATACTGTGCTCCTCTGGGGCTTACATGTCCGCTGACGGCACGATAATAAATATCGAAGACTTCGGCCAGGTGAACATCGGCCACATCGTCGTCGTTACCGTATTTGGGGGTTTTATACAGCAACTGATAGCGAAGTTCCTCTGCCCCTTTGAAATTGTTTTCAAGAGCTTGTACAAACTCGCTGAAAGCTATGCTTTTGTTGTCGAAAACATGCAACTTGATGGCGGTCAGAGAATCGGTGATGGTCCCCAGGCCTACGCCCTGAAGGTAATTGGTATTGTAGCGAGTTCCTCCTCCCACGTAATCCATGCCTTTTGCAACACAATCGTCTATAAATAACGAAAGGAATGGGGTGGGAATATGCCTCATAAAAATGCTTTCGATCAGATTGCTTCCGGCCAGCTTGATCCTGACAAAGTGTTCAACTTGAGATTTATAAGCTACCAGAAAAGAGTCAAATGAACCAAAGGAGTCCACTTTGCCGGTATGCAGGCCAATCTGTTTACCGGTGCGGGGATCGAAGCCGTCGTGCAGGGTTATTTCCAGGATTTTTGGTAGGTTGAAGTAGCCGGTCAGGATATAGCTTTCGGTGCCGAAAGCCCCCACTTCGACGCAGCCGCTACAGCCACCGTTGCGGGCATCTTCGAGGCTTTTCCCCTGATTTAACAGCTCTTGTACTATGGCTTCGGTATTGAAAATGGAAGGTTGCCCAAAACCGGTTTTGGTGATTTTTAAGGCACGTTCAATAAAAGCATCGGGATTTTTTTCGCTCAACTGCACCATAGAACTGGGCTGCAGCAACCTCATTTCTTCGATAACATCGAGCAGGATAAAACTCATTTCGTTCACCGCATCTTTTCCGTCGGTGGTAAGGCCTCCGTGATTGATGAGCGAGAAATCGGTATAGGTATTGCTCTCCTGAGCGGTGATGCCCACTTTGGGAGGGGCCGGATGGTTGTTGAACTTGATCCAGAAAGATTGCAGGATCTCGACGGCTTGTTCTTTAGTAAGGCTTCCGGCTGCTGTTTCTGCTTTGTAAAAAGGATACAGGTGCTGGTCCAGTCGCCCGGGATTGAAAGAATCCCAGGGATTGAGCTCGGTAATGACTCCGAGATGGATAAACCAGTAATGTTGCAGCACTTCGTGAAAGCACGAGGGAGCATGGGCCGGAACACGACGGCAGATTTTTGCCATTTGTTGCAGTTCCCGGCGGCGCTGATCGTTCTTTTCGACGGTTGCCAGCTCTTCCAGTTTTTGGGCATGGCGCTCGGCGTACTCCATAATGGCATGGGCCGCAATTTCCATAGCCTTGAGTTCTTCCAGCTTGTCGTAGGCTGCCGGATCGTTCAGGGGATTGACGTTAGAACGGCTTTGTTTTATGTCTTCGAGGATGTCGAGCATGCCTTTTTGAAACAACTTATAGCCTGCCACCGTGTGTCCCGGAGCCCGTTGTTCCATAAATTCCGTAAATATGCCGGCCCGATAAGCATTTAGCCATTCAGGGCTCATGCTCTCCATAATGCGGTCGCGGTTACAACGTCCTTTCCAGAATGGAATGATAATGTCTTCGTAAGCTTTCCGGGTTTCCTTATCCACACGGAACCAGACCTTTTCTCTGGAATTAAGGATATCGAGATCCTTCAGCGAATGAACATTGATTTCGGGGTAAGTGGGAGTAGCTTTGGGAGCCGGCCCGCGTTCGCCTACAATCAGTTCGTTGTCGTTGATGCAGATGCTTTTGTTTCTCAAAATATATTGCAGAGACTTAGCCCGCTGAACCGGTACTGAGTCGCCAAATGCCAGATGTTTGCTGTAGAATTCTGTGATCAGTAAGGCTCTTTCGGCATTGATGGTGTTTATAGCTTCCAGGCTTTCCCGGCGAAGTTGTTTAATACGTTCGGTCATCATAATGTTAAATGGATAAATGTCAACCTCCGATTTTTGTTTCGTATCCGGCTTGCTCAAATTGTTCCTTCATCGCCATTAAACTCGATTTTGGCAGACTCTGCAAGGAACTCAGCGAATTCTCTTTTTTAAATCGCAGGTATTTGTGGTTGGCCATGTTATGGTAAGGTAGCAGATCCACCCCCTGAATATTGCCGGGATGGGCTGCTAAAAAACGCAGGCATTCATTGGTGTTTTCCTGATTGAAATTGATTTCGGGAATCACAGGAATGCGTATTCTTAGAGGGTGCCGATTCTCGAGCAAATAAATCAGATTGTCGAGAATAAGCTTGTTGGAGACAGTTGTGAAATGATGATGGGCTTGGTCGTCCATTAGTTTCAGATCGTATAAAAAAAGATCGGTATAAGGCGCAATATCTTGAATAATAGACAGCTTTGCGTATCCCGAAGTGTCTACGGCCGTGTGCAATCCTTCTTTTTTGCAAGCGACAAGCAAACTTTTTAAAAAGGCGGGCTGCATCAAGGGTTCTCCTCCGGAAAAAGTTACACCTCCTTCTGAACAGTCCATAAAGACCTTTTCTTTGAGTAATTCTTGCATAACCTGTTCGACAGACATATTCAATCCCACCTTCTCTTCTTCTTGAAACACTTGTCCGTCCACGCTGATGCTTTTAGTGACGGTTTGAGGTTCAGGGCTGGTACCCTCCGGATTGTGACACCAGGCGCAATTAAGGGGACAGCCTTTCAAAAACAAGGTTGTTCTGATGCCCGGACCATCGTGGACGGCAAAACGCTTGATGTCGAAAACCAGCCCTTGCATATCAGTTTTTCAAACGCTCGTACTCACAGGAAGCCATGGTGAACGAACCTATGGCTTTGCCTTCGTTCTGAGTGATGGTAACATCGCTTCCGCAAAGGTAATAATTTATGGTACCGGTGCGTGAGGGATTGCGGGCCGGTCCAAGCCCTGCGGAGGCACAGCTCTGAATGATATTGATGCTTTGGTCCGGATTGAGGGTGATAAACTGATCAATTAAGCCCTGATAGGCTTTTTCGACCGTGGGCATAAAGCTCTCTTTGTCGAGCAAGCCCAGCCGTACACCTTTGGCCATGCCGTAACAAAACATGGCAGAAGCCGATGATTCCAGATAATTAGGCAAGTCTCCGATATTGTAACGTCGTCCGTTTACCAGGTCGCCCAGACCGTCGGCAGTGGTAGTTTCGTCGTATTGCAACAGTTGAAACCAACAGCCGGATTTTTTATCCTGCCAGCGTTGCAGACCCGAAGCCACCTGGGTATAAATATCTTGCAAGGCCTTGTAGTCGGCATGTTCTTTGGGCATTAGTTCGAGCACGTCGACCAGTGCAGCAAAATACCAGCCGGAACCTCTGCCCCAGAATTCCTTCGAGGCTCCCTTGAAAGGCTCCTGCTGATTGGCCCAGAAAGAATTGGAGTCGGTGGGAGAAGCAGACCAGGCATGGTAATTCAACTGCTTTTCGCTGTCCCAGGTGTATTGGTGTATGGTCTTGAACTGGTAAGCGATGTCGGACCAGGACTCAGTATTGCCGGACTCCCCGAAAGTGGCTTCCCACTCGGCATAAAAGGCGGCTCCCATATACAATCCGTCCAACCACATCTGGTCGGGATAACGTCCTTTGTGTATAAAGCCTCCGGCTCCGGGCTTGGGTGCCAGAATCCGCGTATGTTCGTTTTTTAGTTTATTGTACATAAACGTGGCAGCCGCCTTGTATTTATCGGCGCTTTCGGTATCGCCGTCTTTGACAGACTGTTTATACAGGTCAAAAAAGATTTTGCCGGCGTTGATGGCATCAATGTCGTCGTCGCTGATTTTTAGCGGAGCAGCAGGATCGTCCCGGAGTTGGCGGTCGGCATAAGCCTTGACACTCTCGTAGTATTGTCTTTTATCGGGATATAATTCAAAGGTTTTCAATACACTTTTTGCGACTAAGCCGGGAACATAGCTGAAATCAGCTTGTTGTAATGTACTGGTGTTCCTGTTGTTGTTGAATGTGCGCAGACTAAGCGATTCGACCATTTTTTGCGAATAGGGACGGTTTGAACTTCCGCTGCAGGCAATCAGGACAAAAAATAAAAGGGGAAAGAAATACTTCATAATATGCTTCATTCTAAAAGTGTGTAATGATTGAAATCTACGTAGTTAATATTTTTGTTTGCCTCTAAGCCGGTCATAAATTGGATGATTCAACATACAAGCAAGCAATTCTACCGGGCAGTAAAAATACGAAAAAATCTGCATTCCTTTAAAATTATGTATTTTTGCCCCGAATTATTACGACCAAATTATGAAAGCATACGTATTTCCCGGACAGGGAGCTCAGTTTACCGGTATGGGCAAAGACCTGTACGACAGTTTCAAAGAAGCAAAAGCGTACTTTGAATTGGCCAACAAAACCCTGGGTTTTGATCTGGTGCAAATTATGTTCGAAGGTTCGGACGATGAGTTGAAGCAGACTAAGGTGACTCAGCCTGCTATCTTTTTGCATTCGGTAGTAGCGGCCAAGTGTTTGCTCGATTTCAAACCCGATATGGTGGCCGGACATTCTTTAGGGGAATTTTCAGCACTGACGGCAGCCGGAGCTTTGGCTTTTGAAGACGGTTTGAGATTGGTTTACAAAAGAGCCATGGCCATGCAGGCCGCTTGCGAAAAAAATCCTTCTACCATGGCTGCCGTGTTGGGCGCCACGGACGAATTGGTAGAACAGGTCTGTGCCTCCATAGAATCGGAGATAGTTGTTCCTGCCAATTACAATTGCCCCGGACAAATAGTAATTTCGGGCAGCTTCAAAGGAGTGGAGCTGGCCTCAGAGCAGCTAAAAGCCGCCGGTGCAAAGCGCGTGCTGCCTCTCAAAGTCGGCGGGGCTTTTCATTCCCCATTGATGGAGAGTGCTGCAGCGGAATTGCAGGCAGCCATCAATCAAACAAAGTTCAGCCGGCCTTGTTGTCCGGTGTATCAAAACGTCGATGCCAAGCCATATACAGATCCCGTCGCCATACAAAAGAATCTGATTGATCAATTAACTTCTCCCGTGCGTTGGACACAAAGCGTGGTAGCTATGTTGAGAGATGGTGCCGAAGAATTTATTGAACTGGGTCCGGGCACTGTATTACAAGGATTGATTGCCAAAATCAGAGCCAATCAATAATATGGCTAAACTAATTATTTATCAGGTGTTTCCTCGCTATTTTGGAAACAATCGCAGAAACTCTGTAAGCAACGGAGACATCGAAGATAACGGGACGGGGAAGTTTAATGACTTTAGCGGCAAAGCCTTAAACGCCATCAAAGAATTGGGAGTGACTCATATTTGGTACACCGGGGTTCTGGAACATGCTACTCAAACCGATTATTCAAGCTACGGCATAAAGTCCGATCCTCCCGAACTGATAAAGGGTAAGGCCGGTTCTCCCTATGCCGTAAAGGATTATTATGATGTAAGTCCCGATTTGGCCGTATCGGTACCCGACAGAATCAAAGAGTTTAAAAACCTGCTTAGGCGAACCCGCCAGGCCGGCCTGAAAACTATTATCGATTTCGTCCCCAATCACCTAGCCCGTACTTATTGTTCCGATATGGCTCCCAACGGTGTAGAAGATTTCGGCTCCAGGGATCGCAGGGACAAAGCCTTTTCGCCTGCTAATAATTTTTATTATTTACCCGGACAAAGTTTTCGGCCTCCCCAGGAAGCGCTGATTCCCGGTAGAAAGGTGCAATACACCGAAAAACCTGCCAAAGTAACAGGCAACGATTGTTTTAAGGCTCAACCCTCGGTCAACGATTGGTATGAAACCATAAAATTGAATTACGGTATTGATTATCAAGGAGGGAATCTAAAATATTTTGACCCGGTCCCCGACACTTGGCACAAAATGAAAGCCGTACTGGAATACTGGGTAAAGCTTGGCGTAGACGGTTTTCGTTGCGATATGGCCGAAATGGTGCCTTTGGAGTTTTGGGCCTGGGTAATACCGCAGATAAAAAAAATCAAAGAAGTCCTTTTCATAGGCGAAGTGTACAATCCGGGCTTGTATGAGTCTTTTGTTCGAAGAGGCGGTTTCGATTATTTGTACGATAAGGTGGGGCTTTACGATACCTTACGCAATGTTATTTGCGAATACGCTCCGACCAGCGCTATATCGGATTGCTGGAAGCGAATTGGCTCCTTGCAGGATAATATGTTGAATTTTCTGGAAAATCACGACGAACAGCGTATAGCCTCCGATTTTTTTGCCCAAGATCCCCGCAAAGCCTTGCCGGCTCTGATCGTGTCTGCCTACATGCATAATAATCCTTTCATGCTTTATTCGGGTCAGGAACTGGGCGAAAAAGGCATGTACCGGGAAGGTTTCAGCGGATTGGACGGACGCAGCAGTATTTTTGACTATTGGTGTATAGACAGTCTGGCTGATTGGAACAACGGGGGACGATTTGACGGTGCTTTGCTGAGTGCAGAACAAAAAGAGTTGCGCAACAATTACGCTAAAATCTTGAATTTATGCTCGCAAGAACCGGCTTTGTACAGAGGCTTGTTTTTTGACCTGATGTATGTGAACATGGACAATCCCTATTTTGATTTCTCCCGACAGTTTGCTTTTTTGCGTAAAGCAGACCGGGAACTCCTGCTGATAGTGGTTAATTTCGATGCCGAGAGCAAACATGTCCGGCTCTGCATACCCGAACATGCCTTTGAATATTTACAGATTAAACCTCAAAAGCAATGGCTGGGCCGGGATTTGCTGAGTGGAGAAGAGCTGCCGTTTGAATTGAATACGCAAGATCCTCTACCCATGATGTTGCCGGCTCATTACGGAAGAATATGGAAATATAGAATGGAGGACCGAGAATAGCCGGGGAGATTTTTTTCGGACATTACTCCGATACTTGAAAGCAAATGTCTATCTTTGTGCTCAATTTATAACCTCACCACTTCTCAAGCTTAAGATCTATGCGTTTAAAGGGGCCTATCAAAATCTTTTCAGGAACCAAATCACATTATCTGGCCGAAAAAATATGTGCGGCCTTGGAATGTCCGCTGGGGAGAATGAATATCCAGCATTTTGCCGACGGGGAATTTTCCGTCTCTTACGAAGAATCCATACGAGGGGATTACGTCTTTTTGGTGCAGTCTACCTTTCCTAATTCCGATAATTTGATGGAGTTGCTGCTGATGATTGATGCAGCCAAGCGGGCTTCGGCCGGGAAGATAATTGCTGTAGTACCCTATTTTGGCTGGGCCAGGCAAGATCGCAAGGATAAACCCAGGGTGTCGATTGCTGCCAAACTGATTGCAGATATTTTGTCTGTGGCCGGTATAGACCGTCTGATCACCATGGATCTTCATGCCGATCAGATTCAGGGCTTTTTCGATGTGCCCGTAGACCATTTATACGCCTCTACCATTTTTCTTCCCTATATCCGCTCTCTAAATCTGGATAATTTAGTTATTGCCACTCCGGACGTGGGAGGTTCCAAAAGAGCCAACTCATATTCCAAATACCTTGGTGTACCCATGGTACTTTGTCACAAATCGCGCAATAAGCCCAACGAAGTGGCCGAAATGCGCATTGTGGGAGATGTCGCAGGCAAAAATGTCCTTTTGGTAGACGATATGGTCGATACCGCAGGTACTCTTACCAAGGCAGCCAATCTGATATCGAGCGAAGGTGCCCTGTCTGTGCGGGCAGTGGCAAGTCATTGTGTTATGTCGGGCAAAGCCACCGAGTTGGTCGAAAATTCAGAACTCACAGAAGTGATTTTTACCGACAGCATTCCTTACGATAAAGTTTCGTCCAAGGTAAAAATACTGAGCATTGCCGATATGTTCGCCGACACCATTCAACGTGTTTACGACAATCGTTCCATCTCTTCGCAATACCTTATTTAACAGGAATCCCCATCGGGGTTGCGGTTGCTCAAAATGCTGATCAGAGCGAAGTATACTTGAAATTTCTAAATTTGACTTTGCCTTCGCCGGCAGCATAAAGAGCGGGCAACATGCTTTGGAATTCGTAGAGCGTGTTGTGGTTGTAACCGGAAATTTCCATGCCCCAAGTCTCTTTAATCCAGTTGATTCCGTCGTAACTGTAGGCGCCGGTCAACACCTGATGGTCGTTTCTGAGACGCAGCCACAGACGGTTGCCTCCTTCGTGGCGCGAGGCTGTTCGCAGTATGCCCTGGCGAAAGCGCAAAGTCCGTTGTTGGTCAAAGCCTATACCGGCATAAAAATTGCTGTTGTAATACAAAACCAGCCCGGCTGTGGCGTGTTCGTCTTTTTCTATTTCAACCTCAATTTCATAAGCGCGCTCGCCGGCCACGCACATGATAGGCGAGGAGTTTCCGGGGCTGTCGCCTTGAGCTTGGAGAGTCAGCTCCCCTTGGTTCACTTCAAAACGAGAAGTATCGAAATCCTTGTAAAACTTCCAGTCCAGACCAACTCTGAATTCTCCCAGTCTGCTACGGCGATCGATTTTCTCTCCGGAAGACAGGGGTTTTTTAAGCGGACGCTCAATAGCCGTGCCGCTTGGGGCCACAAACCATCCGTCGTCGGTCCATTCGATCGGTTCAAGCAGGGTTTGCCGTCCCAGGGAGGTGAAACCATTTTCGTAGGCATGGTAAACAATCCACCAATCGCCTTTGGGGGAATCTATGATCGATCCGTGTCCTTTGGACCACCAGCGTTCGGAGGCTTGCCAGGTGCGGACAATGGGATTGTAGGGAGAGTTTTCCCAAGGGCCGTTGATCGATTTTGAGCGTGCGGCAACCACCATGTGGCTGGTAGGCGGGCCGGCAGTGCCACCTTCGGCGTTGAGGTAATAAAAATACTCCCCGATTTTACGAATCTTAGGGCCCTCCAGACACATGCCTTCGGTGACCCAATCGGATGGGTAAATCCAACCCTCGTACACTTTTTCCAGACTGCCGGGAATAATCGAAAGACCATCGTCGTTGAGTCTGGCCCTTTGGCCTCCGCTCAGGAAGATCCAGCGCGATCCGTCTTCGCCGACGGCATGTCCGGGGTCGATATTTCCCACTTTTAAATCGATGGGATCGCTCCAGGGGCCGTAGGGAGAATCGGCGTAAGTGACAAAATTCATTCTGCCCGAAGGATGAGCCACAGTAAAATAGATGTAATAGCGATCTTCGTGTTTGCAGATATCCGGAGCCCAGACTGAGCCCAGATAGCGCTTCAGGGCGTAACTGATTGGTTGCCAGTTGACCAGGTCGGTGGAATGAAATACAACCAGGCCGGGAACGTAGTCAAACGAAGAATGGGTCATGTAATAATCCTCACCCTCCCTCATAATGGTCGGATCGGGGTAATCTCCGCCCAATATGGGATTGAGAAAATACCCATTGCCCAGGTCTCCTTGAGCGGTTCCGAAATCCCGTTTGCTTTTGTCGGCCTGATTGCAAGCGAAAAGCAGGCCGGCGGCTATCAGAAATACTAATTTTTTCATGGTAGGTTGGTTTAAGCTTGTTTTTTGAGTAATTGTTTCAGATCGACTTTGTCGGAAATCAGCGATCTCAGCTCTTCGATGGGAACCCGAATTTGTTCCATGCTGTCGCGATCGCGCACCGTAACGGCGTTGTCTTGCAGTGTGTCGTGGTCAACCGTGGCGCAAAAAGGCGTTCCGATGGCATCTTGTCTGCGGTAGCGCCTGCCGATGGAGTCTTTTTCGTCGTATTGGCATTTAAAATCGAAGCGAAGCTCATTGATGATCTGACGGGCTTTTTCGGGCAGGCCGTCTTTTTTGACCAGGGGCAGTATGGCCAGCTTGACGGGCGCCAGGGCCGGAGGCAGGTGGAGCAACACCCGGCTTTCGCCTCCGGGCAGCGTTTCTTCTTCGTAAGAACCGGCCAGAATACTCAGGAAGGTGCGGTCGAGTCCGATAGAAGTTTCTACGACATAGGGCACATAGGATTCGTTGAGTTCCGGATCGAAATACTTGATGCTCTTGCCGGAATATTTTTCGTGGTTGCTTAGGTCGAAATCGGTTCTGGAGTGGATACCTTCCACTTCCTTGAAGCCGAAAGGCAACTGGAATTCAATATCGGTGGCGGCGTTGGCGTAATGTGCCAGTTTCTCGTGGTCGTGAAAGCGGTATTTATGATCGCCCAGGCCCAGAGCTTTGTGCCATTTCAGGCGGATTTCCTTCCACTTTTCAAACCACTCGAGTTCGGTGCCGGGTTTGACAAAAAACTGCATTTCCATTTGCTCAAACTCCCGCATTCTGAAAATAAACTGGCGGGCAACAATTTCGTTGCGAAAAGCTTTGCCGATCTGGGCGATGCCAAAGGGTATTTTCATCCTTCCGGTTTTTTGAACGTTGAGGTAATTGACAAAAATACCCTGAGCAGTTTCCGGCCTTAAATAGACCTTCATGGCACCGTCGGCAGTGGAACCCATTTCGGTGGAAAACATCAGGTTAAACTGACGCACCTCCGTCCAGTTTTTGCTGCCGCTAACAGGACATACAATTTCTTCGTCCAATATTATTTGACGCAGTGCCTCCAGGTCGTTTTGGTTGAGAGCTTCGGCAAAGCGCTGATGTAGAACTTCTTTCTTTTGCAGGTTTTCGACAACTCTGGGATTGGTAACTCTAAACAGGGCTTCGTCAAAGGCTTCTCCAAAACGTTTGGCAGCTTTGGCTACTTCTTTATCGATTTTATCGTCGTACTTAGCCAGTTGTTCTTCGATGAGCACATCGGCGCGGTAGCGTTTTTTGGAATCCCTGTTGTCGATGAGGGGGTCGTTGAATGCGTCTACGTGACCCGAAGCCTTCCAGATGGTCGGATGCATAAAGATGGCCGAATCGATACCGACAATGTTTTCGTGCATCAGCACCATAGAGTCCCACCAATATTTTTTCAGGTTGTTTTTGAGTTCAACTCCCATTTGACCGTAATCGTAAACGGCCGACAATCCGTCGTAAATTTCGCTGGAAGGGAAAACAAAACCGTATTCTTTGCAATGTGAAATCAGTTTCTTAAAAACATCTTCTTGTTGTGCCATAGCTGCCTTTTTTTAGTTTGCAAAGGTAGGGTTTAATTTGTTTTTATGCACATCGGACGAAAAAAATCGTATCTTTGCGGCTTAAAACAACCCAACACTATAGCCTTACATGGAGGAAGAACATTTGCTGAATGAGACTGATGTTCCGGACAATTTGGATGGTCGGACCAGAGCAGACAAAGATAAAGACAAAAATACGCTCTCGCCTGACTCGCTCAACCCTGCCCACACAAAGCAACAATTAACAGGAATGTACCGCAATTGGTTCCTGGATTATGCTTCGTATGTGATCCTTGAGCGTGCCGTTCCCCATATCGACGACGGTCTGAAACCTGTGCAGCGTAGAATTCTGCACTCCATGAAACGTTTGGACGATGCCCGTTACAACAAAGTGGCGAATATTATTGGCCATACTATGCAGTTTCATCCTCACGGCGATGCCTCCATAGGCGATGCTTTGGTGCAGTTGGGGCAAAAGGAGTTGTTGATCGATTGCCAGGGAAACTGGGGCAACCTGCTTACCGGAGACGGAGCTGCGGCTCCGCGTTACATAGAAGCCAGGCTGTCCAAATTTGCCCTGGAGGTGCTGTTCAACCCTAAAATCACCGAATGGAAACCCTCGTACGACGGCAGAAACCAGGAACCGGTCTGCCTGCCGGTAAAATTCCCTTTATTGCTGGCTCAGGGCGCCGAAGGGATTGCGGTAGGCCTTTCTTCCAAAATTCTTCCTCACAATTTCAACGAGCTGATAGATGCCTCCATTGCTTATTTGCGCAATGAGTCGTTTAAACTCTATCCGGACTTCCAAACCGGTGGTTACATAGATGTCAGTCGCTATAACGACGGAGAACGCGGCGGTAGCGTTAAAGTACGGGCCAAAATCAGCAAACTCGACAATAAAACATTGGTTATTACCGAGATTCCTTTTGGCAAAACCACCTCGGGCATTATAGACTCCATTTTAAAAGCCAACGAAAAAAATAAAATCAAGATCCGGAAAGTAGACGATAATACCGCTCAAAATGCCGAGATTTTGATACACCTGGCTTCGGGCACATCTTCGGATAAAACCATTGATGCACTGTATGCTTTCAGCGATTGCGAGGTAAGCATTTCTCCCAATTGCTGTGTGATTGCAGACGAAAAGCCTCAATTCCTGACGGTAAGCGATGTGTTGAGGTATTCAGCCGACAACACCAAGGAATTGCTCAAAAAGGAGTTGCTTATCCGCAAGGGTGAATTGCTCGAAAGCCTCTTGTTTGCGTCCCTCGAGAAGATTTTTATCGAAGAAAGGATCTACAAGGACAAAGCTTTCGAAGAAAGTACCAGCATGGACAAGGCCCTGTCGCATATCGACAAAAGGCTGGAGCCCTTCAAAAAGGATTTTGTACGCGAGGTCAAACGCGATGATTTGCTGCGATTGACGGAAATTAAAATGGCCCGTATCCTGAAATTCAACATCGACAAAGCCGAAGAAGCCATAGTAGCGATGCAGGAACAGATCAAGGAGATCGATCATCACTTGGCCACCCTGGTCGAATACACCATTGCCTGGTTCGAAAGCCTGAAAAAGAAATACGGTGCCGCTTTCCCCCGCAAAACCGAGATCCGGAGTTTCGATACCATCGAAGCGGCCGAAGTAGTGGAAGCCACCGAAAAATTATACATCAACCGCGAAGAAGGTTTTATTGGTACTTCCCTCAAAAAAGACGAATTGGTTTGTCCCTGTTCCAATTTGGACGATGTCATTCTTTTTTACAAAGATGGCAAGTACAAGGTGGTCAAGGTAAGCGACAAGATGTTTGTCGGCAAAAACGTGCTTTACCTGAATGTTTTCAAGAAAAACGATACCCGCACCATCTACAATGTTATTTACCGGGACGGCAAATTCGACAACAAAGGGGGAGGCATTTCCTACATCAAGCGCTTTGCCGTGAGCGGCGTAACCAGGGATAAGGAATACGATCTGACCAAAGGCAGCCCGGGTTCGCGTATTCAGTATTTCAGCGCCAATCCGAATGGCGAGGCCGAAATTGTCCGTGTTACCCTCAAGCCGGCTCCCAGAATCAGGAAATTGCAATTCGAAAAAGATTTTGGAGAGATAGCCATCAAAGGCCGTCAATCCATGGGAAATATTCTGACCAAAAACGATGTCTTCAAAATTGCGCTGAAGCAAAAGGGCGGCTCCACATTGGGCGGCCGCGAAGTGTGGTTCGATCCCGATGTGCTGAGACTGAATTACGACGGACGCGGCGAATACCTGGGTGAGTTCCACGCCGAAGACAGCATTTTGGTTATGACAAAAAGCGGAGAATACTATATGACGAATATTGACCTGAGTAATCATTACGAGGACAATATTTTGCGCATAGAAAAGTTTGAGGAGGATAAAATCTGGACGGCGGCGCTTTTTGATGCAGAGCAGCAGAACTATCCTTATCTGAAACGTTTCCCGCTCGAGTTTTCGCAACGCAAACTGAGTTTTACCGGAGAGAATCCCGAATCCCGGCTAATACTGCTCAGCGATACTTATTACCCGCGCATCGAAGTCAGCTTTGGTGGCAACGACAGTTACCGGGAAAAACTGGTACTGGATTGCGATGAATTCATAGGAATCAAGAGTTTCAAGGCCAAAGGGAAACGCATAAGCACCTTTGAAATTGACGAAATTACAGAAATAGAGCCTTTACGTTATCCGCCTCCCAAAGAGGAGGATAACAATTCCCAACCTGAAGCTGTCATTGTTTCTGAGCCCGATGAATTTGAAGAGGAAGAGAATCCGGGTAAACTGATTGACAAAATCACCGGACAGATGACGCTTTTTGATTAAAAGTCGAAAACAATGAATAGTTCTGCGTTAAAAAGTTCAAAGACGATCGGTTTTCTGGTAATCTTGCCGGTATATATTCTTGCGGTACTTGTAGGAATCAAGAGTTATGACTTGTTGTTCGGTTATGATTTAATTGTAAGGCTTTTTGTAGCCGATACTGTGGCGACCATATTTGTCTGGCTTTTCAGCGTGCTTTTTAAGAACTCTTCGGTTTACGATCCTTACTGGAGCGTGGCACCCATGGTGATGATTACGGCTTATGCTTTTGAGCAGGGAGCGCATGTTACTTCTGTAAGCTTACTCCTGCTGGTGATATGGTTCTGGGGCCTGCGTCTTACAGGCAATTGGGCTTTTACATTCAAAGACCTGAAGACTCAGGACTGGCGCTACGATAAGTACAAAAATCAATTTCCCTCTATCTGGCAGTTGGTGAATTTTTTTGGTATTCATTTTATGCCTACACTGGTGGTGTTTCTGGCTATGATTCCGGCTTTTTACCTTGTCAGGCTCAATACCCAGGCCAATGTCTTTACTTACCTGACGGCGATTCTGGCCATGTTGGCGGTTGCTATGCAGGCAGTAGCCGACAGGCAAAGCCGGCGCTTTCGGAGAACAAATCCGGGCAAGGTATGCACTATCGGCCTATGGAAATATATGCGGCATCCCAATTACCTGGGGGAGATTATGTTGTGGTGGTTGGTGTATTTTATGTTGATTTCGCTGGATATTACTTATTGGTGGACTTTTATCGGGGCTTTGGCCAATACGCTGATGTTTGTTTTTATTAGTATTCCTTTGATGGAACAACGTCAAATGGTTCAAAAACCGGCCTATCGTGATTATGTTAATTCTACGCCGAAGTTGTTGCCGATTTCAGGGCGTATTTTTGGCGAATAAAATTATTCCGCTACCTTTGCGCTGATTTTCAGATAGGCGGCTGTGGTGGAATTGGTAGTCACGTCAGACTTAGGATCTGGTGCCGAAAGGCGTGGGGGTTCGAGTCCCTTCAGCCGTACTTATTTTACAAAGTAGGAGAAAACTTAGGTGGTTTTCTCCTATTTTTTTTCGATTCGCCAGTCGGCTCTGTGAGCCAGTCGACCGATTTGGTCAAAAGCGTATTCAAGAAATATAACAGGCGGAATAACCAATAAAAGAGTAAAACCAAATCCAGTTATCCCTTTTATCAAACTCGAATTAATAATTATCAATATTACCCAAATATTTGGCATTGCTTATCGTGTTAGAAAGAACAATGAACCGACAGCTATAACAGCCCATAAAATAATTCCTAGAGCAAAACTCTTAGGACCTGATTTTTTTATGTCGCTTACTGTTATATTTGAACCTATCAGGAACAGGGCAATGACCATCCCCCGTTTGCCTAACCAGTTAAAATGAGTATAACTCTCCTGAAAATAAGGAAAAATGTTGGCAAATACAATGGCAAGCAAAAAAAACAAAATAAACCACGGAAATTTGATTGACTTTTTTTCGCTGCCTTTATTCATAAATGCAATCACCAACGATAAAGGGATAATCCACAAAGCACGGATAAGTTTTACGGTTGTTGCCACCTGCAAGGCTTTATCTCCATAAATTGCCCCCGCACCTACAACCGAACTGGTATCGTGAATGGCTATGGCAGCCCAGTTACCAAATGTTTCCTGGCTTAGCCCCGACAAAAGGAAACAAAAACAAAGCTACGGCATTCAGCACAAAAACCACGATAAGTGCAAACGAGTTTTGGTAGTTTTTACTATTGAGTATTGGAGCAATCGCCGCAATGGCACTACCTCCGCAAATGGCTGTCCCCGAAGCAATAAGTAATGTGATGTTTTTTCAACTTTTAAGAGTTTCCCGAGCAAAATGCCGAATATCATCACCGTAGTTACAGAAACTATTGTTTCAAGAAAACCGGTTTTTGATGATGAGATTACGGCACTTAAACTCATTCCAAAACCCATTAAAACAATCGATGCCTGAAGAATCTTTGATGTGTATTTATGGATGTTTTCATGCCTCAATCCAACAATAGAAAACGTTAATCCAATAAATAATGCAACGGCCGGTGACATAAACGGCAAAAAACAGGTACAAATAACGGTTACGTATATGAAACGTTTGGCATTTCGAAGCACTTACCTGTCAAGTTACAAGTACTTTTGATACGAGATGAAACGTTCGATAACGCACTGACTGCCAAATGTTTTATATACGATGTGTGTGCCCTGCATGAGCAGCGCACACTCGTTGTAAGCTCTTGAAAAAGTTCAAATATAAAACTAAAAATTGAAAAAGAGTAAACAAGGAGTGTATTTTTCCAGAGGGTGTAAATCCCTTATGCGCGGGGTCGTGCCCGAAGCATTAGTAAGCCGCAAGCTGGTTTTCCGTGAGGGATGCAGTAAAGGAAGCGGGACTACAAACTCCGGTTCTGACGAACAGGAACGACATAGGAGGCTATAGAACGAGGATAAGCAAGCACATCATTGTAACGTCCAAAGTATACAAGCATCGTTTTGTAGTAGATGTCGCAGAGATTGGAGGAAGGAAGAAGCTCTTACCAGGGGAGATCTCTGTGCTGAAAAGCATGGAGAAGTCAGCAGAGGTCATAGTAGTTGCCGGAAACGAGCCGACAAGAGCCTGAAAGCCAGAAAGCCGGAGGTCTCACAAGGCGACGAAGGACTGAACGTTAAGAAGTTTTCAATGCGACACGGATTCCCCTCAGGGGGATAGCCTGTAGCAAGCCAAACAGAGCAAAGAGAAGTAAAACAGAGTGAACAAAACAACATGGAACTGATCAGGCAAGTCATTAACCGTCAAAACATGATGCGTGCACTTCATCAGGTCCGACAGAACAAAGGTTCTTGCGGAGTAGATGGAATGCCCGTTGGTGAACTCTACGATTACCTGACAAAGAACAGGGATCAAATCGAGCAGTCACTACTGAACGGCACTTATTTGCCCCAGCCCATTTTGGGGGTAGAAATACCCAAGAGCAAGGGAAAGGTTCGCCTTCTGGGTGTGCCTACCGTGGTTGACCGTATGTTGCAACAAGCCCTGGGGCAAGTATTAACCAATCGGTTCGAACCGGGATTTGAGGACTACAGTTATGGTTTCCGTCCCAACAAGAACGCCCAAAAAGCGGTACTCAAAGCATTGGAATACATCAACAGTGGTTATCAGGACATCGTGGATATCGACCTGAAGAGCTTCTTTGACGAAGTGGACCACTGCATTCTGCTGCAATTGCTGTACCGCAGGGTAAAATGCCCGTTCACCTTGCGCCTTATCCGCAAATGGCTACGAGCCCCGATAGTTATCAAGGGAAAATTAGTCAAACGCCGAAAAGGCGTACCACAGGGAAGTCCCCTAAGTCCTATCTTGTCCAATATCATGCTTGATGAATTGGACAAAGAATTGGAAAGACGTGGATTAAAGTATGTTCGCTACGCCGACGACTTTAGCATTTATTGCAAAAGCCAGAGGCAAGCCCGCAAGATTGGTAACGAGATTTACCTCTATCTTAGAGACAAACTTCACCTGCCCATCAACCGGGAGAAAA
>DBQE01000020.1 GCA_002305085.1 Bacteroidales bacterium UBA1402 | reverse complement strand
ATTCCGCGTATTTATCCATTAGCTCCAACACTTGTTCGTTGCGATGGAAATCTGTGTTTTCGAGTTTTATCCTTCTCTTTTTGGTCCGCCCTTTATTGTTTTTGTTTTTAATCTCAAAAAAACTTAGGTTGGATTCTTCGTAATCGCGGATACGTATTTTTTGCCTTACTTTACGTCCGTTGTGATGAGCCAGGTACATGTCGGCATCGGGTGTATCCATGTACAGGGTGTGGTATCGTGCAATGCGTTTGCCGTTGATCTCCTGAGCATAATATCCTGTCGTCATTTCTTCAAGCAAAGGAATCAAGCGGTCGACACGTGCAATATATTTGGTGTCGATACGGTTCATTAGCTTTACCTTTCCCATTTCTTCGAGCAAAATAGGGGAAAACCGACTTAATACATCCTCAAGCGCCTGTTGCATTTGTTTTTACGGTATTAATTTAGCTTACAAAAGTAACTAAAATGCACGGTATCACCAAGTACTATCAACATTATGAGTTGATTTTGGTATAATATTCGACTAATTTGTCATAAATAAAAAAGGGGCGGAGTTTGTTCAATCCAAAAATTCGTCTTACATTTGCGGCCGCTTTCGGGGTGTAGCTCAGTCCGGTTTAGAGTACTCGTCTGGGGGGCGAGTGGTCGCTAGTTCGAATCTAGTCACCCCGACTGAAAAAGCGTTCCGGGAATCAATGAATCCCGGAACGCTTTTTATTTCTTTTGGTTTTAAAAAGAAATGGAATCAATGCGCCGCAGGGTTTGATCCCGTGTTTTGATCCCGTGTTTTGATCCTTTTATAGTAAGTTTTCACAGTAATAATCCAGACTTTCTTCGATTTGTTCCGGAGTAGCTGTTGCGTCCGGCAGGGTTTGGCCGATATCTTTCAACAGGCAGAAACGAATATGACGATCGCGGTTCTTTTTGTCGTGTTGCATAAACCCGATTAGTTCCGAATAATCAGACTTTTGCAGTGGGTAGGCGGAATAGGTTTGTTTTACGCGATTCACACATGCTTTCAGTTCTTTTTCGGGGAAACCGGCCAGCTTATTTGAAAGATAAAGCTCGCAGACTAAACCCAGGGCCACAGCGTGGCCATGAAGCAAGGCTATGTTTCGTTTATGGGAAAGACTCTCGAATGCATGCCCTATGGTATGTCCCAGGTTCAGGGCTTTGCGCGGGCCATTCTCGAAAGGATCCTCTTTGACAATTTTTTCTTTAACCGTCATGGAATCCAGAATAAGCCCGGCACTTTCCCGGGTAGAGGCCCCGACCGGATCAAAGCTCAACACCTGCTGCCAATGAGCATGGGACGACAAGAGCCCGTGTTTGAGCATTTCTGCATAGCCCGAATACAAATTGTCCCGGTCGAGGCTGCGGAAGAATTCCGGGTAAATCAGTACTGCCTTGGCCGGATAAAAGGCGCCAAGTTCATTTTTCAGGCCCTCGAAGTTGATGCCGGTTTTGCCTCCCAGAGCTGCGTCTACACAGGCTAATAGGGTGGTGGGTATGTTGATGAAGTCGATGCCTCTTTTGAAACACGCAGCCGCAAAGCCGCCCAGATCGCTCAGCATACCTCCGCCCAGGTTGATGAGCAGCGATTTGCGGGTTCCGCCTTTACGGCTTAGTGAAGACCAGACAGCAGACAAGGTCTCCATGTTTTTATGTTCGTCACCGGCCGGTACGATAATGTGTTGAGCCTCTTTAAGGCAGGGAAAATTTGCGATCAGAGGCAGGCAATGTGTTTTGCTGTTTTGGTCGCATAAAACAAAAATCTGGCGGGCTTCGTAATCCGAGAGTAATTCATTCAGACTGTTTTCCAGTTCGGCTTGATGGCGGATGGTCAGTATTTTTGTCATGCAGAAGGCTGTTTTACGGCCGCAAACCTATAAAAAGTTTCGGCTATGGGGTTTTTTGACTGAAGAAACTAAAACGCACGCTGCCGTACACTCTGGTTTCTTCCCAATGGGGATGCATGTCGAAATGCTGTAATTTTGAGTGTTCCACAACAAGTAGACCTCCCGGCTTGAGTAGGCCGGCCTCAAAAATCAGGTCGGGCAATTCCATAAGCCTGGGATCGTTGTATGGGGCATCGGCAAAGATCACATCAAATACCTGTGGGTGCCTGTGAATGTACTGGTAAACATCTCCCTGGATCAATCTGAGATTTTGTATCCCAAGTTTTTCGACAACCGAGCGTATAAACCTCGTATGAACTGCGTATTGTTCAATGCAGTAAACTGTGCGGGCGCCGCGAGAAACAAATTCCAGTCCGATGCTGCCGGTCCCCGAAAATAAGTCCAGCACCGACAACTCCTCGTAGTTCAGGCGGTTGTCCAGAATATTGAACAAAGCCTCTTTGGCAAAGTCGGTCGTCGGTCTGGCCTTTAGCGCATGAGGTATTTCGAAACGCCTGCCCTTGTATGTGCCTCTAATGATCCTCATAGCTTAATTTGTCCGCTCAGTGTGGATATAAACAAGTGCAAATCTCTATCCAGAAGGTAGGCATCGATTTGCTCAAAATGAGGCTCAAGTAAGGCTTGCAACGCCCCGGCCGGTTCCTTTTCGGTGCAAAGACTGCAGTGACCACCTGTTTCGAAGACCTGTCGTATACTTAAAATGAAATAGGCGGCCGCATCATCCGTAACGACGTCAAAACGGTTGGCGTAGCTGAGCACCCCTCTGCGTGCGGCAAAAACCATCAACAGATTTTGATGGAGGTAAAACAGACAATGAGTTTGCCCGGAGCTGTGACCCATGACAAATTCGGCAAAGCACAAAGGCAGGCAAAGTAGAGGAGTTTGCGGGAAGTAATTTTGGTAAAGTTCGCTGTGTTTTTGCGGCAACTCAAAAACCACCTGTTGTTTTTGATCACCCAGCATTAAAGTCTGAATGGTTGGCCCGCTGATTTCCGGAAAATGAAATTTAAAATAATAAGCGGGATCCAGCTCTTTGGGTAAAATCAGGAAATTGGAAGCGTATTCCAGGATGAATGAGCCGGTATCCCGGGCAGATTGCAGAGTGTTGTTTTTGCAATACGTTTCCAATGCCTCCGCGGAAAAGAGTTCCGAAGGTTTTTCCAAAAAACAAAATCCATCCGGCGTATACCGGATGGATATAGTTGGAAACGATGCAATTGTCGTGTTACTCCCAGTTACCGGCATTGTTGTTTGCCTCAAATATGTTTCCTACCATCAACCCGGGGTATTTGTCGTATTTTTCGGCCTTGAGCCGCATATTGATGACTTCTTGTTTGTCCATACCGGCCATGAAGACTTCGTAAGGTGTTCTGGCTTCAAACACCCGGACTATCAAACCCGAAGTAGTGGTAATATCACCGGCCCTGAGCTCGAATTGCTCGTTGTTGTGGGCAAAGGGGACATAACGTAGAGAATCGATGGGGTAATTTTTTCCAAAAATAGTATCCAGCACATTGGCATAGAATGTGTCGCGGCGGAAACCTTCCAGTCCCCATTTCTTGATGTCTCTTGTGCGTTTTTTATAGACAATTTCGGCTGCTTTTTCTTCGGTCAGCCCGTCTTCGAGTTGTTTATCGCTCAACACGCCTTCTTTTAATACAAAAGGAATATAGCCGTGTTTTACAAAGCCGATCAGCGTATCGAAATCGTTGGCGTAGAGACCGTGATAGTTTCTGAATTCCACCTGGGCTTTCCGTATGTCTATCAAACGACCAATTACGGCATTGAAGCGAATATCTTTTTCCCTGTTAAAATGAATAGGGCGTAAGATACTGTCCACGCAAAGATAAACCGACAATCCGACGGCAATAATAAGTAAAATTCTAAAGAATAATCTCATGGGATGATAATTTAATGGTGTGTACTGAACTTCACATTTTTAATGTGGACAAAATTAGTACAAGAATTTGAATATCGCTACTTTTATGGCCTAAAAAATGACCGCAGAAATTTATTTTAATGGATTTAAGAGCAAAAATTCTTGCATATTTTCCCTATACGCCCACTTCCGACCAGCATAAAGCGCTCGATTCGTGTTTAAATTTTTTCATGTTTTCGGGCGAGATGGAAGTTCTTTTGCTCAAAGGTTATGCAGGAACAGGTAAGACCGCGCTCATCAGTGCAGTGGTGCGCTTTCTAACTGAAAACAGGCAGCCTTGTGTGCTGATGGCACCTACCGGCAGGGCGGCTAAAGTTTTTGCCTCTTACAGCGGACATGTTGCCACCACCATTCATAAAAAAATTTATCGACAAAAAGAGGTCGACGGCACCTACGGGCGGTTTGATTTGAACGACAATCTGCACGAAAACACTTTTTTTTTCGTAGACGAAGCCTCGATGATATCCAACGAAAATTTTGAGGGCAGTTTCTTTGGGTCGGGTCGTCTTCTGGACGATTTATTGAAGTATGTGTATTCGGGAAAGCGCTGTCGTTTGGTAATGATGGGAGATACTGCCCAGTTGCCGCCGGTGGGTTCGGCTTACAGTCCGGCTCTTGACCGACAAAACCTGGAGTCGTTGGGTATGCAGGTGGCTGCTGTAGAGTTGACTCAGGTGGTTAGGCAGGAGCACCAGTCTCTCTTGCTCGACAATGCGACCGCTTTGCGCAGGGCATTGGCAGAACAAAAAGTAACGGAAATTCCGATGTTGAGTACAGGCAAGCAAACAGATGTACTCAGCATCCGGGGTGAAGACCTTACAGATGCTCTGCAATCGGCTTACGACCGCTGCGGAATAGATGAATGCAAAGTGATTTGCCGTTCCAATAAGCAGGCCGTACGATATAACCTGGGCATACGTTCGCGCATTTTTTTCAAAGAAGAAGAACTTTCCACCGGCGATCTCTTGTTGGTGGCCAAAAACAATTATTTTTGGTCGCAGTCGTACAAAGAAATTCCTTTCATCGCTAACGGCGATTTGATCGAAGTAAGGCGTGTGCGCAAGATAACTGAGCTCTACGGTTTTCGTTTTGCCGATCTGGAAGTGCGTTTCCCCGAAACCGACTGGGAGATGGAAGTCAAAGTGATACTCGATAGTTTGGTTTCGGAAGCTCCCGCTTTGGATCAAGCCGCTCAGCAAAAGCTTTACGAAGCCGTATTGCTCGATTACGCCGATGTGCGCAGTAAAAAGGCTTTGTACGCTAAATTGCGTGTAGATCCCTGGTTCAACGCCTTACAGGTAAAATACGGTTACGCTATGACTTGCCATAAAGCTCAGGGCGGTCAGTGGAAGGAAATTTTTCTCGATCAGGGCTGGGTGACCCCCGAAATGTTGGGAGCCGAGTACTATCGTTGGTTATACACGGCTTTGACCAGGGCTGTGGAAAGAATTTACCTGGTCAATTTCAAAGACGAATATTTAATTAATAGAGATTAAAAAATAGTAGCATGACAGGACTTCCCAATTATACGTACAGGATTTTGGCACGTGACCTGGATTTCACCGGCAGAGCCAGCCTTATGTCGCTGTGTCGTTATATATTTAACACAGCAAGCAAAGATGCCGAAAACAACGGTTTCGGAACGCGCGAATTGCACAATAACAACGCTACCTGGGTGATTTCGCGCATGTCTTTCGAAATGTATGCCACACTCAGAGAGTTCGATGAATTTTATATCAATACCTGGGTCAACGAAATCAGTCGTCTGATGACTACGCGTAACCTGCTTTTGTGCGATCCCGAAGGCAAAACGCTGGGAGCTGCTGTAACGCAATGGGCTATGATCGACGTTGATAGCAGGACACCCATGGATTTGCGCGAAAATATGAATTACAGCAAAGCCGCCAGGTTCGACATACCTTGCCCCATAAACAAGCCGGTCAAAATAATTCCGGGCAAAGAGTCCGATCCGGTGCTGGAACGTAAAGTAGTGTACAGCGACCTGGACTTCAACCGCCATGTGAACAGTGTAAAGTATCTGGAATGGATGTTGGATATGCTCCCCTTGGAGAACATCATTAATAACGGATTCAGCCGTCTGGATATGAACTATTTGCGCGAAGCCTTATACGATGACAGACTGTTATTGTCCTATCAGCAGGAAGACAATCATCATTTGTTCGACATCAAACGTAAAGACGAAACACCTGTTTGTCGGGCCAGAATTCAATGGGAATGAGTGAAAAATTCTATTACGAGGCACCTTGGGCCAGGCTGATTATTACTATTGAGGACGATCAGTTGAGCGGCATCGAGTTTCTTAGCGCAGAAGCAGAAAGTTCACTTAACCATCGAAAGCATATACTCAACAAGGGACAAACGGCGCAAAAAGTCTGCAAACAACTGGATGAGTATTTTTCCGGAAGTCGCCGGGTCTTCGATTTGCCCCTCCGGCTCAGGGGTACCGGTTTCCAAAAAGAAGTTTGGGAAGTATTGCAACAAATTCCTTACGGTGAGGTGCTTAGTTACGGGCAGGTGGCCAAGACTATAGGCCGTCCCCAGGCGCAGCGTGCCGTGGGCATGGCTTGCAACCGCAACCCTGTTCCCATTGTCGTGCCCTGTCACCGGGTGTTGGGCACTAACGGCCGCTTGACCGGTTATGCCGGCGGACTCGACATTAAGGTTCGTTTGCTGGAGCTCGAAAAGAAAAATAGTAAATAAGGCCTCGTTCAGTAATCATTTTCATGCGGAGCCGGGTTTTCGGAACCCGGCTCCGCCGTTTATTCCGGCTTTGAGCGTCTTTGCTTTTTCAATGCCTGGTTTAAAATCCACTCTATTTGCCCGTTGATGCTTCGAAAATCGTCCGCAGCCCATTTCTCCAATTCTTTGAGCATCTTTTCGTCGACTCGGAGTACAAAGGCTTTTTTTTGAGCCATAACGATTGGGTTACGGTTTTAATACAAGGTGCCGGTATTAATCACCGGGTTGCCGTTTTTGTCGTTCACCTTGATGGGCTCAACATCCAAATTCCGGGCACGGAGCGAAAGTTTCCTTTTGCCGTAAAAAGGGTTGACCCAAAAAAATCCGTTCTTTTTAATGGTGCCTGAATACACACCAAAAAAGGTCAATACGGCCGATTTGTTGGGTTGTACAATCAAAAAACCTATCAGGTGCAAAATCCACACCAGGCACATAACACTGATAAAAAGCGCCAGGTAACCCTCTTTAACATTGTTATTAACCATATTGACGGTCAAAACAACGGCCAGCACAAGAAACACGATGTTCAGGGCCAGATGGATAAATCCACTGGTACCATTTAGTTTTTACTCGCGCTGTTGAGCAAAACAGCGTTGATGGCTTCTATAAAGGTCTTTTTAGGTAATGCACCCTGAGCCATTTGCGGCTTACCATCCATAGGCACGAACAAGATCGAAGGAATGGAGCGAATATTGAATACGGCAGCCAGTTCCTGCTCTTTTTCGGTGTCAATTTTGTAGACGTATATCTGTCCTTTGTACTCTTTGGCCAGTTCTTCCAGTACAGGTGCCACAGCCCGGCAGGGACCGCACCAATCGGCGTAAAAATCGATGATGGCCGGCTTGTCGCCGAGATACTTCCATTCACTGGGGTTAGTTTCGTAGTTGGCTACTTTGGCCAAAAAATCTGCTTTTGTAAGATTTATTACTTCCATTTTGTTGTTTTCGTTATTGGTTGATGAACTCTTGCTGGTCTGTGCATTGCACGATAGCAAAGGCAAAAGGGCGGCCAAAACAAGAAGATACTTTTTCATATGGTTGGTTTTTAAAAAGGAGGGTGACTGTGTATTCAGGCACCCTCTCGAACTTTTAAGACTAAACCTGGTGTTAACCTGATGAATTTACTTTTTTCCTAGTTTTTTTTCTACTTCTTCTTTGGGTAGTTTTTTGGTGCAGAAGAACCAGTCGTAGCAGGTCATATCGCCGCCGGCGTTTTCCATTCGGTCTTTTGCTACTCCGCAAGATCCGGCAGTGGGTACAATCACGTCTTCACCGGGGCGCCAATCGGCGGGAAGTGCTACGTTGAAATTGTCGGCCGTTTGCAATCCGATCAATATCCGTTTGATTTCGTCAAAATTGCGACCCAGAGAGAGAGGGTAATATAATATAGTGCGAACCACACCCTTGGGGTCGATAAAGAAGACCGCTCTAACGGCTTGTGTGGAGCTTTCTCCCGGTTGCACCATTCCGTAGGTCTTGGCTACGTTCATGGTGATGTCTTCGATTAACGGGAATTTAACTTCGATATTTTTCATTCCCTTGTATTCGATTTTTTCCTGGATGGTACGCAACCAGGCAATATGGCTATACAAACCATCGATCGACAATCCTACCAGCTGGCAGTTGAGTGCTTCGAAATCGGCAGCCATACTGCCAAAAGTCATAAATTCCGAGGTGCAGACCGGTGTAAAATCGGCCGGGTGGCTAAATAATATGATCCATTTTCCTTTGAAATCTTCGGGGAAATTGATATCGCCCTGAGTGGTTTTGGCTTTGAAAGACGGAGCCTTGTCTCCGATTCTCGGCATAGTGTAAGTTACTTCATTTTCCATAGTTGTTGAATTTATTAAATTAGTAATTGATTTTTCGTTGGTACAAAGATACTAAGGCCGGCACTGCGTACCAACAGATAATATCTATGAGGTTATAGGTAGCGTCAATTCCATAAAAAAATACAAAAAACCATTGATTTATAAAAAAACACTACATTTGCAACTGAACTATTAGGATTCAAAAAAATCAGATGTCTCATATAACCAAACAATTGATCGATCTCATAGGCAATACTCCCTTGCTTGAATTAAGCCGCTATGCACGGTACAAAGGCCTCAAAGCGGAATTGACGGCCAAGTTGGAATATTTCAATCCGGGGGGTAGCGTAAAGGATCGCGTCGCCCTGGCCATGATTGATCAGGCAGAATCCGAGGGTAAGCTCAATCCGGGCGGAACCATAGTGGAGCCCACCAGTGGCAATACCGGTATAGGTTTGGCTGTGGTTTCGGCTGTGAAAGGTTACCGGCTTATTTTAACTATGCCCGAAACCATGAGTCTGGAACGTAGGGTCACCTTAAAAGCACTGGGGGCCGAAATTGTCCTGACCCCCGGAAACGGCGGTATGAAAGCTGCCATTGACAAGGCCGAAGAAATTAGGACCGGCATACCCGGAGCCATTACTTTGGATCAATTCAGCAATGCCGCTAACCCGGCTGTACATGCTGAGAGTACGGCACGTGAAATATGGAATGACACTTCGGGGCGTATGGATTTCTTTGTTGGTGGAGTAGGCACGGGTGGAACCGTCTGCGGAGTGGGCAAAGGTCTGAAATCTTTTGATCCTTCCATTCAGATTGTAGCTGTTGAACCGCAGGATTCACCGGTTTTATCGGGCGGCAATCCCGGACCACACCAAATACAGGGTATAGGGGCCGGCTTTGTTCCCAAAAATTACCAGGCAACGTATGTAGACCGGATTATGCAGGTAAGCTATAATGAGGCAGTCAAAACCAGCCGGGAGCTGGCCCGTACCGAAGGCTTGTTGGTAGGTATTTCCTCCGGTGCCGCAGCCTTTGCTGCTACTCAATTGGCTCTGCAAAGTGAGAACCGGCGCAAACGTATTGTGGTTCTTTTGCCCGACGGAGGAGAACGATATCTTTCCACTCCCTTGTTTGACAACGATCAACTTCCTTTATGACCTTATTTTAATATCTTATTACTCTTACTATGAAAAAACTACTTTCAGTATTGGCTTTCAGTGTTATCGTTTTCACTTTCCAGGCTAAGCAACTGAGCCTCAATCTCAAGGCCGGTCAGATTTACCAACAGGAACAAAAAAATCAAATGGATTTTCAACTGAAGATCGGAGGAAACGAAATGCTCATCCACGGAAACTTCGACCTTGTTGTTGAATATTTGATTGAATCTGCCCAAGCCGATGCCTACGAAATACAAATGAGTGTGAAGAATATTACGGGTAATGTCGGCAGCGATCAATTCTATTTCAGTCTGGATGCCGCCTCCTCTCAAAACAATCCCCTGGGCGCCGTATTGAACCTTATAGTAAACAAACCGATTGTTTATATCATGTCCAAAACGGGCAAAATTCTCAAAATGCCCGATCTGAGCGCTTTAAGTCAGGATTTGAAATTGTCGGGAGATACCACTTTGTATAAGTTTCTGGAGGAATCAATGAATGCAAACTCCGGCGGTTTGATGCAATCTTTCTATCCCGACCATGAAGTTGCTGTTGGCGATAGTTGGACCATCACCAGCAAGATTCCCAACACCGGAGTAGAAATGACCAACACCTATACCTGGAAATCGAGCAAAGGCGGTAAGAATACCATCGAAATGGAGTCCGAAAACTTTAATTTGGATTTTAGCATACCAATCAGAGTCGACGATGGAATAAGCATACGCATTCAGATGGAAGCCAAAACAGGAGGAGTATTTCAGTTGAATAAAAAAACAGGCTGGATTAACGCTTCGGAATCCCTGTTTGAGGCAAAATCTAAACTCAGCATTGCCCCCAATGCCCAAATACCCGAAGGAGCGGAATTGCCGCTGAACTTCAAGGTGGTTTCAAAGCAGAGTCAGGTTAAATAAAATGGTCTTCCGACAGGACAAGGCTCAGGTTGATTTAAACGATAAGTTAAGAGGTTTTATTTACCGATACAAAAGCGACTAAAAATCTGTCCCAGTACTTCGTCGTTGCTGATCTGACCGGTAATGAGCCCCAGGTGGTACATGCATTCCCTGATGTCCTGAGCGATAAAATCGCCGGACAAGTTTTGTTGCAAACCTTCCCGAACGCGCCTTATAGCTTCCAGGCCGGCGGAGAGGGCTTCAAAGTGCCTTATGTTGCTGACTATGGTATCGGTTTTGTCAAATTCGGGCAGATTGGTTAGTTCTATCAATTTAGATTTGAGTTCTTCGATGTTTTGTCCGTATTTGGCCGATATTTGAATGCGGTCGCCGGGAATATGCGCAAATAAGTTTTCGACAATACCTAACTCTTCGCCGGCAATTTTATCGGTTTTATTGAAGACGAGCAAGAGCTTTTTCCCCTGACTGCGAGGAATAATGCGGTCGGCCATCCAATCGATGTGTTCGCTGAGCTGGGTGGAGTCTATCAACCAGAGAATAATGGATGCCTGTTCTATTTTCTGATACGTGCGTTCTATGCCCAGGCTTTCGATGCGGTCTTTGGTTTTGCGTAAGCCTGCCGTATCGATAAAACGAAAACTAAGGCCTCTTATGCTGACCAGGTCCTCGATGCTGTCGCGGGTGGTGCCGTGTATGTCGGAAACAATGGCTTTGTCTTCGTTGAGTAATTTGTTGAGCAAAGTCGATTTGCCGGAGTTGGTTTCACCCACTATGGCCACCGGTATGCCGTTTTTTATGGCGTTGCCCAGGCTGAAGGATTCGCAAAGGGCAGAAAGTTTGGATTCCAGTTGATCGGCCAGCTTTTTGAGTTCGTCCCGGCTGGCGAAAATCAGGTCTTCTTCGCTGAAATCAAGTTCCAGTTCTATCAAGGAAACAAAATGCAGCAATTTCTCCCTGAGATCTGCCAGATCCTTGGAGAAACCTCCCCGCATCTGTTTCAGCGCCAGTTGATTTGCCGAAGAAGAATCTGCTGCAATCAGGTCGGCTACGGCTTCTGCCTGCGACAGGTCCATTTTCCCGTTCAGAAAAGCCCGTTGGGTAAATTCTCCCGGCCCGGCCTGCCGGCAACCTAATTGAATTAAGAGCTGAATCAGCCTTTGCTGAATAAAGAGAGAACCGTGGCAATAAAACTCCACCGTATCTTCACCGGTAAAAGAATTTGGGCCCCGGAATACGCTTAGCAGGACGTAGTCAAGTACTTTATCGGCCTCTTCCATCAGCTGTCCGTATTGACAACTGTGACTCGCCTGTTCCCTAACAGGGCAGCCATTTTTACCGGGAACGAACAACTGATCGGCAATTGCAATGGCTTTCGGTCCGGAGAGCCTGATAACAGCAATTCCTCCCGAACCCGGCGGAGTGGAGATGGCACAAATAGTATCTTGTTTCATAGGTCTTACAGGCGGTCGAGTACCAGGGTTATCAGTTCAGACATACGGTCTTTGTAGTTGGTTTTGGCATCACTTGCAAAACGATTTACTATGACCAGGCAAACCGTCATGGCTTTGTGTCCCATAAGGGCAGCCAGGCCCGCTACACCGGCGCTTTCCATTTCGTAATTGGTAATGCGGTAAGAGTCGTAACGGAAGCTGCGCAGGCTCTCGTTGAATCCGGGTAGGGCTAATTTCAATCGAAGTTGTCTTTCCTGGGGGCCGTAAAAACCGTTGGCTGTTACGGTTACCCCGCGGAGCATATCTTTTTGCCCTATTCGGGCAAGTAGTTCAGGATTGGCCGAAACCACATAGGGACGAGCCCATTGTTTCAGGTAAGCAGTATGATTACAAAAAGCTTCTTCAAATTTCAGGTCGGAAACCTTGTCGCGGCCGGCATAAAAATTGAGCAGGCCGTCTAAGCCGATGGATTTTTCGGAAATCAGGAAGCTGCCCACCGGCAAGTCTTCCTGTAGGCCTCCGGTGGTGCCTATCCTGACTATGCTGAGGCTTTTCTTTTCGGCTTTTTCGGTTCGCTTTTCAAAATCGATATTAGCCAGCGCATCGAGTTCGTTCATCACGATATCGATGTTGTCGGTGCCGATGCCGGTGGAAAGTACGGTCATTCTTTTACCGTAATAAGATCCGGTAACACTGTGGAACTCACGATTTCGTACCCGGCATTCCACAATATCAAACTTGGAGGCTACCAGGCTTACTCGATCGGGATCACCTACCAGTACGACCCGATCGGCCAGTTGTTCCGGCTTAAGACGAAGATGAAAAATGCTTCCGTCTTCGTTGATAATCAGCTCTGATTCGAGAAAATGCAAACTCATGTCGATGAAGTTTATGCCCCGTTTAAAGAGCAGTTAAACTAAGTGATAAGGGACGCTATTTCTTGGGCGTCGGGGGCTTGGCAATGGATTCCCTCATGTTGGTATCCGACTCGATATTTCTCATCCGGTAGTAATCCATTATTCCCAGGTTGCCGCTGCGGAAAGCTTCCGCTATTGCTTTGGGCACTTCGGCTTCGGCTTCAATTACTCTGGCTCTGGCTTCCTGAGCCTTGGCTTTCATTTCTTGTTCCAGAGCAACAGCCATGGCACGTCTTTCTTCGGCCTTGGCCTGAGCGATGTTCTTATCGGCTTGAGCCTGATCCATTTGCAGTTCTGCGCCGATGTTTTTGCCTACATCAATGTCGGCGATATCGATCGAGAGTATTTCAAAAGCAGTACCGGCATCAAGGCCTTTGCGAAGCACCACTTTGGAGATAGAATCGGGGTTTTCGAGCACCATTTTGTGGTTTTCCGACGAACCGATAGACGATACTATACCTTCACCAACACGCGCCAGAACGGTGTCTTCACCGGCACCACCCACCAACTGCTTGATATTGGCCCTCACAGTAACCCTGGCTTTGGCAATGAGCTGGATGCCGTCTTTAGCAACGGCAGTTACCGGAGGAGTGTCGATAACTTTGGGATTTACCGACATTTGTACGGCGGTAAAAACGTCCCGCCCGGCCAGGTCGATGGCTGTAGCCATCTGAAAACTAAGATCGATATTGGCTTTGGATGCCGATACCAGGGCGTGAACCACTTGTTGCACGTGACCTCCGGCCAGGTAATGTGCTTCCAAATCGTCGCGCCGCAGTTCTTTGAGTCCGGCTTTGTGTCCCTCTATCAGGGCGTTTACAATAATCGTAGGAGGAACTTTACGTATTCGCATCAAAAATAGCTGAATCAGAGAAATGTTTACTCCGGAAACTTTGGCCGATAACCAGAGGAAAAACGGTACATAATAGAAGAAGATAATCAAAAGAATGATTACCGGAATCAAAATAAGCAAACCAAATCCTGGTGACATAATAGTATAATTTAAAAGTGAATACTCGTTGTTTTTATGTTATGACACATTGTCGTCGTATTTTTTGACAATAACGTTCAAATCGGAAATCCTTATTACCAACACCTGAGTGCCTTCATCCAATATTTCGTTTTCGCTGCGTCCCTCGAGAGTTTTTCCGTTGATCAGAATTTTACCCGTCGGTGCGAGCCGGGAAATACAACGGCCCACGTCACCGACTTTGACCTCTGCGCCTTGATGGGCAGCTATTTTGGAATCGATATTGGTTTCCAGCGACATTTTTTTGAGCGTTTTGGAACGAATAAACCAGACGAAAGCTATGGCCATGGCCGCAGCAGAGGAAATCAGAGTAATATGGCCGGCCGTAGGTCCGAGGTTGGTGTAGGCCACTATTATGCCCCCGGCAAAACAAGCCAATCCGCCAATGAGGGCTACGGAAACACCCGGAAGGAAAAAAATCTCCAGGATCATAAAAAAAATACCCAATACAATCAGGCCAACGACCAGAGCTATATTCATACTGTTTTAATTGTTTATTGATGCATCGATTTTTTCCAACTCCAAACGTCTTATTTCATATTCCTTGAGTGGAATATCCCGTTCCAAAAAGAGCAATACCCACTCTGCATTTAAAATTCTGGAAGCCAATTCCTGTTGTTCCGGATTGTCTTTGCCCGTATACTTGGGCCGGTCGGCTTCTAATTGGGTATTCAAGCTATTGAAACGGGCTTGCAACTTCAAATATTGGAGATATGCCTGACGGGCTTCCTCGCTCCTGAAGTCGTTTTCGTTTTCATACACGAGGTCGTCTCTAACAAAAAAGCGAAGTTGTTCACTACCGGTATGTTCGAGCTCATGCAATACGGTATTGTTGTCGTATTGATAGCGTTCCTCCAGCATTGTTTGGATAGAATCGGTGTCTATGCCGTCCTGTGTCAGAGAGATAGAGGTAAGGCGTGCATATTCGATAATTTCCTGTTCCGATTTACCGCTGAGGATTTTTCGGGTGCTTTCGGGTATGAAAGTGTAAATTGTAACACTGTCTTTGCCGGCATAGCGGTCTGTAACTAAAAAACCCCTACCGACATATTCGTCAACGATATAGAAATAGTCGTTATAGACAGAGTTGAAAGGCATGGGTAGAGGCTCGGGAGTAAAAAAGGATTCGGAGGCAAGGTGATAACGACTCACGTACAAGTCGTAGCCGCCTATGGAGTTGTAGCCGTCCGAAGCAAAATAGATGGTAATGCCATCGTTGAGCACATAAGGGAAGCGCTCGTTACTTGCCTGATTTAAACTCTTAACCAGGTCGATTGTTTCCCAACTGTTCATTGTGCGGTTGAGGCTGAAAATGTCCCAGCCGTTTTCGGCCGTAGTGTCGTCGTAAAAAACACAGTCTTTACGCTCTGTCAGGTAGGCAACACTCAGGGAATCTCCCTTTTCGGGGAACAGCTTTCTGAGAGGAAGTACGGTGCCGTTAGCGCTGTGTAATCTGATGTTTTCGAAAACAGAATCCATCGGAACCACCAGGCTGTCAATAAAAACGACGTCCTCGACGGCCTTCAGCATTTGTTTTGCTTTCTCGGAAGCCTTGAGCATGCGCGCCACTTTATCTGAATTGGAACTTAAGCCGAAAGCGATGTATTTATCAAGGTGTCCGGCACTTTTGTCGAACTGGTATTGCCTGTGGTAATAGTCCGCCAATAACAGGCTGGCCGTTGGAATTTTGTTTTTTTCTGCGTTTACCAGGTATGGCAGGGCCGCTGTTGGATTGCCGGTATGGTAGAGGCAGGCTCCGTACCAGTAGTTTAGGTTGACGTCTTTGGGTTTACGTTTGAGTTCCTGTTCGAAAACCGGTAGTGCTTTTTCATATTCACCGTTGATATACATAGCCCTGGCTTCTGTCAGGGTTTGAGCCGACAGGGGAACGGTAAAAAGGAGGAATACTATAAGCAGGTTTCTCATGTCCGGACTGAATCAGTTACAAAAATACAAAATTAAAAACGGATTATCCGGCGGCAGACTGTATTTTTGCGGAAATAATGTCTATGACTCTTTTGGAGCCTGCTCGGAAATTAAGTAAGGGACTCGATTTTCGCGTAAAGCAAGCCATCGACAAGTATACTCTTATTCAGGACGGCGATTTGTCCGCTTTATCTGCCTTGTGCCGGGATCTGAGTGTAAAATTCCGCTTCAACAATACTCAGCCGGGCCTGATCGCCGTCGCCTAGGCTTTCGATGCGAACGTTGCGGGTAGGTGAAGCGGGATTTAGGCTCAGATTGACGTAGCCCAGGGTCTTTTCTGTTTGTCCTTCCCAGAGTACTTCGTTTTGCTCGGTAAGAATTCTCAGGTGGTAGCTGGTATTCCTAAAGTTACCAAGTTTAAGGCAGGCTTCGGTTAGTACCGCACTGCGCGAAAGAGTGTAATCGATCCAGACTTCTCCGGCCGGGCCGCGGGCATCCCACCGGCTCAATTCATTGTCGTCAAAGCTCAAGGCTGCTTCCTCGGGATTACTGCCGGCGACAGCCGATTGTATGCTGAGCGGAAGTCTCGACATCACAAAGGATGCATAGCCCGGCGTAGCTCCCCGCCACAGGTAAGAAATCAATTCGTCCTTGGGAAAGAAAGTACTCAGACCGTCTTTTACCGGAACTTCTAGGCTGTTAAGCACGAGAGAATCAACGCTCAGACCCTCTGCGTTTGCCCGGACTACAATTTTTCCGGCTTCGGTGGTCGACCTAAGCAAAATTCTGTTTACTCCGCATTCTACCGGTAAATCGCGCGAAAGAATGTAGTTGTTTTCTCCCTGGGCGATGCCTCCCCTGTATTCGGCCGGACCTTCAACGTCGAAGTGAATCAGGTGATTGGCCAGGGGGCAGCGCAGGCCGTTTTTGTCAACAACTTCGACTTGGATCAAAACCATGTCCGATCCGTCTGCACGAAAACCTTTAGGATGTTGCCAGTATTGGAGGCGCAGGGCGGCGGCTTCGTCTGCGGTTTTAATTTCGGCAGGTTCTCCTGCCAATTGTCCCCGGCTGTCGTAACTGAGGGCTTTTAGGCTGCCGGCTTCGAAGGGAACATCTTTGAATTTGAACAGGAAATGATGCTGACGCTCCCCAAAGCCCAGGTTCCTGCCGTTCAGGAACAATTCAACGGCAGAGGCATTGGAAACCACCAGCACATCTTTCACGGTGCCCGGCTCATAGTTCCAGTGGCCTATTATATGGTTGCTGTATTTATTGCCTTCTACCTCAACCCAGCCGTCCCACATTATTTTGTGAGCGTAATAAGCCTCTTTTTCTATGCGCATGGCATCTACCTCGCCACTGCGGCGATAGTTTTCGGCTCCGCGGAAATGAGTGTTGGTGTCGGAAAATATAATATTGACACCTCCGGCACTTACTCGCCTTCCTGTCCCCGGGCGGTGTACCCAGAACTCGTGCCAGCGCCGCACGGCCTCTTCGGCAAAGGAGTCCTGGTTGCGATTGTAGGCCGAGGCGTCTTCGTTTCTGTACAGGGGGCCTTCTCCGTCGCGGTGGTAGGGATAGGAATAATTGTCCCAGTACTTGCGCAGGCCTTCGTCGCGGCAATATTCATGGGCAAACATCGGTATTCCGGCGCTTTTGTTGATGTAAAGCATTTCGCCGCCGTATTCGGCTTCTTTACTGTCGAGCATTTCGCGCGATCCTATGGCTCTGCCGCCGTTGGGATCGTATATGTCGCGGATGACCTTCATTTCGGCCATGTGTTCCTCGCTGATGGTCTCATTGCCGCATTCGTAAAAGATAATACTGGGATGGTTGCGGTTGTAGATGATGGCATCTCGCATAAGCTCTTTGCGTAATTCCCAGGAACGTCCCTCTACGTCACTTTCGGCATCGCCGGCAGGCATCGCCTGCAACAGGCCTACACGGTCGCAGGATTCTATGTCTTGTTTCCAGGGGGTAACGTGCATCCAGCGAACCAGATTGGCATTGCCTCTTTCCATAAGTCCGTTGCTGAAATCGCTCAACCAGGGAGGTACCGACATGCCCACAGCCGGCCATTCGTTGCTGCTGCGTTGTGCATAGCCTTTCAGGTGCAACACCCTTTCGTTCAGGTAAAACATGCCGTTGCGGAAAGCGGTTTTGCGTATTCCTGTTTGGGTTCTGACCAGGTCCAGGGTTTTTTTACCGCTTATCAACGAAGAAGTTACATTATAAAGGTAGCCGTAACCCCAACTCCAGAATCTTAAGGCCTTAAGATTGCCTGAAGCTTTGACGATGCGGCTTTCTCCCGGTTGAAGAGTGATTTCGCCTGAGTTGAATTCGCGGATCATGTTGTGGTCGTTGTCTCTTACTATGACCTTCATATAGAAAGTTTGCGCTTTTTCCTGCTCATTCTTCACTTCCGATTCTACGTTGAGCACGGCTGTTTTGTCTCTTACATTGATGTCTGTGGCGTATACGTAGGTGCCCACAGTACCCAGATGACTGTACAAGGGGAGCGTCTGGTAGAGTTTGCTGCAAATATGCAAAACAACGTTTTTGGTCAAGCCTCCGTAATTGGCGTTGAAATTGTTGTTGTTCCACTGAAAGCCGGTACCTGTGGCCTTTTCTTTGTATTTCCAATCGTTGTCTATCCTGAGGGCGATTACGTTTTCTTTGTTTCCGAAAACCAGATGATCCGTCAGGTCCAGACCGAAAGCCATCACTCCGTTTTCGTGCAGGCCAATCTCCCGGCCGTTGATCCATATTTCGGCAGCCTGACGCAGGCCTTCAAATTCAATGAATACTTTTTGATTTTTGTAAGTGGAGGGTATTTTAAAATGTTTGCGATACCATACGACGGTATCGGTCAAATCGTGGATGGATTTGGCAAAAGCTTCATCCTCGTTGAAGGCAGCGGGCAGGTGAACGGTTTTCCATTCAGTGTCGTCAAATTCCGGATTATGAGCGCCGGGTTGGTCGCCGATGTGGAGCAGCCAGGAGGGGTTGAAGTTAAACTTAATGCGAGCGGGATTTGCCGCCAAGGTTGTGCCGGCAATTAAAACTGCGGCGAAAAAAAGAGCGGCTGTTTTTCTGCGT
Source organism: Bacteroidales bacterium UBA1402 (assembly GCA_002305085.1). Taxonomy (GTDB): domain Bacteria; phylum Bacteroidota; class Bacteroidia; order Bacteroidales; family UBA1402; genus UBA1402. The sequence goes on along the minus strand of DBQE01000020.1, from coordinate 41,166 downwards.
GTGTTCATGAACTTAACTATTGGAATATACCTCGAAACAGACGGATGATAGCAGGTTTTTTTAACGAAGGGCAAACTTACATAAAAAGCGGTTAAAACTGAAATCATCTTGCAGATTTGAATTAAAATGATGTCCTTTGCCGGCAACGAAATTTCTCGAATGAGCGAAAAAGATTGGTATATCAAGATGATTCTTTGGAGGGAGAAGCACATCAAAGAATCCAACTTCATTCTGATACTGAGCTTTGTGGTAGGCTTGCTCACATCGTTGGCAGCCCTGTTGCTGAAAACCCTTATCCATCAGATACATACCTGGGTTTCTTCGGGATCGGCCATTGACCACGCTAACTATTATTACTTACTGTATCCGGCTCTGGGTATTTTTTTGACAGCTCTGTTTGTCCGCTACGTGGTAAGGGACGACATCGGACACGGAGTAACCAAGATTCTGTACGCCATTTCACGTCGCCAGGGCAGGATCAAACGACATAATACCTGGACTTCGATGGTTTCCAGCTCCATTACCATCGGTTTCGGTGGTTCGGTAGGAGCAGAAGCACCTATAGTGCTAACCGGCGCTGCCATTGGTTCCAACTTAGGAAGTTTCTTCAAAATGGACCACAAGACCCTTATGATTTTGATCGGTTGCGGAGCCGCCGGAACCATTGCCGGTATTTTCAAGGCGCCCATTGCCGGACTCCTGTTTGCCATCGAGGTGTTGATGATCGATTTCACGGTAGCCTCTGTTATGCCGATGCTGGTATCTTCAGTGACCGCGGCTACCCTGGCCTACTTTATGTCGGGTACCGGTGTGGCCATTTCTTTTGACGGTGCCGATGTTTTTCAACTGGTCAATGTACACTGGGTTATTGTCCTGGGCATTTTTTGCGGCCTGGTCTCCTTGTACGTGATCCGGGGTATGAACACCATCGAAGGCTGGTATAAAAAAATCAAAAATCCCTGGTTAAAGATCATATTAGGAGCTTTGGCTCTGGGCTTACTTATCTTTTTGTTCCCTCCTTTGTACGGAGAAGGTTACGAGAGTATAGAGGCGCTTATCAACGGCAATCTGACCGAGCTAACTCACAACAGCCTCTTTTATGGTGTCCAGCAACATTTCGGCTGGCTAGCTCTTTATTTGCTGCTCATCATCGTATTTAAGGTTTTTGCCTCGGCTTCGACCAATGGCGCCGGCGGGGTAGGCGGAGTTTTTGCTCCCAGCTTGTTTGTGGGAAGTTTCACCGGCTTTCTGGTGGCTACAGCAATTAATTATTTCGGCCTGGGCACCGTGTCTCCGGGTAATTTTGCCCTGATGGGCATGGCCGGACTGATGTCGGGCGTTATGCATGCTCCGCTTACGGGGATGTTCCTGATTGCCGAACTTACCGGAGGTTATGATCTGTTCCTGCCTTTGATGATAGTGGCTTCGGTTTCGTTTATGACCATCTTACTGTTTGAGAAACACAGTATTTACTCCATGCGGCTGGCCCAAAAAGGCCAACTGCTGACCCATCACAAAGATAAGGCCGTGCTTACGTTGATGAGAATCGAAAACCTGATCGAAAAAGACTTTGATGTGCTCAGTCCCGATATGACCCTGGGAGATTTGGTAAAGGTGATATCCAAAGCCAAACGCAATATGTTTCCCGTTGTCGACAAACGGGGGGTATTGTTGGGTGTTGTTTTGCTGGACGATATCCGGAACATTATGTTTCGTCAGGAATTGTACGGGCGTTTCAAAGTGACCAATCTGATGATTTCGCCGCCGGCTGTACTAAAAATCAGCAACTCTATGGAAGAGGTAATGAAGATATTTGACGATACCAATGCCTGGAACTTGCCGGTAAAAGACGATGAGGGCCTCTATGTGGGTTTTGTGTCCAAATCCAAGATTTTCAACTCCTATCGCAGGGTGTTGGTCCATTTTTCCGACGAGTAATTATGCGAAAACAAGAGTTGAAGATAGTGTATATGGGTACGCCGGAGTTTGCGGTAGCCCCCCTGCAAGCTTTGATTGACAACCATTATAATGTAGCAGCCGTAGTCACTATGCCCGATAAAGCCATGGGGCGGGGCCTTAAAGTGCAGGCTTCGCCGGTAAAACAACTGGCCCGGTCATACTCCTTGCCCGTGCTGCAACCCGATAACCTGAAAGACCCCGTTTTTTTGGAAAAACTGCGCTCTTACGATGCGGATTTGCAGATAGTTGTGGCTTTTCGGATGTTGCCCGAAGCCGTCTGGGCCATGCCTCCTATGGGAACTTTTAACCTTCATGCTTCCCTCTTGCCCCAGTACAGGGGAGCTGCTCCCATACAATGGGCTGTTATCAACGGCGAAAAGCAAACCGGTCTAAGCACTTTTTTGCTCGACCGCCAAATGGACACCGGCCGCATTCTTTTACAGGAAAAAATTGCCATTGGTCCCGACGAAACCGGCGGATCCGTTTATTCCCGGCTGATGGAACTTTCCGGCCCCATGGTGCTCCGTACCGTAGATTTGCTCTTGAGCGGCCAAAGCCGGCCTGTGGACCAGAATACATTGATCAAAGAAGCAAAACCCTTAAAGACGGCTCCCAAGTTAAACAAAGAAAATACACGTATCGACTGGTCGCGGCCCGGAGCCGAGCTTTATAATTTTATTCGCGGCCTGGCTCCTTATCCAGCCGCCTGGACAGCCTGGCAAAAATCAGGCGAGAGCATTCAGACGGTAAAAATCCATCAGGCTGCTTTTGTGGCTCAGGAACACCATATGGAATGCGGCAAACTGCTGAGCGATCAAAAAACCTATATAAAGACCCCGGTACCCGATGGTTTTTTGCACTGGGAATTTTTTCAGCCTGCAGGAAAAAGAATCCTTTCGGTAGCCGAATTTCTGAGAGGCAGGCCCGGTATCGAGGACTTTAAACTGCTCTGACGACAAAAAAATGCTTAAATACTTGCAGATTTAAAAAAATCCTCTTTCATTTGCAGCACTAACCATTAAAACCATTTGCCTATTGATCCAATACTACTCTTTTTAACGTTTTAAAAAAGAGAGATGGAAACACACCGACAGATGACCGATGAAGCATTGGTCAGCAGGTTTGCGAATGGAGACAACCAAGCTTTTGACATTTTATTGAATCGCCACAAAAACAGGGTGTATACTTATATACTGTTGATTGTCCGTAATAGGGATTTGGCAGAAGATGTATTTCAAGAAACTTTTATGAAGGCCATTGTAACCATTAAACAAGGCCGTTATGTGGACAGCGGCAAGTTTTATGCCTGGGTTACGCGTATAGCACACAATCTGATCATCGATATTTTTCGCAAAGAACGCAACGAGAATACTATTTCGAACGACGAGTTTGAAGATGTGGACTTATTCAACAATCCTAAGTTCTCGGACGAGAACGTCGAAGACAGGCTGGTAAAAAAGCAGGTAATGAAAGACGTCAGCAGTCTGGTTCGCATGTTGCCGGACAGCCAAAAAGAGGTGGTGGTATTGCGCTATTACAAAAACTTAAGCTTTAAGGATATTGCCGATCAGACCGGTGTCAGTATCAACACAGCCTTGGGCCGCATGCGCTATGCAGTGTTGAATATGCGCCGGATGGCCGAAGGAAAAGACTTGGTATTGTCTTTTTAAACCACAGATAAACAAGCAGTTATATCAAAAGTTGTTTTTTGGTGTAAAAAAAAGCGTTTGTTTTATACGATGGAACAAAAATCCTCGTTATAGAATAAACGCTTTTTTAATTATACGCCTATGGAAAAAATTTCTACACCGCGAACTCAATCATCAGTGAAAAATAAATCAGTCTTTCTGATAGAACCCAAAGCATCCACCCTGGATTTTTTACGTATATTTGCCAGAGTTTACCCCAACAACGAATTAGCAGTACCGGGTAAATCTGTGTTAAGTTTAAATTAAACCAAGTCCTTTTAATCAGGGCTTGTATTTCGTAACTAATTTTCCACCATGCGTTTGGTTGCTCCTTCTTTGCTGTCTGCCAATTTTGCCCGTCTGGAGGCAGATCTTACGATGATTAACGAAAGTCAGGCCGACTGGCTGCATCTCGATGTAATGGACGGCGTGTTTGTGCCCAACATTTCCTTCGGCTTCCCTGTGCTGGAAGCTGTTGCCCGCGTTTGTACCAAGCCTTTGGACGTGCACCTGATGATAGTGGAACCTCAAAAGTTCATTCCTCAGGTTAAGGCCCTGGATGCGTATTTAATGAATGTACACTACGAAGCCTGTACGCATTTGCACCGTGTCGTCAGCGAAATTCATCAGGCAGGCATGAAAGCCGGTGTTACTCTCAATCCCCATACGCCGGTTTCGGTATTGGAGGATATTTTGCCCGATCTGGACCTGGTACTGCTGATGTCGGTCAATCCCGGATTTGGAGGCCAAGTCTTTATAGAGCAGACTTATGCAAAAATCGTTAAGCTCAGGCAAATGATCGATGACTGCAAGAGTCCGGCTCTCATTCAGATCGACGGAGGTGTCAGCCTAGATAACGCCGGGGCTTTATATCGTGCAGGTGCCGATGTGTTGGTTTCGGGCAGTTTTATTTTCAAGTCGCCCCGGCCCAAGGAGATCATCGAGCAAATAAAAAAAGCTGAGTAAGAGAGTTTGAAACAAAACCTCTTAAAGGTTTCCGAAACGTTAATAAATAAATATCTTTGCCGCAAGTATTCTCTTACGGCATGGTATCTTTTGTTTTTCAACAAGCACCCTTTCTGCGCATTACGATTTCCCTGATATCGGGAATGATCCTTGCGCCTTTTGAGTTTTTTCCGGGCTTGTTGTTTTCCTTTATCTTGCTGCTGGCGACTGTGTTTCTCCGGCTGTTTACCGCTAAAGCCGGAGCGGCTTGGCGTTTGCGCAAACTGCCCGGCTTCTTGATTTTGTTGTGCTGCTTTTGTTTAGGTTCTGCTCTTTTTCGGGGCAGACAACAGGAAAGGGCCTGTCCGAAGCTCGAAAATTATTACCTGAGGGCTGAATTCGAAATTTTGTCCAATCCTCAAATTAAACCCAACAGTCTGCAATGCCCTGTCAGGATAATTTGCTCCGAGCCTTCTTGCTGGAAAAATAAACGTTGTGTGCTTTACCTGGCCAAAGACAGCTTGGCTTTGTCGTTGAGAGCCGGCAACCGTATTTTGGCTCAGACTACCTTGAGGCCCTACAGTCGGTGCGGCAGGCCTATGGAATTTAATTATGAGCGATATTTGTTGAATAAAGGCTTTTGTGCGGGAGCTTTTGTGCCTGCCCGGGCCTGGATGTTGCAGAGTAGATACTCTAGCCCGCGGGCAAAATCGGATGCTTTCCGCGATCGCCTCATCGGCCGTTTTCGACAGGCAGGAATGGAAGAAGAGCCCCTGGCTTTGGTTTCGGCACTGGTGTTGGGTTGCAAAGATCTGATGGAGGCAGAGCAAAGGCAGGCTTTTTCTTCGGCAGGCGTAGCCCATATTCTGGCCGTAAGCGGAATGCATGTGTCTATTTTGTTTCTGCTGCTCGACAAGTTGCTTTTTTTTATTAAGCCGTGGCGTGCCGGCCTCTTTTTCAAACAAAGCCTGCTCATTGTTCTGCTTTGGTTTTATGCCTTTGTTACGGGCATGTCTGCGTCGGTACTCAGGGCTGTGCTGATGTGTAGTGTTTCTGCTTTGGGGCTTTGTTTGGGACGACGTTCAAACAGCTGGAATACGCTGGCTTTCTCGGCTTTTGCACTCTTGACAGTCAATCCCTGCTATTTAACGGACGTCGGTTTTCAGCTGAGTTTTATGGCTGTTGCTTCCATTCTGTTATTAATGCCGGGTGCCGAGTATTATTTGGGCATGATTACGGAGCGGTCTGCCTCGGTTGCCAAAAAAAGCATAAAGGCCAAAATCGTTGGGATTTATCGCGAAACCCTGCTGCTGTCTTTGGTCGCCCAACTTGGAACCGCTCCGCTTTCTATTTACTATTTTAACCAATTTCCTCAGTATTTTTTGTTGGGCAATGTTTTGTTGGTTCCCCTGGCCACCCTCCTGTTTTATCTCTGTTTCGCTTTCATTGTTTTAAGCCCTTTACCTTGGTTGAGCGAGGTTCTGGTCCGGCCTGTAAATGCACTTGCAAGCTTTTTTTGTCGCAGCAGCGCTTATATAGAAAATATGCGTGGATCAGTGGTTACCAATCTTTGGCCTTCGAAACAGGATGTGCTGATTTGTTATCTGCTTTTGGCCCTGCTTTTTTATCTGTTCAAAAATAAGCGGTATATTTGCGCCCTCAACAAGCTTATATCTAAGTTGTATAAGCAAATTTCCGATTAAAACTATGATATCGAAGATTATTGACGAGGACCTGATTCAAAAGACAAATAGCTTATTGCAAAAATGCGACAATATAGTGCTGATTACGCACGAATACCCTGATGGCGACGGCCTGGGTTCAGCTTTGGCTATGTACGATTATTTAAGTTTGGAGGGAAAACAAGTCAGTGTGCTGCTGCCCAACGAAATTCCCTCTTTTTTGCAATGGATGCCCGGTGCCGATTCCGTAATAGTGTATGAACAGGATCCCGAAACTGCGCGCAGTCTGCTCGGACAAGCAGAAGTGATAATATTCCTGGATCTCAACAGCATGGAAAGAGTTGGAGCCATGGCCTCCTTTATTAGTCAACTGACGGTACACACGGTGTTGATCGATCACCACAACCTCCGCGAAAAGCCAATTGCGCATGTGGAAATACAGTTGCCCCAAATAGCTTCAACCTGTGAGTTGGTGTTTCGCTACATCTGCAGGGTGGGGGCTTTCGAAAAACTGAGCAAAGATTGCGCAGTCTGTATTTATACAGGAATGATGACAGATACGGGAGCTTTTACCTACAATTCTCAATCCAATGAGATGTATCTGATTATAAATCAATTAATTGTAAAAGGTATCGACAAGGACGAAATTTATAAAAAAGTCTACGGCAATTACACCGAAAATCGCATGCGCCTGATGGGCTACGCGCTCTACGAAAAAATGGAAGTCCTGCCTGTATATCAAACAGCCATTATAACGCTGAGCCGCGAAGAGTTGGATCGTTTTGGTCATCAGGCCGGCGATACCGAAGGTCTTGTAAATCAGCCGCTTAATATAAGCGATGTGCGCTTTTCGGTGTTTTTACGCGAAGAAGAACAGAACGAAATCAAAATTTCCTTGCGTTCCGAGGGCGATCTGTCAGTCTCAAAAATAGCTGCGGATCTCTTTCAGGGGGGCGGCCATTTCAATGCTTCCGGCGCCACTTACCGGGGCAGTATGCAGGAAGCCCTGCGAATAATCAAAGAAGCTTTGCCCAACTACCTGGGAACTCCGGAAGATGAGGAAGATAATTAAAAAAAACCTACCTTTGCGCTCTTATTCAACGGATTTAGTATGAAATACTCCATTTTACCCTGTTTTTTGCTGGCTGTTGCCCTATTGTCGGCCTCCTGCAACAAGGACGTCATTACCTATGCTGAACAATTGGAAGCCCAACAGAAGAGCATAAGCAAATTTATAGACAACAATGGATTTTTAGTGATCGACTCTATTCCCTCCACTGTGCCCTGGGAAGACAGCGAAGGTCGTAAAATGTTTTATCTGAGCAAAAGCGGACTCTATCTCCACGTGGTGGATACCGGCAGGCAGGCAGGTAAAACAGTCAATAATACGTTGGTTTGCGTACGTTATACAGAATGTTCCATGGAGGGAGACACTACCTACTCCAACATGGACTACGCCACCGATCCCATCGAAATTTATTTCAACACCGTATCCACCGGTACCGGTTCCAGTACCTACTACTGGGGCGATTGCAAAGCCTGGCACGAACCTCTGAACTATGTCGGCGACCTGGGGCATGTAATGATAATAGCGCCGGCCAGTGTAGGTATGCCTTATTATTCGGCCGGCAATAGAATGTTGGCGAGGTATTACGATCTAAGATATACTTTTTGGAAGTAAATAATTTTATGAATCAATTAATTAAATCTATTTCGGGTATCAGGGGTGTGATAGGCGGAACGCCGGAGAATAGCCTGAATCCTTTTAATATCGTTCGGTTTACGGCTGCTTATGCGCGCTGGATTCGTCAGAATTCCGACAGACAATCCGGAAAAATAGTTGTGGGACGCGATGCCCGCATCTCGGGCGAAATGCTTTTTCAACTGGTTTCGGGTACTTTGATGAGTCTGGGTTTCGATGTGCTCGATATCGGCCTGGCTACCACGCCTACCACCGAGCTGGCGGTACGGATGTCGGGAGCCGACGGAGGTATTATTCTCACAGCCAGTCACAACCCAAAACAGTGGAATGCCCTGAAACTGCTTAATCAGGAGGGTGAATTTCTCGACGCGGCTGCCGGTCGTTTTGTTTGTGACCAGGCCGACAGCGACCGGGTGGAATTTGCCGGAGTAGACCAATTGGGCAAAATTTATCGCGAAGACTTTACTCAAAAACATATCGAAGCCGTGCTGGCCTTGCCTTTAGTGGATGTTGAAGCTATTTATAAAGCCGGGTTCCGTGTTGCCATCGATTGCGTCAATTCGGTGGGCGGCTTGGTGTTGCCTCCTTTGCTCAGGGCCCTAGGCGTACAGGAAATCATTGAACTGAATTGTACTCCCGACGGGCATTTCCCGCATAATCCCGAACCCTTGCCCCAACATCTGGGCGAGATTTCCTCCCTGCTCAGTCGGGGCGGTATCGATGTGGGCTTCGTGGTCGATCCAGACGTAGATCGCCTGGCCATTGTTTGCGAAGACGGTTCCATGTTCGGCGAAGAATACACTCTGGTTGCCGTAGCTGATTACATTCTGGGCCGTACGCCGGGCAATACCGTTTCCAATCTGAGTTCGACCCGCGCCTTACGCGATGTGACCGAAAAGTACGGCGGCAAGTATTTTTCCGCTGCTGTGGGGGAATTGAACGTGGTCGCCCAAATGAAAGCCGTTAATGCCGTCATAGGTGGCGAGGGCAACGGGGGAGTGATTTATTCCGAATCGCATTACGGTAGAGATGCTCTGGTGGGCATTGCCTTGTTCCTTTCGCATTTAGCTCACAAACAGCAAAAAGTATCCGAACTGCGGGCGGAATTGCCGGCTTATTTCATGGATAAACAACGAATCGATTTGAGTCCCGGCCTGAGCTTGCCCCTGATTTTTGATACACTTAAAAAACGCTATGCCGGCGAGAAGATTACCGACATCGACGGGGTCAAAATAGATTTCAGCGACCGCTGGGTGCATGTGAGAGGTTCCAACACCGAACCGATTCTGCGCATTTACGCCGAAGCTCCCTCACAGGAAGCAGCCAATGCTCTGGCGACAGAAGTCATGGAACTGATACACCGCCTCTAAAGTGGAGCGTTTTGTGCCCATTTCGATGGCGGGGGCCGGATGAAAAGCCGGTGGAGGTACTATAATGCCCGTAACAATTAATGTCTGGAACAATGAAAAAGCTTGCATTGCTCGTTTTCCTCTTTTTGTTGCTGTCGTGCAGCGGCAAAAAAGGCAATGATTCATTGCAAGACGATCGGCAAACTTCGCCGGCGCATTCCCGCAAGGCAAGCCAAAACGATAAAAACCGGCCTGCTGCACAGACAGAAGCCCCAAAAACTTTTATAATGCCCGAAATACCGCCCATGCTGGTGGAATCCGGCAGCCGGACCTTGTATTTGCTGAATCACTATTGGGACAATTTTGATTTTAGCGACACTTCTTACATCGGTTTAAAAGAGATCACCGAACGGGCTTTTATCCATTATGCCCAAATGCTCAGTCAGCGCGATGTTGTTCCTTACGACAAGGCAGTCGAAGGCATGCTGACCATGTTGAACAAGGCTCAGATGGACAGCGGCATGTACCGTTATTTTACGGGGCTCTGCAAAAAATATTTTTACCGGGGCAATTCGCCCATGATGAACGATGAATACTACATTCCCGTATTGGAGCATATGTTGCAAAGTCCTCATTTGGCTCCCGCTTCAAAAAAGGCTGTTGAGCTCGATTTAAAACGCCTCAAACGCAATTTGCCGGGACAATCGGCCGAAAATTTCGACTACACTTTGCATTCGGGTAAAACTCAAACTTTACACCAACTAAAGGCTGAGTATATCCTGCTGTTTTTCAATAACCCCGATTGCCCGGCCTGCAAAGAGGTGCAGGAACAAATTTCGGCTTCGCCGCTCTTGTCAAAGCTTATCCAAAAGGGCAGCATCAAAGTATTGGCTCTATACCCCGACAGCGATCTGGCCTCCTGGGATAAACACCGGGAGCAGATTCCCTCTGCCTGGATAAACGCTTACGACAAAGATCAACGGATCATGCTCGACGAATTATACGATCTCAAGGCCATTCCCATGCTCTACTTACTGGACGGACAAAAAAAGGTCCTGATCAGAGACGGCAAAGTGAAACAGGTGGAACAGCTTTTATCCGCTATCATTCAACAAGAGTAGTGATTATTCAGGAATAGCAATTCATTACTAATTATTTTAAAACAACCAATTAAAAACAATCAAGCATGAACAACAAACTGAGTATTTTATTTGGCCTGGGCCTGATGCTGCTCACATCCTGTAGCTCCGGCTATACCATCAAGGGCAAACTGGCCGGCAACGAGCTGGACGGACAGCAAGTGATGATTATCAATCTCGCCACCGACGAAGCGGTGGACAGCGGGTTGGTTGAAAACAACAGCTTCCTGATCAAAGGAACTGTAGAAGAACCGGCGGTATGTGCCGCTCTTATCGGCAATAAATTTTCTTATTTCGTGCTCGAAAATGCTCGTATTGCTCTGGATATGGAGAAGTCTTTCAATGCTTCGGCCACTCCCCTGGGTAAGTCTTTTGAGGCGCTTTATACGGCTATGAATCAGCTCAACGAGTCTACCAACCAAAAGTTAGGAGAACTTGCTCCCGAAGAGCAACAGGCTTATTACGAAAACGAGGTCATTCCGGCTTCTAAGGTCTTGGCCAAAGAACACTTAGATAAGAACTTAGACAATACTATGGGTGAATTTGCCTATATGTTGTATTCTTCCTTCGCCGATCCTCAGGAATTGATCGATGCCTACGAGGCTATGGGCGACAATCTAAAAGATAATCCTCAGACTCTGCGCATTTACCAAAAGAGTAAATCGATGTTGACCACGGCCGAAGGCATGCCCTTCGTGGATTTCACCGTTACCAATGCCCAGGGCACGCAGTCGCTTTCGGATTACGTGGGCAAAGGTAAGTATGTGTTGGTCGATTTCTGGGCCAGTTGGTGCGGGCCTTGTTTGCAGGAAACGCCTAATATCGTGGAGCTGTACGAAAAGTACCACAAAAAAGGCCTCGATATTTTGGGTGTTGCTGTTTGGGATAAACCCGAAGATACTCAAAAGAAGATAGAAGAATTGGGTCTTCCCTGGCCCCAGATTATTGATGCACAGCGTATTCCCACCGATATTTACGGCATTCAAGGCATTCCTCACATCATTTTGTTTGGCCCCGACGGCACCATTGTAGCTCGCAACCTTCGGGGTGAAGCTATGAAAGCCAAAATTGCCGAAGTGATGGGGGCAAAATAAAGCCTTCTCTCAACACGTTTTATCTGTGTCGGGATTAACCAACGGATAATGAATACCATAAAAACATAAATCGCCCAATTATGCCCGGTTTATATCCAGCTTTTGAAGGACCATTACGGTCGCCTTTTTCGGCTGTTGAGGGTTTTGGGCAAAGCGGAAATAAGCTCAATAGATTTATCAGGCATTATGTGGTATTGTTGCAACTTGCATGTGATTGAAAGTCATATTTCAGAACAATTATAAAGACTCTATATTTGGATATTAACCGATTAATTCATGTAACTATGTTTTATAGACTTAAAAATTTGGCTAAAATAGCCATTTGTGGTTTCATACTTTTCTTTGCTAAGTATGCAGAGGCCCAAAACCTAACACTTGTAGCCCCGGCTGAACCAAACGCTATTCCACTAGGCACAGGTGGAGTCGACAATCAATCCGCCTCAGAATCCTGGTACAGCCAGGGGGGCGACCCGATGGTTCGTAACGTCTCTACTGCGACCCTTACACCATTTCTACCGGAACCCGGTAAAGCAAATGGTGCTGCGGTGATTGTAGCTCCCGGAGGAGGTTTTACATGTCTTTCGATGATCAGGGAAGGATGGGAGGTAGCAGAAGCTCTGGCAAAACAGGGAATAGCCGCTTTCGTACTTAAGTACAGACTCAATCCAACTCCGGCATCGCTCGAGGAATATAAAGCCGTGACGAGTCGTGCATTTACAACTCCAACAAAATCCTCAGATTCTACTAAAGAAGCGGTACCGGCACGACCAATGCGCTTTGACCTTTCCAATCAGCTCAAGGATGCCGACGCCGCTTATACTATGATCGTCAGACGAGCTGAAGATTGGGGTGTTGATACAACCAGAATAGGTATGATTGGCTTTTCAGCCGGGGCGGCCCTCACAATGCACTCCACATTGAACTCCAAAATCATGCACCTGGCTTTCATCGGTCCGATCTACGGTGGTATGGGTTCGGTAGAAGTACCAAAGGATGCTCCTCCTATGTTCTGTGTTATAGCTGCCGATGATTTTCTTTTTAGGGGTAATTTTGGTGTTATCGATTCTTGGTACAAAGCCGGAAAACCCGTTGAATTCCATCTTTACCAAAATGGGGGTCACGGTTTTGGGTTGGGAAAGCCTAATCGAACAAGTAATCGTTGGTTTGATGCCTTTATATACTGGTTAGATGTTAATGGCTTTCTTACAGCTAAATCTGAACAATGATAAGAACTTAAAACACTATAGAACAAGCGAGTATCAAGTTTTAAAATTTAAAAACCATGAAAATCAGGACCGAAATTTTAATCGCGCTTTAGATTTTTATTATTTCGTGCAGTACCGGAACGGGTAAGAAATCGAACATACGGAAATATAATTCACAAGAGAATGTGAAAACGGACAACAGGAAACTTGCTTTTCAAAACAATGAATTTATAAGCTGTTACGATTTTTCAACAGGAAAGACTAAAAATTTAACAGAGGGATTTGACCCATGTATTTCGCCCGACGGGGAATGGATAGTTTTCACACAATCATCAAACGTAGGGGATAATTTTTCAAGGACTATTAAACTAATCAATACAGAAAACTCAACAATAAAGGATTTAGAAATCATCAACAACAACCATTACGGAGCAATATGGTCTCCAACCGGAGAACATCTGGCATTTAGTATAATGACCAATGATTGGCAAATTGGACTGATAAAACCCAATGGTACCGAATTGAAAATCATCTCAACACGATTCTGCTTCACGACCGATAATAAAAATATGGTTTTTGACGGGGGAATTGACGAGTTTATCGAAGGATTGAATGAACCGTCATGTGCCATTTTTTGCTATGATTTTAACACAAAATCTACGAAACGGATTTCTAAAAAAGGACTGTATGCAATGGACTTGTGGATAGACAACCAGGATAGGATTTATTTTTCCGGATTTGAAAATATAAATGAACCGGGAAAAATTTATCAAACAAGTTTAACAGATACGACTTTGATAGAATTAATTGAAGGAACGAGACCGAGTGTGGGAGGATAAAATATGGTGCACGACACGATACCATAAAACCTTGTATGTCTTTTGAGAAAACCGCTGCAAGAAAGATATTTTGTCGGGAAATGATTAAATTTGTGGTGATTTATTGAATTAGATAGAACGTTTTCAATACGATAGATATAGACCGTAACAAAAACAGTGCGAAATTGAAAAGCCAAACGAGTAAGGGAAAATAACGAGTAAGGGAAAATAAAGAGCAATATGAATTTTAAAACAGAACAAGAAAATTTTTGGGCAGGTGACTTTGGCAATGAATATGTTGTTAGAAATAGCGATCCGAATAGCATAGCCCAAAGGACCGCCGTATTTTCAAAAATTTTATCAAGAACAAAGGATGTGAACTCCTTTCTTGAGTTTGGCTCCAATATTGGGCTGAATTTGATAGCGTTAAGAAACTTAATTCCATCGTGTTCGCTGAGCGCGATCGAAATTAATTCAAAAGCCATAGAGGTATTAAAAAATATTCCGGATACGAAAATATTTGAAGGTTCATTTTTAAATTTTTCTTCAAATGAATTAGGCAAACACGATTTGACGTTTACATCCGGTGTACTGATCCATGTTAATCCCGGTAAATTGCGGGAGGTGTATTCAAAACTATATGAATGTTCAAATAAATACATTCTCGTAATAGAATATTATAACCCCAAACCTGTTGAAGTGAATTACCGGGGAAATTCCGAAAGACTTTTCAAAAGAGATTTTGCCGGTGAGATTTTAGACTTATATCCCGATTTAGAATTGGTCGATTACGGTTTTCAATATCACAGAGACAATAATTTCCCAATGGACGATTTAACTTGGTTTTTGCTCAAGAAAAATAAATAACCGGCCCATAATGATATGGTGTTCACACGAATATTAGTCTGTTTTTCAGTCTGCTTTTTCACATTAAACTCTTTTGGGCAAGATGCCCTCAAGTTGTCGGATAAAGTGAAGAAAAATTCAATTATTTTCTCTCCTTTTAATCTGATTGATCCAATAAATCCCTCTTTTCAGGTGGGTTATCAAAGGTTATTATACGACAAAATTGAGTTACAAATGGAGTATGGACATATCATAAACAAGGCTTTGTTTCACTATATTATTAATCCTGACGAAGGTAAAGAGGAGTATTCAAACAAAGGATTTAAAGTAAGATTTGAGACCAAGAGGTTTTTTAGAAATGAAGGTTTTTTCAGGTATTATCTGTCCGGTGAATTATTCTATTTGCAAAATGTTTCAAAAGTACAGAATCAATTTTTAGTTTCAGACCCTGATTATAATTATTCATTTGATTTACCAAATGATGGGGAGCAATATGGATACACCGATTATTTTACAAATTCTAAAACAAAGTACGGATTTAACGTAAAATTTGGTATCAAACTCGTAATCGATCCTTTGTTTTTTGAAGCTTGTAATGGTATAGGGATAGCCTATCGGAATAATGTACACAGTGATAGAGAAAACATGAACGATGAACCATACGATACGAGTTTTCTAAATGATAATATTCCTAAGAAGATGTATATACTTAATTTACCACTGAATTTCAGAATAGGGTATATGTTTTAATAAAAGAACCGGAGCCAATACTCGGAATAAACCAGTAAAACAACAATGAAAAAAACACTCCCCCTAAGTTTATTATTGATCGTTCTATTTTCGTGTGTCAACACTAAAGTAGAAACAGAGCAAGCACGAATGGACGTTGAAGATTGTAATTGCCTGGAGAATTATTATTGGATAAAAGAAACATTCGAAAACAACGATGCGGGATTTGAATGGGTAATTCAGAAGAAAGGGATGGAGGCTTATCAAAAGTTCTGTGATTCCATTGAAGCGGAAATAAAAAACGCCGACGACATTCACAGATGCGAAGAGATTTTAAACGATTGGGGAAAGTTTTTCCGCAAAGGACACTTTTATGTGGCTTTAAATTCGTCTTCATCTGAAGATGGAGGTTCTGTTGAAGTAGAAAAAGTCAGTTATTCAATAGAAACCGTCGAAGCACAGGTCGAGCAAACAGACGACGACATAGTAGGTGTTTGGGAATCGTCGCCTTATAAAATCGGCATTGTGCTCGACACCATAAATCCAAAGCGGAAATACGTGGGTTTTATAATAGAATCGGGAGCTCCCGGGTGGACCAAAGGAGACGTTAAACTTGAAATCTTCGAACAGGATAACAAACTGTCTTCCAATTATTATATGCGAGACCATTCGGTGGAAAAGAGAGATGTAACGTTGAGAAATGAAACGGAATTAATGCTGGGTTCCGTGAGATTTGTCAATCATTCAAAAATTGAAAATGAGATAGAAAGGAAATTATCGGATATTTCGGAACCGCTTTTTTACGAATTGTCGGATTACACAACGATATTGAAAATTCCTTCATTCAATTTGGATCAAAAACCGCTGATAGACAAAGAAATTGAACAAAACAAAGAGAAAATATTGTCGCACAAAAATCTGATCATCGATTTGCGTAATAACGGTGGCGGTGGCGATAATTCCTGGAAAGAGTTGATTCCAATTATCTATACCAATCCGATAAAAACGGTAGGGGTGGAATATTTATCAACCGGGTTGAACAGAGAATATTTACTGCAAAACCTCTCATTTATTCAAAGAATAGTATTAAGGGGTTTTATTAAAAAATTAAAATCCAACGACGGACAATTTGTAGTAAGAGACAGTGTTTACACAACGGAATTAGATGATGTTTTACCCAATCCGAAAAACATTGTTGTCGTTGTTGACGATGTTTGCGGAAGTTCTGTTGAACAATTTCTATTGGCGGCAAAACAAAGTAAAAAAGTCAGGATTTATGGAAAGCAAACATTTGGAGCTTTGGATGTTTCCAATGTAACGAGTGTATTGTCTCCCGATGGTTGCTTTCGATTAGGCTATTGCACAACCAGAACTCTACGCCCCGAAAAAGACCGGATAGACGACATCGGAATTAAACCCGATGTTGAAATAAACGATTCCATACCCGGACATAAATGGTTGGAGTTTATTTTGAAAGAGATTGATAACTAATTTGTAGCTCATTTTAAAAAGAAATGCAGCTCAATATTGCGACCATTTGAGCCGGAATAAGTATGTTCGTGAGCCACTTCAAAACTCAGACGGGCTTACCAAGCTATGTATTAAGTATTTTGCAATAAATCCATTTTCTTTGATAGTATCATTTGATACTATCAAAATTAAATATAGGAAACGAACATGAACTAATTAAATCAATTATTCCACCTACGTGGATGATTAGATTAGTTCATCGTGAGTTCCATACGACAACCGAAAACTATAATTTAAACGTATGAAACCGCCATACAAAATAACTGGAAGGATTTTAAAGTGGGTTGCTTCAATTTCGGAAAAAATGGGAGATAAAAAATACAACGCCATATAAATACAAATAAAAACAAAGCCTAATGTAATAGTGATAAATTTTCCGACAAATTATTTTTAATTTTGGCACTTGGATTTGAGAATAAATCTTAGGATAAAATTAGAATTTAAGAAAGACATACCTATGAAGGATAAAATACTATTCGCGACTATTTTTTTTGTTTTGATTGTTAATAGTTCATTTTGCAAGAACAATTTCAGAAGTGGTTTCATAATAACTTTTGAGAAAGACACTATTGTCGGTCAAGTGGATTATCGGTCAGACAAAAAGAATTATAATTCTTGTATTTTCAAAGCTGAGCATGAAGAGAGGGAGTATTATCCGAACGAAATCTTAGGATTCGGATATTACGACGACAAGTTCTTTTTATCCCAAATAGTTGAAGGTTCTTTCGTGGAAGTCCTTGTGTCAGGCGAAATGAGTCTTTTTAAATCCCTTGATAAGTATCATTTAAAAAAAGATGGCAACGTCTATAATTTAGAGTTATTTTTTGAAGAAGTGAAGAAAGACGGGACAGTTCATTTGATAGAAAATACCAGATGGAGGGGGATTTTGTCTTACTTGATATCCGATTGTATGAGCGATCACAGGAGCATAGCTTCAAATCTTAAGACGAAAGAAAGGAGTTTGATTGAATTGGTAGTTACATACAATAAATGTAAAGGTCTGGATCCCAAAGAATTTAAAGCGAACAAGCCTTGGACAAAATTTGATTTTGGAGCAACTGTAGGAATAGCAAGGTCCGGGATACTAATTAGAAAAAAACTTGAGTCTGCCAGCTATCTGGGTGATTCATATAATTCCATTGATCCTTCAATAGGGGTAGTTTTTGATATTTCGTCACCTCGAATGACGGAAAGAGTTGCATTTCAAGGTGAACTTCATTTCATTAAACATAGTTACTCTTCATTAGTTTTAGTAAAGAAATATTCACTAAGAGAATATCACGATACTTATATCGACTTGAGTTCTTTGTCTATTCCTCTTTCTTTCAAATACTCTTTTCCTGAAAGAAAAAACGGATTCTATTTACAAGGGGGAATCAATTTGGATTATCACTTGACCTCAAGGACAAAATTGCTGACAGAGAGGATTATATGTAATGTTGTTAACACATCACCCGAGCGTTCTGCTTTTAAAATTAATAAGGAGCAGATAGGGTGCTGGGGAGGAATAGGTATGTTTAGATCCTTCCCAAAATTTAAAGCTAGCGTAGCGCTTCGCTATTTCCAAATATCTCCACTACATAAATCAGAAGATTTTACAGCGACTAGCAGCCGTTTTTTTATGAATTTAATCCTATATAAAAAATGAAAGCAATAGTAAGATACATTCTATTAATCTCGTTGTTAAGTTTGCTGATCAGATGTGATAATGATGCGATTACCAGCCGAAATTATCCAAGATTAAGAACACTTCCCGTTTCCGAAATAACAGAAGAAGGAGTAAGATTCAATGCAGAGATCATATTTCGGGGAAATTTTGAGATTATAAATTATGGATTTGTTTGGAACGTATATGAAAATCCTGCCTTTTCAAGAAGCGAATGGGTTGTGTGTTCCGGTAATATTCAATCCGATCATTTCTCGGCAATGGTTGGGACAACGATCAAAGATTCAACTTCGTATTTTGTCAGATCGTATGTACGAACCCACGACTTTACCGTATTCGGACAAAATGTTCCCTTTACCAGTTTGGGAGGCGTTGCGCCTCAATTATTTTCAGTAGACCCTTCGGAAGCTTATAGAGATGACACTGTCACGCTTATAGGTAAGGGTTTTAGCAATAGGGAAAATCTAATCTACTTTGATCATTTAAAAGCCAGAACGATATCTAATACGGATTCTTTGATAAGAGTGATTGTCCCCAGAAAATTAACGACACTTTATCCTAAAATAGAAATTGACTTGTTAAACAGAAAGTCGGAATTAATAAATGCTTTCAAGCTGCTGGGCCTGCCTTGAGTTCTATTTCAGAATGCTAACCGTTGGGAGCACACTTTGAGACATTTAAGAGACATATTCAACCAATCCGACCAATGAAAACAAACTGTTTAATTCTTCAGCAAGTTTTTTTTAGAATCACCTCAATTGCTTTGCCGTTTATTCTTTTATTCCCCTTTTTAGTGGCAAAAGGGGAAGGACCAACTAATACTCCAAGTAAAGACGTTTCCGTCACGGGTGCACCGGTTAAAGTTCCCGTGGCCGTTGCAAGCTAGATGGATGATGAATTAAACAAGGCGTCGCGAAAGACCTTGCTGAGCAAAGATGATTTTTTCACAAAAGATACTGCCAGGCTGGTGGGCTACATTGCCGGGTATGGTACGGACCTTGGTTTTGCAAACGTTTTGTTGAATGCAACAAACGATCTGACCAATGAAGCTCGACCTCTTGTCTCGAGCATTGATTCCATAGGTCGGTTCACGTGTTCTATTCCAATGAATCATCCAAGTATGGTAACCATCTCGTTTGGCGAAAAGTTTATGCCCATTTATTTGGAGCCGGGGCAAACATTGGCGATGAGTTTCGGTTGGAAAGATTGTGTTCGAACGAATTGTTTTCGTGACGTGAAAGAAGTCGATCGGGTTTTGCTGCTTCAAGGTCCATTGGCGCGATTGAATTACGAACTGAAAGAATTTCAGTTAAAGACAATGGGGTATAGACATTATTGGATAAAAGACAGGTATTCACCCGAAGAATACCTGAGCGCCATGGATAGCATTTTTGACGAAAATAATGCCCGTGTTAAAGAAGCATTGGCCTCAGGTAAGTATCTGGAGAAGACCATAGAGATACGGAATAACGAGGCACTGATGGCTAATGGACATTATTTGTTGGATTACGCTTCCCAAAGAGATACCAAAGGCATTACCTTGCCAAGAGGTTTTTATCATAGTTTAGAGCAATTACCATTGAATGATCCTTCCTGCATAGTCTCAAGTAGTTTCAAAATGTTTATCAATCGTTTTGAGCTTAATCCTGTCGTTTTAAAAGCACATCGTGTTGAGTATGGTGAAAGCCCTCGAAGTAAAAAATATTTAGAGGAGTGGATACGCAAAGATTCTCTGTTGAAATCCGATTTCAATTTATCGAACAACTTTTGCTACGAAGTGACAAAGATCAGGAAGCTGTCGTCGGAGCTTGAATTTATGCAAAAACGCGAAGCGTACGATTATTTTTACGCCTTGCAAGCCGGTATCAAACACCCTTTCCTTAAGCAAGAAGGATTTAGAATTCTGGCAAGTCTTTTTGGGAACAACGACCTGGGCGATAAAAATACAGACGGAGGGTTTTCCTTACCCGAAAATGCCGATGAAGAGTCGAGATGGTTGCCCCGTTCTTTGCCGGAAGGTCTTGATGCAGATATATTCAGCAAGCTAATGGCCGGCCACAAGGGTAAATACGTGTTTGTCGATTTTTGGGGAACGAGTTGTGGACCCTGTCGAGGCGATATTAATAGTAGTAAGGAAATGCGTGAACAATGTTCCGATAGCCCTGATTTTGACTTTGTTTTCGTTACCTGCAAAGACTGGTCGCCCAACAAGAAGGTGTACGATGACTATGTAAAGGAGCAGAACCTTAAACATTCCTATTTCATTTCAGACGACGATTTCAAATCCATGATGCAACTGTTCCGGTTTACGGGCATACCCCATTATGTGTTCATCGACCCCGACGGCAATGTGTTGGATGCCAACTTTATTCGTTTAGATTTTGAGGAAGCCATAAAATGGATTCAGGAGCAATAAAAAACGCGATCTAATATTGCCTAATCCCCCAACAGATGCAGTGCAGCCTGATGGTATTCGTGATTTAGATGCCCGTTATCGGCAAACGCTTTAGAGCAACCTGCAACGAATAAAACTCTATTCGGCGCAAATAATGCAACGAAAGTTTTTTAAATGCGACGAATAAACGATATATTTGTTGCAAATTTTAAAACGGAAGGGATGTTATATATATATCAGAGAGAGAATTGGCCTGATTTCACATGGGACAACGATAAGCTTGTTAATTTGTTGAGTGACGCGAGAAATCTGCAAGGACGATTGATCGGCAAAATGGAATTTCTGGGCTTTGAATGGCGTGATGAAGCTTTACTTGAAACATTGACTTTAGATGTATTGAAATCGGCTGAAACTGAGGGAGAACTCTTAAATCCCGTGCAAGTACGCTCCTCAATAGCTCAACGATTGGGAATGGAATTTGGCGGTACAACCATGTCGGATAGGAACGTGGACGGAATGGTTGAGATGATGATTGATGCGACCAAGAATTGTTTTAAGCCCTTAACAACCGAGAGACTTTTTGATTGGCACGCGGGCTTGTTTCCAACGGGAAGAAGCGGGATAATTAAAATTACCGTTGGCGAATGGAGAAAAGACACATTAGGACAAATGCAAGTTGTGTCGGGTGCGGCGGGAAGAGAAAAAATCCATTTTCAAGCTCCCGATGCCTCTCTAATCGAAGTAGAGATGAGTCGTTTCCTGAAATGGTTTAACGAAGAAAATCAAACAGATTTGGTGATAAAAGCGGCCATTGCTCACCTTTGGTTTGTGACAATTCATCCCTTTCAAGATGGTAACGGACGAATTGCGAGAGCCTTGACCGACATGTTGCTGGCCCGGTCGGATAGGAGCACACAGCGATTCTATAGTATGTCAGCTCAAATCAGGATAGAAAGAAAAGAGTACTACGAGATTCTCGAAAAAACGCAAAAAGGAGATCTTGACATAACTGAATGGATAAAATGGTTTTTAAACTGTTTGATTAATGCTTTAAAAGCAACCGAAAATGTCCTTGCGCGAGTTTTGTTAAAAGCGGATTTCTGGAATAGACACGCAAAGACAATCATTAACGAGAGACAAAAGAAGGTATTAAATAAATTACTAGATGGATTTGAAGGTAAGCTGACTTCTATGAGATGGGCTAAGACGGCAAAATGCTCAAAAGACACAGCGATCAGAGACATTAATGACTTGATAAACAAGGACATACTGCAAAAAGACTCAGCAGGAGGAAGAAGCACAAACTATGTATTGAAGATATAAATGCCGTCAAACCCTTGTGCGGTATTTTAAGAGACAGATCCGGAGTACATTAAAATCCTAAACCACACAATATGAAAGCACTTGCTCATTTGACCACCTTTTTGTTGTTAGTTGCGTATTCGGGTATTTCGAATGCTATTGCTCAAAATCCGTTCAAAGCCGGTTTTGTGTCGCTCGAGGCTGAAGTTGTTTCGAAAGGAAATAAAGCGGAGGCTGACGGTAATTTGTATGAAATCGATACGCCTTTGCTGCGTCTGATGCGCACGGACATTGAGTCTCCTAAAGGTACGGCATTAATTCTTGCGGGAGGCGGGTATGAGATATTGAAAATGAGGAATGAAGGCGAGAAGACGGCTTTGTTTCTGAATGCGGAAGGCTTTGATGCTGTCGTACTTGAATATCGCGTTTCCAAGCCGAAGAACCCTAATTGGGCTTTGGCCGATGCGCTTCGGGCATACAGGCTTCTTAAAACAAGTGGAAAGGCATTTGGCCTGGACGGCAAGCGTTTGGTGCTTGTGGGCGTTTCCACCGGAGGTCATCTTGCCGCACGGCTGGTGCAGAAACTGGGCGATGAAGAACAGCCCGACGATCTGATTCTGATCAGTCCGACTAATTTAGATGAAACGCCGGTAAATAGTGTCTTCCCGATGGTCAGACCTCCTGTTCGGCCAACGGCAAGGCTTTTTGTTTCCTTTTCTGCCAACGACAACAAAGATTGGATTTACAGCGCCGAAGAATATGCTAAAACCTGGAAGGGATACGATGGCCAAGCAATGTTCAAATTATTGCCCGACAGCTTGTATACTTCGCAGGGAGATGCCAACCCTGTAGATACAAAACTTGAATTGCCCGGCGTTTTAAAGGAGTTTCTCCAAACACCACAACCCGGCAACTCAGCAACTGCTCCCAATCCGGCGGCTATTCCCGTTCAGGGACGTGCAAAGCAGCGTTATGCAGAAAAGCTGGCCCTGGCTGCAAAAGAAAAGTTTGACCTAATTATGATTGGGAATTCCATCACCCATAATTTTGAGAAACAGGGATATCAGCCGATATGGAACCGGTTTTTTGCTCCGCGCAAAGCTTTGAACCTGGGAACAAGTGCTTACCGGACCGAAAACATCCTTTGGGATATACAAAACGGTGTGCTCGAAGGTCAATCGCCTAAAGTAGTTGTATTGGAAATCGGCACCAATAATATTGATGAAAAAAATTTCCCGACGCGTCATACGGCGGGTCAACTTGCGGGCGGCATCGAGGCCATTGTTAAAGTGCTGCGCGAAAGGCTGCCGGATACTAAGATAATTGTCCTGCGTTGTTTCCCCGGTTGCTATGGCGGACCCAATCCAACCTCGCACCGGGCAATCCTCGAACGGGCTTCGGATATGGTGTCGAAGCTTGCCGATGGGAAGCATATTTTCTATTGCGATGTGAACCATGTGTTTCTTAATATGGATGGCTCCATCAACCGTGAAGCGATGCCCGATTGGCTTCATCCCAGCCCTGCTGCCGCCAAAGCCTGGGCTCAGGCCATGGAGCCTCTTCTATGCGAGCTTATGGGCGACGAATCGCGCGATACGGAAATTCCTGCCAATACAGCCCTTGTGCCCGCTCCCAACCTCGAAGACAACAGCTACGATTGGTTGGGACGCCACAAAGAAATTCTTAGTATCAAAGATTCCATCGATCCCGAAATTGTACTTATCGGCAATTCCATTACTCATTTATGGGGAGGAGAGCCCCCGATGCGATGGGCCGATGGGAAATTGCGCGAACATAACGGACCAAAGTCCTGGGATTCGTTGTTTCATGATTACCGAGTGTTGAATCTCGGTTTTGGCTGGGACCGCACGCAAAATGTTCTTTGGAGGCTCGACCGGGGAGAACTCGACGGGCTTCATCCTCGCACAGTTATTATAAATATTGGCACTAATAATACGGGGCAGAGTCAACACGGGCGAATGAATACGGCTCCCGAAATTGTCGAGGGCATACGGGCCATTTGTTTGCGTGTCCGCTCCAAAGTTCCCGATGCAAGAATTGTGCTGATGGCCGTTTTTCCGCGCGAACAAACCAAGGATCATCCGCGGCGTTTATTGATAAACGAAATCAACGCAGGACTTGAATCTTTCGCCAATGAACAGAAAATCACTTTCCTGAACATAGGGTCGAAAATGCTCGATGCCGACGGAAACTTTCTGCCCGGCTTGACTTTTGATTTCTGCCATCCCACAGAAAAGGGCTATCAATTATGGGCCGACGAAATTCGTCCGATCATTTCTGAACCTTAATACAAAACTTTCGGGCGCTTCATTCCGCATAAATAACTATAAATAAAACCCACCATGAACTCCTATTTTAAAACCATTATTCTTGCCGTAACCATCCTGTTGGTAAGTTGTTCCGGTGCTCATCGGCCGGATGAAAATATTGAGCGCAAGCACTTGTTCAATTTCGACTGGAAATTTCATTTGGGCGATGTTCAGGACGCTTCGTCGGAAAGTTTTAACGACGGCGATTGGAGAATCCTCGATTTACCCCACGATTGGAGCATTGAAGCAACTTTCGAAAAGCATCATCCTGCAGGGAACGACGGAGGCTATTTACCGACCGGGATAGCCTGGTATCGCAAAACGTTTAAAGCACCGTCCCAGTGGAAAGACAAAAAAACAGCCCTTTATTTCGAAGGGGTTTACGAAAATTCGGAAGTGTTTATCAATGGCATATCTTTGGGTGTGCGGCCATACGGATATTCTTCTTTTCTCTACGATTTAACACCTCACCTCAAAGCGGGTGAGGAAAATGTTATTTCCGTCCGCGTGGATAATTCCAATCAGAAAAACTGCCGTTGGTACACCGGTTCAGGTATCTACAGGCATGTTTGGCTTATAGTGACGGATAAAATTCATATCAAACACTGGGGAGTGGGTATCAGCACTCCGCGGGTAAATGCCAAAAGAGCCCTTGTTGAAATAAGCACAGAAATAAAAAACGATACGGACAAAACTCAACATATAATCCTTTCAACCAAAATAAAAGGCGAAAACAGCGGGTCTAAAAACCAAGTAGTTGAAGATAAAATGGGCAAGAATCCCATGGTCAAAACTCAAATGGTTAAAGGCCGGGTGGCCAAAACTCAAACGACCGAAACTCAAATCTCAATTGAACCTGGTGTTGAAAAACAAATAGTACAGAGAATAAGAGTAAAGCGACCTTTGCTATGGTCGCCGGAATCTCCAAATTTATACCGGGCCGACCTGGAAGTATTATGTGAAAACCGGGTCATCGACAAAACAACACATACATTCGGAATAAGAACCATAGAATTCAGTAGTACCGATGGATTTTTACTTAATGGAGAACCGGTGATTTTAAACGGAGGTTGTGTTCACAGCGATAATGGAAGTTTAGGCGCTGCTGCGTACAATCGGGCGGAAGAACGGAGAGTTGAATTACTGAAATCGGCCGGTTTCAACGCTGTGCGCACAGCTCACAATCCTCCCTCGGAAGCATTTCTCGATGCTTGCGACAGGTTGGGGCTTTTGGTGATAGACGAAGCTTTCGACGGCTGGAAAGCTCCGAAAACCCCCTACGATTATTCAAGACATTTCGATGAATGGGCTAAGCGGGATATGCAGGATTTAGTGTTGCGAGACAGAAACCATCCATCCGTAATTATGTGGAGTATAGGGAACGAAGTAATCGAACGAACAGAACCCGAAGCTGTAGAAACGGCAAGAATGTTGGCATTGAGCGTAAAGGAAATAGATCCAACCCGTCCTGTAATCTCTGCAATGACCACCTGGGGGCAGGGCTGGGAAATTTTTGATCCGCTGATGGCCGAACACGATATTTGCGGATATAACTACCAACTTTGGCGTGCTCCTGACGACCACAAAAGAGTTCCTTCGAGGATTATCGTAAATACGGAATCCTATCCCAGAGATGCTTTTTCGATTTGGAAATTGGTAAACGAGAACAATTACATTCTGGGCGATTTTGTTTGGACTGCCATAGATTATCTGGGTGAAGCAGGTATAGGAGCATATTATTATCCCGGTGAAGATCCCGCCGAACATTGGCAAAGCAGTCGTTACCCCTGGCATGGAGCCTATTGCGGAGATATTGACTTATTGGGGTGGAGAAAGCCTATTTCGCATTACAGAAGTATGTTGTACAACGACAATGAAAAACTATACCTGGCCGTAAGAGAACCCAATCCCGAAGGCGGAGAGATCAAACTAACCGGATGGGCTGTTTGGCCGACATGGGAAAGCTGGACATGGCCGGGGCATGAAGGAAAAAACATCGAAGTGGAAGTGTATTCGAAATACCCGGCTGTCCGCCTTTATTTAAACGATGAACTTATTGGAGAAAAACAAACCGGAGAAACAGAGGAATTCAAAGCCCTATTCACTCTTCCTTACACTCCCGGCTTAATTAAGGCCGTTGGATTGGAGAACGGAAAAGAAACAGAAACGAAGGTGTTGCAAACAGCCGGCGAAGCAGAAATGCTTGTATTATCCGCAGATAGAAATGAAATCATTGCCGACGGCCAAGACCTTTCTTACATAAGAGTTGAAATTACCGACAAGAATGGAGTGATTGCGGCAAATGCTTCAAACAAGCTGGAGTTCGAAATTGAAGGCCCAGGAGTGATAATTGCCGTTGATAATGCCAACCTCAAGGATACCAACTCATACGTATCCAATACCAGAAATGCTTGGAAGGGAAAAGCATTGGTTATTGTCGGAAGCACCAAAGATTCCGGATCAATCAGTTTGAAAGTGAAATCTCCCGGTTTGAAAGAATCCGGCATTACTATTCAAACAATGGAAAATTAGAGTAGATTTACGGGGGAAAAGCGTTCACTGCAAAAAACATTCATTGCAAAGAAAAAGCAAGCAGTCGTTTATAGAAAACCGGTATGGCAATAAGAAACAAAAAGACAAATAATAAAAACCTGAAATTGAGGGTTCAACGCATTATTGCAATTTTTTCGGTTCTGATTTTTGCCGGAAAATTAACCGCTTACTTTCTGACCAATTCAGTGGGTATATTAACGGATGCTCTCGAAAGTACGGTAAACGTTATAACCGGCTTTATTACCTTGTACGCCGTTTATGTTTCATTAAAACCCAAAGATGAAAATCATCCGTTTGGACATGGGAAAGCGGAGTTTTTATCTGCATCGATCGAGGGGTTTTTAATTACTATTGCCGGCTTGATAATCATTTTCGAAGCCATTAAGCGACTTTTTATTCCGGTGCAGATTACTCAATTGGACATAGGGATTATTATTGTTGCCGTTGCAGGACTCTTGAATTATTTAATTGGATGGTATAGCATAAGAATCGGCAAACAAGCCAATTCCATTGCTTTAATATCAGGAGGGAAACACCTACATTCCGATACCTATTCATCTATTGGTTTAGTGATTGGTCTAGTGTTGCTGTACTACACGAAATTAGCCTGGTTAGACAGTGCAATTGGCCTGATTTTCGGAACCGTAATTGTGATAACGGGCTTAAAAATCCTCAGGGAAACCACATCCAATTTGATGGACAAAGCCGATTTTAAATTGATTGAGCAATTCGGAAAAATAATTGAAGATAACAAACCCGATGAATGGATAGATATACACAATTTTAAACTCATCAAATACGGGAACGCATATCATATAAATTGCGATCTGGTTTTACCTTGGAATTTATATTTATCGGAGGCTCACGAAGAAGGGGAAAAACTAAAGAAGTTATTGGTCTCTAATTTCCGTGAAGATATTGTTTTTAACGTGCACACGGATGAATGTTTTAAGAAGTACTGCAAGCATTGTAAAAGAAAAGATTGCAAGGAAAGAACCACCGGCTTTGTAACTCGATTGAACTTTGATCTGGAAAGATTTACAAAAGAAAAAATAGAGAAAAGTTAGGCTTGGAAGCTATTCGAGAGAACAATACATTTTAAAACAACAAGTAATGATAAAATTAATTCGTGGTGACATCACCAAAATAAAAGTCGACGCCATTGTGAATGCCGCAAACACCTCATTGCTCGGTGGTGGTGGCGTTGATGGAGCCATTCACAGAGCAGGCGGTAAAACAATTCTCGAACAATGCATTAAAATCAGAGAAAAGCAGGGCGGCTGCAAGGTTGGAGAAGCCGTGCTGACCGGGGCAGGAGAATTGCCTGCAAAATATGTAATTCACACCGTCGGACCTATTTGGCGCGGCGGCAATCAAAACGAAGACCGGCTTTTGTCGAATGCCTACCGGAACAGTTTGCAACTTGCGGCAGAGAATAGAGTAGAATCGATTTCGTTTCCCAACATCAGCACAGGAGTCTATCATTTCCCAAAAGAGAGAGCAGCCAACATTGCACTGACCACCGTTATGGATTATTTAAAATCAAACCCTACAATCAAGGAGGTAATTTTTGTATGCTTTGACCAGCAGAATTACGATATTTACGACAGGCTATTGAATAGAACGGAGGGGAAATCGAATTGAACACCAGCCGTTAAGACACCTTTGCTGCATATTGACTGAAAAGACTAATGAAGCCCCCACTGTTCCCGATTATTTAACTGTATGTTATTATTTGACAAACAAATACATAGTGTTAGTAGCAGTCAAGCGAAATTTTTAGCAAAGAGAAAGAAGCAATTATGATGGAAGAAACCATTTTATATTGTAGCTTTGCCTTATGTATTATCGTAGAAAAATATTACTATCCCTGCTTCAGGCTTTTGATAATCAATTAGATAAAATTAGTCTGCAAAAACTGTTATTCTTACTAACAAGGATACAGGAGAAGAAATCGTACTATTTTATTCCGTATAAATTTGGATGTTTCTCATTCCAAGCCAATGCCGATTTAAGTACTTTGGCTAAATACAAATTGGTAGAACCATCAATGAAATATTGGAAAAAAACAGATAATACAGACTACATAGAAGAACTAGATTCCAAAGATAAAGCTGCAATTCGATTTTTAAAAAGTCAGTATGGAAATTTGAGTAAAGACGAACTAATCGCTTTAACCTATCGTCAATATCCGTTTTTTGCAATTAATAGTATCATTGCGAGTAGCATTCTGACCAACGAGGAATTAAACAAAGTAAAAAACCAAAGGCCGATAAAAAATACTATCGTTTTATTCACAATTGGTTATGAAGGAATTTCGCTTGAACAGTACATTAACAAGTTAATTGTTAACGATATAAGGGTTTTGTGTGATGTGCGAAAAAATTCGTACAGCATGAAATACGGTTTTAGTAAGAACCAGCTGAAGAAAGCTTGTGGAGGTGTTGGAATTGATTATGTGCATATCCCTGAGGTTGGGATTGAATCAAAAAAAAGAGAAGTACTAAACAGCCAGTCTGATTATGACAAACTTTTTGAATATTACAAATCTGACGTTCTATCAAGAGAAAAATCAAAGCAGGTGGAAATTTTTTCGTTGTTAAAAAGTAAAAAACGAATAGCACTCACTTGTTTTGAGGCTAACATTAACCAATGCCATAGAAAGCATTTAGCCGAATCGATATCTTCTTTAAATGGTTTTTCCTATGAACTAATACATATCTGATGACCAAAACAAAAGTTCTTATTACCGTAAAAACCTATCCTACAATCTCAAAAAAGTATGAAGAATTAGTTTGCACTGCAGGATTTTTAGAAGATGGTTCATGGATTAGAATTTATCCTATTCAATTTCGTAAAAAATCATACAGTGAACAATACTCTAAATATGACTGGATTGAATTGGATTTAGTTAAAAATAAAAGCGATTTCCGTCCCGAAAGTTTTCGCCCCATTTCTCATGATACTGTGATAGAGAAAGTCGGTGAAATCGAAGCAGATGGTGATACTTGGGACGAAAGAAGAAAAATAGTTTTAAGAAACGTCTATCATAACATTTCCGACCTAATTTCGGAAGCAAAAAACAAAAAGACTTGCACTTCATTGGCAGTATTCAAGCCAACAGAAGTTTTAGACTTTATTTATGAAGAGGAAAAAGTAAGGGTTTGGTCATCAGACAAATTGGCACAATTTCAACAGTTAAATATATTCGAGAGAGTTAAAAGCAATAACTTTCAGGTTGTTAGGAAATTACCTTATAAATTCAGTTATTGTTTTAAGGATGAAGCAGGTACTGTTTGTAAACTTATGATTGAAGACTGGGAGACTGGACAACTTTATTGGAATTGTTTAAGTCGACATGATGGAGATGAGAAAAAGGCATGTGAAGACGTAAGGAAAAAATATTTCGATGATTTTGTTAAAACTAAAGACTTACATTTCTTTTTAGGTACAACTCAAGTTCATCATTTTAGAGCTAAAAATCCATTTGTAATTATTGGAACATTCCACCCAAAACCGATAACTCAATTAAAGTTATTCTAAGTCAATTCAAAATCTTCTCCTCGTGTCAGGCACTTTGGCAAAACGCACAAGCCACGCTGCAATCCAATTTTGCCCAATAGCCTTCCAGTTCGTCCCAAACGGCATAGGTACTTATCTTATCTGTGTGCATGATCGTTATCAGGGACGCACCCTATATTTTTTATTTCCAAATGTTGTATCTTTGCCCTGCAAATAAAAATCCGGGCGTTAGTGTGGGAGCACGTGCGCCAATAAGTGCAACAAGAGGATTCAGTTAAATTTGAACAATTACAGATGACTATTTCAACAGAACTAATATTGCTTGTCGGCTCGGTACTGTTTTTTATCAGTATGCTGGTAGGGCAGGCGGGCCACCGCTTTGGGGTGCCTATTTTATTGCTTTTCCTTATGGTGGGCATGATCTTCGGTTCCGATGGGTTCGGGCTTAAATTTGAAAATATACAAATGGCACAAGCCATAGGCTCGGTTTGTTTGGCTATTATCTTGTTTTCGGGAGGCTTGGATACCCGGTTGTCGGAAATAAAACCCGTTATCGGCCCCGGAGTAGTACTTGCTACCCTGGGAGTGTTGATGACGGCCGTTTTTACAGGCTTGTTTACCTATTGGATGACAGATAATTTTTTCCCCGCATTAGGTTTAGGATTTCTGTCGTGTATGCTGCTCGCTTCGACGGTTTCGTCGACCGATTCGGCTTCCGTTTTCGCCATTTTGCGTTCGAAAGGCTTAACCTTGAAAAACAACCTTCGTCCTTTACTTGAACTGGAGAGCGGTAGCAACGACCCGATGGCCTATTTGCTTACGGTGATGTTTATCGACATTATTCAATACGGCGAAAATCCCGACTACCTGAAGGTGGGACTTAGTGTGTTGATCCAGTTGGTTGTGGGTACTGCAATGGGGATACTACTGGGGCGTTTAGCGGTTAAAATTATCAACAAAGTTAAAATGGATAACGATTCGTTTTATCCAATTATGCTCCTTGTTTTCGGGGTATTTATTTTCGCTTCCACCTACTTCCTGGAAGGAAACGGCTACCTGGCGGTTTACATCGCCGGCCTGGTAATCGGAAACTCCCGGTTTGCGCACAAGCGCTCTTCCATGAGGTTTATGGATGGATTCGCGTGGATGAGTCAGATATTGTTGTTCCTTACGCTCGGTTTGTTGGTTAATCCCAGTGAGCTGGTCGAGGTAATTGTTCCCGCGCTTCTTATTTCTTTCTTTATGATTGTATTCGCGCGCCCCATTACGGTTTTCTTATGTCTGATTCCTTTCCGAAAGGTGGGATTTAAAGACAAACTCTATGTGTCGTGGGTGGGATTGCGCGGTGCGGTTCCCATTATTTTCGCCATTTTACCTCTGGCTGCCGGAGTGCCCGGTGCGCGATTGATATTCAACATTGTGTTCGTACTTACCCTTGTTTCGTTGTTGACTCAGGGAACCAGTTTACCTGCTGTGGCACGTTTGTTGGGATTAGCTGAGAAGCCGAAACAATACAAACCCTTACAGGATTTTGATGTCGACTTTTCGGAAGAAATAAAATCGGTAATGACGGAGATCCTAATTACCGAAGAGACATTGAGTTACGGTGAAAACCTGATGGAGATGCCTTTGCCCAACAACACCCTGGTCGTTATGGTAAAAAGGGGCGACAACTACTTTATTCCGAGAGGGCAAACCGAACTGCACGTCAACGATATATTGCTGGTGATTTCCGACGATGAGGAGGCCTTGAAAGAGAGTTATTCCAACATCGGGATTTCAGATTTTACGTATCGTAAAAATCAGTGAAACGGGAATAAAGGAAGAAAATAGTCAAGTGGTTATTGCCATTCATTATGGACAATACACAGATCAACAAAATTGTCTAATAATTAAACATAAAGCCATGAAAAAATTACTAATTCCCGTGCTTTTATTGGTTTTTTGTACAACCAATGCACAAACGGTAAAAACCAAGATTATCGATAATGGCGGATCGGGACAATACGAAGCCGTTGCGGCGAAAGATAGCACTCTCCCCGATTTTGTGGTTTATCGCCCTAAAGACATTAATAAAGCCGTAAAAAAAGAGGGCAAATTACCTGTAATGGTGTGGGCGAATGGCGGCTGTATGAATTCGTCCATCCATCAAGAGCGTTTTTTGTCGGAGATCGCTTCGCATGGCTATATCGTAGTGGCCATCGGGGCATTGCAAATGACTGTGGGAGAGAGGCCGCATAGAGGTACACCCGACGACGAACTGCTAAAAGCCCTGGATTGGATTTCGGAGCGGGCAACGACGAAAGGAAACGATTATTACAAGCGTGTTGATCTCACTAAAATAGCAGCAGGCGGACATTCATGCGGTGGAGCACAAACCCTTCGTGTCGGAGACGACCCAAGGATAAAAACCTACCTGATGCTGAACGCCGGTATGGGAGATATGACCATGGCGGGAGCCAGCTCGAAATCCTTGGAAGATCTGCATGGCCCAATCGTCTATATGATTGGAGGAGAATCGGATGTTGCCTACAAAAACGCCCTTTTAGATTACGATCGAATCGATCGTGTTCCCGTTGTTTTCGCCAATCACGCCACAGCCGGGCATGGTGCCACCTTTGCAGAAGAGTTTGGTGGTTCGTTTGCTCAAATGACACTCCATTGGCTCGACTGGCAGTTTAAAGGAAAAGACAACTCCGGCATTTTTCTTGGAAACAAGTTGTCGGCTTACCCGGCCTGGACAATGAAGTCCAAAGGCTTTGATGCGCAAGCGGAAGATGTAAAATCTCAGCCTCTTAATCCTTTTGGCAATGCACTGGTTCCCGATATGATTGCCGATGCCAGTATCCAGGAAATAGACGGAGTGTTTTATTGTTACGCCACCACCGACGGATACGGCAGGGGACTTGAAACTTCCGGTCCGCCCGTTGTCTGGAAATCGAAAGATTTTGTACACTGGAGTTTCGATGGAACCCATTTCCCCTCTGCCATGGGTCAGAAATACTGGGCGCCGAGTAAAGCCATTGCGGCCAACGGCAAATACTATATTTATCCCACGGTAAACGAATATATGTACGCTGCCGTTGCCGACTCGCCGGAGGGCCCTTTTAAATTGGCAGCCGGCCCCGACACTTTTATTAAGCCTTATTCGGCATATACGCTGTTGAAGTCGGAAGCGCCGAGGAGACCGGCGGGCATCGATGCCGAAGTTTTTATCGACGACGATCAGCAGGCTTATCTCTTCTGGCAAAGTCGCAGAGCGGCTAAACTCGGCCCGGACATGGTTACGGTCGATACAAACATCATCACCATTCCCACCCCGCGCACGGAATACTCCGAGGGCCCGATCTTTTTTAAACGCAATGGCATTTACTATTATTTATACACCATCGGAGGCGACGAAAAATACACTTATTCTTACGTTACGAGTAAAGTTTCGCCATTGGGACCCTTTGATTTTCCACCCAAAGACCAGGATGTTGTTTGCATAACCAATTACGAGCGGCAGATTTTCGGTCCCGGCCACGGTTGTGTTTTTAATCTGCCCGGAACCGACGATTATTACCTTGCCTACCTGGAATTCGGGCGGGGCAGCACCAATCGTCAAACCTATGTAAATAAGCTGGAGTTCAATGCAGACGGTTCTATCCGTCCGGTTGATCTCACCATGACCGGAGTGGGCGCATTGCGCAACATTAAAACCGATCCGAAGAAGCTTGTAAAAAAAGCTGAGGCATCGAGTGTTCGTGCCGACTTAAAGATTAGACCGCAACAAGATTTTACATTGAACAGGGTGGAGTCGTTTGTGGCTTGGTTTGCATTCGACGGCGCCAACGGTTCGCGTTGGATGTCTGCTCCCGAAGATACGGCCTGTTGGCTTGTGGCCGATTTGGGCAAAAAACAAGCAATAAAGCGAAGTGAGGTGTATTTTGTAAGACCGACCGCCGGACATTCCTATCTGCTCGAATACTCCAACGACGGAACTTCGTGGGCAACCTGCGGGGGGCACAGCGATCTTATAATGAAATCGCCGCATACGGACCACTTGAATATCAAGGCACGCTATTTACGAATCAAAATTACCGGGGGCGTTAAAGGAGTTTGGGAATGGAATATGTATTAAGAACCGGCAAGATGAAAAAAGTTTTTTCAACTCTGTTGTTTATTCCGCTTTTCAGCCTCGTTGGCTTTGCCCGCTTCGGCGAGCAATGGGGCGATCAGGGAGACGGAACCTACGTTAACCCGGTTATTCCGGCCGATATAAGCGATATCGACGCCATTCGGGTGGGCGATGATTTCTACGCCATTTCGTCCACCATGCAGATGTCGCCGGGTATGTTGGTGCTTCATTCCAAAGACCTGGTGAATTGGGAAATGATCGGTCATGTGGTAAACGACCTTGCCACCATCAGCCCCGAACTCAACTGGGACAGGATGAATTGCTACGGCAAAGGTATCTGGGCCGGTTCCATCCGTTATTATAAAGATAAGTTTTGGGTTTATTTCGGTACGCCCGACGACGGCCTCTTTATGAGTTCGGCCACCGACCCGGCCGGTCCGTGGGAACCATTGCACCAACTATGGAAAGTGAGTGGCTGGAACGATTGCTGTTCGTTTTGCGACGACGACGGACAACTTTATTTGGTTACCACCAACTTTGGTTACGACCCCAAAAACGGTAAACACTACAATATTCACCTTTTCAAAATGACGCCCGACGGTAAAAACCTGATTATGGAATCCGATACCATCATCTACCAGGCAAGCGGAAGCGAGGCGAACAAATTGTACAAAATCGACGGGGTATATTATCATTTCTTTAGCGAAGTAAACCACGAGGGCCGGGTTACGATGATGCAACGCTCGAGAAATATTTACGGGCCTTACGAAGTAAAACAATTGAACCACGTAAACAGTTCCAAAGACAGGGAGCCCAACCAGGGCGGATTGATAGGTTTGGACGACGGTAGTTGGTGGTTTTTCACACACCACGGCACAGGCGCCTGGGAAGGCAGGGTTGCCAGTTTATTGCCCGTCCATTGGGTGGAAGGTTGGCCGATCATCGGCCAAGTCGGGCAAGACACCATTGGCAATATGGTATGGACTGCCGAGAAACCCAACCTGCCAAGTCATAATAAAACGAAGATTCAAACAGACGATGATTTTTCGGGCAAAAAGCTGTTGCCCCAATGGGAATGGAACTACCAGCCACGGGCCGATAAGTGGTCGCTGACCGAAAGAAAAGGCTTCTTGCGGCTTTATGCCTACCGTCCGATCCGGCCCGAAGATAACACCAACATACTTCTGCGCGCCGGTAACACCATTACCCAACGCAGT
This sequence comes from Bacteroidales bacterium UBA1402, assembly GCA_002305085.1. GTDB lineage: Bacteria > Bacteroidota > Bacteroidia > Bacteroidales > UBA1402 > UBA1402. The sequence goes on along the minus strand of DBQE01000020.1, from coordinate 5,375 downwards.
ATACGCTCAAAAGCCAATGTGGTAACGGTTAAAATGGATATAAGCAAAACGGCCGACGGTCAATGTGCCGGATTAACGCATTTCTCGACCACAAGCCACAGCACGCTGGGGATAAAACAGGAAAAAGGGATAAAAAACCTGGTGTACACCGTTAACGGAAAAGATTCAATCGTGTCTCCCGTTGAGCAAAAAAACATTTGGCTGCAATCGTCCTGGGATGTAAGGGGAGTGAATACCTATTCGTACAGTTTGGACGGGAAAAATTTTACTCCGCTGAATGTATTCACTAGACTCACCTGGGGCAGCTACCGCGGCGATCGTGTGGGTATATACAATTACAACACCATCGAAGACAAAGGATTTGTAGATATAGACTTTTTTAAATACACCAGTTACTAGTTTAAAACACCGGCCGGCAGTTTAACCGCACTAACTAGGGTGACGACTTAATACAATGGTATATCCATCGCCGGATAAATGCATTCATAAAAACAGCGTATATTTCGAAGATATTTTTAAGCAGACCGAACAATACTCCAAACAATATGAAACCGAGATTCCTTCTATTTGCTTTAGTCGCGTGCTTTACGATGACAGCAGGTGCGCAGAACTACTTGACCGGCAATCCGGCTGATGAAGCGAATTACGGCTACCTGAAGCATTATCTGCCGCTCAAGCAATATATTGACTATGAAAAGTATCCCAACTTCAAGTTGGGACTTGCCATAGGCGGCAACGATTACCTGAACAATGCTACCGTCAGGGCTGTTGTAAACGGTTATTTCACCGAGACCGTTACAGGCAATGAGATGAAGATGGCAAGCTGTGTGAGAAACGACGGCTCAATGAATTTCAACACAGTGACCAATTTCGTCAATACCGCATCGGCAGCCGGTTTAAATATTTACGGACATACGCTGGCATGGCATGCACAACAGCCTGTAGGTTATTTGAACGGTTTGATCAAGGATCTGGATCCGTTGCCTATTGAAGGCAGTGACACCACTGTGTGGGCGGTGTTAAAGTCAAAGGACTTCACGCAGGAAAAGAGCATCGGCTGGTCCTCCAACAAAACGGAGTTTGGTTATACTACCTCTTTTGTCAGTGACGGCCTTCTGGTGCATACCACGAGACGTACTACCAACAATTGGGATGTTCAGTACATAGTTATGGACAATATTCCGACTGAGGCGACTGAGGCGGGCGTGACCTACAAAATGACCATCACCCTTAAAGGTTCGGCATCCGGCAATATCCACACCAAACTTGGGGATTGGAGCGGCGGACCAACTGCGACAATACCCTTCACATCGGAATGGAGGGATGTGGTTATCAACTACAACAGCACTGTCAACAACAGCTTCCTGCTTTTCCAGCACGGACACTTTGTCGGTGACATCTGGATTAAGAACATTAAGTTCGAAAAGTCCGTGGAGGGAAAGAAAGCTACCCGTACCTGTCTGATAATGAATGCCACTGCAAAGAATGAGAATGTATGGGATAATCAGATATGGATTAAGCCGGGCAGTTTCAGTTCGGGCGACACCTATGAGTTCTCTGCCGAAGTGCGTGCAGACAATGCAGCTAAGGCTTCAACTCAAATACATAATGATCCGGGAAGTTACGTACATTGGCAGGCAATCGGCGATGTCAATTTCACGACAGAATGGAAGACGGTGACCAAAAAAGGAACATTCACCAATTCCGGACAGTCAATTGCGTTCAATCTCAGCGAATTTGCCGGAGCCAACAATTACTATTTCGACAATGTCAGTTTCAAGATAAATGGTGTGGAACGTGTTAGAAACGGCGATTTCGATGGAACCGATGCTTCATCGTTTGCATGGAGACGCTACGGCGAAGGTACTGTTACGCCTACTATCACAAGAGATTACCAATATGTTCAACTGCCTCAGAGCATCCCATTGTCCGATAAGGTCAAGCATGACACGCTGGTCTATGCCATGGACCGATGGATTGGCGGTATGATGAATGCCTGCGGCGGTAAGGTAAAAGCTTGGGACGTGGTCAACGAGGCTATTTCAGGAGGAGACTCCGACGGTGATGGCGTTTACGACCTTCACCATTACAGTGGCAATGACGCAGATTTTTTCTGGCAGGATCACATGGGTGACCTTGAATACGTACGTCAGGCAGTACGTCTTGCCCGTCTGCATTACGCCAAATCTATGGAATCAAAAGGTGGTGACGATGGTAAATTGACGTTGTTTGTGAATGATTACAATCTGGAAAGTGACTGGGACAACAACGGCAAACTGAAATCGCTGATCAAATGGATAGAGCGTTGGGAAGCCGACAGTGTCACACGAATAGACGGTATAGGCTCACAGATGCACATATCGTGCTATATGAACGAGACCACCCAGAACAACAAAAAGAGAGCCATAGAGAACAGTTTCAGGCTAATGGCGGCTTCCGGCAAGCTGGTCCGCATTACCGAATTGGATATGGGTATGGTCGATGCCAGCGGTAATAACGTGCCGACAGCCAATATGACGGAAGCGATGCATCAGCGCATGGCAGACCTTTACGAATGGATCATTAAAAAGTATTTGGAGATCATTCCCGCTGACCAGCAATGGGGTATCTGCCAGTGGTGTGCGACCGACTCTCCAACGAACAGCGGCTGGCGTGCAAACACCCCTGTAGGGATCTGGACACTCGACTGGTACCGTAAGCATGCCTATGCCGGTTTTGCACGCGGTCTGGGAGGGCCGCAAGATCCAACAGGTGTTGACCTTATCATGGATGATGCCGGCAAGGCGGATACATCTCCCATTTACGATATTCTCGGTCGCTATGTAAGCAATGACTTCAAGTCACTTCCTGCAGGTATCTACATCCAAAGCGGTAAGAAGATCGTGAAGCGGCAATAAGTTCGTGAAATACCGGTGGTAATTTTTGTATTGCGTTATTAAGGAATCGGAAGAAGATTTTGTTTCAATATTTAATAAATAGAAAAATGAAAAAGTCGATCGTTTTTATTTTTTGTCTGTTTTTTGCAAGTCATTATGCTTTTTCTTCAAAAACAGATACCCTTCAGGTTTATAGCCCAAGTATGAAGAAAAATATTAAAGTCGTTGTTATTCTCCCTGATTCTTACGATTCAGGTAAATCGTATCCCGTATTTTATCTTCTCCACGGGTATAGCGGTAATTATACAAGCTGGACCACCATTCCTTCGACGAGTGCTCTTGCAGACCTGCATCAATTCATCATAGTGTGCCCCGATGGCGGATTTTCCAGTTGGTATTTCGACAGTCCGATAGACAGCACCCGGAAATATGAAACCTTTGTGTCGAAAGAACTGATTCAATGGGTAGATAAAAATTACAAAACCATAGCTGAACGTGGCGGAAGAGCTATATCCGGTTTGAGCATGGGCGGCCACGGCGGTTTGTTTTTAGGCTTCCGTCATCAGGATGTGTTCGGGGCTTGCGGAAGCATGAGCGGAGGAGTAGATATTCGTCCTTTTCCGAATAACTGGGAAATGAGCAAAGTGCTTGGAAAACAAAGTGAATATCCCGATAATTGGGAAAAACACACTGTAATGAATCAGTTGCACTTGTTGACTCCAAACAGTATAAAAATCATCATTGATTGCGGGACGGAAGATTTCTTTTACAGTGTCAATGTAAAACTTCATAATGAGTTGTTATACAGAAATATTCCTCACGACTTTATCTCAAGACCGGGGAAACACGATTGGCCCTATTGGAATAATGCCGTAAAATACCAGGCACTGTTTTTTGCTGAGTTTTTCAGTTCAGTTCAGAGGAATAAAAACTCCTCCCGTTAGTTTCATCCAATCTGTTTTACAGCAGTTGTAATCAAATGATATAGCCTTGAAAGATAAATTAACCAAATTAGGGATAAAGGCGTTTTTATTACCAATTGGATGGATAACTGTAACAGGTCTTGTTTTTTTCCTTGCCTCAGGAGAAATCAACATTTTAAGAGCATGGATTTATATAGTGATTTACGCTTTTGGTGGACTCATTATTGGAATTGTGCTGCTGAAGAAATCGCCAAAACTCTTGAATGAGAGGGGAAAGATGCAGGAAGGAACAAAACAGTTAGATAAGTATATCATACCAATTTATTTTTTGTTTGCGATCGTAATAACCCCGCTTGTTGCAGGAATTGACAGAAGATTTAATCTCACCGAAACATTACCCTTCTTCTACTTGTATATAGCCGTTATTCTATACATTTTATCAGCCATATTTTCTTTATGGCCAATGCTTCATAATCCCTTCTTTGAAGGTACCGTAAGAATACAGAAAGAGAAAGACCATCACGTAATTGATACCGGACCGTATAAAATTGTACGGCACCCGGGATACCTTGGAATGCTCTTAGGTTCAATTGCATTACCTTTGGCATTAGGTTCCGTACTTGCATTTATTCCTCTGTTCATTATGGTTATTTTGATCGTTGTCAGGACATATTTTGAGGATATAACTTTACAAAAAGAATTGGCCGGATACTCAGAATACTGCAAAGAAGTTAAATATAGATTGATTCCTTTTGTTTGGTGAATCAGATGTCGAATCTACGACCTTGTAATAATTCGTTGATTTGAGTACTTTGTTTTAATGATTTTTGTACTTTCGCATTGTACTGTTTATCTCTTGTGAGGAATGCTGTACGAGTTTAAAGCAATAACCAAATCAAATAACTATCACAATGAAAGGAAATATCTTTTTCAAGACTGCGGTTTTATGTATGGCTATGATTGTCGGTTGCATATCCCTGACCGCTTGTAGTGACGATGACCAGGAGCCTGAAGTCACGAATGATCTTACCACCATTAAGGCGGAATATTCGGTTTCGCTCTCTAAGGACTGGTATAAGTTTTATAACATTGAGGTGACCTATACCTCTGAAACGGGGGACGAAACGATCACCCTGAATCGAGACTGGAGTTTCAACATGGAGATCCCCTATTCGGCAGAACCGGACAAGTTTGTTTGCAACGTGACCGCTAAGCCTAAACCTGATGCTCCGGCAGTCGAGGCAGATTCGACTTACTTGTTGCAGGAACTGATCCATGCCGAAGTAAGCGGAATATTCAGGGACGGAACGCAAGATGCCGAGTATGGATCCTCGGGCGACCGGATAGGCTCTCAGTACATGGGCAGCAAAGTTATGGCCAGTTACATCACAAGAGAGCGCAGTCTTCTGTCGTTCTTGTTTGTTCCTGAAAAATCGCAGCGAACAAAACAGTAATTAACAAAAAAACAACAAAATGAGAGCAACAAGATTTTTTCAAAAAGCAAGGATGGTCTTTCCCATGGTATTACTGGTTATGGCTCTATCCATGACCTTGGTGTCGTGCCGGGGAGATGAAA
>DBQE01000001.1 GCA_002305085.1 Bacteroidales bacterium UBA1402 | reverse complement strand
GGTATGAATTATTTAATTAGTTTTGCGCCTGTACAAGAAAACATTCAAGGTGGATTTATTCGATCGCATACGTACCAACGAAGAGTCTTTGTCAAAAATGGCCAGACAGCTGCACGGATACTTTACCTATCCTAAACTGGAAGGACCTCTCGGGGCTCATATGAAGTTCAGGGGCAAAGATATACTGAATTGGAATGTAAATGATTACCTGGGTTTTACACAAAACGAGGAGATCCGTAGAATAGATGAAGAGCTGACCCGGAAATGGGGACTCTCCTATCCTTCGGGCAACCGGATTATGGCCGGACATACCAGTATTCACGAAAAGCTGGAATCCATGCTTGCCGATTTTACGCATAAGGAAGATGCTTTTGTCCTGAATTACGGTTATCAGGGAATTTCCTCCGTCATTGATGCTTTGTGCGATCGCAAGGATATCATTGTTTATGATGTTCAGGTACATGCTTCCATGATCGACGGCGTCCGTCTGCACAGGGGGGAACATTTCAGCTATCAGCACAACGATATGGACAGTCTGGAAAAAGCCCTCCAAAAAGCCGAAAGCAAACTCGAAAAAGATCCTCAAGGCGGCATCTTACTCCTTACGCAGGGAGTTTTCAGTTCTACCGGCGATTACGGCAAACTCGACCAGATAGTAGCCTTGAAAGAACGGTATTCTTTCAGAATTTTTCTTAACGATGCCGATGGTTTCGGTGTTCAAGGCAAAAATGGCTCCGGAACGGCCGAGCATTTTGGTGTCAGCTCACAAATTGACTTATACCTGGGCTCTTTTTCCAAAGCTTTTGCTTCTCAGGGATGTTTTATTGCAGGACCGGAATTAATAATGAATTATTTGAGGTATCGCACCAGAACGCAATTGCATTCCAAAGCCCTACCTCTGGTTTTTACAGAAGGCATCATCGAACGGCTCAAATACCTTAAAAAGAATTTATCGCTATTAAAAAAACTGCACACCAATGCCGATTACCTGAGGAACGCATTGCTGGAAAAAGGTTTTGATTTGGGAGAATCCAATACCAATATTATACCCATCTATTTTCCTTGTAATATTTACGAAGCCCTGAACATTGTAATCGATTTAAGGGAAAACTACAACATTTTCTGTCCTGTCCTCATTTATCCCTTCATTCTGAAAGATCAACTTCTGCTTAGGCTTATGCCTACAGTTTATCATTCCATGGAAGACATGGATTTTACGCTGAATGCTTTTGTGGACATTCGGGAAAATCTGAAAGCCCAAAAATATTCCACTGAACGTTCGGACTTTTTTAAGGATTCGTAGGCTCAAATAATTTATAGTATGTCGATTGCATCGAATATTCAGGAAATCAACAGAACATTGACTCCGGAATCTAAATTGATTGCGGTTTCCAAGTTACAGTCCCCAGAGAGCATTATGCAGGCTTACGAAGCCGGCCAAAGGCGTTTTGGCGAAAGCAGGGCTCAGGAAATGACTGCGAAGCATAAAGTATTACCTGACGATATCGAATGGCATTTTATAGGTCATCTGCAGCGAAACAAAGTCAAATACATTATTCCATTCGTTTCATTAATTCAAAGTGTAGACAGCCCGGCTTTATTGGAGGAAATCAATAAATCGGCAGAAAAAACATCTCGTCTTGTTCCTTGTCTTTTGCAAGTCCACATTGCCCGCGAAAAAAGTAAATTCGGTTTTACTCCCGACGAACTTAAGCAATTCATGCAAGAAGGCAGTTGGAAAAAGTTAGGTCATGTACGGCTGCATGGCCTGATGGGTATGGCCACTTTTACCGATAATATGGATCAGGTCAGGCAGGAATTCCGCTTGCTCAGGCATTTATTTGAGGAAATCCGCTCCGGATATTTCAGCAAGGATGAAAGTTTCAAAGAATTATCCATGGGAATGACAGGCGATTACCAAATCGCCCTGCAAGAAGGAAGCACCATGGTTCGCATCGGTACTGCCCTATTCGGGGTACGAGAAAAAGGAGAATAAATTTGTTGATCCCAACGGGTTCAAATGGGAATTTTGTCGATTCGGATCATAACCAAAGTGCTGCCGGTGAGTGCGACACATTCTCGTTCAAATGGGGATTTTATCGATCCGGATCTGATGCCTGCCCCCGTCGAAGCCGGTGTTCATAAATGCTTCAAGTATTTGCACCGCCTCTTCCCGGCTGATGAATCTTGCCGGCAAACAACAGATGTTAGCGTTGTTGTGTTGACGGGCTAAGCGGGCTATTTCTGGATTCCAGCATAAAGCGCCCCTGATACCGGTGTGTTTATTTACGGTGATGGTCATACCCTGTCCACTGCCGCAGATGGCTATTCCCACTTTACATTCGCCCTCTTCAAGGGATTCAGCCAGAGGATGTGCAAAATCGCTGTAATCACAACTGTCGGGTGAGTATGTTCCAAAATTTATAAAGGGGATTTGTTTTTCTGTGAGCCAGTCACAAAGAAATTCTTTCAATTCAAAGCCGGCATGATCACTGCAAATGGCAACCGGCACGTCGTCGTCGGGATTCATTTTTATTTTAGTATATGGAATAATCTCATGTTAAACAGATGGGAGACCTCAAAATCATAGTATTGATTCCGCCAGGCAAAGATACAAATTAATTTATTTACACAAGGCCGGGTCGATTAATTTGCTTGCCGAAAAAAACTTTAAATCCTAAGCCAAAAAAACCTGATATCTTTGTGTCTTATTGACCTTAGATTAAAAGAATATGCATTTCACCTCAGTAGAACTGATAGGACTGGCAGCAGCCATGTTTTCGACCGTAAACCAAATGCCTCAGGCCTGGAAAATAATCCGTAGTAAAGATACCGGTAGTATCTCGTTATATACCTATAGTTTGCTTTGGATAGCCGTTACTTTATGGCTGATTTATGGAATTGTCATTAGAGACAAACCCCTGATAATTTCGAATATTATCAGCATTGTTCCCATTACCTACATTTATTTTATCAAGCTCAAAAACACCTTATCGCGCAAAGATAGTATTTAAGCCCCGGATGTTTTTGCCACCAGCAAGATGCTGATTTCGTAAAGCAGGAAAACGGGTAAAGAGACAATCGTAAGAGTAAAGACATCGCCGGTTGGAGTAATGACGGCGGCAACAATCAGAATTATAACAATGGCGTACCTGCGTTTCTTTCTCATAAAATCAGCTTTAAGCAGACCGATTTTAGCAAAGAACCAGGCCAATACCGGTATCTCAAACATTATACCCATCAAGAGTGATAATACCAACAGAGTTTGCACATACGAATTCAGGGTAATGGTATTAACCACTTCCGGACTAACCTGATAAGTGCCCAAAAAACGAAAAGAGAGCGGGAAAATAATATAGTAGCTAAGCAACACACCAAGAAAAAACAAACTATAGGCCCAGAAGAGTACACGTCCGGAATATTTTTTTTCATTGTGGTAAAGAGCCGGCGAAATATAACGAAAGAGAATAAATACTATGTACGGAGAACTCACCAGTAGAGCTGCAAAAAAAGCAACTTTCATATGCGTAAAAAACTGGGCGGTAAGCTCCGTGCTAATTAATTTAACTTCGAATTCGGGCAGGGACATCTGAGGCCAGGCAAGCAAGGAAGACAATCGATTGATAAGCCTGTAGAGTATGAAATCGGCCTTGTGTGGCGCCAAGATTATTTTAAAAAGGGGCTCTTTGAAGGCAAACGCAATCACAGTCACAGCTACCAAAACTATAACTATGCGAATTAAAACAACTCTGAGTTCGTCTAAATGTTCCCAGAATGTAAGCTTCTCCTCCGTCATGCAGCTTTTTTATTATTTATCGCTGTCTTTTTCTTTTTTGTTGTTAAGCGGTTCTTCGTCGTCGGTACTATTTATCTCTTTTTTGAAACTCTTGATACCCTTGCCTATTCCTTTCATGATTTCAGGAATTCTGGTGGCTCCAAACAATAAGAGGATTACCAGTGCAATAAGAATTAGTTCTGAGGTACCTAAACCAAGTAATAAAGGCAGGTAATACATAATCATTATTATTAATGTTAAAATCCAAAATCATCCAGGACAATATCTTGCTTTTCTTCGTCTTCGAAAGCTTTGGCAACCTGTTGAATCTCATGTCCTTCTACAAAAACAGCCTTATAGGGCCTTACGGGGCAAATAAATTCGCAACCTCCGCAACCTATGCAAATATCGGGATGCGGTTCCGGAATGGTCAGATGCCCTTTATAGGGCACCATTCTAAGCGCCTGGGTGGGACAATGTTCCGAACAGGCTCCGCAATGGGTTTCATTACGATAAACAATGCAGTTCTCAAGCACAAAAACAACCCTTCCCGTTTGTGTACGATGCTTCTCTTCTTTAGTCAGAGTTTTCAGGGCTCCGCTGGGGCACACCTCGGTACACAAGGTGCAGTCGTAGTTGCAAAAGCCCTTGTCAAACAACATTTGAGGTTGCATAATACCTTCGACACCGTATTCCAGCAAGCTGGGTTGCAGCACATCGCCCGGGCATTTGCTGACACAGAGATGACAGGAAGTGCACAAACTATTAAAACGAGCTCTGTCTCCTGCGCCCGGAGGCATCATAGGAACAGTTCTCTTTAGAGGGCGTAGGCTGCTGATCTGTTGACGGAAGCCGGCAGCCAAAGCTTTGGGCATCAATAAACTGCTCATCATCAAGACCGATAAAAATTCTCTTTTGGAAGCATCCGTTTTTGTCTTGTTTATTGTTTTTACCTCAATCTTTGTATCAGTATCGGTTTCAATTCTTTTTTTTGTTTTGGTTTTTGTTTTGGTTTTTGCCTGAATTTTGCCGCTTACTGTTTTTACCTGAGTTTTGTCGGTCCCTGTTTTTTTTACTTTCCAAAAAGGCAGATACTTTACGCCTTTTTTGTTACAACTCTCCATGCAATTGAAACAAGCGACGCAACGGCTGTAATCGATGCTTCCCTTTTTACTGTCTATACAGGTGGCCTTACAATTGAAACTGCAAAGCCCGCATTGGTTACAGGTTTCGTGATCAATACTCAATTTGAAGACAGATAACTTGCTCAAAAAGCCTAAAACGGTACCCACCGGACAAATGGTATTGCACCAAGTGCGACCAAAACGCCAGGCCAAAACGGAGACCACTAATAAGCTTACAAGGGCGAGTCCAAAAGAAGCCCAACCCCAAAAATGAATATCGACTTTATAAAAAGTGTAATTGTTGAAGGCAGTAAATAAAAGCTCCAGGCCATTGTTAGCAGCCATATATACAGGCTTGAATAGGTGAACGGCCATTCTTCCGTACATACTGTAAGGATCCAGCAAATCCAGTACCAATCCAAGGCCGCTTAGGTAGGTGATAATCACCAAGGTTAAAACCGACCAGCGTAAAATCGTTCTTGCCTTACGAAATTTATACCGGAGTTTTTTCTTGCGAAATAGATTGGCCAGCCTGGAAATCACATCTTGATAAATGCCCAAGGGACAAATAACAGAACAATAGATTCTGCCAAAAACCAAAGTGAGCAGCAACAGCAGTAAAACAATTCCCAGTGAAAGCGAAATTAAAGCGGGAACAAACTGAATTTTAGCTATAACTTGTACACTTTCCGGCAGAAGACGGGAAAAATCCAGAAAAAAAAATGTTAGTACTGCAAAGGCCACCAGGGCCAGAGCTATTCTAAGCTTTCTGAGCATTATGATTCAATTATAGCCTGATCCTTTTAATGTTCAATTTGGTCAAATCAGTAGTTCCCAATCCATGTTCTTCGCCGAATCCGAGATGTTTGACCACATCCATAGGCATGGAACGGATTTGATTGAAAAAAGAAGTGGCCGCAGTATCGACCGACACAATTTCCGGGGAAACAAACAAGGCTTTTGATAAAACAACGTCCGACTCGGAACGCCCCTGTGGTCCGTTAGTTTGTAAAACACGATAGGCATCTACTATATTAAGTGCCGGTTTTTTATCCAGGGTACAAACGTCGGCAATGCATTGTTGCAAGCCCTTCATATGAAAGGCCCTTCGGTCCCAGACTATGCCCATATAATTTTTCATAGAGATGGTTAATCCGGAGCCTCCATGATTTTTGAGTATAGGTACATTGAACCAGACATCACTGTCCAGTATAGCCTGATGAATCTTGGCATCTTTAAGTACCTTACCCTTAGGTAATTCCACCTGACGATAATAAGATTCCTGATGGCCGGGCAGAACTTTGGCTCCGGCTTCTTTGGCGGCGGCTTCGATTCCGCTGTTTTGATAACATTTGACCCAATCGTCGCAGGTATGGTCAAATACCGTTACCTCTGAGGCTCCGGCGGCGAAACACTGCCTTATGATTTCGCTTATAAGTAGAGGATTGGTATTACCGGCTCTTTCGGGTACTCTATCCCAACCAATATTTGGTTTGATGCATACCTTTTGTCCGCTTTTGACAAATTGATTCATGCCTCCGAATTCGGCAATAGCCCTTCTGAACATTTGATCGGGTTCTCCGCCCATAACAGCAACCAAATCAACAGCCTGCTCGGTTTTATTTTCTTCGGGAACAAGAGCTGCCAGCGACTTGGCCGGTTTTACTGCCAGTCCTACTCCCGTTAAAGCGAAAATCTTCAAAAAATTTCTTCTGTTCATGGCTAAATAGTTGTAGTTTTTAAGATAAAATTTCGGGAAACCCTGGCAAATATACCATAGTTTCCCGAAAAAAATAGGCTATAAACAATTATTAATTAAGCCAAAAAGGATTTTACCTGTTTATAAACATTGGCGGCGTTGAAGCCCAGCTTTTCGTCCAGAACTTTGTAGGGAGCCGAAAAACCGAACGATTCCAATCCCCAGATCTTCCCTTTGTCGCCAACGAGTCCCTGAAGAGTAACCGGCAAACCGGCCGTCATACCAAAGATTTTGGAACCGGCAGGTAAAACCTCTTCCTGATAGGCCTGGCTTTGGTTACGGAACAAACCTTCGGAAGGAACAGATACTATACGCAGTTTAATACCGTCTTTACGCAATAATTCTGCACCTTCGACCAGTGTAGAAACTTCCGAACCCGAGGCCAGCAGAATAACATCAAAATCACCGTCACATTCGACCACATAAGCACCCTTTTCAGCTTGTAGGGCTTGTTTGTACGAACTACCGGGTAAATTTTTAATATTCTGACGGCTCAAAATAAAGGCTGTAGGAGTTTGCGTATTTTCCAGGGCCATTTTGTATGCAACGGTACACTCATTGGCATCTGCCGGACGCAAAACCAACATGGAATTGTTGCCCTTGTGATTTTTGAGTTTTTCCAGCAGACGGATTTGAGCTTCTTGTTCAACAGGCTCATGCGTGGGCCCGTCCTCACCTACTCTGAATGCATCGTGAGTCCAGATGAATTTAACGGGAACTTCCATCAAAGCCGCCATACGAACAGCCGGTTTCATGTAGTCGGAAAAAACAAAGAACGTTCCGCAGGCGGGAATCACACCTCCGTGCAGCCCCATACCGATACAGACGCAAGCCATGGTAAGCTCGGCAACACCGGCTTGCAGAAAGGCTCCGCTGAAATCGTCTTTGGTCATGGCCTTGGTTTTTTTGAGGAAACCATCGGTCTTGTCTGAATTCGACAAATCTGCCGAAGCCACCACCATGTTTTCCACTTGAGTAGCCAATGCTCCAAGCACGGTAGCGGAGGCAGCGCGGGTAGCGATACCTTCTTTTTGCTCGATGGCTTCCCAGTTAACGGCGGGAACGACCTTATTGAACCAATCCTGCATTTTCTTAGCCAGTGCGGGTTGCTGGGCAGCCCAAGCTGCTTTTTTGGCTTTTTTGTCCTTCATTATTGCTTCCAACTCTTTGCGTCTGTCGGCGTAGAGCGTTTCTACTTCGGGGAAAATACGGAAAGGATCAGCGGGATTACCTCCCAGATTTTCGATGGTCTTATCGTAACTGGCTCCGGCTTGACTCAGAGGCATACCATGGGTGGAACATTGATTTTCGAAGGATTTGCCTTCTTCTGTAAGACAGCCCTTACCCATGATGGTCTTACCAATAATCAGAGTGGGTTTTCCGCTGGTTTTTTTGGCTTCATCCAGTGCTTTACGAATATCGTTGACATCGTTTCCGTTTATTTCCAGCACTTTCCAACCCCAGGCTTTATATTTGGCAGCCGTATCTTCACTGGTAACTGCCGATACTTCCGTCGAAAGTTGAATATCGTTGGAGTCGTAAAACATCACCAGATTGTCCAGACCCAAATGACCCGCCAAACGTCCGGCTCCCTGAGAAATCTCTTCCTGTACACCTCCGTCGGAAATAAAGGTGTAGATGGTTTGATTCATCTGTTCCCCAAATTTGCTCTGCAGAAATTTTGCGGCAATGGCGGCACCTACGGCATAGGCATGCCCCTGACCCAGAGGGCCTGAGGTATTTTCTATGCCTCTTTGCACATCCACTTCGGGATGGCCCGGTGTAGGACTGCCCCATTGGCGGAACTGAGCCAGTTCATCCATGCTGAATTTTCCACTCATGGCTAGCACCGAGTACAACATGGGAGACATGTGTCCGGGATCCAGAAAGAAGCGGTCGCGTCCCTCCCAAGCGGGATTATGAGGATCGTAAATGAGGTATTCGGAATAAAGTACGTTGATGAAATCAGCTCCGCCCATTGCCCCTCCGGGATGGCCGGATTTCGCCTTTTCAACCATAGATGCAGCCAAAATGCGAATATTGTCGGCTGCTTTGTTCATTAATGCAGTAGAATTCATATAGTAAAATTAAAATCAAATAGTTGAATAAAATGCTTTTTCGGTCAATTCTCCCAATTGACGATATTCCCGGTATTTAGCTTCGTAGAAGCGAGCCATTTCGGGATTGGGGTGATATTCCTCGGTAAAGCCCTGACCCATAGATTTTTGTGCATCCTCCACCTTGTCATATACACCGGCTACGACAGCAGCAAACATAGCAGCACCAAAGGCACAGGTTTGTTCGCAACGCGCTACTTTAATCGGCTGATTGAGCACATCGGCCATAATTTGCATGACCAGAGGCGATTTTAGTGAGATTCCCCCAATACCGATGATGGTGTCGATTTTAACCCCTTCCTGATCGAAGCGGTCGGCGATGGCTTTGGATCCAAAAGCAGAAGCTTCGACCAAGGCCCTGAAAATCATGGGGGCCGTGGAACCCAGAGTCAATCCGGAGATAGTGCCCATAACCAGTTGGCTGGCATCGGGAGTACGTCGTCCGTTCATCCAGTCGGTGGCAAACACGGTGCTTTGATTCGGATCGACCTCGGCAGCTTGCTCCGTAAGCACGGGGATTATTTTGTCTAAGGCTTCTTCCACCAGCTTTTGCTTGGTCTCAGCGTCCAGCAAATCCGACTTGGCAACGATTTCTTCTACCGGCCAGGACAGGACACGTTTGAACCAGGCATAAATGTCGCCAAAAGCCGACTGTCCGGCTTCCAGACCAATATATCCGGGAATAACCGAACCGTCTACCTGTCCGCAAATACCTTTAACCAGCTTGTCGCCCATTTCCTTGTAAGAAGCGATCACTATATCGCAGGTGGATGTGCCGATTACTCTTACCCAGGTGTTGGGTGCTATTTCTGCTCCCACGGCACCCATATGGCAATCGAAAGCGCCGACACCGACAGCCACTTTAGTGGTCAAGCCCAGGCGTTTAGCCCATTCTTCGCTGAGGTGGCCAACGCAAGTATCGCTGGTGTAAGTCTCCTTGTAGAGGCGGTCTCGGTAACCGGCTAAAAGTGGATCGAGTTTGGTCAGAAATTCTTCCGAAGGCAAACCGCCCCATTTTTCGTGCCACATGGCTTTGTGACCGGCTGCACAACGGCTGCGTTTCATTTTATCCGGTTGCGCCGTACCGCATATGTAGGCAGGCAGCCAATCGCAATGTTCTGCAACCGAATACGCTGCTTTGCGTACACTTTTGTCGTTGCGCAGTACATGCAGTATTTTTGCCCAGAACCATTCAGAAGAATATACACCGCCTTCGTATGCCGTGTAATCTATTTTCCATTTCTTGGCCAGTTCGTTGATTTCTGCGGCTTCTTTTATGGCTGTATGATCTTTCCACAGAATAAACATAGCATTGGGATTCTCGGCAAACTCAGGGCTCAAAGACAAAGGCAGTCCTTGTTTGTCGATAAAAACCGGAGTACTGCCTGTTGTATCAAAAGACATTCCGATCACATTTTCGGCCACGCCGGGCCCACTATCGGCCAAAGCCTCTTTGACAGAAGCCTCCAGGCACTCCAAGTAGTCCTTGGGATGTTGACGGTACTGGTTGATTATCGGATCACAATACTTCCCTTCGGCCCACCTGGGGTAATAGCGTACAGAGGTACCCAATTCTTCACCCGTGTGGGCATCGACCACCAGAGCACGACATGAGTCGCTTCCGTAATCCAGTCCTATTACGTATTTTTTCATAATAAATAATTTAGCGTAAAGCTTTGTTCAACATATAATAGACTTCGTTGATACGCATATCCTTCTTGAACTGACGAATGGTTGTGTCTTTGTCAATCAAGAGCAATTCGATATCGGCAATTTCGGCGTAATCTTCCATATATTCTTTGGTGAGCGCGAAAGAAAAACTGGAATGGTGAGTACCACCGGCCAATATCCAGGCTCCGGCTCCCACTTCGAAGTTGGGCTGAGGAATCCAGAGCGCTCTTGCCACGGGCAGTTTAGGCAAAGCCTTAGGTTTGATCACTTTCACGTCGTTTACGATCATACGGAAACGATTGCCCATATCTACTATGGTACAGGCTATTCCTTCGCCTTCGTGAGCAGTAAAGACCAGACGTGCACAGGTACCTGCATCGCCGATACCCAGGAAATGCACCTCTATTTTGGGTTTTGCTTTCGAAATAGCGGGACTGATTTCCAACATATGGGCCTGAAGCACAGAGGTATTTTCGCCGTCAAAATTCAACGTGTAGTCTTCCAGGAAGGAACCGCCGCCTTCCAGGCCCAGGCTCATAACGTACATGGTTCTAACCAAGGCAGCCGTTTTCCAGTCACCTTCGGCACCGAAACCGTAACCTTCGGCCATTAGGCGTTGAGAAGCAAAACCCATGAGTTGGTCCATGCCTTCCAGTTCATCAAAATTGGTAGTAAAAGCTTTGGCACCTTTATCGTCCAAGAAACGGCGCAGGCCAATTTCCTGTGCGGCAGCGGCACGCAAATGGATGTGGTTTTTACCGCCCTTGGCTGCATCGGGAGCAATGTCGTATAATTTATCGTATTCTGCCACTAAAGCATCGATTTCGGCCTCAGTGACGGCTTTGACATAAGGTACTAGTTTAGCAATGGGAGCATTGTCTACATGGTAACCCAAGCGTATTTCGGCTTCCACTTTGTCGCCGTCGGTCACGGCCACGTTGTTCATATTGTCGCCAAAACGAATGATACGCATATTCTGAGCATCGGCCCAACCTGCACAAACACGCATCCAGACGGCAATTTTGTCCTGAGTAGCTTTGTCTTTCCAATAGCCGACCACCACTTTACGGGGTTTGCGAAGACGACTGGTGATATGCCCAAATTCACGGTCTCCGTGTGCACTTTGATTCAGATTCATGAAATCCATGTCCATGGTATCCCAAGGTATCTTTTCGTTGTATTGGGTATGCAGATGCAGCAAGGGCTTCTTAAAATCCATCAGGCCGTGTATCCACATTTTGGCAGGAGAAAAAGTGTGCATCCATGTAATAACACCTATGCAACCGGTGTCGGCATTAGCAGCTCTGAACGCAGCAGATATTTCATCGGACGAATTGACTGTGCCTTTATAAACCACTTTAATAGGCAGTCTGCCGGAGTCGTTCAAACCTTTTACCATTTCATTGGAATGTGCATCAACAGACACAACTGCATCACCACCGTACAACAATTGTGCACCGGTAATGAACCATACTTCAAGATCGCGATAATTCATAGTAGTGAAATTTTTATTTATTAATACTGTTTTCTATTGTTCATTGACCATAATAGGCACCGGGGCCATGTTTGCGAAAGAAATGTTTTTGAATGAGCAAAGGGTTCATGGTCAATTCAGGATTGATTGAAAAGGCTATATAAGCCATTTTGGCTACCTGTTCCATAACAACGGCGTTGTGTACGGCATCGTCAGCCGACTTGCCCCAGGCGAAAGGACCATGGTTTTTAACCAAAACCCCCGGCACCTGAACCGGATTGATGTCTTTGAAGGCTTCTACAATAACCAACCCGGTTTGTTTTTCGTATTCCCCCATCACTTCTTCCTCATCCATGTCGCGGGTACAGGGTATTTCTCTGCTGAAATAATCGGCATGGGTAGTGCCTATATTCGGAATGGACATACCGGCCTGAGACCAGGCAGTTGCAAAAGTAGAATGGGTATGCACCACACCGCCTATTTCGGGAAAAGCTTTGTACAATTCCAGGTGGGTGGCCGTATCGGACGAGGGTTTGAGCTTACCATCTAGCTTTTTCCCATTCAGATCGAGCACTACCATGTCTTCGACCCTCATATCCTCGTAAGCTACTCCCGAAGGTTTTATCACCACCAGTCCTTTTTCCCTGTCAATGGCACTCACGTTGCCCCAGGTAAAAATAACCAGGCCGTGCTTAACCAAATCAAGGTTGGCCTGAAATACTTTCTCTTTTAATAACGACAATTCCATAGAGTTAAAATTCGATGTTCTTATAATTTTTATAAGTTAAATCACTTACAGGCTGAAGCAAAAGCCGTTTTGACTTGCTCTTTCGTACTCTTTTTGATCAAAGGTATATAAAAAGGCTCCCTTTCTTGAACTCTGTTTATCCTTTTCATTCAATTTAACTAAAAAGGGCATGGACTGAACTTTCTTGCGAAAATTGCGTTTATCCAAAGCTTGGTCATAGATTGCTTCAAACAAAGTTTGCATTTGAGGGAGAGTGAATTTTTCCGGCAAGAGATTGAAAACTATCGGCTTGGTTGATACAGCGTGTCTCAATGTCTTCAGAGCAAGATCAACCATTTCTGGATGATCAAAAATCAAGTCGGGCAGTTCGTTGATATTGAACCAATGTGCCTGATAAGATGGTTTTATTTCCAAAGCCTCCTGCCCCAGGTCGATCAAGGCATAAAAAGCAACGGAAAGCACCCTCTCTCCCGGATCTCGTTTGGGCTGACTAAACATTTTCAATTGCTCCATATAAATGTCTTCGAGTCCGGTCAGATTGGATAAGACTCGTTCAGCGGCAGCTTCGGCGCTCTCGTCTTGTTCGATAAATCCTCCCGGCAGAGACCAGGTACCCTGAGCAGGTTCCATTTTGCGTTTGCACACCAATAGATTCAATTGCCCGTTTGCAAAACCAAAAACCAGACAATCGACGGATACAAAAAAACGGGGATGCTCTTTGTAAAATGAATCCATACCTTTCAAATGCCTAGGTATAAAACCGGATAAGCTCTATATAATCAAGTGAACCCGGGAAAAAACCGGGTTCACTTGAAAAAGATTTACCAGAATACGGCGTATAGAGTGGCAATGATGACGACTATTCCCATAGCTCCCAACAGGAAGCCAGTGTCTGTCTTGAATAGTTCGGTATTCATTTCGTAAGACTTCGCGTCCTTTTGGACGGAATTGGCATTGGTAAACATCATAATAGCAAGGAAGCCCAGAAGGAAGGTCAACAGTAAGATAGAGTGGAAACCGATATGTCTGAGGCTGAGACCAAACCAATTTGTTCCAAAAATAACTGCGCAGATAAGAGTAATACCGGCAGTGATGGCAAAGAACCAACCGGCTTTTAGCAGACCCTTGCGTTTTTCGGGCGATATGGGATCGGCAGGAACCCTGTTCTTTTTATCGAGGAAAGTGATGATTACGGCCATTGAAATCAAAATCATACAGACATAACCCATACGAAGGATAAAGGGCAAGTCAGGCAGGGCCACTTTCATAATAATGCCAACCGGTATAGTCGCAATGGTGGTCCATAAGGCAGAAGTGTTGGTTGCTCTTTTCCAAAGAAGACCCATACCAAATACTACCACCACGCCCGGATAAATAAAGCCCGTAAACTCCTGGATATACTGGAAAGCCTGATCCATTCCTCCCAATAAGGGTTTAGCCGAAACAACGGCAACAATCAAAGCAATCAACGCGGTTAAACGACCTACGAGAACCAATTGTTTTTCGCTGGCGTTTTTGTTGATCTGTTGCTTGTAGATGTCCATGGTGAAAATGGTCGAAGTGGAATTCAGCATCGAAGCCAGTGAAGAGACCACGGCTGCAACCAGGGCGGCAAATGCCAGACCACGAATACCCACAGGGGCAAAATTACGCAACAACCAGGGATAGGCATCGTCCGCCCTTCCAATGGTGCCTGAGAGTGTTTCCTGTAAACCGGGAAAGTCTGCCTGATGCTGAAACATGACAAAGGCAGTGATGCCGGGGATTACCACGATAAGAGGGATCAATATTTTGAGGTATCCGGCAAAAATCAATCCTTTTTTAGCTTCCTTCAAATTTTTAGCAGCCAAGCCTTTTTGAATAATGTACTGGTTGAATCCCCAATAGCCCAAATTGGTGAGCCACATGGCGCCGAAAATAACAGCCAGGCCGGGCAATTCTTTGAAGCGTTCTCCATCGAGGTTCTGATCGATGATCATGCTGAAATGCAAGTCGCCTTCGGTTTCTTTAATCTTAGTGAATATTACTTTGAAACCTTCGATGGCGCTGTTGGCATCGCCGCTGACGGCAGCCAGAGCAAACCAAGCAGTAATAAGACCACCACCAACCAGGAAGATCACTTGCAACACATCGGTCCAGGCTACCGCTTTCAGACCGCCGTAAATGGAATAAAGACCGGAAAACAACAACAGGCCGATTACTCCATACATCTGGGGTATGCCCAAAATCTGATTCATCGCCAGTGCTCCTAACCAAGCTACAGAGGTTAGGTTGACAAAAACGTAAACCAAGAGCCAAAAGAAGGAGAAAAAGAAGGAAACTCCTTTTCCGTAACGTTCACGGGCCAGTTGAGGTATGGTGAAAATTTTCCTGTCCAACATAATGGGCAGCAGGTATTTTGCCACCAAAATCAAGGTGATGGCTGCCAGCCACTCATAAGCGGCAATACCTAAACCAATACGATAACCTGAACCCGACATTCCGATAAAATGTTCAGCCGAAATGTTGGCCGCAATCAGAGAGGCACCTATTGCCCACCAGGAAAGCTTGCCACCGGCAAGAAAATAATCCTTGGAGTCTCTCTCCTCTCCTTTTTTGGAGCGTGAAAGCCAAAGACCGAGCCCTACAATCATAACAGCGTACGCTATAAAGATGATGTAGTCGAGGGTTGTAAAACCAGCGTTATTATTCATAACAAAAAATTAATTGGTTAATATTAAGGTTTTTAAAAAGTGATATCTTATTTATTCCTTATTGTAGAGCTTTGTTTCTGTTCCGGCCAGGCTTTGCTTCAGAGCCGGCACAGGGTTTTCCTTCAGCTTTTCCGCAGGGTTTTTGGCTGCAAGAATCGGAGCAGGCTCCCCCTTCCTTACAATCGGCCCCCTCTTTGCAGCATTTCTTGTTTTTGCCGCAACACTCTTTACCCTCGTTGCTGCATTTTACCGCAAATTGATAGATGCAATGGCTGGTGTATTTTTCACCGGGACGCAACACTACCGATGGCCAGTCGGCCTTGTTGGGACTGTCGGGATAATGTTGGGTTTCAAGACAGATAGCAGCACGTTGATTATAGACAACACCATTTTTGCCCCTCAGGCTGCCATCCAGAAAATTACCGGTGTATACTTGTACTCCGGGTTCCGAGGTGAACACTTTAAGTATACGTCCACTTTTGGGATCAAGAAGCAGGCAGGCTAATTTGGTAGCATCTCCTTCGGTATTTAACACCCAATTATGGTCGTAGCCGTTACCGTTTTTAAGTTGCTCAAAACTAAAGTCATCAATGCGTTTTCCAATAACTTCGGGCTTACGAAAATCCATAGGAGTATTGCACACGGGAGCGATTTCACCGGTGGTCATAAAGGTCGAATCAACCGGAGTAAAGGCATCGGCATCGATCATCAGAATATGATCCGTTATGCTTTGCGAAGGATCGGCACTCAGATTGAAATAAGAGTGGTTGGTCAGATTGACTATGGTAGGTTTGTCGGTTTCCGCTTCGTAGCGAATATCAATGCCATTGTCGTCGGTAAGAGTATAAACGGCCTTTACTGTGAGTTGACCGGGGAAACCCATTTCTCCGTCTTCGGATACATAAGAAACCTCCAGGCTCTGCTCGCTCAATTGTTTAATGTCGAACATACAGTATTGGAAACCTTTAACTCCGCCATGGAGACTATGTCCGAAATTGTTTACGGATAATTGGTATTCTATGCCGTCCAGGCAGAATTTACCCTGATTGATGCGATTACCGTAACGGCCGATGAAAGCGCCAAAATCGGTAGAATTGTCCAGGTAATCCTGAATATTGTCAAAACCCAGGACTACGTCGCCGAATTTACCCTTTTGATCGGGCACCATCACAGAAACAATGCGGGCTCCGTAATTCATCATGCAAACTTCCATACCCGCAGCATTTTTCATGATGTACAAATCGTTTTGTTTTCCATCGATCTCGGTCTGGAAGTCAACACGATTGAGTTTCGCCTTGGGGGCGTCGTAACTGGTGCAGGCATTCAGCAATAACACCGCTGACGACAGTAAAAATACAAGCTTTTTCATGGCTTAATAATTAAGATTTATCGAACGTTATTTGGGTTGTTTACCGATGTAAGCCAGAATGCCGCCGTCCACGTAAAGGATATGACCATTCACAAAATCCGAAGCAGAAGAAGCCAAGAAAACGGCCGGTCCCTGCAAATCTTCGGGTGTACCCCAGCGGGCCGCGGGAGTTTTGGCAATAATAAATTCGTTAAAGGGATGTCCGGGAGTCCGTAGAGGAGCTGTTTGCGGAGTAGCAATATAGCCCGGTCCCAGTCCGTTCACCTGAATGTTGAATTCTCCCCATTCGCTGGCCAGATTGCGGGTCAGCATTTTAAGACCGCCTTTGGCCGAAGCGTAAGCTGCTACGGTTTCGCGTCCCAATTCACTCATCATGGAACAGATATTGATGATTTTACCGGCTTTTTTCTTTATCATACCGGGAGCAACGGCTTTGGATACGATAAAAGGGCCGTTCAGGTCGACGTCGATCACCTGACGAAATTCAGCAGCGGTCATATCGACGGCCGGAATACGCTTAATGATACCGGCGTTGTTTACCAGTATATCGATAACGCCCACTTCTTTTTCGATTTGGGCCACCATGGCATTTACCTGAGCCTCATCGGTAACATCACAAACATAACCCTTGACATCAAAACCTGAAGCTTTGTACTCTTCTATGCCTTTTTCGACCAATTCGGGTTTAATATCGTTGAAGACAATTTTGGCACCGGCTTGTGCGTAAGCCTTGGCAATAGACATTCCAATACCATAGGATGCACCGGTTACCAGTGCAATTTTTCCTTTTAATGAAAATGGATTCATATATATGCTGTTTTATAATTAACGTAATTCGGTAAAAGTGAAGAAATCCTGATCTCCGTAATCGAGATTTTCGCCGCCCATCCCCCAAATGAAGGTATAATTATTAGTGGCAGCAGCTGAATGAATAGACCATTCCGGCGAAAGTACAGCCTGGTTGCGTTTCATCCAAATGTGGCGGGTTTCGGTGGGTTCTCCCATGAAATGACAAATAGCGTGATCTTCGGGCAGATCAAAATAAAAATACGCTTCCATACGGCGGCTGTGAATGTGAGCAGGCATGGTGTTCCAAATGCTTCCGGGAGCAAGCTCGGTCATTCCCATCTGCAGTTGGCAGGTAGGTAAAACCTGATTCACGATCATCTTGTTGATATTTCTGTGGTTGGAACTTTCCAAGCTGCCCATTTCTGCGACAATAGCGTTTTCTTTGGTGATTTTTTTATCCGGATATGTCTTGTGAGCCACCAGAGAGTTGAAGTAAAACAAAGCAGGATTAGCGGCGTCTTTGCTTTCGAAGTATACTTCTCTGTCGCCGGCACCCAGATAAAGAGCCTCCTTATATTTTAAAGTAAATTGATTGTCCCCCACCTTTACAATGCCTTCGCCCAGGCCCACATTATAGATGCCTAATTCGCGCCGGTGCAAAAAACAGGGAGCTTTCAGGGGATCTATTGCCTCGAGCTTCAGAGATTCTCCTTTGGGCAGGGCGCCACCTACGATCATTCTGTCGTACATGGAATAAACCATGTTTACTTCGTTGGCAACAAAAAGATTTTCGATCAGGAAATCCCTTCTAAGTTCTTCAGTGTCATAACGTTTTACATCCCGGGGATGCGCTGCATAGCGGAGTTCGTAGTTGGTTTTCATAATACAATATCGTTTTAAGTGTAAAAAGACCTTTTATTCATAAGTTGCAAAAGTAACATAAATCTGTTTATACATGGAAAAGCTTCCCATTATTTTTCATTTTTAACTAAATCGACTTCAACTAATCGGGTTGTATTAACATTAATTGTAAAGTAAATTTTCTCTTGGGATTAAACTATTTTCTAAACCAGGCATCAAAGAGCCGTTGTTTTATTGAAAATCCATCTGTTTTTCACATTACGGTTTTTATGAGAATAAAAATGTTTGCTCTGCTCCTGCTTTTACTTAGCCCGCTCGTTGCGTTTGCAGCAGAATACAGTATACAATCAAAAATGTTGGACAAAGCTACCGACGGGGCTATAGAAATGGGCTCTGTCCGCTTGCTGACCCCGGGAGATTCCAGTCTTGTTGCGGGTACTTTGAGCGATCAGGCAGGACGTTTTACTTTAACAAAAATCAGCGCCGGAAAATACATATTGGAATGCCGTTTTCTGGGTTATAAAACCGTTTACAAAGACATAGAGATCAAAGATAGGTCCATCACACTACCAAACATATTCATGGAAGAAGAATCCAAACAATTGGGCGAAGTGCA
Source organism: Bacteroidales bacterium UBA1402 (assembly GCA_002305085.1). Classification (GTDB taxonomy): domain Bacteria; phylum Bacteroidota; class Bacteroidia; order Bacteroidales; family UBA1402; genus UBA1402. The sequence goes on along the minus strand of DBQE01000001.1, from coordinate 35,323 downwards.
GGTGACCGGCATGGCAGCCCAAATGATAGTCAAAGTGGACACCATTGAATATAATGCGGCAGCTTTTAAAACGGCCGAAAACGCGGTAGTCGAAGATCTACTCAAACGTTTGCCCGGAGTGCAGATCTCCGATGGAAGCATCACTGTTCACGGTGAAAAAATATCGCGGATCAAAGTAGACGGAAAGAAATTTTTTGACGGCGATATCGAGATGACTACCAGAAACCTGACTGCCGATATGATCGATAAAATTCAGGTAGTGGACGAAAAATCGGATATGGCCAAATTGACCGGGTTTGAGGATGAAAACACCGAACGCATTATTAATTTGCAATTGAAACCCAACAGACGTAACGGTGTTTTCGGCAACGTAGGCGCTGCCGGAGGAGCCGACATCGACAACGGATTCAATTACGATGCCTCTACCTTCCTTGACGACGATTTTCGTTACAACGCCAATGCTTTCCTTAATATAATGTCGGCCAATGCACAGACGGCCATTACCGGCGGAGCCAACAACATCAACAGCAGTTTCAGCGGCAGAGGCCGTGGATTCCGCGGCTGGGGCGGCAACAACGGTATTACCCAAACCCAAAACCTTGGTCTGAACAACAACACACAGATCAAAGAAGGCCTGATCATTGGAGGAGACGCTTCCTACAACCATTCCAGCAATCATTCAAAAACAGAAAGTTCCAGAGACAGTTGGCTGAGCGGAGATACCATCAGCAACAACAATAAGAGTGTTTCCAACTCATTCAGCGACAATACCAATCTAAGGTTCGAGATGGAATGGAAACCCGACTCATTCAATACCCTCATCGTACAACCATCCATATCCTACAGTCTGAATCAAACAGACAGATATCAGGACTACGATTATTACAACAACGGCGACAGCACCAGTTGGGGTAATTCGGATAATTTGAGCAATTCAACGAACCTGAATTCCCGGTTAAATTTGATTTATAGTCATAGATCAAAGCAAAAACCCGGTCGCTCCATTACCGTAAATTTGGGTGGAAACTACGGAGAGTCCAACAGTACCGGTTACAACAAATCGATCAAAGAAACACCCGATTCTGTTGTTAATATCGACCAAAAGAGCCTCAACACCTCCGGTTCTTACGGCCTGAACATGCGAACGTCTTATGTAGAACCTCTGTGGAATTTGCAGAATCTTATCGAAGCCTCCGTTTCGTTCAATTATTCCGGCCGGGATTCCGAAAAAGAACAATTCGATAACGATGGACTTGGAAACTATCCTCTCGAAAACAAGGACCTGGAATACAGCAACTCTTTCAAAAATTACAACTTTACCCAAGTAGCCGAATTGAATTACCGTTACGTCAGCCAGGTATGGAATATTATGGCCGGTTTCAGAGCAGAACCCGCCCAAACTTTTAGTTATACCACTTACGGAGACGGCACCTATTACGAAATTCCGCAAAGTGTGTTGAATTTTTCTCCATCTTTGAGTGTACGCTATGTACTGGGAGAACGCAGAAATTTTATACGTATGGAATATCGTGGCCGCACCCAGGAACCTTCGGTGACCCAGATGCAACCGGTCAAAAACAACTCGGACCTGATGAACGAAATGGTGGGTAACGCCCATTTAGTCCCCTCGTATAGTCAAAACCTGAGGTTGATTATGTCCAAATACAATCCCGAAACTTTCGCTTCGTGGAATGCCACTTTATTTGGCGATATCACCAAGGATGCTTTGGTAGCCAACAGTATTTACGATCTCAGCGGAAAACAATACAACCAGACTGTTAATGCCGACCGTCCCCCTTTCAACCTGAACGGAAGATTTATGTATAATACTCCCCTGATACCTAACCGGCTGCATTTTAACACCGGCACATCGGCCGGTTACACGGAAAGAATCGGTTATTCAAGCAGAAAGGTGAGCGATCTGGATGTTAATAATCTGCCGCTTGGAGCCCGCAGCCTTACCAAGATTTACAGATTCAGCGAAGATTTGTCTTTGACTTTTACCCACGATATTATAGAGATAGGCGCCAGGGGTTCTTTTAGTTACAACAATTCCCTGAATAACTTGAATAATACCGAACAAACCACTCTTAATTGGTCGGGCAGCGGTAATGTGAATTTGCATTTACCCAAAAGCATCAATGTTTCGACCGATATTAGTTACAGCGATCGTTACGGTTACGCCAATTTCGACCAGACCGAAATTTTGTGGAATGCAACCATAGACAAAACCATCAAAAACAAATTAACCGTGTCGCTTAGCGTAAACGATATTTTACGCCAGAGACTCAACGTTGTGCAAAATTATGGAGACAACAACGTTTCCTACAATAAATACAATACATTACCCGCTTATTTTCTGCTGAGTTTCAGTTACAAGATTCAGTCTTTCGGAGGAGGCAGAACCAGTAGCGATGACTCACCCATGCCTCAACGCATGGGCCGTGGCATGGGCGGCGGGTATAGAGGAGGCATGGGTGGTCCATTTCCCCCAGGCATGTAATTTTAGGTTTTGATTTAGGTTTTGGAAATGCCTCCCTGTGTTGAGAGGCATTTCTCTTTTGTATTTGTTGGCATTTATTTTCATTGTTTGTTAATTTCGGGATTAAACTATCTCTTTGCCTGTGCATCTAAGCATTCGTTGATAACCTAACTGTTTTCCCATGAGGTTTATTCTTACTTCGTTTGCCCTATTATTTTTCACTCTGAATGTATTTTCCCAATACAGTATACAAGGCAGATTGCTCGATAAGGAAAACGATGGGCCCATAGAGATGGCCACCATCAGTCTTCTATCGGCCAAGGATTCCAGTCTGATAAGCGGAGCCGTGAGTGATTATGCCGGACGCTATTCTTTTTCGAAGGTAGCTAAAGGAGATTATTTGATTTCCTATAAATATTTGGGCTACAAGCAAGTCATAGTTCAACTCAAAATAGAAGACAAATCGCAAATACTGAAAAACGTCTATCTCGAAGAAGAAGTCACCAATTTGGATGAAGTAGAAGTTCGAGGAATGGCTGCCCAAATGATTATCAAAGGCGACACCACGGAATACAATGCTGCCGCCTTTAAAATGCAGGAAAATGCCGTGGTCGAGGATTTGTTTAAGCGTCTGCCGGGCTTTATGATAGAATCCGACGGCAGTATTATGGTCAACGGAGAACGTATAGGCCGTATTCGTGTCGATGGAAGACGTTTCTTTGACGGAGACATGGAAATGATCACCAAAAATTTCACGGCAGATATGGTTGATAAAATACAGGTATTCGACGAATTGTCCGAAATGGCTCAATTAACAGGCATCGAAGACGAGAACACGCAACGTATCATCAACATCACCTTAAAGCCCGACAGACGCAAGGGCGTTTTCGGCAATGTATCCGGAGGCCTGGGAGCCGATTTTGACAAGGGTTTGCGTTACGATGAAAACTTCTTTAAAGACGATTTCCGTTACGATGCCAACGCTATGGTTAATCTGTTCAAAGAGAATTTCCGTACTACGGTTACTACGGGAGCCAACAACACCAACTCCAGCCGTAGTGGACGTGGAGGTGTCGGCCGGGGCGGCAGCGGTATAACATCAACACAAAATATCGGCCTGAATATTAATGCCGAACCCAAAACAGGAATGCAACTGGGAGGAAGCACCAGTTACAACCATTCTTCTAATTACGGAAACACAGAGTCTTTTCGCGAAAGTTGGCTGAGGGACGTCACCAACACAAACAATTCCAAATCGAGTTCCAACTCTCACAGCAATAACGCTCATCTGGGCTTTGAAATGAGGTGGCAAATCGACTCTCTGAATACTTTAGTCATTCAGCCCAATGCTTCCTATGGGCTGAATTCCAGCAACAACCGGAGAGAATTTGATTATTACACCAACGGCGACAGCACCAGTTGGGGTGATTCCAAAAACAACAATATGTCCGATAATCAGAATGCTTCATTGAACCTGTTGTTTAGCCATCGTTCAGGCCGGAAGAGAGGCCGGGTGCTTACTTTCAATGTCAATGGCGGGATAAGCGAAAATGAGAGCCTGGGATTCAATGAATCCAACAAATATACCCCCGATACGGCTATTTTGTTGGATCAGAAATCGGTCAACACTTCCAATTCGTACAATCTGGGATTGAGGGGTTCGTTGGTAGAACCCTTGTGGAATGTGCAGAATTTTTTAGAATTCAACGCTTCGGTAAATTATTCCAATCGAAATTCATTCAGAAATCAATACGACAAAGACGAAAACGGAGATTATACTCTGTATAACGCAGAATACAGCAATGAATTCTGGAACACCGGTTTGTCGCAAAATATGGCTATGAATTACAATTACCGGGATGAAAAATTGAATATTGTTGCCGGTGTCACGGCCTCTCCTTCTCAAACTTTCAGCTATACCGAGTACGGTAATGGAGAAGTAAGGGATATCGAAAACAAAGTCTTTAATTATTCACCCAACCTGAGCGTACGTTACAACATAGGCGGTTCCCGCAGACATTATGTCAGAGTACAATACAGGGGCCGTTCTTCGGAACCGAGCGTATCGCAAATGCAACCGGTCAAAAACAATACCAACCTGATGCACGAAACCGTAGGTAATCCGGGCTTGCTCCCCGCTTTCAGCCATAGTCTGAATCTCAATTATTCCAAATCCAATCCCGAATCACTGGCTTCTTTCAGCACCACCCTCAGCGCCGGCATGAACAAGGATGCACTGGTATCCAACAGTATTTACGATGCCTCAGGCAAAGAATACAGGCAAACGGTGAATGTGGACAAAGCCCCCTTTAATGCCAATGGCAGTGTCACTTATAACAGACCTATAATAAAAAACAGGCTGCATTTTCAAACCACCACTTCGGCCGGTATGAGACAAAGCATCGGTTATTCCAGCAGGAATGTCTCCAGCGATGTAATCGATGTGGATGACCTGATCCTGGGTGACCGGAGCATTACCAATACCTATAATGCCGGTGAAAACCTGTCTCTGACATTTACCCATACTATTATCGAAGCCGGATTCAGAGGTCGTTTTAATTATTCGAGAAGTCAAAACAACCTGAATCCGGACAGGATTCAGACCACCATCAACTGGTCGGCCAACGGGAATGTGACACTTCATCTGCCTTACGACATCAATATTGATAACGATCTGAGTTACAGTGCCCGCCAGGGTTACGCTAATTTTGACCAAAATGAATTACTCTGGAATGCCCGAATAGACAAAGCCGTCTTTAAAAAGAAATTTACCCTGCAACTGAGAATAAACGATATCCTGAGACAACGGCAGAACATTAACCAGAATATTGGCGACAACTCCGTTTCCTACACCAAATCGGATATGTTGACTGCTTATTACATCGTCTCTCTGACTTACCGTATAAGGCAATTCGGAGGCCGGGCTCCCGGACCCGGCCGTGGTGGCGGCGGAGGATTCGCTCCCGGACCCGGAGGAAGGGGCGGCATGCGGGGTATGCCCGGCGGTAATTTCGAGAGAGGCTCAGGCGGCGGTAATACCGGAAGTGCCGACTCCGGAGGATAAGGTCGGATCAAAATTTCCGTTGACTCAAGGCAAAACCTGTAATATAAACAAAGGCAAACAGTGGAAGAATAAAGCCCAAAGCCATATTTTGTTCACCAATCCAACCCATTACCACAGGGAAAATAGCTCCGCCGATCAGGCTCATAACAATATAGGAAGAAGCCTTTTTGGTATGTACTCCCAGCCCTCTTACACCTAAGGCAAAAATGGTGGGGAACATAATGGACATCAAAAAGAAACTCAGGTAGAGAGCGTAAACCGAAACTGTGCCTAGAGAAAGGATTACCAATAGCATACACAGCACCGCTAAAGCACCGAACAGAGCCAGCAAGGTAGAGGGTTTCATCTTTTTCATCAGCCCCACACTGCTGAGACGTCCCACCAAAAAAACGCCCATTCCACCGAAGCTGAGCAAACGGGAAGCTTGTAAATTCGTTAGACTGGTATCTAACTCTGTTACATAATTGATAAAAAAGCTAAAGATGCCGGTCTGGGCGCCCACATACATAAATTGAGCTATAATAGCAAATATCAGATTCTTGTGTGACCAGATGGAGGTGGCGGGTTTCTGAGCTTGCTCCTCTCCTTCCTCAGGCTTGATTTCGGGCAGTTTGATAAAAGTCAAAACCAGCCCCACCAACATGACAGCCAGTCCGATAAAAATATATGGCTTGGCAATAGCCATATTATCACCCTGTTCAGCTCCAAAAATTAAAGTCCCTCCAATGAGCGGTCCCAATATCCATCCAACCCCGTTGAAAGCAGCCGCTAAATTAATGCGCTGGGCCGAAGTCGATTCACTGCCCATGGATGTGGCGTAAGGATGCGCCGCGGTTTCTATGATGCACAAACCACAGGCAATGATAAACAAAGCAATTAAAAAATAGATGGGTGTATGAAAGAAAGCTGCCGGAATAAAGGCAAAGGCGCCTAAGGCAAACAAACTCAAACCGCTGATAATACCACGCTTGTAACCTACTCTGTTCAACAAAAGGCCGGCCGGAATAGCCATAATAAAATAGCCTATATAGGTCGAAAACTGGATAAAACCCGATTCGGCTTTGCTCATATTAAAAGTGCCCTGAAATTGTTTATTGAGTACGTCCAGCAAACCATGGGCCGTACCCCACAGCAAATACAAACTGGCAATCAGAATAAACGGAACCAAGTAATTTTCTCCGCTACGGCTGGTAAACATGTTAGTCTTCATAGTATTGTTTTAAAAACGCAAATATAAACAAAAACTGCAATCACAGCTTTTAAATTGTTACATTTGCAAGCGATAAACATCGCTAACATTGGCAAAAAAAAGAAAAGAACTCCCCCTGTTGGAGAATGTGGAAATCGAAGCTTTTGCTGCCGAGGGCAAAGCCCTGGCAAGAGTGGATAATCTGGTGGTTTTCGTGCCTTTTGCAGCCCCGGGGGATGTGGTAGACATCAGGCTTAGCCGCAAACGTAAACAATACGCTGAGGGTCGGATTGTGGCCTTTAAGCGGTACTCAGCCGACAGGGTCAAGCCCTTTTGCAGTCATTTTGGCGTTTGCGGAGGTTGTCAGTGGCAACATCTGCCCTATCCCTCCCAATTGAAATACAAACAGCAACAGGTGCTGGATGTGCTGCAGCGAATTGCCAAAATTGAATTACCCGAAGCACGGCCCATTTTGGGCTCCGAAAAAGATCGTTTTTACCGCAACAAACTGGAATATACTTTTTCGAACAAACGCTGGCGTACCCTTGAAGAAATTCAGTCGGGCGAAGAATTCAACAACAACGAGGCGCTGGGTTTTCATATACCCGGTATGTTCGATAAAGTGCTCGATATTGAAAAATGCTTTCTGCAAGAGGATTTCAGCAACCGCGTGAGACTTTCGGTAAAGGCCTTTTGTCTGACGCATCAGATGGATTTTTTCGATTTAAAACTCCAGCAAGGCCTGATGCGCAATCTGATAGTGCGCACCACTTCTACCGGTCAAAAGATGGTAATTGTTGTTTTTTTCCGTGAAGAGACCGCATCGCGGGAGGCCTTGCTGAACCACCTCCTCGACGAGTTCCCCGAAATCACCAGTCTCATCTATGTGATCAACAACAAAGCCAACGACACCATTTTCGACCGCGAGATAGTGGTTTACCACGGCTCAGCCTATATAGTCGAAGAAATGGAGGGATTGCAATTCATTATAGGGCCGAAATCTTTCTACCAGACCAATTCGGAACAGGCGTACCGCTTGTATTCACTGGTCAGGGAATTTGCCGGATTGCAAGGCAATGAATTGGTCTACGATTTATATACCGGAACCGGAACTATTGCCAATTTTCTGGCCCGGCAATGCCGTAAAGTAATTGGCATAGAATACATCCCCGAAGCCATCGAAGCCGCACGGGCCAATGCCGAACTGAACGACATCAAAAACACCGCCTTCTTTGCTGCCGATGTCAAGGATTTACTCAACAATGACTTTATAGCTGAACAGGGTCGTCCCGATGTGCTTATCACCGATCCTCCCCGAGCCGGTATGCACGGAGATGTAGTTAAAACCATTTTGTCTGCGGCTCCCGAACGTGTAGTATATGTGAGCTGCAATCCCGCCACCCAGGCAAGAGACCTGAGTCTGATGGACAATCTTTACCAAGTGGAGGCCCTGCAGGCAGTCGATATGTTTCCCCATACCCAGCATGTGGAAAACGTGGTGCTGTTGAAGCGCAGAAAATAGGCTGTTCAGTCGCGCAGGTTACTCAATCGCGGTGACGTAGCGCTTCGTACATCAGAACGCCGCCGGCCACAGATACATTGAGCGAAGCAATTTCTCCCAACACCGGAATTCTGACAATTTCATCGCAGAGCGACAAATGCGCCGGAGCGATGCCTTGATCCTCGGCTCCCAGAATCAAAGCCAAAGGGCCGGAATAATCGGCACTCCTGTAATCTTTATCGGCCTTTTCGCTGGCTCCGATCAGTTTTACACCCGATAATTTCAGGAAATGGAGGCTTTCTTTCAGATTGCGCTCCCGGCAAACAGGCAAATGATACAAAGCGCCGGCAGAAGTCTTGATGGCATCGGCGTTAACACTCACACTGCCGGTCTGAGACACAACGATGGCATGAACACCGGCACAGGAGCAGGTTCGGGCAATGGCGCCAAAGTTACGAACGTCGGTAATACCATCCAGCACCACCACAAAAGGCATGATGCCCTGATCATACAAAGAGGGAATCAGCTGATCCAGACGCTGATAAGTGATGGGGGAAATAAAAGCCACCACTCCCTGATGGTTTTTGGAACTCAGGTGCATCAATTTTTCCTGAGGGACCCGCTGTATAGGAATCTCATAGCCCTTGAGCACTTCGCCGAGTTCGCGCGAAAGCTCGCCTTCGAGATTGTTACGTATCCAGATTTTATCGATTTCTTTGCCGGCATGGAGCGCTTCCATAACGGCTCTGATGCCGAAAACCATTTCGTTGCCTCCCCCCGGGGGACGTTTTCTGATGTTGAACCGACGATTCATTCTATTCTCCGTATATCAGGTGACGGGCGTTGTCTATAGCAGCCTGGCTCAAATTAGCGCCGCTTAGCATCAGGGCTATTTCCGTAACCCTTTCCTCTTCGCTAAGTCGTATAACCTTACTCAGGGCTTGTTCACCCTCTTCGGTTTTAAATACTTTATAATGTTGCTGACCACGGGCAGCGATTTGCGGCAGATGAGTAATGCAAATGACTTGCCGTCCCAGGGCGGTCTCTTGCATCAAAGCGGCCATTTTATGGGCAATTTCCCCGGAAACGCCCGCGTCTATTTCATCAAACAACAAACAGGAATAATTGCCCCTGCTTGCCACCAAAGCCTTGAGGCTCAACATCAGGCGCGAAATTTCACCTCCCGAAGCAATCTGACCGATGGGTTGCGGAGCTATGTTCTTGTTGGCAGAGAACAAAAAGGTCACTTTGTCCATGCCCTGTTCATCAAGAGCCTTTTCTTCTACTTCGATGTTGAAAACACCGTGAGGCATTCCCAATTGCTGCAACTGGACTCTGAGATGGTTTTCGATTTCCTTGCAACGGGCTTTTCTCTTGCCCGATAAAACTTCGGCCTTTTGACGGGCAGCTTGCAAGGCCGTGTCGCGCTTTTGTCTGGCGGCGTTAAGCAATTCCTGTCCTTGCTCGATAAAAGCGATTCTTTCTTCCAACTCCGTTTGTTTACCCAACAATTCATCGAGATTCCGGGCCTTGAATTTTTGCAGCAATTCGTAAAGAAAACTCAGGCGTTCCTGCACCAGATCTCTTTGTTGTGGATTGTATTCAACGTCGTTGCCCCAACGGGCTATATCGCGCTGTAAATCGTTTAAATCGATGTAAGCGGAATGAATTCTCTCGTGGGCATCGGCAATTTTCGGCCACAGTGAACGCAGCGAAGACGTTTCCTGCACGGCCATCTTTAGCCGACTACAAATGCCCTGCTCCTCGTCGGAAAGCAGATTTTCTATTTTACTGAAGGATGTCTTGATTTCTTCGGCATGATCCAGTATGGATAATTCCTGTTCCAGTTCTTCCTGTTCGCCGTTTCTAAATGCAGCAGAGCGCAATTGTTCCACTTGAAAAAGGAGATAATCCTGTTCATCAATATCCTTCTGCAGGCTTTCTTCCAGCGTTTTCAATTCCTGAGAGGCCTGACGGTAATTTTCGTACACCAAGCGATAGGCTGTCAATTCCTCCCGGCTTTGAGCCAGGTTGTCCAACAACTCCAGTTGAAACAAACTGTTGTCGAGCAAAAGGCTTTCATGTTGAGAGTGTACGTCAACCAATTTTATGGCCAGGTCACGCAGCGTGTTCAAAGCCACCGGCGAATCGTTGACAAAAGCACGGCTTTTGCCGTTTTCGTACAATTCCCTGCGGATAATACAGGATTCGGGATCGAATTCCATACCCTGTCGAGCAAAAAAATCGGAAAGATGCTGCATTTGGTTGAATTCAGCTTCGACCACACAACGCGAGGCTCCCTCTTTGATAAGCCGTAAATCGGCTCTCTGCCCAAGGATCAGGGAAATGGCTCCCATCAATACCGATTTACCTGCCCCGGTTTCGCCTGTGATAACGGAAAATCCGGATTCAAATTGTAAATCCAAATGTTCGATGAGTACGTAATTTTCTATGTGGAGCCTGGACAACATACAATCAGTTTTGATTTTTGATGGCCTGTAAACGGTTGCTTTGTCCGGGGTATATAAAACTAAGCAGGTCGAAGACCTCTTGTTTTTCTTTGCTTTCGGCTTTGGAATAAAGCTGTATCCATTCTTCGATTTTAGAATCGGCCAAATTGCTCAGTAATGGTGAGCTGGGGTTCAATCTTTTTACCTCTTCCAGCACCTTAAAAGACTCGGTGATTTTTTTACGAGCGGCCGCAGCGTCTTCTTGCAAAAGATCCATGCCCTGGCGGTGGTAATTATAATTAAGCAGTCGCATCGGTTTTTGATTTTCATCGTTCAAGGCATTGGTCCAGCCCCAGCAGTTTTTATCGTCTTCGTTCGCCTTCCAGTTATCGCCCAAAAAACCCTGAGCCTGAGATACTATATCACTGGCCTTGGTCAAAAAACGTTCGCCGCCGTAGGGGGCGAAACTGTCAAAATCCATGCAAAGAACGATGTATGTCCAAAAAGCCAGGGTGGCGGTTAAATTGCTTTGCAGATTGGTTTCGTTGAATTCCAGTTGTTGATTTTCCAGGTATTCAAATTCCAAATTTTGCCGGATATTGAGCAGGCTGGTTGTGTAAGAAGAGCCGAAAACCGGCCTTCTCGATTGTATCTGAAGCTCCGCCTTATGTACGTTATTCTCACTGCTTTGTATGATGAACAAAAGGTTGCAATCGATTTTTTCGTTTTGGGCTATAGGAGCGTTCGACCATTGCCTTTCGTTCATAAAGGCGGTAACTGCGTTTCGCAGGCTTTCGTAGACAGCCTTGTCGGTACCCCCTATCTGATCGGAATTAACCTGCACCCGGCAGTTCAATTCCTGAGCCAAAGCCAATCCCCTGCCCGATAAAAAAAACAGAAAAAGAAAAACAAAACTTATATGTATGTTTTTAAAAGAATTCACAGCTTAGTAATTAGATGGTTTACAATGTCTTCGGCCACCTTCTGTTTGCTTTTGAGCGGGAAATCCAACACTTTTCCTCCGGGTTCCAAAATCTTGATTTTATTGGTATCGGCTTTGAAACCGGCCCCTTGGTCGTTGAGAGAATTCAATACGATGAAATCAAGTTTCTTCCGCTCCATTTTGGCTCGGGCATTTTCAATTTCGTTGTCTGTTTCCAAAGCAAAGCCAACCAACACTTGTCCGGGTTTTTTCACGTTCCCCAGGTTTAAAGCAATGTCTTTGGTCGGTTTCAACGAGAGGCCGAAGCCTTCTATGTTGCTCTTGATTTTAGAAGGCCGGGGATTTTCGGGGCTGAAGTCGGCCACCGCGGCACATAAAATCGCGACATCGACGGCGGAGAAATAGTGCATACAGGCCTCGTACATCTCAGCGGCAGTTTCTACGTCGGTACGGTGTATGGCAGGATGATGGGCTTGAAGCGATACCGGCCCGGAAATCAACTCCACCTGAGCTCCTCTATTGGCGCAGGCTTCGGCCAGTGCGTAGGCCATTTTACCGGAGGAATAGTTGCCTATAAAACGTACAGGGTCAATTTTTTCGTAGGTGGGGCCTGCGGTAATCAAAACTTTTTTGTCTTTCAAATCAAGTTGAGCGGAAAAAAAACGTTCGAGTTGAGCGACAATTTGTTCAGGTTCTTCCATGCGGCCTTTGCCTTCGAGACCGCTGGCCAGTTCTCCGCTGGCAGGCTCTATTATGTGATTGCCGTAACGTTTGAGCAATTCCAGGTTGTGCGTGGTGGAAGGATGCCGGTACATATCCAAGTCCATAGCCGGAGCCACAAACACCGGAGCTTTCATCGAAAGATAAGTCGTTATCAGCATATTGTCCGCAATGCCGTTGGCCATCTTGCCTATGGTCGAAGCTGTAGCCGGAGCTATCAGCATAAGATCGGCCCACAAGCCCAGATCGACGTGACTGTGCCACAGTCCGCTGTTGGCTGTGAAAAATTCGCTGATCACCGCTTTGCCCGATAAAGGGCTCAAAGTGACCGGTGTGATAAATTCTCTGGCGGCGGGAGTCATTACTACCTGCACTTCGGCTCCTTTACGTACGAGAAGCCTCACTAAGTAGGCCGATTTGTAAGCGGCTATGCTCCCGGTAATGCCCAGTACGATTTTTTTTCCTTTCAACATGATTATTTCTGCAATGAACGTAATCTGATTTTGGTAAGCACATTCTTGGTGTTAAGGGCAAAATCTCCGTTCATCATCCAGCCGTAATAGCCGGGGTCCTTTTTCAACACTTCTTCGACGGAAAGATCTTTGTATTTTCCAAAATTGAAGACTTCTTCGCCCTTATTGTTGTAAATAAATTTACCGGCAAAATCTACGTTGCGATTCTGGGTAGAAAATTCGGCCAGAAATTCCACGTCGTTTTTCAATTCGGGGTAACGTTCCAACTGAGCCTGAAGCACTTCGTAGGTTGCCCTCGTGTCGGCTTCGGCACTGTGGGCATCTTCCAGCTCCTTGTCGCAGTAAAAGCGATAGGCGGCTCTCAGGTTGCGTTGTTCCATTTTGTGAAAAATCACCTGTACATCGATAAGTTTGCGGGCACTCATGTCCAGGTCTATATCGTTGCGCAAAAATTCTTCGGCCAAAAGGGGAACATCGAAACGATTGGAATTAAATCCGGCCAAATCACAACCCTTGATGTCGTTGGCAATTATCTGTCCGACTTCTTTAAAACCGGGACAGCCGGCCACCATTTCATCGGTGATGTGATGAATCTCGCTGGCTTCTTTGGGTATAGGAATACCGGGGTTTACCCTGTATGTATGCGATTCTTCTTTCCCGTTGGGATGTATTTTCAAATAGGAGATCTCGACTATCCTGTCGGTAGCGGGATTAATACCGGTCGTTTCCAAATCGAAAAAAACGATGGGATTTTTTAAGTTCAGTTTCATGTTTTACAGTTTGTAGCGATTCATTTCCTCCGGCTGCCAAAGGGTTGAAAAGCTTAATTTGCCGGTGTTCCCGCCTAGCTTCTGTTGATCATCATAGGCATCAGCAGCATCTGTAGTTCTTCGCTTTCTTCGTTTACGGACGGTAGTATCAGTCCGGCTCTGGAAGGATCTGCCAGCTTCAGAAGGATTTCGGGCGTAGTAATATTGGAAATAATGTCAATCAAAAATACAGCCTTAAATCCCAAGCTCAGCGGTTCGCTGTCGTACTGGCATTCCACGTTTTCTTCGGCAGAAGTGGAAAAATCGATGTTTTGGGCTGTGATAAGTATGTTGTTGTTTGTTATATCCAGTTTAATCAGGTTATTGGCCGGATCGGCACAAACCGACACCCGCTTAAGGGCATTCAGGAAAGCGAGGCGATCGACCAGCACCGTATAAGGATTGTTCTGAGGAATAACCGCATTGTAATTGGGAAAACGTCCCTCAAGCAGACGGCTTAACATGGTGTAATCCGACATCACAAACATAGCATTGTTTTCGTCAAAGATAATTTTGACGTCTTCGCTTTCCTTGGGCAGTATGTTTTTTAAGATCGAGGCCGGCTTCCTGGGAATGATCAACGTGGAAGCCCCAACTTCTTCGCCTTCGGCAGGCGCTTCTCCGTGGAAGGAAGCGTTGGTCAGTTTGGCCAGTTTATGAGCATCCGAAGCCACAAAAGTGACATTATCGGGAAAAATATCCATCACTACCCCATTCATCACCGGCCTCAACTCGTCATCGGCTGCTGCAAAAAGAGTAGAAGCAATACCCCTGTACAAAAGGGAAGCCGGCATCACAATTTCTCCGAGCTTGTTTTTGAGCGGTCTCAACTGAGGATATTCCATGCCGTCCTGAGCCACAAAATTGAATTGCCCGTTTCTGTAGTAGATATTCAACTCCATGCTGTCGGCCGTAAACTCAAAATGCAAAGGTTGTTCGGCAATCTCTCTAAGCGATTCGAGCATGTTTTTGGCCGGAATGCAAAACAGGCCGTCGGAATCGGATTCAACTAAGTCCATAGTAGTTACCAGCGTATTTTCCGCGTCCGAGGCGGTAACCGTCAACCGGCCATCCTCAATTTTAAACAGGAAATTATCCAGCGCAGGCAAGGTGTTTTTGGGATTGATGACTCTGCTGATGGTTTGAAGATGACCCAATAATGTAGTACTTGATGCAATAAATTTCATGGTGGAAATTGTTTAGATGAGCTACAAAGTTATGAAAAAAATAGAATAGCCCTGAGCTCAGGCTGAAAAAAATAAAAAACTAATTAAACTACACATTATCAATACTTAATCTCATAACACAACCACTTCGGGTTGAAGGCTGATACCGAACGCTTTATGCACATCGGCAACAATATGTTGGTATAAATTGTAGATCTCCTCTCCCCGTGCATCGCCCAGATTTACCAGAACCAGAGCTTGTTTGGGATAAACTCCCGCCCTGCCCATCGACTTGCCTTTCCATCCGCAATATTCAATCATCCAGGCTGCCGACACTTTAACTTTGTTGCCGGGAAGCTCCCAATGCGGCAGCTCAGGAAAGCGTTCAGCCAAAGCAGAATAAGTCGCGACATCCAACTCGGGATTCTTGAAAAAACTGCCGGCATTGCCCAAAACGGCAGGATCCGGAAGTTTTGAGGAACGAATGGCCAACACCGCACGACGAATCATAGCCAGGTTGCCTCGATGTGCCTCAGGCCCCTCCTGCAGGCCGCCCTGCGAACGCAGTACTTCATTCAGATTGCCGTAATCTAAGCGATAGGCCGGCTTTTTATTCAGACGGTAAGTTATATAACACACTATAAAGCGGTCTTTCCATTCCTGTTTAAAACGGCTGTTGCGGTAAGCCAATCCACATTCCTCGACGGGTAAAACCAGCAGGCTTCGAGTTTGCCTGTCAAAAACCTCGACGTAACGTATTACTTCTTTGGCTTCCACGCCGTAAGCTCCGATGTTTTGAATAGGAGTGGCACCTGTCAGACCCGGTATGCCTGAAAGGTTTTCAATACCTCCCCAGCCCTGCGAAACGCAGCTTTCAACAAATTGATCCCAATCCAGACCGGAACCCACCCGTAGCACGACTTCCTCTTCGTTTTCATGTACAATATCCCAACCGCTAATGGCCGATTTAATGACCAGACCGGGAAAATTGCGGGTAAAAAGCAAATTACAGCCTCCGCCCACCGGCAAAACCGGAAGCTTATAGAAACGTTTATCTTGCAGAATTTCCCCGAGCTCATCGGTGTTACGATACTCTGCCCAATAGCGGGCAGTCACATTCAGATGAAAGCTGTGTTTGTCTTTTAGGCAAAAATGTTCTTGTACTTTCATTAGCTTGAAGAATGGATCGCAAAGATAGGAGAGATTTTTGATAATTAAGGGATTTTTACCTACTTTCGCCCGACTTAATCTGCAGGTATGGATGCCCCAAACCCTATTTCTCAGGCCTTCGACAGACAGAAACTGATCTCTGTGATTGTTCCCGTTTTCAACCGGGCCCGGGTGTTGAAGTTTTGCCTCGATAGCATCCGTTCCCAGAGCTATCGTCCCTTGGAATTGATTTTGGTCGATAACGGTTCGGAGGACCAAAGTTTGCAAATCTGCCGCGATTATCAGCAGCAATACCATACGGCAGATTTCAACGTTGTGGTGTTGCAGGAAACAAAAAAGGGAGCCTGCGCCGCACGAAACAAAGGCTATGCCGCCTCCAGGGGCGATTACCTGCTCTTTTTCGATTCAGACGATCGTTTGTATCCCGACTACGCTGCCGTTATGCTCAGAGAAGCAGCAGCACAGAATTATCCCCCGCTGCTGGCCTGTCTGGCCGATGTCGAAGAACGTGGCCGGCGCTTTGTTTTTCCCAAACGCATACAGGCACAGCCTGCCGCACAGCTTTACGATCCCGTCCTGAAAACCGCTTCCGCCCTTATTCGTCGCGACCTGATGGAACAAAGCGACCCCTGGGACGAAGACTTGCAACGCTGGCAGGATCTTGAATTCGGTTTTCGCCTGCTGCTCTATACACCGACGGTCTGTTGGGTGTTGCGGCCGCTCTTTTATTCGGGTGTGTTGGAAGATTCCATCACGGCAGCCTCTTATACGGCAGACCACCTCAAGATGAATCTAAGCCTCGAGAAAATCGCTCAAAGCATCGATAACTACGATAAAAACGAAGAAAAACCGGCTTTACTGAAGGCATTGGCTTTTAAGACTATTTCTATGGCTGCCTTGCTGTACCGGGAGCAATCCTTCGATTTGGCCAAACATTATTACAAAAAAGGCCTGAGCATTTGCCCCACAAAACCGGGAACAATACTACTCAGGCTTCATTATTTGTACACCCGCCTTGGCGGCAGGGGATTCTGGCGCTTGGCCGAAAAAATACTTTAAGACCGCTACTCTATCTTTTCCCCGTTGAGCAGGCAGTCTTCAAAAACTACGTTCTCGGCTCCGACGATCAGGTTTCCCTTTTCGGCGTTGCTGAAGGAGCAATTCCGTATCAGAACGTCGTGCACGTTGATACGATCGGTGTAACCGTCTATCCACACCCCATACTTGCTTTTGTTTGAGTGAATGTTGCTCAAAACCATGTGACGGATTAACGGCATATTAGGCCCTTCGGTTACTCGCTCGTACTTGAGTTCCACGCGCATTACCGACTCTTTGCATTCTCCTACCCGGATGTTGCGGACAAACAAATTTTCGATGGTACCTCCGCGCAAGGGATTGGTTTTGAGCCGTACCACGCGATCCAGATTAGGACTGTCCATTTCGCAGTCTTCGGCCCAGACATTGCGGCAACCGCCCGATATTTCACTGCCTATCACCACCCCGCCGTGTCCGTCTTTCATGACGCAACGGCGTATGATAATGTTTTCGGCGGGCGTATTCCAACGAAAACCGTCCTTATTACGGCCCGATTTGAGAGCGATGCAATCGTCGCCGGTGTTGAAATAACAATCCTCGATCAGCACATTTTTGCAAGATTCGGGATCACAGCCGTCGTTGTTGGGGCCGTGGCTTTCCATGGTAACTCCGCGGATTGTTACGTTTTCGCAAAGCAAAGGATGCAGCAACCAAAAGGGAGATCTGTTGATGGTAATTCCCTCAACCAACACATTCCGGCATTGATAGGGTTGAAAAAAAGGAGGACGCAGGCGATCTTCGATGCTCATTATGCGTTCTTCGACAGGAATTTCTTCGGCTTCCATGCGAGCCAGGCGATTTCGTCCGGCTTCCTTGTCGCCGTTCCATTCCTGCGAAATCATACCCTCTTCCCAGCCGTGTTCCCTTCTCCCCTTCCAGGGCCACCAGTTATCGATCGTAGCCTGGCCGTCGAGGATGCCTTTGCCGGTAATGGCTATATTTTCCTGCTTATAAGCGTAAATGAGAGGCCTCAAATTGTAGCAATCCCAACCTTCCCAACGGCTCAACACCACCGGCAAATAATCCTCGGGATTGGTGGAAAATTTCAGTACGGCTCCCTCTTCGAGATGCAGACAAACATTGCTTTTGAGCTCAATGGGGCCGGTGTAAAAAACGCCGGCAGGAACAAGCACTTTGCCCCCTCCCTGCTCATGGCATTTCAAAATGGCCTGATTGATGGCTGTGCTGCTGTAGTCTTCGATGTCGACTACGGCTCCGAAATCCAATATATTCAACACACGATCGGGAAATGTCGGATCTTTGATGTTTTTCAACACCCTTTCCGCTTGTTTCCAGGCCTGTTTTTCAATATTCCTGGCGGGAAGAGCAAAATACATAAACAAACAACAAACCAGTACGGTAATCAGGGGAATAACGACGCCTTTTTTCATAATTACGGGATATATTAAGGATACGGATAAGGTTTAATCGCCCGCAAATATATCTATTTTTGTTTATAATCCAAGATTTCGAGCAATCGACTTGCGGCCTCTTCTGTACCGGAACTTGCCTGTTGGCAACGAATAAATGCACTGCCCACAATAGCGCCCGCTGCGTACCTGCAGGCGCAGTTCAGCAATGAATTGCGTTTAGCCCGGTATAAAATTACTTCTCGGGATCCCAATTTTCTTTTCCGGCCAGAACAGCTTCCAGGGTGTATTCTTTTAAAGAGCTCTTTTTCAAGTTTTTAGCCCAGCTTACACGGCCTTCCTGCCAGGCTCCGGGGCCGGTGTTGAGGCATTCATAAAAACGAGCCGTCTTTTCGTTTTCGGGATTTCTCCAATTGTCCCAGCCTTCGGGGCGTATGCAAGCACCCAGTTCACATTGCACAAAAACCGTGTTGCCGTGGGGCCTCCAGGGCCTTCCCAAATAAACCCGTATGCCCTCGTCGGCAGTCACCTTGCATTCTTTGAAAACAAAACCGTATTTCCGGTATTCCGGTGTGGAAGGAGCCGTAATATAGGAATTGCGCTTACAATGTATCCGGCAATTCAAAAAATAGGCGGTGGCTGAACCGAAAATAAAATCGGTCGTGCCTTCGATGTAACAATCGCGGTAATACTGCCGGCTGGTTTCGCTGCCGGCAAAGATGGTATCCTGGTTACCCAAAATCCGGCAATTGATGAAACTGGCCTTATCGCCTTCCACATGCAAGGCTACAGCCTGTCCCAATTGAGGGGCGTCGTTTTCGATGGTCAGGTTTTGAGCCCTGAAACCATGCCCTTGCACCAACAGAGTATAGGTTCTGAAAGTACCCATGTTGGTTTCGGTACCCGGTATGGGCATGTTGGCATGATCGCCCCAGCGAATAATGGTGTTGTCTCTGTCTTCGCCCAACAGAGTAATGTTGGTACAGTAAGTGGGCACCACAATTTTTTCGCGGTAGACTCCTTTTTTGATAAAAACGATTTTACGTTCGGTCATAACGGCACGCAGAGAATGAATGGCTTCCTGAATACTGGTAAAATCACCGCTGCCGTCTTGTGCCACCACCAGGTCATAAGCCGGTTTGCTCTCTTCCTGAGCGGCAAAGGCAAGCAGGGAAAAACTCAGACAGCATAAAAGAAAAATTCGTTTCATAGCTAAGTATTTTATTTGATAAACAATAATTCACGGTATTTGGGCAGGGGCCACAGCTCATTATCCACCATTAATTCCAGTTTGTCGATGTACTGGCGGATTTCGTCCAAAAACGGCTCGACCGTATCGTGATAAGCGATGGCCTTTTCGCGGTCGTCTTCGATTTTGTTGGCCACTTTGCGGGCATCGACCATCGATTCCACCAATTGTTGTATTTCGTCGGTATACTGCTCTATGATTCTTACCTTTTGTAGTTTGGCCTGAGCCAGCTCCTCGTATTCTTCGGCACTGAACAGGCTTTTAAGTTTATACAAGTTGTCGAGAAGCGAAGACTGGTAACGGATGGCTACCGGATTGATGTGGTTCAGGGCCAGATCACCCAGCACACGGGCTTCGATCTGTACCTTTTTGGTATAGGTTTCCCATTTTACTTCGTTGCGGGCGTATAATTCCTTGCTGTTCAACACCTCTGTCTGCTCGAACAAAGCAATGGACGAAGGACGCAAATAAGCGTCGTATTGCAGGGGCACGCTGTTTTCGCAATCCAGTCCTCTTTTGGCGGCTTCCGCCTTCCATTCGTCGCTGTAGCCGTTCCCTTCGAAGCGTATGGGTTTTGATTCCCGGATGTATTGACGCAAAATGGAAAAAACGGCTTTTTCTTTGGATTCTCCGGCCGCCATTTTTGCGTTCAAAGCGGCGTTGAAATCCATTAATTGGCCGGCCACGGCGGTATTGAGCACAATCATGGCCGAAGCGCAATTGGCCGATGAACCCAGCGCTCTGAATTCAAAACGATTGCCTGTAAAAGCAAAGGGCGAAGTCCGGTTACGGTCGGTATTGTCGAGCATCAATTCGGGAATCTGCCCCACATCGAGACGCAGCACACCGCGCGGATCTATCTGAATGGCCTCCTCTGCCGTAGATTCAGCCATTTTATCGAGTATGTCGCTGAGCTGACTACCCAAAAACACCGATACGATGGCCGGAGGGGCCTCGTTCAGCCCCAGGCGGCGGGCATTGCCGGCCGAAGCCACCGAAGCCTTGAGCAGGGCGTTGTGTTTGTGTACGGCCATGAGGGTGTTCACCAAAAAGACAGTAAACATGAGTTTTCCTTCGGCTGTTTTGCCCGGCGAAAAGACGTTAAGGCCGGCATCGGTGCTCAAAGACCAATTGCAATGCTTACCCGATCCGTTCACTCCGTCAAAGGGTTTTTCGTGCAACAACACTTTGAAATGATGTTTGGGAGCCACTTTATTCATTATATCCATCAAAAGCAGGTTGTGATCCACGGCCAGGTTGGTCTCCTCGTAAATGGGCGCCAGCTCAAACTGATTGGGAGCCACCTCGTTGTGTCTGGTTTTAAGAGGAATACCCAATTTATAAGCCTCGTACTCGAGTTCTTTCATAAATTCCACCACTCTTTTGGGAATGGTGCCGAAATAATGGTCGTCGAGCTGCTGATTTTTGGCAGCCTCGTGCCCCATCAGGGTTCGTCCGCACATCATCAAATCGGGACGCGCACTCCAGAGAGCTTCGTCCACCAAAAAGAATTCCTGTTCCCAACCCAGGTTGGAGTTCACTTTTTTGACTTCGGGATAAAAGAAACGGCAAGTTTCGGCAGCCGCTTTACCAACAGCGGAAATGGCTTTGATCAGAGGCGTTTTATAGTCGAGCGCTTCGCCGGTGTAGGAAATAAAAATAGTGGGTATGCAAAGGGTGTCGTCCACAACAAAGGCCGGCGAAGAGGGATCCCAGGCGCTGTAGCCCCTCGCTTCGAAAGTATTGCGTATGCCGCCGCTCGGAAAACTCGAGGCATCGGGTTCCTGTTGAATAAGCAGGCTGCCGTTGAAGGCTTCGATCACCCGGCCGCTTTCTTCCAACTGTATCAAAGCATCGTGTTTCTCGGCCGTTCCGTCGGTAAGCGGATGAAACCAATGGGTATAATGCGTCACACCCAATTCCATAGCCCAGATTTTCATAGCCTTGGCCAGATGATTAGCCATGGTTATATTCAAGGCTTTGCCTGAATCGATGTCTTTGAGCAATTGATTGTAGATGTTGCCGGGCAGGTATTTACTCATGGTTTCGCGATGAAACACATGGATGCCGTAATAATCGGAAACCTTTTTTGCCGGAATATCGGCAGGAACGGCCTTATGCGAAAAAGCCTCCTGAACGAGGTTGAAACGTAACACTGACATAAGAAAGGGCTTAACTAATCAGCAACAAAGGTAAGACAAAAAATTTTTTATCTACCTTTGTCCCCGTTTTTTCGAGCATACAAAAAATGAACAAGGTTCCCTTCAGGCATCAAATCTTGCGCTTCAGACGCTTTATCCACAAATCCTATGCGGTATTCAATTCTTTGAACAAATCTGTTTCCATCGGAAAACTGAGCGCAGCGGTTTGTGATCTTGCCCTGAAAAAAAGCAAGAACGCCGGTCTGTTGGCCTTGCTGTTCACAGGTATCGTTTCTTTTAGCCTGCAAGCCTCCGATCCGGAAGACCCCGACTGGACGGTCGATCTGGACAGTGCCGGAATCACGGCAACTCCCCCTTTGAGCTTTCTCGCCCATCAACGAGCCGTTTATTCAGTAGGCCACTTGCAGATAGCTCATTTTCCCGCACAACATTTCAACGAATTGCTCGATGCCCTCCCCGGCCTCGACCTGCGACAGCGCGGTCAACAGGGTGTACAGGCCGATTTGTCCATGCGCGGAGGTAGTTTTGACCAGGTATTGGTGCTGCTCAACGGCATCAATATCACCGATCCTCAAACCGGCCATTACAACCTGGATCTTCCCGTTGATCTGACCGCCATAGAACGCATCGATGTGTTGCAGGGCAGCTCGCTGAGCCTCTCGGGCAGTCCGGCTTTTAGCGGAGCCGTAAACATCGTTACCGGCTATTCGGGCAAAAACAGGCTGAGTGTCGACTTAGGGGCGGGACAATACGGATGGGACCTCCGCAGCCTGCAAATACAGCAGAAACTGAAACTGTGGTATCTAAACGCTTCCTGGTCGCAAGTGCGATCCTCGGGCTATATCAAAAACACCGATTTTGACAAACAGAATCTGTTTGTTCAACTGCAAGCCCCCTCCCTGCCTTCGGGCAACTGGAACATTCAAATGGGCCTCCAGCAAAAAGAATACGGAGCCAACAAATTCTATTCCCTGCTCTACCCCGATCAATTCGAAGCCACACAAACACTGCTGTCTTCGCTCACATGGAACAAACTACTGAACAGGTACAAAGCAAGCGCTTCGGCTTATTTCAGGTTGCACAGCGACCGTTTTGAACTGTTTCGTCAAACAACAGCGGCCCCCGCCTGGTACAGATCACACAATCATCATTTAAGCGATGTAAGCGGTCTGGATTTGAACCTGAGCCGTTACGGCCCTGCGGGAAAATCGATGATCGGTTTCAATATACGCAACGAACACATTCTGAGCACCGTTTTGGGGCAGCCTTTGGAAAAAAGCCGCAGATCGGCCTTTCTGCCCGATTCCGTTGTTTATACCAACAGCGCCGGACGTCTTGGCCTGACCCTTTTTGCCGAACAACAATTCAACGGCCCCAATTTCAACTCTTCCTTAGGGTTATCGGTCAACAAGTATGCGGGATACGACGCCCGGATCTGTGCCGAAGCCTCCTTTGCCTATTTATTTTCGGATCGCAGCCGTCTTTTTGTCAATGCACAACGCAGCCTGAGATATCCGAGTTTTACCGATCTGTATTACAAAAGTCCGGTACAGCTCAGCAATCCCAACCTCAAACCCGAAACCGCCTACAGTGCCGAAACGGGTTTCAGTTACAGCGAACAGCGATTACAGGCCGGAATAAGCCTTTTTGGCCGCCTGGGCAGCAACATCATCGACTGGGTGAAACAAGCCGGCGAAGAAGTTTGGCACAGCATGAACCACAGCCGTGTAAATGCTGCCGGCGCCGAAGCTCTGATCAGCTGGAAACCGCAAAAACACCTTCGTTTATTAGAAAGTTCCTACACCTTTACCATACTGAACAAAGAGTCCGGAGAGCTGATGTCGAAATACGCCCTCGATTACCTGAAACATAAATTCAACACCCGACTGGAACACTCCATCTACAAAGACTTTGCCGCAAGCTGGCATTTCAGCGCCCAACAACGTATGGGTACCTACAACGATCCGGAAGGGAATCTGCAGCACTACCGCCCCTTCTGCCTGCTGGACGGCCGATTGTTTTGGAGCAGAAAAGAACTGACCCTCTACCTGGAAGCCGGCAACCTGTTCAACACAAGCTATTACGATTACGGAGGCATCCTTCAGCCCGGACGATGGTTGAGGACGGGCATACGGATTCAACTGGACCGGGATTTGTTATCAAATCATTAAGGAGATTTTCGGGCAAAGCCTACTAAACAGAGACAAAAAGCCTACTAAACAGAGATAATCAGCCTTTGCGTCGGGGGCGATTTCTTTTTATAAGCGGCATAAAAATGGGCATAACAAATACCAGGGCCACTATAGAGAAAAGCAAACCGCCGGTGGTGCCCACAGCGAAAGAAAACCAAAAATCGTCTGTTTCGCTGTCAATAAAGAAAGGCACCAAGCCCAGGACGGTAGAAAGTACGGTCAGAAAAACAGGAATGATCTTGTGATTATATGCTTTCAGATACATTTTGAGCCTGCTTACCTCCAAGCCTCTCTCCAGGTTTCTCAGTCTGGTGTCTTTGTATTCGTTCACTACATAAATACCCGAATTGACCACTATCCCACACAACAACACCAGCGAAGCAAAACCGCCGGTGCCGAAATTTATACCCGAAAAATAGAAGGTCAGGAAAGTACCTATAAACGATACCGGAATCAGCGAAATGATTACAAAAGGCAAGCTTAAAGACTCGAACAAAATCGCACACAAAAAGAAAATGATCACCACTATCAATAAAATCAGCCAATATTGCGTACCATCGTCTTTGTACCATCCATAACTGCTGTTTTCGCAATGATAACCGACGGGAAAAACCTTCTCGTTGTAATGTTCAATAACTTCGTTGACGTATTTATTGCGTGATTCATACGAACCTATATAATTGAAAGAAACCGTCAAGGTGTATTCCTGGTTTTTTTTCGGAATGCTGTTTTTGGCTGTTCGCTGGCCGATTTGACCGAATGCCGAAAGAGGAAAATTGCGATCACCTGCTTTGACGTAGGAGTTCAACAAATGCCAAACATTAAAACGATCCATTTGAGAGGATTTCAACACCAGATCGCCGGTAATGAAATCGCTGGTAAAACGACCCAGGTTTCTTTCCGTCAAAAGCTCCTGCAAAGCCCTGTACCCGGTGCCAACATTGAATTGATACAATGCAATGCGATGACGATCAAAATCCAGATACATTTCTTCCACCTCTTTACCTTGTACATTCTCGATAATCAGGTCGTTAACTCTTCTGTTTTGAGACAAGGTGGCCGAAATTTCCTCTGCATATTTGTACAGACGCAAGTAGTTGTATCCGGAAAGAATAATCCGGTCGCTCCGGTGACCCAAATTCAATGAATTACTGAATCCCCGCGGACTTACTCCGCTTGTACTCCAGTCGGCGCCACCTATAGACAAGACTTCGCCAATAACCAGATTTTCGAGGTAATACGGGAAATACGTTTTTTCGTGCTCATCCTTGAACTCCACCGTTACTCTGGCCCCGGTGCTTTCGACTCTGGTCTCGAAACGTTTAATCTCATCGAAACGGGCTAAGAATTTTTCCAATCGTGCCACCTTTTCGTTTAGATGATGAATGCTGCCACCCAAGGGCATTTGAGCTCTGACGGTTAAAATGACGTCTCTTTCCTTTTCGGCATAGGTGCGGGAATCGAGTTTGGAGGCAAACAAACGCATACTGCCGCCAAAGATTTTACTGATGGGCTCTTTGAGCGTGTTTTGGAAAAAGAGGCTCCCAAAGGTCGCATTATAGGCTGCCTGATACCAGGGGATTTTCTCACTTCCGGCCAAGTAATACGCTTGCTTTTTTTCCCATTTACCGGGTAAAGCATAAAAGGGAATACCAAAAGCCAGGATCAAAATCGCAAAATAAATTCCCTTTCTCTTTTGTGTAAATCGGATATAACGTTCGTAAAACTTACTCCATCGGATCAAACCTCGCCGCCGGTATAATTGACCTATGCTTTTGCGGCTGAAGAAATGCATCCGTTCCACCAGGGCGGGAACAAATAACAGAGCCACCAGCAATGAAACACTTAAATTGATTATTATAATCCTCGAGAAATCGTATAAATCGCGCTGTATATATTCCGGCATGAAGAAAATGACGATCAGCGAACCTATGGTTGTCAACAAAGCTGCCAGGATGGCAAAAAATGATTTCCGGTCGTGGTAATAGCTGTAATGATCAACCATAATAATAGACGAATCAATAATCATACCCAGAGAAACCGTGATACCGGCCAGCGAAAAAATATGCAGTCGAATATCCAGCAAATAATACGCAATCACCGCTGTTGCCAAATTGGCCAACAAGGTAATGGCTATGATCATCAAATACTTCCATTTGCGGCTGACCAACCATACAAACAACAACAATATCAGCAACGAGAGCAAAGTACGCTTTATCAACTTATTAAATTCTGTTTGCATTTCCGACGAAGCGTCGTTGGTGAGTGTTAGGAAAACGCCGCTTTTCAGACTGGGTTTGATACGTTCTATTTCCGCACGCAGTATTTCGGACAGTTTAATCAAATTGGCTCCCGCATCTACGGCGACGGTCATATTGACGGTATTCAATCCGTTAACGCGGAAATAGCGCGAAGGCAACTTGTCTTTGTATTCGTAGGTAGCTAAGTTATTCAGGTAAATAGTTTTACCGTTTACCGAGGTTAAGGGTATTTCGCCAATGTCTTTGGTAAACTTACCGGTGGCAAAATACAAGGTAATACGTCTGCGTTCCTGATCACTGTCGATAAAATCAATATCGCCTACGATGTTGTTTTTGCCGATAAAATTTTTAATTCCGTCGGCTATGGCAGAAGCCGTCAGTCCGTAATTGGAGAGTACGGCCGGATCGTAAACGACTTCAATGTACTTGTTGCTGCCTCCGCTTACACTAACCTCCTTTACATCCTCGTAAGCACTTAATACGGGAACTAGGGTAAATTCAATATACTCCCTGATCTGATCGCCCTCCATATCGGCATTGATGCGATAAGTCAGCAAATTGACACTAACCGGTTTGGCCGAAGACTCGTTGACAATGTTGCCTCCCGACAATTGAGGATACGAAACTCCTTCGGGCAACTTGCCGGCCACTTGTTTCAGCAGAGAAGAAATCTCAAAACGCACCGCCGATACGTTAACATCTTCCTTTAAGGTCAAACTCACACTGCCACTACCCAGATTGGAAACGGACGAAACCTCTTCCACCCCTTTGACAGCCGAAAGCAAACCCTCAATTTTGGAGGTCACTTCTTGCTCAACTACTCTGGGAGCTGTATTAGGCCAGCTGAAGCTGACATTCAGCGTTTTACCCTGTCTGGGTCTGGGTGCACTCCCCACATCGAGCAAAGGAATTAGAGCAAGACCCAAAACGATAAAAATCACCATGATCAGTACCAACGAAAAAGTAGGTATCCGGTCTAAAAAGTTTTTATGTTTCAAGGGGGCATCCATCAGGCTTTCTTTCGATAAATGACGTAATAAATCAGGGGGATAAAAAACAAGCTGACCAAAGTGCCGAAAAACATACCGATGATTATCGACAAAGAAAGCGGAAACTGCAAGGCCGAACCCATATCTACCCGATAAAGAAAAGGCGTAATGGCCAGGATGGTGGTAAGCGAAGTCATCAAAATCGGCTTCAGGCGACTGCGTCCTCCGGTCATAATGGCCCGCAACAAGGACATCCCTCCCCGTCTTAAACGGTTGATGGTGTCCACTTTTAAAATCGAGTCGTTTATAACAATACCGCTCATCACCACCATACCAATCAACGACATAATATTGATGGATTCGCCCAAAAGGTACAGGCCTGTCAAAACAAAAAATAAATCGATGGTGATTTCGGATAAAATAATCAAAGGCTGAATCAGACTTTCGAATTGGGCAGCCATAATAAAATAAAGCAAGGCAATGGCCACCAGCAAAATCAGCGCCAATTCCCCTATCATTTGCCGACTCGAATAATACTCTCCGGCAAAAGTGGCGTAAAAAGTATCCTGTTGTTTTGTAAAATTACGTACAAAATCAACCATTTCACGCACAGTAGCATCGTTGGCCGTCACCTCAACGGGGTAATAATCGCCTCCGCTGCCCGAATACAATTTCTTAAAATCTTCACCCTTTGATTCTTTAATGATGTAAGACAGAGGTATTTCTACGCCGTTTTTGTTTTTAACCTTACTCATCAACAAATCGCGACTTTCTTTGCGTCCGCTTCCCAGAGTGACGGGAATGGAAGAGCCACTGTGACTTATTTTGTACAAATCGCGTTGATTGACCAATTGCCTTAAACGACCGAAAACCGCCTCGTACGAAACGCCATAAAAAGACATCAGTTCAATGTCGGCTTCGTAACGGATGTTTTCTTCGGTAAGCAAGGGTGGAATATACACTCCCTCAAAACGGGCTGTCAGCGTATCTATAAAATAGCGTAAGTCTTTTACCGTAGGACATTCACCGTTTTTATCCTGAAGCATAATGAGTAAATCGGCCTCGTTTCCCGAAAAAATCATGTCGAAAATATTACCCGACACTTCAAATTCCACGACGGCTTTAGGGTAACGGTACTTGACGTATTCCGTTATTTCTGTTTTGATTTTGTCTAACTCTTCCATCGAAGAAGTTTTCAGATAGACCACCGCTTCCGAGGCTGTTATTTCTTTGGTATGAGCCAACAGAAAGTCCTGTACACCAACCATTGTAGTGCTGGTCGTCAACTTATCGCGCACCTTGCTCAATAATTCATCCACTCGCCGGTCGTTTTCTTCTACAGAAATCCCCGCATTCCAATCGATTATCATAAGGGCATCGTCGTATTCTATATAGGGTAATCTACTCTTTTCTATCTGAGTATACACCACAAAAGACAAAGGAATCAGAACGATAAAAGCCCCCAATACTACGTATTGATGACGCATTATCCATCTCAATATACGCTCATATGGTTTGTAAATGCTAAAATGGCGATGTTTAACTCTTGATTTATTGCCCCACAATCCATGCCACCAACGACGAATGCCCTCGGTCATGGCCTCGTTCGTGTCTACTCCCTCTTTGTTTTTAAAAAACAGATAATAATACACCGGGATAACCAACACGGCTATCAACAAAGAAGCGAACAAACCTAAAGTTACGGCCATCGCCTGATCATAGAACAAAGCGCCCGATATGCCGCTCAGAAAAACCAGGGGTATAAAAACGGAACAAGTCGTCAGGACAGAACTCAACATGGGCGAAAACACTTCCCTAACCGCCGGCGGAATAACCTCTTTCAGGTTAGCACCCTTCTTCCACCTCTGGGTAATATTGTCAATAACAATTATCGAATTGTCCACCATCATACCCAGGCCCAAAATCAGACCCGAAAGAGATATAATATTTAAGGTAATACCCAGCAGATGAAAGCACAACAAAGTCAGCACTAGCGACAGGGGAATTGTTATGATGATCAAAAACGGTAAACGGAAATTGCGTATGAACAAAAACAAGACAAGGCAAGCCAACAACGCACCTATCAACAAGTTGTCTTTCAGGTTTTCGATGGAATAAGTCAGCAATTGGGTTTGATCGCGGGTCAATTGAAAACGCACATTGGGATATTCCTCTTCCAAATCTTTGATCAGATTGGCAATGCTATGCTGCAAATCTTCCATTTGCGCGTCGTTTTGCTTAATTATTGCCATGCTTACGGCATTGTTTCTGCCGTTTCTCACCAGACCCTTGCGCTTAGCCGGTTTTTCGATTACCTGGCATAAATCTTTGAATTGAAAAATCCGGCCGTTGTGGTTGATGTAGATATTTTCGATATCCTCGCGTGTCATCAGTTGCGAGTCAAAATGAATATTGTAACGATATAAACCGTCTGCGATGCTCAGCACCCCCAGCGTAATGTTATTGTCACTGATCGCTTTTTCCAGAACGTCTGTACTGATCCCCATGGTCTTCATTTTCTTTTCGTCGGGAACGCACAAAAGTTCGGAACTCACAACACCGCTGATATCTACCATAGCTGTTTGAGGTAACTGCTCGATACGTTTACTCACAATATTCCTGGCGAAATCGCCCAATTGGGCAAATTCCACACCGGCTGCAGGCAAAATCCCGTGCTTACCTGTCGTTTCATCTTTTATTGTCAAATCGAGGTAAAAGGCAGGAATATCCGTTGCGCTGGCTTTCAACACTTTGGGCCTTTCCATTTCCTTAGGCATAGCATTTACCGCCCTGTCCATTTTTTCGTTTACTTCGATAAACAGCAGATCAATGTTACTGCCGGGTTCAAAACTCATAAAAACAGCTCCCGCATCCGTACGAGATTCACTACGGATACTTTTCAGTCCGTTCACCTGCATCAGTTGATTGCGTAAAGGCCTCAACACTTTGCTTTCCATTTCCCTGACAGAAGCACCCGGGTAAGAAACCTGCACGGTAATCTGAGGAATGTCAATATCCGGCATCAGCGATATGGGGATATATTTAAAGGATACTATTCCCACCACCATAAGGGCAACGATAAACATACTTACCGCTACAGGCCGATCGATTAAGTTTCTTACTATCATCGTTTAATTCAACTAAGGTCTGTTGCTTTTGGGAGCGCGGGGAATTACTGGGGTGCCGTCGGCCAGGTTTAGGTTGCCTGAAGTTATTATAACATCACCCTCGTTGATCCGGGTTTGCTTTGCTTTGCATCCCGAAATCGCATATGAATCTATATTGGCGTACAGCACGTCCACATAAGTCCAAATAGCCGTACTATCCTGATACCTGAACACCACATAAAAGCCATCGCGCGATACCACCGCATCTTTGGGCACAACAAACATATCTTTCATGTCGCTTTCCACCACAACCCGCACATTCATACCCTCCACCAGCCAGGCATCGTGATTTTTGATTCTGGCCCTGATGGTTATTTGCCCGTAGGCGTCAATCAGAGGATTGACTTCGGTAATTTTGCCTATATAACGTTTTTGTTCATCAATAAAAGGGCTCACGACAACTCGTTGTCCAAAAGTGCCAATAGTCATTTCCGCCTCGAGAATATTGAACTCTACATCAAAATAGCTGTCGTCAATCAAGGTGCAAAACACATCGGCACGTTGGTACAATTTAGCATTCATATTTGCCACACGACCGGTAAATGGAGCGTACAAAAAGCATTTGTCCAATCTTCTCCGGGCTGTTTCGAGCCTTTCCTGAGCAGAAAGGTAACCCGATTTGATCTTGGCTCGTTCCAACACCACTTCAGGCACATCAGACATGTCTTGACTGTACCCCTGCCCGATCAAATTGTCTAAGAGTTCGATTTCTGCCAGTTTTAGGTCTTGACGAGCTTTTCGCAATTCCAGTTCGGCATCTTCCTTGTCGGAAACTGCCAGTAAATCGCCCTTTTTTACCACACTCCCGTTGTGCACGGAAATGGTATGCAACACACCGCTCCCGGGCATCGTCAACTCGGATTTGGCCACCGCCCTTAGTTTTCCGTTGCAATTGACCTGTTTGCTGAAAGTTGATTTTTTCAGAATCAAAGTATCCACATAATTATTAGTCAATTGTTGACGGGTCATATCCATCGACTCTTCCTCTGTTTTATCCTCTTTTTTATCCTGGCATGCAAATACAGGCAAAAGCAAAGCCAAGAGTAAAATGTTCCAACTTCTCATCCTGTGGTTATTTAAGGTTATCAACTATCTTATTAAAATCCGCACTCAGGTCTATTTTATGAATAAAATCGTACAATGCAATTTTTTGCAATTCGTAATAAGCCGACCAAAACACTTGCAACTGATTGATGTACTGGCTTAAGGCAGCATCGTACTCATTCTGGGCGGTATTCAGTTCGGTCACAGTCAACATGCCGTTCTCGAAACGGTTTTTGCTGATCTTGTAACGCTCTTCGGCGATACTTTTGGCCCGAGCCGATATTTCGCATTGACGTAATTGATTATTAAAGCGAACCACCTTGGTGGTGATATCCTGCCGAAATTCCAAGTCGGCTTGCTCTATTTCGGTCTGTGTAACTGCCAGATCGGCCTGAGCCATTTTAACCTTGCCCTTGCTCATTTCCCAATCGTAGATGGGCAACCTGAAAGAAATTCCAACCACTTCCCGTTCGCGTAAATTTTGGTAAGCCTCTCCTATCCTGTCTCCTGTTTGCGAAAACCCCAGATGTGCACTCAAAGTTGCCTGCAAGCCCTTGGCTGATTTTGCTTGCGCCAGGGCCCGTTGAGATTGCTGCAATTTCAGGTTTTGCTTCAGTGCATGAGTGGAATTGGTTAAGGCTTTGTCCAACACGAGATCGGCAGAAATACTCAACTGCGGCACTTCGGATGGTTGCACTAATTCAACCCGGGTATGGCTGGTCATACCCAGGTAAAGACATAGATTAAACAATTGCGTTTCCATATTCAATTTCGAAGTATTCACACTCATCTCCGCATTCAGTAAAGAAAGCTCCAATTGGAGAATTTCGCTCCGCATTACTGTTCCCAGCAACTCAAACCGATTTTGGGCATTGTTGAACAAATCTTTGCGATCGTTGTACGTAGCCAGACTTTTTTCGTAGTTCGATTGAGCCGATAAAGCCGAAAAAAACAAAGAAGTGGTCTGTATCGCAATGGTCTGCATGGATTCCAGGTAAGCCCTTTTGGCTTGCTCGTAAACCAAGGGGGCCGTTTTCATATCCCATTTCAAGGAATTATAGGTTCTGAGAGGCTGCCTGTAGCTCAAGGCCAAAGGATTGGTATTGAAAGTCGTTTTGTCGTAATCGAATTGTTCCAGGTGAGACAAATACGATTCCAAAGACAAAGTGCCACCCAAAAAAGGAATATTCTGATCTATCGAAAGTAAAACAGTATTGGCCAAGGAATTATTGCTGACATAAGAGATTTGCCCGGTTCCGGCATCGCGCACATCTACAATGGACCGGTTGTAATTGAGTGCGTTGCCCGACAAATTCAACGAAGGAAGTAATTCCGCCTTATACGAACGGTGATTCCAATATTGCCTCATCAAGGTAAAACGAGCCATTTGCGCCCAGGGCGATCGTTCTTTTGCTATCAAAATGGCTCGCTCGAGCGATAAAAACGTTTTGTCAGCCTGCGCATAACCAATGCCCGATATGCCCCAGAGTCCTGTTAAAACAAGCCAAATCAAATGAATAGGTTTTTTTTTCATAGTTATATTAGCAAAGTTCTGGATGCTGTTTCCAGCTTAAAAATTATAATATCGACAGTATAGTTCAACGGAGATTTTTGTTTGTAACAACTTTTAAAGAAGCATGATTCTAAATTATAATTTCATATAGTATCTGTTTTCGAGTGTAAAGAAAAATAAAATAAACTTAGTGTGGCCGTCTTTTGTTTACTTTTTTTGAATACAATTGACTCCATTTTCTATTTGATGCGCTTCATAACGGTAGTATGTAAATCAAGTTTATCATCATCATATTTTCTCTATAAAAATCCAGTACCCTTTCTAATTCGCTGCAATTCTTGCCGCTTTGCCGCAAGGCCTCCTCTACTGGCCCGGAGTATTGGCACGACAGAAAAAGAAGGATGCCGGTAAACAGCATAATTGTTGTGACAATTTGCATAGAAGGAAAATCTTGACGATCTCCATACGTATTATAACTCATACATACTTGAACGACGTTATGGATGTTTAATTCATTTTAAATCGATAGATGCACGTCTCTTCACCTTCAGTACGAAGTCCGTATATATAGTTATCATCCAGGCAGAAACGACCAATTGAAAAAGGTAATATCACTTTTTTTACTTTGTTTCCATTCCAATCGTAAAAAAGGATTTCATTCGAATATAAAGAAGATTGTACCGCTTCCTCATAACTTTGTGACGAGTAGGTAAAACAGATGTAATTTTCTGTTACAGCCATTCCGGTTATTCCAGCAACACTTCTTGCATAATTTATTGTATAACGATTTCCTTTTTTCCATATAGTGGGGATGTGTTTGTATGGACTAATAAATATTCGCTCTACCGTTGTGTCTGTCAATTGATAGATTTCAAAAATATCAGACGACAACATGGACAGTACAAATCTGTTTTCTAGTTGATTTGTTTTCATCCTGGATTGAAAAACAGAACCCCGGTAGATACCCTGTATTTCTTTATAATTAAAGGGATAATCATAAGGACAATTTAGAATCCGATGACTGGAGAATATACCAAAACGACCTTTTTCGAATCCGCCAAGTGCAATTTTTATACTGTCGTTCATAAGGACAATGCGCATCGGCCTGAAATCAGCAATGTAGGGATAAGGCTCTCTATCAATATTGAAGTTTGTTTGCTGATGAATGACCTCAGCAATAGGCACAAAATTGATGTGTTTTGTATTATCCAAAAAGACAAGCTTTCCCTTGTAGACATCAAAATCTCCTAAGATTTGGACATATTCGTTTGGACCATGTCCTTTACTACCCCATTTGGCTAATAATTCCCCGTTGACAGAATGAATAAAAGAGAAAGCATATTCATCAAGATTGTGTTGTAAAATAACAAGGCTATCATATACATCGATATTAAAGACACGGCCTAATATGGCCTTTTTGTCCGTAAAAAACAATTCGCTTTCAGTTATATGTTCAGTATTATCAAAATAGTTTATACTTTTTTGTTTTTCACAAGAATAACACATTATAATAATTACTAAAAGAAATATTTCTTTATAATTAATTTTCATATTCTTTATCAAATAACGAATTATACATTGTCATTAAAACTTTTATGATAAGTTGGAGGTTGCCTCCAACTTATCATAAATTGTTTACATAATTTTCACCAACGCGCTCTAAGCCTAAGTTTATCTTTACTTGGATCTGTCGGATGAAGTGCTTCACAATTGAAATCTGGATCCGATATACAATCAGCAACATCTGGCTGTTCAACTCCAGTTAATGCTTCAGCATTCGCAATAGCCATGCTTGAAATATTTTCTCTCATAGCTAAATACGATGACAAACTTATCCCCAAAGCAATGCAAACAAATGCTATTGATAAAATAATTGTTTTTTTCATAGTTAAACTGATTTAAAGATTTACAAAATTCAAAATAAATGTCCTGGTTTAATCAATAGTTATGACTGTATCTATCCTTTCAACAGCCCTGAACTACGGAGGTTCTTTTATTTTGACTTTTCCGCTCACTTTCGCTAAATTTTCAGGTTTCTCCTTAGAATGTAGCTGCGCTCGGGAAAACCAATTATTTTGTTTTTCATGTCTTTTTGGACAATTGCAACCAGGCAGTAAGTACAAATGGCAACGTAGATCTGGATCCGAACTGCGTTCTCAGTTGTACCCCAGAATTTCTTGATTTTTCAGATGTTGCTTCAACCACTTAAAGAACAGCTCGACTTGCCAGCGATTCTTATAAAGTTCAGCGACTTGAAGTGCCGAAATGTGCATCATATTGGTTAAGAAGACGTAAACATTACCATCAAGTTTGA
>DBQE01000008.1 GCA_002305085.1 Bacteroidales bacterium UBA1402 | reverse complement strand
ATGAAAACAAAATCAATTTTTATTCTGACAATCCTGCTTTTCGCCTGGATGGGAAGAGCAGCGGCACAAGGCTACATGGATGATAGCTGGATAGGTACGCGCTATTATAATGATGGTGAAGAATTAGCAGGCGATTATTATACCGGAACGTGTGTTGTTAGAGGTAATGCAATGTTCCATCCGATAGACTGTGAAGATGGTACACACATCGCTATAGGATATCCTAAATCTAAGGACGTTTCAGGACATATCAGTTTCCCAAGAAATATCAATATTACTTGGAAAGTAATAGAAAAATTAATATACACACCAAGTGGAGCGGTTGAAGATATCATTTGGACATATGAGACCATTAACTATACGGTTACACAAGTACACTGTACCGGCTGTCCCGAAGTTACAGGCGTAACTATTCCCAATACGGTGGAAAGCCTCCGTGCTATCGGAGGGGCAAAACTTCAAACAGTAAATGCCCCGTCGGTAAAGTATATTGAAAGGGAGACTTTTAGACACAATCCGGAACTTAAAACCGTAACCTTAAACGATGCGATAGAGTATATCGGAGAACAGGCTTTCGCTTTTTGTCCGAAATTAAAGAATATAGAGGGCGTTACATCTGTTGACTCCATCGCAAAGCAAGCTTTCTTGCTTAGCCCGTCTCTCGAAACCATTGGCGGTACGCTAAAAGTAAGACGCGTTGGAAGGGAGGCTTTTAAAGATTGTGCAAAACTTAGAACAGTCTTTACCGGATTGAAACATATAGAAGAATCGGCTTTCGCGGGATGTGCCTCTATTCCGGCAGTTAATGTCAGTAAGGCGGAATATATTGAAAATGCAGCTTTTGCAAGATGCTCGTCACTTAAAAGTGATCTATTTATTATCGCAGAGGATATTGGAGATTATGCGTTCAGCAGATGTTCAGCAATTCCTAGTGTACACATCAACAATACGGTAAAAAATATCGGTGCAAAGGCTTTTCTTGAATGTGGGGATATGGAAGAGCTGACTTTCAGTGAAAACGACGAGCTTGAGATAGGTGTAGCCGCTTTTATGGGATGCTGCAGACTTAGAGATGTAACGGTTCGAGGAAAAATCATCGGCGAGGAGGCTTTTAGCACTGTTGGCTTCGACACGCTGTACGTGAGCTTCCTACAAAACCTTACCATTGACAATTCGGTAAAAACCATCAAGGATAAAGCTTTCTATAAATGTAGGTTTATTAGAACAATCAATATCGGAAATTCGGTGGATACCATCGGTTTTGCCGCTTTCGAAGGAACTTACAGTGTTAAAGATACACTGACCATTCCGCCGTCTGTAAAACATATTAGATTCGCAGCTTTTTCAGATTGTGGTATGAAATACCTGGAACTTAGTCCATCCTTGGAAATCATAGAAGGTTCCACTTTCTATGGCTGCCTGAACCTTAAAAAGGTAGAGATACCGAAAAATATAAAAATCATAGGAAGCTGGGCTTTCGCTGGATGCCCGCGAGTGGCTCAGGTAACAATGACGGCAGTCGATTCTATTGGCGATGGTGCCTTTCGCGAATGTATTGACATGACGAGCTTAGCACTGGGCGACTCCCTTAGAATACTTGGCAACTCTGCTTTCGAGGGGTGCACGAATATAGAGGGACATATCAAGTTTCCTGAGACTTTGGAGTACATAGGAGCCAAGAACTTTAAGGGGTGTAGCGAGATTACCGGTATTGACCTGCCTGACGGATTAAAAATTATCGGGTGGTCAGCCTTTGAGGGATGTACAGGTATTACAAGACTTGCTATACCTGCCCGGATAGAACACATTGGTTCCCATGCCTTTACTGATTGTTCGAAAATCAAAGATAGGCTGGTATTTCCCGCTACGCTGAAAAGCATTCGGTACATTGCGTTTCAAAACTGCATTAACCTGCAAAGCATCGACCTGAGCGGTGCCACATCGTTGGAAGCCATTGAGACTGCTGCTTTCTCCAACTGTAAAGGGATTAAGGGAGAGGTAAGGATACCGGATGCTGTAACCACCATCGGAAGACAAGCATTTTACAGTTGCGACAGCATAGAGAGCCTGCATATCGGTGCATCGCTGCAGGAGATTGGTGAGGATTCTTTCCTTACATTTCCTTGGAGAAATCTAACTGCCATTACCGTTAGTAGCAGAAACCCCAATTACGACAGTCGGGATAATTGCAATGCCATAATTGAGACAGCTACCAATAAACTTTACAAAGGATGCATGAATACTGTTATCCCCGAATCGGTAACCACTATCGGTAAAGATGCTTTTATTAGCTGCGGAATGTACGGTACTTTCAATATTCCTGATGCGGTAACATCCATCGAAGATTTTGCTTTTTTCGGTTGTCGTACGTTGGACTATATTAAGTTAAGTGAAGATAATAATTTGGCAAGCATCGGCATGTGGGCGTTCCGAGACTGCGAAGACCTGAAAGACGTACTGTATCTGAACTCTATTGACTTTATCGGCTTTGGAGCTTTTCAGGGGTGCAGTAAAATTCCCGGAATATTCTTTGGTTCCATACTGCGAAAGATAGAAGCACAGGCTTTCTTAGCTTGTTATAATTTGCAGCACGTTACATTCTGGGCTCCTGCACCACCATATGTGGGTAAAGGTGCATTCCATTACGAATTTAATATCCCCATGTTTATTCGATGCGGAAGTACCGCAGCTTTTGAGGAAGAGATGCCTGAGCAGAAACTCTTTATCGAGGAGGGATATTACTCGTTGAGAGCCGTGTCGGAAGACGTAGAAATAGGCAGGGTATTTATTACCGCACCCTATAGCTGCGAAACCAATGAAGTAACAGTTGCCGCCGTAGCTGAGGATGGTTACAAATTTGCATTTTGGAGCGACGGCTGTGTGCTTAATCCATACACAATGACCCTGACAGAAGACGTTTCATTGGTGGCTTACTTTACGGAACATTCCGAACTTAAGTACTTAGTAACTGCTGAAAGCAACGACTCCACCAAAGGCAGCGTAACAGGCGGCGGTAGCTATATCGCTCAGACTACCGCAGAATTGACCGCTGTGCCGGCTGACGGTTTTGAGTTTCTGCAATGGAACGACGGTAACAAGGAAAACCCGCGTACTTTCACAGTAACGCAAGACACCACGTTTATTGCAAGCTTCGGAGTGATTGGTGCAATCGACGAAAACAACCTGTCGAATGTGACCGTGTTCACGCAGGGTAATAACATCGTGATCAACAATGCTTTGGGTTACGACCTAAGCATCTACGACTTAACGGGCCGGCTACTTGTAAATGAAACAGCTATCGTCACAAACAGCCTTGTGCTGCACATAGGACGTAAAGGTATGTACTTTGTAAAAGTAGGTAAAGGCAAAGTGCAAAAAGTGATACTAAAATAACTACAGTATCGGTCTGTCGTTTTGGAAGTCGTAAAAAGTTTTACGCATCAGGTCGGCCATGCGCAACTGGTAGTTGATGTAGGCCGACAGGTGCGAGGTGTAAGCGTTGTTGAGCCTTTCGCGCTCCAGAGCTAATTCCTGGCTGGCGATGTCGCCGTTGGAGAAACGGGCCAGGGTTATCTCGAAACTCTTTTCGGCAATCACCAGGTTTTTTTCGAGCAATTGCAAACGTTTAAGGCTGCTGATAACCTCGTTGGAAAGGTCGAGCACTTCGCGTTCTATGCTGCGACGCACTTCTTCCTGACGGTAAAGGCTCTTCTGCAGGCGAGATTCGGCCGAGCGAACCAAGGCCTTGTTTTCGCCCCAGTCGATGATGGGCACACTCACAGTAAGACCTACCCCGTAATTCTGCGGCCTTATCATAAAATCGGAAGCAGAACGGTCGATGGAATTCAAAAAGCCCTGATCGGTGCCCAACTCGCTGACTCCTACTTTCTGAAAATAGGCTGTCAGGCTGCTCTTGATCATGCCTTCGGCTTTTTGACGCTTGATGCTCATCTCGCCGAGCTCAATCTGTATCTCCTGTTCGCGGATTTCGAGGCGGTTTTGTAAAGCCAACTCTACGGCTTTTTGAGGATCGATAAGCACCACTTCATATTCAAGAACCGAATTCAACACCACACTGTCTTTGATATCAATGCCAATCAATTCTTTAAAACGGTTGGCAGCCGAACTCTGATCCATAATGGCCAGGTCGTAATTATTTTGAGCTTCGGCTAAATCTACCTCCATCTGCAAGGCCTCTACCTCCTTGATCAAACCGGCCGCAAATTTGTTTTTGGCTATTTCGTAGGCCTCTTTTTGCCTCTCAAGGTTCATTTGGGCCAGTTCTTTCCTTTTCTGCACCGACAATAAATTGTAAAACACACTGGTTACATTGTAAACCAAATCGAGATCGGCACGTTTAAGCTGCTTTTGCGACTGCTCATAAGCCAATTTGGCTTGTATAAGTTGCGCACGGATGTTGTTGTAGCCGTAAATGGCATCCAGCGGCTGAGTCAAACCCAGGCGGGTATTGAGGTTCATCAGGCGCTTTGCGTTGTTCAGGTCGTCGGTATTGGTCAGGTTGGTTTGCAGATAAATATTGCCGTTGGTGGGTAATGGCTGGTTTATACGCAGGGATCCGTTGTAATTGAGTTGTCGCACCGAATAAAAGGCGATGCCCGAGGTATCTTCGAACTGACGGATGGTTTCCGTGTATTCGGGCAAGGTCAGATTAAGATTCACGTGCGTCTTTAATCCGCTGGTGGTTGACTTGAGGTTGTATTCGGCAATTTTAATATCCTGCAACAAACTAAGCATTTCAAAGCTTTTGTTTTTGGCAATAAAAATGCTTTGATCCAGGTCCAGATGATAGGTTTCAGCCTTGGGTCGATGAGGGAAAACCAAGCTGAAAAACAGTAGGCAAATAAGTATTTTTGTTTTCATTATCAATAATTTATCCTCTGGTTTTGTAAATCTTTTCTTCCACGTCGTCCGAACGAATATTTTCTTCGTCCGAGAAAATCAGACCGTCGCGAATCTGAATAATCCTGCGGCTGTATTCGGCAATTTCCCTTTCGTGTGTGATCAGAATCAGGGTGTTGCCTTCACGGTGCAACTCATCGAACAAGGCCATAATTTCCACTCCGGTCTTGGAATCGAGAGCACCGGTAGGTTCGTCGGCCAACAAGATGCCGGGTTTGGTCACCAAGGCTCTGGCTACAGCCACTCTCTGTCGCTGTCCACCGCTGAGTTCAGTGGGTTTATGATCCATACGATCGGCCAGACCTACTCGTTCGAGCGCCTCAATGGCTCTTTCTCTACGCATTGCTTTAGGTATGCCTGCATACATCAAAGGCAACTCCACATTTTGCAAAGAGTTCATCTTGGGCAAAAGGTTGAAGTTTTGGAAAATAAAACCGATCTCCCGGTTGCGCATAGCAGACAACTCATCGTCACTGAGAGTGCTGACGTCTACATTGTCAAACAAGTATTGGCCTTCGGTGGGTGTGTCGAGGCAACCTAAAATATTCATAAGGGTTGATTTCCCCGATCCCGAGGGCCCCATTATGGCCACATATTCGTTACGATCTATGGTCAGGTTTATATCCCTAAGGGCCTGCACCTGAATGTCGCCCATAACGTAGTTTTTGACTAAATTCTTTATTTCAATGAGCATAAAGCGTTTTCATTATTCGTAGCGTATCGACTCGATAGGTTCAAGATTAGCTGCATTTTTGGCCGGCAGGTAACCGAAGCTGATACCCACCAATACAGAAAAGAAAAAAGCAATAAATATGGAATACACCCTGATATAAGTGGTTACATCGGTAAACAGGGAAATGGAAAAAGACAAAACCACACCCAGCACCACTCCGATGAGGCCTCCCGTAATACTGATGGCTACAGCTTCGACCACAAACTGGCTCATAATGTCCTTTTTGCGGGCACCGACAGCCCGGCGGATACCAATTTCGCGGGTTCTCTCCATAACCGAGGCCAACATAATATTCATAATACCTATCCCTCCTACTATCAAAGAAATGGCGGCGATGGCACCCAGCAGAATATTGTAAATCTGCCGTTCTTTTTCTTCCTGCTTCAGGAGTTCAAAAGGAATCACAATACTGTAATCCTGATTATTGAAATGATGGCGATCGAGGATGCTGCGTATCAGGGCGGCACTTTCCATCAATTTGTCCGATCTGTTTACCCTGACGGTGATTTGCTTGATTTCGCTTTCGAGCAGGTTTTCTTTGGCAAAACGCTTGTTGAAAGTGGTCAAAGGTAAATAGACATCGTTGTTCAAATCGCGCGAGGCCAGTTCCCCTACCGTTTCCGTAAAAACAGCCTTGGACTTCATTACTCCCACTACTTCGAGCCATTGATCGTCCACTTTTACCATTTTACCCAAAGCACTTTGATTGGAGAAAAAGGAGTTTGCCAGCCCGGCTCCCAATACGCAAACCTTAAGGCTGTTGTTATAATGGTCTGCGGTAATAAAGCTGCCTTCTTCGGTTTCGTAATTCAAAATCTCAATAAAAGCCGGCGTAATACCAATCACCGTAGATTTGGCGGACATATCGCCCATTTTTACTTCGGATTCTTTTTCGGCTTGAGGGGCCACCTGTGCAACCTCGGGAACTATTTCCTTGATCACTCTGGCATCGTTGATAGATAAACCGGGAGAGAATCTGGCCCGTACTTCTTCCAACTCGGCATTGGACAACTTCTTTTCGCGAACAATAATATTGTTTACCCCCAGGTCCTGGTACTTGGCAATGGCTTCCCTCTTGGCACCTTCACCTATGGAAAGCATGGCAATAACCGATGCCACCCCAAAGATGATACCCAACATGGTAAGGAAAGAACGGAACTTATGATCCATCAAGGCGTGCAGAGCCACACGTACTATTTCTTCGAAATGCATAGTATTTTATTCTTGATCTATAATTCCGGCAACAGGAATCACCTCCTGGCCTTCGGCAATATTACCGCTGATAACGGAGTGTGTGTTGTTGCGGGTATGAAATTCTACCGCCACTTTATCGAATCCGGTCGCTTTGGGTATAAATACCCAGTAACGCCCGCCCTCCTTCAACAAACAAGTATTAGGCACGTATAACACATCCTTCAGGTCGTTGGCTATAAACTCGCAGCTGACGGTCATCCCGGGTTTTAGCCTTTCGTCCGATTCGAGAAGTTTTACTTCTATATCAAACACCTTCCTTCTGTCGTTGTTGTCGTAGGGATGACACAACACACTGATGAAAGACACCTGAGCATCGAAAGCCACTTGCGGCAAGGCATCCAGGCGCACAATAACAGGCTGTCCCTGTGTGATTTTAGCCCGGTCTACTTCGTTGACCGTTGTCTGAACCTTCATCCAGGTCAGATCGGGGACGCTGCCCACCATCGTGCCGAAACGCACATCGTCTCCAACGGCTATATTGTCGCGCGAACGCCGTTTGCGGGCCACCTGGAATATGCCCGAAATGGGCGCACGCATCGTGAGTTGCGGCAGAGCATCCTGAGCCATTTTGATTTCATTTTCTATTTGCGCCACTTTGATCTTTTGTATTTTAAGATCGCTGGCTGCCATTAGCTTGGTTAGTTCAATCCGTCTTTTTACTTTTTCGAAATTGATTTCGGCCTGACGGAATTGCAATCTTTTAATTTCCTGTACCCGCTCCGACTCAAACTTAGTGTATTCCATGGCAAGCTTGCGCAGGTTGAAGGAGGCTTCCTCTCCGCGCAGGGTGGACTGCAGATTTTTCAGGTTGTTTTGTTGCTGAACCAGCAATTTTTCCAAATTAGCCTGTTCGTTTTCCAAGCGGGTCTCGCGATCCATGATGAATTTTTTCACTTCGGTAGGATCGAACTGAACGATGGAATCGCCGGCTTTTACCTTTGATCCGTGCTCCGCTAAGCCGATAATTTTCATGTTGTACCAATACCTGCCGTAGCGGGGCATCACTATAGACCGGTTGTCGACAGTAAATAATTCACCGGTTTCGGTTATGGTTTGTTTGAAATCGCCCCGTTTTATCAGGTTACTCTCTTGTGCCGTTTGCTTGCAACCCGGCAGTAGGAATAAACCCACACTTAATCCAAACAACAGTAGGGGAAGATATGTACGTTTCATTGTGCCTGTTTTTTGGAAGATTTATCGGCTTCAGCCACCAGGAAAGGATTGGCCATTGCAATGTTTTCTCCGGCTTTGAGCCCCTCTTCGATAATAATGTAATCCGCATTAGACTGCCCCGTTTTGACTTCCTGAATCCTAAACCCGGTAGCTGTTTTCACATATACAATATCTTGGATACCTTCCTTAAAAAGAGCATTCAAAGGAATATAAACGGCATCGGGAATTTCATCGATAATAATACGGCAACTCACGGTAAGGCCCGGCATCAAATCGGTTGGATAACTGTTGATAAGCACATCCACGGGGAAAACCTTGATTCTGGAATTGCGTTCTTTGTTGACCGCCAGATTGGCTACGGTTTGAATGTGGCCAAAATACAAGGAATCCGAAAAAGCATCGGGACGTATAATCACTCGTTGACCCTTAGTGATTTTAGCAATGTCCACTTCGTTGATTTTTATCGCCGCTTTCAATTCGTTCAGATTAGGTAATTCTATCATAGGCTGACCTTTCCATACCTGATCGCCCTCCTGAAATTTAAGTCCTGTGGTATTGTTTTGACTTACAATGGCAATGCCCGGCGAAGGGGAAGTAACAAACAATAAGTTCAAGGTATTGTAGGCATCTTCCAGTTCAGACTTTGCCTGGTTTATGACGAGTTTTTTTTGAGTTAGCTCTTCTTTCTGAATTTTTTTGCGATTTTCTATCTGACTTTTTGCTTGTTCCAAAGCAATGGTGGCTCTTTCGAGATTGAGTTCGATTTCTTTTTTCTTGATTACGGCTTCGTACTCGGCCGATTCGTATTCGAGACGGGAAATTTCGAGCGACAATTCCGTCACTTCGAAATCGGCCATCATTTCTTCCATATCCGATTCCTGTTGAGCCTGCATTTTTTCGAGCTCTGCATAATGAATCTCCAGGCGCGACTCGGCGTCTACGATGGCCTTGCGCACTTCGGAGGGATCAAAAATGACCACGGTATCGCCGGCTTCCACTTCCTGGCCGTCGTCCACCACATAAGTTATCTTAAGGTCGCCGTAACGCCACGAAATTTCGGGCGAAGAAATCACCTTGGACTGCGTAGCCTGAATATCTCCTTCTTCGTACAAATCTATGTAGAATGTTTCCTGTCTCACCTGAGTCAGCGGAATTTCCTGTTTCTTTTCCTTGCCGCAGGCGGCACATAAAAGACCGATTGGTAATAATAATAAAATACTCTTTTTCATCCTGTAGGACTATCTTACAATAATAATATGATCTTGAAACTGAAACGTAGGCTCCTCTTCCATCTGTTCGGGAGAATCCCGTCGTGGTACGATGTGTTGCGGCACCTCCAAAAAGTCCGCAGGCAAGCTGTCGTTTTTGACGGTTTTAAAGCGATTACGCT
Source organism: Bacteroidales bacterium UBA1402 (assembly GCA_002305085.1). Classification (GTDB taxonomy): domain Bacteria; phylum Bacteroidota; class Bacteroidia; order Bacteroidales; family UBA1402; genus UBA1402. The sequence goes on along the minus strand of DBQE01000008.1, from coordinate 150,502 downwards.
GTTCATAATCCAGGAAAACTTCGTCTTTGACCTTCGACCTGAGAGGTTGCAACATAGCAATGTCCTCTCCACCCCGCAGACCGCAGGCTATTACGGCTTCTTTGGACGATTGCAGGGCTACCGACACTTCCTGTCGGATAAAACCGGAACCTTTTTTTATATATACCACGTTGATGCTGTCTTCCTGAAAAACCGAAACAATGGGAACAGCCACGGTATCGGGCAAATAATTCAAAAAGACCCTGCAGTTGGCCGATAAACCGGCTGTGGGCGTTTGCAGACCGCTGTCAACCGAAGCCAGCACATCAAAAAACTTCACCCTGGAATTGCGGCTCATGGTATAACCTCTGGGGGATTTCATCACTATGAATCCGTAAGCAAAATTCCCCGGCATAGCGTCAAAAGTGTATTCTACTTTCTGCCCAAGAGCCAATCGCTTATAAGCTGCCTCAGTGGCTTGTATTTTTATCCTTACCTGGCCGGAATCGGGAATAATCACTAAAGGCGTTTGCGGATACACTTCTTCTCCTTCCTGTATTTTGCCGTCACTAATATCGGAATCGCCCCTTATGGCCATGCCGGCTTTTGGAGCCTTCAAAATCAGCTCGTCCAGCGAAGCCTGGGTCGATTCGAGCAGCGTTTGGCTCTGAATGATTTGCAACTCCATCTTACGAAGTTCCGAGCGCTGGATGGTTTCTAAGGCACTTAGTTTCTTCTTGAGTTTACGGGACTCTATCCTGGCCATTTCCAAACGAATTTCTGCTATTTTTCGCTGATTTTCAGTGTAATACTTCAATTGCAGGGAATCCAGACTACTAATGGCCATTTGCGTTTCGTTGTTTTTGACCTGAGCCTGCAATAAGGCGTAATCCAACTCCAAATCGGCCACCCCTTTGTTGTATTCTGCCTGATACAGTTCGCAAAGCCGTTTAACCGTCTCCAGTTGATTGACCAATTGTTGATTTTCCAGTATGCAAACCGTATCGCCGGCTTCAACCCAGGCCCCGTCTTCGACAAGGTAAATTATCTTAGAGTTGTAAACATCCGGGCAGTTGATAAAGGTGGAATTCGTTGCTTCGACACTGCCCTCGAGTACCAATTCATCTGAAAAATCCATGCGAACCACGGGATAAGTCAAATCGTATTGCCCTGTTGTATTTGTGCAGGCCAACAACAGGCTCATCAATAGGAAAAACAGCAAGTATCGTTGTGACGAAATCATTGGTGAAATATGGACAGGCAAAGCTAAATGAATTTTACATAACAGCCTTGCATTAAGTTAAAACGTCTCCTAAGAATAGTCTTAAAAAGATATAAATATCTCAAATGTTTATACATATCTTCGCCTTTCTTATACCGGATGTTGCATACTTATGCAATGCAGGGAGCCGTGCTGTTTGATCAGCGCAAGGCAATTGACCGGAATAATTTCCCGATCGGGAAAAGCTATAGCAAGCTGTTTTACAGCCTGTTGATCTTTTTCTTGTCCGTACACGGGCAACAACACAGCCCCGTTAATGATTAAAAAATTAGCATAACTGGCCGGTAACACTTCGTTTTTATACCGAACGACATCGGGCAAAGGCAGGGGAATCAAGCGGTACGACTGTCCGGAAAGTGTCGTGAACGATTTTAATTCTTCTTCCATGGCTCTCAGGGACTCAAGTTGCTTAGGTTCATGCTCCCCGGCTGTCTGGGGAAAACCGGCCGAAACATAAGCGATGGTATCTTTGTTGCAAAAACGCGCCAACATATCGATATGTCCGTCGGTATCGTCTCCCTGCAAATAGGCGTTTTCTATCCAAAGCACCCGTTGCAGACCGAAGGCTTGTTTTAAATACAACTCAATTTCATCTCTGTTCATTCCCGGATTGCGTGTGGGAGACAACAGGCATTCTGAGGTGGTTAGCAAGCTGCCGGCTCCATCCGATTCTATACTGCCGCCTTCGAGCACAAAGTTCTTCCGGTCGGAGTAGAGGCGGTCCGGACCAAAGGCTCCGGCCTCCAGAAGTTTGGCAGTCAGTTTGTTGTCAAGATCAAAAGCAAATTTTCCACCCCATGCATTAAAACCAAAATCATATATACAAACTTTACCGTCGACATAGACGGAAATGGGCCCAAAATCCCGGGTCCAGGTATCGTTGCAGGGAAGTTCATACAAAAAAAGCTTTTGCCCGCTTTGGGGAGCAATTTTTGCCCGCACCGAATTTGGGTGGCTGCATACTACCAACAGGGGCTCGTAGCGAAGAATATGCCTTGCGATTTCAATATAACAGGCTTCTACTTCTTCCAGATTATCTGCCCAATCGCTGTCTTTATGCGGCCAGGTCAGTTGAACAAAGGCTTGTGTTGCCCATTCGGGAGGCAATATGATTTGCCGGTGTTTCATGTTACTTTTTATTGAATAAAACAAACACTCCATACGAACTTAGCATTAAAGCCACCCGGATTCTTCGTTTAACGCCCGAATGCCGGTAGGCCCTTTTCGTCGCTTTTCTTTCTTTGTGCAATGCCTCGTATTCCTCTGCAAAAAGGGCTTGAATGCCGCTTTGTTCTGTGGAGACGTAGCTGTTTTTATGGTTTAGAAAATAACGGTGCAGACCGCAGAAAGTATCGAAGACCTGCCGGCGGTATTTGTACAATTCTTGCCTGTCAAAGCCCTGCTCCTGCATCAACTGCAAAAGTCGTTGATTGGTTCTGAGCACCTGATAGCGAAAAGGATGTCCCGGATCGGTAATGCTGTTGGGATTGCCTCTTCTGTAATAAAAACGCCCTCTGGAAAAAGCCACCTGCCCGCTTTTTAAAAAGATCTTCCTGGTGACGTATTCATCGCTGTTGAAAGTGCTTTCGTCGAATTCTTCTTCGGTGTAAAACTGCCTGCGACAGAGCATAAAACCGTGAATACTCCAGTCGAGGCTGAGTAAAAAGGCAGAGCGTCCGTCGAGTATCCGATTGTAATCGGCATCGGGCGCTGTAAGAGCTTGCTCCTGAACAGCATCCGAGGGATCCCGGGTAAAGCGCAGCATATCGGGCAAAACGCAATCGGCATCGCATTCCCTCTGACGGCGGATCATTTGTTCAAAGCAATCGGGCGACAACAAATCGTCCTGTGAAAGATAAAACACAAATTTGCCCCTCAGCAGCGGAAGCGCCACATTCCAGGATTTGGGCACATTCCCTCCGTGCTCTTTTTGAAGTATTCGCATTCGCGGTTCACGCCCGGCGTAATCTTGCAATATAAGCCAACTGCCGTCTGTTGAACTGTCGTCGACGACCAGCAGTTCAAAGTCGGTGAAGCTTTGATTCAAAACGGATTCCAAGGTCGGCTTCAGATAAGCGCCGGCGTTGTAAACCGGTATAAAGACCGAAATTTCAGGACCTTTCATCTCTGTTTGAATGAAGGAGTTTACGACTGCCGCGGTTTTTGATACGCAAAAAATCACAAGCTGACATGTTTTCGTTTTTAATGGCTTTGCGGGCTTTGATCAACGAAACTAAGTTTCTCAAATAAGCTTTTCTTCCGTAGAGCACCGCATTGACGGCCCCCGATTTTTCCAGCAACACCGGGCTGTATTGGCTCATTTTTTTAATGGTGCTTTCGTAAGGATGTTCTACCACCGGATAAGGAAAATAATGAATGTGCAGACCTGCTTTGAGGCAGGCCGCCAGGAACAGGAATTCCTCGCTGCAAGGCCATTGCCTGCCCAGTCCGAAACGTTCGTCAAAAACAAGACCTTTGGCCCTGACGGAGGCCAGCCTGAAGGTAATTTCTATAGAGCTTACATCCCGAACATCGTCGAGACTCTTCATTCTGAAGGCTTGCTCTTTGTAGTGTTTGTAGGGCCTGCCTTCGGGGGTTCTGATTTGGAAACAGGCCAGGTCAATTTCGGGCTTTGCACTGTAACATTCAAGAATACGCTGGAGGTCGGACTGTGTAAAGCGCACATCGTCGTCGAGCAACCAGACGATTTTGCCCCTTGCGGCCTTGATGCTGTTGTTGCGATTGGCGGCAATCCCCGTGCTGCCGGTAAAACTGATGGAGACATCTTTACGTTGAAAATCGAGAGGCTCCGGGTCTTGAACTCCCTGACAGGAAATAAGATAGCTCACTCCCTCTATGGATTCGGGCAATCGATCGACGATGGGCTGCAAGGGCTTGGCGTAAGTAGAAATCAACACTTCCAGTTCAGTAGTCGCATTGTTGGATTCGAGGATATTATCCTGAAACAGCAGCTCCTCAAACAAAGCTGTCCACAAAGGACCTATGCGTTCCATATCGTTTTGCCGGGTATCTTCGATGGCTTGTTGCGACAGCCTGTTGCGAAGACTCTCGTCCCCGATAAGTTTGAGCAGGCTCTCGGCAAAGGCTTCTTCGTCAAAGGCCGGAACCAGCAAACCGTTACGCTGATGAGTAATGACATCGCGCACACCCGCGCTGCAATCGAAAGCCACCGGGACAATACCGGCCTGACGGGCTTCGAGCAATACCATACCGTATCCTTCGTAAGACGAGGATAAACAAATAATGGAGGCCTCGCCATAAAGGCTGTCGTCCACACGGGGAGATTCGAAACTCAAGTTTTTTAAGCCCAGTTTTTTTGCGTAATCCCTGAGGTTTTCCTTTTCGGGACCTTCGCCGATGATCCGGAAAGACCAGCCGGGCACCCTATCCTGAATCAGCTTCCAAATACGTAATAAACGGTCGATCCTCTTGTCTTCCCTGCTCAGCCGGCCGGCATATATAATTTGAGGCTTACGGGCAGATATCTTCGCCCGACCGGTCAGGGGATTGGAAATGGCCACAATTTGCCCCGGTGCGATCTTTCCCGGCCAGGCGGCATGAAGTTCTTCGATATAGCCCGGTGCCAGTACCACAAAACGGGCAGCATGTACAATCTTGGCGAATAATTCCCTACGGGCCAGGCCAGTTGCCAGACCGGGTACTGTTTTCATGGCCAGATAGCGCAACAAAGCCGGTATTCTTTTGCCGACACCGCGTACAGACAACACGGTATTTTTGAAGGTATTAAACTTGCGTTTGCGCACTGGCTCCCAGGCTGGACAGCCCCTGAGCACATTGATCACCTTATGCTCCGAATGCTTAGAGAACAGCAAATAAACTTTGGAAAAGGCGCCCTGGTTGATGATGATAGGAATCCGGTTCTGTTCTACATAATCACGTATGAATTGGAGATTCTGCTTTGAATTGTAGTCGGAAGAATCGGGCAAATAAGCTTGTTTGACTCCCGGATCGAGAGTTATCCGCAAAGGTTTTTCGGGAGGCAGGGTTTGCGAATGCCTTGAATCGGAGCAGGGCGACGAAAGCGCAGGCAATCCGTACCATTTTCCCGGAGGCAGGCTCAGAATACTCACTTCGTGGCCGACAGCTTGAAAATAATTGGCCATCTGGGTGGTCACTGTCTGCACCCCACCCAAGGCAGGATATTCCGGAAGCAGAAACAATATTTTCATAGGGCTTTGGGCTTTTTTAGGGAACAACAGGTGAGGTAATACTTGATTTCATTTTTCAGAGAGGGACGGTAAGCATACTCTCTGACGGACTTTCTCAATGCCCGGGCCAATTGCTTGTCGCACGAGGTAAAGGCATAGTGCATATAATCGTTGTATCTGCTTTGCAAATAAGAAAGTATTTCCCCGAGGCTCAACCCTATATGCCTGGCCCAGTCGAGACTTTGCCTGAAGCTGCTCAGGGCAAAACGATAATACTTGTCCATTTGCCGGGGATGACTGACAGAATTATCCAGCACCCGGTAAACCAAAAAACATTCCGGTAAATAACAGGCAGGCCCACGCAACAACGAAGCTGTGAGCACCGAAAGGTCTTCGGTGCGGTAATCCGGATGCAAAAACAGTTCGGGCTTTTGTCGCAAAGCCTCCAGCACGAAGCTTTTTCTGTACATGGCGGTTGAAAGCACAATCTCCGGTTTATACACGCGGTTTAAAAAACGGGCTGCCGTCGGTGGGCCGAAGTCGGTGGGATCGTATTGTGGAAGGGTCGGCCAAGAGGTCTCTTTGTTTTGTGCGGTTCCAGTACTTTCGGCCGCCTGTTCTTTCCATTGCCCATAAACCATGCTCATAGCCGGATCCCCAACAAGAAGTTTCCATTGCTTTTGCAAGCGCAGAGGATCGGGCCAGTAATCGTCTCCGCCGCAATCGGCTATAAATTCTCCCCGGCAATGTTCCAAGGCGTTAAAATAATTCCGCACCACTCCCCTATTGCTTTGATTGCTCAGGAGCACTATTTTGCCGGGATAACGCCGTTGATATTCCCGGCAAATCACCAAAGTGCCGTCGACGGAAGCATCTTCGGCAACTACTATTTCAAAATCGAAGTCCCCTTGTTGAGCCAGGGCCGAATCCAAACAATCAGCGATGTATTCTTCCTGATTATAGGCCAAAATCAATACGGACACCAAAGGTTTAGTCATCTTTCGAAATACGTTTTTTTAAGCTTGCCCACAAGTCTTTAAGCGGCCAGATTCTATTGAGTTCCTGCAAGGAAACACAACTGCAAACCAGCAATATCAGGGCCGAAAGCGACCATTTGATCCAATAGGCAGGATGGAATACATGAGCCAGCAAAAAAGCCGAGAGCACAAAGAAAAGAAAGAGGCCCAAATAATACAGGTTCCTGCGTTGTATCCGGAAATCGCAAAGGCGACGGGCCAACAGGAGCAAACAAAGGGTGTACAACACATAGGCCAATAAAAAGGCCAAACCGGCGGCAGTCAGCCCCAGGGGTTCCCAGAGCAACCAGGTGAAAACCAGATAAGAGCCGTGCCAAAGCAGTTCAGTCAACAAAAACAGCAAGCCTTTGGATCGGCTGAGCAAAATATAACCAAAGGGCCAACTCAGCACTTTGAGAAAACTGCCGGCAATCTGCCAGCGCAATAAGCCTTCGGCGGGTACAAATTTAGCCGAATAAAACAAATGCAACACCCAGGGGGCAAAGAGCAACATTCCCACTACCAAAGGGGTAGCTGCCAAAAGCACTACGTGCAATTGTTCGTTCACATAACGGACCATTTTATTGTTATCCCCGCTTACCTCGCAAAGACGCGGATAATAATCGGCCGACATGGCGCTCAATATGGCCGAAAGATAAATGGCCGTCAAAGACCAGGAAGACTGAAATAAACCCACGGTATCCAGGTCGGCCCAACGCCCGATCTGGCTTTTGAGCAACAACATGGTTAGGGTACTGATCACGCCCGACAGCATGGTAAACAGACCCAGGGCAACCATTTTTTTTCCCCGCAGATAGGTTTCCCTAAGACTTATGGAAACCCGCTGTATGGGTAGTTTATGCCGATACCACCAAGTAAATACCAGGCTCAGAAAAGCAGCCGCCAACAGAGCCGGAACAATGCCCTCCTGTCCCAGCGTCAAGTACAAAATAGAAGCAGCTATAAAACCGGACAGGCTGCCCAGAACGGAAGCTTTGGCCATATAGGCGATTTTCCGCATGCCTTGCAGCATCGACTTTTGGCCCGCAGAAAGAGTCAGAGCAAATACAGAAAAAGACAGCAGGCAAATTTGAGGACTTTTGCTGCTGTCGTCGAAAGCCAGGATACTGATTTGTTTCGAAAACACAATGCAAAGCAGGGCTCCCAAAATGGCCGTAAAAACAATCCATCTGGTCAGTACCGAAGCGGTCGTATTGATTTGTTGCCGGTCGCCGCCGGCATTGGCCCGAGCCATATCCCTGACCGAACTGAAATGCAAACCCAGGCCACTCACCGAACGGATCATTTCGATGATGGACTGATACAAACCGATCAGTCCCACACCCAGAGGCCCCAGCAGGGCGGCAGCCACCTTGGTTCTGAACACGCCGATCAGCATATTGAACAATTGCGATCCACCAAAGATTCCGGTAGATTTGACAATTTGTTTATAGGATGTTTCCCGGGTTTCCATTCAAAGACAAACAGGGTTTTTCTATTCTATATGGAGGGCATAAATATCGTACACACTGGCTCTGGCCCCGAAGCCTTCTTTTTGGAACAAGAGACCCCTGTCGAGTTTGAAGCCGTCGTCGTCGGTAGAAATGCCAAAATCGAGGTAATCTTTGTGTTTAAAGCAGTCGAAAATCAGGTGTTCAAACAATAAATCCAGTGCTCCCTGGGCCTTGCCTCGTTGATTGGACGAAATATACTGAATATGCGCCGTTGTTTCCGTTTCGTACACCAGGCAGCCGGCCACGGCCTCTCCTGCTTCCGTTGCCAGAAACAGGCGGATGTTTTCGGGAAAAGCCTTGTGCAAACGGCTGATTTCTTCCAGATTATGAACAGGTTTTAAGCGATGTCTTGCCCACAGGTTCTGTTCCAGCATGGGCCAAAATAAGGATAAATCCTTGCTTTCCCGGCAAGCGATCCCTGCTCTCCGTGCTTTGCGCAAGCCGTCCTTCCGGGAGTGCGCAAAAGGCAATGCCCTGTCGCAACGTATGGTCGACGACAGGCTGCGGGAAACCAACCGGGCCTTTTTGAGGTAGAGGGCATACAAATCCTCTTCGGCGGGTGTCTTGTGGTAAAACCAGGGTATGCTTTTGTAAATCATGCTTTTTATTCCCTGATCCTTTAAATAAGTCGTTGTACGATCCAGCATTTCTATAACCTGCTCTGCCGTTGTAATAAAGCTCAATAAAAAACCGCCGTAAGTAAGCCCCTGATGTGAATAATAAACATCCCCCTCCACGTTACCCGGCAACAAACCCAGCAAACGATCCTTTTTATAAAACATCAGGGAATGATCGTGAAAGCGATCGGCATGATAATCCATGTAATCCCTGAAAAACAGGAAAGTGGCGTTTCTCGATTGGGCCACAAAAGTATCCCAGCAGGATTTGTATTCCGGTTGGTAACGGACTAGTTGCATGATCTGAAGGCTAAGAATTGTTCATAATCGCGTATATAATCGTCTTCGGAAAACTCTGCCGAAGCCAGTACCAACACAACGGCGCCCGAGGCAAAACCGCTTATTTCCCTCCAGATTCCGGCCGGAATTTCCAGTGCCTGGTTGGGCCTGTCCAAGCGAAAACTCTTTTGTTCCCGGCCGTCGTCGAGCAAGATATCAAAGCTACTACTGGCAGCTATTACCCATTGTTTCAGCTCCTTGTGAGCATGTCCTCCCCGCTGACTTCCGTAAGGAATGTCGTAAACGTAATACAAGCGCTTCAAGGCAAACGGCAGTTCCCGCCCGGCGTTGACTGCCGTCAGATTGCCTTCCCTGTCGTGGTGAGTGGGTATTTCTACCAGGCGGGAATCCTGTACCGAAAAGACTTGCTTGCCGGTATGATCATCTATTATCGGCAACAAATTTTCCGGTTTTTTAGAAGCCCGGATTCGTTTCAACCGGCTAAAATCCCGAATGTATTCATCGGGATCGTAGGTTCCCGAAGATAAGACCAGCCCCAATGCGTTGGTTGAAAAGTTTTCCAGAGCGCGCCAATTTCCGGCGGGTAGGTATAAACCTCGATAAGAACGGTTCAGAGAATAAATTTTTTCTCCCCTGCCCGAACGCACCCGCACGTCAAAACTCCCGGACAAAGCAATAAGGCATTCTTCCTGAGTATGATAGGCATGGCCTCCGTGTTGTTCACCTCCGGGAACATCGTAAATCCAATACGCTCTGGCCATCTCAAAAGGCAGTTGTTGCCCGGCTTCCAAAAACGACAGATTTCCTCGATCGTCTTCGATTTTTGGGAATTGGAGTAGCCGACATTTGGGGGTTTTGCTGAACATATACTTCTGTTTTGTTGACACTCTTTTCCGGCTTATTGAATCAACGTTTCGGCGGCCTGATTATTGCCTCCGGCCCATACTTCGTAAAACTCATCCGGAACCAGATAACGTTGCGCCAGTTCCATCACTTCGCGAGCCTGGATTTGCTGAAAAATTTCCATCTGTTCTTCATAATAGCTCACATCCAGTCCAAGAGAGCAGGTGTGCATATACAAGTCGGAAAGGGAAAAAGGCCCGTCCATCAGTCGGGCAAATTCACCGTTGAGGTGATTGCGGACCAAATTCATTTCCTGCCCGCTCACCTCCTGTTCCCGCAGTTTTTTGATTTCATCGTAAACCCCCTGCGCCACGGCCTCTGCATATTTTACATCGGTCTGGCAGCGAATGTCGAGATGAGAGCTTTTCCGGTGTACGTTGATGTTGGAAGAAATGCCGTAGGTATAACCCTTTTCTTCGCGCAGGCTGCTCATCAATCTGCTGCCGAAATAACCGCCCAGGAGAGTATTTACAAATTTCAGTTTTTTAAAATCGTTGTGGTGTTTATCTATTTTCAATGGGATGGAAAAGTGCAGAGCGGTTTGCAAACTACCGGCTTTTTCCACCAGCACTTTTTGAGGCTTAAGAGGCCGGATAGGCGCCTCCTTGGTCGGAGTACAGCCGGCCGCTCCCCAGGGTTCGGTACCCAGGACTTGTTCCACCAGTTTATAATCCTCTTCGTTTACTTCTCCGCTAAGCAAAGCAATACATTTGTGCGCAGAATAATGGTTGCGATGAAACTCCTTGAGCAGCGAAGAGTCGAAGCTGTCGAAATCTTCCTCCTGCAATTGTTTTGCGTAGGGATGTTCCGGCCCGAACAAACATTTATTTATTTCCAAACCGGCCAGTACCTGCACTTTTTGCAGCTCTATCAGATGTCGTTGGAGGTTTTTTTCCAGGCTGATATCCAATTCCTTTTGGGGAAATGAAGGATAACGCAAGAGTTCGTTGAGCAGTTTCAAGGTGAAACTGAAAAACTTTTTAGGTGTGTAAAGATTGACGTAAGCATTTTCCAGACCGCAACCCAAAAGGATAAAAGCACCGTAATAATCAAAGCGCTCTGCAATCTGAGCCGAAGTCATACCGCGGCTGCCCTCTTTGAGAAGAGCATTTGTCAACCTGGCCAGCAGAGGACGCTTTTGGTATTGTATGCCCGCAGGTAAAATCAAATCGAGTTTAAGCAAACCTTCGGCATCGGTTTTCCTATGGTAAAAGTCCATCCCGTTCGGAAAAGTCTGTTTTTCCATGCGCGGGATGCTAAAGTCGTCCGGCTTGTTCATCTTAGATTTTTCAATAAGCGCTCCAAATCTTCGGGCGTATCTATGGCCTGGTTTTCGACCTGAGTCAGGGCTGTACCGATTTTGTATCCGTTTTCGAGCCAACGCAACTGTTCCAGCGATTCCTGTTGCTCCAGGTGAGAGGCTTCGAGCCTGGCCAGTTCGGCCAAAACAGGTCTTCTATAGGCATAAATGCCTATGTGTTTGTAAAAGACATTCTTTTCAAGCCATTGACTTTGGGGAAAATTCCGAAGGTAAGGGATAACCGAACGGCTGAAATACATAGCCTCTCCCCGGGAATTCAGAACCACCTTGGGTGAATTGGGATTCAGGAGAGCCTGCAAACCATCTTCTTTTTTAAAAGCCTTGACCAAAGTGGCTATTTCGGTTTCGGGCTTATTGAAACAGGCCTTTAAGGCTTGTATTTGTTCCCCTCGAATAAAAGGTTCATCGCCCTGTATGTTTATTACCACCTCAAAATCACCTCCCAGCCTGGACGAGGCTTCCGCACAACGGTCGGTGCCGCTGCGATGAGCAGAAGAAGTCATAATGACTTTACCGCCAAAAGCCTCCACGGCTTTAAAAATACGTTCGTCGTCTGTACAAACCCAAAGCTCATCTACCCAGGGATGAGTCTGTTCATACACCCACTGTATCATGGGTTTGTTTTTAATTTGTACCAGGGGCTTACCTGGAAAGCGGCTCGAAGCATAGCGGGCCGGAATCAATCCTAAAAATCTCACTTCAGTTCCTCCACATAAAATTGAGCGTTTTCTAACCGGGTTACCTTAATCGTTTTCCCCTTTTCGATGTAACCGAATTCAGCGACGGCATCGTACAATACATCTCCGATACGGACTTTGCCCGAAGGCCTCAGGTCGGTGGCGGCCAAGCCTGTAGCACCGATGACGCTTGTATCTGTGGTGGGTACCGCCACATAACCGGCCTCTCTTTCCTGCACCGATTCAAGGGCCAGATGCCTGAAAACACCTTTGCCCACACCGATTTTGGAGGTCAACCAAAGCGAAATAATAAAAGCAATCAGCATGCTGAGTATTACCAGCAGCAAGGCTTCGCCCAAGACATCCAGCCCTTCGAAATCAAAACTCAGGCCTGTGTTGTCGACCAGGGCAAAACTCAAACCCAACACCACTGCCAATATGCCTAAAATGCCGGCTATACCGAAACCGGGAATCACAAAGATTTCCAAAAAAATCAGTATCACTCCGGCTATAAACAATATAATTTCCCAATACTGCACCAGACCGTCCAGGTACAGGGGGGCAAAATATAAAACAGCAGCGATTCCGGCCGCAACGCTGGGAAAACCTATACCGGGCGATTGCAGCTCAAACCAGATGCCCGCCACAATGATCATAATGAGTATTGCCCGTAGGGCAGTCCCCATCAGACGACCGGATATTTTGTCTTTGAGACTGGCCCGAAACACTTTCAGTTCGTAATCGCCGTAGCCGTAATGTGTCTCCAGAATTTCCTCTTTGCTTTGAACTATGGCGTCGCAATACTTATTTTGCAAGGCTTCGGTAGCCGTAAAAGTAAGTACCTTGCCTTTCTCGATCACACCGGGAATTTCCACGTCGGGATCTACCATAGCCTCGGCAATCGCCGGATCGCGTTTCCATACATACATGGTATCGCCGCCGGCTATAAGAGTGTCCTTACCCTGAGCTTCGGCTGTTGCCCTGATGATGCCGCGCATGTAGGACTGATATTTGTCCGGTGCCACTTCTCCGCTCTGATCGACTACCGTCGAAGCCCCTATAACGGCTCCGCTGCGCATAAAGATTTTATCGCAAGCAATGCAGATCAGAGCTCCGGCCGATGCGGCGTTGTTGTTGATAAATACACATACCGGAGTTTCGGTATTTAGAATACGGGTACGTATGGAATCGGCATATACAACTTCTCCACCATAAGTATTCATATCCAGCAGAATCAGAGACGCCTCTTCGGCCTCGGCCTGAGCGAAACCTTTTTGTACCTGCATCCAGGTAAAGCTGTTGACATTATCGCGTAAATCGACTTGATAAACCAGTTTACGAACGGCAAGGCTGTCTTCTGCATTTAAACTAAGCAGGCCAAAAAGCAGAAAGCTCAGTAAAAGATAATTCCCGGCTTTCATAAGAATTTAGAAATAGCCACTCTCGTCGGGATTGGCGTTTTTGTTGCGTTCCAGTGTTTCTTCGTCGGAAAGCAACTTATCCAGGATAGGAGTCGTGATTCCGCTAATAACAGGCTCGAGAGGACTCTGCAAGTCGAGCACTATAATTTCGTTCTGCCCTTTGTTGAGCCAACAACCCGGCACAAACAAGGTCTGCTGAGGCCCTATTTCCCAGAAGCGGCCTATGGCGTATCCGTTGATCCATACCAGACCTTTGCTCCAATTTTGCATATCGATGTAAACATCGCCGGTTTTGTCCAGGTTGAACGAACCTTTGTAATAGGCGGGCATGTGACAGTCTTGAGACCTCTCAACAAATTGCAACCTGCCGCTCAAAGCGTCTTCAACAGGAAAACGGTACACCTGGAAGCCTGTAAGTTCTTTTTGTTTCCGGCCTTCCTGCACCGAAACTCTTTGCGTAATGCCTTTGTAGTCGTGGATGGTTTTAGAATAATTCACCCGGCCCATATTCTCGACCAGAATGTCCAATACGGCTTCCTTTTCGGTTGCCGGCAATTCCAGTATTTTTTCGGCTTTGCGGCGATCGAGAGTGCCCAGGCGCTTACCGTCCACAAAAACAATAGCCCAGTCGTGCGCCTCTTCCACTATGAGTTTACGGCCTGCAGCTCCTGCCGGCAAGGTAGTTCTGTATAATATGCTGCCATAGCCCTGATCGAAAAACTCCATTGAACGTACCTGATCCGACAGGATGGGCTCGGGCAGATTTTGGAATAAGGGCGCTATCTGATTCAGTTCAAAGGGCGGAATTTCTATCATCGGCAAAGCCTTGGGCACTTTGGGCAAAGCTTTGTCGCTGTATTTTGCCAACAATTCACGTACGGCATAAAATTTCTCGGTGGTCTGTCCGGCTTCGTTGATGGGTGCATCGTAATCGTAGGAACTGCACCACGAAGCGTAAGGAGGTGAATTGGCACCCGTCCAGTGGCCGAAGGTGCTCCCTCCGTGAGTCATATAGAGGCTGAAGGAGATGTCTTTTTCGAGCATTTCTTGCATACCTTTAACCAATTCTTCGGCACTGCGGGTTTCGTGCGGGCTGCCCCAGCGGTCGAACCAGCCCGACCAGAATTCGCTGCACATAAGCGGCGTATTTGGACGCAGGCGTTTCAGCTCACGAAATTGATTGTCTATGTTGGCACCTGTGCCGAAATTGATGGTCCACAACAAATCGTCCAGGGCATTGTTTTGGAAATTGGAATTCCAGTCGCATTGAAACAAGGGCACATCGGTAAAGCCGGCAGCCCTTACTATATCGCGGATATCCTCCACATAAGGTTTGTCGGTACCGTAGGAGCCGAACTCGTTTTCTACCTGTACCATGATGATATTACCACCCCTGTTGATTTGGAGACCGGCCAATTGGCGGCCCACTTCGTTCATGAAGATTTCCACTCTTTCCAAATAATAGGGATCTTGCGAACGCAGGGCTATGCCTTCTTTCTTGAGCAGCCACCAAGGCAAACCTCCCATCTCCCACTCTGCACAAACATAGGGTCCGGGCCTGATAATGACGTACATACCTTCTTTTTGCGCCATACGGCAAAATTCAGCCACATCGTTTTGCCCTTCGAAATCGAAAACTCCGGGCTCTTGTTCGTGTATATTCCAAAAAATATACAGGCATATAGAGTTCATGCCTAAGGCTTTGCTCATTTTGATGCGATGTTCCCAGTAAGGCCTGGGGATACGGGTGTAGTGCATTTCGGCAGCCTTAATCACAAAGGCTTCTCCATTAAGCAGGAATTGCTTGTCTCCTATTTCGAAGCTCGTGGCTTTGGGAGCATTACATCCTGTCATCAGGCCAATCAGGCATAGAATGATTGTTTTCGTTAAAAGCTGTCTGTTCATTGTTCTCTTTTTAATAGTAACACAAAACGCCACCGGTCTGCCCAAACTCAGGAATAAGCCAAGGCGACCAATGGCGCGAAAATACAAAAAATAGTAAGTACCTAAAAATTTGACCAGGGGAAACTTAACGGATATTGTTGCGTATCTTTTCCAAATAGCTTTTCATCCTCTGAGCATCTCTGTTTTTGACTATTTCCAGAATTTGTTTCAGTTCGGAACGGATCAACTCAAGCTGGGCGGGAGTTTCGGAGTTGAAGAGTATTTCCTGCAAAAGAAAGTCGTCTTCGTTCATCAGGCCGTGGGCTATGGCTAAGTGCTTTTTGAAGGTAGTTCCCGGAGCATCCTGGTGTTTCATGACCGCCGAAAAAACCAGTGTTGATACAAAGGGAATAGACAGAGAGTAAGCAACGGTTTTGTCGTGCTCTTTGAAGGAATACTCAAAAATATTCAATCCGAGCTTGCGGTACAAATCCAGGAAAAAGGTCTTGCCCAGGTGATCGCTTTCGGTAATGACGATGGCATTTTCGCTCGAAAGATTGTTCAGGCTGGCAAAGGTCGGCCCAAACATGGGGTGGGTCGATACAAAGCGATGACCGCAACCGGCATAAAAGTCTTCCAGGTCGTTTTTGACACTGGCAATATCGCTGATGATGCAAGAAGCGGGCAACAAAGGCAAAACGGTCTTGAAAGCCTCGATGGTGTATTTCACCGTTACAGCATTTATCAGCAATTCCGGGGCAAATTCCCGGATTTCTTCGAGTTCTTTGAAGCGGCAGGTATTGTAAATAAAACGGAGTTTCCGCGGATCTATGTCGTAAACGGCCGTTTCGTGCTCAAAACTAAGGACGTCGGCAAAGAAACTGCCCATTTTGCCGGCACCCAATATTAGAATTTTCATTTTTCCGAAGTTTTTGAATTGTCCATATTCATGATTTCAATCTGCAGCCTGACCGATTCCTCGTGTATGGCTTCGAGTATTTTTTGCATACAATCGCTTTTAATACCCAAACCGGCGGCCTGTTTCACTCTCTCTTCGATAATTTCGTTGTAACGGGCGGCTTGCAATACCTGTATATTGTTTTCTTTTTTGTAATGGCCTATCAGTTTGGATATCTTCATGCGTTTGCTGATAAGTTCTACCAGTTGATCGTCGTATTCGTCGATTTCGGCCCGATAGGCAGACAACTTTTCTGCGTCGGGTTTGCCTCCCTGTCGTACGACCAGTGTTTTCAGAATGTATTGCAACACATCGGGGGTAATTTGCTGACCGGAATCACTCAATGCCGTTTCGGGTTTGTAGTGCGTTTCAATAAACAAACCGTCGTAATTCAGGTCCATGGCCTGCTGACTCAATGGAGAGATCAATTCCCGCTTGCCTCCCATGTGGCTGGGATCGCAAAACATCAGCAAATCGGGGAAACGCCGGCGCAATTCTATGGGAATATGCCAATGTGGGGCATTGCGGTAGATTTGTTTATCCCAGGAACTGAAGCCTCTGTGAACAACTCCGATCTTGCGTATTCCTGCTTTGTAAAGCCGTTCAATGGCTCCCACCCACAATTCCAGATCGGGATTGACGGGGTTTTTTACCAGTACGGGAATATCCAATCCCTGTACGGCATCGGAGATTTCCTGCATCAAAAAGGGATTGACGGTACTTCTCGCCCCTATCCAGAGCATATCTACTCCATATTTGACTGCTTCGTACACATGCTGGGTCGAGGCCACTTCGGTGCAAGTGTACATACCGGTTTGTTCTTTGACGAGTTTGAGCCAGGCCAAGCCTTTGGTGCCGATTCCTTCGAAGGCACCGGGCCGGGTACGGGGCTTCCAAATACCCGCTCTGAAAATTCGTATACCTTTTTCGGCCAACTGCCTGGCCGTTGTTAATACCTGTTCCTCTGTTTCGACACTGCAAGGACCGGAAATAACGATGGGCCTTGTCAGATCGAGGTCGGGAAATAGCTGTCTATTGAATTGCATATAGTTTAAGTATAAAATGTATAATTATTAACTCGTCAGGACCGGTTTTCCGGCTGAACTGCACTTTTGTTTATGTAAGTAATTGCAGACCCTCCTACGGGCTTCACGAATTTGTTCTTCGGGACTGCAGAGCGAAATTCGTATATAACGGTTGCCCTTGCTGCCAAAAATAAAACCGGGAGCCACAAATACCCTTGCCTTGTATAAAAGTTCATCGCACAATTCCGCAGCGTCTGTATAATCATCGGGAATTCGCCCCCACAAAAAGATGCCTTCCTGGCCGGCGTCGAAGGTGCAATGCAAACTGCACATGAGTTCCTCTATAAGAACCCGGCGCGAAGAATACCGCCTGTTGAGTTCTTTGTACCAGCTCCGCTCCGATTGCAGAGCTTTGACGGCTGCCAACTGCATGGGCAGAAATTGACCGGAATCCACATTGCTTTTTAACCTGACGACCCAGGAAACAAATTCCGGATTACCGGCCAGCATGCCTATACGCCAACCGGGCATATTGTGCGATTTGCTCAGAGAATTCAGTTCCAGGCAACAGTCTTTGGCTCCGGGAACAGATAAAATACTAAGGGGATGGTTGTTTAAAATAAAACTGTAAGGATTGTCGTTGCAAACAACAATACCGTGACGGCGGCCAAAATCGACCAGTTTTTCGAAGGTGCTTTTTTGTGCAGGTGCTCCTGTGGGCATATGAGGGTAATTGACCCACATAAGTTTTACCCGGCTCAAGTCCATTTTTTCCAAGGCTTCAAAATCGGGTTGCCAGCCGTTTTTTTCGTCGAGTTCGTATTCGAGCACTTCGGCCTGCAGCAGCTTACAAACGGCTCTATAAGTCGGGTAACCCGGATTGGGCAGCAACACGGCGTCTCCGGGATTCAGGAAAGTCATGGAAACATGCATCACTCCCTCTTTGGAACCTATCAGGGGAAGAATTTCCCTGTCGGGATCCAAATCCACGCCGTACCATTCCTTGTACCAGGCGGCAAAAGCCGAACGCAATTCTTTACGGCCAATATTGGGCTGATAGCCGTGAGCCGTCTTTTGCGCGGCTTCTTTACACAATGTTTCGACAACCTCTGCCCGGGGCATTAAATCGGGGCTGCCAATGGCCAGACTGATAATATCTTTGCCTTGAGCGTTGAGCATGGCAACTTCACGGAGTTTGGACGAAAAATAGTATTCGTTTATTCCCTCAAGGCGTTTGGCAGGTTTTATTTCTTTCTGCATGGTTATGGATTTTATTAAATAAAAAAATCCCGCCCAATTAGGCGGGATCGCTATCAATATATCTCTTTATCTGCTCAGATTTTTTTACAATATTATCCCGCCCTTAACTTGTCCAGCTAAAGTAAAAATAATAAGAGTAAACAAAAAGCTGAGTAGCCATATGTCTTGAATAATTCGGGGCAAATATAGTCTTTTTTTTTATTCCCAACCAAAAAAACATTTTTTTGTGAAATAATCAGTCGGTTTTACGAAATATCCGGTGTTCTCGCTGAACAATATCGCCTCTGTCGCAGAGGAACCTGAACACTTTGAGAGATTTATTGCTGTCGTAAGGCAAGCTGTCTATCAACTCTTCCAAGTCAGGATTACTGTTCTCTAAAGCCGCGAGCATATCCCGGCTGATGTCTTCAAATTCATATTGACGCAAACCTTCCTGCTGTTTCCTAAGGCAAACATCGCATTGCCGGCAATTGGATACCCGCTTTTGACCGAAATATTGCAGCAGCCTTTTACTTCGACAGGGTTGATCTTCGGCGGCATAAGCCTGCATGGCCTGAATTCTTTCCACATAACGCTTTTTGCGTTCTTCGTACACTTCGGGACCAATGTGCAGGCGCTCGCTTTCTTCTCTGGACTGAGTATAACAAATAAAAGGCGTTTTTTTTCGGGGTATGTAATGAATTACTCCCTGACGGGATAAATACAACAAGCTTTCGTACACTTCTTCCCCGGTCATTTGCAGCCTGGAAGCCAGTACTTCTTCCTGTATTCGCACAAAATCGGAAAACAAACCGGTATAAGAACGCAGCAATACCTGCAATACGCGATCTGTTTTGTTTCCGGAGCGTGGAAGATGATACAAATCTTCTCTGCTGCTCAAAAAATACAAACGGGAAGTGCTGTCTTGTTCATCGGTCAATTCCAGATAGCCGGCCAGCTCCAGTATTTTCAAGCCGTTGTATGCCTGCAGCATGTTCAGGTGAAATTTTCCACAAAAATCCTGTAAATCAAAGGGAAAATTCATTCCCTGACCTGAACCCACGGCCAACTGATAATAATTGCCCAGCGCTTCGTAGACTTTGTGGATGTATTTCTTATTGGGAAAGTTGTCGCTGAGTCTTTTTTTAAGCAGAGTGCTGTCTGATTTGTGGTAGAGCAACACCGCATAGGATTTTTGTCCGTCTCGACCTGCCCGGCCGGCTTCCTGAAAATAGGCTTCGAGCGAGTCGGGCAAATCCATGTGAATCACCGTGCGCACATCGGGCTTATCTATGCCCATGCCAAAGGCATTGGTGGCCACAATCACCCGGCAAGTTCCGTTTTTCCAGGCGGCTTGGCGTTCTTGTTTGGTCTGATCATTGAGTCCGGCATGAAAATGAGCCGCCTCTACGCCCTCTCCTTTTAGAAAATTTGCAATTTGTTTGGTTTTGGCCCTGTTGCGCACGTAAACAATAGAGGTTCCGTCTACACCTTTTAACACCTGCAAAAGAGCTTTGTCTTTGTCCTGGGTCTCTCTGACCACATAAGCCAGGTTTTTACGCTCAAAACTGACTTTAAAAACATTAGGGGCAGCGAAATGCAGTTTATCTTGTATGTCTTCCACAACCTCAGGTGTAGCAGTGGCCGTGAGAGCAAGGACGGGTATGGAGGGAAAATACTCGCGTACGCGGGCAATATTCAGGTAAGATGGTCTGAAGTCGTAACCCCATTGCGAAATACAATGCGCTTCATCCACTACCAGCAGATTTACCGGCAGGCCCAGGGCTCTTTGCAAAAAGAGATCGCTGCCCAGTCTTTCGGGAGATACGTACAAGAATTTAAAATCTCCGTACAGGCAGTTGTCCAACACTATTTGTATCTCCTGCCGGGTCATTCCGGAGTGCAAACAGGCGGCGCGAATGTCCATAGACTTGAGCCTCTCCACCTGGTCGCGCATCAGGGCAATCAATGGAGTGATAACCAAACAAATGCCTTCCATTGCAAGAGCAGGCACCTGAAAAGTAAGAGACTTGCCGCCTCCGGTGGGCATCAGACCCAGGGTGTCCTTACCGGCGGCAACGGACTCAATAATTTCGAGCTGTAATTCCCTGAAATCCTCGTAGCCCCAGTACTGTTTCAGAATGTCGTGATAAATGGTCATTATCCGGAGAATTTAGCTGCGCCGGTGCCTGAAGCTCCCAACAGTTCGAAAGGCAAATGAACAAAAACGGAATCTTAATCTTCAACAACTTTGATATCCCTGACAAGCAACTGAATGGAAGAATTCCCGTTGTAATAGTTTTCTTCGATGTTATAACAAATATCAAAAGGATTGAACGACTTGACATGATCGTTGTGAGCGTGCATACCGAAGGCTATCCCGTTCATTATGTTTTCGGAATGACTGTCGACCAATTCAAGCTTGAGATGTTCCTGATCGCGGCCTACCAAGCGGCTGGTACCGTAATCAAAAACCCTGCGGGTGGAAAAGACCGGCTTATTGTTGTCAGGTCCAAACGGATTGAATTGCTTGAGCACCCTGAAAAATTTAGGCGTAATTTCCTGGAACTTTATTTCGGCATCAATATCGATGGTAGGGGTAAGTTGTTCCAACGATATGGTATCGGCCACATATTGTTCAAAACGGCGGGTGAACTCCTCCACCTTCTCCATTTTCATGGATAAGCCCGCCGCATAGGTATGCCCGCCAAAATTTTCCAGCAAATCACGACAGGAATCGATGGCTTTGTAAATATCAAAACCCGGTACGGAACGAGCCGAACCGGTGGCCAAATCGTCGGAACGAGTCAAAACCACGGCCGGACGGTAGTATTCCTCCGACAACCTGGAGGCAACAATGCCAATCACTCCTTTGTGCCATTCCTCGTTATAGATCACTATTCCTTTACGGTCGTCCAGATTGGTACAGGCCTTAAGGGCCGCATTGGCTTCTTCGGTAATGTTCCTGTCCAAGTCTTTGCGGGTTTGATTATACTGGTCAATTTGCAAGCTTTTCTCCTTGGCAAAACGCAGATTTTTGGTAACCAACAGTTCGACAGCTTCCCCGGCCGACTGAATTCGACCGGAAGCATTGAGCCTGGGGCCGATCTTAAAGACAATATCGCTGATGGTGATTTCTTTACCTACCAATCCGGAAAGTTGAATAATAGCTTTTAAGCCCACACTAGGTTTGGTATTCAACTGTTTGAGACCGTGAAAGGCCAGAATACGATTTTCGCCCGTAATAGGAACAATATCCGAGGCTATACTTACTACCACCAAATCGAGTAAAGGCAACAAGCGATCGAAAGGGATACCGTTATTTTGAGCAAAAGCTTGCATGAACTTAAAACCGACACCGCAACCCGATAATTCCTTATAGGGGTATTGGCAGTCGGGACGTTTGGCATCCAGTACGGCTACGGCATCGGGCAAGACGTCGTCGGGTTTGTGATGGTCACAGATGATGATATCTATCCCCTTATCTTTGGCGTAAGCCACTTTTTCCACGGCTTTAATGCCGCAATCCAACACAATAATCAGTTTTATTTGGTGCTCAAAGGCATAATCGATTCCCTGATAGGAAATACCGTAACCCTCTACATAACGATCGGGCAGGTAAAATTCGATATTCAAACTGTATTGGCGTAAAAACTTATAAACCAAGGCCACTGCGGTAGCCCCGTCTACATCGTAATCCCCATAGACAAGAATTTTTTCTTTGTTAGCGATAGCCAAATTCAACCTGGCAATAGCTTTGTCCATATCCTTCATCAGGAAGGGGTCGTGCAAATCGCTCAGTTGAGGTCTAAAAAATTTTTTTGCTTCACTAAAACTGCTTATTCCTCTCAGTATTAGCAACTTTGCTAATATCGGGCTAATACCGAGTTCTTCAGCTAATTGTTCTTTCTGTGTCTCTTGTTCGGGGGTTAAGGTTAATAAATTCCATTTGCTCATTAGATTATATATTATTTTTCTTTTGTTCTCGCAGAATTTTTTTTAACTGAACAGAGAACACTCCCCGCAGTTTCAAAAAATTATCTTACAAAAATACGTTTTTATTCCGTCATTCAGATTGTATTCCATGTGAATTTTATTCAATAAACAAGAATTAGATACTATCTTTGTGGTGCATAACGTTATACACTAAAACAACGCAAAAAAACCATGAGTTTGCAGGAGGAAATTAACAAAGCCGGAGAAGTACTGAAACGGGGAGGTATTATACTCTATCCCACCGATACGGTTTGGGGCCTGGGTTGCGATGCCGGCAACCCGCAGGCAATCGAAAAAATCCACGCCATCAAAAAAAGAGCCGAAAATAAAGCCATGATTGTGCTTCTGGACAATCCCTATAAACTCAATTTATACGTTGAAGAAGTTCCCGAGCTGGCATGGAACCTGATAGAATTGTCCGACAAACCGCTCACCATTATTTACCGGGGAGCCAAAAACCTGGCTGCAAATCTGATCGCCGAAGACGGCAGCGTGGCCATAAGAATCACCCGAGAACAATTTTCACAGAGTTTATGCCGGTCTTTTCGCAAAGCCATCGTATCGACCTCGGCCAATATCTCGGGGACGCCTGCTCCCGCTTCTTTCAGGGATATCTCCGCAGAAATCATCTCGGCCGTCGATTATGTGGTCGATTACAGACGAAATGAACCCGCAGGCAAAGCCAAGCCCTCGTCTATAATAAGTTTGGGCGACAAAGGAGAAATAAAAATAATAAGACCCTAAAAACAGGGTATAAAACGCCACCATGGAAAAAGATAAAAAATACATATTGCGCTATGCTTTGCTGGACTATATAGCCACTCTGATAGCCTGGCAACTATTTAATATTTACCGTTTTTACGAAGTTCGTTCCACTGTTTACTTCAACACCCTGGGGGATTTTTTAATAAATACCAAGGCTATTTTGATGGGTGTAGGAATGCCTTTGTTCTGGCTGATTGTCTACTTTTATTCCGGTTATTACGCCAAGCCGCGACAGAAAAACCACACCTCCGATTTATTGAGCACCCTTTTCAGTACCCTGGTCGGATCGCTGATTATCTTTTTTGCCGTCATCATCAACGACTACCCCGAACAATACACACTCTATTACAGAGTGTTTGCCGGCTTGTTTCTTATACATTTTTTTTGCACCTGGTTTGTCCGTTTTTTACAAACGTCCAGGCTGCTTAATTTACACGCCGAGGGGAAAGTGGGCATTAATGTCCTGATTATAGGCAGCGGAAAAGTGGCCGGCAAACTGAGCCGCCAGATGCAGCAAACCAAAAACAGTTCTGCCTATCTTCTGAAAGGTTTCATTCGCGTAAACAGCGAAGAAAAGGCTGTCGCGGAACAGAATATTCTGGGAGATAAAGAGCAGCTCAAAGAAATCATCAAAGAACAACGTATCGAGGCTTTAATCCTGGCCACAGACCGGCAAGACAGCGATTATACCGAGGGCCTGCTCAAACAGCTTTATGTGTATCATCTGGATATTTTGTCTGTTATCCACAAGCAGGACTTGCTTTTTTCCAACATTACTCTTTATTCTCTGCCGGGAGTTCCATTGAAATATTTGAGCCCCGTACAGTTAAAACCTTGGGAACAAAACCTTAAACGCAGTACCGACATACTGGTTTCCGTGTTGGGCCTGCTGGTGCTGTCGCCCCTCTTTGTCTTCCTGGCCTTGCGCATACGCCTGGAATCTGCAGGCCCCATACTCTACCGACAGGAACGTTTGGGAAAAGAAATGAAGCCGTTTACCATTTTAAAGTTCAGGACCATGTTTGCCCATTCAGAACCCGAAGGGCCCTTACTCTCCTCGCTCAACGACGAGCGTATTACTCCTTTCGGCCGTTTCTTGCGCAAATACCGCTTGGATGAACTGCCTCAGCTTTGGAACGTCCTCAAAGGAGAAATGTCGCTGGTAGGGCCACGACCCGAAAGGCGTTTTTACGTGGAACGCATAGTGGATCAGGCTCCCCAATACTACCTGGTTTACAGAGTTAAGCCCGGTATTACTTCTTTGGGCATGGTAAAATACGGCTACGCCGATTCGGTAGAAAAGATGATTGAACGGCTGGAATACGATCTGATTTACCTGAAAAATCAATCCCTGCTAATGGACCTGAAGATATTGATTTTCACTTTTAAACCCATAGCGCTGGGAAAAGGCATTTGATCGGCGTAAGGAAGTAAAAGCTTGCAAGATCCGGCAGAATCCCGCCTGGAAAAACTGCCGGCAAACAGGGTCGAGAGACCACTCTCTGGTTTCGCCGGCGTTCTTGAATCATTGATAATAAGACTCTTATATTAAAAGTGGAGACCCCACTCTGAAAAGAAAACTTCTTTCAGAACAGGGTCTCCGAATAACCAACAATCAACACCTAACTTCCCTATCTAACGAGAACCTTCTGATACTGGTTATTGACACCTACTATATAAAGTCCTTCTGCCAGGGAGATGGTATTCAATCCTTCATGTCCCTTGATTTCGCGGACTTTTTGTCCATGAATGTTGAATATCCTGACATCGGAAGCCTTCTCCAATTGGATATAGAGTTCTCCTCCTTGACTGAAGAGACGCAGAGACTCGGCCTTTTCAATCTTATTGACAGCCACTTCGCCACCGGCAAGGAGATATTTCGCTGCGTTGATAATCATATTCTTGGCATCATCGCTCAAATTGGCCCGGTTATTTTTCGAGAAACCGATCATCATATACTTGGCAGCGGGATTCGTGTCAATCTCGTGAATGACAGCCATGTCGCCGCTGGAAGCCAGAATCTTGCCTCCGCAGAGAGCTGTAGAGGGAACGAAACCCTGTACACCGAAGTAGTCATTCTGGGTAGTGACAGAGTCGATTTGTGTCACGATTGAATCCAGCTTGGTAAACATGACCACCTTGCCGTTCTCCATGTTAAGCCCTTCAAAGATGGGATGGGACAGATAGTCATCGGCGATGACGACACTGTTCTCGACCGGTTCAGTGGTATTGCCACTGGTGATCTCAGCCCAGTTCCAAGCCTGATAGGCTTCGTAGGACATGTTCAGGATGGGCTTTTGACCAATTACGTATTTCATCACCGGAGTAAAGGAATTGACTGCCTCAACGGCACTGCTCATGACGATGGCATCATAGGGTGCAACTCTATCCATGACAGTCAGAGAGTCTGCTGTCAGGCTGTCGGCCAGTAAATATTCCGAGTTGACACTGTAGGCGGTAGATTTTATCAAAGTGGCAACATATTCGGCGAACAGAGGAAATACTTCATCGGCCTTGCTGTCGCGGTGGATGTACAAGATTTTTGCTGCTTCCTTGGCGGTTACCATGACATTGGCCAAGATTAGTTCGCCATCGGGGGAATAGCCGTTGACTTCGTCGGTATGATCGGGGACAAAACGGACTCGTGCTGCAGAGCAGTTGGTAATAGGCACCGGCAGAGAGACATTTACCAGACCGTCAAATTCAGTGGTAGTGGCCACTTTAGTCAGCAGGGAGTAATTTTTATTATCCGTCGTATAAAGAATGGCCAGACTGTCGGACGATCCTCTCAGGTTGAAGCCGAAATCCAGGTTAATATCACCGTAACCGGTGGTATTTATTTCCAGTTGTAAGTATTTGTCATAATCCCCCCAGGATGAATAAAGGGTGTCGTTACAACCGATGTTGGACAACTTGACATTCTGTACATTTCCACATTCCTTACCCATTTCCATATTGCCCATGCCCGGAGCAACTCTCAACATTGAGCGGAGTGAACCTTCGTCGCTGGCTAATCTATCAATGGCTTCCACCATGGAGCCATCGTCCGGAGCCAGTGCGTTGACATCGGGCGTACCGGTATTGGTGGCCAGCGGCATATACTTAAAGGTCCAACCGGAGAGCAATCCGGTGAATTCAGGCGTTTCTGTTCTCTGAATCTTTCCAAAGACTTTGATGCGGTTGAGCGAAGCAGTGCTGAACAAACCCCAGCGTTCGCCTTTGTTGTATTTGTCTGCTTCTGACATCTTAATGTTGACGAACTGATAGGAACCCTTGTCGGTCCATTCGGTGTTTGTCTTAGGAATGAACCAGTCTTTGTGGACAGCGAGAATAACAATGTCCACGGAGTCTTTATTTCCGTAGTTGACCGGCTTGAAACCGATGCGGTTGAAGTTACGCCCGTAGTTGCCTGCGTTGTAGAGACCATTGTCAAAGCCTCCATCGAGCTCATATACGAGGATTCCATAACCGGTGTTGGAGCCGCCTCCTTCGATCAAAATGGAGTCAATATCGGCCGGCACACGGATAATCAGCGAGTCCGATGGACGGTTGTAGGAGTCACTCGGCTGATTGTAAAACCAACGATAGGCAGTCTTGACGGCAGCAGCCTCGCCTTCGAGCGCTTCCCATTCAACGGTTTTATACGAATAGGGAGCTTTGGTGTTTTCGCGGATTTGCAGACCCCCGATAATGCTGGAACCTGCAACATAAGGGAACCCCGCGGGATATCCCAAGGCTTCAACATCGTTGATGCCGCGTCCCCATTTCAGATTGAGATTGATAGATACTCCATCCGTTCTGAAAAATGAGACTATCTCTGAATCAAAGCTAAATGCTTTTGCTGCTGTTGTATCGCCGAAACAGCCGGTGTCGTAGATGGTAAAATCCTCATCTACCATAATAACGGCATGTGCCTTGGATACAGGCAACAATGCCAACATGGAAATCAACAAAAAAGTAAATAATTTTTTCATAATAAATGTTTTTAAAATGGTTAAATAAAAAATCAATAAATATCCTCCCCTCCTTCTGCATCGTAGATACTTTTCGGGCAGAGCTCTATATAGTCAATCATTCCTTGTTTATCGTCATCCTCCAATACCGACTTGATTCTCAGGTAATGGGATTCTCCTTCCGTCAGATTCATGGTGACGACAATTTTCCGGTATTGTGCGCGATACCACCGGAATTGGCGATTGACCGTTTGGTTAGGCCACATGCAGACGCCCGCAGGTCCTCTCATAAAACCTTTGTTCCGGTACGATTTGTCCAGACTGGCGCTTACATCAGGGAGGTACATCAGGTTTCCACTTGGATCCACGTAATAATCTTCCTCCCAGTTTATATGCCCGTCGTCCCAGGCCGGCCAGCCCCAAGGATGCCCATAGACGCTCAGATCGAGAGGAATGCCGCAAGGCTGGGAATCAACATAGAATTGGGCGATTCCGTAGAGATTGACTCCGCGAATCCCAACCCTGACTTCGTAAACGCCCTCCGGTACAGGCGGCAGACGGAGAGTGACATCATAGACACCCTCAAAGAAAAAGGCATCTTGCTGATAGTGGACTTCACCAAGCATGACACTCTGGTAGAAAATACGCGTGTCTTTAGAAGCCGATAAGTCATCAAAATAGCTGTCGTCGAAAGCAAAGACGGTATGGGCAAGACGGTCATTGCCGGCACGCAGATTATTGTTCATCATTTCAGGCAACAGTCCGGCCAGATCAATACGAATTCTTTCGTTGAGTACCCCATCGCGCACGGTTTCGTCATAGACCAGGATACCGTTGATATAGTGGTAGATACCGTTGATGGCAGACTGTTCGTAGGTATCGCTGCGCCAGGGCTGTACTTTAACGCCGTTGATGCCGTTGTGACGCATGCCGGTTTCGGGCATGGTAAAACTGCGATTGATGCTGATACCATTGGCATTGCAGGTACGAATGAGGGTATGATTCAGCGTTTCAAAGAAATCATAGCTTTCACATCCGCTGACAGTCCCCAACCGGCAGTAGAAGTTGTTGTAGTAAATGGTGCGTGGGAGCAGGTGGTAGGAAACGAAGCGATTCAAAGGATTCCGGGGGTTGGTCCAGTCTTCGTCATACTGGCCATGGTCATCGGGATACATCCGGTCGTTTACCGCTTTTGCATAGGCTTTCAGGTCGTCCAGGCTGTTGATCTGATTTGCCTTGTAGACTTCGTCGGGTTCCACCAGGGCGGTGTATCCGTAATACCTTTTTTCGGGTTGCCGGGCCCGTGTCCTATAGCTCTTTTTTTGCTTGATGTAGGGCATCGGCTCCCATTCCTCATCCATATACCGCCGAATAGAGTCGCTCAACCCTGTTAAAAACAGTGCCTCGGTGAAAATCGATATCTCCGGATTCTCGGCCATTAAATCAGGGAGGAGTGAATTGGAAGGCGATAACACCTGATTCATGGTATGTACTACTCCGTTAACCTGAATGGCATCTTTCAGTATGATTTGGCTCTTCTTGTTGATAAGGACCGCAAGGGTGGTGTCGTTGATTGTTTGAAAGGAGACCATCAGATAACGATCGTTCATGTTTGCCACGGGAATCGCACCTTCGCTCAGGTCGGTGGTGAGATAGGACCTAGACAGAAGGTGTCCGTAGACCAATTTTTGGGCTTCTTCGTCTGTCAGTGCATCCGGCCCGGCTATCCCCATTTGTCTGAAATAGTCATCGAAGGCCTCGTTGGTTGGGGCAAAGCAGGTATAGCTGCCGCGGGTGGCCAGCAAACTGCTTACATTGGCACGCACCAATATCCGACTAAAACTACTGTAAGTTTCGGGCCGGTTTTTCAGATAATCCATGACGGTTTCGCCGGTAAAGGTATAGAGGTATTCGTCGTCCAGCTTTTCAAGGCAGGATGATAAACAGGCCATACAAAGGACGGCCCAAAATATCCGATGCTTTCTTCTAATCATTTTTTTTGTTTTTATTGTTGAGACAGGTACCAGTTCTTTTCGTCCAACAGCAACCGATAGAGATTTTCGTTAAATTCGGAACCTCTGGAGGCTACCTTCGTAGCCAAGAAACTGTTGTCGTTGCGTCGACGAGCGAATCGGATCAGATCTTGGAAACGGTTTCCTTCGAAGGCGGTTTCCAAGGCCATTTCTTCCAGTATCAAGTTATCGAGACTATCCTTCACGGCCGCCTTGTACTCGGGTGAAGCTGCCACATAGTTATAGACATCGTTGTCGCTGTCATATACCCATACACTGTCGCCTACGGTCAAAGAGTAGCGCTGACTGCAATCCGTATCGCCGCTCCCCCTGGCATGAACGGCGCCATTGCTCAGAAATGCGTCATGATCGAAGTTTAAGAAACGGGCTCCTGTCTGACGCTCTGAGGGTGCTACATACTTGATAATGTTATCCTGAGTCAGTCCGTATTTCAGCACGGTAAAGGCCAGCGAGGAATATCCGGCCTGATTGCAGGCCTCCGCAAATCTCAGGTAGATATGCGGCAAGCGATAGAGCATAACGGTGTTGGCAGAGGCAGAGGATTGCAGCGGACTGTTCTTGCGTATATTCATCGTATCCATCATTGTGTTCCGGTTCCAGACACCGGCCACCGAAGAACGGAGTCGTAAGTCCCCGTTGGTGTATTCGCCGGCAGCATCCAGATAATATGACTGCTGTAAGTTGGTCTGAATGTAACTGTCCGAAGCCTCCACCTGATACCGGCCATTCAGTCCGCCTGAAAAAATGGAGTCGAGGTCCGAACATCTGCCGTCTGACGGATCGGTGGCCATGGGAACAAAACAGATGGTTTCATCGGGTAAAACAGAAGACCAGGAAACCGACCAACCATCTCTGACAGATGAGTAGGACGCATCGTTGTGGTAAATCCGATAGGAAGGATTCAGGACAGCCTGATTAAGAAAAATATAGTCGTAATAAGTTTCGGCAGCCTTGCTATAATCTCCGTTCCAAAGGTAGAGATCGGCCAGAATGACTCTGACCGGAACAAAGAAGTACTCACTGCTCAGTGTCAGTATTTCTCCTAAATCGGGACGGTCAAAGTCAACCAGCGGTTCCAGGTCGGCGATGAGCAGGGGACAGATTTCATCGATTGTAAGCACCGGGTAGTCGCGGTTGTTGTCTTCTACTGTCAGCACCGGTTGTGTAAAGTAGCTTGCCCTGCCATAGTTCAGTTCAATCTGGAGATAGGTCCAGGCCCGAATGGCTTTCGCGGCCGCATATTCTTTCATGTACCGCTGCCCCGTGGTGTCAAGGTAGGCCAGATAGCAGTTACAACCATTGACGATGTCGTAATAGTCTCTTATCCGGTTGTAGCAATTGTCCGGGGTCGCGCTGAAAAGGGCGAGATCCCGCAGGTCTCCGGAGGTATGGTCGTTCGGGACCACCAAATCTCCCCGTAATTCTCCTAACAGTACATATCTGTCGGCCACTTTTTGCATCTTGGTTAAAATCCCCAGCAGGGAATAGACAGAATCTGTCCGGGCCATATTGCCGTAAGACTTGTCGTACATCAGCCGGTTTGAATCTGAGATGAAAAAATTCTCACAGGAGCCGAATGAAAAGAGCATCCATCCTGTCATCAACAGGCCAAGCAAGGAATAACAGTTTCTCATATGTTTCATCGTTATAGACGGATTTTAGTACCAAAAACAAAACCTTTGCCGCATACGCTCAATCCTCGGTCTATACCCTGGTAAAGAACGTTATTGTTCATGGAGTTCTCGGGATCTCTTCCCAGGTAGGACGTCAATGTGAAAAGATTTTCGACACTGGCGTAGAGATTAATGCCTTGAATGAACTCCCTGTTCAGAGGCAAATCGAAGGAAAGAGTCAAGCGTTTGAGCTTCAGGTAGGAGCCATCCTCTATCCATCGGTCGCTGAAGCGCGAGTTACCCGAAGGGTCGCCATAAGCAACACGGGGGATATCGGTCACCTGCCCTTCGGCAACCCATCGGCGCTGCAGGGCGACGGTTTGATTGAAAATCATGCTGCCGCTTTCCAGTTGTCTGCGCAGATAATTGTAGATATCGTTACCGTAGGAGTACTTGAAATTCGCCTGCAACGACCAACGACGATAGGTCAGCCGTGTTTGGAGATTGCCGTATAGAAGAGGGTTGGGGTCGCCGATGACAAAACAATCGGAATTATCGATTAGGTAATCTTTGTTTTTATCGACAAAAATCATGTCACCGGCCTGGAAGGGCTCTTCAATACCCGTTGAGAAAGATCGTTGCTTCAATCCGCTTCCCAGCGCCTGAGTCGTGGTGGAGAAAACACCCTCAGTACGATAACCATAGAACAGTCCGGCCGGCTGATGGACTTCGGTCAGGATATCGGCACCGTAGAGAGTTGTGACAAAAGGCCGGTTGTCGGGCAGTTTTTCAATACGATTCTTGTAGTGATTTACACTGAATCCAAAGTCCCATTTCAGAAGCTTTCTATTAATCAGTTTGGCGTAAAGAGAGAAATCAACGCCGCGATTGCGCATGGCACCGTCGTTGCTCCAATATTTTTCTTGCCCTGAGATAAGCTTCAAATATTTAAGAGTCAACAGATTGTCGATATAATCATCGTACAGGTCAACATTCAGATGAAGTCGGTTGTTCAGCACAATAAAATCCAAACCGGTGTGAATGCGCCGGGTCTCTTCCCAGGAAATGGAGGAATTCCCAATATTCGCCAGCTGAATACCTGTGGCGTTGCCCAGGAACTTGACGGACTGAAAGTAAGGATGCGAAGCGTAATTGTCCATGTTGTCGTTTCCGGAATAGTCGATTCCGGCTGTCCATTTGAGCTGGTTGATGAAGCTAAGATCCTTCATGAACGGCTCGGAACTTATTATCCAGCCTGCCTGCAAAGAGGGGAAAATTCCCCAACGGACACCGAAGAGACCGATGCCCTTGTCCCCGTCCTGACCGAAACGGGAAGACGATTCAAGGCAACCCGTAGCTTGGAGATAGTACTTGTCTGCCACGCTCCACTGTCCGGAGGCATAGTAGGCCAAATTCCTCCAGCTGTCGTCTTCGCCGCTTACTTCCCGGAACTGTAGAGAACCGGTTATGTTAGGCATTTTGTCATTGCCTGTATTATATCCGGAAATGGTGTTGGACTTATATCCGTTGTCCAAATACCTCACACCGGCCTTGAGCAGATATTTGTGTACAAGATTGTTTTTATTCCAGTCTAAATGCGTGTCTATGGAAATATTCTTGCCACGGATGAATTGCGATTTAGCCTGATTATTGGTTATTCCCTTTCCTTCCAGATAGAAGGAGGTTGTTCCGGTCATAGGACTAAAGTATTTTTCTGATTCGTCCGTGAAGAAGAAGGCAATATTACTTTGTACCGACAAGTTCCGGTTGATTTGGTACTTAGGAGCCAACGCCATTGAAAACAGGTCATACTGCTGGTAGTTCTTGTTGACTGCGGCTCCATACTGCGTTATAGCCAGAGGGTTGGAGAAAGAGTTGTTGTTGCCGAGAACGATGCCGTAGTCGTCGGCATCTTCGAGCAGAGTCGTGGCATTACCAAACATATCGTATTTATACGGCCAGAGGATGGGAGCCTTGATCATGGATAGGAACCCGGTGGAAAGAATGGTTCCGGAGGTGTAGTCTTCCGGTGCCCCGTCGTCAAACAACTGACGCTTAGTATTGCTATAAGCGACATTCAGACGAATATACAGGTCCTTGACCAAGTTGACGTCCGTGTTGAAGCGGATGTTCAGACGAGAGAAGTCATTGGCTTCAAGAATGCTTTCACTATCGGTATAACCCAGAGATAGATTGTACATGGCCACTTCGTCGCCGCCACGGACGCTGATCCCGTATTTCTGGGACAAGCCCGACCGGTAGATGAACCGAGACCAGTCTGTGTCGTTATGGTATTTTTTATAAGTGAGCTTCCTTTCGTCGTCATCCAGAAACAGAAATTGTTCCGTGCTACCGAAACTACGTCCCAGCAGATCGCTGGCATACAGCCTGAAATTGGAGGCATTCATCATCGGCAAATTATCGGCCGGCATGTCCAAGGCATAAGCCACGTTCACATCGATACGAGTCACCATATCCTGAGCTCTCTTGGTCTCAATGAGAATGACTCCGTTTCCTCCCTTAGCACCATAAAGAGCCGTCCCGTTGTTTAGAATTGTTACTTTTTCTATATCATTGACATCTATGGCCGAGAGTACATTATTATAATATCCGTCGTGCAGAGGGGTTCTAATGTCTTGATTGTCAACAATTTGACCATCAATCACTATCAGAGGCATTGAAGAATTGTGCAGTGAGTGAAATCCGTTGATGAACATAGCTGCTCCCATCCCAGGAGTGCCCGAACGATGAATACTGCGCAGGGAACTTTTCAGTTCGATCTCATCGTCAATGCTTATTGACCGGTTATGTTCCAAGTTTTTCAGGGAAGAGACATTGATGAATCTGGATACATCGTCGTAATCCGACTGAAAGACGTTTTCGTAGAGAGAGACAACCAAAGGAAGAGCTCTCCCCTGAATGGCAATATTCAAGTGGTTATAACCGCTGGCGGTCACCGTCAACGCAGAGCAACCGGCAGGTACCTCTATGTCAAAATAACCAGCCGTGTCGCTGAGTGTTGTGTATCTGGTTTGCTCGTACGCCTGTATGCGCACACCAAGCATAGGCTGGCCCGTGGCAGCATCAACCACCTTACCGTTTATTCTCTTAA
Source organism: Bacteroidales bacterium UBA1402 (assembly GCA_002305085.1). Taxonomy (GTDB): domain Bacteria; phylum Bacteroidota; class Bacteroidia; order Bacteroidales; family UBA1402; genus UBA1402. The sequence continues at coordinate 116,704 of DBQE01000008.1, read as the reverse complement.
ACGAATATTGATCCTGTGCCCCTGCATTCTGTATGGAACACATGAACAAGCAGAAGATAAGACATAAGAAGATTCTGTTATAACTCATAGGTCAATGATTATTCGACGGGTTGGAAATAAATACAGTCTATGAACATTTTTCGGTTAAACATTGCCGTTTCTCTGTTGCTGACATTATTAATTATCTTGAACTGGACGTTCTCGTTGATTAATCCGTAGTTGGCTGTCGGGAATTTGAAATTCTTACGAACGAGAATAGTGTCCATTTTTTCTGTATCAACCGTTGCATTGCCCAAGTTGATGGAAGCGATTTTTCCGGCGGCATTGAGATAGGACATCTGGAATCGGACTTTAGTCGGAAGCACTCGCTTGAGATTGGGATTGGCAATTCGCTGGGGTACAAAGACACAATAAATATCGTAGCTCGCAGACAGTGTCCCTCTCACGGTATAGGTCAAAGTCGGATTGGAGGTACTGGTAGGGGAAACTTCCACATAGGTTCCTCCGGATACTTTGATACTGGCATTTTTGGCATCCCTGTTTTCGACGCTGCAGTATTGTGATTCCCGCAGTCCCGAGTTTTCGGCCTCTATTTTGATGGGCAGGAACCAGGATTCTTCAGGCAGAATATGCAGCGTGTCGGTTATATAGATATAGCCGTTACTCATCCGCTTTTCAGTGGTATTCCTCATCAGACGGGCCGGATCGTAGAAGGTACGACCCAGGGTGCTGAGGAGAGAGTCCGAAGGAGAAGTCTGTTTTTTGTATCCCCAGAAAACAGTATTGGCCACCAGGGCTTCCTTGGTATAATAGTCCTGATAGTAGGAAGCCTGCTCAATCGCACCATAGTTAAAATAGGGGGAAATCCGCTCGTAGGCTTCCTCCCACGCGGTGTTCGTGGGTGCGAGAAACAAGTAGTCGCTCTTTTCGTCGTCGAGACGGCCCAGGCGGTTCAGCATTGGGTTGTCGTTGTAGATAACCGAGTCGACATAATAGATCTCACCGTCAACAATGCCTCCTTCCGTGCTGGCATCAATATCGAAATAGGTGGTGTCGAAGGAATGCAGGTACTCGCTGATCTGCGTCAGATTGGAATCCTTGGGAAGATATTCCCAAATGTTGTCGAAGAAGTCTTCCTTACCGTTGATTGTATGCAGAATACCGTTGCGACACAAGAGGTTGCTGTTTTGCAATATCACTGAGCCAAAGGTGACCTTATGCTCTTGATCGGCGCTGAAAACGATTCTCTTTCCATTCATCACCTGAATGTTGCGTACAAAGGTCGAATCGGCATTGTCGGGAACAATCTGTGCTGAACGGCAAACATGGTTCATGACGAATTCATTCAACAGGCGTTCAGAACTCATGTCGTCCACCTGAAAACTTTCGTCCACGGGAGCCCATACGGTAAACATCTGATCGGACGACAACACCTTATCGTAGCCTGTTAGCTGAAGGATACGAGCAAACTTCTGCAGCTCCGACCGGTTGTTGATGTACTGCCAGAGATTGTCTTCCGCAAAGGTCCCTTCTCTGTCGTAGTGGCTGTTCCATTGGTCGGAACAGGAAGACAGACAGGCCAACGTCGACAAGCATAGTATGATATGAAAGATTCTTTTCATCATTATCTTTGTGTGTTTTAGTTACGATGTGATATTTCTCCCGTGTTGTAGATGGGATTCTGTTTTAGTTTCTTGTTTACCTTCAGTTCGGATGCTGCAATAGGGAAATAAAGAGCGTAGGGAGAGGTCATTTTACTGCGGATGGCATTCTGGTTTTCCGTGTATTTCGGGATGACCAGGTCAAGCATCCGGTTGTTGTTGCCGTCTCTTCGGCACATCCTCACCAAATCGTACCATCTTTTTCCTTCGAACAGCAGTTCACGCTGTCTTTCTTTTCGGACGAGATCTTCCATTTTTTCGACACTGGCATAGGTTCCGTAAACCAGCGTGTCTTGCCCTATTCCCGGATTGGACCGGTTGTAAACGGCACTGACCAGTTGGAAGGCCTCTTGCAATTCGTTGGTCCCGGCATTGTCTTTAAGCGTCAGGGCTTCAGCCTTCATCAGCATGATATCCGTCAACCGATAGAAAATCCAGTTGGCGTAGTTGGTTCTACGATAACTGTAAGAGTTGCCGGTGGCCAGAACAGAAACAGCCGTAGCGGCATATTTCGAGATAGGATACAGAGAGGCGGAGGCCCCGATATTGAGGCTTTGTACTCTTCTCACATCGGAAGGGACAAACAACACGTCCTGACCGGACATACCGATGTTGCCGGGTGCGGAGAGCGGCCCGATAGGATTACCGGAAGTCCCAAAATAGCTTGACGGCAGGGAGTTCGATTGTCCGAAGGACTCACTGAACTGAAGTTCGAAAATGCTTTCGAAAGAATTACCCACGCCGAAAATGCGGTTGTAGTTATAATTCTGTATTGTCGTGTAATCTGTAAGGATCAGCGGATATCCGTTGAAGCGGACAATGTCGTCCAATGTATATTTATCGAATTCCTGCTGTTTGTAGTCGATAACTTTCTGGCAGTATTCTATGCATTTTGCATAATCCCCTTTCCATAGGTAGGCATCTGCCAGAATAGACTGCACGGCCAGCCGGGTAATCCGACCCTTGTTATAAACCTCCTTGGCATAGATTTCACGGATGTCCGGCTCTGCCTCTTCCAGATCCCTGATAATCTGATTAATGACTTCCTCCTGTGAGGAGGGAGCCACTTCGAAGTCAACATCGTCACCGATAGTGGCATCGAGCACCAAGGGGAGCTCGTGAAATGTGCGGACCAGATAGAAATAACAGAGAGCACGGAGTGCTTTCATTTCGGCTATATAGGAGTTCAATTCCGAATTGGTAAGGGTCTGGTCGTATTGTTGTACCCCCGGAGCATAGTAAATGACGGTATTGCAGAGATTGATAACATTGTAGAAAGGACTCCACGAGGCATAGGTGTTTTCCGGAAGGATATTGGCTTCCAGTATATCCTGCTCGGTTGTCCCTATACTCATGCCGGCAATTATGTTGTCCGAGCGAAGTTCTCCCCAGACAAACAAACTTTTGATGACGGAGCTGCTCTGTAGATTGTAGTAACAGGAAGTGACGACACTTTCTATATCCCCTTTTTCCTTCCAAAAATTTTCCAGGACAACATCGTTCAAGGGTTCCAATGTCAGAAAATCTTGACAGGACACTACTCCCAGGAGTATGGCAAGAGACAGAAGAAAGGGCTGTATTTTTTTCATGACGAGTTGGTTAGAAAGTGATATTCATATTGAAAGTGAAAGACTTGGCTCTCGGTGTCTGATTGCCATCTGCGCTGATACCCCAGGAGCCGTAACCGACTTCCGGATCCAATCCCGTGTATTTAGTCAAACAGAACAGATTGTTCATGGTGGCAGAAACAGTGACTTTCTTTGCCGCAACCAAACTGGCGATTTCTCGAGGCATATTGTAAGAGATCTGTAGATAATTCAGGCGCAGGAAGTCGCCCCTTTCTACGTAATAGTCGGAAGCCAGCCAATTGTAGCCGGTTTGGTACAGGGCTCGCGGCATGACGGCTTCTCCATTAGCTCCGTCGCCCTCTTTGCGCCAGCGCCAGTTGACAGATTTGAGCTGATTGGCATGAGAATACATGTTTTCGGCCGTCATACGGGCTCTGTTGACAATCTTGTTCCCAAAACGATAATTGAACTGGCTGTTGATATGAAGTTGTCCATAGTGGAACTTAAAACCGAAACCGCCCGTCAGAATGGGGTTGGAATTACCCAGATATACGATGTCGAGCTCGTTGATATTCCCATCGTGATTGACATCTTCGTAGATGACATCTCCTCCTTGGAACCTGTATTGAGAGGAAGTGCCGTAGGCAAAATACATGTGGACGGTATTGCCCTTGTTGTCACGTATGACATTCCCTTCTTCATCGCGAGCAACAGGAGCATTCTCTTGAACACCTTCTATGTAGTTACTGTAGGCATAGACGCCTTTATGACGGAATCCGTAGATTGATCCGAAAGCATTGTTAATCTGGACGCGTGTCAGGTAATCACCGTTCTTATAGCTGTATTCCGGATTAAGTGTCCTGAGCACATTCTCGTCCATCTCGATGATGGAGTTGTAGTTGTTGCCTAATACAGCATTGGCATCCATTGAGAATTTCCCGACTTTGATCAGCCTGTTGGCGTTGATATTGAAATCCCAGCCCCGATTCTGCATGCTGCCGATGTTTTTCCAGGCCAATGAGGTATAACCGGTGGAAGATGGTATTATCTGCGATCTCATCAAAAGATCTTTTTTCTGTTGGGAATAAAGGTCTATTTCTGCCGTAATGCGATCGTCGAGAAACCCGAGATCTGTCCCCAGATTGTAAGTCGTGGTTGTTTCGCAACGCAGGTCGGTCAGGCGAATATTTTTGGGCCTCATGCCTTGAGATTCCAGATAAGATCCTTCGGACGAATAGACCGAATAGTGCAGATATTCACCGCTGGGAGCTTTGCCCGTCTTACCCCAGCCTGGGCGAATAGACAACATACTCAGCCAGCTGTAAGTGTTTTCCATCCAAGGTTCATCGATGATATTCCAACGTCCCGACAAGGCGGGAAAAACCATCCATTTATGTGCCGTTCCGAATTTAGTAGAAGCATCGCCGCGCACACTCGTACTGACCGAGTATTTCGATTTGTAAGAATAGTGACCCGACCAGGTGGCATTGACGTTGCGGCTCTCTCCACTGGAAGAAGACATCCCGCTGATATAACTATCCACGGTCGAACTCTCGATGCCGCTGGGGCCACCATAGGAAGAAGTCCCTTGCGAGCTACCGGTCGAGGTCATGATCTCGATTCTGGCAAGGGAGCTAAAAGAGTGGTCAGGATTTGAAAAATGCGGTGTCAAGATCAGTTGATGACGAGTCGTAAAGCCAATGTCCCTGCTCTGGCTTAAGGAGGATGTGTTGACACCTTCGTTCCATTCTACCGATTTAAGAATGGCCGGATAATAGCTTTCCGTATTACTGGAGGAGATGCCTATGGAAACGGCCCCCAGATACTGTAGCCTTGTTTCATCCTGATGGGTTCCCAGCAGATCGTAGCTGATATTGAACTGTGGCGCAATATTGTAGGATTTCTGTTCGTTCTTGGCATAGGCCGCACTGGCCAACGGATTGACTGTCAACTGGTCGGAAAGAGCAGGCGAGATATCGCTCCTCACTTTGTAGAATTCGTCGGTATCATTGCCGTAAATATCCTGAGTGTAGATGGCCAGATTGGGCATCTTCTTGTAAGCCAGACTCAGCAGCGCATCTGAGTTACGTTTGTTGTCGTTATAGGAAAAGGACATGTTCGATGAGAACTTGATGCGGGAAGATACTTGGTAGTCGAGGTTCATTCTTAGCGTCAGTCGGTCGAGCTGCTGTCCGATGATACTGCCCGTCTCGGTGTCGTATCCGACCGACATTCGCATAGCCGCCTTGTCGCCGCCACCGGAGAAGGAGAGAAAGTTCTGAGTCTTCAGACCCAACTGCTTGACGGCTTTGATCCAGTCTGTATTGTTATTGAACTGTTCGTATTCGGAGAAATTCGGATCGTAATTAAGCTCAACGATATCCCCAACAGCATCGGTTTGAGTAGGATTGTAATGACTCTCCTTCAAGAACATGGTATATTCATCGCCATTCAGCATGTTGTAACCATTAGGCTGAAAACTGCCGTTCATGCGCAGGGAATAATTGATGACCACCGGACCTTTAGATCCGCGTTTAGTGGTAATCATGATGACACCATTAGCCCCTTGAGACCCCCAGATGGCGGTGGCGGCTGCATCCTTGAGCACCTTGATGTTTTCGATGTCTTCGGGGTTGATGGCCAGCAAATCGGCAAACTGTTCGGAGGTGGCGCCGCTCACATCGTATTTTTCGCTGCTCTGCCAGATTTCGTTATCGACGACAATCAATGGCTGGCTGCTCATATTAATTGAGGAAACGCCACGCAGTCTCATAGAAGTGCCCGCACCCAGGTCACCGGAGTTGAAGACGATGTCCAGGCCGGAAATTCTTCCTTGCAATGCTTCATCGATGGACGAAATGGCCAGGCCTTCAAATTCTTTGGCGTTGATGACAAAAACAGAAGAGGAAACTTCCCTGTCGGGAATGGTCAGACCTCCGAAGCTTTCGGATTTTGTACCGGTAACGACGGCTTCAGAAAGCAGGGTGTTGTCCATGGTCATCTGAATATCAAAATATCTTCTGTCTCCGATAGCTAATGTTCTGGTCTCGTATCCCAGATACGACACTCTTATGTTGTTTTGCACGTTCTTTATTTTTAGGGAGAACTGCCCGTTGATATCAGTCGTAGTGGCGGAGACAATACGCTCGTTATTGTCCGTCTCCAGTACGTTGACCATCATGAGCGGTTCCTGCTCATCATACACCTTACCGGTAACGATGGTGTTCTCCTGTGAATACACGACCCGGGTCAACAGTAACAACAATAGCAGACAGAGTAATCTTTTATAAGCCATATCGCAAGTCATAGTCATTTATGCATTTGTTTTATTCGCCCAAAACATACCGAATCTCATCGCCGTAAAGCAGCACATCGTCGATCTGATGTATGACGGCCCATGCGGAGGAGGAGATCTGAGAGACTTTGTCCAAATCGGTGCCGTTTAGCCGGTAGTCCCTGGCCATAATGTTGTACAGTTGTGCATTGTCTGTTTTTACGCGGACCTGTCGGTTGGTGTTGTCAGTCAGTGTAATGCCGTTTCCCCGTTCCAGATAAAACTTGAAAAAACGTCCGGTGGCGGGATTGAAAGCGGCTGTTTCATAGCGCCCGGTATTGCTCGATCCGTCGAGGAAAACCGAATTATCTTGGAAATGATACCTAAGGAAGCGCGTAAGGGTGCGTGCCTTGGCATCTCTCAACAGGGAGTCGCCTTCTGCCAGCACATCTTCCCAGGTAGGCAGCCCGTTGGCAATGGCCCTGTCAACGGCAGCGTTAGTGGGAACATAAATAGTATAATGGAAAGGCTTGAAAAAAGTAATGTTCAGGTCGAGACCATATTGCGTGGGATCGTTTCCGAAGATATTGAAACCGGCATCTTCGATATAGCCGGTCGAATCATCGGGAGCCAGCAGATTATAGAAAGAACTGAATTCCGGGTGTTCCTGCAACACCCTGTATACGGATTTAAATGGAGAAAGCAGCGGACTGTTTTCAATTCTGTAAGCCTTGCCATTTCCTTCGTTCGTCTGGTCATATACCGCCGTCACGATTGTCGTGCTGCCGCTTTCTATCTGACGGCCGCCTTCGATGTTCATGCCCTCTCCCAGCCCGCTTACACGGATAGTGCCGCCCCCTTTGGTCTGATAATACCGTTTCCCGTCCTCGATGTCGCCGACAATGGTGTGGTAGTCCAGCATATCTTCAAGACGATTCAGTATCTCGGCCGGGCTGGCCTGACGCAAAGAATCGCCGACGGCTTGAGTATCTATGTCGTAACTGAACACGGTTGCTTCAACTTGCTGTGTCTTGTCGTTGAAGGAGAAACGGAAGCACTCTGCTCCGGTGGAGCGTCCCAGGGAGACGGGATCGACATAACACTTCAGCGCATTATCTGTGGGGATGATAAAACTAAAGTAGGCATCCATGGAAAGCAGGTATGCATAGAACTGCAATTGTTCGATTGCCCAGTTGAGTATTTTCATGTTTTCATTGACCAAGGTCGGGGCAGAAACGGCCACATAGGAAACAGGAGGATAGATGCGGTTCATCACATAAACCACCCCGTTGCTCCCGAAAAAGACCTTGTTGATATCCCCTTCGGTCACTCCCATTTCAATCTGTGCATCATTCATCACAGAAGAAAACCGGCTGGGAACGGAACCGATGAAAGAGCTTTTCATGTGGTTGTTGATGAGTTTGCTCACCAGTTTAAGTGGAATGGAATCCAGGCTTCCATAGCGTTCAATCAGGAACTTTCCCCCTGTCTGAAAATATTGTCTAACTGCGGCATCTGTCGGGACAAATATGGCTCCCATGTCTTCGGTAAAGGCGTAGCCATTGGGGTGGTACAGATTCCAGCCAATGTCGTAACTGAGTGATCCAGTGACAATTTCCCCGTCAGGATCTGTCAGTAAACCGTCGCTCACAGGAGAATGGTTGGCAAAATACCTTTTTACAAAGACCGAATCGTCGGAACCATAGAGGCGCTGATACTCGCTGCTGAGCGAACTGGAGTAGTAAGGAGCAGAGAATCTTTCTATAAAGCTGCTGAATAAACGGGTATCAGGGTTTTGCCGGATAATCTCCGCCATATTCTTCAGCGGCAGAGCCAGATCTTCCAGCCGGTGCACATAGCCATTGAGGCAAGTGATGTCGCGTTCGACCACCAGCTTCCCGTTGACATAGGCACCATCTTCGAGCATCGAATCCAAATTGGTCAGCAATTTGAAGTCGTTTTTGGTGATTTTCTGGTATTGCATGTACTGCGGCAGTAGGTGCACCATGGGCGTTTTAGAGTCGTCCATGGCCATCCGGATACCTCCCCTTTCTTTGAAACGACTCCAGTATGGCGTGTTTGGAAGTTGCTCTGAAGTAAGAAACGGAATCGTGTCGACGACCGACAGAGAAGTTGTCCTTCTCAGCCTCCTCCCCACTCCCGGGCCTTCAACATTGGCCATCAGTTCGATAAGTTGGGGGTTGTTGATCATCGTCGAGTAGATTATCGTTTTGATTTGAGCCAAAGTCAGATCGCTGAATTTTCCGGCTCCAAACTCATTGTTCGGATCGGCAAAAAAACGTTCAAAAGCCTCATCGTCCACCACAAACAGCGTCTTGCTTCCCGTCTTGCTCAACACCTCCCGATAGTTGAGTGTGTCTATCATGCGGACGTAGTAGTTGTAGTTGTTTTCTTTCAGATAGTCGTAGATGCTTCCTCCCAGCCACTCAGGAGTCCGGTCGTCCATGAAATAGCCGTCGTCGCAAGCCCAGCAACCTAACAGCAAAATCGTGAAAGACAACAATTTAGCCTTGAATAAAGGAATGTGTCGAATCATAGGGTTATTTTTTTGGTAAAGGTATATCCCCCACGATCAGACAGCTTTTGACTATTTTTCTTTAGTTTTCAAAAAATAATCAACCTCTTTCAAAAATTCGTCAGACGAAATCTCGAAAATAAGATTTTGTAAGGCCCCTATCTATACTGTGTTGGAGAAGCACCCGTCTGCTTCCTGAAGCAATAGCTGAAGTAGGCGGGACTGCTGAAACCACAAGCATCGGAAATCTCACTGACAGACTTCTCAGTCGTTTTAAGGAGTTCAATGGCGTGGTTAATGCGGATATAGCTGATAAAAGTAACAGGGGTCATGCCGAAGATGGTCTTAATGCGTCGATATAAAACACTGTGACTGACACACATTTTTTTGGCCAGATCTTCAACGGTCAGAGAGGTATTGTCCAAATTCTCTTCTATGTGTTTTTCCACTTGGCGAATGAATTCCCGTTCCGATTCAGTGACATCGTATGACGATTCTTCGGTAGAATCGTTATTCCCTTTCAGGTAAAACTCCATGATTTCCCTTCGCTTGAGCAGCCGGTTGTGAATCAAGACCTTCAGATAACCGGGACTGAAGGGCTTGGCCAGGTAGTCATCGGCTCCGGCAGCCAAATTGGAGATGGCATCTTCTATACTTGCTTCAGCAGTCAGCAATATAACGGGTATTCGCTGTGTCTCCGGGTTTTTTCTAAGAAAGTTCAGCATTTGCACACCGTCGAGCTCAGGCATAATGACATCGCTGATAATTAAGTCAGGTATCAGAGCGATAGCCTTTTGCAAGCCTTCTTTCCCGTTGACCGCACAGGTGACATTATACTCCTCCTTCAGAAGAGAGGAGAGGAAGGAACGCATTTCATTATTATCATCCACAATAAGGATGGAGTCTCTATCGCCAATTTCTTCTGCTGGTGCTTCTGTGTTGCTTCCCGGTTGTTTCTTTGTTACATAGGAAGCTCCTCCATCGGCTGCTTCGCTGTAGGTTTTGGTCAACGGAGATTCCCTTTTCTCCAAGGGCGTTAATACGGAGGCAGATACTTCGGCATAATTGTCTTTTTCAAAATGATTGCGGCCTTTGAGGAAGCGCACGTCAAAGGTGCTGCCCATTCCTTCCTTGCTTTCGACCAGAATCTGACCATGATGCATCTTGACAAGTTCCTGAACGATGAACAATCCAAGCCCCGTGGACTCTCCGTAGGGACTATGGCTGTCCAAGGTTTCGTATCGCTTGAATATCGTGTCAATTTTTTCGGCAGGAATGCCTATACCCTGGTCGGTCACCTTGATGGAGACGAAATCTGCTTCCTGGGAGACAGAGACACCGATAGTCCGTCCATCGGGACTGTACTTAAAGGCATTGGACAACAGGTTGGTGATGATTTTGCCGAACTTGTCTTTGTCTGCCCAAATGCGGCAGTCCTTGGCATCCTCTTCGATGAAAAACCCAAGCTGAATATTTCTCTTATCGGCTATCATGCGAAATGGCTGAATCAGGAAGTAAAGGGTGGACGGGACATCCATTTCCTCAAGCAGCAGACGCATTTTGTCCAATTGGATTTTTTTCAGGTCGAGTAGTTGGTTGATAAGCAGGTTCATTCGCTCGGTGTTGTTATGGACTAGGTTGAGCGTCTTTTTGGCAGGGTCGGGTAAGTACTGATTTCGTTGGATCAGGTCTTCAATGAGTCCTTTAATCAGGGACAAAGGAGTACGAAGTTCATGGATGGTGTCGGTGAAATCCTTCATACGGATTTCGGCCAGGTTTCGCTCCATCCTGATGCTATTGCGGGCCAGCAGGTAACCGATTAGAATAAGGCAGAAAATGCTTATGAGCAGCACCCAAAGTAATTTGGCCCAGCCGCTTTCCCAGAAAGTCGGCACTACTTTCAGCGTCAAGTAAGTATCGTTGTCGGTCCAGACATTATCGCTGTTGGTGGAACGAACGACAAACTGATAGGATCCTTTGGGAAGATTGTATTGTGCGAGATGCTGATTGCCAACATAATGCCATTCCTTCTCGTAACCATTCATACGGTAAGCATATTGAATCCGGTTGGGAGCATTAAAATCCAGGGCAGAGAAGGACAAGCTGAAACTTCTTTGTTCGGGGTTCAGTTCAAGGACTTTATTCGGATCGACAGGGAGTGTCTGCCCGTTTTTATGGAAGGTGATGCCTGAAAAAAACACCGGAGGGGTGAAACGGCTCTTTTTGATTTTACCCGGATAAAAGGAAAGGATATCTCTTTGAGTTCCTAAATAGAAGCAGTCGTTGGTGCCTTTGACGACCGTGGCTTCCATTAATATCAGCTCTTCTTCCGGATCTTCGTTGATCATGGTTACCTCCAGCTGTTTTTTTTCATTAATCAGCCGAGCTACACCGTTTTCGTATATGATCCAGATATGCCCGGTCTTGTCCTCGATGACACTGCAGGCATCTTTAAGCTGGACGGATTCCGGTCTTTTATAATAGCTAAAAGTGGCCTCCGGAGACACTATGTCTTGTCCGTCCAGCTTGGCCAGCAGCCCGGTCCGATATTGTACATAAATCTGCCCGTCTTTCCCAACATAGGAATAGATGACATCGTTATCTCCGGGAACTCCCGTCTGAGTAGAAATGGTCTTAATGGAAAAGGAAATGTTTTCGGGATGCTCGAAGTCGGAAGAAAAGCAAATCAGTCCGCGAGTAGTCCCTACAATGATATTGCCTTGTTGGTCTTCCGTGATATGCCGAATTTTCCCTCCGGCCTCCATGGGCCAGTTTTTCAGTTTATTCCCCGGATGGATGAAACGAAAGGTTTGATCATCTTCCACTTCAACAATATTCAAACCGTTTAGTTGATGACAGCCCACATAGAGATGACCGCGACTGTCTTCAAACAAGGTGAAGACATCATTGGAAGAGAGAGAAAACGGATTGTCGGAATGCGTGAAACGTCGGAGGTGATAGTTGGTGTTCTCTTCGTTACGAGGCTCCAACATAATCAATCCTCTCTTGCGACCGGCCAGCCAAAGATATCCCCGTTTGTCTTCCAATATGCTGTAAATCTCGTCTCCCAAATTGCTATAATCCTTTTGAATACGACCATTTGACGAGAGGTAACCTATGAACTTTTTATCGGATGAAAAAACGCGGACAACGCCGCTTTTTGATGCCGTCCAAAGCCTGTGCCGACGGTCCATGTATAAACACCTTACGCAATTCTCTTCGCTCGGAAGCGACCACTCCTTATAGAAGAATCTATCCTTGAAACACAGTTTTTCCATAGTCTTCTCTCCGGAAATCCATAAATTCCCCTGATAATCAACCAAGAACCTGATACAGGAAATGGAAAGGATGGATTCCGCGGAATTGTTGATATAATAGGGGCTCAGCCGCTGTTGATCCCTGTCGTAGTAGCATAATCCGGCGCTTGGAGTGACCACCCAAATGTCTTTTTGTGGGGTCTCGTAAACAAAGGGCCTGTGTGTACGGACAAAGTGTTTGATATTGGTATCTGTGGGAGATGGCAAACGACGAATTTCCCCTTTGGATGGATCGTAGTAAAGGATGCCGTCGTAACCGGCGGAAAACAGCCATAGGCCACCTCGGCTGTCCTCATAGAGTGAAAGGATATGCTCCTGTTTGTAAATCACTTGGCTACGACCGTCTTCGGGAGAAAAAATCAGCAATCCCTCGTCCGTACAAACAGCCACCTGTCCGTTCTGCAGCATCTGCATTGCCGTGCAGTGGCCAAGCTGTCGGGAAACAGGCAAATACTCCAATTGATTGCTTTCGTAGGAATATTTTTCAATCAAACCATCCCGGGTGGCCAGGAAAACCGCCCCGGTCCCTTCGCATAGGTAGGCAAAGGGGAATTGATTGTCGGGGAAATCAAATCCGAGAACCACGACACCCATATCAGTCAATATCCACTCGTTCCCCTTGGAGTCGGCCAGCACATTAAACACTCGATGCCTCTTACTCAGGGTGACACTCTCTGTTTGGGAAGGATCCAGCCAGTCGCCGCTGTTTCTGACCAAATAGTCTCCGTCCGCAAAAATATAGGAAATCGAGTCGGAAACGGCAAAAAACCTCTGTTCTGCCTCTTTGCTGGGCAGGGAAATTTCCGGATGCAGTTCGGCCAGGTCGTAAAAGAGTTCCTCCGCAGGCCGGAAAGCATATAACTTGAAATCACGCGCAAAGCAGATGATATTGCCGGCAGCATCTTCGGCTATCTTATTGATGCGGATATCCCGATATTGGGTTCCCTCACCGTCCACGTATTTTACTTGATTACCGGCCGGCTTGTAATGTTTGAACTGTTGGCCGTCGTAACTGCTGAGTCCATTCCATGAACTGAGCCAAATCAGTCCGTTTCTAGCCTGGAGTATGTCGGTTACATCGGTACTGGTGAAGCCGTCTTGAGTAGTGAATGTTTTGACATTGACAAGGGGCTTGTCTTTAGCCGACAGCTGTCCTGCCGGTAGCAGGAGCAGTAGCAATAGGAAGGCAGACCAAACAGAGCAGGCAGTTTTCATGGTTAGCGGCTGTATTTACCAGCCCCAAAGATACAATTATTCTTGAAAAAAGCTTTGGAAAAGGCATTTGATCGATGCAGGTATGATGCAAAGGCTTGTAAGATTCCTTCCTGATCTTACAAGCCTTTCTAAGCACTCCAATAAAAACTATCTAAAAAATAAAGGTGCATCTATTTGATGCACAGCCGCATAGGAGGAAGCAAAAATAGTGGTCGCCGCTTCTTTGTCGGCCGTATCGTACAGGTATTCTCTTACCATGAGGTTGTAAAGATTGGGATCGCTCTGCAGTACCCGCCGGCGATTGCCCATCAGGTCGGTAATGAACAGGCCTTGCGATCCGTTGCCTTCGACCGTCAGCTTGTAGAAGCGGCCCGTCTCCCGGTTTATGGCCGAAGTTTCAAAGTTGCCGTTGATAGCGGCCTTATCCAAATAAACCGAGTTATCCTGAATGTGATACCTAAGGAAACTTTCGATGGAATCCTTAATGGCTTTTTTGATCTCGACGTCGGTTTCCAATTCATATTTTTCCCAATCGGGCAAAGTGCCGTCGTCGAGCAAAGCCTGCAAAGACTCGTTGGTCGGTACGTAAACGGTATAGTTAAAGGCGTTGAACAAATTGCAGTTCCTGTCGACACAAGAGTGTTTGTTCATTTGAGTTACAAAGAAATCGCTGCCTTCCATCAAATCGTAAAACACTTTGAATTCGGGTTTTTCCTTCAAAGTGGCATAAAGAGACTTTTTGGAGCTGAGCAAGGGAGCTTCCACAATATAAGATTTCCCGTTACCCGAAACCGATTGATCGTAAATGGTTCGGACGGTAACAAAGGTATCTTGTTCCACCTGGTAGCCTCCGGCAATTTTCATGCCCCCTTCGCCCAGATTAGCATCGGTCACTTTGATGATTCCACCCGCCTTGGTTTTGTAGTAAGTGCGTCCGTCGCTGATATCCCCTATCACGATGAGATTGTCGACTATATCGTCGAGACGGTTTTGAATTTCGGCAGTAGTGGCCGAAGAGGAGTCGGATTTGGTCCAGGTATCCAGATCTATGGTAAATTTATTTGCTTTTACTCTGTTAACGACATTTGTTTCGGTGGGATCGTAATAAAACTCAAACAATTTGGTCTTGCTTTTACCGTAGGAGACCGGGTCGATGTAATATTTCAAAGCATCGTTTACCGGTATAATAAAGCTGTAATAGCTGTCCTGGGAATTTAGGTAAGCATTGAACTCCAATTCCTCCACCGCCCAGTTGATGATGCTCATGCTTTCGTTGATCAATGCCGGAAACGAAACCGAAATATAGCTGGTAGGGCCAAAGACTTTGTTGGTGATGTAAATCACTCCATTGTTGGCTATCAGGCAACAATCCACATCGGCAATGGTCAGTCCCATGGCATCGTTGGCATCGTTGGTGACTTTGTCGAATTTGCTGGGAACTGAGGCATTGAAAGAATTGAGCATATTATTGTTGAGCAGTTTTACCAGCACTTTGTCCGGCACACTGTCCCAAACCACGTAATAATCCTTAAGGGCACGACCGTCGTGTTCCCAGTAAAAATCAAGGGCTGCATTCGAAGGCACCAGCATGGCGGCCATATCCTGTTCCATGGCCAATTCTTCCGATTCGGAATAATAGGTGTTCCAACCCGGATCGAATTTCAACACCCCTGTGGTAGCATAACCGTCGGGATCGGTGAGGTTACCGCCCTCGGCACTGCGTTGGGAGAAAAAGCGTTTTACAAAAACCGAATCGGTGCCGCCGTAGATACGCTGATAATTGCCGGTTGCGGCAGCGCTGTAATAGGGAGCGGAAAAACGCTCCATCAGAGCACTGTACTTAGTTGTAGCCGGATGAGTTCTGAGCACTTCGGCCATGTTGTCGAGAGGCAACATGACCTTTTCCAGTTTATGCACATAGCCGTTCTGACAAACAATGTTCTGATCAATCACTCTGATTCCGTTGATATGTGCATCGTTGATTTGCCGGTTGTATCCATTAAAAATAATACTGAAATCTTCGTCCGTAATATTATTGTTTTCGAGCTGACGACGAAGAAAATGCACCATAGGCACAGGCGTAAAATCTTTCATCAGCAACAGGGAACGATCGTTGTCTTTGAAACGCTGCCAGTATTTGGTGTCGGGCAATTCCTGTGCTTGCACCAGGGGTACTGAATCGTACACCGATACGGCTGTAGTGCGGCGCAGGCATTTACCCTCCTCAGGCCCGGGTACGCTGGAGAGTTTGTCGATCAGATAGGCGTTGTTGATCATGGCCGAATTCAGCAGGAGCTTTTTCTGTGCCATACTTAAATCGCTGTATGAGCTTACACCCCATACATTTTCGGCATTGAAAAAAACGTCAAAAGCCTCGTCGTCGGCAACAAACAAGGTCTTGCTGCCGGTCAGCTTTAATACCTGATCGTATTGAAGGTCGTCGATGAGTTGCAAAAAAACACTGTAATTACCCTGCTTTTCGAGATAACCGTAGATGCTGCTCCCCAACCATTCGGGATAGCTTTCGTCCAAGGGATTGTTGTCTTTACAGGAAAAAAACATGCCGGCCAGTAAAACTATAAGCGGCAAAGAAGGCCTGAAGACTCTAAGTATATTATTCATAGCGTTGATCATTTCATTTTCAGATACCAGTTGTTTTTATTAAGCAAGCTGTTATATAAAGCATCGTCTCTATTGTCGCTGCCTTTTCTCAGAGCCACTTTTTCGGCCAGGTAGGCTTCTTGCCCCCGGCGCAGGGCAACACGCATCAAATCGTAAAAACGATGCCCTTCCAAGGCAGTTTCCAATGCCATCTCCGTCAGTATGAGTTCTTCTACCCTTTCGATCCGGTAATCGAGGGTATCCTGCCGGCTTTCGAGGGAGTCGGGAGGAGTGGGTAAAACGTAAAATTCATTGTATTCCGAATCGCCGCAGCCTCTGGAATGAATGCCCAGAGTGTTGGTGTTGTTGAACAAAGTCGGGTTGAAAGTCAGCAAGGGATCGATACCGCCTTCGACCTCGTATTCTGCAGGAGAGACAAAACGAACCAGATTAATGTTGTTCAGACCGTATTTGAGAATGGCGAAAGCCGATTCGGGATAGCCGGCCCGGTTTAAAGCTTCGGCATAACGCAAATATATCAAGCCTTTACGATAAGTAAAAACGTGATCGGTGGTAAATTTCATAATGGTCTGTCTGTCCTCGCCTTCGACCTTGGTTTTCGACCAATAGGCATATAACCTTAAATCGCCGGCCAGCAGAGGGTTTTCTTCGTTGGCCCGGGGAGCATACGAGGGAGAGCCGCTTTGCTTGGCCCGGCAAAAGACCTGCGAAGCCGAAATTTCCTGTAAACGCAACGAAGGCAAAAGCTGGAATTCCAATTCATTGTGGATGGTGGAATTGAAATAGTTTCTCAATTGACTGTAAGCATTCGAGGAAACACTGGAGTCCATGGGGATGACTGCCAAGATATCTGCGCCCGCCGACAGGTTGCTGAACATACCTCCATAAGAATTCGAAAGAATCTTTCCTTCGAATTGCAAGTCGTCTTCGGTAAATTCTATACGGTATGTTCCGGTATAAAGCCCTTCCTCGTTCAGGTAATCGTGATAGTAAGCTGCAGCCTCGCTGTAACGTTCGGACCAGAGGCAGAGGTCGCCCAACAAAAGTCGTATGGGTATATAGAACAACCTGGAATCCAGATCGGCTATACTGCCATAGCCGGGAAACGGCACATCAATGTAAGGCAGCAGATCATCGATAAAATAATCGCAGATCTCCGCTATGCCGTATTCGGGAAAGTTTTGAGCGGCATCGGCTTCGCTCAGGATAGCTTCGGTATAAAAAGGCACTTTGCCGTAATTCAGCACCAGTTGAAGATAGGTCCAGGCACGAAAGGCTTTGACTGCGGCAAATTCTCTCAAAAAAACGGGTATGTTGCGTTTCCGCAGTGCCGTATCTGCTTTTTGAAGAAAATAATTGCAGTTGTTGATTACAGCGTAATAGTCTTTAGGTTGATTATAAGGATTGTCTTCGGAAATTTCAAAGTTGGCAATTTCACGCAGACTGCTTATGGTGTTTTCGTTTACATCCACTAAATCGGCTCTGAGCTCTCCCAGCAACACGCTGCGATCTGCCAGGGTCTGAATTTTGTTCATGATACCAATAACGGAATAAACCGTGTCGGCAGAAGTATTAAGCTCGTGTTCTTCGGGATAAGAGAGCAACGAAGATTCTGTCTCCATCATGCGTTCACAAGAGGCAAAACAGATTGAAATCGTTACTGTAAAAAACAGGCCTTTTAAAAAAGATATCTTCATGATTAAGAGATTTAGAGGTTGAGTTTGATGCCTAAAACCACACTGGGACCAAAAGCCAGTGTACCACGGTCTATGCCTTGGCAGAGCACCGCATTCCCGCTCGAGAACTCAGGATCGCTGCCCAAATAGCGGGTCAGGGTCCATAAATTGTTGCCCGAAGCCCAAAGAGTCAGTCCATTCAAAAAGGTAGTGTTCAAAGGAAGACTGTAACTTAGCCTGACTGTTTTCAGACGCAAATACGAGGCATCCTCGATCCATCGATCCGAAAAACGGCTGTTGCCCATTTCGTCCAGATACGAAATTCTGGGTATCGTTGTTTTTTGATCTTCGTTGGTCCAGCGGTTCAATAAAGCCAGGCTTTGATTGTAGAACTTGCTGCCGCTTTCGAGTTGAGAACGCTGGTAGTTATAGGCATCGTTGCCCAGAGAATAATTCAGAATAAGATCGAGGCTGAAGCGCCCGTAATGGATATTGCTGAATATATTTCCGTAAAGATCGGGGTTAGGATCGCCAATAACCACCTTATCGTCGGCATTGATTTCCTTGCTGTCGTCCCGGTTGTTAACAAAAATCACATCGCCGGCACCAAAATATACTTTGGAGCCGGTTTTGCTCAGAATATATAAACCGTCGGCAGCGGCTTCTTCGGAACTGGCGTAAACCCCTTTTGTCTGATAACCGTAAAACAAACCGGCAGGGCGACCTTTTTCGGAAAGAATTTCGGCTCCGTACAACTTGGTTATAAAGGATTCGTCGTCGGGTAAAGCGGTAATTTCGTTTTTATAATGTCCCAGGCTGAAACCCATTCCCCAGTTGAATTTATTCCGGTTGACCAGCTTGAAATTCAGCGCCAGATCAAAACCTCTGTTGGTCAAAGAGCCTTCGTTGCTCCAATTGTAATCAAGTCCGGTGACACTCGCGAGTTTTTTAAGAGTAAGCAAATTATCGGTCTTGGCCAGGAAGGCATTCAACTGTATGCCAACACGTTCCTGAAACAGGCTAGCTTCCAGACCGGCTCCTCCCTTTTGGGTGCTTTCCCATTGGATAGAAGTATTGCCAATGTTTTGAATCGTCAGACCGGTCACTCTGTCCATAAAGACCGAAGAGCCGAAATAAGTTCTGGCCGCGTAATAATCAATATCGTCGTTACCCGAAATATCGTAAGCCAGGTTCAATTTAAGATAATCGACCGAACGCAGCCTGAACCAATCTTCGGAACTCAACACCCAGGCTGCAGCCGCCGAGGGGAACAAACCCCAGCTTACTCCTCCCATCCGGATGCCTCCCTGCACTTCCCGGCCAAATCGGGAAGATGTTTCCATGCTTAAACCCGCATGCAGGTAATACTTTTCTGCGTAATTATAATCCAGGTTGGCGTAATAACTCAATGAGCGCCAAACGTCTTCGGCTCCGTCTACTTTTTTGAAATTAAGATTGGCGTTCATGTTGGGGGTTTTGTCGTTGCCTGTATCGTAGCCCATTTGGGTATTGCCGGAAAAGTCGTCGTTCATGTAACGTCCTCCGGCCATAAGGCGGGTGTCGTTGGCTCCCCGCTTTTTCTGCCACAACATCCTTAAGTCGGCAAAAAGAGAAATCTGGCTGGAATAGAGCGATTTTCTCAGGTTTTCTGCCGTACCGACATTGGGAATAATTATTTTAGGTACACCCGTCATGGGGATGTAATAGTTTTCGTTGGTATTGACCAAGGTGTAACTGAAATGTCCCTTGACGCTGAGATTTTTGTTAAAGGAATAAGCAGGCCTAATGGCCAGATTGATGAGGCTGTTTTCGAAATAATTTTTATTACGGGCCTCGCCGTTCTCAAAAATATAGAGAGGATTGGCCAGAGATGCCCTGGAACCCAACACTTCGTTGAGGTAATCGTCGGCATCGGACAAAAAATTCGAAAGATTCTTGTTGGTATCGTATTGATACGGGCTTAAAAAAGGCGACTTGATCAGACTCAGAAAACCGGGAGAAAACACGTTGGATTCTTCGGGAGGCATAACGCCGTCGTCTCTGAGGTTGCGTGTAACGTTGCTGAAAGAACAATCGAACAAGGCGCTGAGTTTGTCGCTTATACTGATATCCGAATTAAAACGCAGGTTAAGACGATCAAAATCGTTGTAATTCAAAGTACTTTGCGCATCTACGTAGCCAATGGATAAATTGTATTTGGCCACCTCGTCTCCGCCCTGTACTCCAAAGCTGTAGTTTTGAGTCAGGGCTTCGCGGTAGACGTAATCGCTCCAATTGGTTTCGTTATGGTATTGGTTGTAATAGTAATAATCGGGATCCTCTTTCAAAAATTTAAATTCGGTAAGTTTGGTATCGGTAGTACCCAATAGTTCCGAAGCATAGGCACGATATTGGGCGGCGTTCATCATGCGGGGCAGTCTGGGGATAAATTCCACGCCGGCAGAGGCGCAGGCATCGATGCGCGTAACCATGCTTTTGTTGCGTTTGGTTTTGATAATGAGCACCCCGTTAGCACCTTTGGCACCGTATAAAGAGGTTCCGCTTTTGAGTACCGTAACGCTTTCGATGTCGTTTACCGACAGATTCGATAAAATATTGTTGTAATAGCCTTCGTGCAACAAATCCCTGCCGTATTGCTGATCAAGTATCACATCGTCGAGCACGATCAGGGGCTGGGCGTTGACGTTAAGAGAATTGTATCCGCCGACAAACATAACGGATCCGGCACCGGGAATACCCGAACGCGATACCGTACGGACTTCAGCCCCCAATTGCGACTGAATTTCAGATTCTATACTGATGGCTGAGCTTAAATCGAAACGCTCGGCCGATCCTGCATTTTGTACATTGGTGAGTGGACTGAGAACCGGAACAAAATTTTCGGAATACAAAACAAGGTCTACACCCGAAGTTTGCCCTTTGAGTGCCATATGCCTTAAGGCGTAGCCATCGAGAGTAACTGTCAGGACATTTACATAGACAGGTATCTCAAGTGTATATCGTCCTTCCCCATCGGTCATGGCTACAAAGCGAGTATTGTTGTAAGCCTGTACTCTGGCTCCGACCAGAGGCTTCCCTGTAGAGGCTTCACTAACTGTACCTGTTATTGTTTTGCTTTCGAGAGTTTGTGCCGATACCGTAAAGGTCGACAAGCACAACATTAGAACAAGCAGGCCCCTGAATTTGATTTTTGCATAGCAGTTTTTCATTTCCGCAATTATTTTAGATGAGGTTTCAGGCAAATACAATCGATAAGCATCTCTCGAGTATAAAAAGCTGTTTCTTTCGACGTTATACTGGTTTCAATTTTCAAAAGAACCGTGGTTTTTTCCTGGCCGTAATTGGCAACCGGAAATTTAAAATCGGACAATACCAACACCGAATCGAGTTTTGAAGGATCCGTTATATAAATATTGTTTCCGGTACTGTCTTTGCAGCTGATGGTTCTGGAATTACCCTTTTCGTCGTTGTAGGTTAGGGAAAATTTTAATTTTGTAGGCTTGTCGACGTTTTCGTGCGTTGGATTATAAGTTTTGTATGGAACAAAAACGCAATAAATGTCGTAGGATGCCGACAAAGTGTTGGGAATTTCAAAACTTACCCAGGGATTGCGCGAGGTGCCGGCCGGCAACAAATGAATGTAACGCCGGTTGGAAATGTTAATGTCGTCTTCGGGTTTTATGGCTCTGTCCATAAT
This sequence comes from Bacteroidales bacterium UBA1402, assembly GCA_002305085.1. Taxonomy (GTDB): domain Bacteria; phylum Bacteroidota; class Bacteroidia; order Bacteroidales; family UBA1402; genus UBA1402. The sequence continues at coordinate 95,138 of DBQE01000008.1, read as the reverse complement.
ATCACACAGACTCGAATGGTAATCCCTGCCGGTGGTACGCTCTGCTTCTACTTTGATCTCCTGATAAAAATTTTGTTCCGGCTTGTATAACCAATCGTCTGTGGTATATACAGTTCCATTGCTGCAAACTATTTCGGAGGTTATCCGGCTGAAGATATTACCCTCATCGAAAGGCCGCTGATACACATGGTATCTTTTATCAAGCGGCCGGTATTGGGCGCTGAACAACGAATCCCGGGGTGAGGCTTGCAAATTGGCGTTGAAAACCAAGTCTCTGACCATCATCATTTTGGTATTGACTTGTTCCAGAGAGTCGGCTTTGGCCACTTTGAAATCGTATTTAAAATATTGTCTTATGCTGTCGTAAGCTTCGTTCCAGGCCCTGTTACTCGGTGCAAGCAGCCAATAGGTGCTGTCTTCGTGATTGATAAGACCTATTTTTTCGAGCAATTTATTTTCGATCGTGACCACAGAATCCACATAAATAGTTTTGCCGTCGACCACACCATAAGGCACCGACAACAGGGGATCAAAAACAAGCTCATCAAAGGAATAAATAAAACTTTTCAGGCTATCCAGTCCCGGTTCGGTTTTTAAGTATTCGTAAATATTGAAGAAGAAAGGATTAGCTTTGTCGATGATATGTAATATGCCATTGGAACTCAGTAAATTCTTGTTCATAATCCCAGTCTGACCGAATAAATAAGAAGTCTTGGCTTCGTTCGAACGTAAACGTTCCGTTTTTTTGCTGAGCAATAACACATGTTTGTCAGTCAGGCTCGATACCGGGTGGCTGTAGCGGGCGATGTGGTTTTTCACAAATTCCGTCACCACCTGCTCCTTTTTTCCCTGATTGATCAGAGTACGCAGGCTGTCCACATTGAAATGGCCGTTGGCAGGTGCCCAAACCGTATATACCTGGTCGGCATCCAATACTTTGTCGTATCCGCACAGACGGAGCAAATCAGCGAAATCGGATAATACATCGGGCCTTGCCTCTATGCTTTCCCATAAACTTTGAGCCGGAACCACTTCGGGATCGGCACCGTAGTGCTTATCCCAATCGTTGGAGCAAGCCCATACCAAAGGCAGGATCGGTAAGAGTATTAATCCGTATCTGATGTTAAATATTGATCTCTTCATATTTATTCTTTCTATAGTTGGCACTTAAAGAAAGCGACAACAGTTTAATGACGGTCTTCTCCCTCTTCGCTGTCGTAAACACTTTTGGGGACAATTTCAATATAATCGAACATAAATTCTGCGTCCAGGTCGTCGATTACATTACGGAAACGCAAAGTATGCGGTTCCTGAGTAAGGTATTTGGTCACCAGAATGCGGCGGAACAGCCAGCTCTCCGTTCTGAAAACCACATAAACATTGCCGTTCAGACGCCGCATACTGTCGGGAGCCTTCATAGCTTTGTGGTTGCGCATATCCTTATCGTTTTGCACACCGTTATCATCGGTTCTTTCGTCGGCAATCCAGCCGATTTTGGGATCGGTGGCTCCTATGCGTAAATCCACGGGAATACCCGTAGGTTCGCCATCCACATACATTTGCGAAATACCCCTGGTGGGCAAAGCGGTATAACCCAACCTGATTTCGTAGGTTCCTTCGGGCACCGGAGGCAAAGTAATAGTGATGTCGTATTGGCCAAGGAAATTGATTTCATCCCCCTGGTGGCAGTCGTAATTCTCGTGCTGATAACGGTATATAAATTTGGTCTCGCTGGTCAACTCGGCCTTTTCGGTATAACCATTGGGAAAATAATAATTCTGACGATCCTGGTTATGGCGAACATTGTTGGTCATAAATTCCGGAAACAAAGCTCCGGTATCGAAACGAAAACGCGTATTGAACACAATTTCCTCGACTTCTTTTGAATAGGCCAAAATGTCGTCGATGTAATGATAGGTGCCGTTGATAGCATTCTGGTCGGTGCTGCTCAATCCGGGGGGCTGGATCAATGCCCCTCTGATATTGAATTTATTGTCGACACGTCTGTTCATATAAAGTCCCGTTGTGCCACTAATCTTGAACATGGTGTTCGGGCACATCGTTTCGTAAAACTCTATGGGGTCGATAATGGAAGTTATAAGGCACAAAGTAGTAGTCAATTTATTGTAGTATCCCGTTCGGGGCATAAAGTGATAAGCTACAAAGCGGTTCAGAGGATTTTTAGGGTGAGTAAAATCATCGTCGTATAAGTTGGCGTCCTGCGGATAGACTTCGTCGTATACCTTTTTTGCATAAGCTATGAGATCGTTCATGTTGTTGATCCCTTTTTGACGATACACCTCATCCGGTTCCACAAAACCCGTATAACCGTATTTCCGGTATTTGGGAGCAATGGCCGTTTCACGGTTGACGTGCGAAGTGTAATGCAGAACCAATTTCGGCTGCACGTAGTCGTAATCCATATACAAAAGAAGAGAGTCGTCAAAAGTAGTCAGAACCATGGCCTCGTAAAAGAGCCTGATAGTGGTATCTTCTCTCATCAATTCAGGTAAAAGAGAATTGGAAGGCCTGATGACTTTGTCGATGGTGTGCACCACCCCATTTTCGACGGAGTCGTCCCTGAGAACTATCTGCGATTGTTTGTTGATAAAATAAGCCATCGTACCGCTGAGGGAGTCGGCCACTACAAAAGATATGGATAAATAGCGATCGAACTGGTTAGGAGTCGAAATCACCCCGTCGGTCATATCGGTAGTAAAATAAGCCCTGTTTATCAGGTGAGAATTGGCAATGGTATCGCATTGTTTATCGGAGAGTTCTTCTACGGAACTCAGGTTGTAGAGCGCCAGGTATTCTTCAACGGCCCGGTTGGTCGGAGCAAAACAGGTAAAGGAACCGTAAGTGTCCAGCAAATCCATCTTGTCGGCTCTTTCGAGTATTTTGATAAATTCGCTGAATCGCTCAGGACGGTTTTCGAGGTAATCGGCCACCATCTCTCCTGTAAAAGTATAAAAGTTCTCCTTGTCGGGTTCATAATTGCAGGAAGCCAGCAACAGCAAGGCAATTAGGCCATAAACAAAACGGAGTGAACTGAATATCGGTATCTTCATTTGTATAGAATTTATCGGGTGATTGAGGATGTTTCGGTAATATAAACCGGATTTTGCTTCAAATAAGAATTGACTTTCAATTCTTCTTCGTTGTAAGGGAAATACAAAGCATCTACCGACATCATTTTGGTACGGATGGTGCTTTGATTCTCGGTGTATTTTGAAATCACCATATCGACCAGCTTAGTATTGTTACCTTCCCTGCGGGCCATGCGGACCAAATCGAACCAACGCTTTCCTTCGAACATCAGTTCACGCTGACGTTCGGCCAGGATCAGGGCATTCATATTGTCCTTGCTGCTGTAGTTGGTGAAATTCAGGCTGTCTCTGCCCGCCTCGGGATTGGAGCGGTTGTAAACGGCGCGAACCAGTTCGAACGATTGGCTCAACAAAATCTTAGCCTGGGCAGCTTCGCTCGATGCCGTGTCTTCCTCGGCCGTTTCGGAAATCATATTTGTAAGAGCCTCGGCTTTCATCAGCATCACGTCGCTGAGGCGATAAATAATCCAATTGGCAAAATCGGTAGACCGATACACTCCGTTTTCGTTGGACACGCTTCGGTAGGCGTATTTGGTAATGGGAAACACCCCACCGGATGAGCGGCCGATGTATTCGCGGGAACGCACGTCTTTTTTGGCAAAAACCTCGTTTCCGTACAAAAAAACATTACTGCCGCCGTTACGGTCTCTGCCTATAAAATCGGGAGCTCCCAAATAACCTCTCTGCGCATTAACACTACCATAATATCTTGACACTGTAGTATTGGTCAAACGACCGGGAGATTCCAGGAAATAGAGTTCAAAAATACTTTCGGTGGAATTTCCGGTTCCAAACACTTGATTATAAGAGTTACCCGTAACACTGGAACCGGGAGTTTCCGCTTCGATCAGAGGGTATTCGTTGCTGGCCAATTCTTCTTTATCCTTGTTGAGTTCATTGTATTGCTCCCGTTTGGATTGTATGACCAAATCGCAATACCTGATGCAATTGTCGTAATCCTGGTCCCATAAATACAAATCGGCCAGCAAAGCATGAATGGCATCACGGGTAATGCGGCCGGTATTGTAGGCTTTGTTACCGTAGGCCTTAATGGCATAATCTTTACACCCTTCCAGATCCTGAATCAAAATCTGCAACAACTCATCGAAAGGAGTCGGAGCCATGTCGTAGCGCTGATTGTCGTCCACAGAAGGCTCTGAGGCATAGGGCACATCACGGAAAGTACGCATCAGATAGAAATAACAGAGGGCGCGAAGGGCTTTAGCCTCCGCTTCTATGGCTTTGAGGCTGGACTCATTGAAATTGGGATCCTTTTGGGCTACCATCGGCGCATAATACAACACGGTGTTGCAACGGTTGATCACATTGTAAAAACAGGTCCAACCGGTATAAGGATTGGTTGGCAATATATTGGCCCTGAGTATCTCGTTTTCGGCATCGGGTATACCTTGTCCCTGTACCATATTGTCCGATCTGAGTTCTCCCCAAATCAACATACGGCTTACGACATCACTACCCAACAGGGCGGTATAGCACGATGCAACCACGTTTTCCACGTCGGTTTTGTCTGTCCAGAAATTTTCCAGAACAATGTCGTTCAGGGGCGTTATTTCGAGCCAGTCTCCACAGGAACTCAAGGTAAAGAGTAAGAGGCCCAGGCTGAAATTTCGGATGATATTCTTAGTTTTCATAGCAGTACTTAGAAAGAGAGTGTTATACCGGCCGTAAAAGACTTAGCCCTAGGCGTTTGTGAATCGTCAAAGGTAATGCTGTATCCTCCATAACCCAATTCGGGATCCACACCGGAGTACTTGGTCAGAATGAAAAGATTATTCATGCTTACATAAAAACTCAGCTGGTTAATACCCAGGGGTTTGAGTTGTTGTGCCGGTATTTGATACGACAATTGCACGTAGTTACAGCGCAAGAAAGAGCCGTCCTCAACAAAACGATCACTGCCCAGCCAGTTGTAACCACTCTGGTACAAAGCCCTGGGAATGGTAGTGATGTCTCCGTCCATGCGCCAACGCCAGTTGACCGAGGCGCTTTGGTTAGTGTTGTCGTACATTTTTTCGGCATTCATCCGGGCTCTGTTTACAATCTTGTTGCCGTAACGGAAGTTGAACTGTGTGTTAACAGATAAGCGGCCGTAATTCAAGCGAAAACCGAAACCTCCATTCAGCAAAGGCAAGGAGCTTCCCAGGTATACGATATCCAGTTCGTTGATGTTGCCATCGTGGTTGATGTCTTCGTAAATGGCATCTCCTCCCTGAAATTCGTAAGCTGCCGTGGTTCCATAAGAGAAATACATAGGTTTGGGTTCACCATCTTCCATAATCACTCGTCCTTCGTCGTTGCGAACTACCGGAGCATTGGGTCCGCTTATGCCCGGAATTTCGACTTCACTGTATTCGCTGTATTGGTAAACACCCTTATACCTGAATCCATAAATGGAACCGAAGGCATTTTTCACCTGAATACGGGTCAAATAGGTGCCGTTGCTGCGGCTGAAATCGCTGTTCAGGCTCTCGAGCACCCTCTCGTCCATTTCCGTAATAATGTTTTTGTTGTTGGCGAAACTCAGGTTGAAACCCAATTTGAGTTTACCCAGTTCAACAAGCTGGTTGCCCTGGAAATTAAGCTCCCAGCCGTTGTTGCGCATACTGCCCACATTTTGCCACGACAAAGCGGCGTAACCCGAACTGGTAGGTATGGCCACCGACGACATAAGCAAATCGCTGGTATATTGATCGTAAATATTGACGTCTCCGGTCAGTTTGTTGTTCCAAAATCCGAAGTCCAAACCTAAGTTCCAGGTGGTTTTGGTTTCCCATTGCAAGTTGGCCAAACGAATGTTACTTGGAATGATGGCCGGCATATCGATGTAGGTATCTGCCGTGGTGTAGCGGCTTACATACAGGTACTCGGCACCGGGCTGATTGCCCACTACCCCCCAGCCGGGACGAAGCGAAAGCATCGACAGCCATTCGAGACTCCGCATCCAAGGTTCATCGCTGATATTCCACCGCAGCGAGAAAGCAGGGAAATAGCCCCAGCGTTTACTCGGACCGAACTTGGTCGTACCGTCGCGACGCAACGAAAAGTCGGCCATGTATTTCGACTTGTAAGAATAATGCGCCGAAAAAGTGTAATAAATACTCCGCCACTGGCCGGCACCCGAAGAAATACCGCTCAACATACCTTCGGCAGAGGCCGATTCTATGCCGGCCGAAGGCAGGCCGTAGGTGGTGGTGCTCTGCGAGCCGGAATTTCCGTCGGTAACTTCGGCCCTCAACAAAGACATCACGGAATGATCGGTATTACTAAACACCGGAGTAAACATAAAGCTGTGCCGGTGAGTGAGCGTAAGACTTTTGTTACTCGAGGCTATGGCCCGGTTTACGGCCGAACTGCTCCAAATGGTAGTGGTAAGTTCTCTGGGGTAAAAAGAGTCGTTGTAGGCATTGGAAATATTCAGCAATATTCGTCCTTCGTACCTAAGCTGGTTTTCGTCCGGATTTAGTCCCAGCAGATTGTAATTCAATATGATTTCGGGGACTATGCTGTAATTTCTGTCGAGGTTTTTGGCCAGATAAGCACTGGCTACAGGATTGACCAGGTTGCGCTGGTCGCTGAGTTCGTTGGAACAGCTTTGGAGTACCTGATAATATTCATGAGTGTCGTTGCCCATTATATCCTGTTCAAAAACAGTCAGGTTGGGCATTTTCCGGTAAGCCAGATTGAGCAAAGCATCGCTGTTCCTCTGATTATTGGTGTAAGTGAGGGCAAAGTTGGACATAATCTTGATGCGCTCCGATACAAAATAATCGAGCGCCACCCGGGTCGAAAAACGATCCAGCTTTTGGGCAATGATCGTACCGGTTTCACCATCGTACCCCCCCGAAACACGGAAATTAGCTTTATCGCCTCCGCCCGACAAGGAAAGATAGTGACTGTGCTTTTGCCCGAATTTTATGACCTGCTCCCGCCAATCGGTATTGTTGTTGTACTGCTGATATTCGGAAAAAGTGGGATCGTAATTCAGCTCAATAATATTGGCGGCCGCATCGCTCAAAGTCGGGTTGAAATAGGCTTCTTTGAGCATCATGGTGTACTGATCTCCCGTCAGCATATTGAGCCCTTTGGGTTGATGCGTTCCCGAAAACTTGTAGGAATAGGTAAGCCGGGCCGGGCCTTTGGCGCCCCTGCGAGTCTTAATCAAAATAACCCCGTTGGCTCCCTGAGAACCCCAAATGGCGGTAGCGGCAGCATCTTTCAAAACTGTTACACTCTCGATGTCTTCCACGTTGATGTTCAGCAATTGAGCAAAACGTTCCTCGTTGGCCGTAGCCACATCAAAATCGGTTTGGTCGACGGCCTGCACATTGTCGTCCACCACAATTAAAGGTTCCGAATTGGCGTTGATGGAAGACACCCCCCTCAGGCGCATGGAAGAACCGCTGCCCAGATTACCGGAATTGACCACAATATCCAGACCCGCTATGCGTCCCTGCAAGGCCTCATCGATAGAGGTAAAACTCAGTCCCTCGAATTCCGACATGTCTATGCTCTGCAAAGCCATAGACAATTCCCTCTCGGGAATACTGAGACCTCCCGTCTGTGTAATGGCCTTTCTGCCTGTTATTTCGGCAGCCTGAAGCACCATGGCATCGGCCATTACTATGTCAAAAACCTTACGATCTATGGGTACCGTCAGCGTTTCGTAACCCACGTAAGAAAACCTGAGCTTGTTTCGGGGGCTTTTGATACGAATGGAAAAATTCCCGTTGATATCCGTTACGTCGTGCGATACTACACGGTTAGCCTCGTCGAGCTCAATGACGTTCACCATTACCAAAGGTCCCAGCTCATCGCGCACCTTGCCACTGACAATTTCAGAACCTGATTGAGCCGTAGCCATACTGAGGCCGAAATAAATAAAAAGGCCTAGTAAAATTGTTCTTCTGCGCATAAGCATAACAGTTGTGTTTTCATTGATTATTACATTTAGAGTAACTCACACAAAAATATAGTTCATTCACTGCTTGAAATGATAAAAAAATCCATTTATCAAACATTATTGTCCCCAAAGCGACAAATACAAGAGTGTATGCATAGTCTGTTTTTCTATTCTACCACGATCTTCTGTACCGTCCTTCCTCCCGAATGCTGAATGACCAGCATATAAATTCCGGGTGAAACTTCGGCAGGTAAGCTTATGGAAGAATTCTTTTCAAGCAGACGGCTTTGATACAATTTCTGTCCTCCCAGGCTCGTGATTTCGAGTTGAGCCGGAGAATTAAATACCTCATCATCGCAGTTTATGCTGATGTTTGTTCCTCTCTTGATTACAGTGGGATAAACACTCCATTGCAACTCTTCAACAAAAGGATTCTCAATGGCATTCATGGTCAGGGTCCAGTCGTACCATTTACGATTGATGTTGGCCGTTCCGTAGATACCATGCCCCAGTTGCAGACGATAATCGTAATGAGCCTTACGAGTCTTTTCTCCCTCGTAAATGTAATTGGTATTGCAAATTACGGCAATCACAACGTCGTTGGCCGGCTTTTTATCGGCCGGAATACGCAGGATGCAATCCCCGGCGTAAACAGGCTTACTGTAAACGGTTTCTCCCTTTTTGGTACGGTAACACAGTTGACAGGTCATGTTTTCGCCGATGGGCTGGAAATTGACTACTATAGAGTCGGACTTAACGACCAATGGAATCTGGTTGGCTCCCGACCATCCCGGTGTGGTACGGTATTCGGGGGTTAACAAACCATTGCCGTCGTTGGTGGTTTTTACATAGGGCGTAGCTATCCAGACAGGAGAATTAATCCAATAGGGCGACCATTCCGATTTGATGACGCCGCCAAAATTGGCGTTTAGAAGATTCCGGAAAGCCGGGGTCCAGAGACCCATGTCTAAGAGAGCCTGCTTGGCACGGTATTCCATAATTAAGCGACGAAGTTGTGCTTCGCCTATACCTTCGGCCAGTCCTTCGAGTACCCGCGATTCGCAATAGCGCCATATCCAGGGTATACTCCTGTATCCCAAAGTCATGCCTAAGAATACGGGGAAAGTATTTCCGTATTGCGTGCCCCCCAAAAGGTTTTTCCAGGTACAAATCTGTTGACTTCCTTCGTACATATTCACACCCTCGGCCGAGGGGCCACCGAAACTTTCGTCCTGTAACCAGCCGCTATAACATTCTATGGGCATAAAAGGAGCTATAACGGCCCCGGCGTTCAAAAAGCCCATGGTACCGTAATCGGGATTGGTCGCCCGCAGCACTTCCATTTCTTGTTGTAACCAGGTATTGCCTCCTTCATGGAACCAAGCTGCATTGCGGCAACCCGGCAGGTCGGCCAGAATGCAGTGAATGCCCTCGTGTATCATGGCGCCTGTTTGAAAACCCTTGTCGCCGTAAGGACAAGCCGGATCGAAGCAATATACCGGATAATAGGAGGCCAAGACCATAGCCCAATTGCTTCCGTTGTAACGAACAGAACCCTGCCAGCCGCCGAGAGCGGTACTATCGGCGTTGTCGGTACTCAAACCGGAACCGTAGAGATAAATGGCACTTCGATATCCGTTTTTGGCTCGTTTATCGGGAGGCCATCCCATTACATCGCGGATATAAGCGAAATCCTCGTTAAACCTTTCGAGCATGGGTTCTACTGCGGCAGCCGTCACCACAGAACGGGCATTGGGACCGGCCTTAAAGGTCCACCAACGGTCGGAGATGGTCCAAGCCACATTTCTGACATCGGGTAAATCCTGAGTGGGCATTTGCAGATCAGGGAATTCCACACTGGCATCGTAGGCAACGGTAGGTGAATATTCGGGCCATTCGTAGGCCGAGCCATCGATGGCAGCAGACAGTGTCAGATAAAAATAAGCATACGAAATACTACCGCATTCGCTGGTAAAAGCTACTTCGTAGCCCCCTTCCATGCCGGCCTGCAAATCGGTCAAAACCAAGATGCTGTCCGTCGAAGACAAATTATTCGGACCTCGCCAGGAATAATAGGCTGCTCCGGTGTATCCTTCGGGGACAATAATAAAACGCACACTGTCGCCGTAAATCAGATTAGCCGCATTCCCGGCCTTGATTTCCTGATCGTTCAGTTGAACATAGGGAGTAATTTCTACGGTGTCGCAAGAGGTGGTTTCGATACCCATCACCTTGAATTCCGAAATACCGGTGGAGGTATTACTTTTCATGCTTAGCCTTACTTTGGTAGCTAAAACGTCCACCGTCAAGGTGTTGAACACATCCAAATTATTTCCTATGCTGCCCAGGCTGACCCACTCACCGGTACCAAAGCAATATTCCACCAAGGTTTCGGTTGGTTGGCTCAAACCTCCGTTATCGATAAACCAAAACACCGAGATTTCTTTTATTTGATGAGCATAAGGCCATTCGTATTGTACCCAATTGGTGGCTCCGTAATATCCTTCTCCGTTCCAGTTGCCGTAGATAGGATAAGTTCTGTCGTTTTTCGATACAGAAGCAACGTTTCCATCGTTTACTGCTTCCAGCTTTTCCCAGGGGGAACAATGCGAAGTACTAACTGTGGCCGACAAGGCCAGGTTGGTCCATTCACTTCCTTCGGCTCTAAGGTGCTGTCCATGCAACGCAAAGGCCACTATTAACAAGCTCAGTGTTTTAATTTTAATTTTCATAGCATTTTTAATTTAATGTCAGATATATCAATTCGTTCTGAAACGTGGAGTATAATAAAAATAATACCACGCGGTATTGCCGTAGGCTTGTTTTAACAAACGGGCCTGATCGGCTTGTGATAGCTGCTCGAACCTCACCATAGCCTGGGTAAATTCCCGGTAACGTTTTACAACGGCAGGTTCAAAATGTGGAAGCACTTTGGGCATATCCCTTTCCTCCACATGACCAACCATCAGAGCCGTCTCCTGCACATGCAAGGGTAAGGTCCAGTTTTTATCGAGGTATTTGAAAAAAGCATCCCAAAACAAATGTACGGCCCGGGTGGTCATAATACTCGACATTTTCAACTCCATCAGGGGAAGAGAGTTGGGCTTCAGCGACATAAAATGATCGTGTATGGCCGATTCCATCACTTCAATATCGGCCGCAAAGGAATTACTGAAGCCCCTCAGAGCCAAAATATCGGCGTAAACGGGATGCTCCCTCATTTTGCGGGGATTCTCCAAATAATACAATTCATCTTGGGCCCATTGCTTGTAAAACAGGGTTTTGGACAAGATATGAGCGTATTTCCCTGCCAAGGCCTCTTCCCTGTTCAGGATGGAAGCTCTCAGCATATATTTTAGATTATGAATACTAAAGCCGAAACTAACGGCATTTTCCATATTCCAGCGATAGCAATAATTGACCATGCCGTAATAAAGCGTCACAGTTTGAGCAGCTATACGGGTTTGATTGACAAACTTGTTGCCGGTCTGCAAAGCTGCATCTCCCTGAGGATACAGAAACATTGTCTGACAGAGGGATTTTTTCTTCCACAGGGCCAGATTGCGATACATAATCATGATTCGGTCGGGGTTCTGATGGGCGGCTGTGCTCAAAGAGAGTACTTTGTTCCAGTCGTCTCGCGAAATGGCGTTTTCTATGGCCAGCTTAGCTTCCAAGTTTTTGTCTTTATTCGTAAAAACCCACACAACACCCATTGAAAGCAGCAACAGGGCAAAAACACCCGAAAAAGCAAGGGTTTTTAGTTCTTTCAAAGGTTTTGACAAGAAGACAAGGAACAGGCCAAAACTCAACCAGGCCGACAGTAAGGGCAGATACATACTGCCGGATCCGTAAAAATCATTTACCGGCAAACCGTAAGCGTACAAATAAACCGGATTAATATTGGTATAGAAGAAAGAATAAATCTGCGGAACCGACAGCAAGAGCACTAAACCTGTGATAATAAAAACCGGCGCCGTTTTACTTTTAGAACCCTTAAGGTTTAAATGGCTTACATGGTAAATCAAAAGATATAAAATTCCCAGTAAGGCATAGAAACCGGCCAAAGGGTAGCCTACAACAAGATAGAGCAACATCAGGCCGTAATGCAATACATTGGGCTTTTTGGCAATGAGCTTACGAACCGCCAAAGGCAGCAAAGCGAACAAAAAGCCCAGCATTTGGGAATAAAAAACATCTCCGCTCTTCAGCACGTATATATTGTAATCGAGCTGAGTAACGTAGAGTAATAAGAAACAGGAGGGTAAAAAGGAAAGCAAAAAACAATCGCGGGGCAAACTCAATACGCGATACACAGTCCGTTGAACCAGCAATAACACCGCCAGCATTAGTAAAGCTCCACACAAAGGATAATAAAAAAACTGGCTCAAAAAACCACCGGCGTATTCGAGCAAACCGCCGGGAACAGTTAAATGATTCAGAAAAAAAGAACCATCGAACAAGAATAAATTCAATTCTTGCCCTCTGTACAACAACTCAGCCTTGTAAAAGCCCAAAAGCCAGAACGCCAGAGACGCAAACAAAAGAAATCCGGCAAGGGATGCCATCTTTCGGGCCGCGGATATTTTAGCTCGCTCGACGTTCATTTAGGGATAAAACTATGGTTCAAGCCTATTGTTTTAGAAAGGAAGGATGCCTCAACTTGCAAGGCATCCTTCCGGTGTAGTGTCTTCCTCTTAGAAAAAAGAGGAACAAATCATGGAATTATGCTCAACGAACAAGAACCTTAGCGGCCTTGTTGCCGGCTTTTACAATATAGATGCCTTGTTTGAGCTGTTCGGCAGGATTAATCTGATGTCCCAGAATAGAATATACCTGGTACTCCGAAACGCCCAATACCACCAGGCGACCGTCCTGAACAAAGACTTTCAGGTCTTTGTCCACTACCGGAGCAGCGATACCGTCAACATATTCGACTGCAAAGCCCCAAACCTGGAATTCGACAATAGAGGTTGCCACATCGCTGATCATGCTAATACGAACCTTGGCAGCCTCAATAGTATCAACAGCCAAATCGTTGAACATATCTCTTTCGATGCCGATATCACCGGCCATTGTCCATTCGTCCTCGGGCATGGTTTCGTTCCAGTATTCCACATAGGCCGTATGAGGTATCAACAGTCCGCCATCGTCGGTTCCCCAGTAAACAGAGAACTTAGTCACTCTTTGAGCGGCAGGCCAGTCATACTGTACCCAATGGGTTACACTATTCCTACCGTCCCAGTTACCGTAACGAGGCCTGTCATAAGAGTTCGTCGGAACAATGTCATCGTTAACCGCAGCCAGGCTTTCCCAGGCAGAGCAATGCGAAGTACTGACGGTTGCTTCCAGAGCAAGATTAACCTCAATATTGCCGGCGGTATAAGCTTCGATGGCTGCACCCAGCAACTCGACAGCCGCCAGGAAGTCTTCAAGAGTACTTTCAGCACCTTCGAATATAATGTAGGCTTCTTCGTCGGCCTCGACCAAAGCGTCTTTACCTTCGAAGTCGGTATTGGTGATCAAATCAAGCGATACGCCCATTAGTTCGGCCAATATAGCATAGGCGGCCTGAGCTTCGTATATCACAGCGAGGAATTCGGTCATGGCGGCATCGAAGACGGCCAGTGAATCTGCCGATTCAGTACCCGCAAGCAATTCTTCGGCCTGAGTGATAAAATCAATAACCTGATCGACATGTCCTAAGGGAATGGAATCGGTATTGATTTTCTGGTAAGCATAGAGTTTGCTTTGGATCATATACTTATAATAATCCTCGTTCATATCCACAATTTCCAGACCCAATACAGAGAATTCGGATATACCGGTCGACACAGCACTGGACATACATATTCTTACTTTATCGGTGGTTACATCCAGATCGCTCAGGTAATTGAACTTATGCAAGTCGGTTCCGATGTCGTCCAACTTAACCCAGTCGTTGGCAAACCAATATTCCACATAAGCTACATCAGGTTGCAACAATCCTCCGAAATCGGTCCACCAGAAAACACCTATTTGAGTAACTCTATAGGATTTTTCCCATTCATACTGCACCCAGTGTAATTTACGAGCGCTACCGTCCCAGTTACCGTATTTGGGATAAGTATAAAAGTGAGAGCTGTCGGGCACCAAACCGTCGCGAACAGCTTCCAAAGTTTCCCAAGTAGAGCAATGCGAGGTGGTCAAAGTAGCAATCGCAGCGAGGTTTTCCTCAATATTTCCGGCAGTATAAGCTTTAATGGCTTGCCAAATAACCGCAATGGCAGCCTCAAAATCGGCCAACACGCAGGTTTCTGCAGCTATCAGACTGGCAGCTTCGCTCACACCGAATTCCAGTTCAGCCTTGCCGTCGAAGTCGGTATTCTCTAGCAAATCCTGAGCTTGGAGGAAGTATGCGTCTAATTCTGCAAACGCAAGAGCAGCCAGGCCGAGTTCTTCTACCAACGATTTTACCTGGTCAATAAAAGCTATGGCCTCTTCGGCGGGAAGAGTTCCTTCGATCAAGGTCTGTGCCTGACTCTTTACACTGTCGATAATAGGAGTATAACCCTGAGGCAATAAATCCAGATTGAAAGAATCCAACCAGGCAACTTCTGCACTGATTAGTTCGTCGTAATAGGCGTCCAGATCGGGGATTAAGTGCAATTGGAAATTATCGATCTTGAACCAGCCGGCAACACCCAATTTTTTGAATCTGGCGGTGTCGCAAATAGCCGTTCTGCTACCGTTGGTTCTAACACCGATCACCAAAGAATCGGCTTGATCCAGCGTCAGCATTATAGACAAGGGCTTCAATGGGCCGGCTCCGCTACCTTCCGGCGCGTGGCCGGCATAGGAATATTCTTCGCCCGGCACTGTATCGAGCGAAAGAGAGCCAAAATACTGGGCCTTGTAACCGATGGTTCCATTTCCGACAAACAGACGCTGAGTAGTCATAGCATTGACAGGCACTGTCATGTCACAACTCAACACATAGGTTCCGGCCGGAAGATCTTTTANNTTTTATGATTTGCGATACTTCGTAATCGGCCGAATTACCCCAAATACCCAGGATATAGGTTCCGGTTTTGGTGTTGTCGGCTTCGTCGTTGTTGTAGGTGATGGCCGGATGGCTGACGTACCAGCCTTTGAACACCCCGGCGGAGTCAAATCGCCAGTAGGTGGGCTCGGCTTCTCCGTCACCTTCTTCGAAGCTTGGGTTCACGATGTAAGTTTCGGTTACATCTTGCGTGGCCTGGGCTTGGACTTGTTGAAGTCCAATACTTAGGCAGAAAAGCGTAAGCATGAGTAATTTTGTTTTCATAGGCGTTTAGGAGTAGTTTAAAAAAAATGAATGATCAGCAGCAAAAGTAGGAACAATGCCAAATTAAAAATAAAAGAAAAATCCAATTAAGTCGTACAATAGTCCAATCTTTAGTCTTTGGAGCGGAAACCCCTGACATAAAACTCCGATATCCCCGTGGCAATTTTGCTCGACATACTTAAACGGACTTTGGTGGTTTGTACGTTCAGATTATCCAATACATTGAATTGATCGAATTCCCTGCCGATATCTCCAAGTTTGATCCAATTACCGGCAGACCAATATTCCACATAAGCCGTCTCGGGCTGCAGCAAACCGCCGAAATCGGTCCACCAGTAGACTCCGATTTCCGATACCGTACAGGCTTGTTCCCATTCGTACTGCACCCAATGCAACACGCCCTGACGGCCGTCCCAGTTTCCGTATCTGGGATAGGTCCTGTCGCTGGAGTTTTCCGGAACCAGACCATCGCGTACCGCTTCGAGGCTTTCCCAACTCGAGCAGTGCGAGGTGGTGAGCGTTGCCGTCAGGGCCAGGTTCTCTTCAATGTTGCCCGCCAGGTAGTTGGTCAAAGCTTCATTGAGAAAATCCAGGCTTGTCTGCAATTCTTCTATACTGTTGTTTTCCGAGAGTTGGAGTTCCAAGACTTGTTGATAAGCAGACTCCAGGGTTGCTTTACCCTCAAAATCCGTTTCACTTAACCAGGCGGCAATATCTGCCAACAAGTCTGTGATTTCCCGGAACAGGCTTTCGGGAGTATCTTCCGGTATATTTCCGGGAGGATACTTTTCTATCACTTCGGTCAACACATCGAGGCGATCTGTCAACCAATTTTTCATCTTTACAATTTCTTCGGCATAATTCTTATCGATGGGCCAACGTTCAAAATCCCTGGCCATGGCTGCGGCTGTATGAGCGGCATAATCGTCCATCATCCTCAGGCAATAGTCGAGACATTCGGGTTGGGTTTCGGCCCATCGCTCTTTGAATTGTTGAACAAACAAGGTGTTGTCGAACATTTGCGTGAAAAAAGGCGACAGATTACGGGCCCGGGTATGCCTGAAAGGATCTGTTCCCAGTACCAATTCCTGCGCCATAAAATAGTTATGCCCTGTGGTCATGGTACTCCAGTCGAAATCGAAACCGGCATCGAAATCCCAGACCGGCCCCATCCGGTACACCTCATCGGTATCCTTATACATATAGACACTGCGCGGCGCCTCCATTTCGACGTTGTAGACCATTTCCTGAACAATCAGATAATCAATCAACGAGGGTATATCAAACCTCCGGGACAAATCTCTGTATTTGCACTGTTTGATCAAGAGTTCCAATTCCTGAAAATCGGATTTAATCCGGGCTTTTGTTTCTTCGTCCGGATTTTTGGGATGTTTCACACAGATGGGCAGACGATAATAAGCAGACCAAAAATTATCTACGGCATCGGGTGCCAGTTCCGGCCCGTCGTCTTTGTCGAGCGAAAGCAGCACTCCTTCGTCGACGTCTATATTTACCCGGTCTCCGGCCTGCTCCACCTGCTCGGTCAACTGGTACAAACCTATATAGTCGCCATTGAGAGTTACTTCTACATAACGGGTATGATTGGTAAAGGGCAAACCAAGCCAGGAGGCCATTTCAAATCCGAAAGCATTCATCAGATGGGTAGGGTCGCGGTAATTGGCCAGCAAAACCCAATCTTTGTTGGAACCCAACCCCAGTATTTTTGATTTTTTATTCAACTTGATGCGGTAAGGTTTTTTGTCGTACCAAAACCAGGTTGAATTGCCCCGGCCCCTGATACGGGCAGAGCCCCGGTAATCGTCGTACATTTCTTTGCCGTCTATCTCTACCGTGCAATTCAGGTAATCGGCTTTATCCTTGGATAAAACAGGAGCATTACCCTCCACCTGAATATTGATGGTGGGAACTTCAAATCGTCTGAGACACTCGGAGGCAGACCATTCAAAAAACACCAGACTGTCCACCTGACGGTCGGCATAAAAAATCAGGCTGTCTGTCTTATGTATCCAAAAACCGGCCTGTGGACTGCTTACGAAACGAATGCTATCGATCTTGGACAAAAGATGATGCTCCTCGATTTTACCATCGCAGTACACGGCCAGCCTCTTTTGAGAAAACGCCGGAAACACTGCCGGCAGAATAAAGGCAAGCAGCATCAGGATCGGTATCGGATTTTTTTTGCTCATCAAGTTAATTTATTTCGGCTTTTTAAGCTGTCATAGATGTTTCATATCAATTCTTATTTAAACCATCTATAAACAAAATTACCGTATTATCCAACGAATCAATTAGATGCAATTCGCTATTTGAAACATCAAATTTTTTAATAGTTGACCTTATGTGGTCAGCAAAGGCTATTCCCCAAGAATCTTCTGCGCATCGCGATCCGCCATAATCCTTAAAACTGATATGTTTATGTTCTTTTATTTCAAAACTAACCCAAATTTGGTTCATGAAAGTATTGCCATTTATACTGCCTAATGTAGTATCTGGAATTGTTATTGAAATATTTGAATAAGAAGCATTGTCAGGAGGTGCCCCTATATTTGTCAATTCACCAGAAATACTTATTGCTTTTACTACCCAGTTGCCGTTTATAGCTGAGTCTTCCTCTTTCTCTGGCTCATCTTTTGAGCAGCCTATTCCGAATAATAACAATCCGGCTAATAATAAATTAATCATTTTCATACCATTTTAGTTTTGGCTATTACTCTGCAGTTGTTTTTTTTGCATGGCTACTACGATTCTTCACGGGCCGATGCCCGGAGCAAATCAATAAGAAATCTGTACGCAACAGCAAGATAACGATTATACACAGGAACGAAACAGCAATGTACAGCAAATGTAGTTGATCCGAGCCGGGGCTGTTTGAATTTTTGTCCCAAGCGCTACGAAAATCGTCCAGAATTTAGTTTGGTCATTCGTTAAGCATCGCAAAAACACCTTTTGTGTCCGGTAGAATCTTTCCGTTACGGGAACAAATTTTTATATTTGCTCCTGTTTTTTGGATTTGTTTCGCAGTCGTTTGGACTTCAGGTCGCTTGGCTTCACAATTCCTTTGGGTTCCTGTCGCTTAGACCCGAACTCCTTTAGGCTATAGTCCCTGGAGCTCGTGGTCGTTTGAGCTTCAGGTTGTTTGGACTCCCGGAATACCGAAACACCAAAATTCAAACGAAACACCAAAATTCAAACGAAACACCAAAATGTAAACGAACACTAACATTTAGATACTATGAAATTCTTCCGAACAGTTTTGTTGTTGACAACACTAAGTCTTTTTTTCTGTAATTGCCGCAAGGAACAGGATTTTCGCCTCTGGGCCCCTACTCCGCCTATGGGCTGGAACAGTTGGGATTGCTACGGCCCCACGGTCGAAGAACACGAAGTGAAAGCCAATGCCGATTACATGGCCGAAAAACTCAAAGAATACGGTTGGGAATACGTTGTGGTGGATATCCGCTGGTTCGTCGAAAACGATAAAGCCGGAGGGTATAATCAGACCGATCCCCGCTACGTTATGGACGAATACGGGCGGTATTTGCCGGCCCTGAACCGTTTTCCCTCGGCAGCCGACGGCAAAGGATTCAAACCCCTGGCCGACTACGTACACAGCAAAGGCCTTAAATTCGGCATCCATATCATGAGGGGCATTCCGGTGGAAGCAGTAAATAAACAACTGCCCATCAAGGGCGCCAAAGGTATTACTGCCGACCAAATTTTCTCCCCGGACTTACAATGCGCCTGGCTAAGAGACAATTATACCATTCAGGCCGATAAGCCCGGAGCACAAGAGTATTATAATTCCATTTTTAACCTTTATGCTTCCTGGGGCGTGGATTTTATCAAAATAGACGATCTCTCGAGGCCTTATCACCAGGCCGAGATTGAATTGATTCGCAAAGCCATAGATCAATGCGGACGGAAAATAGTGTTGAGCACTTCGCCCGGAGCCACTCCCCTGTCGGCCGCGGAGCACGTGAGCAAGCACGCCAATATGTGGCGTATGGTCGACGACGTCTGGGATTCCTGGTGGCATATCGCTCACTTGATGGAAGTGGCCCAAGGCTGGTATCCCTACATCAAAGAAGGCACCTGGCCCGACTGCGACATGATTCCCCTGGGACGCATATCCATACGGGGCGAACGGGGCGGAGATCGCATGAGCCGCCTCAGTCCGGACGAACAATACCTGCTGATGACCTTCTTCTGTATATTCCGTTCTCCTTTGATGTTTGGAGGCGATCTGCCAAGCAACGACGATTTTACCCTCTCACTGCTTACCAACCAAGAAGTGCTCAGGATGCACCGCGAAAGCTCCAATGTGTGTCAACTCTATCGAAAAGACAATAAAATTGCCGTAAGCTCCGAAAACACGGCTACGGGCGAAAAGTACCTGGCTTTGTTCAATATGGACGACCGGAATACTCAGAATCTGGCGGTGAATGTAGCCGAACTTGGACTGCAAGGGAATTGTCGCGCTACCGAACTCTGGCAGAATCAGACCCTGACTTTCAGCGACAGCATCCACTGCGATCTGAGACCCCATGCTGCCGTGCTCTACAAAATCCATCCGGCGGAAAATCCCGACTAAGTGTCCACTCGATTATAATCGGGCTTAAACAGCCACCTGCTGCACACTCATGAACCTGCATTAACTACCATATGCCTTATGTACGAAAAAGATAAACGCATAGTTATGACTCTCGACGCCGGAGGAACGAATTTTGTTTTTTCGGCCGTACAAGCTTATCGCGAAATAGTAGAACCTGTTCGTCTGCCCTCGTCGGCAGACAATCTGGAACAGAGTCTCGATAATATAGAACAGGGTTTTTTGCAGGTTCGGTTGCAATTGAAACAAGCTCCGGCAGCCATAAGTTTTGCTTTTCCCGGACCGGCCGACTACAGCCGGGGCATCATTATGGATTTAAATAATTTTCCGGCCTACAGGGGAGGTGTGGCTTTGGGCGCTTTCTTAAAGAACAGGTTCAACTTGCCTGTATTCATAAACAACGACGCCGACCTGTTTACCTACGGTGAATGCATATCCGGCGCACTGCCTTTTGTCAATCGACGCCTCGAAGCGGCCGGCAGCACCAAACGCTATCGCAACCTGATAGGATTCACCTTGGGTACGGGCTTTGGTTGCGGCATCACCAGCAACAACGAATTGTACCTGGGAGACAACGGATCGGCAGGCGAAGTGCTGCTGCTGCGCCACAAAACCAAACGCGATATCATCATCGAAGACGGAGTGTCCATACGGGCCATTAAAAGAGTTTACCGCGAATTAACGGGCGATACGCGCGAACTGGAACCTTTGGATGTTTTCAACATCGCCGATGGAAAACAGGAAGGAGATGTTCAAGCAGCCCAAAAAACCTTTGAGATTTTCGGCGCTATGGCCGCCGAAGGCATTGCGGCTGTTACTACAGTGCTCGACGGACTGATTGTATTGGGTGGAGGCCTGTGTGGAGCCCGGAAATTTTTTATGCCCTCGCTGATGCAGGAATTAAACGGCAGCATCAACACCTTGGACGGCCAATCCAAAAGCCGTCTCGAGATGAAGGTCTATAATCTGGATCAACCGGAGGAATTAGAAGAATTTTTACATCCCGACATCCAAAAAATCAAGGTTCCCCGAAGCGAGGAACTGATCGATTACGATCCTCAAAAACGAACGGGAATACTTATGAGCAAATTGGGCACGAGCAAGGCCGTAGCCTTGGGAGCCTATGCTTTTGCCCTGCACGAATTGGATAAATAATTGCTGTGGTTTTCGGCCCGTTTCAGAGGAATTGTTTCTTCAGCTCCTGCATCAATTCGTCCCGGCACAAATTCAAATCCTGAACTGCTCCGCCCAGTTCCGCTTGTAGGGAGGTAACGCCCTTATCTACAAAACCGCAGGGATTGATAAAGCGGAAATAATTCAGGTCGGTATTGATGTTCAAGGCCAATCCGTGCATAGTGATGTAACGACTGCATCTGACTCCGATGGCGCAAATTTTACGAGCCGGGTTTTGCAGCCAGACTCCGGTTGCACCATCCAGGCGACCGGCCTGTATGTCTCTGTTTTTTAGGAAAGAAATCACAGCTTCTTCCAGGCAATTAATATAGGCTTTGAGTCCTAAACCGAAATGCTCCAGATCCAGGATAGGGTAAATCACTATTTGTCCCGGGCCGTGGTAAGTGATATCGCCTCCCCTGTCGGTCTTAAAAAACTCCACGCCTTTTTGTTCCAGCTCGTTGTTCCCCAGCAGCAGATTGTTGATCATACCGTTTTTACCCAGAGTATAGACCGGATTGTGTTCACAACTGATAAGCAAATCGGGCAACAGATTTTCGCCCTGCTGCTTAGCTTCAATTCTTGCCTGAAACAATGCGGTTTGCTTTTGCCAGGCTTCCGAATAGGAAATTCTACCCCAATGGACGATATCTATCATAAACAGTAATCTTCTTGATTATTGACTGCATTGTCGTATTTTTGCAGGCCGTATTTTGAAGAACGCATCCTGCAGAACGTATCCTGCGGACCATAAAAAAGTCAAAAGTACCGTTTTTTCACAAAAAACCAAGAACAAAAGGCCGCCAAATGGAGCTGATAAAGAAATATTTCCCTGAACTGAACAATGTTCAACTGTCCCAATTCGAGAACTTATACAAACTCTATTCCGGCTGGAATCAAAAAATCAACCTGATCTCGCGCAAAGACCTGGACAGGCTCTACGAAAGGCATGTGTTGCATTCCCTTGGAATTGCCCGCTTCATTCGCTTCAAACCAAGCAGCCGCATACTCGATGTGGGTTGCGGCGGAGGTTTTCCGGGTATTCCCCTGGCCATACTCTTTCCCGAAGTGGAATTTGTACTGCTCGACAGCATAGCCAAAAAAATACGGGCAGCCGAAGACATTGCACAACAAAGCGGTTTAAGCAATGTGCAGTTCAGAATAGAACGGGCCGAAAACGAAAAGGGACTCTACGATTTTGTGGTTAGCCGGGCCGCAATGTCGATGCCTGATTTGTACAAGATTTGCCGTAAAAACCTTGCCCGAACATCGCGTAATGCGTTGCCTAACGGAATACTCGCTTTAAAAGGCGGCGACCTGAGCGCAGAATTGTCGGGTTTTGGCTCCAAAGTCGTGGTAACGGAACTATCGCAATACTTCGAAGAAGAATTCTTTGCTACAAAGAAAGTGGTTTATCTGAGCTTTTGAGTAAGCGATATTCCAGAATTTCCTTGAGTAATTCTTTTTGGGCCCTCATTTCCAACATTTTGTTCTTATAATCTTCCACAGTGCCGGAGTCATTGATGTATCGCGGCACCTGAATATTCTCGTCGAAAAAATCGGGCAGATACACTTTGAACAATTGTGCAAATTGGGTTAATCTGGTGACGGAAAAATCCGTCTTCCCGTTTTCCATTTTGGAATAAGCGGTAGCTGAAATACCGACATCATCGGCCACGTTTTGTTGCGTGAGTTGAGAACGCATACGTACTTGCCTCAACTTTTGCCCTATGGCATAACTTAATTCTGTGTTTGTAATCTTTCTGGACATATCAATAATGGTTAATGTATTCGAAATGCAAATATAACACATTATTTACATAGGAAGAACATTTTTATATTATTATTTTTTATTTTTCTCCGTGTTTTCATTTTCTTCGTTTCCGTTTTTTGTATTTCCTTTTTTCATCCCTTTTTTATTTCTGTTTCTTTTCCCTGCTTTCTGTGTGTTCCGGTTTTCTTCACCTTGATTTTATGTGCTCAGGTTTTCTTCGCTCTGCTCACAGGTTTTACCTTCGAACCGATGAATGATAAACAAGCCAAAAAGGAAGTTTTGAGAATTATTTGATACCTTTGCCCCTTTCATTTTCGGCCATTATGCATATTCAACCGTTTTGCTTCAATCCCATACAGGTGAACAGCTATTTGCTTTGGGACGACGATCTCAATGCCTTAATCATCGATCCCGGCTGTTATTCGAACAGGGAAAAAAATACCCTGCAAGAATTCATCCAAAACAACAAGTTGATTTTGAGAGCAATATTGAACACTCACCTTCATTTCGACCATATTCTGGGCAATGCCTTTGTCGAAAAGACCTATGCCGTGGGCAGCCAGGCACACAAAGACGATTTATTCCTCTTGAATCAACTGCCGCTGCATGCTCAACTCTTTGGCGTTACGGCCCGGGAAATTTGCCGGCAACCGGTCGCTTTGCTCGAAGACGGTGATTTGGTACATTGCGGTAATTTCACTCTCAAGGCCATTCACTCACCCGGCCATTCGCCGGGCAGTCTGGTTTTTTATTGTGAAAACGAAAAATGCCTCTTCTCGGGCGATGTCTTATTCAGAGAAAGTATAGGACGCAGCGATCTGCAGGGAGGAAACGGTAACATACTGTTTTCGAGTCTTAAAAAACTGATGGAGCTGCCTCACGACACGGTCGTTTACCCGGGACACGGACCCCAAACCACTATAGAATACGAAAGGCTGCACAATCCCTTCCTTTGATCTGTGCCGGGTTGAAAAACCAAACCCCGAAAAATCTCCAATCGTAAGTATTAATTCAAATAAGGCAAAGAGAACAGCATTTCGTAAACCATACCTTTGGCGGGATTGTAAGAGCAGCGTAAGCCGAGGTTAAGTTCTACGTTGATGCGCAGCAGATGTACATTCAACAAAGTTTCCAGGCCTGATGAATAGAGGCTTTCGCTCTCCGTACCGGTCGAAGTTTCGGGCAGGGTTTTTAACAGGTCCACAAAAGGATAAAACTCTATACGCTTCAAATAAAGAAAACCGGGCAGCGAAAGATCGGGGAAAACAGGCAAAGCATAATCCAAACTAAAAGCCATCATCTTAGGGGTCGGATTAATGTAGTCGACACCACGAAGTTTAACGGCATTACCCAAATAGAAACTTATGTTTTTGGTATGGTGCAGTTGATAAGCTGCCGTCAATTTCAGACCCTGATTTTTGAATAGGCCGGGCAAATAAGCATAACATTTGGCATAGTACAGATCGGTAAAATAACCCCGGTTAATAGGAGTTGCTGCCAACTGCAAATTCAGACCGGCTCCCAGACGGGGAAACAAATCACGCGGAGCCATCGACTTTACACTATAAAGTTGCAGCCCTGCCTGTACGACATTGAAATAATGACTCTGATACCTGGAACCGATAAAATACCGGTTATTTAAAAATTGCCAATTCACCGAAGGCACAACACCCCTGTGCCAGCCATATCTGTCGAAGTTCAAAGGCACATAGGCGGAAAATTTGGTATCTAAAGCCACAGCAGAGAGTGTATCTCTGCTCGGGGTTCGTCTTCCTTCTGCGTCCGGGTAACTCAATCCTTGCCTGATAACCTCGCGATCGTTGATATGGGCTTCGACGCTCAACACGGGATACCAGCCGGAATAGACGTATTTGAGATGGCCTGAATGAAATCCGCGGCGATAGGCATAGCCGGCCTGCAGCACCGAGGTGCTTAGATCATTCTGCGACATAAACATCAACCCGGGACTCAGGCTCCGGTGCAGGTTTTCAAAACTTAGTGCGGACAGTTCGTCCAAGTCGTAATAAAAGGGCGCCCAGGAATGTATTCGGAACAAATTTCGCTCCTTGGAATAGCTGCTGATCCGATAATTAAAGTCTTGGGGAAAAACCATGGTATCGGCCACCAAACCGCTCTCTGCCGTAAAACGGTCGGCCAGATCCATTGGGTTCTCCGGTAATCCGGCTACGTTAGAGCCATCGGGCAAGATCGCATCAACACGCCTCCCGGGTAACACAGCCTTAAAATCTTGTTCCTCGATATTCAGTTCTCGTGCCGCAAGTACCGCAAGCCGGTACCCTTTTGTGTCGTAAGAAATATAATACAGGCTGTCCTCCTTCTTATTCCAGAGATAATCAAAAGCTCCGAAACGGGTATTGGTCAAACGATACGTTTCCCCTGTGGGCAGACGATAACGAAAAATATTGTCGGTGCCTCCGGCATCGCTCTTAAAACTGAGTGTCTCTTTGGAATATTTTAAACCGGACAATTTACGGTGTTGCGGAGGCATCAACTCTTTCCAATTTCCGGTCTGAGTATCGAGCGCGTAAATACCGGCCCCGTTGTTACGGATCAAAACGGCAAAAATGCGCTTTCCCGAGCTGTCCCAAGTCATTTCGTACAATTGGGCCCCGAAAGGAACCGAAAAAACTTGCTCGATTTCTCCGTTTGAAGCATTCAATATATGCAATTCGGAGCCTCCGCCGATCAGATAAGATGCAACAGCGACCCGGCCTCCGTCTTCACACAGCGCAGGAAAATAATAGCGAGTCTTTTTACTGAGCCTCTGAATTTTCTTCTTCTCCAAATCGTAACTCAACAAAATGGAATAGCTTTCGTGTGTCCAGCGCGGGCTGTTGATTTGCTCCGTCCAATAAACCCTGTTCCCACAGGCCTCCAAAGAAGAATTGAGTTCTCCCATAGTGCGCAGACGTTGCTCTTTGTTGTTCTCGTCTATCCGAACTAAACTCAAAGGTTCGGACAGGCTCTCTTTCAGAACCAACAGGCCCTGAGGAGTAAAACAAGGAGAGCTGTAAGAGACGTATCGATTTGTGACCGGACCGATCAGATGCAAGCTGTCGAAAGGAGCCTTTTCTGCCGCTTCGTTCAGCCACATCTGCCGGTAAAAGGCAGCAGCCGGTTTAAACAAGCGATAAAAATTAGCACCGAAGTGTTGTTTATAGGTTTTGTTGTAATGAAAGGGATTGCGGGTAATATCCCTAAATACCGCAGCTGTCGTAGAAGAGGCCGTTTCAGGGAAAATCATTTCAGAAGAAGCAGTTCCACCGGAAAAAGAAGCGGTTACAACTGTATCGGCAGCAAAAGAAGAAGAATTCAAAAAAGCGCCGGCCGAAAGTTTTAGGTAGCCCAGCGCGTACTCGTTGGGAATAAAATGTTTTTGCGAGCCGAAATGCCATTTGTCCAGGGAAAAATGCACCGAATCCATAAAATAGGCCTTGTAGGGCATCAGAAACTCAGCCTGACGGCCCCTGCCGGCAGCAGAAAAGGATGTTTCGGCCATAACGGCATCGCCTTCGAGCAAACCCACAGAAAATACATCGAACAAACCGGCAGCCAATCCCTGGGACTGTTCTCCCATGAACCAATACAGCTTAGAGAATAAGCCCTTACCTGCCCATTGCATTTGGCCTACATGCCTGGACTCGTGCAGAGCCAGGCTGGTTTCCCAGTTCTGAGGCTCGCCGTCGGCCGAAGGCAGGCAAAACAATTCCATTCTTTTGGGTGCCCACACCACAAAGCCATTGCTTCGAGTAGTGTAGGGATGGAGTATAACCGGAAGTTTTTTTGGAGCATCCACGCGCAATCCCTCCATAGTGCGCAGCCCTGCCGTTTGTAACAACCAGGCATATCTTAAAGCAAGTGAATCAATGCCGGCGGGATAAATCAGGCAAAAATTTTCGGTTTCGAGTCGTTGCCATTTCAGACGAGCCGGATCAGTGCCCCCGGAGTAAAACTGAGCATAAGCTCCTGTCGTGAGGCAAAAGCATATCAACAAAAGGCTCAGTTTTTTATTCATCTTCAATTGCCCTCAGGTTTCTGAATATCCACATAAGGAGACGGCCACCAGTTAAAGCTATCGGGGTCGTCCGGAAAAGCCGGATCGTAAATTATCTCTTCCCTTAAAAATTCAATCAGCGGCAAACCCAGTTCTTTCATTCCGGTTACCACGCATTTGGCAATCTGGTATGCACCATAGGGATTGAAATGGGTATTGTCGGCCAGGTCCTGATTTTGTCCCGGAAAGCTGCCTGCCGGATAATGAACAAAAGCTTTTTTGGAGCCTTCTGTTCCCAGTGCTTCGTACAAAACTCTGGTCATTTGGTGCAAATCGATCAGGGGTACTTGTTTTTCGCGGGCCAGATCGCGCATGGCCTGGGGATAATCCTCGTGAGTGTCGACTATTCGGCCGTCTTCTCCGAAACTGCGGCGCTGCGTGGGTGTAATCAATATCGGTATGGCCTTTTTTTCGCGAGCTTGATCGATAAACTCAGTCAAACTGTTCCAATACGAAAAATATGCCCCTTTGCCCTCTCCTTTTTGTTTTTGGTCGTTGTGTCCGAATTCCACCAATACATAATCATCGGGCTTGATTTGTGTCATGATTTTTTTCCATCTGCCGGCAGTAATAAAACTATTGGCCGATTCACCCGACTCGGCGTAATTGGCAAAACACAGTCTGTCGTCAAAAAAAACCGTAATCATTTGTCCCCAGCTGGCCCAGGGTTCATTGTCCTGATCAACCACGGTGGAATTACCGCAGAGATACACCACCGGCACTTCATTTGTCGCTTCTATAGATAAGCTGCTTAGTTGAGCTTGCTGCCCGCTGATTTCCAGGTTGAGAAATTCGTCCCAATTAAGCTTGCCGACTTCTCTGGGTTTTAACCTGACTTTTTCCTGAGGCGAAATAACCGGGCTTCGCCTGTGTACGGTAAACGACAGCTCTTTGAACTGCCCCTTTTCGGTAACGATCTCCCTGGCATACAAACGACGCGATTCTGCGCGCACAACCGTACGACCGGATGATTGGCCGGAACCCAATACCAGACGAATACGGTACAATCCTTCGGGCAAAGGAATCTTCAGATTGTAAACACCCGAATCGTCTTTCTGCAAATCAACGGCCACGTCCAGCTCTTGGGCCTCCGTTGCAAAACTAATTGCCGTGAAAAAACACAGAAAAGCAAGGCTCTTTTTAACGGTAGCCTCAAACCTATGACCTACAGGAACTTTATAACTCACGTCTTCCCCAAATAAATAATATAAGAGCTAAGTAGACAGCAGATATCGGAATTAAGCTAAAACAAGCGTTAATGCTTACCCTTGGTGTCTTTGAGGATCACATCGTGTACACCCCCTTCTATGATACTGGTAGATGAGACCAGCGTAATCTTGGCCTCCTTTTTTAGTTCAGGTATGGAAAAAGCACCGCAACTGCACATGGTCGATTTGACTTTGCCCAGGGTAATATCCAAATTATCCTTGAGTTTGCCGGCATAAGGCACGTAACCGTCCACTCCTTCTTCAAATTTGAGTGCAGGATTGCCGCCCATATCGTAACGCTGCCAGTTGCGGGCACGATTGGAGCCTTCGCCCCAATATTCCTTTACGTAATTGCCCCCTATAAGCATTTTTTTGGTGGGGCTTTCGTCGAAACGGGCGAAATAGCGACCCATCATAATGAAATCGGCTCCCATGGCCAAAGCCAAAACCATGTGGTAATCCTGAACTATACCGCCGTCGGAACAAATGGGAACATAAATACCTTCCTTTCGGTAGAGTTCGTCCCTGGCTTCAGCCACATCCATCAAAGCAGTAGCCTGTCCCCGGCCGATGCCTTTTTGTTCACGGGTAATACAGATGGAGCCTCCTCCTATACCTACTTTGACAAAATCGGCTCCGGCCTGAGCCAAAAAATTGAATCCGTCCCGGTCTACCACGTTACCGGCTCCGATCTTGACACTGTCGCCGTATTTACTGCGTACAAAGGCAATGGTTTCTTTTTGCCATTCCGAAAAGCCGTCCGACGAGTCTATGCATAACACATCCACCCCTGCCTCCACCAATTTGGGTATGCGTTCCATGTAATCCCGGGTGTTAACACCTGCCCCTACCAGTAAACGTTTATGACTGTCCAAAAGTTCATTGGGATTCTTTTTGTGATTGTCGTAATCTTTGCGGAAGACAAAATACCTCAGGCATTGGTTCTTATCGATGATGGGCAGCGTATTGATTTTATTTTCCCAGATGATGTCGTTGGCTTCGTCGAGACTAATACCGTGCCGGCCGGTAACCAGTTTGGAAAAAGGAGTCATGAAGTCGCGAATAATTTTTGACGGATCGTCCTTGCCCGGACGGTAATCCCTGCTGGTAACAATGCCCAGCAATTTTCCGTTGGAACTGCCATCGTGGGTAATGCCTATCGTCGAAAAACCAGTTTTGGCCTTCAAATCGATTACATCCTGCAAACGCTGATCAGGCCTTAGGTTGGCATCGCTGACCACAAAACCGGCTTTGTGTTTTTTTACTTTCCGCACCATCTCGGCCTGTTCTTCGATGGGCTGCGAGCCGAAAATAAAGGATAAACCTCCGTTTTTGGCCAAAGCAATCGCCATATTGGAATCAGAAACAGCTTGCATGATAGCCGACACAAAAGGTATATTCAATTGTATTTCAGAGCTTTGCCCTTTAGAATAACGAACTAACGGAGTTCTCAAATCAATTTTTTCGGGAACACAGTCTTTGGTCGTTAGTCCGGGTATCAGCAAATATTCGTTGAATGTTCGGGAGATTTCTTCTTTAAGCAATGCCATAATACTCAAGATTAAAATTGGGCAAATTTACGGCTTTTTGCTCAAAAACCATCATGATTCAAAAGAATTAAAGTTTTGTGTATTTAAGGCTCACCTCCGGGTTCAAAAGCAATCAGTTTTTTTGATATGGCATACATAGTCAGAGCCGGCAAGCTGTGCAAACCTGTTTTTTCGACGATGTTTTTGCGATGCGTCATTACGGTGTGTATACTAATATTCATCATTTCGGCTATTTCTTTATTTGCCAAGCCTTTGGTCAACGCTATCAGCACCTCTGTTTCACGTTCGCTCAACAGCTTTTTTTTGTCCGGTTTTTCATTGCATTTACAACTGTCACAAGCCCTTTCAAAACAACTCAGCATTACTTTGGGATCTTCCGTTATACTGAATTTGTTATCGAAAAGACTCAGCAACTCGTCGTCGTAAAAAGAGTACACCAAAGCTATCCAATACACTTTGGGCATTTTTTTCTTTAAACGGATAAAGGCTTTCTGTTTATTTTGCAGCATACAAGGATTAGCCACCACGATATCAAACGGAGTCAGTTTGTACATGACCGCCAATTCCTCCAGGTCCGTAAAACGGAAAAAATAATAATGATGGTGAGTTTTTAGCAAAATCGTCGACAAGCCTTCATACAAAACAGTGGAAGGTTCCAGGATAGCAATATTGACACGACATTTATCCATTCCTGTCTTTGAATTCCAGATGCTCCAACAAAGGAAGCAGCACCAATTCCTCTACCTGAGAATGTATGTATAGGTCGTTTTCGAGCTCCATCAATGCATAAAGTATTTTGCGCTTCAGAATAAAATCTCCGTCAAGCGACAAATGTTTCAGCATTAAATTTTTTAAGTCCGCAAGTTTTGTTTCAATATCGGTATGATGATCCCGGTATTCCGCCGAAGAGAAAGCATTGATTTCTTCCTTCGCTTTGCCCTCTAATAAATAACTGCAATAAGGAAATACCACCTCTTCTTCGTAACGTAAATGCTCTTGTACTTCCTCGAAATAGTCCCCGAAGAAAATTTCCAATTGCTGAATATCTTCCGGACACTGACGTTCATAAAGCTGTGCTATATAATCCCGGATTTGCGGATATTTTTCGAATGTATAAAAACGATGACTGTTTTTGATGTATTTAATTATGTCGGTCAATCGGTGTTGCTCCGGATTTATATCCTTACGTTGAGGGAAAAAACCATTGTACAAGTTACAGAGCAACAAAAACACCGGCGTATTTACCTCGTATTGCTCACACAACTGAGCAACATCGGTATCGTTCAATGCCGTTTCCATCCCAAAGCGCTCCAGGAGCAACAAGAGAGAAGGATTCTCGATGACCAGGTCGGCCATACACATATCCGGCTTGATATATGTCCTGTGAGTCTGATACATAATTACATCTCAAGCAAAAATACATCTTATTTTATCAAAGTACAATCAATGACGTATATCTATGCTCAATCCTGCATAAAATACAACGCCGCAAATTGGAGCATACAAATAGGCTGCGTCGTCCAAATGCCTTTCGTCTTGTATGTAATCAAGAATATTGTCAACTCCGGCATAGAGTTTGTACTGACCAAAACGGCGTGATACTTTGGCGTTGAGCAGAACAAAAGGCTCGGTTTTTTTAATCTTGCTTTGATCACCCAGTAAAGGATCAATATCGGTGTTGTAGTAATCAATGTACATGGGGCCCTGATAATTGCTGTTCAACACTAAAGCCCAGTTAGCGGGAGTGTATTCGAGCATAAAGTTACCGGCAGTAGATGGAAAACGCGAAATATAGCGGCTTTCCTTTTCATAAGCAGTTCCTTTCCAATCCTCACGCTCCTCTTTGTACTCTCCACGATTCAGGCTGAAATCCATACTCAAATGCAATTGGCTCACCGGACTGTAGCCCGCCGTCAACTCCAAGCCCTGTACAAAAGCGTCGTCTATGTTTTTCCACTGATAATCATAACCCAGAGCAGCTACTTGTGCATCAGCGTCGCTAAAGCCTATTTTGTTTTTCAGGTCAGTCCTGAATAAATTGGCGCTCAAACGAATTTTTCGGCCATAATAATCTGCCGATAAATTATAACTGACCGATGTCTCGGGTTTCAGACCCGAAGATTTCCAAACCCGGGGAGAACCGCTGCAAAGATGCAAATCTTCAGAAAAACCGTAAGGGGCTCTAAAACCTTTTCCAACATTGGCTCTGAGCGTAATCCGGTCGCTCAATTTATAGCGAATAGCCAGGCGGGGATTGAGAGTCGTGGCTTCGAACGAGGTTTCGGGAAATAATGAAAGATCCGATACCTGGCGATCGGCCTTATAGCTCTCACCTGAACGATGATGGTCCAGACGCAGGCCCGGCACCAGCATCCAACGCCCGATGGCCCATTCATCTTGAGCGAACAGGCCGACTTCACGGGCCGATTTGGTGGCCATAGAACGGTAAGAATCGCCGTAATAAGAACTGGATTCATCAACCACCACATACATGCCCGATTCGTCGATATGATCGTAAAAGAATTGAGCTCCAAACACAAGACGATGCGTATTAAGAGCTGAGCTAAAAGAAAGAGTCGATGTAAAAGTTTGTTCATCGGCTAAATAAGGTCTCATAATTCTCAAATCGGGCACTGAATCACCGTGAGTATCCAGGTAATCGTTGAGATATGAATCGTTGGTCGCATTGCGTTGATGATTAACGTAAGCCGTGTTGAAATTCATCTCCGAACGCAAACCCAGCTTTTTCTGATAGCTCAAAGAAGCCTCGTAACGTTTGGTGACGATATTTTCGGTACCGTCGGTAAAAGGATTGGTATAATAATCGTCTGTCAAAAGGCCGCCCTGACGTTGTTCAAAAACCGATCGTCCTCTGAGCACCAGTTGGTCACTGCCTCCAAAGGCATCGTTGACAAACAAGCTGAAACCAAGATTAGTCAGCTCCGAATCAACATGGTCGGAAACTCCGTCGGGTTTGCGAACTTCTTCGCGGGTGCTGCCCTCTCCGGTTTCATCGATGGCCTGTTCGGAATAACGTTGAGCAAAAATGGTCAATCCCACATTTCCTTTTTCATTGCGCAGAGACGAGGACAAGTCGTAACGTTGAGTACCGTGGCTGCCTATCTGCGTTTCTATCTTTGTTTGAGGTTGATACGATGGCTCTCTCGATATGATATTGATGGCTCCGGCCACTGCCCCGCTGCCATACAAGGCCGAACCGGCACCTTTGATGACTTCAATCTTATCCACATCCACCGTACTGAATTGCTGCAAACCGTAAACTCCGGCCAAACCGGAATACAAAGGCTGGCCATCGATCAATACCTGGGTATGCTCGGCCCCCAGGCCCTGCATGCGTATCATTGTAAAATTACAGGCCTGGCACTGATTTTCGACCCGGATACCGGGAATCCCTTCCAGGGCCCGATATAAATTGGCTGCGTTTTTATTCTCTATGGTTTTTGCCGTTATAACTTCTGTTCTTACAGGAACGTCTTTGATGTAATGCCGGCTCCTGGTGCCGGTAATTACCACCTGTTCCAGATTCATGGCGTCTTCTTCGAGTTCAAAATATAAAGTAACAGCCTTACCTCTTTCCATAAATACTTCGCGCTCCTGAGTAATAAACCCCAGACCCCTGGCTACTATTATTTGTTTTCCCAGAGGTAAATTGGCGATCTTAAAATGTCCGGAAGCATCGGTAAGGGTACCAATGTTAGTGCCTTTGACCTGAATCTGTATAAAGGAGAGATGTTGTTTCCCATCGAGGGTTTTCACATCACCGAAAAGCATGGCATCTGTCTTCTCCTGCGCACCGAGCAGAGAAATCGTTAATAAAGCAATTAAGCATAAAATCGTCTTTTTCATTTAAGTTCAATTTCCTATTAAAAACGAACGCAAATTTAACGGACACACAATGGGCTCACAATCGCTAAAACAGGGTAATTTAAGCAAAATATATACCGGATTTTAGGGATTAATGCCGGTTTTCGGCGACGTATCGGGCAGCTTTACTCAGTTGCTTGCCCTCTTCTTAATGCCATAATAAGAGGCTAAAATCGGCATAAACCAATCCGAAGGAAGGATGCGTTTGAGCAACACGGCCAATTTTTGGTCCGGGGCCGCTACAACGTAGCGATGGCGAGGGTGTTTGGCTGCTATAATTTTTAGAAGTTTACGGGCCATCACGGCAGGCTGACCTCCGGCGGTTTCGTCGGATTCAAAACGGGCTTTGGAAATCTCGAACTGTCTGGCGTAAGGACCCTTTTGATCACAAACGTTAATACGGTTGGCGGTATTACTGGTATGGAAGTCGCCCGGATTGACAAGCACAACCTTAATGCCGAAAGCCCGCAGCTCCATTCTCAAGGCCTCGCTCAATCCTTCGATGGCAAATTTACTGGCAGAATAAAAAGCCTGGAAAGGCAAACCCATCAGGCCCCCAATAGAGCTGAAATTGATTATTAAGCCTTTATTTTGTGCTCTCATCGTTGGCAGTACGGCCTGCAATAAATGAACCATACCGTGCAGATTGGTGTCCAATTGCCTGCGATACAATTCCGAAGGAGCTTCCTCAATAGGGCCTCCTAAATGCATACCGGCATTGTTGATCAATACATCGATACGTTTTTCGCGCTCCAACAATTCGGCAACAGCCTTATCAATGCTTGCCGGCTGCGTCAAATCCATATAGAGTATATTTACGCCTTGCAGCGGTTTAACGGTTTTCCTAACCGTTCCGTAAACAGTATACCCGGCCTGGGCCATTAAAACAGCAGCCTCTTTTCCAAAGCCTGAAGAAACACCGGTAATGAGAATTACTTTTTTCATACTGCATCAAAGATACCCAGTTCCCCGGCAACACCCGACACTTTATCTACGGCCTCGTCCACTTGTTCAAAACTATGGGTTGCCATAAGTGAAAAACGAATCAAGCTCGAACCCTTAGGCACTGCCGGCGAAATAACCGGATTGACAAACACACCCCGGTCGAGCAATATTCTGGTCATTTTCAAGGCTTTAAAATCATCCCTGATCAATAACGGAATGATAGGCGTTTCCGAAGGACCGGTATCGAAACCGGCGGCCTTGAAAGCTTCCCTGGCATAATGCGTCAACTTCCACAAATGCTCAATGCGTTCGGGTTCCTGCTCCATAATATCGAGGGCGGCAAGAGCAGTGGCTGCCGAAGCCGGCGTCATGCTTGCACTGAAAATAAGCGGGCGGGAATTATGCTTGATAAAATTGATTACTTCCTTGTCTGCCGCGATGTAACCACCGAGCGAAGCCAGCGATTTGGAAAAGGTACCCATAATGAGTTCCACCTCGTCGGTAAGGCCAAAATGTGCAGCGGTGCCCGCACCGTTTTCTCCCAACACACCCAGAGCGTGAGCATCGTCCACCATAACAGAGGCCTTGTATTTTTTGGCCAAAGCCAGAATCTCCGGTAAACGGACAATATCTCCTTCCATCGAAAAAATGCCGTCTACCACAATTATAATATCGTGTCCCGGTTCACAAAGTTTTAATTTTTGCTCCAAGGCTTCCATATCGTTGTGAGCATACTTCGTGGTTTTGGAAAAAGACAACCTAGAGCCTTCTATGATGGAAGCATGATTCAGTTCATCGAGTATCAGGTAATCATTGCGCCCTCCCAACACGGAAACCACTCCCAAATTTACCTGAAAACCGGTACTGTAGCAAAGAGCAGCCTCCTTGCCGGTCAATTTTGCCAATCTGTCTTCCAGTTGAGTATGAATATCGAGAGTCCCGTTCAAAAAACGAGAACCGGCACAGCCGGTACCGTATTTTTTGATAGCCCGGATGGCGGCTTCTTTAATTTTGGGATGGCTGGTCAAACCCAGATAACTGTTTGATCCAAACATCAACACTCGCTTTCCGTTGATGATTACCACTGTATCCTGATCCGACTGAATCTCGCGAAAATAAGGATAAACTCCTGCCGCCATCAATTCCTGAGGTGCAGTATAATTGATAAACTTCTCTTTTAATATCCCCATATTGATACTTTTTCATTGTCCTCTGCACGCGAGCAGAAGAATAAAAAAACCGGTCAAAAATAGGGAAGAATTTTCAAATCCAGAACAAATACAGCCGGTAAACAAACATAAAATATAAACCAAATAAGATATCTGATTGAATTGTACTTCATTATAAATTCATAAAAAATGACTAAAAAGGCCGGCACAAATAAAATGTAACAAAAAGGCAACAAAAAGCGCTAGGGCTTTGTAAATAAATACACTATATTTGCATTTGTGAAGCTAAAAATCAACAATTATTCCAAGAAATCAGTATGAAAACAAGAATCCTTTCGATTGCCTTTTTGGTCCTGTGCTGCTTGCCTTCAACTTTGTCTCAGGTTAACATCTCCCTGACTCTTGATCAGGAAACCGTTCCCATGAGCCAGGATTTGATCGGGGTCTTTTTCGAAGACATCAACTACGCCGCCGACGGAGGCTTGTACGCCGAACTGGTACAAAACCGTTCTTTTGAATATTATGTAGTGGATGGCTACACCAATCTGGGCCCCTTAACGGCCTGGTCGGGTGTGCAGGAAGGAGGAGCCTCGGTGGCCCTGAGTGTGGTGAAAAATCATCCTCTGAACCAACACAATACGAATTGTTTGAAATTGGTCATATACAATCAGGGAAGGGCCGCAGGAGTTAAAAACACGGGCTTTGACGGTATTGCCCTTAAACAAAACGAGAATTATTTCTTTTCGGCTTACCTCAAACGCGATACCGATCACGACAAAGCGGTGGTAGTACAGTTGAAAAGCAGCGGAGGTTATATTATTGCTTCCGATACCATTCCTGCCATCGGTAGTGAATGGCAGCAATACCATTTAACGCTCAAAAGTAAAATTACTTTTAATGACGCTGCACTGTATATTCTGCCTCAAGGCAGCGGGAATGTGTATATGGATATGGTTTCGCTTTTCCCCGAGAACACCTTCAAAAATCGAAGAAATGGACTTCGGGCCGATCTGGCTCAGGCTATCGCCGATCTTCAACCGAGATTTGTCCGTTTTCCGGGAGGCTGCATCTCTCACGGCAAGGGGCTGGACAACGCTTACCGATGGAAACATACCGTAGGCGATGTGGCGGCACGCAAGCCCAACTGGAATCTTTGGGGCTATCACCAATCTTACGGATTGGGCTTTTATGAATACTTCCTTTTTTGCGAAGACCTTGGAGCAAAACCCCTGCCCGTATTACCCGTCGGTGTTTCCTGTCAGTTCAGAAACAGAGAAGTAGCGCCTCTGGAGGATATGGGCCCCTGGATACAAGATGCCATCGATCTGGTTGAATTTGCCAACGGCGATACAAGCACTACCTGGGGAGCGCTGCGGGCAGAAATGGGACATCCCGAACCTTTCCATATGGAATACATTTGCCTGGGTAACGAAGAGGACGATATTCCCGAATTCAGGGTGCGCTTTATGATGATCACCGACAGTCTGCGCAAGTATTGTCCCGATATTAAAATTATCGGTACTTCAGGCCCCGGTGACGCCGGCAGCCATTACACTTCACTTTGGGAATTCAGTCGCGAAAACCAACTGGACGTCGTAGACGAACATTATTACCAATCGACGGACTGGTTTCTCAACAACAACCATCGCTACGATAACTTCGACCGGGAAGGCCCCAAGGTTTTCATCGGCGAATACGCCTCACGCGACGACAGATTGTACAATGCCATTGCCGAAGCCGCCTATTTGACAGGTGTTGAACGCAATGCCGACATTATTGAACTAACTTGTTACGCTCCTTTGTTTTGCAACGACAAACACCAGCAATGGCATCCCGACCTGATTCGTTTTGACAACACACAAGTGGTAAAAACAGCCAGCTATTACGTGCAACAAATGTACGGCACCAATCCCGGCGACGAATACCTGGCTTCCCAAATAAGCTATGACCCCTCTTTCAAACCGGAGGGGCGGGATTTTAAGGGCAAGTTTGGTGCAGGTACCTGGAATACCCAGGCTCAGTTTGACGACTTAACTGTGAGCGATGGAGATAATCTGCTCTTTTCCGAAGATTTCTCTGCCGGCAGCAGCAACTGGCAGGTACTCTCGGGCAGTTTCAATGCTGCAGGCGGTGTATACAGTCAAACAGCCAATAATGAACCCGCTTTGAGTATATTCAATTCTGCCGTCGATACCGATCACTACACCTTTCGCATCAAAGCGAAAAAAACCGGAGGTTACGAAGGCTTTCTGATTCCTTTTGCCTATCAAGACCAAAACAACTATTACTGGCTCAATATCGGAGGATGGAACAACACCCAACACGCCGTAGAAAAGGTAAGTAACGGCAACAAAAGCGTTTTGGTAACCTCTGCCGGCAGAATCAACTCCAATCAATGGTATGAAATTCGTCTGGAAGCCAGGGGCGAGACCATGGAATGTTATCTGGACGACAACCGGCTTTTCGCTATTCCAATGCCCCCCGGCCCGGTCACCGCTTCCGTCAGCAGAGACAACGAGCGTGAGGAACTGATCTTCAAGATTGTAAATTCAGGAAATCAGGCACTCACGGCTAATATCAATATCACCGGAGGATCGTTGATTGACCAACAAGTCGATTGTCAATTGCTTACAGGTGACGCGACGCAACGCAACAGCCTGGCAGCACCCGAACTGATTAAACCAAGCACATACAGCCTGGCGGCCGGCAATCAATTTCAATGCCAACTGCCGGCCTATTCCATGCAGGTATTCAGAGTAAAGGAGAAGGGATCTGCTCTCAACAAACTACATCAGGATAAAAGTTCGCTGCTGAAAATAATTCCCAACCCGGTGCACGACCAAAAAGTCGACATCGTTTTTGAGAAACCCGACCGACAAAGCTACAGCTTGAAATTGTACGACAGTAACGGTAAACTGATCTTTCAAAAAGATAAAGTCAGAGACAAACTAACCAGCATCGACACCGGCCGTTTGCCGGCGTCCACCTATTTGGTTCAAGTTGTACACAACCAAACCAAATACACCGGCCAATTGATTCTGAACTAGCCCGGCATCGGTCTTATCATGCCCGTTATTATATCCGCGAGACAGAAGGGCTATGTTGCCGTTTGCCTTACCAAAGGGCACAGCGGCTTATCTGCAAGCCTGTAAGAACAGACTTTCGCCCTCGGGAATCGAGACATCGTATTCGTAAAACGACCTTAGTTCCGGAAGCTCAAGAGCCTCTTCGTTGTTCATCAGAGGAGCCTTGATCTCAGGAACCTGATAAAACGGATTGCTGTTGGGACCTTTGGCCTCTCTCAAGCCTTTGCCCTTGAGCGGCACGTAGGAACGGATACGGCAATTTCCACCTAATGTTGACTTGATCAAAATCTTGTCGGCCAAACCTTGTTTCCAGGATAAATCCACCTGAAAACCGCCTCTGGCTCTGAGGCCTTTTACACTGCCTTCCTGCCAGGCCGAAGGCAAAGCCGGCAACAGATGCAAGGCTCCGTCTTGGCTTTGCAGCAACATTTCGGCTATCCCCGAACTGCAGCCGAAATTGCCGTCAATTTGGAAAGGCGGATGAGCGTCCAATAAATTGGGATAGGTTCCTCCTGTCTGGCTGCCGTCGGGCCTGATGGCGGGAGTGAGCTGTTCGGTGATAAGCTTCAATGCCCGGTCGCCGTCGAGCAGACGAGCCCAAAGATTCACTTTCCAACCCATAGACCAACCCGTGGAAACATCGCCTCTGGCCTGAAGCGAAGTTCTGGCTGCCACAAACAATTCGGGATTGCGGTAAGGCGAAATCTGATTCGAGGGAAACAAACCATACAAATGCGACACATGACGATGGCGATCGTTGGGCCTGTCCCAGTCGTGCATCCATTCCTGCAACTGCCCCCAACGCCCGACCTGCATCGGAGCCAGTTCTTCCCTGAGCAACCTCAGACTGTCGGCATACTCAAGATCTATGTTCAAAACCTGAGCAGCGTCAATCAGATTGGAAAACACATCGTAGATTATCTGATTATCCATGGTGGTACCTGCCGCTATACTTACACCCGAACGATGCGAGTTCTCGGGCGACATGGAGGGACTTAACACCATCCAGCCGTGTAGAGGCTCTTCTTGCAATACGTCTTTCAAAAACAAGGAAGCTCCCTTCAGTACCGGATAATACTCTTCGAGAAAAGCCCTGTCACCCGAATAGAGGTAATGCTGCCAAATATGCTGGCTCAGCCAGGCACCGCCCATAGGCCAGAGACCGTAAAAGGCTCCGTCCACCGCCCCGCTTATACGCCAGCGGTCGGTATTGTGGTGTATGCACCAACCTCTGGCTCCGTACATCTGATCGGCGGCCTCAGCTCCGGTGATGGAAAGATCGCGGAGCATAGCAAAAAGCGGCTCGTGCATTTCGGGCAAATTACAAACCTCAGCCGGCCAATAATTCATTTCGGTATTGATGTTTACCGTGTATTTGCTATCCCAGGCCGGACTGAGTTTATCGGTCCACAAACCCTGTAAGGTGGCAGGCTGGGTACCGGGCATAGAGCTGCTGATTAACAGATAGCGGCCAAACTGAAAATACAGGGCAACCAACTGAGGATCGTTACCTTCTTTAAACTGCTCCAAACGTTGGTTTGTAGGCAAATTTACAGCATCGGTACTGCCCAGGTTCAGATCGACCCTCTCGAACAGCGGGCGATAAACGGCTATATGGTCGTTACGCAATTGTTCATAGGATTTGGCGAAGGCTGAATCCATCAGGGTTTGCGCCAACAGCTCGGGGTCGCCGCCGATATCGTTGTAATCTTTCACATTGCTGGCCATGGAAACAAACAATACCAGGCGGTCGGCTTTACTCACCTGCAAAGATTGTTCTTTGAGTTCCAGGGTACCTCCCTCAAGCCTTG
Organism: Bacteroidales bacterium UBA1402; assembly: GCA_002305085.1. GTDB lineage: Bacteria > Bacteroidota > Bacteroidia > Bacteroidales > UBA1402 > UBA1402. The sequence goes on along the minus strand of DBQE01000008.1, from coordinate 54,495 downwards.
GCTTAACGATGACGGTGAAGTCCACCGCGCCTTTTTTGTTTTCTCTGCTGCTGCTTGTAGCCCTCAGATAGAGGGCAGACTGGGCCGTTTCTATCTTGTGTCCCGGATGTTCGCCGTTCAGTACTATTTCCATATCCAAGGCTCCGGGACGATCGGCCGAGATTTCCATTACGATGAGATCGTCGCTGAAAGAACTAAAGATTTCACGACGAAACTCGATGCCGCCGCGCCGGTATTTTATATTAAGCAATGCCTTGTCTATACTCAATTCACGACGATAATCTTCCACCTGTCCTTCTCCCTGTTGATGCAGAAACAGGCGACCCAGCGGCTGGTAACACATGCCGTGATTGCCCTTAGTCCCGGTGTCTTTAGGCAACACTTTTAAAGCGAGATCTTGTGCTTCCTGATATTTTTCTTCAAAAATCAATCGACGTATTTTGGGCAACAAAGCCTTGAGTTCAGGCTGAATGTTATTGCCGGGGCCTCCTGACCATACATTTTCTTCGTTCAATTGCAAATGCTCTGTTTCAATATCGCCAAAGACCATAGCACCCAGACGGCCGTTCCCGATGGGCAAGGCTTCTTCCCAGATGGCTGCAGGCTGTTCGTAAAACAAACGCATAGGATTCTTTTCCGGAGAGGATACGGGAATACTTTGCCCGCAGCAGGCGCTAAATAGTAAAACAATGCTGCCTAATAGAAAGTTTTTATTCATGATGTGTAGTTATTAAGAAAATGAAACATACAAGAGATAAAACGACCGGCATATTACTGATGTTTGACGACAGGAGCGGGCGAATTTTTGTCCTTTTAGCTTTTGCAAAAAACAAATTTTCCAACAGTATTCAGGCCTCCGGCTCTCAGTCTGACATGATAAATGCCTTGCTGCAAACCCAGTTTATTTAAATTGATTAATTCGGTGCATAAACCTGCTTCTCTCGCCTTTTTTTCTGTTGAAAAAACCAACATTCCGGCCATATCAAAAAGCTGTATTTCAACTTGGGCGGCTTGCATCAGACTAAACCTTACCGACAATTCCTCCCTGGAAGGGTTGTAGCTTAACATCAAGGGCAGTTGCTTGCTTTCGACTGCCGATAAGCTGCTTTGCGTGGTATCTTCATCCAAGGATGGAGGGGTTAAGTATTGATCAAAGAAGTCATAGAGCTTCTTGAGCGAAGCGGAGTCTTTGGGTACGGAATGGCCGCTACCGTAATCGACCAGACTAACAGGCGGAATAGCCCATTCTTCGAGTTTTTCTTTGAATTTTTGAATTTGATCCAGGTAATAATGGCTGTCGGTGGTATTGTAGAAAAACAGCACAGGGGCCGATAGTCCCGATTGTACCAAATAAGCAGCTCCCATTTTTTCCCAGAGTTCATAGTTGTCCTTCAAGGGCCCCCAGGCCCAGGGGCAGCGTGTTTCTAAATTTCTGTCGCCATCGTCCGTTGTATTGTAAATTTGGGTAAAATCAAACACGCCCGGACCCAGAGCGGCTGCCTGTACATCGTCGGATAAACCGATATGTAATCCGGCGTTTTCGAATTCAGGCACGGAGCGATCGCCCACCGCCATAGCACCTGCATCGGAACCACGCGAAAAACCATAAATACCTATTTTACCCGACAATCCGAGCTCCTGACTTTTGGCTCTGAGCGTGCGGACGGCCGATTTAACTTTTTGTGCGGCGTCCGGATTGGTCTGGTAGGATTTGTAGGTGTCGTTGGCTCCGCCGACGGGTTTACCGGAACCCCAAGGGCAATATTTGGGATGATCTGCCATGGCCCATGCTATGCCTCTGGCCGGTGCTCCTTCCAAAAAGGAATCATCAAAAGCTCCCAAAGTATAAGGCAAAAACAAACGCATATGCTTGTTGGCATCCGTGAGTTCGCCAGTATTTTTGTCGTAAGTGGCGTAACTGTTGCTGTAGGAAAAAGACAAAACCACCGGTACGGGCTCCCGGGGATTGGCCGGATAAATGATGTCCATATACAAAGAGTCGCCTTCGGTATATCCGTCCGGATAATTATAGACCGTGGGGTCGTCCTTGAAATAAGCCACGTCGCGGGCTATGCGATAGCCCTCGAACAAAATATAGCTTCTGTAGTTAGAACAGTCGTTGAGCCCGCAAAAAGAGCCCGATTCCAATGCGTTATTAATAGCAATAATATCTCTGTTTATGTTGAGAGAAACAGCCATACTACTGTGATTGGCGTAATCCAGCTCAATGACGCGGTAACCCTGCGCCAGCAGCCAGGAAACATTATCGGCATTGCTGTACTGGCCTATCTTGCCAAATCCGAGATTTTCGAGATACACCACGGTCATTGACTTGCCTTTATAATCCTTTTGAGGTGACTCAGGTTCTGTAACAATATAGGGAATCGGTTCTCCGGCAAGCGGACTGTTCCACAGGCCGGAAGCAGCGTTCAACGCTAAAGGAAGCAAAAACAAAAAGAGCGGAAAAACCATTTTTCTGCTCACCAAAGTGGCACAAGACTTTAAAAAGACTTTCATAGCTAAGGGTTATACGATAAAACTTAAGTGCCAATAGGCACAGTGGATTAAAACAAGCGTAAATATGGCACAAAAATTTTTAAAAATCAATGCTCTGAGCAGTTTCTTTCAGAAAAAATCCACCTATTTTCCTGCTCATACAAAAATCGGAGCTCCGGCGCTTGTATAAGACGTAAGAGAAATCACTATATTTGTCGCATTCACGGCAAGCTTGTCACAAGCCGCACAAACCACGCAAGCAACACAAACAACACAAACCACGCAAACAACGCAAGCATACATCTAAAATTATAACATCTTACAAAAATTATTACCAGAATGAAACCAGCCATTTTCCCCTTAAGTCTCCTTTTTTCCCTGTTGATGCTTTTCAGCCTGAATCCCACTCAGCTGCAAGCAAAAGAACTTACCAAAGCCAAAAACACTACGGTGCCTCTGTACAGGCTTTTTGAAGCCTCGATAAGCAACAATAAAGCCTACCAAAATCGGTTTACAGACGTTGAACTTTTGGTCAGCTACCAGGCTCCTTCGGGCCGCCGGCTCGAATTTCGCGGTTTTTTTGACGGCGACGGCAAGGGCGGTGGCGATGCACAAAACGGCAAGATCTGGAAAATGCGTTTTATGCCCGACGAAACCGGCATCTGGCAATACCAATACCGCTGGAGCGACGACAGCCCGGGCGGTAAAGGCAGCTTCAACTGCACGGCCGAAGGTGCCGGCAAAGGTGTACTTCAAGCCTACAAAGAAAATCCTCACTGGTTTGCCTACAACGGCAGCGATCCCGTGTATTTAAAATCCTATTACGAAACCGGTCACGGCTCCATAGGCCAGGACTTCGACTGGATAAAGGAACACGTTTACGGCCGCCTGATAGAACACGGTTACAATCATTTGCAGGTGAACTGGCTTTTGTCGCTCTGCTGTTTTGGTCAATACTACAAAGACGGACCCGAACCTGAATGTTCGGATCTGACTTTATACGAAGAGGGCAAAGCCTCTTCTACCATGAACCTTGACGTCTGGAAACGCATGGAGCAACACCTGGGTTTTCTCAACAACAAAGACATCGGTGTGCATATGTTTTTGGGTGTGGACGGCAGCCGCAACGACGGTCCGGCCTGGACTGCTCTCAGCACCGGGGAAAAAGATTTTTACGTTCGTTACATGGTAGCCCGTCTGGCTCCCTACGCCAATCTGGCCGGCTGGAATTACGTCTGGGAAGTACCCGGCAACCGGGAAGAACAGGAATTGGGCTTTGCCCGTCTGGTCAGCCAATACGATATATTTAACCACTTACGTACTTACGAAGACGAATTCCCGCGCGAACACTATTATCATTTGCCCGAATACAGCTTTGCTGCCATAGAGAATCACCAGATTGCCGCTCCCGGAAAAAATCTGGAACGTCATCTCTGGCGGGATGCCTGGACCCACCACATGGCCTGCCTGTTGGGTTACGCCGGGAAACCAGTATTTATGAGCGAAGGCAACGCCCTGTGGAGACGCTACTGGCATGAACGCACCGGAGCCACCCAAGACGACCTGCGTCGCTCAGCCTGGGCTTGTGCCACCGCAGGAGCTTCTTTCACCTGGAACGGTCACGCCAGCGAATACGAACTCTATGCTTACGGACCCGAAGGCCTGCCTTTCAGCGAAGACAACGAATTCAAACTCTCCGAAAAATACGTGGACATTCTGACCCATGTGATGCGCAACGAAGTGGATTTCTTTCGCATGCGACCCCACGACGAACTCCTGGCCCATCAGCAAGCTTTACGAGTGTATGCCCTGGCCGAACCGGGACAACAATACCTGGTTTTTGCTCCCGACGGAGAAAGCTTTTCGCTGCAGCTCGAAGCCGGCAACTACAACCGCTGTTGCTGGATAGACAGCAAGTCGGGCAAAAAGCAGGCATTGCCGCCAACGCAAAGCACCGGCCCCGAACAGGCCAAGGCTTTTACGCCGCCCAACAAAGACACCGACTGGGTGCTCGTGGTTAGGAAATAGCTCGAAATTGGGAAACAGCTCGAAGTTCGAAAATAAAACCCGGTTCGGAAACAAAACCTGAACGTCTGAATCGATAATCAAACGGGCAGGATACTGCCGGTAAAACGGACAGATGCTGCTTTTACCAGACTTCGTCGGCAATCAAAGGCCAGATTCTGTCCCGGTAGATCTTGCGAATCCCCTGCATTTGTTCCTCCGTCAGAGCAGGTAATTTCGTAGCCTGTACGTTGGATTGCACCTGTTCAGGCTTGGAAGCCCCGGGGATTACCGTGCTTACCTGGCTGAACATCAGAATCCATCGGAGCGCAAACGTCGATAAAGGCTGTCCGGCGGGGAACAATTTTTTGATTTCCTCTACAGCGGCCAAGCCTTGAGCGTAATCTACACCGGAAAAAGTTTCTCCTTTATCGAAAGCTTCGCCCTGACGATTAAATGTGCGATGGTCGTCTTTGCCAAAGCTGGTGTTTATTGTGAATTTACCGCTCAGTAAGCCGCTGGCCAGAGGCACCCGCACAATAATGCCGACGTCTCTTTGGGCTGCCCGGGCAAAAAAGTCCTCTGCCGGCCGCTGTCTAAACATATTAAAAATAATCTGTACGGTGCAAACGTTGTCGTATTCAATGGCTTTGAGAGCCTCCTCCACCCTTTCGACACTAACCCCCAAATGCTTGATCTTGCCTTCTTTTTTGAGCGTATCAAACAAGGCAAAAATCTCCGGGCGATCATAAGTTTCAGTGGGAGGGCAATGCAACTGAATCAAATCGATGGTATCGAGGCCCATGTTTTTCAGGCTGTCTTCGACAAATTTACGCAAGACATCCACCTGGTAAGAGGCGTCTATATGAGGATTCAGTTTACGTCCGCATTTTGTTGCGACGTAAATGGTTTCGCTGCGGGAACGTAACAGTCTGCCTACAGCCTTTTCGCTCTCTCCGTCTCCATAAACATCGGCCGTATCGATAAAATTAATTCCCTCGTCGACCGCAGTATTTAAAACCGCATCGGCATTGCGGTGGCTGAAAGGGCTGCCCCATCTGCCACCTACCTGCCAGGTACCTAAGCTGATTTCTGAAATGTCAAATCCGGTTTTTCCTAGTCTTCGCTTGTTCATATTAGCTTGCTTAAATCAAATCAGCGCTTTCAACGCCTCAAAAACCAAACCGGCCACCACCCTGGCCCCTTCGGGTTGGAAATGTGTATTGTCGGACTGTCCGTCGGGATAGGCTTCGTAAACGCCGGCGGGTAAATTCATAAAATAACGGCTGCTCACGTAGTCGCGGCCTATTTCGCTGAAGGCGTCCATCGACAGTTGATTCAGATCGATAAAAAAGACATCCATTTCTTCGGCCACTTCTTTGGCGGCTTGGGGATATTCGCCGTGAACATTTTCCAGACGGCCATCTTTCCAGGGATAATTGCGACAAACAGGAGTCAATATCACCGGAATGGCTTTCTTGGCTCTGGTTTGCAGCACATACATCCGCAAATATTCTTTGTAGCCACCCACACTTACGTAACGTTCTACTTTGTCGACGGCGGCATCGTTGTGACCAAATTGCATCAACACCAGATCGCCGGGTTTCAATTGCTCATAAACAGAGCGCCAGCGCCCTTCTTCGAAAAAAGAACGCGTACTGCGGCCTCCACGGGCACGATTATCGATCAGCACACTGTCTGAGTCGAATAAATGCTCAAAATTTTTGAGCTCCTCTTTAACAAATAACTCCTGAAACACCTGTCCCCAGCCGGTGACCGGATAACGGGTTTTGTAATAATCTTTGCCCGGATCGTAATTATTGGCGTAATCGGCCACAGTGGAATCGCCGATTAAAAAAAGGCGGGTTACCTGTTCCTGCTTCGAAGTACAGGCAAAAAACAAGACGGTCAGCAGGACAATAAGCAAATGGAATTTTTCTGTTTTGTGTGACATATATCTGGGATTTAAAGTCCCTAAATTACACAAAATTTCTGTTTTGTATTATTTCCATTTTGTAAATTAGCAGCTTCAAAAATTTTCAGACCGAAAAATAAAACAAAATGAGTTCAAAACTCAGCTCTAAAAACGATCTGCCGGGCAAATCTACGGCCTTTATCTCCGTAATTCTTAAAGGACTCGGACAAATCATGCTTCAGGAAAACAGCATTACCGGCTTACTGTTTCTGATTGGTATTTTCTACGGATCAATTGCTATGGGGTTTGCCGCGCTTTTAGCGACAGTATGCGGAACTGCCGTTGCTTACCTGCTAAAATATGACCATGCAGAAATCAATCAAGGACTTTATGGCTTCAGTGCTGCATTAGTCGGAGTAGCAGTAATGTTGTTCTTAAAACCGGTATTCTGGTCTTGGATCATCGTCGTTATCGGTGCGGTGTTGGCAGCTATGTTGCAGCACTTTTTTATTAAACGAAAAATCCCCGCCTATACCCTACCCTTTGTGTTGGTTACCTGGTTGATACTATTTGTTTGTAACCTGTTTAACAGCGGTTTATTTACAGTATCCGCACCGGCTATTGCAGAAGTAAGTGACTCACTAACCGACGGTTTTAAAAGCTTTGGACAAGTGATCTTTCAAAGTAGCTTATTATCGGGCATATTATTCTTTTTAGCAGTCTTTATCAGTTCACCCATTTCGGCTCTATATGGACTTGCAGCAGCAATTATCTCTGCTATTTTAGCCTTTTACGCCTCTATACCGATTAATGATATCAACCTCGGACTTTACGGCTTCAATGCTGTTTTGTGTGCTATTGTCTTTGCAGGACCAAAAGTCAAGGATGGTATGTGGGTGTTGATATCGCTTATACTTGCTCTTGTTATCAGTCTGCTAATGCTCAAAATAGGAATTACAAAACTCACATTCCCATTTGTTTTAGCGACTTGGGTAACCTTATTTCTGAAGAATAAGATCTTTTTAAGAAAGTCTATAGCATATGACAAATAATGGTTATTCAGTTTATTGAATTTAAGACTTAACATACTGCTTCATTTATTGCTTGAACCAAACGAAGAAAAAAAGAGGCTGTCTCAAAAGTGAAGACAGCCTCTCTTTAAGAATTAATCAACTTTTTATTTTGAGAAATTGTATCCTGTCCAACTGAAAATATTGGTTGGGCAACCTGTATTACCTGCTTCAATCTTAACATTGGGAGTTTCAGCTTTAGCATTAATCTCCTTACCTGCGTTGGGATTTGTTAAGGAATTGGTTAAGCTGATGCTTGAGCTTGTGTCGCCATCACCTTTTTTGTCTGTTAAGTCAACCAAGTCGCCTGTTGCTCCGATGCCTTTTACAAGAGCATTAACGATAGTAGCTTTTGCGCCGCGGCGTACTTTGATAACATCCTGCATTTGCGTGGTTTTATCGTTGTTGTGGTCCAAACGCAAATCGATGGTCATATTTTCAACCCTAAAGTTCGACTGATTGGTGTCGTCTTTGTAGTTTCCGTCGAAATTTCCGTCGGCTTCAATACCCCGTGGGTCGGATTCACTGCTTGTAAATCCTTGTTCCCAGATACCATAGGCATTCTTAAGTGTTCCGTTATAACCTTGGGTAAAGTCGAACATATCGTCGTCGGTATTTACTACCAATAAGTTGGTAACATTTACAGAGCCTCCAAAAAATTCAATCCCGTCGTCGGCACATTCATACACAAAGACGTTTTCGATTTTGGTTCCATTGCCTACCCCGTTCAGGGTAAGACCATTGTGCTCGATGTCTGCACTGGAACGTGCTCCGGTCGATTCTAAAATCAAGTATGTGATCGAGCCGGAATTATCGTTTGTCTTGTTGCCCCCGTACGAGTAATCGTTGTTGATTTCGGTTTTTGCTTCCTGCTGTGAGCTGGTAAGTGGTGCATATCCGTTAATAATGAGTCCGCCCCAGAAACCTTCTACCGGTTTTGTTGTTTTTCCAACCATTTTTACAGGTTTTTCTGCCGTACCTTCTATAAAGATTTTTCCTCCTTGTGCCACCAAAATATAATTACCGAATCCTTCTTCGGCAACTATCTTTGTGCCTGCGGGGATGGTGATGGAACCTCCTTTTTCTACAATGAAAGCACCGGCTAGTGCGTAGGTTTTACTGGCATCGAGTGTTACCTCGTGTGTCAAATTTCCGCGAAGTACTCCTTCTTCGATCAGGATATCGATTGGTTCCTTCACTTCTTTTTCATCACATGAGCTGAATAACAAAGTGCTTGCTACAACTGCCAGCATTAAGTTCATAAAATACTTTTTCATTTTGTTCATTTTTAAATTGTTAAAATTGTTTTGGTTATCTATTGGTTGTTTATAAATCATAAATCATATGCCAGTCCCAGGCTTACATTAATCCCTTTCTGGAATTGACTTAAAATCTCGTTGTGAGTGCCGTCACTATTTTCACGGGTAAGTAGGAAAGTTGAATTAAGCAGGTTGGATGCTTTTAGTTTGATGGTCAGATGGCGGCTGATTCTTGAAAGCGAAACAAAGTCTAAGGTCGGTGCTCCGCTCTCCATAATGTTTTTATACCCCTGTGCCCCAATGGTATGCACCCGGCTACTAAAATAGTTAAACACCAAAGAATTGGTTATGTTTACATAATCGTAGCTGTAGTTATAAGCCAAGTCAAAATTGATAATAAAGGGGGATGCTCCTTCCAATTGCACGTTACGAGGTGGGGTGTTTATAGCTTGCAACAGCAGATTTGAATAAATGTAAGATGCATTTAATCCCGCAGAGAGTTTATTCCTTTTGTCTTTAACTAAGCTTGAAAAATTAAAGATGTCTTTTCTGATTTCCAATTCAGCTCCTGCCACGGTAGCGAATTCCGCAATATTTTTGTAGGTCAGAAAACCACCGGAACTGGCTCCGTCGATTCGACCGATCGGGTTGAGAATATGTTTGTAAAAACCGTTTAATGTGATGATTTCAGACGTACCGATGTAATAATCCCATTTTAAATCGAGGTTATAATTTTCGGACGGTTTGATATTCCGGTCACCTTGACTTGTAAAACTTATATTTACGTACTGATAGGGTGAAATTTCTTTGGATTGCGGAAGCGTGTAAGTCTTGCTTAGCCCCATGCGGATTGAATTTTTGTCGTTCACATCGTACTTCAAATTCACGGATGGAAGTACATACAACTTGTTATTTATACCAACCTTGCCTGCAGGAAGTATCTCAATGTCGTAATCCAAATTCAAATCAACCAAATCAACCTTCACTCCGGCATTGGCCGTCAGTTTGGATGCCAGTTGATAGTTTATTTCAGCGAAGGGCGAATTGATCCATTTTGTCACCCGGTACTTGTTGTTATAACCTTTACGCATCGAAAACCGCCCTTCCGTATAGTTTTGCTTATTATAAGCAGCATCAAGATGCAGGTCGTCTGCCTGATACTGACCGCTGACTGCGGTAAACACATATTCCAACGCGTCAAAATTATCTAACACATATCTCCCATTATATCCGATATTGAAATTGGATTTTTTGCTGTTAAACTTATCGTTCAGCTCATAGCTCAGGTTTAATTTCAAATTGAAATCATTTTCCTGGAGCAGTGAATAAAATCTTTTCTGGCGATCACTACCTGTAAAAAAATAGAACTCTCCCAATCCTTTGGTCAAATAATTTTCACGCCTGTCGGGTTCAGAGCCGGTTACATTATTATAGGAAATACCGGCATTGAATTTTGTTCTGTCGTCCAACTGCCATTCGGTCGATAATTGATTGACAATAAGAGTATTGTCGTTGGTTTGTTGCCGTCTTAGAAAACCCAGGTAGCGGTCGGGGTCGTCTTGGTGTTTCTCTCCGTTTGTACCTGTGTATTCCCCCACATATTGATTGTTGATATGAAGTATTAAGAGGTTATAAGCCAGTCGATGTCGATTGAATTCGTACTGTGCATTTCCGAGAATAAGCTGATCGGTGGAATTGGAGTATTTTCTGCCCAACTGATCTTGCCACACCGTGCCGTCCACAACTGTGTTTCTTACTATTTCATCCATCACAGCCGAATAGCTTTTGCTGTGTGATCCGACCACATAAAAAGAGAGTGGATTTCTGGCATCTCCTATCTCGAATCTTTTTCCGCCTGAAATACTGACCGAGTGGTTTACAGGCGTTATTTGAGAAGGGTCCAGGCTGTTGCTGAAATTAAAGTGATCGGTCGAAGGACGCGTTCTGTTTGCAAGTCCTAAGTAATCGGTTCCATCCTGCACGAAGTACGGATTTTGAATGGCGGAAGTGTTGACTCCTCCCGAAAACTCCACGCTAAAATCTTCATCCCCGACCAGTTCTTTGGAACTAATATCAATCACGGCGCCGCCCACATCGCCTGCAAGCGAGCTGTTAAACACCTTACTTACACTTATGTTTTGTATGACATCGGTTCCAAAAAAATTAAGAGCAATATTCTTATATTCCGGGTCTTCCGAAGGTATGGGGAAGCCGTTGAGCGTTGTACTATTATAACGGTCGCCCAATCCGCGAACGAAAACGTTCTTCACCCCATCCTGTTTCGATATTCCCGAAACTTTGGTAACGGCCACCTCTGCGTCCCCGATTCCTTTTCTGGACATTTCGTGTGCACTCACCGCTTGGGTAACAAGCAAGGCTTTTCGTTGCTCCAACAGCATCATGTTTTCACTTTCGCGATTAGCTCTCGCCACCACTTCCATTTCGGTTAAGAGAAATTCGGCAGGTTTGAGATGAACATTTAAAGATGTGGTTTTGCCGGCTTCTACAACAATATTTTCCTTTGTGACCGTTTGATAAGAAATATAGGAAATAGTCAAGGTATAAGTTCCGGGGCTAACTTTTTGGATGTGGTACTCGCCGTCCAAATCCGTAGCCGCACCCAAAATAGTGCCATCAATAACAACGGCGGCCCCGATAAGTTGTTCTCCCGATTCCGCATCGAATATTTTACCGCTGATACTGCCTGTCTCTGCCCTGAGCGAAAAGGTAAAAAACATAGAGACGATCAAAAAACCACAAGTCTTCAATCCCTTGGCGAGTCTGTTTTTAAGCTTTCTGCGCATCGATATCATCAATCTGTCTGCTTTCAATTTTTCTTGGGCAAAGGTATCCGTGCCTTGTTATGAACTGTTGGCGTTCCAGTGACAAGGTTGTCATCTTTGTGTTACAAAAATATTACAAAGAGGACCCCTCAAAGACGAAAGGTCCTCGTGCTAATCCTAATCCAATCCTTTTCTTGCTTATTGCTAAACTCATCGCTGTTTCAAAGCGATTTCAAGCTCCTGTGTTTGATTCTTTTCCAGCTTGATTTGCTTACTCTCGTAAGATATTAAACTCACGGTAAGATATTTACCGTTCAATTCTGTATCCGATTTAATACTAAAGTTTCCGTCCAAATCGGCATAGCATACCTTCCCGTTGATTTCTATGCTCGCTCCGGCCAAAGACTCGGAAGAACCCAAATCATAAACCTTGCCGCTCAAACTGAAAATTTTTGTTCCGGTTTCGGTGCTGAGCTCGGCAACTGATTTCATTTTGGTTGCCGGCTTGGTTTCAGCCGTCGGTTCTGCCCTAAGCGTCAGAGCTACCAGCAACATCCATAAAACATTGATTGTGTTGATTACTTTGGTTTTCATTTCCGTTTATTTGTTTAGTTGTATTTTCTTTCCGATATAAGTTTTCCTGTTTCATCCCACATAAACCAGTTGCCCGTTTTCCGGCCCCGGTCGTAGTACATTTCATATCGCAGTGTTCCCTGCTCGTCCCAGATCTTCCACGTACCGTGCTTCTTTCCGTTCAGGTATTCGGCCTGAGCCAGCAAAATGCCCTGTTCGCTGTAAGATCTCCATATTCCGTTGAAAACTCCGTTCAAATAAGAACGGACTTCCTTAATTTTAGCGTTGGGATAATAGACCACATAAGTGCCGTCGGGCTTGCCTTGTACAATGTACATCTCCATTTTTAAGTCCCCATTTTCGAAATACTCTCTGTAGGGGCCGTTATAGAGTCTGCTCTGACTGGCATCACAGTAATAAATACCCTCAATCAATACCGGTACTTCCTGCGACGACCTTGCCTGCCTATTCCCCGACCTCCGGTCTGCTGCAGTTATACCCACAGCCAAAAAAGATAAGAGCAAAACGAGATAAGCTCCCGGCACCAAAATATGTTTTGCTTTCTCTTTCATTTCGTTCTTTTACGCTGCAAATATGAAGCTGTGGTGTGAAAAAGCCGTATCAATCCTGCTACGTTTCTGTTACAAAAAATCGTAAAAACCGGTTTTTTAGTTTGCTAAACATTTTTGCTTATTTTTGTACTCAGCGATACGCTTTATTTTATTGATTTCAAACAACAACAAATTATTTACGATGAACGAACAAGCTTTAAACAGACATGTCCTGAGCAACAGAATCGGATTATTGATGGTCCTGTCCGCTCTGTTTTTTTCTTGCCAATCACTCACTCAACCGGCTAATCCCAATCCGGGCCCTTACAGCGCTTATCTGTTCGCTTATTTTACCGGAAACAACATTGAACAGGAAGCCGTACATTACGCCATCAGTGCAGACGGTTACAACTATCTGGCACTGAACGGCAACCAACCTGTTCTCAATTCGAGCGAAATCAGTTCTACCGGCGGAGTGCGCGACCCCCACATCTTGAGGGGCGAAGACGGGAAAACTTTTTATATGGTACTTACCGACATGGTTTCGGCCAAGGGTTGGAGCTCCAACCGGGCGATGGTCTTGCTCAAATCGACCGACCTGATCAACTGGCAATCGAGCGTGGTAAACATTCAGAATAAATACCCCAACCAGGAAGACCTGTTGCGTGTATGGGCTCCGCAAACCATTTACGATAAGGAGGCAGGCAAATACATGATTTATTGGTCGATGATGCACAAAGGCGGCCCCGACATCATCTACTATGCCTATGCCAACGAAGAATTCACCGACATTGAAGGCGAACCCAAACAATTGTTTTTCCCCTCCAACGGCCGTTCCTGCATAGACGGCGACATCATCTACAAAGACGGGGTTTACCATATGTTTTACAAAACCGAAGGCCACGGTAACGGCATCAAGCACGCCAGCACCACCTCGCTGACTTCGGGACAATGGACGGAATCGGAGGGCTACAAACAACAAACCCGCGAGGCCGTAGAAGGCTCTTCGGTATTCAAACATCTGGCCGACAATAAATACATACTGATGTACGACGTATATATGAAGGGCAGCTATCAATTCACCGAAAGCGATGATCTGGAAAATTTCAAAATCATAGATGAATCCATTTCGATGAATTTCCATCCCCGTCACGGCTCCATTATTCCCATTACCCGGGCAGAACTGAAATCCCTGATCGAAAAATGGGGTAAGCCTGAAGGATTCCCCGAACTCAACGGCAACCCAGTATTAGAGGGCTATTATGCCGATCCCGATCTGCTTTATTCCGAAAAAACGGGCAAGTACTACATCTACCCCACCAGCGACGGCTTCGACGGCTGGAGCGGCACTTACTTTAAAACCTTTTCGTCCGACGATTTGCTCAACTGGACCGACGAGGGCATTATTCTCAACCTGGAAACCGATGTAAGCTGGGCCGACCGCCATGCCTGGGCTCCCTGCATCATCGAGAAAAAGATGAAAAAGGGCTATAAATACTATTATTATTTCACCGCTGCCCAAAAAATCGGAGTAGCCGTGGCCGATCAACCCACCGGCCCCTTTATAGATTCGGGCAGTGCCCTGATCGACTTTAAACCCGAAGGCATCAACAGGGGCCAGGAAATCGATCCGGAAGTCTTTTTTGATCCGGTATCCGGAAAAGATTATTTGTATTGGGGCAATGGCTATCTGGCTGTGGTTGAACTCAACGATGACATGATCTCCTTCAAAGAAAACAGCCTCAAAATAATCACGCCCGACCGGACCTTCCGCGAAGGTGTCACAGTGTTTTACCGTGAAGGACTCTATTATTTTCTCTGGTCGGAAAACGATACCCGCGACCCGGATTACCGGGTTCGTTACGGCACCTCCAAATCGCCTTTGGGGCCCATCGAAATCCCTGAGGAAAATTTAGTGATCGCCAAGAATCCCGAAGCCGGCATTTACGGAACCGGACACAATTCGGTGCTGCAAATTCCAAACAAAGACGAGTGGTATATCGTTTACCATCGCTTCAACTGGCCGGCCGGCATCCACATGGGACGTGCCGCAGGTTTTCACCGCGAAGTCTGCATCGACAAAATGGAATTCGGTACCGACGGCTCCATTCTGCCGGTGGTTCCGACGCACAAAAGCGTGGAGCCTCAGAAAGAAAAATAAACAGACAAGTATAGTGATTCTGAAGCCCATAGGAGCATCCGGAATGGTGTTAGAAGTGGGCATTAGCAAGCTTCTCTCCTATACGACGGACATGTGCAAGGATTTCACGCTCGCGTTCCGGTGAAGGAGTTTTGAAACCGTTGCAGTCTTTTTCTATACGTATCTTGCGTTACCGGCATTGTGTAATATTTTTTAATTGGCGTACGAAAAAGGTATTGTTTTTAATACCTGCAAGTGTTTGACAAATATTCTCAACAAGCATTTCCCCTGCCCCACAAATGTTGTAAATTTGCAACATGTTTATCAGTTGTCGTCAAATTACGGTAAGGATGAACGAAGCGGGGAAATCAAAGACCCCGTTTCTGTTTGTTGTAAACTTTGAGATGAGCGAAGGGCTCTTTATTGAAAACCCCTTGCAGCAAGACCGTGTCCTTTTCGATATAAACGGCGTTACCAATGCCGGACAGGTACCGGGCGTAACCATGGAATATGTGTTTGAACCTTATCCCGAAAGTGTTGAAACCTACAAAAAACGATTCGTTTGTGCGATGGATGCTCTGCGTAGAGGGGAAACGTCCTTACTTAACCTCACTATTAAAACGCCTATTAAAACATCACTGTCGCTGCATGAAATTTTTACCTACAGCCAGGCAAAATACCGTCTGTGTGTTCCCGAAAAGTTTGTTTGCTTTTCGCCCGAGCGATTTGTGGCGATAAGAAACGGAAAAATCTTCTCGCATCCGATGAAAGGCACCATGGACGCCGGCATACCAAACGCCGCCGAAAAGTTACTGAACGACCACAAGGAAACCGCCGAGCATCAGACGGTAACGAAGCTTGCCTGCAAGGATTTAGAGCGGGTGGCAAGTTCTGTGAAGGTAAATCGATTTCGATACATCGATCAATTAAAAACAAACAAAGGCTGTATTTTACAGACAAGCTCCGAAATTGAGGGCACCCTACCCTCCGATTATATGCAACATCTGGGGACCTTGTTTTTCAAGCTACTTCCGGCAGCTTCTATTACGGGCACACCCCGTGAAGCCACTTTAAGAGTGATACGCGCTTGTGAACAGCAACCCCGTGGTTTTTACAGCGGTGTGGCCGGTTATTTTGACGGAAAAAATCTCGATTCAAGCGTTTTAATTCGCTTTATCGAAAAGGAAAACGGAAAAATGTATTTCCGCAGCGGTGGTGGCATTACCATAGACAGCCGGTGTGAAAGCGAATACCGCGAAGCCATTCAAAAAGTATATCTACCCTTTTAAGCGTAACAACATGTTTCTTGAAACCATTTGTATAAAAAACGGTATTGTGCAAAGCATGGAGGCACACAGGAAGCGAATGCACGACACCGCCCTGAGCTTCGGATTTAACGCACCCGAGCTGCCCGGCTTATCGAAACTTATTCCGGCAGAGCTCAAGAAGTGCAAAAAGCTAAAATGCATCCTGGTGTATCACGAACAAATCCTCAACATTGCATTTACCGATTACCGGCCGAAACAAATCAATTCACTCAAACTCGTAGAAGCAAACGTGAATTATTCGTTTAAATATGCCGATAGATCAGCGCTTGACGCCTTGCTACAAGAAAAAGGAGATTGCGACGAAATATTGATGGTGAAAAAAGGTTATATCACCGACACCTCTTTCAGCAACGTCGTCTTCAGAAAAAACGGCAAATTTTTCACACCCGACACTTATCTTTTAAACGGCATCAAGCGGCAGCAACTTCTTCGTGAGAATAAAATCCGCGAAACACGCATACGAGTTAATGATTTATACCATTTTGATAAATTATACCTCATCAATGCCATGCTCGATATTGAAGACAACCCGGGCTTGGATGTAGAGCGAATAAGGCAGATGTAGCCGGAAAAACCGGTTTTTATATCTTTGTAGGAAAGGCTGGTGATGTACGATTTAAACCGGATGAAACGAGAAAAACCGGATGAAATGAAAAAAACTGGATGAAATGAAAAGAATTATAGATACGGAAAGAATACCCATTAAACTTTGGCTTGATGAGATTGACGATCAAACGCTGTATCAGGCAAAGAACCTTGCCAATCTGCCTTTTGCCTTCCAACATATTTGCCTGATGCCCGATGCGCATTCGGGATACGGGATGCCCATCGGAGGAGTGATGGCTGCCGATGGAGTGATAGTGCCCAATGCTGTAGGCGTGGATATAGGCTGCGGTATGTGTGCTGTCAAGACCGACATAAAATTTGCGCCGGCCATCCGGAAAAAAATGGAGGATATTTTAGAAGACATAAAAAAGAGAATTCCTGTAGGGTTTTCTCACCATAAAAAGGCGCAAGACGAAAACCTTATGCCCCAAAACTACGATATCAACAGTTTGCCCGTGGTAAAATCGGAGTATGCCTCCGCCTTAAGACAGCTCGGAACACTTGGAGGAGGCAACCATTTTGTTGAAATTCAGAAAGAAAAGGACAATACTATTTGGATCATGATACACTCGGGCAGCCGGAATTTAGGCAAGCAGGTGGCAGATCATTACAACAAACTCGCAAAAAAGCTGAACAAGGAGTGGAATTCGCCGGTAAACCCCAAGGTTGATCTTGCTTATCTGCCCTTCAAAACCGGTGAAGCGCAGCAATATTTCGACGAAATGAACTATTGCGTCGATTTTGCATTAGCCAACCGCAAATTGATGCTCACGAGGGTACAAGAGGTGTTTCGCTACTATTTTCCGAATATCACTTTTGGCGAAATGATCAATATAGCTCACAACTACGCCGTATGGGAGAAGCATTTTGGGAAAAAAGTGCTGGTACACCGCAAAGGCGCCACTTCCGCTCATAAAGGCGAACTCGGAATTATACCCGGCTCGCAGGGCACAAACTCCTATATCGTAGAGGGATTGGGCAATCCGGAGAGCTTTGCAAGTTGCTCGCACGGCGCCGGTCGCAAGATGGGACGTAATGAGGCCATACGAAGCTTAAGCCTCGAAGAGGAACAGCGCAAGCTTGACAGATTAGGGATTGTACACGCCATTAGGCGGCAAAGAGACTTGGACGAAGCGCCTTCCGCATATAAAAACATCGTTCAGGTCATGGCCGACCAGGAAGATTTGGTGAAGATAGTGGTGAAACTGTGGCCGCTTGCTGTTGTTAAGGGGTAAGAGGCGTTTTCAAAAACGCCACGAATCTTTTCCAAAAGCGAATCACTTTTTTCCGCTCAATAACTCCCCATACAATCAATCCGGCCAACACAATAAGAGCCACAACTCCCAATGCCTTAATCCAGGCAATCATCAAATTATTGCTATGCACGATTCTGCTGTGCTCTTCGGAAGTAGCAAAAGAGAGTTTGGTAACCTGCGCAATCTTGGTCAGCATACGATTGGGGATGGTGCCTTTTGGAATATCCCGGTGGCAGGCCACACAAGAATTTTTGCGAGTCAGGAAATCGCGTTGCTCTTGGGTAAGCGGCATGGAAGTGGGCCAGTGCGTATCGATGGTCTGCACCTGATCTCCATCGAGGGTGAGCAGCCTCATAAAATCGCCGTGCAGTTCTCTTATAGCGGCGATTTGCGCCCGGGTATATCGGCTTACGTTATTCCCTTCGGCGTCAACCACATCGGCATAACGGGGTTCACCCGGCGTTGCATCGTAAATTCCTCCGTCAATACCGTATCCCGCTGCAACGGGGTTGCCGTGACAGTCCACACACTCTCTGGATTTCAGTGATGTGGTATGCGGATTGAGCGGCGCCAGCTCGATGGCATTATAACCTGCCTCCGTCTGAGCCACACGGTTCCATACAACCGTTTCTCCATCTTTGTCAATTACGGTGCTGACCGTCTGGATCACGCCGACCAGGGGCGAAACCCTTCCCTCGCCATTGATGCCCAGGGGTGCATTCTCCCAACGGATATGGCTGTAGTCACCGTAAGTCGGTGCACCGGGTTGCATTGCAAATTTTTGGTGATAATCGGCAGTCGTGCCATCGGCCCCGTAGAGCTGCGGGGAGCGAAGCCAATCGACAGAGGTTTTGGAATAGTCAATCACATATTTATATCCGTAGTATTGCGGCACCCATGTAGAATGACAGGCATAACACTCCATTTTCTCTATGTGCTCGGTGGAAACCATCGCCACCTTGGCATCTATAGGATTTTGCCAGCTCTTAGTCTTAGCTATCTCTTTTAAGGTGATCAGTTCAAATTCGTTGTTACTGCCGTCAGAGTGGACAATGACACGGTTGCCCCGCCTTACCACATTGCCCAGAGGATTTCCCCGTGCCGAAAGCAGGTAGCCGTCCTCCTTGGGATAGGTAATGCCAAACTCTTTGGTAACCTCGAGCGGTTCATCGGCCACACCGCGGGCAAGTTTCATGTCAAGCGTTTTGCCGAACTCGTCACCATAACCCAAAGGCAGTTCCCACGGATAGTGTGTGGGCGTTCCATGACAATCGGCACATTCTATCTCTATCGCCGCCAGCGTGGCAGCCTCGATATTTCCGCTGCCGTGCATGGAGTTGGTTGTGTGACAATCCTGACACAGCAGTCCGGGAACCATCTTTTCATCCTTCTCTATCTGCCGGTGTACATCGCCCTGCATATACTTAAACACATAACCGGCATTGGATTTTTGCGGCAGTCCCTTTTCGTCGAAAGGTCCGCGATTGTATGAGTCATCCAAGGCCATCAGTCCCTGATAGGCATGTCCGATCCTGCGTCCTGCCGCGTGACAGGCTGCACAAGTGGAGATCTGCACACCACTCAATTCATGATCGTTGAAGCGGATACTTGACTTTCTCGTTCCCTGCATGGCGTGTACCATCAGATGTCCGGGTTCATCTGTCGGTATTTCGGGATCACCGCCCTCGTAAAAACCCTCATTGCTGTAAACGCTGTGGCAAGCGGCACAGCCCATTCCCCTGTAATGTCCTCTGCCCTGATTTCCCTTGTTGCTCAGATGGCAAGCATTGCAGTTACGCAAATAGGTAAAGGCGGCAAGCTCCGGATTTGTCTCTATATCTTTGGCAGAAACGGCAGGGATCTCTTTCAGCTCGGAAGGAAATTGCCCGGGGAAAGTGGCCGCCATCTCCTTCATATAATCGATGTATTGCCCGGTGCCGAATCGGGGAGTCTCTCCGTCGGTATCAACAAGCGTGCTGTTGGCATAAACGTGATCGTAATTTTCAGTGCCGATGCCGAAACTCCAGGAAATTGCCTTCATCTTGCCCGCATCGCTGTTCATCATGGAGAGGCGAACGTTATAGACATGGTCCTTGTGACACTGTCCGCAAGTATTGTCATTCACTTGCAACGCGCCGGGAACCGGCGTAAACGCAGTGAGCAGACTGCCTTTGGGAACTCCGCTGTGTGCTTTGTCTTTATCTTCCAACTCGTCAGGCGTACCTCCGTGACAGATAACGCAGCCGTTGGGATCGCCAAGGGCTGCACCTTTTTCGAGTATCTGCTGCATCATTTTTGAGCCGATGGGACGGGTAGGTTCAATACCCTGATGGCAGGCGAGACAGTACTTGTCCTCGGCCGGAAACGGTTCACTCGCAAGGACATATGAAATGTCGGGATGCACAATTTCCGATGTCTGCTGTGCGAAAAGTCCGCTTTTTCCGCGTGAGCCGCCAACGACACCGGCATAATAGTTTACTATCCATCCAGCAACAAACAAAACAACAAGAGCCAATAACAACTTGCTTATTCTTCTTTTGTTTGTGTTTTTTTCTTGCTCAGACATAAAGCATTCTTTTTAAAACGACAGTGCAATATCATAATCTTGTTTTGATTTTACAAACGATGTCACGAAAAATCGTTTGATCTATGGTTGTTTTTCCCACAAAAAGCATTGACGGACGTAGTAAAAACAGGTATTGTGCCAGTATGGTTTAGTATCAATTTAACGCTATCGTTATTGAATTGCAACAATAAAATCTTTCCTTGCGGCAGAAAAACAACCTAAAAACAAAGTATAATATGAGAACAAAATTATTTATTCTATCGTCACTTATTAGTTTTACTTTCCTGGCTCAGGCTCAAGAGATCAGTAATGGAGTAATGAAATTAGACGAACTGCGTAAACCTGCTTACAGAGAGATAATAAATATTCCCGAAGTAAATGGTTATCAAGTATTGAAATGCGATTTTCATACGCATACCGTTTTTTCCGATGGCCTGGTATGGCCTAACATTCGCGCTCAAGAAGCGTGGGAAGAAGGGCTGGATGCAATGGCTTTAACAGAACACATCGAATACCATCCCCATAAAGATTATGTCGAAGTAAATCACAATCGTTCGCATGAACTCATCGAAAATCTTTCTAAAAGAAACAACGTTCTCCTGATAAAGGGAACAGAAATTACACGACAAACACCTCCCGGACATTTCAACGCCATTTTCATAGGAGATGCCTCATCTTATATCGAAGACAATGTTTCCGAAAAAGACTGGGAAGCAGTGATGAAGGCTGCTGAGCAAAATGCTTTTATTTTCTGGAATCACCCTGGTTGGAAACCCAATATTGAAGGCTCGTATGAGTGGCTCCCTTTCTTAGAAGATTTACGCAAAAAAAATGCATTGCACGGGATTGAAGTCATCAACGGATTCGGATTCCATATGAAAGCTCTCGACTGGTGTGTAGATAAGGGGTTAACAGTGATGGGTACTTCCGATATTCACAACCTCGTCGGACATGATTACGATCGGAGCAGGAAATATGTTCACCGTACCATGACCCTTGTTATGGCGAAAGAGAGAACACCGGAATCCATTCGCGAAGCTTTAGATGCCGGAAGAACCGTTGCATGGGCAAGTAAATATTTGGCAGGAAAAGAAGAGAATGTGAAAAACCTATTCAATGCTTGTGTAAAATTGTTGCCGAGTCATTACAGCCAGGAAAAAAATGGAGTAAGGACAAACTTTTACGAAATTCAGAATAAGAGCGATTTGTATTTCGAATTGGAACTTACATCGGGAAAAGGCACTCAAAAAATAACGCTTTATCCTATGTCTTCACAACTCCTTTCTGCTGAAGCCGGTCAACAGTCCCTCTCTTACGATGTAACCAACGCCTACGTCAGAAGCGATAAATTTCTTAATATAAGTTTCAGTTTATAAGCGTGTCCGAACTAGGCGACTAAGCCGGGGTATCGAAGCAACAGAGCAGTTGGGTACATGTATGCCGGATTTGACCGTAGATTCTGTTCTATGGTATCGAAGCAACAGAGCAGTTGGGTAGTTATAGGATACCGCCTTTTATTTCGGCTTTTGTTTTAACTTTGCAAGTTATATCACTGATCGTTTGATTTGTGGTGGTGTTTTATCGTGAAAATGAAATCGCTTTATTTGCGTAAGTTAAAATTTAAAAACCGGCATGAAAAAAAATGACCTCCTTACCCTCGTACTTATTTTAACCGTCTTTTGGGCCTGTTTAAGCAGTTCGTCGCTATTCGCACAATCGAGCGATGAAAATACGTCTAAATCGGTTGATCTCTCACTGCATTTACGCCCAGCCTATCATACTCAATTTGGTGGAACACCGATGGAATTTGAAAGTGGTGGATTTAAATTCGACCATATAGTGATCGATCTTGGGGGGCAGCTTACACCAAAGCTCTCGTACAGATACTTACAGCGCTTGAATAAGGTTTCACCCATTTTCACTAAGGAAAATTTGCCCTCCACCATCGATTATGCTTATCTGATATATGCGTTTAACGAGCGGTTTTCGATGACTGCCGGCAAGCAAGCCCTCTCCATAGGCGGCTTTGAATACAACAAATACCCCGTAGACGTATACGACTACAGCGGAATATCAAATCTTATTTCCTGTTATTTAACCGGGGTGCAGGTGGCATTTACTCCCACGCAAAACCAGGAATTTTCTTTCCAAATAGTGAACAATCGAATGGGAACGTGGCGAGAAGCCATCGGTATTCCACAAATAGGTTTACAACTTGAAGCGCCTACCTTGCCCCTATACTACTCGATTGGCTGGAACAGCAACTATTTGGATAACGCTCTCCAACTTCGATATGCGGCGAATATCACTTCGCCCGCAAAAGGCAAAACGCTGATTATGGTGAGTGGTGGACAAAAATGGGAATCGGGTCCTTTCAGCATTTACATCGACGCCTTTTATCAACATTCCGAAATCGATTATTTGGGTGGAATTAGAAACTTGACCATCAGCCCACAAAATGTGGTAGAAAATGTAAACTATTTTTCCCTCTTGGGAGAAGCAAATTACCGGTTTCAGCCCCAATGGAATATTCTTTTGAAATGTTTTTACGACGATTTTTCAACTTATAAATCAAGCATTTTTCTGGACAAGGGTAATTGTCTGACCTCCTGGAATTACCAGGCCGGTATCGAATTTTATCCAAATAAAGACGATAATTTGCACCTGTTTTTAATCGCAACTTCTGCTAATTACCTCAAACCCACTGTAGCGTTTATCGCGACTCCGGACAACAGTTTCAGAATTTCAGCGGGCTTTATTTATCGCGTTCCGGTGCTCTCTTTACACCGACGGACGTCTCCCGATTTTCGCTGAACCACCCCGTTATGAGATCTGTCACGGCTCTGCGGTTCAATCGGATTATTTCAGATAATCCTTAGGGTCCAGTTTCAAAAGTTCCAACCTGCGCAGGATTTGCGGAAGTTCATTTTCAAGAAAGTCGGCCCTCATTTTTTCCAGAGATGTGTTGCGCGCACCGTCGGCCACAAAATATCCTATTCCACGCTGGTTGTAGATTATGCCGTCAGCGGTAAGCTTCTCATAACTGCGCATTACCGTGTTGGGGTTGACTCCCAACTCAGCACCCAGTTCGCGCACGGAGAGTATCCTGTCGCCCTCTTTTAACTCGCTGCTCAGAATCTTTTCCAGGATTCCGTCGGCTATCTGTAAATATATCGGTTTGTTCTGATTAAATTCCATAATACATATCTGTAGCGGTTAGTGTTTAAGTTTCTTAAGCCGGAGCCATACAAAGAACAGGAGCAGGCCGTTCACGAGAGTATCGGACAATGTATCCACGATAGCCAGATTTCTCAGAATCCATGAGAAAAAGGGAAACATCTGCTCTATGGCCTCGAGAGTGATGTTGGCATCGCTCATCATCTCTGCCATCATCCTAAACTTGTCAAACATGGCGAGCGACATGATTGGAGTAAACAGAAGATTCAAAGAGATGGATATGATAATAAGGGAGCCTAAAGTTTTGCCTGTTTTAGACTTTTTAAATATAAGAGCACCCAGAAGGAACAAGAGCGCAATCTGGATAATATCATCAAAGTAAAGCCAGGGAGTCAGAATTGAGCGGAAACTTTCTTTATATATGTGCAGATCGGGGATTGTGTTGATAAATGATGGAGAGCTTTTAAAAATAATTTGGAACAGAGAGTCACCGCAGGCAGGACCAATAAGACATACAAGGGAATCTAGCGTCAGATAAATTAACCCGAACGAAAACGGTATGATTATGCAGGATATCAGCACCATTGAGACAAACTTTTCTAACCTTGATACCGGAACCATAAGGAATGCCGAGCCCTCCCTACGGTCAGTAAGATGTCCGTAGAGTTTGGCAGGAGAACTGATTAATACCGTTAATCCAGATATGACAAAAAGTGCAATACGAAGTGAAGAACTCATTGCATACCATTCACCCGAAGTTGTCAGGAAAAAAAGGCCGTGCAACAGATATGTAGTGACAGCAAGTGTACTGAAAACTAAGAATGTTATTCCGTAGTTTGAAACGGCAGCACGTAAATCCGATCGAAAATAACGCCGGAACCTATTCATATTTAAAACATTACTTCCCATAACTATGCTATTTCATCGTTAAACATCTTTTTTATAAGCTCTTTGTGCCTGTGAACTGCATTGAAAAGGGCCTCCAGGTTGACTTTACTCTCCTCGCCGCTCTTGTTGACCAATACCTGAATGCAACCTCCGGGTATCAGCTCGGAATAGAGAGCTTCAGGGGAGGTTGCCGTTGAGTAATCAAAATAGATTTTTTTCGTGATTTCACTGAGTGTAGCATTCAGTAACACATCTTTGCGGTCCAAAATAATTATGGGATCAATGATCGCCTCTAGTTCCCGTGCCTGGTGGGTGGAGATGAGCAGCGTTGACTCATCGGAAGTGTATTTGGACATCGCCTTGCGAAACTGTGACTTGGAGGGTATATCCAGTCCGTTGGTCGGCTCATCCATAAAGAGGTATCGGGTGTTGCAGGCAAGCGCAAAGCTAATGTAGGTCTTCCTGAGCTGGCCGTACGACATCTGATCCATGCGCATGGATGTATCGGTTTCCAACACCCCGGCAATTTCCTTGAACTTGTCCGGGTCAAAATTGACCCAAAACTGTCCCCGGTCCATTGCAAAGTCGATAGCTTTCATGCGGATTGCAGGAACCTCATCGGGCAAATAATAGATTTGCGAAAGAAAAGAAGGCGTGCGGTCAAACGGTTTTTGACCATCTATCTCGATTGAACCGGCGCCGGGCTCCTTCAGGCCCGCAAGCAGGGTAAGCAGAGTGGTCTTGCCCACTCCGTTCTCTCCGAGAAGACCATATATCCGGCCCTCCTGAAGCTCCATCGAAATGTCCTTAAGTACGACATTATTGCCGTAACTAAATCTTAAATCCCTGATTTTAATCATATTAATATAATATTTAATTGTTTATTGGTGTATTAGTGTACTAATACGCAGCAAATATAAAATAGATTTTTACAACATCGAAGAGATTAATATTATTTAACTTTCCTAAGCATCGGCACGACCGCCAGATCCTCGTAGTTGCAGAGGTATCGGTATAGCAATCAGCCCCTCCTTGTAGCAGGAGCGACATCGGTACAACCGGTAGTTTTTCGTGTAAAACGAGAGCTGCCTTGACTTTTTTTCTTCGTTTTTTTGTCTTGACACAAAAAATGAAGAAATTTGAAGCATCTATGGAAAAAGCAAAACGTTATCTCTCCTCATACAAGACAACCATCATCCTGCTGCTGATATATGCAGCGGTAATGGCTGTCGCGACATTTATTGAAAAAGATCATGGAACCGATGTTGCAAAAAAGTGGGTCTATTATTCGCCCGCTTTTTTCCTGTTGCAGTTTTTGCTGGTACTCAATTTCATTGCCGCCTGGAGCAGACAGGGCTACGTAAAACAGAAGCGATGGGCGCTGTTGACCGTGCATCTGGCTTTTGTTGTGATTTTGGGCGGGGCCTTGACAACTTTCCTTTTCGGGAAAGAGGGCACAGTACACATTCGGGAAGGGAGTAAAACCGATGAGATGATTATCCGCACTGCCGACGGAGTCAGCGTTGAAAAGCTGCCGTTCATGTTGGAACTGACCGACTTCCGGTTAAACCGCTATCCCGGTTCGGCAAGCCCCTCATCTTATGAAAGCGACCTGCTGGTACATGTTGACGGCAGAGTACAGGAGGCAAAAGTCTTTATGAACAACGTGCTGGACGTGAAAGGCTATCGGTTTTTCCAGGCTTCGTACGACCGGGATGAGCTCGGGACAATTCTCTCCGTAAACCGCGATGTGGCAGGCAGGACCATAACCTACACAGGTTACTTTTTACTTTTCTGCGGATTTTTACTTACGTTTTTTACGAAAAACTCCCGTCTTCGCCGGTTGGGCCGTCAGCTTAAGAGTTTGCGGGAAGAGAGCAAACATCTTACCCTCGCTTTGATATTGCTGATCATAGCAACTGTTTCACGGGCGCAAGCCGCAGAGAGCACCCCGAATCTCTTGATCCCGCCGGAACATGCCGCCCAATTTGCAGCATTGCCCGTACAATCGGACGGAAGGATCATACCGATGCACACCCTCTCATCCGAAATAGTGCGGAAAGTGTACAAGGAGCTAAAGATGGGGCAATTCAACCCTGAGCAGTTTCTGCTCAGCTTCCTTGCAGAGCCGCAACTGTGGATTCATGAGCCGATAATTGCAATAGATAACCGCGAAATCTCATCGCTCTACGGGTTGCCCAGAGATTGGGCCTCTTACGCACAGTTTTTCGACGGAAACGGCAACTATAAATTGCTTCGGCAGATGCAACTGATTTACGGGAAATTACCTGCAGAGCGCTCGGCAACCGATAAAGATATGATGAAACTTGATGAAAGGGTGAACATTGTCTTTCAGCTGTTGGATTACAGCTTGCTGCGGATTTATCCTGACCCGGGCGATGAGACGCACACCTGGTATCCGCCGAACGTCAGTCCCTCCATCTTCCCAAAAGAGGATTCTCTGTTCGTTGCTGACTGTTTCAGGAACTATCTTGCCGAAGTCAGCCGCTCGCTGCAAAGCGGAGAGTGGAGCAAACCCGAGCAACTGGTTGCCGAAATAAGAGAGTTTCAATTGAAAAACGACATCGGAGCACATATCGATGTAGGAAAGATACAAGCTGAGATCAGATACAACAGGATGCGAATTTTCGACCGCTGCAAGCTGTCCTACTTTATTCTGGGCGGTTTGATGCTTGTTTTGGCCTTTATGCAGCTGCTTAGAAAACGGAAATGGACGGATGCAACCATAAAAGTCTTATCAGTCGCTGTTTTATGTGCTTTCCTGATTCATGCTTTTGGTATGGGGATGCGTTGGTATATCGGCGGTTACGCTCCGTGGAGCAACTCCTATGAAACGATGGTGTATGTGGCTTGGGCAACCGTTTTGGCGGGTGTTGTTTTTGGCAGGAAAAGTACCATCACCATGGCATTGGCAACACTCTTCGGAGGGATCATTCTGTTTGTTTCGGGGCTGAACTGGATGGACCCGCAAATAGGGACCCTGGTGCCTGTGCTTAAGTCACCCTGGCTCATGTTTCACGTAGCGGTTATCGTGGCGGCTTACGGGTTTTTCGGCATCGGGTTCCTGTTGGGCATTGTCAATCTGTCGCTGACGGCCTTTGCAAAAAAGAGCGAACTGATACGCTTTCGTATAAAAGAGCTGAGCATCACAAACAATATGGCTCTGCTGGTGGGTCTTACGCTGATGACCATCGGCACCTTCCTTGGAGCTATCTGGGCAAATGAGTCATGGGGACGCTACTGGGGCTGGGATCCTAAAGAGACCTGGGCGCTTATAACCATGATAGTCTATAGCATCGTAACGCATATCCATCTGGTGAAAAAAAGGGATAATCTGTGGCTTTTCAACCTGCTCTCGGTACTGGCTTTTGCATCGGTTTTGATGACCTTTTTCGGTGTCAACTACCTGCTGAGCGGCATGCATTCCTACGGAGTAACGGATGGCGTTTCCACTGTCTTTATCTATATCGTCCTAGCCTTCGTGACTGTCGGCATATTGGGCGTACTTTCCTACCGAAAGAGAAGACACGAGTCTTAGGGCCTGAAGAAAGATAGTGAAAGGCGATAAACTGAGAGTTGTGTACAAAAAAAATAAATTTGAAGAAAAAATAAAACCGGTAAAATGACAGAAAAAACATACGAAACAGCCTCCGGTATTATCCATTATTGGACAAACAAGATTAACGTTGATGCTGTAACCCTGGTTTTTCTCCCAGGCCTAACGGCAGACCACAGACTGTTTGAAAAGCAAATTGAATACTTTAAGGACAAATACAATGTCTTTGTTTGGGACCCGCCAGCCCATGCCTCTTCCTGGCCATTCAAGTTCGATTTCAATTTGATGGATAAGGCGAAATGGTTGAATGAAATACTTGAGCACGAAAAAATCACATGTCCTGTAATTGTCGGACAATCTATGGGTGGTTACGTAGGACAAACTTTTGCGGAATTATACCCGGAAAAATTAAAAGGCTTTATTTCCATTGATTCTGCCCCATTGCAAAGAAAATATTTGACCGGCATAGAACTTTGGTTGCTGAAAAGAATGGAACCTGTATATCTATTGTACCCATGGAGATCCTTGTTGAAAGCCGGATCAAAGGGAACTGCAGAAAGTGAATACGGCAGAAAACTGATTCGTGAGATTATGATGGTTTACGATGGGGATAAAAAGCGATACGCCAAACTGGCAGGTCATGGTTTTAAAATTCTTGCCGAAGCATACGAAAAAGATTTGCCTTATAAGATGAACTGCCCCACCCTATTGATTTGTGGCGAAAAAGACCAAGCAGGTTCAACCATTAGATTTAATAAAGCATGGCATAAGGACACAGGAATTCCTATTGAATGGATAAAAGATGCCGGTCATAATGCAAATACCGACAAGCCTGAGGTTGTCAATCGGTTGATTGAAGATTTTGTCGGAAAATTGGTATAATTTGACTTGCCCATATGCAGAGTACACCGAAATATCGTAAAATAATCCACGTGGACATGGATGCTTTTTATGCATCTGTAGAGCAACGCGACCACCCTGAGTGGCGGGGAAAACCGCTTGTGGTAGGCAGTTCGCACCCTCGCGGAGTCGTTGCGGCGGCAAGTTATGAAGCTCGCAAGTTTGGCATTCACTCCGCCATGCCTTCAAAAAAAGCCTTGCAACTTTGTCCGCACTTGATTTTTGTACCGCCTCGGTTTGAGGTCTATAGATCGGTGTCTAGAGAAATCCACGATATTTTCAGCGAATATACCGACTTGATTGAACCGCTTTCGCTTGACGAAGCTTTTTTAGACGTTACTGATAATAAGCCCGGTATTCCTCTCGCCCAAGATATTGCCAAGGAGATTAAAATAAAAATAAAATCACAACTTGGCCTCACAGCCTCTGCCGGAGTTTCGTACAACAAGTTTTTGGCCAAAATAGCTTCCGACATGCAGAAACCCGACGGTTTGACCGTTATACACCCTAAAAAAGCCCTAAGAGTAATTGAAAACCTGCCGATTGAAGCTTTTTGGGGCGTAGGAAAGGTTACGGCAGGGCGAATGCACGAGCTGGGTATCCATACAGGGAAAGAGTTGCGGGAACAACCGGAAGACTATCTGGTCAGGAACTTCGGGAAAATCGGAAAACTTTTTGCGGAATTTGCGCAGGGCAACGACCACCGCGAAGTAGAACCAGATAGAAAACGCCTGTCCGTGGGATGCGAGCATACTTTTGACGAGGACATTATGGGAAAAGAGCAGATCATCGCTCGCTTTGACGATCTGGCCTATGAACTGGAAAGACGCATTGAGAAAGCTCATTTTCAAGGATATACATTTACACTGAAAATAAAACGGGGCGATTTCAAGCAAGTCACCCGAAGTCAAACGGCAGAAGCTTGTTTTACATTGGCCAGGGAATTTATCGAGTTGGCAACAGAACTTTTGGAAACGGTAAATTTAGATAATCACGGCGTCCGGTTAATCGGCTTTTCGGTAAGTAATCCACCTGCCGACATTCTCTCCGAAACCACGCTTAACCCACAGTTGTTGATACCTTTTGAGGAGTACTGAAACAAGGGTTTTCTGAACTTGTTTTTTGACTTTGTTTATAAGTATATCCTAAACAGCCCTCCCGGCATAATACCCATTTGGTAATCAGTTTTTATGGTTTGTGTTTCCGCATCGTAAATTTGTCGCCAAATATTTTTTCTGTTTGTAATATTTGTGAGTTCGAAACCGCATTCATAACTCCATCTTTTCAAATTGACACGATAAAGCAATTTAATATTTGCTTTGAAAAAATCGGGATTCTTATGTTTATAAGCATTTTTGTAATCATAAACCGTGTAACCATCCATTTTTGATTTCTCTAAATCTATCGGGATATTACGCAGGCCACCAGCATAAACCACATTCGAATTTATCGTCAATGTTTGCTGTTTTGGCAATTTTATTTCGTAACCGCCAAGGGCATTGAAAACAAAATTGCTGTTATAAACAGTGTTGCGCCAAATATTATCTGATGCTAAATAGTTTGAATTGAACAATGACGTTGTTATCAAAAAATAATAATTGTCGGAAAAATACTTCTCTAATGTCAGTTCAATACCGTAATTTCTTCCTTTGCCCTTGTTTACCAAACTGTCGTTTACTACTTCATAAAAATCGGCACCATAATTTATCACCGAATAATGTGAGCTTTTTATTTCTACCGGTATATTGAACAAGTTTTGGTAATAAACTTCGGTTTTCAAATTGAAATTTCTTCTGAAATTCACATTATATCCCAACACAAAATGGTGACTTTTAGAAAAATCCAAATTGGCATTGGTCAGTTTATATGTTTGATTTATAGTGTCTGTCAAAGTTTGGTTAAAGTAAACGTTTCCGGGTTGAGTTTGAGAGTGTAACCCATAGGCAAAGCTAATATCACTATTTTGACCGGACGAATATCTAATGGCTGCCCGCGGTTCAACAGACAACGAGTTGTTTAATAGCGAATACTGATTAAACACACCCATAGTCAATTCAACTCTATCATTAATACTGTGTAGAAGTTGAGAATTAAATTGAGCAAGTCCATAGTTTCCTCTGTTTTTGGTGCCGTAAACGTATTGATTTTGGATTTTTGCACTATCGGCAAAATTTACAAATGAATGAGTGTAAGATGCCCCCACAATTATTCTGTTTTTGGGATTGAAACGATTTTTATATTGAGTTGTTGCAATTAATTTGTTTTCAGTATAAACGCCACCAAAGAAATGGAATTCTCTACTGTTTTTGAAAACACTATCAACAGACATGCTTGACCTGGAATTTGTGAAAGCCAATGAAGTTCGCAAGTTTGATTTTGAATTAATAATGTTTTTCATAGTAATTGCTGCCACATTGGTCTGACCACCCATTTCTGTTCTCAGATTTTTTGTAAAATTCAAGACGTTTTTACCGGGATCCATCGACATGGAACAAAAACCGCCAAATCCCCACAACGACAGAGAAGTTTTCCCGAAATCAAAATCAGACTTGAATGTTAAATCCTGATATTTAGGTATAGAGGGAGTGCCGAAATTAACTCCAATTTTATCGAAGAGTTCTAAAAAGGCATAACGATAATTCACCATAAAACTTGAGGTTCTGTTTTTGGAAAATGGTCCTTCAACACCTGCTTCTAAACCTCCCGTTCCCATTTGAAGTAAATATTCAAATTTTTCGCTGTTACCTTTTCGCATGGCTAAATCAAATGCACCTGCGGTGGCGTTACCATATTGAGCAGGAAATGCACCTGTCAAAAAATCGGAGTTTGATAATTGATTGTTGTTCAGCATCGAAATTGCGCCTCCGTTCGTTCCCATAGTGGCAAAATGGTTAGGATTGGGAATGGGAATTCCTTCCAGCATATATAATAATCCAAGCGGCGAATTTCCTCTGATTATTATATCATTACGTGAATCACCTGCAGCCTGAACACCGGCAAAATAAGTTGCCATTCTTGCAGGGTCGCCGCTGGTTCCGGCATATCGTTCCGTTTCTTTCACATCAAAAGAGCGTGAACTAACATAAGCCAATTCATTGTTTAATTCGCCTCTCTCCCTTGCAAAAATTGTTACTTCTGCCAAGCTCTGAGTTGACTGTACCATTTGTACTTCAACCTCAAGTTCTTTTCCACTTGCCAGTATCAAATTATTTGCAAAATAGGGTTCATAACCTAAATAATTGATTTTCAAACTAATTCTGCCCGCATTAACCTTTTCAAAATGAAATTTTCCCTCGTTATCGGAAATTGTATGAAATTTTAATGTATCGACGGTAAGAGTGATAGTGGCACTTATTAATGGTTCATCTGTAAAAGCATCTTTAATCACGCCTTTTACATTGTTGGTAAAATTTTGAGAATAAGAATTTACACAAAACAAAACAAATATAATTGCTGTAAAATACTTTCTCATTTCTTATTATTTAAATCGAGCATATTGTTTGCTTTTGACAGAGATAAACTAAGTAATACACAACAACCGTTTTTCCCGACACCATAAACTGCTAATCCAAACGGGACAATTATCGTAAGCACACTCGTAGGCATTCCAAAAGGAAACAATTGTACCGGAATTAGATTCAACAAATAAAACGGTACCGATAGCGGAATGACAAGCAAAAGAAATCGCAGCACATCTTTTTTAGTCCCATTCATGTGCCTAAGAAAATCTATAGTTGTTGATACTCTTTTCTAAAAAACATCCCTTTTTCTTTAAACAAAACAACAATAGCAACGATAAGTAGCAATACTGTTTGAATTACTTTGCTGTCGGGATGAGTGGCAAATATCTCATTTGATACATTCGCTGAACAATGAAATACTATTGTTATAAAAATATTCCGGTTTGTTTTGTAATACAGCCAATTCATTAAAAAAATCAGAACAAAAAGACTGAATACATAATTCAAAGAATACAACAAACCTTCTTCTACTACATTACTGTGATAGTAACCGTCTATAAAGGAAAGCGGCAAATGCCAAAAAGCCCAGTATAGAGCAAAAATTATGGAAGTCGTAAAAAGATTAAACCTCTGTCTTAGGGCATCAGTTCCGTACGAGTGCCATGCCAATTCTTCCACTACCGGCGCAAAAAGCAGAATGAACCAAGGTGAAAGTAATGCCGAGGTAAAACTTGGCGATCCGGAAATGTAAAATTGGTCAATGCTATGTCCAAATATCAATGATATGAGCTGGGCTATAACAATTGATACAAAAATCAAGGAAAAAGCTAATATAGTATATATTGGACTAAAGCCTTTTTGACGGATAAATCTTTTTTTCAGGTCATTGAACAACTCTTTGTCTGATAAGAATAAATAGGCAGCCACAAAAGTCGGTGCCAATAATCCAAGTATTGCTAACAGCGCCTGAATAAAAATTAAAAAACTGCTTTGTCCCGGCAAATGACTGATATAGGCAACTGTAAACCAAAGAATCCACGGGATTAACAACGATAGACCATAAAAGAAAACAGGTCTGTTGTACTTTGCAATAATTTTATTTTCCATTTAATAATTACTATTCTTTTCAATAAACTGTATGATCTCGCTGTTTAGTTCTTCCGGATATTCCATGGGTAACGAATGAATCGTTTCATGATTTATTTTGACTTTGTATTTTTCCGCTTCTATTGTAAAATTTCATCCGATACCCAATCCTTTTTTCAATAATTGTTCTGCTTTCTTTTTTGTTGAGTTTCTCTCCGATTTCGTTGCATTCTCAATAAATGACACGTCGGATTTCTCTCTTAAATCTGAAACGAAGGGTTTGATCGTTTCCAAATATTTTTTATTTGATGCAATTATTTCTTTCTATTCGGTTTTTTAGTCAATGTTTTATTAATTGAAAATCCAAGTAGTCCGCCTAAAATGGTTGTCATTATTGCAAATTGCCAACCGTCAGATTGTATCGTTTCAATTATTGATTTTTCTATTTTTTATAAAGTCAAACGTGAGTATTGTCAAAGACAACAGAGTGCTGACAATTACAACCCAATAATTGTATTCATCGTACTTGTTGTCAGCCAATGTGTTCACTAGCATGATTATAAAAAGTGCCGGGTACACAATCCAAAAATTTCTGATATAAAGATAGCTTAGCCCTAGCAACAATCCGATAAAGCCCATAGTAACAGCCAACTCCATATCTTGAAACAGCGAATCAACATAAAACGAGAGAAAGAAGAAAGCGACTATTGCAATAATTAGCAGAACGCTTTTCGTTTTGTTCTCCTCCCAACCCTGTATCGTGTTCGGAATCAACAAAAAAGCAAATAAGCCTATGCCCAATGACATCGGGAAAAACAACAGTACATATTTCAGTATTAAGGTCCAAGAATATTTCAGTTCAATGACTTTAAGAAAGGCTCCTGATAATATGGTTGAAAACAGAATGGCTAAGATCAAAAAAAGATAACCCACTACTCTGTCAGGACCTGATTTATTGTAGCGCCAACGAAATTTCTTCTTAAAATATATTGGGATAAAACACCCGATTAGTCCTGTAAAAACAATGGAAAACAACAGGCTTGACAGTAGCGAGTGCTGCGTTTTAATACTTATCAGTTGAGAAACTCCCCAACAGATATAAAAAACCGCAATCCAAAAGAGTCCCGATAAAATTGATTTCGTTTTCAAGTACTATTTGATTGTATTAAAAAAAATAGAGTCTAAACACACAACCGGGCATAATACCCATTCGATGATCATTTCTTCCTGCCTATAGAAAAATTGATTCTATATGTTACCATTGGGAAAAAGCCCTGTAGCAACATTTCCTCATAAGTGCCCGTATTAATATCATAAAAGAGACCATAAAGGTTTTTTCTATTTGTCAGGTTTTGGAAATCAACAAACAATTCGTCTGTTAACCTCTTCCAGTTTTTCCTGTAACCCATTCGCAAGTCAATTCTGAAATAGTTGCGTACTTGTAATTCATTAATGCGTGTATTGTCGTACACCACCCTGTGCTCCAACCTACTTCGATCTTCCAACACGGGAGTGTAGCGGGTACCGCCTGCCAATGAGCCCTTTATATCGGCAAAGAGTGTCCACCCTTTTTTGAGCGGCAGCTCGTAACCCGCCGCAAGATTAAAGAGATATCTACCGTCAAAAATCGTACTCCACTCCTTTTTATTAAATCCGTTTGTATAGGTCGATCTGTAAATAGTGGAATTAAACAGGAGATAGTAATTATTACTCATAAACTTTTCAATGGTAAATTCCGCACCATAATTTTTTCCCGTTCCTTTGTTTACAAGATTCCCCTCTCTCATAATCACGTTATCGCCAGCACCCCCTATCTGCAACATTGTATAAGTTGCGTCAGGGTTATTTTTTACAGGTATGTCATAAAGCCATTGATAATAAGTTTCCACTTTGAAATGCCAATCGGGAGCAAAGGCCCAATCGTACGAAAGGTCACCATGCGCACTCTTCATAAATCCAAGCTGCTTGTTGCTATATTCAATATCGCCTTCAGGATTGAGAGTTCTGATAAAATAGAATGAGCGTGGAATCATCTGGCTGTATAGTCCGCCTGCCAATGCGAGAGTGTGTTTTGATGCGGGTGTGTAGCGGAGACCGAACCTTGGCTCAACTGCATACGTTTTGTTTAATTGAAGATACATCCCATGAGCTCCGCCTGTCAGCAACAATTTCGATGTTATATTATGTCTATATTGAGCATAGGCCCGCGCGAGACTAAAATAACCCTTCTCATCAACATTGGTAAAAAAGCCTCTCTCATCGCTGAATGACTCTTTTTCAAGATATTTCACATTATAGAGATCGTACTTCGCTCCCGCCTCTATTAGCGAATTGTAGGAAAATCGATGCTCCAGTTTGCTGTGGAGCGAATATTTATCTTCCAGTGCATTTTCATCCCAAAGCGTTTGCCACTCTGAATTAGGCTGTATAAGAGACATTGTATCTACCGGCATATGGGTGTCGCTTCTTACGAAAGAGAAAAGAGTAGTGAGCTTTGTTTTCGGTGTAAATTCAACGCTGTGTGTAGCTCCGGCTATCAATGTTTTGGCATCTATAGCTATTCGTTGATCCGTTGTTTGCAAGAAGTCTTCATTGATATCAACCGAGGTTACTTCAGACATAACAAACCCAATCCCGCTAGTGCCCCATAATCCGATTATGGAAAGATGATTTTTCTCATTTAAATCAAAATCGAGCTTCATAGTAAGGTCTTGGTATTTAGGTGTTATACCCTTGTAAAAACCCATCTTATCCATCAAGTCCGGGATGGAATATCTATACGACACAAGGTAAGATGAAGTGCTTTTCTTTGAAAAATAACCCTCAGAACCCAGTTCAAAACCATTCCAACCCATCTGTGCCCAAAATTCATGTTTCTTATTGTTTCCCTTTCTCATTTTCAAATCGAATATGCCTGCCAGGGCGTTGCCATAGGAGGCAGGCCAGGCACTCATATGAAAATCCGAATTGGAGAGCAAGTTGGTATTGAGCAAGGTGACTTGTCCACCTGTCATGCCTATTCCGGTATTGAAGTGATTTAGATTAGCAATCTCTACGCCATCCAACGACCATTGAACACCTACAGGAGAGTTACCCCTGATTATAATATCATTTCGCGAATCGTTTGCGGGAATCAC
The DNA here is from genome assembly GCA_002305085.1 of Bacteroidales bacterium UBA1402. GTDB lineage: Bacteria > Bacteroidota > Bacteroidia > Bacteroidales > UBA1402 > UBA1402. The sequence goes on along the minus strand of DBQE01000008.1, from coordinate 17,722 downwards.
TCCTGCAAAGCTACGCACCATACGTGCCGGATCACCGAGCGAACCGGCAAATCGAAAGGTCTCTTCCGTGCTAAAAGTTCTTGCTCCGGTAACGGACAACTTGTTCATTGGCCGGCTTTTATCATGTCTTGCCACTATCTCTGCGCCTTGTAATTCAATAAAGGAAGGTTCCAGCACTACATTTAGCACAACCTCCTTACCTGTATTTACCAGTATATCAACTTCTTGTGATAAAAACCCCACACTACTGAATCTTAACTTTTGCCTTCCGACAGGAACCCTGAAAGTAAAGTTACCTTGTTCATCCGTCACCGTTCCTATTCCGGGTTCGCTCCCCTCGACATATATTGTCGCCTGAATCAACTCATGAGTAGGGTCGCCCGAAACCACTACGCCTCTTACTGTTTCCGCTAAATCGTTTTGTGCAACACTTACCGATACCGACAAAAAAATAAGAAGCGATAACATCCATATTTTTTTTATGCTAAGCATCATCTTTTTCATTGAATAAAACTACTGAACAGTGCAACCGGAAAAAATTAAAGAACCTTGCAAAACAAGCCGACTGTCGCTTTTGTCATCTACAATTATACTCGCTCGCTTATCGCTGTAGCCTCCAAAGACGGGATTGAACTTTGATTTTACACACCAATCTTCAGGAATATAAAGTGTTATACCTCCAAAAACAACATCGCTTATTATCCAGCCACTTTCTCCAGATGTAACAGCCTGCGTATCAACGACATCTTGCTTGAAAGAAACTTTTTTCTTTCTTTTTGTAGCAACTCCGACAATAAACATCAAACCGATAATTATCAGCAAAAACGGCCAAAAATTTTTAGCAAAACCTCCTCTACCTGCTTCGCCTAATATCCCGGGATAAACAATCTCCAGACGTGGCAAAAGGAAAAAAACTCCGATCAATAAAAAAAGGACAGGAAGTAGTATTTGTCTTTTAGAAAACCCGACAACTGCAAACAGGATAAAAAGCATGGGCCAAGAAAAGATAACCGATTTGAATGCGGGATTTAACCAACCAAAATTAAATGCAAGTAATGTCAGACCCGTTAATACCAAAGCCGCACCAAGTACAACCACCAAGCTACGTGTATTATTCCCTTTTTTGTTAAATATGTTTTCATTCATAGTTCAATTTGTTTTAGTTCGACATTCTAATTACAAACTGTGCAAAGTTAGCTAAGCCCATGAAGAAAACTGTTACAACAATAATAAAATGTTATTAAATTTTTATCGGAAATTGACGTATGACCGTAATAGAGTGATTTATCAAAAGAGACGTAGCTGCTTTCTTCATCCAATTCCGTCTCGACAGTATAGTGTTCAAAACTGTAGTCCTCCAGAATGGACTTAATTTCTTCTTTTACTTTCAGAAGTTGTTCGAAACTCTCTAATTTTCCAATTTCACGTGGGTAGTAAACACGTGCCGTTCCCCGTCGAGCGACCAGATATGCGTGTGATGCAGGGAATGTCCATGCCGATGGTGTGAATGATTTGCCATAATTACGTCCTACTGTCCGGTTTCAGCATTACTCGCTATTTTTCGATCAATCTTTTAACTCTCTTCAATTTGAGGCCTTTCAGCTTGATTGTTACCATGTCCGGGCCGGCATAATAGCGAAACAAGACGATGCTGGCTTTACGGATGCGCTCAATTACGTCGTTATCGAGTGTATAAGTGAAACGGGTAATTTTTTTATTGTTCTCGGTATAGCCGGTTACCACTTTTACCGTCGAAGAATCGGCTCTCACCACCTCTTCGCTTTTCTCCCGTATCTCCCTGGCATTATCGTATTCGAGGCCGGTAACAGCAGGCTTAAAAATCTCGTCTTCTACGATGATGTAAAGCTCCTCTTTCACTCTGTAACTGGCACTGTTCAAAACCAAGACATCGTAAACGCTGTATTTACTCTCCTTTGCAGAGACCTCTTTTACAATGGATTGCTCCATATACAACAAGGGTGACCTCAGGTTAAAATCCGGGTAATTCAAGTCCAGTTTGTAACGATCTACTTTTTGAACCTGGTCGTATTTTTTGTAGATTCTGCTGCCCAAAGAGCAACCGGTCGACAAAATAAGCGAAAGCAGCAAGAGCAGGCTTGCATACTTGCCTAAAAAGGATATCCTTGTTTTCATCTGGTGAATTTGAATTAAATAACAGGAAACAAACAACTATATTTTAAGGGATTTGGCAACAAAAATACAATTTTTACGGCTTCAGCCACCATTCTGAAAAAACTTGATTTTCGTTGTCGAGCTCGACGACTTGGCCAATAAGTGGAGTCACCAATGGAACAGGCTCGGGCGATTGCCGGTTCAATTCGCTCAGACGTGTTAACGGCTCGTCCCAGGGATGAAAAGCCAAACTGAATTTGCCGGAATGCACCGGAAGTACCCGGCGGGCGCTAAGGTCACGGGCAGACCGCAGAACGTCTTCGGGGAAATGATGGATATTCCTCCACAAAGCATTGTACTGCCCGTTTTCCAAAACAGCCAGATCAAAAGGGCCGTGTTTTTTTCCAATCTCTGCCACATGGCTGCCGTAACCTCCGTCGCCTCCGATAAACAGGCTGTAGCCAGGCGTCTTAATGACATAAGACAGCCAGAGTGTATTGTTTCTCGATAAGAAACGACCCGAAAAATGCCTCGAAGTTTCGGTGTACAGCCTGATCTTATCGTCGAGCATCAGACTTTCGTTCCAATCTTTTTCGATTATTTTGGAGGCCGGATAGCCCCAATACGACAAATGCGAACCCACCCCCAAACCGCAAACAACCACCCCCACTTTGCGTCTGAGTTTTTTTATGGTCCTGTAATCCAGGTGATCGTAATGATCGTGCGTAATCAGCAAATAATCTATGGGAGGCAATTCTTCCACCCTGAACACCACAGTTCCGCGAAAAGCCCTGAGCATACCCGGCACGGGAGAGGCTCTTCTACCCAATACCGGATCGACCAGAAAACGCTTTCCCTCCAACTGGAAATAATAAGACGAATGCCCAAACCACACTAGGAGGTTTTGCCCGGAGGGAAGGTCTTTGAGCCTGGTAGCTACCGAAGGTATTCGGAAAGTAGGTCGCAAGTCCTTCTTGTTTCGAAAAAGGAATTTAGGAAACATCCTTTTGTTTCCGCTTTGTTCCACAAACATGGGCGTGTGTTCCAAATTGTGAAAACGTCCGTTCTTATAATGCACCGAAGCCTCTATCCCGGCCTGACGCCTGCCCGAAGGGGCCTTACCGAATTGTGGAATAATCATAAATATCAAAAACAGCAACAACAGGGCCACCGTGAGGCCAATTATATTCCATAGGGTTTTTCCGACCATTTTCATCACCGCAGCCATTTTCCGGTAGCTACCTGCAAACAGGGTATTTAAACTATTGTATCTCAACAATTACCCTCTTATACCTGGTCAGCGAGGGATGACCGTCGTCGCTGACAGCCAGTATGATGTGCATGGTGCCCATACGGGCTTTTTCGGGAGCAATAAACCAAGCTTCTTGCTTGTCGGAATCGTTTATTTTCAATGGACTGCCTGTTCTGCCGGTCCCCATGGCGAAGGTGCCGGGTTCTCCGTACATAAACCAGTTGTACCTGAGGCTGTCGCCATCGGGATCGGAACTGCCCGCTGCGCTTAAATTTACCCGCTCGCCCGCTTTTGCCCGGAGGTAGGCTTCGTGCCCGAGTTTGGGAACCGGAGGATGATTTGCCTGCTCATAGGTTTTGATTGTCCAATCCATACGAGCCGAAAAATCGTTCTGAAAATGTTCTCTCCAACGCCAGATGGTGGCATGGTTGCCGGTGTGCCAACGGCCGTCACTGCCCAGCACCTCATCCATGGCATTGGTCCACAGCGGCCGGGTTTCGGGCTCCAGAAACCATTTCTCAAATTTAGGCAGATAATACTCGTAACGGCCTCCCCAGCTCCCCCAATCGGGATGCTCCGGATCGCCTAGCCCATTATCTATCAAGAACATAAAGCTTGGAGAATCGCCTTCCATTAAAAATTTAATATCGGGGTATTGCTCTCCCAGGGGGCCCTTGTTTTGAACATTCTTGTCCACCCAATCGTTATCAACCAGACTGAAATCGCCGCCGGCGCAACGAGCATGAAAATAATCTCCGCTGATTCCGCTCCAGGTGGCGTAATGATACCCCCCGTAGCGGTGAAAACCGGGACTGGCAATATAAAACAGTTCCGGAAAAGTCTTGCGTATCCAGGGGCCGCTGTCGTCCTGGTCGGAAATAGTATATACTCTGAGTTTTGAAACAAAGTGTTCCAGTTCTTTTGCTGAGCGGGTTTCTTTCACCTTCCACAAGGCCTGCGCCAGACAGTTGGGGCCTCCCCAGACCAAAACCCAGACCGGCCTTGAATCGGGACGATCCACCGCTTGAATAATCAATTCCGAACCCGGCGAATCCATGCCCTTACCAACGGCCCTCATGCCGTAGTCGGGCCTTCCTTCCCTGAGCACAGACAATAAATAATCTGCCGTGGGAAAACCCGGCTCGTGTTTTTCCAGATTGTCCCTGACCCGGCCGTAAGCCTGCAGTATTTCTTTGATGCGCCAGGCGGCCGTTTCTTTTTGTTGATGTACCGAAGTGGTGGCCACCAAACCCTCCACATCCCACTGATTGCAATAGCATAAAAAGCGCACCAGCGACATGGCGTCGTCGGGTTCGTTTTCGATGTCGGTCAATACGATTACTCTGTGTTTCCCGAAAGCAACCGGCTGAAAACTTCCAATACTATTCAAATATTGTTCCAGCATGGTGTAGCCTTCGGCATTCAGCTTATTCCGGTCTTCGGGGTCCTTGGGATTTAGACCGTGTTTCTTCTCCCATTCGTCGGGCATGCCGTCTAAATCGGAATCGAGAGGAGCTTCGGCGCTTTTTAATTCAGGCCATCCGCCTACCTCTTCCTGGCTTTGAATAATCCGACCCGTACGCTGACGCACGTCCTTTACTATGCGTTGATCTGCCGCATCTCGTTTAGGAAGTACGGCTCCGCCTGTTTCGAGCACTTTTTCGTAGGCTACGGGAGCCTCATCGGTTTGAACAAGGCCGGACTCGAAGGCCTGATTTTGTTTGTAGGCAGAAATCTCTTTCTGAGTCCAGCTTTCGTTGAACTTTACCAACTTCCATGGATCATCGGGCAACTCATCCATGTAGTAATTCCCGGCGAAATAGGCACGATTATAGGGTGAGCCGGTAGAATAGACAATGCCGCTTGCTTTGGAGTCCTGCCCCGGAACAAAGTAATTATTTACAAAATTCAAGCGGGTTACACTCACTTTGTCGGCATTGTAAGCAGCGTGTTCCCCACCCCAGTTGTAAACCACATTGTTTCTGAAATCGAGCAGGAGGCCCAGAGGATCCTTATCGTGCGGATTGGAATCGTAATTGCCCGGCCGGGGATTGCGCCCCCTGTTGTGAGCGTACAGGTTATGCAGGAAACTGTATTTGGCTCCTCCCGTGCCCCGGATAAGAGAGCCAAAACCATGTCCGTCGGGATTCAGACCTTCGGTGATAAAACACCATTGAACGGTAACATTACTCAAATCGGGCGTTCTGCTCGAAGCAGACAAAACCTCGTCCAGGCTCCAGCCGGCAGAACAATGATCCAACATAATGTGCCGACCGGAACTGATACTGATAGCATCTTTGCCCTGTAAACTGCCCTGTCCGTGCTTAGCGTCGCCCAGCCTGACCCGGAGGTAACGAACGATGACATGATCGGCTGCTATGCGAAGGGTTTCGCCGCGTAAACAAATTCCGTCTCCCGGAGCGGTTTGCCCCGCTATGGTGATATAGGGATGCTCTATGTTGAGTCTCGTTTTCAAATCGATAATGCCCGAAACGGAAAACACTACCGTGCGCGGACCTTCCTGCTCAACGGCTTCCCTCAGGCTGCCCGGTCCCTCGTCGTTCAGATTGGACACATAAATCACTTTCCCTCCGCGACCTCCGCGGGAATTGGCACCAAAGCCCTCTGCTCCGGGAAAAGCCAAAGGCTGGGCAAAAACACAACAGAAACCAAGCGATAAAACGCATCCTGTCAAAAATAATCTTTTCATAATGGTTATAAAATGAATACAAACCCATCTGTTTTTCAAAAAACAAGACAATAATCAAAGCTCCTGCATCACCAAATAAAGCATGTACGATGCGTAAGAGACAAACAAAAAAGCAGCCTCCCAACGGCTCAGTTGTTTTCTTTTCCCGATTAGTACGGCCATCAGCAGGAAAACGGTACCTCCAATCAGCACCAACAAGTCCTGATTGAATTTTGGATTATATGCAATCGGCCTGATAAAGGCACTTACAGATAAAATCAACGATATATTGAAGATGTTGGAGCCAATAATATTTCCAATGGCGATATCGGAATTCTTTTTTATGGCAGCCACCACCGAAGTCGCCAATTCCGGCAAAGAAGTTCCGGCGGCCACTATGGTCAATCCGATGATTTTTTCACTGACACCCAAAGCATTCGCAATCGCGACACTATTCTTTACAACCAAATGCCCCCCTGCTGCCAGCCCGACTAATCCAAGCAGTATCAAACTCCCTATTGTTACGTTCGATTTTACCACTACGGCGGTAGCCGGGGCTGAATCGGCTTTCATTTGGTTAAACACATAATACATAAAGAGCAAAAACAGCGCGAATAAAACAATGGCATCAAAACGGCTTAAAGATCCCTCGCCTGAAAACCCGAAATCGTTCAGCATAAACAAGAGTAAAACCGTGACAAACAAAGACATGGGAATTTCTTTGTATGCAGTGGAAGACTGTACCGCAATGGGCATAATCAGGCCCGACAAACCGAGAATGATGAAAGTATTGAAATTATTACTTCCTATTACATTCCCCAAAGTAAGGTCGGAATGGCCGTTTATGGAAGCGACCACGTTGACCACCAATTCAGGTGCCGAAGTGCCGAAAGCCACAATGGTGAGCCCAATGGCCAAATCGGACATTTTATATTTCTTCGCTAAAGCAGAGGCACCATCGACCAACCAATTCGCACCGTAAATTAAACAAACAAGACCGGCAACAACGAGCAGTAAGTATAGGATCATATAGGGTTCATCATTTTATCTGTACCGTTCAAAACAGGCGGTGCAGCTTGGGGCATTCATGTGTGAATCATTTCCAGTAATCACTCAGTGTTTTTGCTTCTTTTTTGGTCAGTTGAATAACAGCCCCGTGTTTGGGAGAGCTGAAGTTGGTCGTTTTCATATCGGCTTCGTTAAAACGGCCCAAGGACTCAAAATGCTCAAAATCGGAGGTTTCCACGAAACCGAAATTATGGGGCCGGATGCTGAAAATATCGTACATCAACACCCATTTGTCTTGGCCTATCCTTTTCCACACATTCGGAGCTTCGCAAGCGCCGGGCTCGAGATCGACCCAGCGTTCATCGTACACATAGCCGCTGTTGATCTTGTCGGAAACAGCCATTTTAATGCCTCCGGGATTTTCCTGAGCCACGTACATCATGCAGTAACGGCCGTCGGGCATGGGTGTAATATCGGCATCCAAAATCTGAACAGCCGGATTGGGATACTCAAAAAGCAACTGAGGCTCCGTGAGCAAGCGGGTAAAATCATCGTCGGTATAAGCGTAATACAATTGGGTCTTGCCGTGTCCCAGCCTCATGGTAAAGTAAAGCATCATCTTTTCCTCCTGCGGATCGTAAATGCATTGCGGAGCCCAGGCACAGCCCACATCCAAATGGGGAAAGGCTTCCTGAATGTACACCTTATTGTGTGTCCAATGGATCAGATCAAAGGATTTCATCAATACAAAACCCCGGTTGTTGCCCCAGTCGTATTCTTCCTGAGGCCTCTCCCACTGGGTGTCGCGATAACCCCGCTGTCTGCCGAAAATATGCAAATCGGTCATAGCCAGGTAAAAAGCACCGTCCGGGCCACGGGTAATATGCGGATCGCGTATCCCCTTCTGACCGGCTATGGTATCGCCGGCTACCACGGCTTTGCCCTCGTTGACGGCTGTAAAGGTATATCCGTCTTCGCTCAGGGCCATATGCAAACTGTGGGTATTGTCCAGAAAATACACCAGCAAATAAGCAGACATATCCTTCTCAGTCAAAGGCTTATTCTTTTGTAAACCACAGGAAGCCAAACCCAGCATCAGGGCAATCAATAAAAAATTTCTCATTGCTTTATGTTTTAAAATTTCCAACTAATAATCGTTTTTTCTGTTTTTCGGTTTTTCTGTTTTTCAGTTTCCTATTTTTCTGTTTTTCGGTTTTTTCCCAGAGCTTCTCAAGTACTTCTCAAATACTTAATTTACACTCGGCGGTATGGTTTCGATGTATCATTATTTCAACAATATTTTCTGTTTCATCCACTGCTCACCGGAATATGCCGTGATGATATAAAGGCCTTGTTTCAAATGAGTCAGGTCTATTTCGAGCAGTCTGCTGTCGTAGGCACCTTGTTCCATCAGGAGCTGTCCGTCGAGATTTTCCAGTTTAATACGCCATTCGCAGGCGGCCCGGGGCAGTTGAACAAAAAGCTTCCCTGCTGTCGGGTTGGGATAAACCAAAAGTTCGGCGGCCCGGGCCTTGTCGAGAGCTGAGGCGGCCACCACGTTGATACGGCCGGTCGAGGTAAAATCGTTCAAATCCCATTCCAGACCTTCGCCCGGGCTCTCCGGCTCAACGGATGTAAAGCCTCCCGTAATGGTGCCCGGCCTCACTATCTGGAAAGACATGCCCTCCCGATAAGGCTGACCTGAAATGTTTTGCATGATTAAGTTGCCTCTGGCGACAAAATTGCCCGAAGTAACCATCATATCCGATTTTTCCATTCCCGGATCTACTTTGACCACGAAATGGGAGCCGGTCTGCATTTGCACGTTGGCGGTTCTGAAAGAGGTGCCCGCCGTCAGGTTGTTGGGTTGATACAGGCCGGCGTACAGGCTGCCGCCTTCCTCCACTATTATGCTTCCCTGAATATTTCCGTTGCCGCTCATAAAAGCGCCGTATTTTATATAAACATTCGAGGTACCGGGGCCGCTGGTAAGACCCGTAACAGTGAGCCCTCCCTCGTTGATCAGGAAATTGGCCGTAGAAGTCATGGCAGAACTCAGGGTCATAATACCTGCACCCACTTTCTTGATGACACCGGTTTCGATATTTCCCTGAAAAGTGAAGTCTTCGTCCCGGTAACCGATTTCCCAGGTACCTGCTCCCCATAACCTGCCCCTGCCTTTGAGTGAGCCGATCTTGACGGTCTGGCTCTTCATATCGTCGAATACGCCTTCGGTTCCCAGATCGATCACCGCTTTGGCATAGCCGTAGGTGCTTTGATTGCGGAAGGCATTGGGATTCATCAACACTATGGTGCCGGTAAAATTGCTCCAGTTACCCTCGAAATCGGAACGCACCCAAGGCACGTAGATATAGAGGGTTCCGCCCCCGGTCAGGGTATTGGAATAAGTACAGCGGCTATCGACGTAAAAACGTCCGGTCTGCCCCTCTTCGACCACCAGGGGATAACTGGCGGAACTGTAGGATCCGCTGCTATCGAAAGCCTTGAGCGTACCTCCTTCGAAGATCACTTTACGTCCGGGCTGAGCCTGCTCGGTACTCAGTTGTACGGTGCCGGCTTTGAGCAGTAATTCGGTATTGGTATTGGCTGCCGACAAGGATAGGGTATGGTTGCCGGTTTTGATGAGGCGACCACCCGAAATACGGGCATTCCAGGCGACGTTGGCGTTGGTTTGCAGGGTAGCTCCGGCCGAACCTACCGTCAGGGCTCTGTCGGAAGTGGTAGCAGCCGTCACTCCGAGGGTTCCTCCGTTGATTTCGAACAGGGCGGCATTGGCCGATACCGGGCCGATGGCTCCGTTGCCGTCGATGGAGTTGGGCAAAGCTTTCACTTCCACAATGCCTTCTTCGAGCAACACCTTGCCCGTGAAGCTATTGGTATTTAAGATACTCAGTTTGCCGCTGCCTCTTTTGGTCAATGTGCCCTCGCCGGCTATCTCTCCTTTGCCGGTGAGCACAAAATTGCCGGTGTTTTCGAAAATCAGCGCCGAGGGCATTACGGTTTCGGTCACATTCAGAACCTGGTTGCCGGCCTCATCGTTGACAATGACGGTATCGCCGGTAACAAAATAGTCCGAGCTGTCGTTGTACCAGAAGTTTTTGGTCTGCACCAAATCCCAATTGCTCGAATAGCTGCCCTTCCACAGGATGGTTGCGGGCTCACGCGAAGAGCGTACCACGAGTTTGAGCGTATCGTTTACCAATGCCAGGCCGGCCGGAATCTCGGGTATGCCCTCCAGACTTATTTTACTTATATCAACTTGAGCATTGCCGGTGTAAGTAAGCAGGGTATATTCTCCCTCGCAAAATTGTTCACCCCCGGCAAAGGCAGGTAAAATACGAACTACGGCAGCATTCTGCATATAGAGGTCGCCGTTTAGTTTTATAACATCTGCCTCACCGGGCTGATTGCCCATAAAATCAAAGACCAGTTCGGCTTTTTCTTCGAGACGCAAAGTTCCGGTGATGTTGAGCTCTCCCGCCGCCTGCTCGCCACCGACAAACAATTTCGAGCCGTAACGCATTTCCAGTCCCTGATTCAGGTGTCCTGCAGCAGCCAGTTCTGTGTTGATGTTCAACCACAACGGGCTGCCGCTAAGGCTGCCCGAAAAAGTCATTTTCCCGTCCCAGACTTCGGTCGGCCCGCTGAAATCGTGGGTACCGTCCAGACTAAACACTCCGCTGCCCTGTTTGATCAATTTCATATTGCCCGATAATGTTCCGTTTTCGCCGTTCAGGTAAAAACGACCCGGAGAAGCCATACTCAGCACCGAAGGCTGCAAGGTTCCGGAGAGTTCAATGCTGTCGTTCGTTCCCTGGGGACCGGTCAAAAAAACGTGCCGGCCGTCGCTGTACACAGTGTTTTGTCCGTCGAGCGTCCAAGCTTCGGAAGTGTTGTCCCATATGCCGCCTCCCTTGTACACCAGGCGCCCGTTGGTCATTACAGGCGGCGGAGGCGAAACTATACCCTCGGCTTCGCCCAGAAAATAACTCGGGTGAGGGGGCTGGTTGTAAGCCACATTTTGCCAGGCAATGGCCAAACGGTATTGCCGGTCGTGCATCAGGGTATAATTGCGGTAAGTGCCGGGAACGGTAGTAGTAAAAATCCTGATTTTGGAAGGATTGCTTGTCCTGAAAACAAGTTCTTCGCGCCAATCGCCGAATAAATCGGCCTGCAAACCGGGGGTGCCTTTGGTGCCGTTGTTCGATTCACAACCGGAGGCCTGCAACAGCGTACTTCCGTTGGTGGGTTTGGTAACGGTGGTATGGTTGAGTGTTTCGCTCAGTAAGTCACCGTCCCAGTAGATTCTGAAATTTTCCGATACATTTAGTGAGAGACCGCTGATATCCTGGCGGGTAGTGGCCGAAAATCGCTTGCCCCCTCCCCAGACTTCGGCTCCCGGGGAGGCGTTGGTCACGTTACCGGCCATACAACGGCCGCAATCGTTGTAGGTCTTATGCCTGATAAGAATATCGCCGTTTGCCGCGTCATACAGCACCGTGCCGCCATCGCCCGACTCGAGGCATTTAAAGACTTCGAGGCCTTTGCGGTAGGGATCAAAATCGCTCACATGCATGGCGTCGCCGTGTCCCAGGTAGGTGGTGTACAAACCTTTACCGTTGTCGTCGATGGTACAGGATCCGTAAACGATTTCATCTTTTCCGTCTCCGTCCACATCGGCCACGCTCAGGTTGTGGTTGCCCTGACCGGCATAGCCGCCGTTGCCCGAAGTATTTGAATCAAAAACCCAGCGTTGTGTCAGATTGGTACCGTCAAAGTCGTAAGCCGCCAGCACCGTGCGGGTGTAATACCCCCTGGCCATGACCAGACTGGGACGCCGACCGTCGAGATAAGCCACGGCGGCCAGAAAACGGTCCACCCGGTTGCCGTAGCCGTCTCCCCAGGCATCGACACTGCCCCTGGGAGGATGGTACGACACCGTGGTCAATTCAGCTCCGGTTCTTCCGTCAAAAATCGTCAGGTATTCGGGGCCTGTAAGTATGTAGCCTCCGCTATTGCGGTAATCGGCACTGTGGTTTGCCGTGGCGGCAGGCCCCTTGCTCAGGTAGTTCCCCAGGCCGTCTTTGGTGCCGGGAGCCGTTTTACAGGCAATTTCGGCAATACCGTCGCCGTCCAGATCGTACACCATAAACTGGGTATAATGCGCTCCGGCCCGTATGTTGACACCCAAGTCGATGCGCCAGAGTTTGTCGCCGTCCAGAGTGTATCCGTCTAAATAAACATTGCCGGTATAACCCGAATGAGAATTGTCTTTAGCGTTTGTGGGCTCCCATTTTATCACCAAATCGTACCTGTCGTCGTCGTCCAGGTGCCCCGCACTCATATCGTTGGGAGTATAACTGTAACTTACGTTATCGGGGGTAACCCCGCCCGGAGGCAGATCCAGTGTTAATTCTTTGTAAGCCTGTGCCCAAACGGAAACCGGAGCCGAAGGCTCCTGCTCCACCCCATCCACCACAGAGGCCACGGTATAGGTGCTGCTGAGGCTGCCCTGGGGATCGATGTAATTGGAAACCTGCAAAGCTTCGTTGTTGAGCTTGGTTCCATCGCGGTAAAGGTTGTAGGTGGTATAATGCCACTCTTCGCCGGGTATTCTCCAACTCAGAAACACCCCGTTGGATATTTTGACGGCTACCAGACCACGGTCCAGCTTTTCCAGACTGTGTTGCGCAAAGACATGGGCTGTTAAAAAAGCCAGAAGGACAAGGAAATTGATTTTTTTGCTCATGATATTACCGGATACACACGATGTTATTAAATACAACCGGGACAACCCGGCTTTGGGGATAGAATTATTCGAGCGCGGTGCCGCCCCATTTTCGGTTCAGACGCTCAGCTTCCTTCCCGGTAATGCTGATGACGCTGCCGTGCCTGGGATGAAAATCTTTCACAAACGACTCGGGCTTTTCGGTGAAACGATACAAATCCTGAGAGCGCTGAAACTCGTACCTTCCGCTCGAATAGAGATCGTACATTAAAATATAAGTGTCGGAGTCGTTCAATTTAAACACGCTGGAACCTTCCACATTGGTGCGCGTATGGTGGTACACATCGAGGTATTCGAAATGTTCGGTCCAGGGGCCTTGCAAACTGGGCGCAGTTGCCTGTTTTATGCCGTTTTCGAATTCTCTGCCCTGCTCGTCTTTGGTATTCCCTTTGTAAAACATATGCCAGGTGCCGTCCTTGAAGACGATATCGGCATCGATAGCCCCGTGTTTGGCGCTGAACATCAAGGAAGGTTCGGCTTCGAAACCGCTGAAATCCTTGTTTGCGTAAGCAGAATAAAAATCCAGTTTATCGTCGTTTTCGAGCTTCAACGTAAAATAAACCAGGTATTTGCCGGCAGCCGGATCGTAGATGGTCTGAGGGGCCCACACCCAATACGCATCGGCAAAATGCTCCGGATAATCCTTGGACAAATGAACAGTGCTGTGCTCCCAATGAATCAAATCCTTGGATTTGAGCATCACTATGCCCGGGTTGGACCTCCAGCCGTTCCTGCCTGTTGACATATCGGTAGCTACCAGATAAAAAGTCTTGCCGTCTTCGGCACGAAGAATATGGGGGTCCCTGATGCCTCCGGACCGGGAAATCTCTTCGGAAATCAGTATGGGTTCGTTGTTATTGAGAGCCTTCCAGTGAACGGCATCGCTACTAAGCGCAAAGCGCAATTGTTCCTGGTGTTGGCGGTCGCCGGCACTGCCTTCGAAATAGGCAAATAAATAAGCCTCGTAACGGGGCTTCTTCGATTTTGAACAACTCCCAAAAAGCAGTGTTGACACCAAGATCACCGCAAGAAACAGAGCCTTGCTGTTTGTAATTACATTTTCCCTATTCATGTCGTAAATATTCAGAATATCAAATGAAAACAGAAACCAAGGCAAATTTAATTTTTTTATTTACTCAAGGGCTTAGTATTATTACATTTAAAACATTTATAACAGAAAGAAATAAACTTTTAAAAATCACCTTGTGAAGATTTCCAACGACCGGATTCAGCTTATCGGGCTAAAAGGGAAAAAATACAACGTCCGTCACCATCCCTTGCCGAATGGTTCCGGACGAGTATGAATGCAAAGAATAAATCAGACAGCTTTGTTACGGCAACAGCAAATCATAAACAGCGGCCAGGTAAACCGGGTACAGGCGCTCGTTACGGAACATATTGATATAATAAAGCACGATCAGGTCGTTTTCGGGATCGATGATGTATTCCGTTCCCAGCATGCCGCCCCAGGCGTAGGCTGTGTTGGATACGGCCGGAACGGGTTTTTTGTTTTCATTGTACAATTCAAATCCGAGTCCGAATTGAAACCCTCCGCCTCCGGAATTGTTTTCGGGCAGCCGGTTGATGGTGGTCATCAGCTCCACGGTTTCCGGCTTAAGAATTCGCCGACCATTGAATTCGCCCTTGTTTAGCATCATCTGGCAGAATTTGGCGTAGTCCTCGATGGGTCCGTTCAAGCCGATGGCGCCTTCGCAATAGCTTTGTTGCCGGCTCACTGCACCACGCACAAACATATCCGTGCCCGCAACCAATTTACCTTCGACGATACTGCCGGGGAACACGAACCGTCCCAGAGCCTCCTCGGGATAATACCAGTCGGTATGATCCATGCCTAAGGGCTCCAAAATGGTTTCCTTTACATATTGACGCAAAGGCTTGCCCGAAATACGTTCCACCATATAGGCCAGCATGTTGGTGCTGATGTGGTAGTTCCACTCCGATCCCGGATCGAATCCCAGGGGATACTTGGCTAATTTTATCATTTCGTCTTCGAGCGTTCCCGAGCGGGGATCGGCATCGAAACTGCGCTGTCCGGCTTCAGCCCCCGAAGCAACATCGGCTCTTCGCATCTGCGCCCTCTCTGCCCGTCTGATGGCTCCCACCTGTCCGGCGTTCAGGCCCGAAGTATGCGACATCAGATGCACAAAGGTCATAGGTGTTTCTACCGGCCTTGTTTCGTAGCTTCCATCTTCGTTTACCTTGGTTACCACCTGGTCGGATATCTCCGGAAAATAATCTGCCACCTTATCGTCAATGGCCACCAGTCCTTGTTCCACCAAGGTCATAAAAGCCACGGTGGTAATGGCCTTGGTTTGGGAAAACAACACGTAATAATCATCGACAGAAGCGGGAACACGGTTTTCGAGGTCTTTCCATCCAAAAGCCTTGTAATAAATAACCTTGCCTCCTTTTGCCGCAAAAGCAGCGAGGCAATTCAGTTTTTGAGCATCCACAAAAGATTGCAACACGGAATCCAAGGCCTGAATTTGCTCGGCCTCTATACCCATAGCCTCCAAATCGGGCTGGTAATCAAAAGATTGAGGCGGCTTGACTGCATTCTTACACCCGGCAGTCAGCAACAGTAAAACGAAAAGGGGGAAAAGATGTTTTTTCATAGTTAAAAAGTATTTAAATTTTCGCTCGATTATCCATTTATCTATTGAATTGTATCATACTATTTCTCAGGGCAACAACACTTTACCGGTATAGCATTTACCGGCATAAATTTTATACAAGTACATACCCGGAGGCAGTTCCAGTTTGAAGTTTTTTCCCTCGTTCAACACGTACGAGCCAAGCTTTGTTCCCTGAACGGAGTACAATTCAAGCAAACGGGATCCCGTGGGAGGCTCTATGATGAGTTCTCCGATGGAACTGTAGAAATTTAGCGGTAATTGTTCCGGGGCTTTAATTTCTAAAATTGATTCACCATGTACAATATTTAGGCATGCCTGAACATCTCTAAATAAACCACTCTCATAAAACAAATTGGCCATTTCAAGCGCATCACCGGCCGATTCCTTTGTACATTTAAGGGCATAAAAGTCGTAAGGAAAGTATCCTAAATAGTCAACCCGATTAGCAAGCGCCATAGAATCTAACAAATGGAGATCCATTGAATCAGCGTCCAGTATTTCCACATAAAAAATTTCACTAGCTATTAGTTCCCGACCTTTTGAATCAAGATAACGGTTTTTTGATACATACGATATTTCGGGATACACTGCGAGATCAGTGTTTATCAGCGAACTGTCTTCAAGAAGGGCATAATTGTATTCCTGAATAACTCTGCCATATTTATTCCCATAGTAAGTACGACCGGATAAAATGATTTGTATTCCGGGTATTCCCAACAGGTTTTTCAGGTCGGTCGTGTCCATCTCAAAATCATACATAACATACTGCACAGAAGCAGGCAATAAAGTCAGCTCCCTTTTCTGGTGTTTCAACCAATAATAGTAATCCTGAGCATACATCCCAATCCCTATTAAAGACAATAATATAGATGTTAGAAGAATGCGTGTTTTCATTTCAATTCGTTTGTTGTTAATAGTTATTTGAATATATCAATGTTTCCCCGGCTTTGATTTTGTGCCTTTATTGTTGTTTTTTGTCAAGCCTCCTATGTAATGACGTTTTAAAGACTATATTTTTTAAATGGCTCAGACACACTTTTTGGAACAGTATCTTTGTTTATTTCAGTTTTGAATTCAGATAATATAGTTTTTTCTTGGGCTAATAAAAGTCCTTTTGGAAAGATAAATAAGGATAGTATCAAATTGATAATTTTCGTTTTCATGTTATTCGTGATTTAAGATTATTATCCCTTGTATAAATGAATTATCTTGTTGAATCCTGTATAAATAGAACCCACTGTTTTGCTCTGAAACATCGAGCATGTAAATATCATTGTTGATGTTTTTCTTCAATACTAATTCGCTCGTAAGGTTATAAAGATAAAATGTTGCATTTTTTAAATTATTCAAGGTAATCAGTCCATTTGTTGGATTAGGGTAGATTATGACATTATTTCTTTTATTTATAATACTGGTTGGAACATAAAAACAGTAGTCGTAATCAGGATTATCGTAAATATTGTTTTCATTTTCATAATAACACGTTAAATTTTTAAATCCTCCATCAATTAGTAATCCGCTATATATTAAACCATTTAAACTACCAATACCTTCTATCCAAATTTCTTGCTGGCTTCCCGAAAGAGTAATTCTTTTTCTTTTTACAGAACCAAGCTCAACAGAATCTAGTTTTGAAACCGTATACTCAATGCTATCAGAGTTCCCATACAAGGGATTGGTTATGTAGATTTTTTCTGATAGTTCAATATTAAAATCATAAAGTAAAAATTCAACCCCTTGTGAAAGAGGCACATAATAAACTTTTTTACTATCTTCTCTTAAATAACCTATTAATTCCCAATCGGTAATAGTTGATTCCTCCGATTTATATATTTGGGAATATGTCTTATCATTTAATGTTACATCGTCCCCTAGTTTAAAAACTTCTGATTCCAAACAACAAGTGTCATTCTCTACTCCATTGTAAGAAATGCCCCCCGAAAGTACATACCATAACTTATTCTTTTCATGGTCTATAATACTTTGACAGTAAGTTTTACCTATAGAAAAAATAATTAAAATTAAAATTAACAGTATATTTTTCATGGCTTTAATTTAATTAGTCTCTATCTAACATTGTCGTTTATTTAAATTGGCTACAACACGCAAATACCCGCGTACTAAATAGTTTCACTCTCAACAGCTAGTCAGTTAACACCATAGTTTTTGTATCG
>DBQE01000006.1 GCA_002305085.1 Bacteroidales bacterium UBA1402 | reverse complement strand
CCAACTTATAGGGGGTTGGCACAAAGATGCGATGGCAAAGAACAGCTCTTTTGGTTTTTCTAAGGTGGCTTTTGTGAGGGCAGAAACCAAATGTACTGTTTGTGCATTGGCATTAATATTATTGTTTCTATGTAGCAAATTGTTCATTTCTCTGTGTTTTTACACTTGGCGCTAACGGTTGGCACTAAGCAGCAAACCCGATAGGGTTGCGCTTAATGCGTGTTAGCGGTTAGGTGTATTTTGTTTTTTCTCTCTTGACATTTTGTTATTCTTAATTTCTTTTCTTGATTTCAAACTGAAGTTAAAAGGAAGCGTATATTCCATACACATCTTCTTTCCTCCTGAAATCGCAGGCTCCCAATTTGGCATGGAATTCAATAATCGTAATACTTCATTATTTAGTTCTTCGTATTGTCCTCTTAGAATTCTAATGTCGGTTATTTCGCCACTCGCTCTAACACAAAACCTTGCTATTACTTTGTCTTCATGTTTACTATTAACCGCTTCTTCGGGGTATTTAAGATTTTTATTTATGTATTTAAAAAGTGCCTTTTCACCACCTACAAAAGTTGGCATCTTTTCCGGACCTCCGAAAACTATTAATGTATCCGTTGTACATTCACCCTTTTTTACAGAATCTGTCTGCCCTATAAGAAATGTTGATTTTATAGTAAAAAACAGAACCAATAATAAATATATTTTTTTATTCATATTTATGAGTTGTTTATCCGGTAGTTTCCTGCATGTCAAAATTGCTGCTTTATTGTTTTCTATATAATTCTACTTACTTACAAACATTCAATCCGTTATGATTTAAAATCGCATTTTATTTTTCTGGCACTCATCGCTAACACCCCAATGAACCCATTAGATTTATTTCCACTTTACTATAAACACAGCCCTCAAAAACAACCTGTAGTATTCTATTGCAACCAAAAACAATCCAAGCTTAATTGAGTGGCTCTGTGTTATTATGGTATTCATTATCTATCAGTTAATCCAGACTTGAATAAAGCCGTGTTGAGGACTGCTTTATTTGAGCCGGATGAAATACAAACAAAAATACAGATTTATTTATTGTATTTCATCCTCCTTTTCAAAAGATTATTACAAATTCTGATTATGCGCTGTATCGGTACCAAGTGTATCACTGTAATCGGTACCAGTGTGTTGCTTGTTTTGGTGCTGTTTGGTCCGCTATGATGGTCCGGTTGAGCGATACTATCAACAAGGCTAATAGAGAATTTAGACTAGAGACACACTAAATGTAACACTACCGTGTCGTCCTAAGCTGACGCATAACGTTTGCACTAAGAAAACTGCCGGCTTTACCGCTCGAAAGTATCGCCTGTTAAGAGGCCAAATGCCATTCACGAAGGTCTCTACCGTTGCTACACCCGGCATTTTTTAGCGCTTGTTGTGCGTAGATTTTTATAAGTCTTAAGTTATTCCATCTGTTTATTCCGGGAATTTCAATATTCCTTGCTTCTTATAATTCATATTATTCAAAAGATTATAGAATTCTGGATTACTCAAGCTTATAAACTCAATTTTAGTTTTGAATTTATTCAATTCTGGCTGTTTGAAATTATCATTGTAAATCAAAAGTTTCCCTCCTTCAAATCTGTAGAATATAAAATCAGAACCAGTTGTCAATACATACTTGTCTTTACAGTTATAATAAGCAATTCCAACATTTTCATCTAATCCAATTGCAATTTTTGAATCATTGATTCCCCAACTTTTCTTAATAACGAAAATT
The DNA here is from genome assembly GCA_002305085.1 of Bacteroidales bacterium UBA1402. GTDB lineage: Bacteria > Bacteroidota > Bacteroidia > Bacteroidales > UBA1402 > UBA1402. The sequence goes on along the minus strand of DBQE01000006.1, from coordinate 141,942 downwards.
TTTTCTCCATTAAAGTCATTTGTTAATTCAATCACTTCTTTTTCTCCACTGTAAACGATGAAAACAAAGACTCCTAGGACAGTAACAATTCCTGCTATTAAAATTATGACCAATGTTTTGGTAATGAATTTAAGCATTTAGTGAATTTTGAAATTTACACACAACGGTTACGCGTATGAAACGTTTGGCATTTCGAAGCACTTTCCTGTCAAGTTATAACAAACTTTGATACGAGTTGAAGTGCTTGGTAACCCACTGACTACCAAATGTTTTATATACGATGTTAGGGCAAGTTGTTATTCCGCCACGTCTATTGTGCCCATATTGAAAATTGTTTCGCTAACTTCTCTTGGGTCACTCAGAATAATCTTCCAATAGTATCGTCCGTTTGATATGCCATCAAAATAGTAATCAAAAGTATAATAGCAATCACATCGGCAATAGCAATTATTTGGATTTGGACAGGTGTCAGTGATTGATATAAATATCGAATCATTTTTAGTATTGCAATCAGTTATAAATGGAGCACAACAAATATAGTTTAGTCCAATGGAAATTTGTAGAGTATCGTTTGACACGTTAATAATTACAGTATCATTTTTTTCTTCACCAAACTCTATGTTTTCCATGGTTTGGTTATTACAACCCCCTAAATCAGATTTTATAAAGTGAATGTTCTTTGTACTATCTTGATTTACAACATCTGTGTTTGTCGAATTGTCATCCTTATCGCAACTATAGATTGAGACTACGATGCCAAGCATTATGATTAAAGAATTCATTATTGTTTTCATTTTTTTCTTGTTTTTTGGGTTTATAAAATTGTTTATTCATTGGTACTGTGTTTCTTTACAATTTGCCCTAACACCCAAATAACCCTATCAGGTTTATTTCCGCCTTACCCAGACTCTGAGCAACCTCCAAAATTCGCCCGCAATAATCTAAAGCAACCAAAAATACACATTTATTTATTGTATTTCATCCTCCTTTTCCAAAGATTATTAGAAATTCGCAGATTCAACTGTCCCGTAATTTAATCCCTATCGGATATAATACCCGGGAGAGATGTAGTTACCGGCAGAGATGCAGTTACCGGCAGAGATGTAATTGCCGACAGAAACACAATTCCCAACTGAGAATCGGAAACGACTTTCTGTAATGCCTAGTCTGTTTCAGCCATCAATCAAGCAAGCAAGCAATCATTCAAGCAAGCACCCACCAGCGAACCGTAGCGAAAGGGCGTGCCCGAAGCCGATATATAGACACGGCGCCCGAAGCGCGCAGGGTAGTTTATCTAAACACCACCACCGCCCTCTTATCGTAACGCAAGCCCTGCAGCCTAAGCACATAAGCGCCCGGCTTCATTGTCAGTTCAAGATCGGAGTCCGTTGCAAGGGTTTTCACCGGCAGTCCCGTCAAATCGTACAAAGTGACTTGTACACTTTCGGTCACTCCCTTCAGCACCAAGGTTTTGCCCGAGGCATAAAATTCGGGAGTCGAATGTACCGACTGTAAACCACTGTTCTGTACGGGATTGGAAGCTTCGCTCAGTCCGCCGTGTTCGTTGACCGCATGCACCACAAATTCGGCAGCACCCGTACTATCGGGAATCTCATAAGTGCAGGAAGTGGTAACATCCACTATCTCGCCGTCGCGGCAAACCACATAACAGAGCACATAATCGCTGGAATCCCAAACCAAATGCCCCGCATCCAATGTCAAAACAGGAGCCTCTGCCTGTTCGGTAGCCAGCGCCGGCTGCCAGGCATCCGATCCGCCCAGCACATTGTCGATGGTAAACTGAGCCGCCTGCTCGGGAGTAAGCACCGGATTGTACGACACCGTACCGGCTGTAAACGTGGTCATACGATTACTCAAATCAACCGGATCGCCGTTGGCGTTCACACTATTGAATTCCGCAAACAAAGCCGGCAAAACGGTTTCGCTCATATTAGTCCAACCGGCAGCCGTGGGTACTACCTTCATGGTCGTGTTGAGGTAAACAGCCCGCGGAGCTCCCTGCCAGGGACGCCCCAAACTATACGTGCCGTTCACCACCGCCCTGGCTTCGTCGTCTACGCCATCGATGGTGCAATCGCTAAAGACATAGCCCCAATCGCCGTTGCCCGAAGGAGCCGTAATGCAATTGCCGCTGCGTTTTTCCAAAGCGAGCAGACAACGGTTGAAGAAAATATCGCTGCCGCCGCAAATAAAGTCGACTACCCCGTTGATCTGGCAATCTTCGAAATACATCCGGCCGGAATTGCCCGAATAATAGGTATCCTGGAAACTGAGCAGACTGATGTTTTTGAAAATATTCTTCGTGCCGGTATCGCGCAACACCACCGCCCGGCCCGTCGTATTCATGTAAGGATATTTATTCTGGAAAGTAATGTCCTGGGCATAAAATCCCGTGGCCCCACTCAGGAAAATGGTGGAAGTAATACTTATGCCCTCGTTGATGGAAGTATTGTACACCAGGACACCCTGTCGGCTCTGCCCGATAAGCGAAACCTTGTGGGCCGTGATGGTAGTGATACCCGAACCCAGGTCGTATTCCCCGTTTTTGAGCAGGATGCGGAAACGTTCGCCCGTCTGCGAAGCATGTGCCGCCTCAAGTGCCGCCAGCAATTCCCCGGTATTGGACACCACGGCATCGAAAAGCTTCTTAGCGACCACAGGCCGTTCCATAGTGGTGAAACGGATGGTAATCACCGAATCGAGGAAATTATCCGTCAGGTCCGATACCGCATTGGCGGGGAGAACAAAAGTGTATTCCCTGGCGTACTCCAGGCCCCTGTAAGCAAAACTCAGGATTTTTCCGCTGACCAGGCCTTCCAGAGGTTGGTCATCGAGAGTGGCATACAAGGTATCGGACAGCTTGATCTTTTCGTCAAAACTGAGCACGATTTTCCCGGTTGCCGAAGCCCCGGTCGATTGGTCGGCCGGAACCGAACCCAGGAAAACCGGAGCTTTGCCGTCGTCGTAGATCAGGCCTGTTCCCGTGATATAAATATCGGTGATCGAAGTGCCGTCGTTGTTGGATGTGGTGCCCAACACAGGCGAAGTATAATCGGGCAGCCAGCGCACATACACCTTGGGTGCATGGTCGGCATCGGAGGGCAGACTGAATTCGGTGTCGTACCATACCTTGTTGCTCAACATATGAATGGTATCTATAGTGGTGAAATTCTCATTATCGAGCGAATATTCCAGTTTGATTTTGGAATAGGCATTGTAATTGAACAAAAGCGCCGAAGCTACTTTTATATCCGTGAAATTGGTGGCGTCGAAGCTGAGCTGGTAATAATACTTGTCCGCCAGAGCTTTCCAGTTCACTGCCGAGGGGCGGCCTTCGTAACCTCCGGCGGCCTGCTGCGACTTGTCTAACCAGCCGGTGGCGTTACCTTCGGCGTTACGGAGTATCAGGATGGAAGTGCTGTTGCCTTCGGAAGCAAAATCGGCGGGACGGCCGCTGTTGCCGGGACGGTAAAAATCCCAGCCCACAATGAAATCCACTGCGCTGTAGTAAGCCGTCAGTTCGTAATTACGGGTCATATCGAGCAGCAATTCGCTGTTGGTTTCGCCCGAGCTCCAATTGTTGAAGGTCAGAATTTTGTTTCCCGAAGCTTTGAGGCTCACCTGTGTATTTTCTTCGTAACGAAGGGTGTCGTTGACAAGGGTGCCTGCAGGCGAAACGGAAAGCATGTAATCGTTGGCGCCGCCCTCCACGGCGAGCATCAGGCTGTAGGTATTGAGTTTGTCAAAAACGGCAATCAGGTTGGTATCGGCCGTAATGGTATGCACATAGGGATTCTCTTGCGACAGGACGGTACCCTGGCCGTCTTCCCAATGGTTGAATTTGTAACCGAAAGCCTTGTTGGCGGTCAGGGTGATTTCGGAACCCTCGTCGAAGGAATTACCCTGGGGACTCAGCGTTATGCTGCCGGCTGCGGCAGGAGAAACGGCTGTGTTCAGCGTATATTTGTTCACTTCGATCAGTTCGCCCGTAATCCGGCCTGTAACGGCAATGTTATAGAAGCCGATTTGCTTGTTGTTTCCCAGGCTGTGTATGTAAATCTTAAATACAAAAGCGTCCTCCGAAGCCGGCAGACCTTCCAAGGCATAATCGTACACCGAAAAGAAGGGGTCTACGTTGTTGCGATTGGGTTTTAAATCCTGGGCTATCGTTTCTTCTGCCCCTTCGCCGGTGGCCCTGGTCAACACCAAAAAACCTCCGTCGGTACCAAAGCGCGAAGCCTTGAAACTAATGCGGGTAGGTGTAAACTGCAATCCCCTCGAGGGCTTGAGCATAAAACTAAGCTCATAGCCCGGGGTGGCCGAACCCATCTGGGCATCGGGCTGAATTTTGGAATACGAAACGCTTTCGGTATTGGGCGACTGTATGCCGGTGCAGGTCAGGTGCGAACCCAAAACGAAATTGCTCAATGTAAATGCCGTATCGTTGTCGATTTGGGCAGACGAAGGATTGTCTGTACCCCGGTCAAAAGGCCAGGTGGCCGTTACCGTGGTTTGGGCCGCAGCCGATGCCGAGATCAGCAAGAAGCCCAGAATAAGGGGTCTGATTGTTTTCATATCTGTTAGTAAATAAGGCTAATAAAGAGGCGAAAGTAACTCTTTTTTAGAAAAAACAAGAAAGATCGGTTGTTAATCGTATCAAAAAGTTCAAGGGAGCAGAAGCGGCGATACGGTGTCAATATCCCCAAATCTTGTATAAATCGTCTCGGGAAAAATCAATTGAGCTTAGGCCGGCCTTACGGTGTCAGCATACGAAAGCCTTGTGTTAATCGTCTCCGAAAAATCAATTGAGCCCAGCCCGATCCGGTTCGCCGGGAAATTCATCGCTTTTTTATACCTTTGCCGCAAATTGTTTTGTTCCTTCATCATGTCCGCTTATTCCGTCTGCCGGCTCACAGCTCCCGATCGTGTACAGGGAGAAATTGCCTTGCCCGCTTCCAAAAGCATCAGCAACAGGGCCCTGGTGCTCTATGCCCTGGCCGGCAAACAAAGCCTGAGAACCGATTTTGCCGACTGCGAAGACAGCCTCCTGATGTTGAACGCTCTGCAAAGCCCCGAAGCCGTCAAGGACGCGGGAGCGGCAGGTACCGTTATGCGCTTTTTGACAGCCTATTACGCACAAACTCCCGGAGAATGGACGCTTACGGGAACCGAAAGAATGAAACAACGCCCCATAGGTTTACTGGTGGATGCTCTCCGTCAACTGGGAGCGGACATCACCTATACGGAAAATCCGGGCTACCCTCCCCTGCTGATCAAGGGCAAACGGCTCAGCGGCGGACACCTGTCCATCGACGGAAGCATCAGCAGCCAGTACATCACGGCTTTGATGCTGATCGGGCCTTACGTCGACGGCGGCCTCGAAATAGAGTTGCTCAATAAAATCGCCTCAGCTCCCTATATCCGTATGACACTCGGTCTGATGCAGGCCTTTGGGGCCCAACTGAGTTTCGAAGGCAATCTTATTCGCATCGCAGCGGGTGCTTACACCGCTCCCGAAGAGTTTCGGGTGGAAGCCGACTGGTCGGCCGCTTCGTATTGGTTCGAAGTGCTGAGCCTGGCCCGATCGGGGCAAGTCCTGCTGCACGGCCTGCAAGCCGACAGCCTGCAGGGCGACTCCAAGGTGATGGAATGGTTCCGGGACTTTGGAGTTCAGGCCGAGTTTATCGAACTTCCCGCCGGGAAAAAGACCTCTGCGCCCGCGGAAGTCGTGCCGGAATTAATTGCCGGAAAAGTCGTGACGGAGTCAATTGCCGGAAAAGCCCTGCCGAAGTCAATTGCCGGAGAAGCCCTGCCGGAGTCAGTTAGCAGCAAAATCGCCGGCAGCCCGCAGGCAGGAAAACCGAGCAAACGAGCCCTACTCCTGAGTAAGACCAAGCAGCAATGCTCCTTCTTCGAAGCAGACTTCAGCCAACAACCCGATCTGGCTCAAACTTTTGTAGTAACGGCCGCCTTAAGGGGAATTCCTTTTCGCATCGGCGGACTGGAAAGCCTGAAAATAAAAGAGACCGACCGCTTGCAGGCTCTGATTCGGGAAATGCTGAAACTGGGCTTTATACTCGAAGAGAGCAGCCCCAATACGCTGGAATGGCAGGGCAAAAAACAGCCCGCACAGAGCCTCGTCAGCATAGCCACCTACCAAGACCACCGTATGGCCATGTCGTTTGCTCCCGTGGCACTTCGAATGAAAAACCAAAGCGAAATAAAACATTTCGAAATAGAAGATCCGGCCGTGGTCGCCAAATCTTACCCCGGATTTTGGGAAGATCTCAAAAGCTGTGGTTTTACTATAGAATACAAATGACAACGTTTATCTGGATATTATTTACCGCTCTGGTGCTTCTGGGTTTATTCAGTTGGCTGCTGAGTAAATATTTCACCGGCAAAGCTCAGTCGCCCGCAGACGTAACAGACCCGTCGGAACAAGACGTGGAAACAGACCCGGAAACGGACGACGACGTCTGCTGCGGACAACATCTCGTGTGCGAAAAAGACAGCCTGATGTACCAGGGCGAAGAAATTGTCTATTACGACGACGATGAGCTGGATGCTTACAAGGGTAAAGCGGCAGATGCCTATACCGGAGCAGAGATCAAAGACTTCGAAGAAGTATTTTACAGCTTGCTCGAAAGCGATATGGCCGGTTGGTTGCGCAGCCTGCAGTTGAGAGAAATAAACCTGCCTTTGCAGTTGAGAGACGAGGCCCTGATGATCGTAAGCGAAAGAAGACAAAACATACAATAAAACCGGCAAAAAGCTGTTTAATAAACGATCGGTTCTTGAGTATTGAAAGCACAATTTTCACATATCCTTTTGCTAAGCCTGCTGCTGGTGGCAGTCTCTTCTTGTTCCACCCAGAAAAACACCTGGATGGCCCGGAATTACCACGCCCTGACCACTCATTACAACATCAAATTCAATGGGCGGGAAAGTTACGAGGCGGGGCTGAAACAAATGGAGCTCGGTCACAAAGAGGATTATTCCTCGCTGCTGCCTGTGTTTCCTTACAACGAGCAATCGGCTTCACGGGCGACAGGCAATATGAATCGCTGCATAGAAAAATGTGAAAAGGCCATCAAAACCCATTCCATACGCGTAAAGCCCGAAAAACAACCGGAACGCAACGCAAGCGAGAAAGAAAAGCTTTTTTACAGTCAGGAAGAATTCAACCCTGTCATGGGGCGGGTATTTTTACTGATGGCCAAGGCCCAGTTTTACAAAGCCGATTACTTGTCGGCGGGTTCTACCTGTTCCTATATCATCCGGCATTTTTCCACCGATAAACCGCTCTGCGACGAAGCCAAAATCTGGCTGGCCAGATCGTATTACGAACAGGAATGGTATTACGATGCGGAAAATATTTTTTACGCACTCAACGATCAGGGTTTCGATCCCACGCTCAACGCCTTGTATGCCACTTCTTACGCCGATTTTCTACTGAGGCAGGAAAGAATCGCCCAGGCCTTGCCCTATTTGGAAATTGCCCTAAAGAACACCCGCAAAAAACAGGAAAAGCAACGCTATCTTTTTTTGCTGGCCCAAATGCATCAGGAAACAGGCTCTCCGGCCAAAGCTTATGAACTCTTCAAAGCAGTGCCGCGCAAAAATCCGCCTTACGAAATGGCCCTGAATGCCAGAATAAGGCAAACGGAGGTCTATCCGCAAGGCAACAGCCGATCGGCTCTGAAAAAATTAAAAAGGCTCAGCCGCAATCCCAACAACCAAAACTATCTGGATGCCATCTATTACGCCATGGGCAACCTGTACTTTTCGGAGAACGATACGCTGAAAGCCATCGACAGCTACAACCTTGCCATTGCGCAAAGCGTTTCCAACGGGCCCTACAAAGTCCAGGCCCTGATGACTTTGGGCGATTATTATTATCGTAACGAACTCTTTCTCGAGGCAGCTCCCTGTTATCAGCAAGCCAAAGGCCTGATCGGAAAGGAGCACAAAGAGACGGAACTGGTCGAAGAAAGAGCCCGGGTGCTGGATCTGCTTCAGCCCCACCTGGAAACCATACATCTGCAGGACAGCCTGCAATGGGTGGCCGACCTACCCGATGAGGAACGCGATAAACTGATAGAAGAACGGATTACCCAGGCCAAAAAGGCAGCCCGCCAGGAGGCCAGGCTTCGCGGTCAGGAAGACGCTCTGAGTGCCAACCGGGAGCTGACCCAGGCCAATGTGCGTGAAGAAGAAACAGCCCCCACCGTCTTGCCCGGCATGCAAAACACCGACGACAGTTGGTACTTTTACAATCCAGCCACTCTGGAGACCGGGCGGCGGGAATTTCAACGCAACTGGGGCAGACGCAGACTCGAAGACAATTGGCGTATAAGCAACAAGGGCGACTTTTTCAGCCAAAATGCTTTTGCCGGAATCGCCGACGAAACCACTTTGCCCGGGGCCGCCACCGACAGTCTGCCGGGTGATGCTCTGAGAGGCGAAGGTCTGCTTTCCGACACGGAAGCCGCCAGCACCGAAGACGAAAGAACCGGGCCGGAATTTGAGGCTTCCGACGATCCCACCCGGGAAGGCTATTACCTGAAAAACCTGCCCTTTACCCGGGAACAACTACAGGCATCGATGGAACTGATAGCCGAAGCCAGTTTTATGTCGGGCATGATTTTCAGAGAACAAATGGGCAACAACGATCTGGCATTGAGAACTTTCCAAGATTTTGAAAAACGTTTCCCCGAAGACACCACTTATCTGCCCGAGATTTATTACATCTCTTACCTGATGCAGATGCAGAGCGGGAACGAACAGCAAGCCGACAGCCTGAGAAGCAGCTTGTTGAGCAGATTCCCTCAAACTCAGCAAGCCGGCCTGCTCGAAAATCCCCATTTTTTGGATAAACTCAAAGAAATGTACCGCATGCAGGATTCCTTGTACGCAAGCACCTACCAGCATTACCTGAACGATGCTTCCGACAGCGTTAAGCTCAATTGTGCCTACGTGGAAACGAATTACCCCAAAAGCGAACTCCGACCCCATTTTTGGTTCTTGAGCGCTCTGGAGGCCGTTAAAGCAGGAGACGCCGAAGAATTTTTACGTTTAATCCGGCTGATAGCCTCGGAATACCCCAACACTCCCTTGGGGCCCGTAAGTCAACAAATGATAGGCTATTGGGAAGAAGGCCGCCGGCCGGTGAGTTTCAAAGGCTTCTTTTTGGATTCGGGCATGACTATCGAAGATTCGCTGGCTATGGCCCGTCTGGATTCGCTGGCCACCAAGTTCAGCTACCGGCCCGAAGAGCCCCATATACTGGCCTTGGGTTACTCTCCCGATTCCATCAACGAAAACCGCCTGCTTTTTGATGTGGCGCTTTACAATTTCACCAATTTTCTGATCAGGGATTATGAGTTGAGCCTAGAAAAAATCGGTACTCAGGATGTCCTGATGGTGCGCAGTTTCGAAAATCAGGAAGACATCTACCGCTATATATCGACTTTAAGCTTTCAAGGCGAAGACCCTCAGGAAAAATACCCCGGGCTTAAAATCCTGATCTTTTCGGAATCCAATCTGGAACTGCTGAAGGAGGAATTTCCCGAAGAGGTTTACCGTCGCTTTGTTGAAACTCACTATCCTTAGGAACCCCACTATCCTGAGCGATCCTACAAGTACGAGCATTCCGCATACCTCAGCCATCCTGCGGCCCGGCCATTCTATTAGCCTGAACAATCCTATAAGCCTCAGCCATCCCACAAGTCCGGGCAAGCCTACAACCCTACAGGCCCGAACCTTTCTACAAGCCCTGCTTAAGACTGAGACGACGCACTCCCGTCTCGAGCACGGTCAGCTCGATTTTAACGCAGTCTTCGGGCAGTAGTTCTTCTATTTTTTCGGGCCATTCGATAAAACAGTAATTTCCGCTGTAGAAATAGTCTTCGCTGCCTATGCTGTAAGCTTCCTGTAGTTTGTTGATGCGATAAAAATCAAAATGATAGACCGCATCGACCTTGTCGAGGGGGTATTCGTTGATCAGGGCAAAACTGGGACTGTTTACGGAGCTTTTCACGCCCAGCCGGCGGCAGAGTGCCTGGATAAATGTTGTTTTGCCGGCTCCCATGCCGCCGTAAAAAGCGAAGACCCTGCGATCCGGAAAATTGTTCAGCAACAGGCGAGCTGCCTCCTGTATACCGGATAATTGAAATTCGATGGGCAACATATTTATTTGGAATCCAACAAAATAAACGGAACTACCATTTCTTCGAGCGAAATACCGCCGTGCTGAAAAGTATGCTTGTAGTACGAAGCATAGTAATTGTAGTTGTTGGGGTAGACAAAATAATCGTTGTGTTGGGCAAAAATATAGGTGGTGCTCAGGTTGGGGCTAGGCAGTTTGTATTGCAGGGGGTTTTTGATTTCGTATACCTGCCGGGGATTGTATTCGAGGGTTCTGCCCAATTTATAACGCAAGTTGGTATTGGTGTTGCGATCGCCCACCACCTTGACCGGATTATCCACTCTGATGGTGCCGTGGTCGGTGGTCAGTATCACTTTGCAACTTTGTTGCGAAAGATAATCGAGCAATCCGGCCATGGAAGAATGCTTGTACCAGGATTCGGTGAGTGAACGGTAAGCCGCTTCGTCGTTGGCCAGTTCCCTTATCATCCTCGATTCTGTACGAGCGTGCGACAACATATCTATAAAATTGAACACCACCACATTAAGCGGATTATCCATATAGCTCTGCAAGTTGGCCAACAATTTTTCGCCGGCCGAATTATCGTTGATTTTATGGTAGCTGAACTTATATTTCTTGCGGTAGCGTTCCAGTTGGGATTGAATCAGGGGGGCTTCGTTGAGATTTTTGCCCTCTTCTTCGTCTTCGTCTACCCATAGTTCCGGAAACATTTGCTGAATCTGCAAAGGATAAAGCCCCGAAAAAACGGCGTTCCGGGCGTATTGAGTAGCAGTAGGTAAAATACTGAAATACAGCTGTTCATCCATACTGAACCACTGCCCTATTTGAGGTTTGAGCATTCTCCACTGATCGAAACGGAAATTATCGATCAATATGAACCAGACCTTCTCGCCCTCGTCGAGCAAGGGAAAGACTTTTTCGCGAAACAAATCGGGACTCATCAAAGGACGATCCGGAGAACCTTCCATCCAACGGGCATAATGGCGGGACACAAAACGGGCAAAAAGCCGGTTGGCTTCGTTTTTTTGCATCAGCAGGACTTCGTCCAGGGCGTTTTTGGTTCCGGCCAGCTCCAGTTCCCAAAACACCAATTTTTTGTAAACTTCTTTCCAGTCTTCTTCGCCCGAAGCCTCTTCTATTTGCAGGGCAATTTCCCTAAAACGCTGCTGGTAATCGGCTGTGACCGTCCCGGAAATAATTTCGTTTTTGTGAAGGTTTTTTTTGATGGTCAACAATATCTGATTGGGATTGACCGGCTTGATAAGGTAATCGGAGATCTTGCTGCCTATGGCCTGGTCCATGATATCCTCCTCCTCGCTCTTGGTAATCATAACAATAGGCAAGGAAGGATAGAGTTCCTTGATGGCGTTGAGGGTTTCAAGGCCACTGAGTCCGGGCATATTTTCATCGAGAAAAACCAGGTCAAAAACCTGGCTGCGGCACAAATCCAGGGCGTCCTGGCCATTGGTGGCCGTAACCAGCTCATAGCCTTTTTCTTCGAGGAAAAGAATATGAGGTTTGAGTAAATCAATTTCGTCGTCGGCCCAAAGCAGCCTTTCTTTTCTCATTAAAGCAATGCCTCAACTTTCTGTGCCAATGCACTTTTTTGGATGGCTCCCACTTGTTTGTTTACCAATTGTCCTTGTTTAAAAAACAAGATGGTCGGAATGTTTCTGATGCCGAAACGAACGCAAACATCGTTGTTCTCGTCCACGTTCATCTTACCGATGTTTACCCGGTCGGCGTATTCATCAGCTAATTCTTCGATGATCGGGCCTACCATTCTGCAGGGTCCGCACCAGGGCGCCCAAAAATCGACTACTAAAGCTTTACCGGAGGAAAGATATTCCTCAAAATTCGAGTCTGTTATTTCCAATGCCATATGATTCGTATTTTAATTTCCTTATACATTATAACGTCGGAGCATGACTATTATTTGTCACAAAGTTATAAAAAAAACCACGTTATATACTGTTAATTCATTTTTATTTCAATCTCACCGCTTTCTTCCAGAAAGTCTGTTATTTCCTTGTCGACCTGGATGCGATAATTCCTCGAAAACAAAGAAGCATGGAGTTTGGGCTGGTTGTCCGGATCGTATACAGTGATGTACAACAGAGACTTACCCGGTTTTTTATTGATCATTGACAGAAAACGCCGGGTAAATTCATTACTAATCAGATGCAGAGGAATAGTGATCTGAATTTTATGGATAGCATTATCGGCCGCCTCCGAAAGCAAAGAAATTGAATTAATTTTCAGTTCATTTTCGGAAGCTTTCCAAGGCCTGGGCTGGTAGACCCCCCTGAAGGCCAAAAACATATCTTTTTTGAGGTATTTCCCAAAATCCACATACTCGCGGCTCCAAAATGGAAGCTCAACACTAGCCGTATAATCTTCGATGGTTACAAAGGCGTAAGGATCGCCGTTTTGCTTACGTTTTTCGCGTACTTCGGTCACTATGCCGGCAAATTGTACTTCTTTGTTGAGTTCCAGTTTGCTCAGCTTGATGTCTTCTATGGTGGTGTTGCAAACGTATTTCATAAAAACCGAATATTCGTCCAGGGGATGCGACGAAAGGTACATCCCGACGTATTCTTTTTCACGATTGAGACGTTCCAGTTCCGACCAGCTCTCCGCCCTGGGAATATCCGGGCGGGTAATGGCCACCTCCATTTCGCCTCCAAACAGGGTGTTTTGATTACTGGCCCTGTCCAACTGAATTCTGTTGCCGTAACGCATTAAAACGTCCAGAAAAACTTCGCCTTTGTCGTTTTCGGCAAAAAATTGCTCCCTTTGTATTTCTCCCAGACTGTCGAAAGCTCCGGCCAAAGCCATGACTTCGATATTTTTGCGGGTACAGGCATTCAGGTTTACCCGTTCAACCAAATCGAAGACGGAATCGTAGGGCTTGTTGGCGCGTTCTTCGACTATGGCTTTAACTGCGCCCTCTCCCATGCCTTTGATGGCCCCGAGACCAAAACGGATGTTGCCTTGCTTATTTACCGTAAACTGATAATTGGACTCGTTGATGTCGGGTCCCAACACCTGGATTCCCATAGAACGGCATTCGTCCATAAATTTGGTGATATCGCTTATGTTATTTACACTGCGACTCAGTACCGCAGCCATGTATTCCGAAGGATAATTGGCTTTTAGCCAGGCTGTTTGGTAGGCCACCAGAGAATAACAGGTGGCATGAGATTTATTGAAAGCATAGGAGGCAAACTTTTCCCAATCGGCCCAGATCTTGTCGAGTATGCCTTCGTCGTAGCCGTTTTTCTTGCCTCCCTCAATAAATTTAGGCCTGAGTTTGTCGAGTTGTTCCCGGATCTTTTTGCCCATAGCCTTGCGCAGCTCGTCGGATTCTCCCCGACTGAAACCGGCCAGCAATCTGGACAGCAACATCACCTGTTCCTGATAGACGGTAATACCGTAGGTGTCTTTCAGGTAACGTTCCATCACCGGAAGGTCGTACTCTATGGCTTCACTGCCGTGCTTGCGGGCAATGAACTGAGGAATATAATCCATGGGACCGGGCCGGTAGAGGGCATTCATAGCAATGAGGTCTTCGAACTTGGAAGGCTTCAAATCGCGCAGGTATTTTTGCATACCGGCCGATTCAAACTGGAAAGTACCCACGGTTTTGCCTTCACTGTAGAGTTCATAGGTTTTTTCGTCCTCGAGCGATATGTTGTCGATATCTATCGTGATGCCCCGTGACAAACGGATATTCTCGACGGCATCCTTAATGATGGATAGGGTTTTCAAACCCAAAAAGTCCATTTTGATCAATCCCGTATCTTCGATGACAGAACCGTCGAACTGGGTCACCAACAATTTTTCGCCGGTTTCTTTGTCTTCGGCCGTGCTCACAGGCACCCAATCGGAAATGTCGTCGCGGCTTATAATCACCCCGCAGGCATGAACTCCGGTATTGCGAACGGTGCCTTCGAGCTGCTGGGCGTATTTCATGGTGTCGCGCAAGGCGGGATCGTCCGATTCGGCGGCCTCCTTGAGTTCCGGCACATAAGCGATGGCGTTTTTCAGATTGACCTTTAGGCGCCTCTGGGAATCGGCCGGATCCGTAATTTTATCGGGAACCAGCTTGGATAAACGATCCGATTCGGAGAGCGGCAATTTTTGTACCCTGGCTACATCTTTGATGGCCGATTTGGAGGCCATGGTGCCGTAGGTGATGATATGAGCCACCTTCTCTTTGCCGTAACGATCTTCTACCCAGCGTAAAACAGCGTTTCTTCCGTCGTCGTCGAAGTCGATGTCGATATCGGGCAAAGAAATCCGTTCGGGATTGAGAAAACGCTCAAACAGCAAATCGTATTTGATGGGATCCACCTTGGTAATGCCCAGGCAGTAGGCCACAGCCGAACCGGCGGCCGAACCCCGACCCGGCCCCACCGAAACGCCCATATTCCGGGCGGCTGTGGTAAAATCCTGTACGATAAGAAAATAGCCCGGATAACCCATGTTCTTGATTACCTCCAGTTCAAATTCGAGTCGTTCACGAACTTCTTCATTCATATCGGGATAGACCTTCTCGGCTCCCTTGTAGGTGAGGAAACGCAGGTATTCGTTATCGTCGTCGAAGCCCTCGGGTTTGGGGAAGTCGGGCATAATGGGTTCGTGGTTGATATCGTAATATTCCACCTTTTCGGCTACTTCCAGCGTGTTCTCAAGCACCTGGGGCAAATCGTGAAAAACAGCCTGCATTTCTTCGACGGTTTTGAACCATTCCTGTTTAGTATAGGCCATTTTGCTGTAATCGTCCACGTCGTTGCCTGTGTTCAGGCAAATAAGCCGGTGATGTGCTTCGGCATGGTCTTCATCGACAAAATGCACGTCGTTGCTGGCAATAAGTTTTACCTGGTATTTTTGAGCCAGTTCAATCAAATGCTTGTTTACCAATTGTTGCTTGGGATAGGTATCCTGAGCCGCATTGGCTACCGTGGGTTTATGACGTTGCAGTTCCAGATAAAAATCATCGCCGAACACTTTTTTAAACCAACGTACCGATTGCTCAGCCTGTTCCAGGTTGCCGTTGAGTATATGGCTGGGAATTTCACCGCCCAGGCAGGCTGAACAGGCTATCAAACCTTCCCGGTAGGTTTCCAGATCGCGGTGATCGGTTCTGGCACAATAATAATAACCGTCGGTCCAGGCGCGCGAAACTATTTTTATGAGGTTTTTATAGCCTTTAAAGTTCTTGGCCAGTAAAATCAGATGCCAGCCCCGAGCGTCTTCTTTGACCTCTTTGCGATGCATTTCTTTTCCGTTGCGAGCAACGTACACTTCACAACCGATAATGGGTTTTATGGGAGTTTTCGACTGGGCATTCTTTGCTTTAACATAATTATGAAACTCTTTCACTCCAAACATGCAACCGTGATCTGTCAGGGCTATGGCCGGCATTTTATTTGCGACGGCTTTGTCGACCAAGTCTTGTATAGAGGCTTGTCCATCGAGGATGGAATACTGAGAATGCACGTGTAGATGTACGAATGAACTCATAATCAATTGTTTATTAAAATGTTACTTCCAGCCTTAAAGATAAAGCCGATTTGTCGTATTCGGGTCAAGTATGTATTAAACTTCGTCCAAATCTGTGTTAAAAAAAAGCCCGCGAAAAATTCGCAGGCTTTTTTCGCTTTAAATAAATTAGTTAATGCCTAGAAAAGAATGGTGTATCCCAGCGATACGAAGGGGGTATAGGCTGCGCCCCATCCGGTGTAATTCAATTCCAGACCGGCAGCCATGGTGTCGTTAAAGAAATAACGGCCTCCCAGCAATCCGCCATAGGCAAAACCATTGCCTCTGTTTTTGTTGTGTCCGAAGCCCAGTTGAACACCGGCATGTACTTCAATAGCGTCGGTTAGAAAAATACCGTAAGTTGCTTTTGGCAAAATACTGTAATTGAGACCTTCGGAGGAAATAGCCACCGTCTGTATTCCCAGACCTACGGCAAAATGGCCTTCCCACCAGGAGTCGACAAGCACGTATTCACCACTCAAGCTGGCACCCATTCCGGGTTGGAAACCAAGAGCAGCAGTGGCGGCAATGGTTCCTTTTTCCAGGGGTGAACCCAGGGCATTGGCATTAAAATTCACAAACATGGCCAGTAAGGAGGCCAGCAAAACAGATGTAAGCGTCTTTTTCATAATAAAAATTTTAATAAATGAGACATGTCAGCAATTATATCGCTTTGTTTTATAGCTTCTTAATTAATTATCTTTACAACTCTTTATCGGGCAAGATGTATCTCTATCCTCAAACTTCAGGAAGCAAACTTACATATTTTTTTGTAACATCAATCTTATTTTTCGTAATTTTTCGGAAGATTCTTCGGAAAGCTCCATAAACAGATGCATTTCCATAATAAAAATATTGTTGTACTTTTGCGGTTTTAAGGTTTACCGATGAAAATTCCTTTCAGGATATACATTCATAAAGAGGGATGGAAGCTCTTATCTTCGGTTGCTCTTGGATTGATTACGATCAACCTTTTGCTTTTTTTTCTGGCCGGTGGAATTACTTTTAGTATCAGCCTGGTGATTTCTTCTGTTTTATTTCTTTTTTTTACTAATTTTTTTAGAAGTCCCCGACGCTTCTATCAACAAAGTCATCCGGGCGACATAGTGTCGCCGGCCGATGGAAAAGTTGTTGTCGTTGAGCCTGTTTATGAAAATCTGCTCTTGAAAGAAAAACGCCTGCAAGTATCTATTTTTATGTCTGTCACCGACGTACACGCCAACTGGTATCCTTTGGCCGGCAAAGTGATCCATTACAGCCATCGAAACGGCAATTACCACGCGGCCTGGTTGCCCAAAGCCAGCAGCGAAAACGAACGTTCCAGCGTTATTATCCGTGCCGCCTACAATCAGCAAACCGTTCTGGTCCGGCAAATTGCCGGGGCACTGGCAAGACGCATTGTCACTTACGCCCATACAGGTAAACGCTGTAAGCTGAACGAACATTTGGGATTTATTAAATTCGGATCCAGAGTCGATTTGTTTTTCCCTCTCGAATCTGTTGATATGTTTGTTGAGCAGGGAGCACGTGTTAAGGGCAACAAAACGGTTATTGCCCGCTTTAAAGACAAAGAACGAAATGAAACTGTTTAAGTATCTTCCCAACGTCATAACCTTACTAAACGCCCTGGCAGGCTGCTTATCGATTGTGTTCGCATTCGAAAAAGCCTACACGGCAGCGGCGGCTCTCATAGCACTGGCTGCCGTTTTTGACTTTCTGGACGGCTTGGCCGCACGCTTGTTCAAGGCCTATTCTCCGCTGGGCAAAGAGCTCGATTCTCTGGCCGATGTGATCAGTTTCGGACTAGCCCCGGCAATGATTGTATTCAACTATTACCGCGATCTGACTCCGGGCCTGTTGAGTGAAAACACCATACATATATTGGCTTACTCGGCTTTTATCCTTCCCCTGTTTTCGGCTCTGAGGCTGGCTAAATTTAATATAGACGATAGGCAAAGCCGGGGTTTTATAGGCCTCCCTACTCCGGCCAATGCCCTTTTCTGGGCTTTTGGTGTTGCCGCCGTACAGGAATACAATTTGCCGGTACTATCTTTGGCAATCCCTATACTTATCTTGCTGTTTTCCTGGTTGTTGGTATCGCCTATACCCATGTTTTCGCTGAAGTTTTCGCGCTTCGCAATAAGCGACAATCGCCTGAGGTATTTCTTTCTGTCCGGCTGTATAGTGCTTGTATTGCTTATTGGTTGGCAGGCCATTGCCTTGTGTGTCGTTTGGTATATTTTGCTTTCTCTTTTCACAAAAGCAGATAAGCATTTGCAATAGACAAATAAAAAGCCTTATTTAGCGTCTGAAATCCAAAACCTTGTCTGCCTTCGCTCATGAAAAAAACTAAGGATCCCTCCAAAAAGAGAAAGAAAAAAGGCGGCCGGAAAAAAGTCCTGCCAAAATCAAAACCCCGGCTCAGAAACAAACGGATTGTATTTGCGCTTAACGAGCCTGAATACAACGCCCTGCTTTCGTATTGCGAAAAGTACAACATAAGCAATCGCTCGCATTTAATTCGAACCGTTTTGATGACAACCATCCTAAAAAGGTTCAACAAGGATTATCCCACCCTGTTTCACGAGGAAGAAATGCATTGAATGAGTCTTCACCAAAAATACATGCGCCTGGCCCTGAACGAAGCCTTGCTGGCTTACGAACAAAACGAAGTTCCCGTGGGAGCCGTCGTGGTATGCAAGGGCAGAGTAATTGCGCGGGGGCATAACCTGACCGAAACTCTGAACGATGTAACGGCTCACGCCGAAATGCAGGCCATTACGGCGGCAGCCTCAACCCTGGGCGGTAAATATTTGCAGGAATGCAGCCTTTACGTTACCCTGGAGCCCTGCCTGATGTGTGCCGGGGCCATCGCCTGGTCTCAGTTGGGAGAATTGATTTACGCCTGCCCCGACGAAAAAAAAGGATACAGCCTGCAGGCCCCGGGTGCTTTGCATCCCAAAACCAAAGTGATTTCAGGTATTTTATCGGACGAAAGCGCCCAACTTCTCAGGGATTTTTTTCAAAATAAACGCTGAACAAATGGCCGGTCACAACGAATTGGGAAAATCTGGCGAAGTCGCCGCTCAATATTTTCTTCGGCAAAAAGGCTACCGAATATTGGATTGCAACTGGCGTTCCGGACATAAAGAGCTGGATATTATTGCCCTCTTTGAAAATATGTTGATAGTAGCCGAAGTAAAAACCCGCAGCGGCAGTGAGTACGAGGAGCCCTGGCAGGCAGTAGATCGTAAAAAAATACGTCGTATCGTTCAGGCTGCCCATCATTATATAAAACTCCATCGGATCGACCTGCCGGTGCGCTTTGATATTTTGTCGCTGCTCAGGCAGGGAGAGCAATGGGAAATAGAACATATCGAAGACGCCTTCAGAGCTCCCATGCAAATCTATTAATCACCATACTGAAACAAAACGCTAACGGCAAGACGGCACAAGCTACGCTCCCATGCAAACTTATTTAATTACTAACACCGACCAAGACTTTGAAAACTTTTAGTGCAGCCGACCTTCACTTTGTGGACGAACTGAGTTCTACCAACTCTTTATTGAGGGAAATATGGGAGAAAGAGCCCCTGTTGAGCGAAGCTTATGCTCTGGCCAGCTTTAATCAGACGGCAGGCCGGGGACAACAAGACAATATCTGGGTATCGGAAGCAGGCAAAAATATTGCGTACAGTGTTTTTCTTCGTCCCGGACACCTTAGTCCGGCCTCTTTCTTTGTGTTGTCCCAGGCGATTTCAGTGGCTCTGTTGAAAACACTCGGCGAGGAAATCGGCCTGCAGGCCGAGATCAAATGGCCCAATGATATTTATGTGGATGACAAAAAAATAGCCGGTATTTTGATTGAAAACGAACTACGGGGAAAATCCATTCTGGGCAGTATTGCCGGTATAGGTATAAATGTAAACCAGGAGCAATTCAGGCCAAACCTGCCCAATCCTGTTTCCGTCTTTCAGTTGTGCGGGCGGACTTTTGACTTAGTCGATTTAACGCTTGCACTGCACTGCCGGCTGGGTGAGGCTTATGCCAAAACCTTCACGGAAGAAGGAAAAACAGAAATTGCAGCAGCTTACCACCGACATCTTTACCGCAAAGAAGGTTTTCACCACTATAAACAGGGGAACAGACCGTTCAGGGCCAGAATACTTCGGGTGATGCCAAGCGGGCAGTTGGAAGTTGAAAGCGACGAGGGATGGATCAGAGCCTTCGCATTTAAAGAAATAGAGTATTTGATTTAGCGCAAAAAAAATGTACTTTTGTGCGTCCAGGACAAGATCAGCATGAAATACAAAAGAATATTATTGAAACTCAGTGGAGAGTCGCTGATGGGGAAAAGCAACTACGGGATAGATCCCGGTCGCCTCAACGAATATGCCGAACAGATCAAAGAGCTGCAGATTATGGGCATACAAGTGGGCATAGTGATAGGCGGCGGAAATATTTTCAGAGGTTTGAGCGGTTCCCAGAGCGGATTCGATCGTGTCAAAGGCGATCAGATGGGTATGCTGGCCACTGTCATAAACAGCCTGGCCCTGAGTTCGGCTTTGAATAAACTGGAGGTATCCAACCACGTGCTTACGGCCGTCAATATGGAGCCGGTAGCGGAACACTACAGCACCGATAAAGCCATTGATTTTCTCGAAAAAGGCCATGTGGTCATTTTTTCGGCCGGCACGGGTTGCCCGTTTTTCACCACCGACACCGCGGCGTCGCTGCGTGCCGTAGAAATAAAGGCCGATCTGATGCTTAAAGGCACCCGCGTGGACGGCGTATATACGGCCGATCCCGAAAAAGACCCCAAAGCTGTTAAATACGACAAGATCAGCTTTGAAGAAATCTACGACAAGAACCTCAAAATAATGGACTTAACTGCTACCACTCTTTGCCGGGAAAACAATTTACCTGTCGTTGTCTTTAACATGGACAAAAAAGGAAATCTGGTAAAAGTCCTTAAGGGAGAAAATATCGGCACCCTGGTTCACAATTAATTTCAGCAAACACTTTAAGACTATACCTATGAACGAAGAATTGGATCTTTACCTGAGCATGACCGAAGAGAATATGTCTCAAACCATCGACTTTCTGACAAAAACCCTTTCACGGATTCGTGCCGGCAAGGCCAATGTCAGTATTCTGGATAACATCCGCGTCGATTATTACGGTACGCAGACGGATTTGGACAAAGTGGCCAACCTGAGTACTCCGGATCCCAAGACCATCGCCATACAACCTTGGGAAAAAAATATGATCAAGGAAATCGAAAGAGCCATTATGGCTTCCGATGTAGGCATCACCCCGGTTAACAACGGCGAAATCATCCGCCTGGCGGTGCCTCCGCTCACCGAAGAGAGGCGCCGTCAGCTGAGCAGGCAGGTGAAAAACGAAGGAGAAGAAGCTAAAATCAGCATTCGCAACGCCCGCCGCGACACGATAGAATCCATCAAGAAATTGGTCAAAGAGGGCCTGTCGGAAGATATAGGCAAAAATGCCGAAGCCGAAGTCCAGAAAACGCACGACAAATTCATCAAATCCATCGATGAGATAGTGGCCCTCAAAGAAAAGGAAATCATGACTGTTTAATTCGTCGATGGAAGGACTGGTCATCAAAACCGCCGGCAATGTCTTTTTGGTCAAAACTCTTGCCGGGGACTTGCACGAATGTGTGGTTAAAGGGAATTTCAGGATAAAAGACCTGAGCAGCACCAATCCCGTAGCCATCGGCGATCGTGTGCTGATCGAAAAAACCTCCGACGAACAGACATACTTTATTACTGAGGTGCTGGATCGCAGCAATTTCATAGTACGCAAAGCGGCCAATCTTTCCAAACAATTGCATATTCTGGCGGCTAATATCGACCTGGCCATATTGATGGTCACCGTAAACCACCCTCAAACTCATACCATTTTTGTAGACCGCTTTCTGGCTACGGCCGAAGCCTATCGCATTCCCTGCTGCCTGCTTTTCAACAAAATAGACCTCTACGGGGCTGAAGATTCCGAATACCTCGAAGCGCTGATTAGGCTCTACGAATCCATCCCCTATCCCTGCCTGAAAGTATCCGCTCTCAAAGGCGAAGGCATAGAGGAAGTGCGCTCGCTGATAAGAGGTAAAATCTGCCTTCTGGCCGGCAACTCCGGTGTAGGTAAGTCATCTTTGGTCAACAGACTTAATCCGGCCATTCAGACCAAGGTTGGTCCGATATCGGATTACCACAACAGAGGGAGGCATGTTACCTCTTATTCCGAAATGTTCGAAATCGAAGAGGATACTTACATTATTGATACTCCGGGAATTAAAGGGTTTCATACGGTAGATATGCATGTTGCCGAAGTAGGTCATTTCTTTCCCGAAATCTTTCGCACATCGGCCCGTTGTTACTACAACGACTGCACACACCGGCACGAGCCGGATTGCGCCGTGCTGAAAGCGATCGAAGAACACCGGATCAGCCAATCGCGGTATCTAAGCTACCTGAGTATCATCGAAGATGCCGGGGATGGAAAATACAGGGAGTGATTCTCAGCAGTTTAAACAAGCCGGCTTGATTTGCTCAAAGAAATCGTTGCCTTTGTCGTCGACCAAAATAAAAGCAGGAAAGTTCTCCACTTCGATTTTCCAGATGGCTTCCATGCCCAATTCGGGATATTCCAGGCATTCCACCGATTTGATGTTTTGCTCGGCCAAAATAGCAGCAGGCCCTCCGATACTGCCCAGATAAAAACCTCCGTATTTTTGACAGGCCTCGGTCACCTGCCGGCTGCGGTTACCTTTGGCTATCATGACCATACTGCCGCCGTTTCGCTGGAACAATTCCACATAAGAATCCATACGTCCGGCTGTTGTGGGCCCAAAGGAACCCGAGGGCAGGCCTTGAGGCTGTTTAGCCGGGCCGGCATAATAAATGGGGTGGTCTTTAATATATTGGGGCAAACCTTTTCCTTCGTCCAAGCGTTCTTTGAGTTTGGCGTGGGCCATGTCTCTGCCTACGATGATGGTTCCATTCAAGGATAAACGGGTGGCCACCGGGTATCGACTCAAGTCGGCCAAAATTTCTTTCATAGGACGGTTTAAGTCTATCTTAACAGCGTCACCTTCGCCCGACCGGCGTAAAGCTTCGGGTATGTATTTGCCGGGGTTTTCTTCGAGTTTTTCGAGCCAAATGCCCTCTTTGTTTATCTTAGCCTTAATGTTGCGGTCGGCAGAACAGGAGACCGCCAACCCTACGGGACAAGAGGCGCCGTGACGGGGCAAGCGGATAATGCGAATATCGTGAGCAAAATACTTTCCTCCAAACTGGGCTCCCAAACCCAGTTCTCCGGCAGCTTTCAGCATTTTTTCCTCCAGTTTCACGTCGCGGAACGCTTGTCCGTAGTCGTTACCTTCCAGGGGTAAGGAATCGTAATAATGCGTAGAGGCCAACTTGACGGTTTTAAGTGTCATGTCGGCCGAACTGCCTCCGATAACAAAAGCAATATGATACGGGGGACAGGCGGCGGTACCCAGGTTGCGCATCTTGTCGATCAAAAAAGCCTCAAGGGTTTTGGGATTCAACAAGGCTTTGGTTTCCTGAAACAAATAGGTCTTATTTTGCGAACCTCCGCCCTTAGCTATAAACAAAAAGTGGTATTCGTTGCCATCGACCGACTGAATATCGATTTGAGCAGGCAAATTGTTACCTGAATTTTTTTCGCGGTACATGTCGAGGGGTATGGTTTGCGAGTAGCGCAGGTTTTCGCTGGTATAAGTGTCGTAAACTCCATGCGAAAGTGCTTCTTCGTCTCCACCGCCCGTCCAGACTTCCTGACCTTTTTTGGCTACCACAGTAGCGGTGCCGGTATCCTGGCAAAAAGGCAACACGCCTTTGGCCGAAACTTCGGCATTTCTCAACATGGTGAGAGCCACATATTTATCATTTTCACTAGCCTGGGGATCGTCCAATATGGCAGCCACCTGCGCCTGATGGGCCGGCCTGAGCAAAAAAGAACAATCACGCATAGCGGTTCTTGCCAATAATCTCAAAGCTTCGGGTTGAACTTTCAGAATTTCTCTGCCTTCGAATTGAGCCGTCGAAATATAGTCTTTGCTTAATAAATAATATTCGGTGTCGTCTTTTCCCAGGGGAAAAGGATTTTGATACTTAAACTCGGGTGTTGACATAAGAAAAGTATAAGGGTATTTACAGTAAACAATTAATGCAGGTTATTCTGCATTACAATATTATCCTGAATAAATTGCCTGGCGACATCGCCTTTTCCGGGTATTTCGCCAATGGATTTGCGTAATTTCTCAACAAAGGAATTGGGAACTTCACCTTCTTCGGGAGCAAAAGATCGTTTCATGGACAATTCGAGTTCAGCATCGAGCAATGCCTGATTGCAAAGCGTAAGCGAGGCTTCCTGCCATTCGTCCAGGATAGCAAGCAAGGTGGCGGGCTTGATGTCGCGCAAGGCGATGTTCCTCAGTTCGGCAATCAGTGGAAAGGCATAAGCCCACTCCCTTTCCTGGTAGGTCTGATACAATTCTTCCCAACGATCTTCGAGTTGTTCTACACTGGTAAATTTGCCTCTTTCGATGCAACCGATCAGGTACTCTACGGCCGCCTCAGGAGCAACCAGCCCCGCTATATCCAGCCACTTTTCCTGATTATACGGAATTTCCTTTTCGAACACGCGGGTTTTGATAAAGTCTTTCCAGATGATTTTGTCGTCTTCCCGGTCTTTTTTCTGTTTGAAAGCTTCTATTTGCCGTAACACAACATCTCCGACGTAAATTTGTATGGCCATTTTGTACAAGGCAGAACCTTTTTCGAGATTGGAACGACGGATGCGCATTCCCCGGTAGCGGTATTCCAGAATGGGATCGTCGGGAGCAGTGTGTCTGAGTTCGCTTACCACGCCCTGCATGGCGGCGTCTTCGGGGTTATAACCCAGAGAAGCGCGTAAGCGCAGGTCATTACCGATTCTAATGCCTTTTCGGATTTCCTCTACGGTATTGGGATTGAGAAAATGGAAAATAATCTTGTCTTGTTTTTTGGACGATTTACGTAAATCACGGTCGGGCCACTTGTTCACGTCGCGCAACAATCCGATGCTGGGCAGGGAGGCAGCCGGAATCAGGTAACTCATACCTCTGTTTTCGACCAGGTAAGAAAAGGGGAAAGCCGTAGTATCGGGGTTGTTGACATGGCGGCCCTTGACCAGCGAGAAAGGACCGATTTTAGCCGGCCACAATAAATAAGAATCACTGCCTGTTTTAGTACCTCTTTCCAGTACACCGCTGTGCATGGGGCCCAATTTGTAGAGATGGTTACTTTGGTTGGAGCCTGAGCCGAAGTTGCAAAAAGAAAACAAACCTCCAATCATCAGGGTAGATTTGTGCATCGAAGTGCTGAAAGGGCCTGCGAAACTGGCGCAGGCTTCTCCGTTTTCCATGCGGCAGTTGGCAAAGAAAAAGGAATCATGACCGGTGAAACCGTGTCCGAGAATAGAGGCCTCTCCCACAAAACAACGTACCAAATGCACCCCGTCTTTGATTTCCGAACCCGGCGAGAATATGAAACTTTGGGCGTTGACTTCGGCCCCAACCTGTACTGGAGCTTCTTCTGTGCTGTTGATGCTGCCGTTGTACAAAAAAGAAGAACCTCTGACTTTGGTAAAAGGCCCCATATTGACGTTCAATATCATACCGGCATTGATCAGGTAAGATGAATGCCCTACCCTGCCCATGGCAGAACGCTCTTGCATAGCTTTGTGCTCGGTCAACTTTTTGAGTTGTGCCTGCAAATCATTGCGTCCGGGATACATAGCCATCAGATAAGCAGTGTGAGCCGAGATGCCGTTGTACATTCGCGATACACGGCCTCCGGTTTCGTCCAGTACTTCGATTTCTACTCCGTTGCCGAAAGAATTTTCGGCATCACAAATCATAAAGGTGAGCTGTTCGATGCAGCAATTATCTTCGATGACGTAGTTGGCGATGTATTCTCCGATGTTTTCGATAAGTACATTATTGCCTACCTCGCAGTTGTGCAGGTGAGCCCGGCGAATACCGGATTTCTTTTTTACGTTTCCGGGCAGGTCATGGCAAGCTTCAAACTTTCCCAGCTTAATATCGCCCGAGAAATGTACACTGCGTATGGCTTCGGCCGAAAAATCCTCGTGTACTAAAACTTTATCCCAATCATCTGCCGTACAGGCCTGAGAACCGAGTTGTTCAATTTCGGATGGAGTTAGTTTGCGATAAGGTGGTATCATAACGGAAAAATGTTAAAGTGAACTGTCTTTTTCGGAGACATCGTAAAGAGGATATAAAAAATCGTTATAGGGAAAACGGGTAACATGAATTTCTTTTACTTTATCGTAGAGCAGTTGTTTCAGATTATCAATATTCGTACGCTCCACGGCGGAAACAAAGAGGCAATTATCCTGCATTTTGGACATCCAGGAGGCTTGCAATGCCTCTAGAGTCCTGTTTTCGGGCAGTTCCGGACTTAAATCGCTCTCTTCTTTAGGAACAAAAGAGTAGGCATCGATTTTGTTGAATACCAAAATGACCGGTTTGTTGTGCACACCCAATTCCGTCAATGTGTTTTCTACTACCAGAATCTGTTCTTCGAAGCCGGGATGCGAAATGTCTACCACATGAATCAGCAAATCCGCTTCGCGGACTTCGTCCAGGGTTGATTTAAAAGATTCCACCAAATCGTGAGGCAGTTTTCGGATAAAACCTACGGTATCGCTCAACAAAAAGGGAAGATTATCGATAATAACCTTGCGCACGGTGGTGTCGAGGGTGGCAAACAATTTATTTTCGACTAATAACTCGGTTTTACTCAACAGGTTCATCAAAGTTGACTTGCCCACATTGGTATAACCGACCAGGGCTACACGGACCATTTTACCCCGGTTGCTGCGTTGTACTACTTTTTGTTTATCGATTTGTTTAAGCTCTTTTTTTAACTGCGCAATTTTATTTAGGATAATTCTCCGGTCCGTCTCGATTTGGGTTTCACCGGGACCGCGCAGCTTTACTCCACCTCCTCCGCGCTGGCGTTCCAGGTGGGTCCATAAGCGGGTGAGACGAGGTAAAAAATACTGATATTGAGCCAATTCTACCTGCGTCTTGGCATAAGCAGTCTGGGCACGTTCAGCAAAAATAGTTAGAATCAGGCTGGTCCTGTCCAAAATTTTCACTTTCAGTACCTGATCCAGATTTTTAAGTTGTTTGGCACTAAGGTCATCGTCAAAGATAACCATGGTAATCTCGTTGTTTTCGACATACTCCTTGATCTCCAACAGTTTCCCCGATCCTACCAGGGTTTTGGGATTAGGCTGATCCAATCGCTGCAGAAATCTCTTAACAGGTGTTGCTCCAGCCGTTTGGGCCAGAAAAGCCAATTCATCCAAATATTCGGTAGCTTTCTGCTCGTTTTGTTCAGGGGTAATTAAACCCACCAAAACGCTTCTTTCGGAAAAGGTATCAAAAGTGAAATTCGGCTGCATGCATCAATTTTGAAGCACAAAGATAGGAGTAAGTGAGAGCAAAAACAAAAAAAAGTGTTTCCTTTGCAGTATTATTATGCAGCATTATTACAAAACTAAAAACTAAAAACCTTTATGACTTATTCTAACAACAAGCATATGAAAAAATCTAATTTACGTTCATTCCTGCGTTTTTTCACCGCAGGTTTTTTTCTGACTTTTGCCGTTACCGCTGTTGCTCAAAACGGTCCGGTCGGCTCTGTATCGCATTTTAAGCTGGGCAACGGTATGCAGGTGTATATCTGGCCCGACAGCAACCAGACCGACGTACACGGCAGGGTAAGCGTGCACGTGGGCAGCAAAAACGACCCCGAACAATTTACCGGCCTGGCTCACTATCTGGAACACCTGATGTTTAAGGGAACCGACCGAATTGGTACGACCGACTGGGAACAAGAAAAAATACTCTATGAGCAAATCATCGCCAAATACGACGAAAAAGCTGCCAGCAGCGACCCGAAAACAAAAGAAGCATTGAATAAGGAAATCAATGAATTGAGTATTAAAGCTTCCGAATTTAGCCAGTCGAATGAGTTTTCATCCCTGGTCGCCACCATGGGTGGAACCGGTATGAACGCAGGAACATCTTACGACTTAACAACTTATTACAACGATTTTCCACCCAACCAATTGGAACGTTTTTTGATGCTCTATGCGGAACGCTTCCGGGCTCCTGTATTCAGAACTTTTCAGTCGGAACTGGAAACCGTTTACGAAGAATACAATCTTTACGAAGACCAACTTGAACAAAGAGAATTTCATTATCTTCTCAATAATCTTTTTAAGGGACATCCCTACGAAAGGCCGATCATCGGTCTGTCGGAACACCTCAAAAATCCGCAAATAAGCAAACTGATTGAATTTTACAACAATTGGTATGTGCCCGAAAATATGGCGCTGATTCTGGTAGGAAACATCGACCCTCAAGCCGCCCGACCCCTGATCGAAAAAAGCTTTGGAAGCCTGCCCTCTAAAACCCTCCCCTCACTGCCGGAATTTTCCGATTGGGAAATAGAAGGAAGAAAAGATTTTAAAGCCAACCTGGCTTATATTCCCCGCATTCACGTTGGTTTTAAAGGCGCCGGAATAACAAATCCCGATGCACTGGTAATCGATCTGTTTACGAATTTACTTTCGAACCGGAGTAGAACCGGCTACCTCGACAAACTGGTGCTCGACGGGGACTTGATGGGAGCTTCCGCCAGCCATATCAGCTTCGAAGACCAGGGACGTATCGTAATCTCCGCCATTCCTTCGTACGATCCCGCCCAACAAGTTTTTGCCAGCACCAAAGCGGTGGAAAAACTTCTTTTCCAGGAAATTGAACGCATCAAGCAAGGCAACATTGATGCCAAGCTCTTGGAAAACATCAAAAAGGCTATGATCCGCAGCTACCAACTCAACCTGGAAAGCAACAGCGACAAAGCCGAAATCCTGACCAGGGCCTTTATTTCCGGCAAGGCACTGGACGAGGCATTGGATTATACAGGAAGACTTAATAAGATTCAAATAACTGATATTCAAAGAGTAGCTTCCGACTATTGTAACAACAATTATATGCTCTTCGATATCGGTACCGGAAAATTTCCGGCAGCAGAAAAATTGGAAAAACCCGACATCAAGCCTATAACTCAGAGTTCCGAAAAGAAATCGGCTTATGCCCTGGCTTTTGAAGATCTGAGCTACGAAAAACAAAGCCTGCCTGTAAAAGATTTCGAAGAAATTATCATCAAACCAATCAATACCAGGTCCAAACTGTTTTATACCCAAAACACCGAAAATGAGGTTTTCTCTTTAATTCTGAAATACGGAATCGGTACTGAAAAAATGCCCTATCTCGAATACTCTACCACCCTGATGAATTATGCAGGCATAATGGGCGGGTATGATCCCCAGGAATTCAAAAAAGCCATTACCGAACTGAATGTCATCTGTCGTTATAGCGTCGACGAAGATTATCTCTATGTGGTAATGGAAGGCTTCGAAGAGCACCTGGTCGAAGCACTTGGTTTACTGACCCGTCAGATTCTGATGCCTCAACTGGACGAAAAACAATATCGCAACGTCCAAGGAAGTATCTACCAAAGCCGTATACGTGAAGGCAAAGATCCCCAGATCATTGCCGAAGCCCTGGCTGAATATATGGTTTATGGCGACAAATCCGCCTATCTTGACAGACCCACATTGTACAATGTATTCACCGAAATGGGACTAAGTAAACTTACCGGTGAATTCCAACGGGCAACCGACTACGAGGCAGAAGTGCATTTTTGCGGTTCAATGCCTTTTGACGAAGCTTACGATATCTTGAGTCAATACTTGCCTCTAAAAGCCAACGAGAAAGAAAGCAGCTCTCCCGAATGGAAAGAGTACAAGGAATATTCGGAAAACACCATTTACTTTCTACCTCGTAGCGACACCAAACAAGCTAAAATATATTTCTTCGCTCCTGGCAATGTTTACAAACCCGAAAACGACCTTAAATATAAAGCCTTCAATCGCTATTTCGGAGCGGGAGGGCTGACCAGTTTGATCATTGAAGAAATTCGGGAAAAAAATTCCATGGCCTACACTGCCTACGGATTTTTAGCAACTCCCCCTCTAGCCGAAAAGCAAGTTTGTTTCCAAGGTTATGTTGGAACACAATCGGACAAGGTAAACGATGCCGTTGCCCTGTATATGAAATTGGTCGACGACATGCCCTTGTATGGGGAAAGAGAAAAGAATTTGAAAGCTTACCTGGAATTGGAACCTTTTACCACCCAACCCGACTTCAGAAGTAAAAGTCAGCAATACGAAGAATGGAAACGCCTGGGTTATACGGCCAATCCCGCTTTACAGCAGGAAGCGGAAATTCAACAATTCAACCTGCAACAAATGTTGGAATTCTATCAACAGGAACTGAAAGGTAAACCCATGGCCATAGCCATCGTGGGAGATCCCAAGCTCATCGACCTGAAAGCTCTGGGCGCATACGGGAAAGTGGTGAAGATATCTTCGACCAAACTTTTCTCGAAAGATTAATATTTCCGAAAAATAAGTTTATTCCCGGGGGTGGTCTTTCTCCAAAGAAGACTGCTCCCGGGATTCGTTTTTTCCCGCCACGACCAACACAAATTCCCCCCGGGCTTCTGTCAGGCTGAAGTGACGGATAAGTTCATCCAGGCTTCCCCGCAAGGTTTCTTCATAGATTTTGCTGATTTCACGGCTGACGGAAGCCCTGCGCTCCGGGCCGCATATTTCGGCCAGTTGCGTCAATGTTTTGAGCACTCTGTAGGGAGATTCATACAACACAAAAGTATGCGTCAGTTCCGCCAAATAGCGTAAACGGGTAAGGCGGCCTTTTTTCTGCGGCAAAAAGCCCTCGAAATGAAAACGTTCCTCGGGCAAACCCGATACCACCAGAGCAGGTACAAAAGCAGTGGCTCCCGGCAGGCATTCTACCTGCAGGCCGGCTTGCAAGCATTGCCTCACTAACAAAAAACCCGGATCGGAAATTCCGGGTGTGCCGGCGTCGGAGACCAAAGCAATGTGTTCTCCGGCCTGTATGCGCGCCACCACCTGCTCAACGGTTTTATGCTCGTTAAATTTATGATGCGACTGCATGGGCGTGCCGATGTCGTAATGTTTCAGTAGTTTGGAAGTGGTACGGGTGTCTTCGGCCAGAATCAAATCGGCTTCCTTAAGTATTCTTAGCGCTCTAAGCGTGATGTCTTCCAGGTTTCCCAGGGGCGTGGGCACTATGCTGAGTTTTGACATGGCTGCTGTGCTTCTTAGCTGGAGAAATGATTGTTCAGTAGCTTGCAAAAATCGGCAAAACTCTCCGTTTCACTGTGTTGGGAATAATTTTTGTGTAGATAAGAGAGCGCCTCGTCCATACTTTGCATGGTATTAATGTCTTGCAATACCTGTTCCATAGTCTCGGGAGAATCCCCAAAGAGGTCGCGCCTGAAACGGAAACGATCGTTTAGGCTCAGGGCTTTGGATAAATCGGCGAAATGCCTGCTTTCCAATTTCTTTTGCAAGGATTCTTTGGAACTGGTTTTTTCATAACGATCCACCAGGCTTTCGGGTTTTTCGGTTTGCAGTTTGGGCATCTTCATGGCCGGGGGCGAAACAGGCTTTTCGGTCTGCCCGCTTTCCTTTGCGGGGAGCGAACTTTCCCGTGTTGATTGCGGACTTACAGATGTCGTGAGCGGGCTTGACTGCGCGGCGGTCGGACTTGCCGGAGCCGGGGTCGGGCTTTCCTGTGTTGGGGATGAGCTTGCGGGTGCCGGGGTCGAACTCTGCGGAGCGGGTATCGGCTTGGTTTCCTCTGCTACTGAGGGCTTTGATTTCAAATCGGCTGCAAGGGGGGCGGGAGTAGCTTCCCGGGTATGCGTTTCCTTCTCAAAAGCGGGTTTTACCTGTGGCTGATAACTCGTCTCCTCAAGGTCCTTTACCAGACGGTTGATGTTTTCGAGTTTGTTCAGCGAAAGCTCCAGCAATTCCTTGGGAAAGTTGGGAATCCGGCTCAAACCCGACCACAATAAATTTAATTCTTTCAGTTCCTTAAAAAGTTCTTCCTTATTCATTTTAATCCCTTATTGTAAATGGTTCTTAATAGTTGCTCCATATCTCTGCGTATGCGGGCGGCAGATTGTTTGTGCTGATTGCATAAAAGAACCACCACATAGGTTTTATCTCCCAGCCGCCAATAACCGGCGTAATTCGTTACCGATTTCATCGATCCGCTTTTCATGCGTAGTGTTCCCGGCAAGGTTTTCCCAAAGTCGGCCACCGTGCCTTCCAAGGCGGCCTGAGGCAGACTGCCGGAAAACAGACCGACCTGCGGGCTTTCCAGGGCCATATAGCGCAACACTTGGGCAAGACTCGCCGCATCCAGCCTGTTCAGGGGAGACAAACCCGAAGCATCGTACAATTGCCAGGCACTGATATCCACGCCTTTCCCCGACCAAAATTGCTGTAAAACTTCCAGTCCCTCCCGGGCAGAGACCGGAGCCTTTGCTCCGGCAGCCAGCGCCAAATGTCGCAGCAGGTATTCCGTGTACACATTATGGCTGCGGTAATTGATTATTTTCACCAGTTCACCCAGGGGTTTGGAATAGCCGGTATAAAAAACGACGGCCTCATGGTCAGCCTGTGGATTATTTGCGGAATTAACGTATTCCTTCGGGAAAAAGCCGGGTTCCTTGCAGATAGAGCCGGGTTCTTGCTTGCTAAGGGCTCTACCTTGCACGTCGATTCCCGCCTTGATCAATTCTTGTTGCAACCTAAAGGCCAGGTAAGCGGGAGGATCGGGAATATCGCCCTTGATGACGAATTCTTCTCTTCCGGCCGGCAGGCTGCCGTACAATACCCGCTCCCAACGATAGGGAACCCCGTAAAAATAAGCACTGTCTTTGGCATTGTCCTTGGCAATTAGATTATTGATTATCCGCATCTCGGGCAATGCCGGTTTAAGATAGAGAATCTCGGGTTTAGTACCGGGCAAGCCCGATTTCAGTCCGAGACGGAACATATTATCAAAGACCGCCAGGCCGTACACTCCGGCCGCGTAATAATTGCCCATATCTTCCCATAGCCAGTAAGGCGAGACGGCTTCTTGGTCAAAAATGGAGGGGTCGGCAACGATATCGCCCTCAATACGGCTTATTCCCAACTCTTTCACCGCCTGAGCCCAGTCTTGAAGAAAAAGTCCGGCTTGTTCTTCGGTGTATTCCGATCCCAGCGACGGGTCGCCTCCACCCAGTATATAAAGGTTCCCTTTGAGGCTGCCCTTTTCCAATAATCCTCTGTAGGCCAGCTCCGTTTTGAAACGCTTTTCGGGCCCCAATATTTCCAGCGCAGCGCCCGTAGTCAACAGTTTGCTCAGCGAAGCGGGAACCAAAGCCTGTGCGGAATTCATTTCGGCCAACAGCTTGCCCGACTGAACTTCCTGAACCACGTAAGCCAGGCTTGTTCCCGGATATTCATCCGCTCTAAGCTGTATTGATTTCTCTGCGCCGAATCCGAAGCTACAAATACAAAGCAAACAAAATACGCGGAAGATCCTCATCTAAGTTTTAAAACCTGTAAAACATAACAAAGCCTGTTTTGCCGGTCTGATCGAACAACCACAGGGTTTGTTTGCTTTCGTCCATTTTTACAACCTCTACCGAATAAGAAGTTTCTATTCCGCTAAGACCTTTAGCATCAATAGTCATCAGGCATTTTTTTCCTAAATCCGGCTCCTGATCGAGAGTCATTTGCAGTATCGTATTTTGACTGTCGTTTTGGATTCGGAAATAAAGAGCTTCCGCATTGTCGGCCAATTGATGTTTATCGGCATCGTAAATAAAAACGGCTTGCCGGTCTTTGTACATACCATAGATTTCCTGGCTTACAAGATGTTCCTTGGCAGCCTTCAACAAAGGGTCTTCCCTTACGCAAGCCAGGTAAAGCAAGCCGGTCAACAGGATAAGTGCCAGTATACTAAAATGCCTTCTCATATTATTCAACTTTTAATTGCCGGCGTATTATTTCTATGCCTTTAGAGGTAGTTATTTCTACCCTTAGTTCATGTATGCCTTCGGACAACTCGAGAATAGAGCCCGAAACGACTTCGTCGTTGAGTTTCCACACATTTACAGAGGCGTCTTCCGGCAAGTTCAACACATCGAGCAATAGTTTTTGTCCGGGAGAGAAAGTTTCCGTTGTATAGATGGCCATGAAATCCGATTTTTTGTTGGCCGTAGTAACGCTAAAGGCGTGTTCATCCACCAATTGCTGTTCGGAGTAAGCCTGCACCAAAACCTCCGTTGTGCTTTTGGGGTCGAGGCCTTCCAATAGAAAAGAACTTTGAGTAAGTGTGGTATCTTGATATACGGAATCGCCAAGATTCCTCCAGGAAAAAGTCCAGGCATCTCCGGTCGCCTCGTCCCAATCCACAAAAAACACATGTTGCGCTACGTTAACGTTTAGACTGGAGGCAATGGTGGGAACAACTTTTACCTGGCAAGTGGCAGAACGATTTCCTCCGTCTGTTGTTGCCGTTACGACCGATT
Organism: Bacteroidales bacterium UBA1402; assembly: GCA_002305085.1. Classification (GTDB taxonomy): domain Bacteria; phylum Bacteroidota; class Bacteroidia; order Bacteroidales; family UBA1402; genus UBA1402. The sequence continues at coordinate 107,595 of DBQE01000006.1, read as the reverse complement.
GACCGGCCGCAAGAGCAAAGACTTTACCCGTTTGATCCACCCAAACCACGGAAGAATCCGAACTCGACCAGCTTATTTTTCCGTTTGTGGCATTCGCAGGTTTTATTTGACCGTATAAATACCGGGTTTCTCCGATTTTCATGGTCAAATCTGTGGGATCCAGGTTGAAAGATTCCATTGCGACAAAATCCGAACCACGATATATATCGAAAGAAATCAACCAATTGCCTTCAATTTCTGCTTCCTGATATAGTGTTGTCCACGTAGCTCCTTGATCCAGTGAAATTAAATTTCCCTTACCCTCTACTCTACTTCCACCGCAAATTCCGGCCGGATAAGCGTTTTTGGGGTAATTACTAACCTGGTAAGCAAGAATTAATTCTGTTTCGGGGTTTATGACCAAACTGTCGGCCATTAAATTCAGGCTGTAAAAACTATTGGCAGTCAAGTCTTCTGCAGCAATGTTTTTCTTAAATATCGGATTCCTGTCGGCATAGATGCTAACCTCAACATCGGGATTACCACCGGCAATGAAAAAGGTCATTCTCCCTATATACATTCCCCGGTACTGACTCAGCTCTTCGGCCGTCCAGGAGGCACCCGCCACGAAAGATTCCCCTTCGTTTCCGATAGCTCCTCCGTAACTGAAATCCCGGCACCAACTTAAAGTTCCTTCTATCAATTGTTCGGCCTCGGTAAGCAAAGTAATCAAGACGCTGTTACTGCCTGGTTTTAATTCAACAATCTGAGAATTACTGATATATGCCTCCGACTGACATAAAAGTTCATACACGCCCGGATCTAAGTCTTCGTCAAAAATAAAACGCCCGTCGATGCCGCTCGTAGTGGTATAATAAACACCTGAAATATGCATGGCGGAACGTAAACCGGTCGTATTGCCCGACACCGGCTGCTCAACGAGCTCTTTAAGATAGAGAAGTGCTCCCTGAACAGGTTGGCCTTCTCTGTTGATTACCTGCCCTCCGAAATAGACCTGGTCTTCGAGTTCCACTCTGAAGTGAATTTCTTGACCTTCCAATCTTATATCGTAAAGTTCTTTGCCCAATGGTAGTCCCGACCAGGCTAAAGCTGCCGGAGTGGTGGTACGGGTAAAAGCAGTATACAAGCCCGAAGGACCGGGGTAGAAGGCATACATGTCACCCTTGGATTCGGAACCCACGGCTTCTTCCATATCCATACATTGATGTTGGGGATATACATTGACGGTGTTGGTATACCATCTCTCCAAAGCTGTTTTACCAAGCACCATGTTTCTCGATTTATCCACATGGTAAATCAACAGACCCTCGCCTTTGATGTAAAGATCCCAATTATTATGCTGCCGGTTTTCAAGAAGAAAATACTCGTTTTCGTTTAAAGTAGGTATTATATAAGCCTGATTCTGATCTATGGAAGCCAACGAATAGTCTCCGGCTTCGGTTATGGTTGTAGGGGTCATCCAGCCCAAAGACCAGCGTTCTTCCGAAGTCAGATGCGGAGGAGTACGACTCTTATTGTTGTAATTTCCCGAACTCATCAAACTCAATGCACCCAAGCCTCCCGACATTCCTCCACTTTCTGCTCCATCGGTATCGTACACATCCATCAAACCCAGGGTATGTCCGTATTCATGACAAACGGTTCCAATGGCGGACATCGTCGAACCCGATGCGCCTGCTAATTCTGAAGAACAAGCGTAATAGCCCAATTTTACTCCGTCCAATAGTGTACTGTCCATATAGGCAACCGACCAGGAATGCGGCCATATACTGGCGGCAGGACCGCCTTCGGCTTCGTTGTATCCGGCATAATACACATAGATGAAATCAACATAGCCGTCGTTGTTCTGGTCAAACTCAGAGAAATCCACACCTTCCTCGTTGGCCATCCAGGCTGCTTCTATCACCATGCGCCTGGGATCGTTGTCGTTACCTTCCTCGTTATTGCCCCCGTAATAACTCATGGGTTTTGACAGGGTATAGGGCCCCATAACAACAAATTCCGGGTCAAAAACTCCGTTTGAATTGTCCCGATAATAATCTCTTACCGAACCGGTTGCACCGTTATCGCTGTAACCCAATTCGTTACTTAGTCTGTCGAAATCATCGTGCGCCGTCGGAGAAACAAAAGCCTTGTCCTGAAAAGCAACCAGTAAAACGAGCGTTTTTAGCCTGCCCTCGTAAGCTTGCTTAGCGTTGGCCCTGATTAAATCCCGGCTTGCTTCGTAACGCTCGCTTCGGGTCTGAGCTGCCCGCCTGAAATTGACTTCAGGCACCACGGCCGAGCGCCTTGCCGCCCGGCTGTCGGCACGGTAGTTGCTGATATTGAGTTTCGCTTGTTCGTCGTAGTTGGCGTAGTAGTAATAGCCGTCCGGTTTTTGAGCTATAATATAACCGTTTTGGTCGGTAGTGTAATTAAAAAACTCATCTCCATGACGTTGTATTTCCAACTTACTGCCATCGGGCAAATCGATTTCTATAGGGTAGGGATAAGCCATCACTGCCCAAAGCGCCCGCGAACATAGCAAGCAGAATATAAAAATGAGTATCTGTTTCCTGTGCATTGCTTTTTTTTGTAACGCACAAAAATACATATTTATTTTTAATCCAATGAGTTCCTTTGGCAGATATACCCGGTCGCTTAACCGGGGTTTTGATGTATTCGACGGAATTTACTGCTTTTCCGCTGAAGGATGCCCGCTGAAGGATGCTTGCCGAAGGATGCCTGCCCCGAAAGATGCTCTAAAAAAAAGCCCCTCCTGAATCAGGAAGGGCTTTCATTTTATGGTTTCAGAAACTTAGGATTATTCTGCCAAAAGTTCATTCAGATTGGGGCCACCGGGTAAAGAAATAAATACCGGATATTTAGTGCCAAAACTGCCAAGTCCGTCCACATAGAAATGAGGATGTAATTCGTACAGATTATCCATAATCTTACCACTCAAATCATCAAGAGCGACATCATCTTTCGTGCGGAATGAGGGAAAATAAGCTTTTATAGGATATCCGCTGACACCCTGATAATTCAATCCAATATACCAGAACTCCCAGGTAACCTTTCCTTCTTTCGTTATCTGGATTTCAATGTTCTCGCTTGTAGGACCTCCAATCCAGTTTCCCCATCCGGCTTCTTCAAGAAGTGCCAAGGAATAAGGATTGCCGATGCGGTAAGCGTCTTTTTTCTTAGAGTAAGTGATAGATACATCTGCAACCGAGGCCAGGGTAAAGCTGTCGTAGAATTGACCCTTACCATCACCCACAGGCAGGAAGTCGTTTTGCTCGACATAGAGGTTGAAATCTGAAGTACCATCGGGGTTGACAATATAAGGATTGATGTATTGATCTTCTATCTTGAACGATATCTGGTAGGGCTTAAATTGTTCAAGAGTATCGAAGGTGATGGTAAGCTTGGCCGTGGAATCGCCCGCGGCAAAACTAACAGTTTCGGGTACGGTAAAAACGCCGGTCAAATCGGAGGTCACTATAATTTTAACCGTAGCAGCCTTCGCAGACTTTTCGCGTTTCAGATCAATATCGACTTCGAAAACGGTCGGAGGCAATTCATATTTGTACTTTTGGCTGTTGGGGAAGTATACTTGCATACTTTCGGGGTCAGCCGCCGGAGATTCTTCCCTTACGGGAATATCCTCGGTACAGGACGACCATAAGAAGGCCCCCAGCCCTATGATAAAGAATATTCTTTTAAAATTTTTCATAGCGTGCATGATTAAATGATTCTTGTTTAATTAGTCTGTTACACCATCTCTAAGGCCTGCACCGTCACCGCTTACGGGCAAAGCTCCATCGTTGTTGTTGTCTTCATCGCCGATACCAGGGTTCGAGTTGATTTCTCTTTGGGGAATACGCATCAACAACCAGCCGTCGTCGGCAGCCAGGTTGAAACGGAAAGCTTCCGGATGATTGGTTTCAACCCTCGAATTAAAACGCACAATGTTTTTCTTGAGACGCATAATATCCATCATGGAGAAACCTTCGCCCCACAGTTCTATACGGCGTTGTTTCCAGCATTCGTCCTGGAATTTAATACCGGAGGCGGGGAAGGTATAAGCGGGATCTCTGTAGGTTTTCACAAAATTTGTCAACAAATTCTTTCCGGCGGCCTCGTCAGTCATACCTGTAGCTTCAGCTTCAATCAAGAGCATTTCCTCTACACGCATCATACACCAGTCGCCCGCATTTACTGTGTTTCCAATTCCACCAAATTGGCCAAACTTAACATTGGTATAAGGCAAATAGGGCATTTTTACATCGGGAATGTTCAACGGACCCAGGGGTTCGCCTTTGTATTCGGGCCATGACAGACTGTCGATGAGAGGTGATTTCAATTCGGCATCTACCCACCAGCCTTTGCGTACATCGGTGGCAGGAATAATCGAATACAACAGGGTATTAATCATCTTGTAACAACCCACCCCGCAGGTATAACTGTCGCCCGAGAAGGAAGCAAGTACGGCGGGCCACGCAGGATAAGCATCAGGCACCACGTCGGGAGTAATGATTAAAGCCCACATCCAATTGTGGTCGGTTGCGTCTATAAATCCGGGAGTCATAAGTTCCTCTCTGGTATAAGGAGTTCCTCCGAATAAATCAATGGCCTTACGGGCATCCAATGCAGCCTGAGCGTAGTTTTTCATTACGAGATTGACTCTGGCACGAAGACCATAGGCTACGGCTTCGCTGATGTAAGACTTGGATGTCGGCACGTAATCCTTGAGTAAAACAATGGCCGTGTCGATGTCGTTCATAATCAATTCGTACACTTGTCGTACGGTTGCTCTGGGATTGGTTACATCGGTCATTCCGGGCTCTACAATAGGAACAGCCGGTTTATCCAAAGTTTCCGGACCATAGGTAAATTGGTAGTATTGAACCAACGAGAAATAATCAAAGGCACGAACAGCATGAGCAAGACCTCTGTAGGTCAACAAAGTCGGATTATCGGTATCTTCTGGAATAGACGCCATTACGTCGTTTGCCATTTTGATCTGCTTATAGAACATGGCCCACCTCATATAGGGATTGGCATAAGTATAGGTCCTGTCGGCATAATCGGAAGCAACGGAGAACCAGTTGTAATTATCGTCTGTACCTACCATATCGGGGCCATTCAGATCCCAGGACATGGCTGCCGCAGGATAGCCGTGGTCATCATCACGTCCACTAGCTGCTCCAAATACACAATATTGTTTCGAAAGGACCGCAAACATACCATTGATGTCTGCTGCCAGGCGGCCGGGAATAGCTTCGACCACCTCCCTTTTCTGTTCTTCGGTAAGAGTACCTCCCTCAGGAATAGTATTCAGATCCGTACAAGATCCCAGCAACACCAATCCGAGCGCTAAAAAGAAAATATTACGTTTTTTCATCTTTATACAGTTTTATAATGTGACGTATTAAAATGTAAGGGATATGCCTCCGGAAATGGTCCGGAGTGCAGTGTAAGTATGAGAACCTGTTCCTGCCGTACCAAGCGAACCTACGCCGGCACCGATCATGGTTCTGGGATCAAAACCCTTACGAGCCGAGAACAAGGCCAGATTATCGCCTACGGCATATATACGCAATTTTTCAATTTTGATCTTTTCCGTCCAACGTTTAGGTAAGGTATAACCAAGAGTAATATTGTTCAGGCTCAAGTAATTTGAGCTGATCATGAAACGGGTGGAATAGGTTTGATAAGTATCGTCGGAAGAACAAATCCGGGGAACATCGGTAACGGTATTCTCGGGCGTCCAGGCATTTAAAATATCTGTATGCCAGTTTAAACCGGCGTTGTCGCCACTATGCATCAGCTCTTCGTACGAAAAGTCGTAAAGTTTCCCTCCCAGTTGGTAAGAGAAATTGGCCGACAGGTCGATGCCTCTCAATTGTAAAGCTGTCCCGAATCCACCATAAACTTTTGCCAAAGAACTTCCGTTGTCGGCTTGTTTGGCGGACGACCAGACGTCGGTAGTTGAATAATCGTCGTTATCGGGATCCATATAATACAATGCTTTACCGGTAACCGGATCAACTCCGGCATATTCCCTCAGGTAGGTGTTATAAAGAGATCCGCCCACCCTGTATATGTAGGTGCTTTGCTTGAGACCTCCGGCCTCTTTGACGGATTCTGCCAAATCAAGAATAGTGTTCTTGTAATGGGTGGCATTCACATTGATGTCCCAGGTTAGATTGTTGGTTTTGACCAAAGTGTAACGCAAATCAATCTCTACCCCATTGTTCAGAATAGCCCCCACGTTGGTGGGTATGGAGGCATAACCAAACGAAAGAGGCACCGGCTGATTGTAGAGCAAATCTACGGTCTTGCGCGAGAAATACTCAATCGTACCGTTCAACCTTTCGTCGAACATGGAAAAATCTATACCTGTATTGAAACTATAGGAAGTTTCCCAGGTTATGTCGGGATTACCTCTATACGCGAAGCCTACCGAAAAATCTCCATCAGCATTGCTGACGGTGTACTGATCGAGGTAAGCATAATAGTTTCCAATGTTATCGTTACCCTGGATACCGTAACTGGCTTTGAGTTTGAGTAAATTTATAGACTCCGCATTGGCCATAAATCCTTCATTGTTTATTGCCCATGCAGCACCGACGCTTCCAAAGTCACCCCAACGCTGTTCGGGAGCAAAACGAGAGGAGGCATCGCGACGATAGGAAGCCGAAAGGATGTATTTCTGATCGTAATCGTATTCTGCGCGGCCTATAAAACCTAAAGTTGAGTAATGATTGGTATAAGATGTCATATCCCTTGAATCAACGTCTATCGCATTACCCAATTCTCCAATATAAGGGTTAAAGAGCTTGGTGTTATAGCCGTAAAGGTATTGCTCGGTCAATTCATAGGATTCGTAACCGGCCAATATATCAAGACCGTTTACACCAAACGACCTTTTGTAATTAAGCATGTATTGTTGGTTAATTCCTACACCCCTTGCATGGGAAACGCTTACGGCACCCTGACTGGCGACAGCGGCACCATAGAATTGGTTGTACAGGCGATTCGCACGTTGATTAATGGTATTGGCGCTTACACTGGCGGTAAACTTCATACCTTTAAACAAATCCAGGGTTCCATAGAAACGGCTGGCCAAGACATCGGTATAAGCATGGTGTTCATCCAGCTTGAGCGTAATGGCCGGATTGGACATACCCATAAAAGCGCGTTTCTGGTTGGTAGTAGTACCAAAATCGTATACGGTAATGCCTCTGTGGTCAACACGAATCTGCTCGTCTGTGCTGTTGCGAACATACAGAGGATAAATCGGGGCTATCAAACTGGTTACGTAAAAGAGGTTCCCGCTGGACCCCCAGTTGGTTTGAGAGCCGGGAGACTGGATGTCGTAATTGGTGTAACCAATGTTGGCCCCCACTTTTAACCATTCTTTAGCCTGGTATTCTACGTTGGTACGGGCAGTATAACGCGAAAAGCCCGACCCCGATACAATACCCGAATCGTCCAGATAGCCTAAAGACATAAAATAATTGATTTTGTCTGACGCTCCGGAGACGGATACGTTGTATTCCTGACGTAAGTTGTTGGGATCAAAAATTTCGTTATACCAATTATCGGGTGTATAATAAAAATCAGCATCCGAGTAACCCAACGTAGCATTGGGATTCAGTTTGAAGTTGGTACCGATCAGGCTTTGACCCGCAGGAAGGGTGTATACTTGATAGCCCAAACCTCCGGCATCCTTATCGAAGAGGACGCTCCTGGCATAAACATGGGCATCATTAGCACTGTTTCCATTATAGATCTTACTGTTATACAAAGCTTTGTAGAAAGTTTCGTAGTACATGGCAGGATCTTCCATAACAGCGTAATTGGGAACAGCACGGCTATTGTTGCCCCATTTTGCGTCCACATTCACTTTGGCTTCCTGGGTCGTACCTCTTTTGGTGGTAATCAACACAACACCGTTGGCACCACGGGCACCGTAAATAGCGTTGGCTGCGGCGTCTTTCAACACACTGATGCTTTCGATGTCCTGGGGATTGATCGAAGACATACTGCCATCAAAAGGAGCTCCGTCCACAATGTACAAGGGAGCATTACTGGCGCTCATAGAGCCGATACCGCGAATACGGATTGTGGCTGCGTTACCGGGCTGACCGCCGCTGGTGTTAACTGTCTGCACACCCGCAACCTGACCGGCCAGGGCATTGGTAACGTTCGAAACCTGCCGTGTGGTAATGTCTTCTGCTTTAATTACTGCTGCCGATCCTGTAAAAGACTTTTTGGTTGCAGTACCGAAAGCAACGACCATTACTTCGTCCAATTCAGACACTTCCTGCTCCATGCGCACCACCATTCCGTTCCTGGCTTCGGCTTGTACCGTTTTCATTCCCAGAAAGGAAAATTCCAAAATGGTTGCTTCCTGAGGCACACTGATGGAAAAATTACCGTCAGCGTCGGTTACGGTACCCCTGGAGCTGCCTTGAACAACTACGTACGCACCAATGACAGGCTGCTCGTCTTCGGCATAAATAACCCTACCGGTTACCGTGCGAGACTGAGCATTCACTAAGCCTACGCTTGCCAGAAACAGGCAAGCGAGTAAAAAAGTCAGTTTTCTCATAGTTTCACTTTTTGTTTAACAATCATTTTCTGTTTAGGGTTTAACTTCCGTAAAGTTAATCACTTTGGAGCGCAAATGTAATTTAAGCTTTTTTATTACGCAAATGTTTAAGTGATTCTTTAAGCAATATTTTAAAGGGATAATACGCTAAAACTGAGAGAGAATTCTTTAGGATTAACAATTATTTTTATTCTTGTGGAAAACACAAATTGCTGATTAATAAGCGATTATATTTTATAACAACTAATTGTTATAAATATACAACCGAGGTAACAAAGGAAGACAAAAAAAATATCATCAAAAAAGATTTAACGTTTTTAAAGCCTAAATAGGTGCTAAATAAGCGATTTACTTGTTTAATTGGAGCGTAAAACAGGCTAAAAAACAGTTTGGAGTAGTTTCACAGGAATTTTAACTCACTGAATTTTAGTACTGTTCGCTTTGAATTATCTTGCATAAATATACACGCTTTATTAGGATTCGTATGGTGCAAGTTCTGATGAGTATTGCCCTCGCCTTGGTGGGCGATGAATAAAAACGACCGGACAATATCAGGGCTTTATGTCGCTGTATGCCGGCTCAATGCCTGCTGCCAACCTGATTTTTTCGTCAACCATCGGACCGTTGTTAATCCAGGTATTGCCCGGGCCGTTGGCGTTCTGCAGAAATTTCTCGGCCGGACACCAGTTATCTTTTACCGTAATAAAAGAGGAGCCCTCGTCGGTGTAAAGATAAAACCAGTGATTGGGATCGTGAACGTAGGCCGGCGAATAGATACTGTCGACCACATTTTCGCTTATCAGAGATTTTGATTGCACCGACAGAGTGTAGATACCGGCCACATCGTACATACGTTTTGCGTAATGATGAATGTAATTGGCTCTCACCACATTGTTGCGCATACAATTCACGGTTTTACTCCAACCCCAACCCAAACTGATACCCGAATAAGACAATTCCGATAGTTCGTTGTGCTCAATGAGAATATCCCTCACGTAACCGGCGCAAATACCCACACAACCCCAGTCTTCGTTGCTGCAATTGTGAATGTAATTGTTTCCGATGTACAGTTTGGTACATATCTCGCGCCGATCGACAGGATCGTAAGGCAAGTGTGTTTCTATGCCCGGATCGGAAAACTTTCCGGCTTGTATGCCGTTACCGCCAATATCCTGAAAGACACAAGCTAATATACTATCGTTCAGAGTTCCGCTGATATAATCTATCCCACATGAGGCCAGGTGCTCAAAACGGCAACGCACAAAGCTCGTATTTTGTACCCCACGCAATTGTACGGCAGCCGGAGGTCTACCCACCCAACCCTGATTTTCCAAACCCCGGTTTTCGTTGCCCGGTACGCCGGGAGGACGCAATTTATACGCATCGAGCAGGTACATACCTGCCTGCAGGGGAACATGCCCCTGTTCCGAGGGCCTCAGCCAGCTTGTGTACGAAAAGCCGATACCTTCGAAGCTTATATGCTTTACAGGACGATCCAGACTGCCCTGAACATCGATTAAGGTTTCCAAATAAGGAACCACCGATTCGGTCCGGGTGATATCTTCTCCCGGGCGAGGCCAATAATAAAGCTTATGATCTTCCACGTCGAGGTACCATTCCCCGGGCTGATCGAGAAATTCAATGGCATTGCACAGAAAAAAGGGAGATTCCCGGCCTTCCGCAATCATCGGGGTTGGCCATGGATGCTCGGCCTGGATGCGACTTTCGGGTTGATGAAAAACCACCAAAGCTTTTTCGTTTTGATATTCTATGGCTTTTATACGCAAATTGGCTATTGCCCACATCTGATGCAGCTGCAATTCGAGGCGATCCAAAGTTTTAAAGGATTTTACTCCAGGAGCGGGAATGGTTAACACCCCTGTGTTTTTGTCCCAGGCCAATATACGTTTAAAATTGTCGTCGTTGGTATCTCTGGCCCGAACAGCTTTACGACCGTCTACCCATAATTGTCGAAAATCGATGTAGCGGCCTGAAACTTTAGGCTGATCTGTTACCCAGACCTTGCCTTTGGCAGCCGAGGGTAAACCCGGAACGCTGCCGGCTTTGCTCCATTTGCCCAGTTTTACTCCGCCGCTCAGTGTCACTTCGCCGCTTTTTTCGGCCACTATACGGGTTGGACTCTCAGGAGTTCCGCAATCTTCGGGTCTTATCAGGAGAGGTTCGTCCAAAAAATAAGTTCCTGCTTGCATTCGAATAATGATTCCGTCCGCTGTCGAGGGATCGGACAATCTTCTACTTTCCCTCGCCTGCCTCAGGGCCGAATGCAAACTAGCCTTGGGTTCCGCCTTGGTACCCGGAGCCTGGTCCGAGCCTCCGGGAGCTACCCAAATTTCCGTCCGTGCAAAAATTGACAAAGAGCTACATAACAGAGCTAATACAATGAAAGATTTTTTGATCATAACTGTAGTGTTCCTGGACTTAATAAATATTTCTGAATGGTTCGCATCAAAGCGGGTTTAAACCATACTATTCGTTTGAAAAACAAGTTAAAGCTGCTGAACCTTGCAAGTTCAAATCTGCGTTTAAACCATACTATTCCGGTTGAAAAACCGACTTTAGATAGGCACAATTGGCCCCGTAATTTCCACGGACATTCCGGGCCTGGCTTGCATCCCTAGAACGTTCCATTACCAGCCAGCCCCGGTAACCGATTTCTTCGAGTGTCTGTTTGACGGCAGGCATATCGATCATAGGGTCGTTTTCCAGCCATACGCTGTCTTTGTTGGTGCAATGTATCATACATATATCGTCACCCAACAAGCGCAACTCCCGATGCAAATCTTTGCCGCTTTGCAGGGCTCTTGCGAAATTGAAATAAATCTTGATCCCCGGACTGCCGATTTCCTGCAATAATGCTTTATCGCCCTCAGCATCCAAAGAGGTTTCTATACCGATGACCACCTTTTCCTGTTCGGCCATCCGGCCGATAACTCGCAGGCGCTCCACTATAGCGGGGCGCAATTCGGGATATTGCACCAGGTCTCCTTTTACACCCAAAGGCAAAAAAGCTACTCCTACACCCAGACCTTTCATTACGTCGATACAATCCTGCACCGGTGTGATAAAATCTTCGCGATCTACCAGTGATTGAGCGTAAAAACCCGACATGGCCACCGAGGAGAAGCGAATTCCGCTCACCTGTGCGGTACGTTTGAATTCAGCCAGCACCTCGGGATCTTTGAGTTTGTTGTCAAAAGTGGGACGATTACCCAGGCCACCCATGTCTATTTCAAGGCCGTCGCAGCCTATTTCTCTGGCCAGAGTGATGGCTCCGAGTTTCTGGCGCTTTAATATCATCCAGTCGCAAACCGAAATGGGAAAAGGGGTAGAGCCTGCACCCTCAACGGCCTGGGCTGTTTCCTTGCCGGGCCAGATACCGTTTTCTATTTCTTTCATTTTAAGTTTGGCGGGGTCGATTTTGACGTATTTAATGCGCTGGCGTCTCCAGGTGTAAGCTATGTGCACGAAACCGTCGGAGGATTGAATAACGCAGGGATAGGAATATTGACTGATGGGTGAATCTTCCAGCACCAGCGAAGCGTACCAGGTTTTTCCGTCTTTCGATAAAGCTACGTTCAGAGGGGTTCGGGCTCCTTTTGTCTCACCGGCAGGAGGTTCCACGTGATTATAAACCAGCAGATGCCGGCCGTCTTTCAAAGTAACGGCATCCGTTCCCGAATTGTTGTTAGGCAAACCTACACCTTCCAACTGCGACCAGGTCCGGCCACGGTCGGTTGACCAGGTGGAACCCACCAGGCGGTTACGGGTACGGCAGAGTATTTGCAAATCTCCGTTTTTGTGAAACAAAATACTTGGTTGAATAGCCAGCCATTCTGCCGGATCGTTCAAAGGGCCTATCTGTGTCCAGGTTTTGCCTTTGTCTTCGGTAACGTCGATGTGCAGTCTCCATCCGCGGTTTTCGGTGCTCGAAGGACAGAATAATTTTCCGTCCACCACCACCGGTTTGTTTTTGACCGGGCCGATAATGCCCTCGGGCAGTTTTTCCTCGGCAGACCAGGTTTTACCGTTGTCGAAGGAACGTTTCATACAACCCCACCAAGATCCGGGACTGGGGCCGACCTTGTAAAACAGCAGCAACTCTTCGCCGGGAACTTGATACAACACAGGATTCCAGCAAGGATATCTCAATGTATCGTTGACTACTCCGTCGGCCGCTTTTTCGGGTTCGGTCCAAACACCGTTTTCGTTTCGGCATATCCATATACTGGCATCGGGGTGGCGTTCTTTGGTTCCGCCGAAAAAAGTCAACACAATACCTTCGGGAGTTTCTGCCAACGAAGCAGAGTGACATTCGGGAAAGGAAGTTTTTTCGTAAACAAATTCGTCTATAAGGATTCCCTTTTTCCATTCAGCTCCTTGCCGGCAGGCCGTAAAGCTGAGCAAAAGGCCCATTGTCAATAGCATACTTTTTGTTTTCATACAATATAAAATTAAAGGTTGGATATAAATCATTCATTGTTCCTACGCGGGCCTGGTTTAATGTCGGCCAATTTACTGGAGAAAAAATAATCGCCCGAGCCCAGTTCCATAAGTATATTTCCGTTTTCCCGACCAAGAATTTGAATGCCCTCTACCTGATCAACTACCCGGCCGTCGTCGTAAATGTCTTTGACGGCAGCAGCCGGATAGCGGAGTCTGGCCCTGGTATTGACAGGAACGATCACCTGCCAAACAAATTCATCGAAGGTTTTTATCCAGGAGCTGGAAATAATTCCTCCACGGGTTTCCATACGGGTCTTTGCAAAATAAATTCCCGGGGGGAAGACGGCATCGAGGCTGAAATAGTGGAAGCCCTTTTCCAGACTTTTCAAACCGCATAGATGCTCAAAAAACCACAGAATAAAATCGCCCTCAACCTCCCGGAGCTCAGCCCCAAGTCTGTAACTCAGATCGGATCTGCCCCAGGCCGATAAGGTGCGGTACAAACATCTTTTGCCAAATTCACCGCAAGCTGCTTTTCCGTAATGCTCTATAGCTATGGATTGTTCTATGCGTTTGAATACACTCTCCGCCCTCTTATCTTCACAGAATCCTAAGCTTAGGGACAATAAATTGGCCGTCGGGGTATTGTTTTCGTAGTATTGTTTTTCTTCATTGAAAAAACGGTCGTTGTAGGCTTTACGAAGCTTGCCGGCCCAATCGGCATAATGAGCGGCTTTATCCCGATACTGTGAGTGAGAAGAGAACTTTTCCATCAACACGCAGAGGCGATAAAAATACGCCGTCGAAATCAAAGCAGCCGAGGTGATGTACTCTTTTCCATCCAGACTATATTCTTCGGGAGGCAACATGGTATGTCCCTCTCCATTGGCTGTCAGTATATACTCTTGGCTTCCGTAGTTTTTCCACAAAAAGTCCAGCCATTTTTCCATCGCCGGAAAATGTTTCTTCAGATGAGCGGTTTCGTTGTACTGAACCAACAACATATGTGCAATATCGAAAATTTCCTGCGGCTCCTGTTGCGCAGACAAAGGCAGGCTACCGTCTTCGGCTTGAGCAGCCAGCAAGCGATCCATCCATTGGAGATAAAACTTGCGGTTATCGATCAAATAACTTTCGGCCCAACAGTCGGCGGCTGACATGTTTTCCAAGTCTTGGGGCCGATTCTTGTATTTCTCAAGAGTGGCTGTTTTATATGTCTGAACCAGGTCGCTCAACTTCAGGTCGTAGGTGTCGAAGCGATTAATGGATGCAGCAGCGGGGAGAAGATCTCCTTCGGCCGGCAAAACCAGGTTTTGCTGTTTGGACCAGAGACTTTTGCCCCGATTGGTCCATATCCTTATTTGGGCATAATAGACGGTATCTCTCTCTAAGGCTTTACCTTTATACGGAACATCGTAATTCTTTGAGCTGCTAACTTTACCCGAATCCCAAATATCGGGCGAATTTTGTTCGAGCAGTTCAGGACAGCTGGCAATACGTATACGGTAGGCTTGTTGGTTTAATCCCCTGGGAGAGGCTGCATTCATCGTCCAACTCAGGCAAAGCTGCCGGACCCCTTCCCAGCCGCAGTGGTCCAGCTTGAGATTCTCGGCTTGCAAATCGATCTCAGGCGATTGACAGGCATAAAACAAGCCGGTAACTATCAAACAAAGAGCGAATATCCGGTATTTTACCATAGTTTTATCTTTTATTGTATTGAGGATGATCTTTTTGGTATCCTTAGAGTTGCTTTTGTTGTCCTTTAAATTGTTTTGGTCTCCCTGGAGTTGGTGTTGTCTCTTCCATTGGTTTTGCTATTCTTGGAGTTGGTGTTGTCCCTGAAGTTATTGCTGTCCTTGAAGTTGTTTATTGTTTGGCTGCTTCAAAAACCCGGTATAACTCATCCATCCCCTTGACGGCGTGGGCGGGTAAACCTTTGCCGTCTGCACCGAAAACTTTCAGGGACGGATAGGGTTCCACCGTCACCCCGGACTCATCCCATTGCCCACCGGCGTTCTTCAATCCTTTGGTATTCAGGTTCCAATGTTTTTCTATAAAAGCATAGGTCGCCTGACGTTTCGAAAAGCCGTAGTCGTGACCTTCGTCTCCAAAATGGGCATTTTCGGCCAGATCTTCCTTGCCGTACAAAGCATATATACTGCGAATATAGGGAAATTCCAAGTCCGGAACGTCTTTGGTCCAATCTTTACCGTCGGATACAACAAGTAAGGGACGGGGAGCACACATGGCGGTTATCTCGGCGTTGTTGGTTCTGCCCCCGCAAAGATGAATCGGATTGCCGCTTTCGCAGGGACAGCCGCCCACAAAATAAGACGAAGTCATCACTACCGGCATACTCAGAGTAATCCTCTCGTCGATGGCCGTAATAAACATGGTTTGGCTGCCGCCGCCCGATCCGCCGGTTATCCCCACTCTGCTGAGATCGGCTTCTTTCAAAGCACAGAGATAATCGAGCATTCTAATGGCGTTCAGGCTTTGTATGGTGTGGGCCATGCTGCTGCGATGGCTTCTGCTGTCGAATTGCAACAACTGTTCATCCCAGGCAAAAAGATCGTAACTGACCGCAATGATGCCCATCCTGGCTTGCATGGCACAGCGCAGTTGTTGGTCGGCGCGATAACGGCCATCACCAAAATGACCGTTGGGATTGAGCATAATAGGACATTTGCCTTTGTTTCCAATGGGATGGTATATTGAACCCGTACAAAAAACGCCGGGTAAAATTTCCAAGGCTATATTTTGCACGTAGTAGCCTTCGTATTTACGTTTAGGGCCCAGGATAGGTTTAGTCCCGGGACTCCGGGGCAACGGATCCAAGCCGGCAGCGATCTTCATTTCTTTTTTGAGCAGGGCCTTACGAGCTTCCCAGGCGGGCAAATCGGCGTGCCGGCTACTCAGGTAATCTAAAAAATCCCTGCCGAAATCAGCCGTTCTGCGCGCATACTCGAAGGCTTTGATTTCGTAAGAAGTACTGCTTTCTTTGACAAATTTATAGTCAAAAGGCAGCAAAACGTTGTTCAGGCTTTCTTCAAGACTCCAGGGATGAATGCGCCAATCGGCGTAATCGAGCACTTTATCCCTGACCAGTTCTTCGGAAAAACGCAGACGTACGCCAAATTGCGACTGCAAATCCGTCAACACCTCTTTGAGAGGACGCCGGAAGCAATTGTCGGAATTCTGCTGAGAATAGGCGCAGACACTAATACACAATAAGACTGTAAGCCAGATTTTGTTCATACGTGAATTTTTAATGTTAGCAATTCTGTTTCATTCGCTCGGATGTAGAATACGTCAGGAATGTTTCATATCAATAAACCAATGCGGCAGAATCGACCATTTCATGAATAAGGTAAGGTTGTTCAATGCGTTCAACAAAATTGTTTTTCAATATCACCCTGCCGCTTTCCGCACCGGACAATTCCAAAAAAGCTTTGCTTCCGGGCAAGGGGAAACAGCCTTCAATAAAGACGTCGCTGACGTTTTCCATCCTTAGCAAAGCGGCCTCCGCCAAGGGTTTGGAGCTTCGTATATTGGACAAATACAATTCGGCTGCATCCTTGCATTGTACAATCGGCCCTTTTTGGGTGTCGATGCATATATTGCGCAATTGAATGTCCCGGGCATCCTGAACACTGAAACCGCTTTCTGCCTGGATATTCACGTCTTCTATGCTAATATTGGAAATGGGCATTTCAGGAATGCCGAGAATCGATCCTGCCGATTTCACCTCCGAGCCGGTCATGCCCGAAATATGGATGTTTCTAAAAATGGGAGTTCTTTCGGTCACGGGCTCCTGAGGCACCCTGCTGTAAAACAGGTTTAGAATAATGGCCTCTTTTTGAATGTTCTTCATCACAATATTGCTCACGCGGATTTCTTCGACTATGCCTCCCCTGCCCCGGGTTGACTTTAAGCGGATACCACGGTCGGTGCCGTCGAACACGCAATTGCTGATGGTGATCTTGCGGACATCTCCCGACATCTCACTGCCAATAACCACGCCGCCATGACCGGAAAGCATGGTGCAATTGGTGATGGTGATGTTTTCGCAGGGAGCGGCGTATTGACGCCCTTGCAGGTCACGACCCGATTTGATGGTGATGCAGTCGTCGCCGACGCTGATATGGCAATTGGAAATATGCACATTGGTACAGGATTCGGGGTTGATACCGTCGGTGTTGGGGGAATTCGGATTTACGATGGTCAGGCCCTGGATGGTGAGATTATCGCAAAATTCCGGATTTACGGTCCAGAAAGGAGAATTAGCGATGTGCAGACCTTCTATCAAAATGTTTTTGCATTTGTACAATTGAATAAAAGGCGGTCTGAACCAATGCCTGGCCAAGGTGTTTTTCCAGTCCGACTGGGGTTCGACACTGAAACCGGGATTGGCATCCAGCCAGGCTTGCTGGTATTTGGTCGGTTCGGCGTCTTGCAATTCTCCCTTGTAGAACGCCGTTTCCAGTCGCCAGGTCTCTTCCCACCAAGCCCGGCCGTTACCTTCGAGTCTTCCTCTGCCCTTGATAGTGATGTTTTCAGCTTCGTAAGCATAAATCAAAGGATGAAAGCTCTTCATCACCACTCCCTCGTAACGCATTTCGACGTAAGGCATATATAAGTCGAAACGATCCGAAAAAGACAACACGGCTCCGGCATCCAAATCGAGCGTAATGTTGCTTTGGAGCCTTATGGGACCGGTCAGATAGGTACCCGAAGGAAAATACAAGGTGCCGCCACCTTGGGAACTCAGTTTATCGATTGCTTTAGAAATAGCATTGGTATTCAGTGTTTTGCCATCGTTTTTTGCGCCGGCTTTGAGTGCGTTGACAGTAGTTGCTTCCGCGTAAAAAGGCAATAAAAGAAGCCATGCCAGGCTGATCAGATTTTTCATTGTCTATGAATTGAATAAGAATTCCGGCCAGAAATAACTGCCCGGTTTCAAGGTTATAAAAAGAGAAGGTTCAGGCATCAATTGTAAGCGGACCACTCCCGGAGCCAATTCGTCCACCGGTTTAAATGTCGTCCAGTTGAGCCGGTTCAGCAGACTCGCAGCCGTCGCACCTCCTTCGATGAATAATTCGGCCGGTTTGATTTGCTGTAAAATCAATTGCAAGGCATCGGTAAAACGAGCTTTGAGTTTGTGGGCGCTGTTCTCGTAGTTGATTGGTTTAGAGGCAATCCTTAGAGCCAAACGGGGTTCTTTTTTCCAGGCTTCCACACAGGCACTCGCCCAGGCAACCAGATCGGCCGGATCCGGTTCTTGTTCCGAACTTAATTCCGGGGGCATTTCTATCAGAGTTACCCCCTGCTTTCTTAAATATTCGTCGTAATCCAGACTGTGTTGATGAGCACTGCCACAGATCATCAAGAAATTGTGTGTCGAAGGAACAGGCGGCTTTTTACGTTGTGTATGGGGTCGGTAATTGATACCGGCGGTAAGGATCAGGCCCCGCTTGATTTGCTCCTCGAGATAGGCCTCCCAAAAAGCGGCACTGCCGGCCGGTAAAACATCCGGGCCACATTGCAGGGCGCTGTTGCGTAAATCTTCCGGATAACAGGCATCCGGAATACTGAATTTTATTACCGAGGCCGGCTCTTTTCCGGGCAGACACTCTTGCAGTATCTCCATTACATCCGACGAAGAGGCAGGGAACTCAGGATCCAGGCCAAAAGCCGTTTCGCTTAATTCAATCCCGTTAATAAAATACTTTCCGTCGCGAATGCAACGTCCGGCTCCGGGATTGGCCGGCTGGATCAGCAAACTGCTTTTGCCCGTCAATCGGGCCAGTGTATTCAGTTCGGGTACTACCCAGCCTCGCAATACGGAGTCGATTTTTTTGAAGATTTGCGTGAATCCGGCCTGTTTGAGCGTTTCACCCAGTAAACGGTTTACCCGGCAGGCCTCTTCTAAGGTGCCGGATCTTGTATCACAGGCAATTACCAATACAGCTATTCCCTCTTTTGTATATTCCTGCAAACGCTCTTCGCCCGGGATTTCCATAATCATGGCCGCCCCGACTCCGTGACGCAAACAGATACCGACGGTTTCGGCTGCTCCGGTTAAATCGTCTGCAATAATGACAATCATTGGATTCTATTTTTGGCCATTTTCAAGGCGTAATCGATCGAAATGAGCATAGCGTCTTCGCAGGCTATCCCCTTGCCCGCAATTTCAAAGGCAGTGCCGTGATCCACAGAGGTTCTGATGATGGGTAAGCCCAAGGTTATATTGACGCCTTTAACACTATCCATTTTCTGGGTTTCATTATTCCACTTAAATCCCAGCAACTTAAAGGGGATATGTCCCTGGTCGTGGTACATGGCTACACAACCGTCGTAACGGCCCTGCACCGCTTTGGTAAACACAGTATCCGGAGGCAGGGGCCCTTCCACCAGATAACCTCGCCGTTGAGCTTCCTCTACCGCCGGGACGATTTCTTTGACCTCTTCATCGCCAAACAAGGCGTTTTCGCCGGCGTGGGGATTCAGGCCGGCTACCGCCAGACGAGGCCTGGCAATACCAAATTGCACGCAGGCCTTGTTCAAAAGCTCTATTACATCGAGCACCCTCGATTTGGTTACGCGGTCGCAAGCCTGACGCAAAGACACGTGAGTACTGACGTGTATCACTCTGAGGGCGTCATCGGCCAGCAGCATGGCGTAATTTTTGGTGTTGGTGTAATGGGCATAAATTTCGGTATGTCCCGAAAAGGCGTGTCCGGCCTTGTGGATAGACTCCTTGTTGATAGGCGCCGTAACAGTGGCGTCCACCTGAGAAGTCATGGCCAGATCGATCAGGCAACGCACCGCCTCGAAAGCCGCCCCGCCCGCCATAGCAGATACCACACCGTGTTGTAACTTGCTTAAATCAACGTTATGCAAATCATACACATCTATGGTGCCGTACTCAAAGCGAGCCTCCGGAATGCTTTGAACCGGATGAATTTTCAGGTCCTTGCCCAGTAATTGTACGGCTTGTCGCATAACTCCGGCATCTCCTACCACCACGGGCCGGCAGGCGGCATAAACCTCCGCTGAAGATAAAGCTTTCACAATGATCTCGGGGCCGATACCGGCGGGATCGCCCATGCTGATTCCTATAACGGGTTTGGTATTATTTGTTTTGTTCATTGCGATCATAGTATAGATTGATAAATACTCAGGGCATCTTTCCACTCAAGTTCTCTGGGATTATTATTCAACAAGCGCTTGACGTTCATGGCCATGTCTGCCAACTGCGGTAAATCTTCCCGTTTAACTCCCAGCGAAGACAAGCTTTGAGGAATACCGCAATCACGTGAAAGCTCTTGTATGGCTTTTATTCCCGACCGAGCCGTCGCTCTCAGATCTCCTTTATCCGGAAGACCCATAGCCAAAGCTATTCGAGCATTTTTTTCCAAATCGGCTTCCATGTTGAACAACATTACGGCAGGCAACAAAACGGCGTTGGCTAAGCCGTGGGAAAAATGATATTTCCCGGCCAGGCCGTAGGATAAGGCATGCACGGCCGAAGTATTCACCGGGCCCAGACAAAGTCCTCCATACATAGAAGCCAAGGCCATGGCAGAGCGGGCTTCGATATTGTTACCCTCCTTTACCGCTGTTTTCAAGTTTTTGTACACGTACTCAATTCCCTTGAGGGCGTACAGATCTACGGCCGGGTGGGCGTATTTGTTGGTATAAGCCTCAATACAGTGGCATAAAGCATCCATGCCCGTTTCGGCAGTGAGTTTCGGGGGCAGGCTAAAAGTCATCTCCGGATCGATCAATGCCGTATCTGGTATCAGCCATGGACTGATGATGCCTTTTTTCTCACCGTCGCGCAAATCGAACAAAATGGCGTTGGGCGATACTTCACTGCCGGTTCCCGCCGTGGTGGGAACACAAATCAACAGATTGTCCCGGCTGTCGAGCAGATTTTTACCAAAAACATCGGAGGGCTTTTGGGTACCCGAAGACAGGGCTGCCAGCAGCTTGCCCACGTCGAGCACGCTGCCTCCGCCGATGGCCACGATTGCCTGGGGGCCGAAGTCTTTGCTTTGCCGGTGCAGGTTTTCAAAGATTTCCGTGTCGGGCTCGGCTCGCCAGGAATAATCCAGACACAACAACTCCAATCCTTTTTCTCGCGCGTTCCCGATGCTTTTTTCTAAAACAGCCCAAAGGGGATGAGTAGATAAAAGCAACACCCTTTGTTTTTTCCCGGCCAATACAATATTTGCCCAGTCTTGTGCATAGCCGGCACCAAAGATTATATGTTTGGGTTGTATCAGTTCAATGCTTCTCATAATCAGTTAATTTTTGCCCGGCTTTTTGTAATCGAAAATGGTCAGGCCCTTTTCCAATTGGGGTTTCGGGAAAAACAAACTGGCCACATAACCCACTACCAATACAATCAGATGACTGTAAACGCCCAACATGTACTTATGATGGGGAAAGTTCATTGAGCCCAAATCGAGAATCAGACGTTTGCTGCCTCCAACCTCGACGGATGTGCTGGTTAGTACCGCATAAGCCGTAAAGAGCACACAAACCAGCATGCCGATGTACAAGCCTTGTTTGTTGGCCCTTTTGCTGAAAAGCCCCAATAGAAAGATACCGACTATCCCGGCAGAGAAAATGGCGTATAATTCAAAAATCACACCCAGCACTCCTTCACCCTCCCAAACGGCGTAAAGACTGGCTACACCTATGGAGGCCAAGCCCGAAACGGCAACCAATATTCTGCCCATATTCAACCGTTGCTTATCGGTGCAGTTTGGTTTTAGACGCTGATAATAATCTTCCACCCCGATGGCAGCCAGACAATTCATATCCGAATCAAGGCTGGAAATGGCAGCAGCCACCAAGGCTGCGATAACCAGACCAACAATACCTACAGGTAGTTCGTTTATGATAAAATAGGGAAAGACTTCGTCTGCTTTCAAACCCTCGGGCAGTACGGCTGTTCCGGAATGATAGAAAAAATACAGAGCAGTACCTATCAACATAAACAAGGTCCAGATGGGCACACTGAGGCCTACTCCGATGTAAGCCGCTTTTTTGGCATCTCTGTCGGTTTTGGCAGTCAGATAGCGTTGTACTATAGTCTGATCGGTGCCGTATTTTTGCAAGGCATAAAAAATCCCGTTGATAGCCATAACCCAAAAAGTCAATTCGGCAAAATTGAAGTCATAGGGACCAAAGCCAATCTTCTTGGTAGTGATGGCTTCCGTAAGGACCGACACAGGTCCTCCTTCGGGCCTGAAAAGCAATATTCCGGCACAAAGCAGGCCTCCGCATATCAATAAAATTCCCTGAATAACGTCCATCCATATCACCCCCTCCATACCCCCTAACAGAGTAAGCAACACAATGGCTATACCCAAAAACCAAATAACCCAAATCACATTGACACCTATCATGCTGTGAAGTGCCAGACTGACCAAATACAACACAGTGCCCATTTTCGAAAAGTGGGTCAGAATAAAAGCCAACGAGCTGTAAATCCTGGCTAAAAATCCAAAACGCCGCTCAAAATATTCGTAAGTACTTAAACGAATCATTTTGCGGAATAAAGGAACAATCAGCCATATCAGAAATACCAACACTACCGGAACCATCAGCCCTTGTACCAGCAAAATCCAGTTGCCTTTGTAGGCGGCGGCAGGATAAGCCAAAAAGGTAACACTGCTTATCAGAGTAGCAAAAATAGATAAGCCTATAGCCCATGAGGGAATTCTTTTGCTGCCGGCAAAATAATTATCGGAACTCTTTTGGTGTTTGGCGAAATAAATACCAACAAAAACGGTTAGTAGCACACTTATCAGGACAATGCCCAGATCTATCCAATGAATACTATTCATTTCTCTCTAATTTATTGAATTGTTCTGTTATTGATTTTTCTTCTGCGGCAGACAAAGCAGTCAGGGGAGGCATCATAGTGGTGCCACACAAGCCCCTGGCTTTCATCAGCACTTTTAATGCCGCCAGGGAACTGCCCAGATTACGGCCTTTTTGATACAATTCCGCCACACGATCGGTCTGTTGCTGATAATGCAAAGCGGCAGCGGTATCGCCGGCAAGCACTGCTTTATATAATTTATAATACATTTCCGGAACCACATTGCCTGTGCTGGGGACGATACCGTCGGCTCCGAGTATCAAACTATTCGCTCCTTGCGCACCCCAGCCGCAGAAAAAGGAAAAATCGGAACGATTTTTATACTTCTGTATGCATTCGTTCAAACGTGCGGGATCCCTTTCGGAATCTTTCAATCCGGCAATATTGGGATGCTGGCTCAATTCGGCTACCAAATCGAGGGAAAGCGACATTTGGGTTGTTGCCTTGATATTGTACATGAGAACCGGCACGGATAAAGAATCGGCCAAGGTCAGGTAAAAAGAACGCATTTGATCTGCCGAAAGCGGGTAATACGACGGCAAGGTAGAAACAACGGCATCAACACCCATATCGGCATACATTTTGCCGCGATCCAACAATTCGCCCACTTCATTGCCTACCAATCCGGCATAGACTTTTTGGGTTCCGCTTTTTGCTCTGCAGGCTGCGCGTATGCAGCGCAAACTTTCCTTCCTCGAAACGGAAGAAGATTCACCCGTTGTGCCCAATACCAGCGGAGATATGGAATGGGCCGAAAAAAGCTTCATAATACGCTTAACTGCGGCAGTATCCACTCTTAGGTCATTCAGCAAAGGAGTGATCATAGGTACCACCACTCCGGAAAAATTCTTGGTCATTCGTTTTAGATTATTAATGGTTTAGGGTTCAATATTTCTGATGATTAACGGACCTCTTGTATTCTTCTTGATTCATCTATTTCTTTTTTAAAGAAGATTCGGCAATGACCAAGTCGGATTTCAATACGTATCTTTTTATTTCCTCAGGTTTCTCAGATTCGAGCTGATCGATTAAAACAGTTACGGCTTTCCTGCCCATTTCTTCGACCGGTTGTCTTACGTAACTAATGGCCGGACAATAAAGATCAAACACGTCTCCTCCGTCAAAACCAAACACAGCCAGGTCTTCGGGGATACGTACCTTTAGTTGTTTGAGCACATACAAACCCTGAATGGTAAGCGAATTATTCGAAAAAATCAAGGCCTCAAGGTTTTTGATTTGATGCTGTTCAAAAACCTGCAGCATTGTTTCTTGATACTTATCCTGAGGCAATTTGAGTACGTTAATACTATTCTTCAGGCCCGCTTCCTGCATAGCCTCGCAGTAACCTCTTACGCGTTCCGTCATATGCAGGAGTTCCGATTCATAACTTACAAAACCGATTTTCTTGTAACTCTGCGACAAGAGGTGCCGGGTAACATTTTTGCATGCTTCGGCATTATCGAGCGACACCGATAAAGTGTTTATTTTGGGGAAATACCTGTCGACCAAAACCATGGCATACTTTTGGAGGTATAAATCGGCAATGAGTTCTTCTGAATTTTCACAGGGAACCACAATAATTCCATCCACTCCCTGATTGGCCAAAGTATTCATAAGCTTCGACAGATGTTCGGGCTTTTCATCGGAACTGCCGTAAATGACCGTGTAGCCTCTTTCGGAGGCAGCACGTTCTATTTCACGGGCAAGAGTAGCAAAAAAAGGATTGGAGATATCGGCCACCACCAAGCCAAGGAGACGACTTCTACCGCTCCTAAGACCTCTGGCCATGATATTGGGTTGATAGTTTAACTCCTTGGCCTTGGCCAACACTTTACGAGTGGCCTCCTCACCGATTCCATATTGTTTTGCCTTGCCGTTGAGCACCATCGATACCAAAGCCGACGACACTCCAACGGCTTGCGCAATGTCTTTCAGAGATACTTTTTTCTTAAACGCCATAATATATAGTGTTAAGCCGACAAATGTAATACTAAACCGTTTTAACACAAAATTGTCCGGGTGGTTTAGCTCAGTACGGTGAAATATCAACAGTGATTTTTTCAATAGTTGGTTTTTGAGCTACTTTTTTACCATTGCAAAAGATAAGTAAACCTTGGCCTTTATTGAATTTCTTTCCGGATTTATCCCACACGACGGCTATATTCTTCCCATGGTACATCAAATTATCCAAACAAAACCAATCCCATTGTTCCTGTGGAATCAGCGGATTAACCACCAATATATTGTCTTCTCCCGGACGTAATCCCATCAAGCCCGTAATGATCAGATCGGCAAAAGTGGAATGATTGTAATAGCGGCTGCGCAATTGATCGCCCTTCAACCAATAGCCTGTAACTTCGTCCAGGTATTCGCCTATATAGGGCCGGCCTCTATGGTACTGAGATTCCACATACAGATTCATCAATTCATAGTAGGTGGCTTTGTCCACGTAATTTTGCTCATAATTGTTGAGCACATTGGCCATAGCCGTCATTGTCTGCGAGCTGGCAAAAGGCCAAACCGCCCCATCCCATTCGCATTGACCCACTCCGCGAGTGCGGAATTCAGGATGCCGTCTTTCGGCGGTAGTCAGACCGTAAGGAGCTAAAAAGCCCTCCGGATCTTTGACCTGCAACCAGGCTTCTTCGTAATTTTTCCCTAGGTCGGGCAAATTAAAATACCAAGGAATATAACCGATGGCTTCGCGAGCTTGCGCCAGTTGGCCGTTTACCCAACGTGTTTCAAAAAATTTCCTTTCGGGATGCCATAAGTTGTCTTGTACCATTTTTTTTATGGTATCGGCTTTGGCTGCAAAAAGGGCAGCTTTGGCCGTCTCTCCGCTTAGGCTGAACATTTTTGACAAAGCTAGCGCGTTTCCGTACATATAACTATTAATGGTGGGACGGGCATTCTTGATGCGTCGTCCCCCGCTGACGGACTCTTCCATGCCATCCTGCACATCGCCCTGCCAGTACATGCCGTCGGGCAAACGGTGATCGCCTTCCCAGTCTCGGTATTCCTTTTCCAGGTCGGGCAACAAATCGAGCATATACTCTTTGTTACCGTCGGCAAGATACCTGTTGTACACGGCATAGGCAGTCCACGAACTGAAACTGCGCAATCTTTTCATGGGAGCCCCTTCGTTGCCTCTGAACCACACATGCAAATACTGATCGAGGTATTTGGAATCGTGCAGCCAGCGGGTTTCATAAATATGATGTCCCAGCGCACAGGAAATCATATTGTATTGGTCGGCATAGGAACGTTCCACCAAAAATTCGTTGATAACAAAACCCAGCGGGGTTTCGCGAATACCCTTACGCAACGACCACCAACGGAAGTACCACATTTCCTCGAAATTGTCCTGAGGACAACTGAACAAAGGGATATTGGCCTGCATCCAGTCCCAGGACTCCGCATTAGGTATAGCTTGAACGATGGGCTCATCTTCCATGCGGTTAAAATAATCAACGTAGTGTTTAAAATCTTTGGCTTTGAGAATATTGGCCGATTTGGGTGTTTTTATTTTCGCCTGACAGGAGGCAAAGGAAATGACCGTAAAACCGATTAACAGTGAGGCGACTAATTGTTTTTTCATAAAAATATATTCATTATTGATTATTACCGGTAGCGTGAGCCGTTTCCAGTGAGTAAATACGGAAACAGGCCTCGGGATCGGCAGTGTCTGCAGCCGGCAGGTCGGTGTATCGGTCGGCCGGAGTTTCGGGTGTAGGATGCAGACGTGGTTCTCCTGTTCTGAATACTACCCTTTCGAGGCTGGCTGCAGGTGCATAAAAAATACGCCCTACTTCGCGGCCGGAATTGATTTGCACGGTATAGTAACGCATTTTTGTGTCGATATTCAGTTTAATTGTGTAGCTCTTACCGGCTTCGTAGCTGCCCAAGCTGGAATAGCGGGCTCCGGATTTACTGTACATTCTGCCGTCGTCGTTGAAACTGATGCGTATGGATGGCTGTCCTTTGGCATCCTGCACTTCCATATGCAAAGTTCCGTGATCGTTTTGTCCGGCTTTGATTTCGGCGGTCACCGTAAATTGTGCGGAAGCCGGAAATATCTTTTCGGCTTTAGCGTAATCAAAAGGATCTTTATCGCGGAGAGTGAGACTTTTACGACCTGCTTCATCTTTTTCAATGCGGGTGCTTGCCCATTGCAGGTCGTAGGTATTCCACAAAGCTGTTTCACAACCGTCGGGCATTTCGTCAAAGACCTCTCTGGTATGTTTAGCGGCCTTACTACAAATCGGTACAGGTACCGAGGATACCCAAATATCTTCTTTGTTCATACTGTAGGTCAGCCACATTTTTCCGTCGGGAGGAGTGCCGTTGCCCTCTTGAATGCCCCGTACATACTGAGGGCCGTAAGATTTATACTGTCCTCCGTAGCGCATAGCCGTTATTTCGCCGTGCACCAGCATCAGATCGGTGTATTCCAGTCCGTCTTTGGAGGTGGAAACGGCCAAAGGCCAACGATATTCCGAGGGATTGTAAACAGTGGCGTATTTGCCGTCCGAAGTGCGTTGTCCCCATATCTTGGCATTGCTGTTGACAAAACCCCCGGCTCGTTCTACCGGTTCGGCCCAAGTTTTTCCCCCGTCTGCACTAATGGAAGTAAGCGCATGTTTCCATAAACCTACCACCCGGCCATCGGGCAGATGATAATACGAGAAGGCTTTGTATTGTTTTTGGAGCGGAATAAGCGGGTCGTTGCGATCGGCTTCTTCCACCATTTGCATCATATACAGAGGATTGGCCAGTATTTCATCGCAAGCCGCCACAAAATCGGCTTCAGGACAACTTTTATAAAAAGGATAAAGGCTGTTCTCTTCGTCGAAAGATTGATTGTAACGCAAAAAATAAATGGGCCCGTAGGTGCCGTCGGCTTTTATTTCGCGTACTACCCGGCCTACTCCCATACCATCGTTGGGATCGTCCTTGGGGAAAAGAGCTATTCCGTAATAAGCCAATGCGAGAAGTTTATTGTGTGAGGAAACATAAAAGCCCACCCGCTGATGCATCACGGCCAGGGCGTCTTTGGCTACAACCTCACTGCCCGGCTTTTTAAAACCGTCGGGAATTTTATACTTGGGAAAAATTACTTCGGGTTTTGACCAGTTTACACCGTCCGAAGAGCGGACCAATAGGGTATGACAGGGAGGAATATGCTCGCTGACGGAATCGCTGAGGTATTCCACAAAAAAAGTATTGCTCCAATAGGCCATCATGGGAGCGTGGTTGTACGTCCAACCGTAACCGTCCGAACTTTCGGGCTTGCCCCGGTTGGCACGCATTATCTGAACATTGTGCACACCTATGGCCGGAGGCAGTTGTCCGTGGTGATAGTCCACATTGGACATGCTTGTTCCGGTATAATGCACCCTGTCTGCCAAAGGGCCGGATTTGGAAGCAGTTTGCGAACAGGATACCGTCAAAACAAACAAGAGCAACAAAGTGCTTATAGCAGAATATTTCATTGTTGAGGACATTATTGGTTATTCGATTCGACTTCTCGGCGTTTTTCCATTTCTTTTTTTAAAGCCTTCAGCACTTTATGGTCTGCTTTGAAAATAGTGCCGTGTTTGTGTCCTTCGGGAATACTTATTTGATCGTTCGCGTTTTCGAAATGTACAAAGTCTTTTGTAAACACAGCTTCGTAGGTTTTCTTGCGATAAGCGTCAAAATAGATCAACCAGCCTTCCGCCACTTTTACCACCGATGGTCCTTCGGTATAAATCTCGGTAAAAGGCTCGCTAGCCGGGCCAAAGGGGCCGGTCATGGAAGAACCGAAGGCCACTTTCAGGTTACGTTCCGGACGGGTATTGTCTTTGAGAACCAACACCACATCGTCTTTTGCTCTGGGAACCATCACAGCATCAATCACGCTGAAGCCGGGATCGTAAAACAACTTGGTTTCGGAAAACTCCTGAAAATCTTTGGTAGTGACGTAATACATACGGTAGTTACCGGTTTCTTCCTCAATCCCCTTTTCGAAACGGTAAGGAATACAAGAAGCCCAAATAATGATAAACTGAGCCTGAGTTTCGTCGTAATGAATTTCGGGAGCCCACACGTTTACGGTGGTGGTATCGAAAGCCATAACCGGAAGGAAGCGTTGTTCCGACCAGTTGATCAAATCTTTGGACGAAGCATAGCCGAAACCCAAATCTCCCCTCCAGGAAGAGGTCCATACCAGATGAAAGGTTCCGTCGGGAGCCCTAACAATAGAGGGATCACGCATCACCTGCTGATTCCCGACTGCAGGTTTTAAAAAGATACCGCCCAGGTCTTCCCAGTGATAAGCATCTTCACTGTACAAGAGCCTCAGGCCGTCGGTAGCCGGTTCGTTGAATGAGCTGAACATGTAAACCTCTTTGGGAGTACAAGCCGTAAACAACAGAACGGTCAAAAAAGGAACAAGAAACTTTTTCATAATAGCTTGTTTTTGAGTTATTTGAATAGAATACATTTTGCTTTATAGAATAAACATTCTTTTAGTTTGTTTGGCGTAGCCACAAAACATCTTTACCAGTGGTTTTGAATACGGTGCCGGCCCGTACCTGAAAAGCTTTACCCCTCGGCCGGCCACTGACCGGGTCTATCCATTGCGCCCGGAAGGGCTTGGTTTCCTTACTTAGATCTACCTCTATAAGGGCATCGTCCGACGGATAGGCAATATAAGCCTGCCCGGCCTTAGCCAATAGCCAACAGGCAGCAGCAAGAGGGCTGAGCGAAGCTGCGTCCTTCAGAAAATCTTCGGGCAGGTCTTTGGGTAATGCGCAGAAAGAGGCGCCGGCCATAAAAGCTGCCCAGGCAAATTCCGGGTAAGAATCGGCCGAATAGACCACAGCCTTTTGAGGATATTGCCGGCGATAGCTGCTTACCATATTATAAACCTCCAAGGCCGAGGTTTTGGCCGGTTTTTCCATACGTTCAAATTGGCGTGGAGCAAGATTCAAACCACCCTGGGGAGCAAACTCATTGCCGTTTGCATCCACATACCAATAGCGGATATCAACGACTTCTACCAATTTTGAACGTACAGGGTCCTTCAAAATAGCGTCCTGCACTTCCTTGGTGGTACTTAGGGCTATCAGCGCGTTGCGACCGGTTTCTTTTTCCCAGCCGGAAATAACATCCAACCAAAATTCCACAAAATGCAAAGGACCGGTAAACTCGGCGCTGATAAAATGCAGCACCGAAGAATTCTCTGCAAAGTTATCCAGGCATTTGCGGATGTAGTTTCGGTGCAATTCTCTGCGTACCGGATGAGTTACATCGTAAAAATGTTCGGCCATAAACACTCTCTTGTTTCCGGCGTAAGGCACCGGCTCGGGGAAACCCGTTTCGTTTACGTTGTTGGCCGAACGCCAGGGGAAATCGGCCCAATGGGCACCAGCTTCGATGATGTTGTGCTGGAAATAATGCTGATGGAACAATACCAGGCCTTTATCGTCGGCCAAATCTGCGTATTTTTTCAAACGGTTCCAATACCATACGTTCCATTGGGTCAGGTCGTATTTGCTCAGTCCGTCCCAAGCTCTGCCCTGTCCGCTGCGGGCGAAAGGTAATTCATAAAAGGGGGCTTTGACTTCGCCGTCTATCCGGCTGGTTCGTTCGTGGTCGTCCCTGCGGCGGTCGTACCATAATCCGTAGTTATGATCCATTACCAAAATGCCGCTTTTTTGCATATTAGCGCACACTTCGTCCAGATCGTCGACCACTCGGTAGCCTTCGGGCTCCAAAGCATAACGCGTCAGGTGGGGAGCCTGTTGGTTTTTAGGCAGCAGACTGCCTCTCCACCAGGCGGGATTAAAGCGCCCTCCCGTCAGTATTTTTCCGTCCCGTATCAACACGCCTTCGTTCAATGGCATAGCCGGAGCCGGAGATTTTTCTGCCTTTTTGATCATGTAGGGTTCCTGCTGCCAGACTTTGCTCAATTGCTTGTCTTTGTTATCGTAACTGAGACTGAGGGGCTCACGCAGACACAAGGTGTCGATCCAGTCGGAAAGCAATATCAGGGGCTTGCGGGCGGCCAGGGTTTCACGCCGGGCATCTTCTCTGGAGCTTGTTCCTCCCTGCGATAGAGTAATCAACTTATTTTCACCGGGATTTCTTTTGCCGGTTCTGTCGCGAAGTTGAGCGTAAAAGAAACTCCAGGGAGAAACATGGCTGTTCGCCTCGTGCCAGTAGCCTTTGCCGGAGAACTGAGCCCAGGCCCCAAAAGCCCAATTTTGTGCTGAGCCTGGTTTGGGGCAGGACATAATGGCTGCCGTTGAATTCCAAAACATGGAGTTGGCGGTGGTGTAGCTGTAACCTTCGTTGGCCGGATCGGGCCTCGAAAAGCGCAAGGCATTGGCATGCACAGCGCAAATATCAAACAAAACCCCGCTCGACAAAGCATCGACAGTACCACTAAAACTATGCGGCGAGATCGACCAGCATTGTACAAAAGCATTGGGTCCGGGAGCTCCGGCTCCAACGGCAAAATCATGGTATCCATATTCGGCCCACAGGCGCTGAAACAGACATTGTCCACCCAAGGTATAAAAGCTGTAACGCCTTTCTGCCCCGATTTCGGACACAGGCTGCAGGGATTTACAATCTTCTACGGTGATGCGGGAAGCCGTTTCGGTAAGATAGACCGCCGAGCCCGCGAAATGCCGAAATTCCACTCTTCGTATCCAGGCATCCCGGACGTTTTCCATGGCTACAGCTATCCAGGCGTGATTTTCATCTTTGGGGTTGCTTTGGTCATAAACCGAAGTTAAACGCAGGTTTTCGAGGCCAACCTGCCGAATTCGGCCCGGCCAACCCAACAAACAAACATCAGCCGATCCGTTCCGTGTCGAAATTTCGTAGGTCAGGGGAGCATCGAGGCATACTTTATCGCCGTCGACGGAAGTGATTTCTCTTTCCCATTGCATTGAGGGCGTATTCCTCATACGGGCAGGGGCTGCTTCTTGTCCGGAGGCATTTTGTCCGGAGGCTGCCTGTTGAGAGCTGCGAGCGGGCAAACTGATACGGATATGATCTCCGGCTTTAAGGCGATGTCCGGGCAAAACCATCTGCATCGTTCCTACGGGCAGCGATTCATCGGCAATGGTATAACAGGTTCCGGTGCTTCTGTTGTCCACTCCTTTGAAACGGATCAGAGTCGTCCTGTCCCTGTAGTTTGCTATTATTTCGGTCCCCACCGGCCCGTATCCGCTTCCCCTTAAAACCACGCCGGAAGCATTGATCCAAAGTGTAGTACCGACTTCGTAACGGCCGGGTTCCAATAGTACGGCTCCTCTAAAACCGTTTTGGTCGGGCTTCAGCGAAGAGACGTAATTCAAAGCTGCCTGAATGTGCTCAGTGGCATCGCCTTCCATAGCCGGCACCACTGCTTTGACCGGAACCAGTGGAATCTCCGTTTCCGAGGCCATGTATCCGCTGTACGAATAATCCGGCACCCGGTTTCCGTTTTCGTCCGCATGGTAAACCAATGTTCCCCCTGTTTGCCGCACCGGCAAAGGAAGATTTGCTTTTTGACTATAAGCACTTGCAGCTGCGAAAATCAATGAGATTAACAATAATATTTTTTTCATAGCGCCCTCCATTTATTTATGCAACCACAATATACCTTCCGGTTTAAACTTATGTATGGAACCCGCCTTGATTTTAAAGGGTTTACCCTTAGGCTCTCCACTACGGACATCCAACCACTGCGCCTCAAATTTTCCGCGGGCATTCCGCAAATCAAGGCTGAGTTCTTCGGCCCTGGAATAAGCAATATATCCCAGTTTTGAATGACCCCTCATCCAGTCTTGAGAATCGATTGTCTGCATTTTTGAAGCGTCGCGGAGCAACTGTTCCGGTAAGCGGGCAGGCAAATTACACAAAGAGGCTCCGGCCATGAAGGCAGCCCATTCTTCCTGAGGCGAACCTCCCGCTGAATAAAGCACAGCCTTGTCGGGAAAAGTCTCTCTAAGTGACAAAATGGTCTCATAGACCCTGCCCGGCATGTCTGCTGCTCCATCACCGGGTATCCGGGTGGAACCGGCGCGGGTTTGTTGACGCGGAGCCAGATTCAAATCACTCAGGAGCGTTGTGTAGCCTCCTCCCGGCAAAGGTCTCCAGTACTTAATATCTATAATGTCGACTATGGCTGCCCTTTTGGGGTCATCGAGAATCTTGTCTTGCACGTCTTTGGTAACACACAATACGACTTTGGCATCCTGCCGGGTTTCTGCTTCCCATTCGGCAATTACATCCAGCCAGAATTCCACAAAGTGCAGAGGACCGGTGAATTCCTCACTAATAAACTGAAGCACGGAGCCGTTGGAAGCAAAATTATCCAGGCATTTTCGGATGTAATTCCGGTGCAGCTCCCTGCGTACCGGATGCTGTACATCGTAAAACAATTCCGCCATAAAAATTCGTTTGTCTCCGGCGTAGGGCACCGGCTCAGGGAAACCTGTTTCGTTTACGTTGTTGGCCGAACGCCAGGGGAAATCGGCCCAATGAGCGCCGGCCTCCAAAATATTATGCTGGAAATAATGCTGATGGAACAACACCAGGCCCTTTTCGTCGGCCAAATCTGCGTATTTTTTCAAGCGGTTCCAATACCATACATTCCATTGGGTCAAATCGTATTTGCTCAGCCCGTCCCAGGCTGTTCCCTGTCCGCTGCGGGCAAAAGGCAATTCATAGAAAGGCGGCCAAACGTAACCGTCCATGCGCATAATTCTTTCATGATCGTCCCTGCGGCGGTCGTACCATAATCCGTAGTTATGATCGGTTACCAAGATGTTTTGTCTGAGCATATTATCGGTCATTTCGTCCAGATCGTCGGTGAAACCCGTACCCGTACGCCCCGGAGCATAACGCGTAATGTGAGGACGTGCAGTAGCAAGATACCTCAATCTCAAATTGCCGTTCCACCAAACTACGCCCCGTCGGCCTCCTGTAAGAATTTTTCCCTCTTTTACCAGCACACCGCCTTCGAGCTTCATCAAACCGGCGTGATCGGGCGATACGGTACTTGTTTTACCTGCCGATTTTTTCTGCCAGACCACAGAAGGATCATTCTTTTTGGACTTTTCGTATGTAAGAGTAAGTGGATTACTTAATGTTAGGCTATCAATCCAGTCTTTCAGTTCCAATGCCGGCTTACGTGCTTCGGCGACAAACTCCTGCGCTCTGTCTAGGGGCGGATTGGTAGCAGAGCTGGTGTCGAAAGGCATTAATTTATTTTCGTCGGGATGTTTTTTCCCCGTACGTGCCGCCAGTTGGGCGTAATAAAGACTATGGGGTTTCACAAAAGAACCGGCGCTGTTCCAGGCGGCATTACCACTGCGTTGCCCCCAGGCTCCGTAAGACCAGTTATAGGCTGTCGGGGGCAGAGGGCAGGCCAACATGGAAGCGGAACAATTCCACATCATTGAATTACCCGTAGTCCAACCCGCTCCCAGACCATCCTGGCCTCTGTTGGAAAAATAAATGCCGTGTCCCTCTATGGTTGTTACATCAAACAATACTCCGGTAGACCAGGAATCTACCGTACCGCTGAAATTATAAGGCATCCAGGCATAACATTGCACAAAGGCGTTGGGGCCCGGCGCACAACGTCCGACGGCAAAATCGTGAAACCCATACTCGGAATAGAGGCGTTGAAACAAACATTGGCCTCCGAGTGTAAAAAAAGTTTGGCGACGCTGTCCGCCTATTTCGGAAATCGGTTCTATGGATTTACAATCTTTCACGGTTATTCTGCGTGTATTTTCGGTAAGGAAAACGGCCGAACCGGCAAAATGCCTGAATTCTATCCGTCTGACCCAGGCATCTTCGATGTTATCTAAATTGATTGCCACCCAACGATGATTTTCGTCTTTGGGATTATCGGCATCGTACGTCGAACGCAATCTGAGGTTCTCCACGCCCGAGCGGCTTATACGTCCGGGCCATTCAAAACTGCTCACAAAACCTCCGCCAAATTCGGGATCCAAAGCGCAACTCAAAGGAGCATCGAGCAGAATACTGTCGCCCCGCACTTCTTTAACCTGCCGTTCCCAATAGAGGACCATATCTTCGGGTTTCCAACCTATGTAGGAAGACTCTCCGCCAAAATCGTTCATGTCCATAGCGTCTATCCATGCCTGAGTACCCGGGCGCGCAATACGTATACGATCTCCGGGCTTGAAGGAATGACCTTGAACCACAACGGCCCTTGCTCCGGTGGGGACATAAGAGCTTATCTCCTTGTTTTCGCCTGTTTGATAATCTTTTTTCCCGGCAACACGAATCATGGTAGTCCGGTCCGTCCCGGTACCCAAAAGTTCCGTTTGGCCGTCCATATATCCACTGCCACGTAAAACAACCCCCGAAGCCGATATGGTCAGCCCCCCGGCGATTTCATAACATCCCTTTTCCAGCAAAACAGTTCCTCTGAAACCCTGAGCATCGGGCTCCAGCGAGGAAACATAATCGATGGCCTGCTGAATTCGAGCCGTATTATCTCCCGGCATCCAAGAAACCACGGCCTTAACGGGCACTTCGGGAATAAGTTGCTCGGAAGCCATGTAGCCGCAATAAGAATAGTCCGGTATACGATTGGCACGGGCATCCCGGGTATATTCAAGCAAGCCGGACTGATTGGCTTGAACAGCCGGCTGAGCCATTCTCGCTGAATATTGCGGAAAAACAGCCACGCTACTAAGGCCGATTATAAATGCAAATACTGTTTTTTTCATGATAAAAGAATCGGGCATGATATTAATTATTTTGCCTGGGAGGCCTTAATACGCTCGTTCCAGGCTTCACGTTCCTTGGTCAGATTGTAACCTCTTTTAGAAAGATAGTTGTTTATACGGCCTTTGTATTTACCAAACCAGGCATGCTTGGCTTTGGAGTCGGAACAATCCATAGCGTATTCGCGGGCTTCCATCAGGGCAGCCCTGATATAGGTCTTTTCTTCCTCTGTCAAGCTGGGTATCATTTCCAAATGTGCTTTGTATGTAACAGGATATACGCCCATGGTCATTCCGTCTTTCACTTTTTCTACTTGCTCGGGCGATAAATTGGCATTCAATTGATTGACAAAATAGAAATGCTTGACCGTAAGAGCTTCACGTTGCTTAAGATAAGCCAGGTCTTTGGCCTGGGTCTTTTCTTCGTCCGGCAACGAAGAAGCCTTGATTTCGTTTTCTTTGGCAGCAAAGGCATCGTTGATGACACCCAAATCGATGTATTGATTGGCTATTAATTCCAGTATAAAGTCGTATTTAACTTTGTCTTGAATATCGAGGCTTTTCACTATGGTTTCCGAACGGCCGTAAATTACTTTGCGGTAATCTTCGTCGGATTGTTGAGCGAAAGCCTGGCTCAGACCGGTAAAAAGTGCTAGGGCAAAAATCAATTTTTTCATAGGGATTTCGACAGTCTCTGCTTAAATGATTTATTCTTGTAAGTCTTTATTGATAGGCTTTTTAGACTTTTTAGAGAAAGCCTGCATGGCCAGGGATACCAAAAATCCGACCAAAAATATAGTCATGGTTCCCAAAACTATGGTCAGATTGCCATGCAAATTGCATTTATACTTTACCAAGGCCCCTTCGGTAAAAAGGTAGGGGCTCAGGCTCATCCAGGCAATCACCAGCAAACCGGCCACCACGCCGGCTATAGCTGCCGGGTTTTTGACCGTTTTGCTCAAAAAGCCCAGTAAAAACAAGCCCAGCATTCCCCCACTAAAAATGGAAGCCAGTTTCCACCAGGCCGTTAACACTCCGTCGACTCTCATCATCAACAAAGCTATTACCATACCCAGTATGCCTACGACAACACTTGAAATATACAGTACCTTCATCCCTTCTTTTTCGCTAGCCTTACGCTTACGTATTCTTTGGTAGAAGTCGGTCAGTATCACTGTAGAGGAACTGTTCAGGCTGGTGGAAACAGTGCTCATACCCGCTGCCATAATACTGGCAATAAGCAGACCGCTAACTCCCGTAGGCAGAGCATGAACAATGTAATAAGGGAAAACCTGATCTCCGCTGACTCCTTCGGGCAGCACACCTTTGGTTTTATAGTAAACGAACAAGGCCGTTCCGATATACACAAACACCAAAGAAACAGGAACATACAGCATACCGCCAAGCAAAGTAGATTTTTGGGCACTGCGATTATCCTTGGCAGTCATATAACGTTGGATATAATTTTGGTCTATCCCAAAATTTTGCAGGTTAATAAACAAGCCGTAAATCAACAGAACCCAAAAGGTAGGCTCACTTAGACTGCAGCTCAGGCTGCCCAAGCTGAATTTTTCGTATTGCGAACCCACCTCTATCAAGCCCGAAAAACCACCGGGAATACTTACCGTTAGTAAAATAGCACAAGCTAAAGCACCAACTATCAAAATTATACCCTGAATGGCATCGGTCCAAACGACCGCCGAAATACCACCCAACGACGAAAAAATCAAGACCGAAATGCCGGTCACCAATATAAGGACGGGGACACTCCAGCCCAGCATAAAATTGAGCGGCAGAGCCAACAAAAACAAAATAGACCCCATCCTGGTCAATTGCGTCAATAAATAACAAATAGCCACGTAGGCCCTGGCCCAATAGCCGAATCTTACTTCCAAGTAATGATAAGCCGAGGCGCTGTTCATACTGCGATAAAGCGGTACAAACAGTTTGGCAGCCAACCAGGTGGCGATGGGTATGGACAGGCTGAAAACAAAAGGACTCCAGTTGTTGGTATAGGCTTCGCCGGGATATCCCAGGAAACTGATACTGCTTACAAAAGTGGCAAAGATGGACATTCCAACCACCCAGGACGGCAAATTGCCGCCCGCAACCGTAAAATGGTCGGTAGATTGCTTCTTTTTATTCCGGAAATAAAAAGAAGAGCCAAATAAAACTATGCCCACCAGGAAGGCAATAAAAACAATGTAATCGAGTATGGTAATATCGGTAGTCATGAATATAGCTTATTGGATTGATTTCAGGGATTGATCACTGTATGGCCCAGGTTTTCTAAAATTTGCCCTACCCGTTTTCTTTCAGGTGCATTGAAGCGTTGAAAAGGCAGAGCCATGTAATCGCTGCAAAGGCCCAGCAGGGAACAGGTACATTTGACTCCCTTTAAATAACTGGAACCGTACTTGCCGATTTTGTATATACTGTTGCTTATATACATTATTTGCTGTTGCAGGGCAAGAACGGTATCCAAATCGCGTGATTTTGCTGCCTTATACATGTTTACATAAAGCGAGGGGAACATGTTGGCTCCACCGTTTACTCCGCCGTCGGCCCCCAAAAGTACCGCTTCGGCCGTCAATTCTTCAGGGCCTACCAACAGGGAAAAATCCGCTTTGTCTTTCATGATCTGTATCAGGGAATGGAAATACACCATATCGGAGGAACTATCCTTAAGACCGATCACATTGGGGTGTTGCGCTATGGTTTTGAGCGTGGCGGGTTCTATTTTTACCTTGACATGCGAAGGCATATTGTACAAAAACAAAGGCAGAGGCAAAACATCGGCCAGGCTCTGATAAAAATCGATCAATTCCTGCTGAGCCGGAGCGTAATAATAAGGCGGAGCCGATACTACTGCCGTAGCTCCTTCGGCAAAAGCTTTTTCGGCCAAATGCATACTTTCCACCAAAGAAGTGTCGGAAATACCCACCAACACCGGAACTCGTTTTCCCACCTGACGGCAAACCCGTTCTATCAACTCGTGACGAAGTTCATAACTCAGACTTTGAGCCTCGCCGGTAGTCCCTAAAATAAACAAACCATGAACTCCGCCCGATAAAATATGTTCGACCAATTTTTCCAAACCCGGAACATCGAGGCTGTTCATATCCTCGAGAGGAGTAATCATAGGAGGTATAATACCCTGAATATGCACATTTCCCATAGTTCTATTTTATTATTATTGAATTAAATGTTTAATGGTCTCCTGCCCTATTCTCAATATACGAATACGGTTGGGAGAGCTGCCGTCTTTCCGGTTTGACCTCCGTCGTATTTTTAAAGAAAATCTTACAAATATAAATCTAAATCGTTTTAAACAAATAATAATTATGAACAATTTATATTAACAGGCAACCTAATCCGATGTAACGAGTAAGATGTCGGGTAATACTCAAAAAAAAGAGAGTGCCTTTTTGTAAGAACACTCTCTCGAGAATACTGGTTATGGTATTTTCCCCAAAGGAATAAACATTAGCCCAAAAATCCGAGCAAAACACCCGCAGCCACTGCCGACCCGATAACACCTGCCACATTGGGACCCATGGCGTGCATCAATAAATAATTTTTGGGATCGTATTTTAATCCCATCACTTGGGAAATTCTTGCAGAAGCGGGGACGGCAGACACTCCTGCATTTCCTATTAAAGGATTGATTTTGCTGTCTTTGGAAAGAAACAAATTGAATAATTTCACAAAAAGAACACCGCCGGCTGTAGCAATAATAAAGGAGAAAGCTCCAAGAGTGAATATTTTTATTGAATCCCAAGTAAGGAATTGCGAAGCCTGAGTAGAAGCTCCTACCGTCAAACCCAATAATATGGTGATAGTATCAATCAGCGGACCTCTTGCGGTCTCGGCCAAACGTCTTGTTACACCGCTTTCTTTGAGTAAATTTCCTAAAAAGAGCATACCCAGCAAGGGCAAACCCGAAGGAACCATAAATGCAGTCATCAACAAACCGGCAATCGGGAAAACAATTTTTTCGGTAGAAGAAACTATACGTGGAGGTTTCATCCGGATGACCCTTTCCTTCTTTGTGGTCAGCAATCGCATAACCGGTTTTTGAATCACAGGAACCAAGGCCATATATGAATAGGCCGAAACGGCTATAGCTCCCAAAAAGTTGGGTGCCAGTTTTGACGAAAGAAATATTGCCGTAGGACCATCAGCACCCCCAATAATACCGATGGCTGCAGCTTGTTTGGGGTCAAATCCCAAACTGAGTGCCAAAGAGTAAGAAGCAAATATACCGATTTGAGCAGCTGCCCCTACGAGCATCAGTTTGGGATTGGAAATAAGCGACGAAAAGTCTGTCATGGCTCCAATACCAAGGAAGACCAATGGCGGATACCAGCCCTTGAGAACGCCTTGATGCAAAATATTAAGCACGGAGCCTTCCTCGTAAATACCCAACTCGAGACCCACTTCTTTGAAGGGAATATTACCGATTAACATCCCAAAACCTATAGGTATCAACAACATGGGCTCAAATTCGTGACGTACGGCAAGATAAATGAATACCAAGCCCACCAGTATCATAATCAAATGTCCCGAAGTCGCATTGGCGAAACCGGTATATGTGAGAAATTCTTTAATATTCTCGCCTAAAAATTGCAAAAAATCTCCCATATCAACCTATAATTACCAGTTCAGCACCTTCGAGCACAGAGGCCCCTTTTTCTACTTTTATTTCCAACACTTTTCCGTCTCGGTCGCTAGAAATAGTATTTTCCATCTTCATTGCTTCCAGCACCAATAATTTTGAGCCAATTTTAACCTGATCGCCCACTTTGACATTAACACTCAAAATTACTCCGGGTAAAGGAGATTTTACGGCCCCTCCGGGACTTTTTGTTTTTGCCTGAGCCACTACCGGTGTCCCCTCGGGAGTAACAGGAGCCGCAGCAGGTTTAGTAGTGATCAGTTTGCTTTTTTCCGGACGCTCTATTTGAACTGTATAAGGTGTCCCGTTAACTTCAAGCTCAATCAAATTTTTTTGTTCATTGATAATTTCAACTTTATACTGAAAACCCTGAATGTTGTATTTAAACTCTTTCATTTATACTTGATTTTATAGTAAATATTATTGTGGCAGTCTGCGCAAGCCATAAATCTTTGAACTCCACGGAGAATAAGTTCTTCTTGTACGT
Organism: Bacteroidales bacterium UBA1402; assembly: GCA_002305085.1. Lineage (GTDB taxonomy): Bacteria > Bacteroidota > Bacteroidia > Bacteroidales > UBA1402 > UBA1402. The sequence goes on along the minus strand of DBQE01000006.1, from coordinate 66,717 downwards.
TCAATGGTGATGATTGTATGTTCAATATCGTGAACATCGTTATCTAATTCATACAGAGCAGCAGAAATCGCAGCAATAACCTCACCCGGAATTTCGTCAGCTCTCACAGGACTCCGAAGTATACCTGTTTTTTTAGGTTTCGCTGTGACCTTACGGAAAACTATGGCAAACCAGTAAAAAAAGAGGGATAGCAACACCAATACGGAAAAAACAACAGAAATCGCCGAAAGAGTCATCCCTATACCATAGGGGTCATTCTTTGCAAACTTTTCTACTTTTTCATTCCTATCCAAAGTAAGGTTGTTGGTGCTGGGGGTGACGCGACGCATAATCTCCCAGTTTTCTTCGCCGTCGATAGTACGGGCATAGCTAAGGTCGGCAGGCAATATCGGAACGACCACACTGTCGATTAAGCTTTTACCGTCAGCGTTAAAAAAGTACAAAACGTTTACACTGGCAGTGTCGAGGGTGAAATTGACATAAAAATTACCTTTATGCGGTGTACCGTCGGCATAAAACAAGACGTGCTGACGTTGTTGAATTTTGGTCAGGACGTCTCCCTTAGGTATCATATACATAGTGGGATTGTTCCGGTCGTTACTTAAATAACAGCCGCCAATGTCGACTATACCGTACGAGGCGTTGAATAATTCAAACCACGCCGACCTTTGACCATATTCATCAATGAAATTTGTTTTGTTGTTTATCAAAACTTCATTGAAACAGACCCGGGTCACCTGGGCATAAAGCACAGTACTCAGAAACGTTATTAAAACAAAAAAACCGATTCGTATCTTCATAATTACAAGGGAATGTTACCGTGTTTTTTGGCAGGATTGGTCAATTTTTTGGTTTGCAGCTGCTGCAAAGCTCTGATGACGCGGAAACGTGTGTTTCTGGGTTCGATTACATCATCAATGTAACCATATTGAGCGGCTTTGTAGGGATTCTGAAAAGCTTCGCTGTATTCAGCCTCTTTTTCGGCAACCAGTTTAGCGGGATCTTCGGCGGCGGCCACTTCCTTGGCGTACAAAACTTCAACAGCACCTGAAGCTCCCATAACGGCAATTTCGGCCGTTGGCCAAGCATAATTAATATCGCCGCGCAATTGTTTGCAACTCATCACAATATGAGCTCCTCCGTAGGATTTGCGCAAGGTTACAGTCACCTTGGGCACCGTTGCTTCTCCATAAGCGTACAGCAGCTTTGCTCCGTGTATAATCACACCACCGTATTCCTGGCCGGTACCGGGCAAAAATCCGGGCACGTCAACCAAACTCACAATAGGAATGTTGAAGGCATCGCAAAAGCGAACAAAACGGGCTCCTTTTCTGGAGGCATTGCAGTCGAGTACACCGGCCAGCATTTTGGGCTGATTGGCCACTATACCCACCGATTGTCCGTTGAAACGGGCAAAACCGATGATTATATTCCTGGCATAATCTTTATGTACTTCTAAAAACTCCCCATTGTCTACCACGGCACCTATCACCTCGTACATATCGTAGGGTTTGTTGGGGCTGTCGGGGATAATATCGTTCAAGGAATCTTCCAGGCGATCGATGGGATCGGTGCAATCCTTCATTGGGGCTTCTTCAAGATTATTCTGAGGAATATAACCAAGTAGTTTCCTTATCAGAGCGATGCCCTCTTCTTCGTTATCTACGGCAAAATGGGTTACTCCCGACTTGGTTGCGTGTATTGAGGCACCTCCGAGTTCTTCCTGAGTAACATCTTCGCCCGTCACTGTTTTTACCACTTTGGGACCGGTCAAAAACATATAGGACGTTCCCTTGGTCATCAGGGTAAAATCGGTCAATGCAGGAGAATATACGGCTCCGCCTGCACAGGGACCAAAAATGCCGGAAATTTGAGGGATGACACCCGAAGCCAGAATATTGCGTTCAAAAATTTCGCCGTAACCGGCCAGGGCATTGATACCCTCCTGAATACGGGCACCGCCCGAGTCGTTGATCCCGATAACCGGAGCGCCCATCTTCATGGCCTGATCCATTACTTTACAAATTTTCAGCGACATGGTTTCCGATAAGGAACCTCCAAAGACGGTAAAGTCCTGGGCAAAAACATACACCAGACGACCTTCGATGGTTCCGTAACCGGTTACCACTCCATCGCCTAAAAAATGTTTCTTGTCCTGATCGAAATTGGTACAACGATGTTTTACAAACATATCGAACTCTTCGAAACTGCCTTCGTCCAAAAGCATGTTGATACGCTCACGAGCAGTATATTTCCCTTTGGCATGCTGTTTTTCGATCGCTTTTATTCCGCCGCCCAAACGAGCTTGTTCGCGGAAAGCAATTAATTCTTTTACTTTTTCCAGTTGATTACTCATCGATATTAGTATTTATTTGTTAGGATTTTCGCACAATTCAGTCAATACACCCAATGTGAATTTCGGATGTAAAAAGGCGATGTTCAGGCCTTCGGCTCCTTTACGGGGAGTTTTGTCGATTAGACGTACGCCTTTTTCGGCTACCGTATCGAGCTTTTCCTGTAAATTTTCGACGGCGAAAGCAATATGATGCACACCCTCTCCGCGATTCTCTATGAATTTACCTATGGGCCCTTCGGGGTCGGTCGACTCCAGCAATTCGATTTTAGTTTGTCCGACCTTGAAAAAGGCTGTTTTTACTTTTTGTTCGGGCACTTCTTCTATGGCATAGCATTTCAGGCCAAAAATGTTTTCAACGTATGGAATGGCAGTCTCTAAACTCTTGACCGCGATGCCAAGATGCTCAATATGTGTTGGTTTCATAATAATGAATTAAGTTTTAAAAAAAACGCTGCAAAGATAGGAATTAATATCCGGCTTAGGTCCGGGGAAAAACCCAAAAAATGTATTATTTTTTACATAAATATTCCTGTTTCAGCAAGCCCTTTCAAGAAACTCAAAGCTTCTGCCGCATTCATTTCTTCGGTCAGGTCGAAAATGGAGACTTGCTTACCCTGATGGTTGATTTTTTCGTTGTTCAATATTTCAGCCGGAATTTGTTCAAATACCGTAAGTAGTTGACGACCGAAGGGGAAAGTTTCAAAAGGCAATAAAGCTTTGTCCCGGTCAAGATCCGATTCAAAACGCTGTAATTCCAGCAAGGCCTCTACGGGTCCCGCCGACAAGTGTACGCCGTTTTGACTTTGGGAGATTTCGCCCAGACCCAATTCCCGGGCCCGAAGACACAGGTCGTTTCTGAGACTCCCGGGCATGGCCTTTTGGGGATTGGTTGCTCCGGCAAAACTGTTTCTCAAATCCGACCAGTCTGTATCGCCCGAAATATTCATTACCACGATGCTTCTGCCGGGTTGGGTAAAATGCTCCAATTGCCTTGGATGGAAAGCATTCAACACGTATACCGTATCTGAATCTATACGCCATTTTTCGGCATAGGTGCCGCCGGCCAGTTTATGGTTTTGACCGTTTTGCCACAGGCAATCCAGCGAGCGTGAATTAAAAAAGGGATAGGTTTCCAACACTTCAAGGCCTCCCAGAATACGAGCCTCACTGGGTTCCAGTCCAAAAACTTCCCTAAACCGGCCTTTAGCCTCATCGCCCAGTGTTTTCGCCCCCTCCGAGGCCACTCGGCTGATTACTCCGTAGTGACTACGTATGAGATCGTGCTTCTTCAAATAAGCAGCCGGCAAAATACGAATGCTGTGTATGCGCAGTTCGAAAGCAGCCAGCTTATCCAAAATCAGCGTCAGTACCTCTTTGAGCCGGATAGCCGGATCGGCTCTGGTAATTTCGGGCTTGATAAAAAACAAGGCATTGTTTTTTAAAAAGGTCGCCTCTGCATCGGTGTAAATGGTTTGAATGTTGGAATGCGAGGCCTGAGCATCGGCTATACCGCTAAGCAATGCATCAATGATTCCGGAGTTGTTATTCATGCTGTTTAAGATTAAAGTACGATTTTGTTTCGCAGGGTTTTTTCTTTTTCTTCCGACCAATATCCACAGTCCAATTCAATAAATACGGAAGTATAGGGGATCTGTGATTCCGTCTTTATTACCACCACATTAAACAATCGGGCAGCTTCGTCGAGTCGACGGAAAATATCCTCGTGCGGAATCTGTTTCAAAGTGTAGTTGGAACAAATACGCTGCAAGGTGGTTTTAAAGTCACTTACCCCCTCACACAATTCATCGTCCATAAATTCCAATTCTTTGTCGAGATAAATGATGGGGCGCACATGTGGGGCCGCTTCTAGTGCATTGAGCACTTCCTTGAGCACTTTATTCAGGTCTTCTCCCGAATTAAGATAACTGATGCCCTTAGACGATTGCAAAGGATAAGCTTTGTCCACCACCAAAATCCAGTTTCGATGGCCCAGCAAGGGCAATAAACTGTTCAACTCTGTCAAATATTTCATGCCATACAATTATGATAGGGTATTAAGAATTTCCTCTATGTAAAAAAATCTTTTCGAGGACGAAAGTAGTAATTATATCTCAATTAGAAGTCATCTTTTAGAGCCTTAACTCTTAAAGCATTATTTATTATTTTTTTTTATTTGTACGAAAGATAACGGGGCAATTTTACTATCTTTGCCCCGTCACCCTGCAAAGATTGATGTTCATGCAACAAAAGACTCTATATATTTTACTTGCCTGCATTGTTCTGCTTTTTGCCTCAGGTATCTTTTTGTTTATTGACAGACACAGCAAAAGCCGGTTGATCAACGAAATTACCGCACAGTTTGAACTGGAAAAAGAAGAACTCGAAGACGGATATTCCCAACTGGCCCTGCAATACGAGAGTTACGGCATCCGTATTGCCAACGATTCGCTGGCCGAACTGCTCGATATTGAACGAACCAAAAATCTGCGTCTGCTCGAAGAAATCAGGACTCTTAAAATCAACAACGTGGTCCGTATCAACGAACTTCGCAAAGAATTGGAAACAGCCCGCAGTGTTATGCGATCCTACATTATTCAAATCGACTCGCTCAACATCCTGACTACACGTTTGCGTAAGGAGAACGAAACCGTATCCAGACAATACCGTGAAATCAAACAGGAAGCCTCCCAATTGGCCAGGGAAAATACGGAACTGACCGAAAAAGTAGTTCTGGCATCCATACTCGAAGCCCGAGATATAAATATCAGAACCTTAAACGAAAGGGAGCGCGTAATAAACCGTTTGAGCAAAATAGCTACCATAGAATTCAATTTTTACCTGCCTAAAAACATTTCGGCCAAAGTGGGCGAAAAAAATATTTACCTGCGCATACTCCAACCAGACAATACTCCTTTGGTAAAAAATGAGGGAAATGTTTTTGAGTTCGAAGGCACTCCGCTCAATTATTCCATTTTCCGCCCGATAGAATACGCCGGAGAAGAAACTCCGGTCAGCCTGTACTGGAAAGTCGAAGAATTTTTGTATCCGGGCACTTACCGGGCCGACTTCTTTGCCGATGGATTCCTTATCGGCAGCAAGTCTTTCGAGTTGCTCAACTAACATGAGACAACATTCCTCAGCGGTGGGACGCATCCTGTTTTCAGGAGTATTATTCTGCTTTTCGGTATTATTCTCAATTCAAAGCAGCGAAAAAGGCTTTAAGGATTTTTTCAGTTCTTATAACCATTTCAGCCAGGCTTACACTCAGGAAAAAGTCTATTTACATTTCGACAACACCTCTTATTTTATAGGTGAAACCATTTGGTTCAAAGCCTATGTGCTCCTGGCCGAAAACCACCACTATTCGACCATGAGCAAGACCCTTTACGTGGAATTACTCAACAGCAGGGGAGATGTGCTTATCACACAAAAATTAAAGATAGAAAACGGACAATGCAGCAGCGGTATTTTTTTGCCCAACGAGTGGTATGCAGACTATTACGAAGTAAGAGCCTACACTCGCTGCATGCTTAACTTTGGAGAAGGTGTGGTTTTTTCTCGGGTCTTTCCGGTAATGGACGCCATCGGTTACGACAAAAAAACCGGAGAACCCAAGCCCCCGGCTATGACTTTCAGCAAAAGCGACCTGCCAATAAAGAGAGTGGATCTTAAACCGCAAGGAAATCTGAGTCTGGACTTTTTTCCCGAAGGAGGTCATTTAATTGAAGGCCTGCCCTCGGTTGTTGCATTCAAAGCAATAGGTAAACAAGGTGAAGACGCTTTGATATCGGGCAATCTGTATAACAGCCGCAAAGAAGTGGTTACTTTTTTCAGTAGTATGCATCAGGGAATGGGGTATCTCGAGTTCACCCCCGAACCCGGGCAGCAATATAAAGCAAAAGTTTTGTACGACGACCGGGAGTATGAATTTAATTTGCCGACAGCCCTGCCCGCGGGCTATGCTCTGAGGGTAAGCAATCAAAATCCGGCTTATTTAACCATCCATATCGCAGCAAAGTCCGGTGAAAAAAACGACTCCGTTGGCCTGGCGGTGACCTGCCGGGGTAAAATCTATGCCCGGGCGGTCATCTTGCCGCAACCGGAACAAATTCTCCAGATACCCATACAAGCATTGCCCTCGGGTGTGCAACAAATCACACTTTTCAACCGAAAAGGAGAAATTCTGGCCGAACGCTTGGCTTTTGTCAGGAATCCGTTTTACGACCCCTTACAGTACAACATTTCCATAAAACAACTGAACGAGAATCCGGATATTTTTCGTCCGGTCAGGCTCGAAGTGGAAGTGGAAACCGCCCGGAACTCCCGGCTGACGGACAGCAATACGGTCAAAACGCTGCCGGCCGGCACCTCCCTGGTGTTGTCGGTACGCGACGCCGCCGAAAACCTGAAGAATGCGCCCTTGAGCAATATATACAGCGATTTATTGCTTTCTTCCGAACTCAAGGGTTATATCCACAATCCTGCCTGGTATTTTGAAAAAGAAGATCTGAGACGAAGCAAGGCTCTCGATTTACTGATGCTGGTTCAGGGCTGGAGACGCTACGACTGGGAAATAATGGCGGGAAGTAAACCGTTCGAAGCCAAACATCCTATAGAAGAAGGTATCGTATTACAGGGTGAGATTATTTCCCAGCTATTGAAAAAACCCAGAAAAGACATTCGGGTAACCATCTGGATGACTTCCGACAGCTCAGCCTATTACGGAAATTGCCTGACCGATTCGGCGGGAACCTTTAATTTCCTGTTTGATTTTGTGGATACCTGGAAGCTTTCGCTACAAATCACGGATGGGGAAAAACGCAAAAACCACCGTATAGTGCTGGACAGGCTATTCAGCCCTGCACCAAAATCTTTTGCTTATTACGAGCGTGAAGCTCCCGTTTATGAACGATTGCGATTTCCTAAAAAGACAGTCGCCGGCAGACTGCCAAGTGTCATAGACAGTTCCAAAATCACTGTACTGCCGGGAGAAGTCTTATTGCCGCAGGCAGAAATAAAAAGGAGACGATCCGAGCAGCTTACTACCGGAGAGGCCAGCGTAATATACGCCGTCGAAAGGGAAGTAGATGTAATCCGGGATCGAGCCGAAAATGAATACTCGAGCATTCCCATCTTTCTGACCCAGATCAATCCCTATTTTTGGTTAGGCCAAAAATACAGCTCTTCCAGCGACTCCATGGAGGATGTTATGCAATACAAAGGCAAGGATGTCGTTTTTGTCCTCGAAGATTTATACACCATAGGTATGAATTCCGAGGAAATGCCTTATGTGGACGAAGTCGAAAATATTGCCATAGTGGAATCCAACACTCCCAACCTTTTCTACGAAAGCCCCGAAGCAGTGGCCACTATGAAAAGCCGGGTTTATGTGCATCTCTACCGCTACAAAGACCGCCGTCGCAATATCGACCCCTTGGGCATCCGTAAAACCACTTTGCAGGGCTACAGCCGGGTAAAGGAATTTTTCCACCCCAAATACGATCGCGTCCTGATGAGTGATCCACAGGACCACAGGCGCACTTTGTACTGGAATCCGTCGCTCACAACCGACAGCACAGGCAAAGCCCAGGTGCTTTTTTATAACAATGCGAGCTGCAGAAAAATGAGTTTCGACGCCGTCTTGCTGACCGAAGACGGGAAAATGGGATTACTCAAGGCTGAACCCTGATTTTTTTGACTTCTTTGGGCTCGGAGGACTTATTCGAGATTGGGTGCTATTCGGGCTCGGGTGGCTGGGGTTCGGGGGACTTATTCCGGCTCGGGAAAATGAATGTCCGAACGTCCCACAGGTCTGGACGTTGCCACGGCAATACCCCGCTGCTCGTCTTTATTTACCGCACAATAAAAATGATATACCGTCCCTTGGTATTCGATTAAAAAAGATTTGTGCGCGAATAAGTCATCGTAATCTTCGGAGGGTATTATCAGATCGGGTCCCTGCCATTCTGTCCAGTTGATCAAATCGTAGGAACAGGCAAAAGTATTGAAAGCCTTATAAGGCCTGTCTTTCCAAAAAGCACCAAAATAAAACATCACATAGAGATCGCCCATTTTCTGGATGTGGGCATCTCCTGTAATCATGCCATCCTCATTACCGAAAACCGGATTGCCCGGATAACGCTCCCAATGGAGCATATCGTTGGATAAAGCTATACCGATACGTTCGGCTTTAACATTGGTTTGGGGATGATAGCCTGCTGCGTTATAAAACATCATAAAGCGGGCTCCCAGACTTTTCTTTTTATCGCGATAAACCAAACTTTTGTATTGCGTGATTGTTTCAAACCACTGGGCGTCTTCGTCTTTGGGAGACATCAGAGGTTGCGGAAAAGTTTTCCACTCGTGGGCGGTACTTATATCTCTCTCGGTATAAGCCAATCCAATTTGCAAGGTGCCCAGCTCGTAACCGGGAGAATTGCCTCCGATGTAAGTGATCCAGTTCTTCCCCCGGTATTTTCCTATTTTATAGGAGCCTCCCCATTCCATGTCCTGCAAAGCCATGTAGCCACCGCGTTGATTACTGTCCCAAGTGTTCTCCTGAAAAGAGAGGATGCGTCCCAGGGTTTTCCAGTTCAATAAATCGTTGCTTTCGGCCAACCAGGTTTCGTAGCCGCGCCCGTCTCTCCCGCCCTTTCCGTCGTAAACCAGGTAGGTCATATACCATTTCTTACCCTTACGATACACTGTAGGACAATCCATTTTATGGAAATTGTCGCCGGGAGCCAGTACCAAACCGTACTTATGAGGGGTTTTTACTTTATGATATACCTCTTCCATCACCTGTTCAGGCACAGGATTGGGGTTAGTCTTTGCAGTTGCCGTGAATATAAGAGAAATAAGCACGACAAAACTCATCATCCTTCTCATAATAAAATTATAATCGCTTTAGAAATGAACAAACTTAACACTTTAGGACAAATGCGCCACATAAATCAATCTAAGATATGCAAATAAAGATAAACTACTGAAGGTGTAAAAGTTATGATTGAAAAACTCAAAAAAAAGCCGCTTCAAAATTGAAACGGCTTTTGGTATTGACTCAAACTGTTATGGTTGGAGTTAAATTATTCCTGTTTGGACTCGTCTTCCTGTGCTGCTTGTTCCTCAGTTTTGCCTTCTGTAGGTTCAGCGGGAGCTTCGGCTGTTTTGGCTTTCGAATCAGCAGGAGATTCGACGGCTTCAGCTTTTGGTTCAACGGCATCGGATTCAGTAGCTTTGACTGCCTTAGCCTTTGGTTCTGCCACCTTGGATTCAGTAGTTTCAGTAGATTCGGTAGCTTCTTCAGCTTCTGGCTCGGTAGTTTTGGACTCAGCAGCCTCAACGGTTTCAGCTTCTGGTTCGGCAGTCTTAGATTCAACAGCCTCAGCTGCTTTAGCCTTTGGTTCAGCAACCTTGGATTCGATCTTTTCTGTTTTCACTTCGGTGGCCCCTGCTTTTTCTTCACTCTTCTTTTTTGAAGAGCGGCGGGTACGCGCTTTTCTGTCCACTTTGGTTTTGAGCATGCTCTCGTTGAAGTCAACCAATTCGATGAAACACATCTGAGCATTGTCGCCCAGGCGATAGCCGGTTTTGATAATGCGTGTGTAGCCGCCGGGTCTGTCGGCCACTTTCTGAGCAACTACCTGAAACAATTCAGTGACGGCTCTCTTATCTTGCAAAAACTTAAAAGCCAACCTTCTGGAAGCCGTGGTATCTTCTTTGGAGAGGGTTATTATAGGTTCTATTTCTCTTCTCAAAGCTTTCGCTTTGGCTGTGGTTGTGAAAATCCGTTTGTGCATAATCAAAGATGTTGCCATATTAGACAACATCGATTTGCGATGCGCTGTCTTACGACTCAGGTGATTTAATTTCTTATTGTGTCTCATTATTTTACTCTTTTTCTAATTTATACTTGGAAATGTCCATGGCAAAAGACAAATCCATCTTTGACAACAAGTCTTCCAGTTCTGTCAAAGATTTCTTGCCGAAATTACGGAATTTCAGTAAGTCGGTTTTGTTGAAAGTAACCAGATGCCCCAATGTCTCGACGTTGGCTGCCTTCAGGCAATTGAGCGCACGTACCGACAGATCCAAATCTACCAGTTTAGTCTTGAGCAGCTGACGCATACGTAGTACTTCCTCGTCAAATTCTTCTCCGCCATCGGATTCACTCACGTCTAAGGTGATTTTTTCTTCCGAAAAGAGCATAAAATGATAGATCAATATTTTGGCGGCTTCCTTCAAAGCGTCTTTGGGATGAATGGAACCATCGGTGGCGATTTCCAGCACCAGTTTCTCGTAGTCGGTTTTTTGTTCAACACGATAGTTTTCGACGGAATATTTTACGTTTTTGATGGGTGTGTAAATGGAGTCGATGGCAATGACATTCACATCCACTTCGCCCAATTCCTGTTCTTCTGCCGGAACGTAACCGCGTCCCTTGTTTACAGTAAGCTCCATATTGAAGCTGACGCTTTTTTCCATGGAACAGATTTTCAAATCCGGATTGAGAACTTCGAAAGCGGTAAATGCTTTACCCAAATCTCCGGCTTTAAGTTCCTGCAAACCACTGACCGTCAAGCTGACTTTTTCAAAGTCAGTATCTTCTATGATTTGTTTAAAACGTATTTGCTTGAGGTTCAGAATAATGTTGGTCATATCATCCAAAACACCCGGTATACTTGCAAATTCGTGATCCACACCGTCTATACGCACCGAATTGATGGCATAACCTTCTAGAGATGAGAGCAATATCCGCCTCAGGGAATTGCCGATCGTAATCCCGAAACCGGGCTCAAGAGGACGAAATTCGAATTTTCCAAATTGTTCGTCCGCTTCCAACATAATCACCTTTTCAGGTTTTTGAAATGCTAATATAGCCATAATTACGGTGTTTTATTTAGAGTACAATTCAACAATGAGTTGTTCTTTGATGTTTTCGGGTATATCTGCTCTTTCGGGAACATGCAGATATTTTCCGGATTTAGAAGCAGCATCAAATTCCAACCAGGGATATTTGCTGTGGTTAAAACCGGAAAGGGCATTATCAATTACTTCCAGGGCTTTGGAGCGTTCGCGCACACCAACCACCTGGCCGGGTTTTATGGTAGCGGAAGGTATATTTACCACCTTGCCGTCCACAACAATGTGGCGGTGTACAACCAGCTGGCGGGCAGCATCGCGAGTGGGAGCCAGTCCCAGACGATACACCAGGTTATCGAGCCTCGATTCCAGCAACTGGAGCAACACTTCGCCGGTAATCCCTTTAGAGCGTGCAGCCCTTTCAAAGGTCTTGCGAAATTGTCTTTCCAATACACCGTAAGTGTATTTTGTTTTTTGTTTTTCACGTAGCTGTATCCCGTATTCTGAGGTTTTCCTGCGACGATTGCTGCCGTGCATACCCGGAGGGTAATTTTTTTTGCTTAATACCTTGTCGGGGCCAAAAATGGGTTCCCCAAATTTGCGTGCAATTTTTGATTTCGGACCAATATATCTTGCCATTGTTTAAGTCATTAATAGATTTATACTCTTCTTTTCTTCGGAGGACGACAACCATTGTGGGGCAATGGTGTTACATCGATTATCTCTGTAACTTCGATGCCTGCTCCGTGAATGGTACGTACGGCAGACTCTCTTCCGTTTCCGGGTCCTTTGACATATGCCTTGACCTTTCTCAAGCCAAGATCATATGCGACTTTGGCACAATCCTGAGCAGCCATTTGGGCTGCGTAAGGGGTATTTTTCTTCGAACCTCTGAATCCCATCTTGCCGGCAGAAGACCAGGATATGATCTGTCCGTTGCCATTGGCCAGGGATACAATGATGTTGTTGAAAGAAGAATGGATGTGCGCTTGTCCTACAGCGTCAACTTTGACGACTCTTTTTTTAGCTGCAACTGTCTTTTTTGCCATTGTTTATTGATTTGATTTAAATTTATCACTTAGCCGCTTTCTTCTTGTTTGCTACCGTCTTTTTCTTGCCTTTACGTGTACGGGCATTGTTTTTGGTGCTCTGTCCGCGTACGGGTAGACCGATACGATGACGGATTCCCCGGTAACAACCAATGTCCATTAAACGTTTGATGTTCAATTGCACTTCGGAGCGTAAATCACCTTCAACCTTATAGGAATGACCGATAATTTCGCGAATCGCACCGGCCTGGTCATCAGTCCAGTCTTTGACTTTAATGTCTTTGTCCACACCGGCTTCCGCCAGTATTTTCTGAGCACTACTGCGCCCTATCCCGAAAATATAGGTCAACGCAATTTCACCCCTTTTGTTTTGCGGCAAGTCTACACCAACGATTCTTATAGCCATACTTAATCTGTTATTATATTAAAAGTTTGAATTACAACCTACTATCCCTGACGTTGTTTAAACTTAGGATTCTTTTTGTTTATTACGTATAAACGGCCTTTTCTGCGTACAATCTTGCAATCGGCACTACGTTTCTTGACTGATGCTCTTACTCTCATTTTTATAATATTTTATTTGTATCTAAATGAAATCCTTCCTTTTGATAAATCGTAGGGGGACATTTCCACCCTGACCTTGTCTCCGGGTAAAATACGTATGTAGTGCATCCGCATCTTTCCCGAAATATGTGCCGTAATTTCGTGGCCGTTTTCCAATTCTACCCGGAACATTGCATTCGACAATGCTTCGACTATGGTTCCGTCCTGTTCTATTGCAGCTTGTTTTGCCATAAATGATATTTTCAATTTAAATGAAACGTTCTCCAATAACTTCTTTGATGTAATCAAACGAAGACAATATTTCGGCTTTCCCCTCGCGCACAACAACCGTATGCTCAAAATGAGCCGATGGTTTACGGTCTGCAGTACGAACTGTCCAGCCGTCGTTTTCGATAACTATATTACGCCTGCCCATATTGATCATAGGCTCAATGGCAATAACCATCCCTGTTCTTAAGAGGGGACCTGCTCCTCTTTTGCCTACGTTCGACACCTCCGGCCCTTCGTGTAAATTACGCCCGATACCGTGTCCCACCATTTCGCGAACAACGGTATAGCCTCTGGCCTGGCAATGTTGTTGGATAGCGTGACCGATGTTCCCCAGCCTGCTGCCGTCAACAGCCTGCTCTATGCCCAAATACAGGGCTTCTTTGGTTGTTCTCATCAGTGCCCGCAATTCCTCGTTTACTTCTCCCACACAAAAGGTATAGGCTGAATCACCGTGAAATCCGTTTTTGTAGGCGCCACAATCTACCGAAACTATATCTCCTTCGTGCAAAACTCTTTGAACCGAGGGTATTCCGTGCACCACCTCTTCGTTAACGGAAATACAAAGCGAAGCGGGATAACCATTGTAATGGAGAAAGGAAGGGACTGCTCCGCAAGAACGGATATACTCCTCTCCTACCTGATCCAGGTACTTGGTAGTAACTCCGGGTTGAATATGTTTTGCTACTTCGGCCAACGCCTTGGCCACTATTTGACTACTTTCTCTAAGATAGTCTATTTCTTCTTCTGTCTTCAAATAAATCATTGCCCGGCTTTAATAAGCAGCTATACTTCCGGTGCGTCCTTTGATGCGGCCGGACTTCAACAATCCGTCGTAATGCCTCATCAAGAGGTGACTTTCTATTTGCTGCAAAGTATCCAGCACAACGCCCACCAAAATCAGCAAAGAGGTTCCGCCAAAGAATTGCGAAAAGCCGGAACTGACGCCGAAAAACTTGGCAAAAGCGGGCATAATAGCAATAAAAGCTAAGAACAAGGAGCCGGGGAAGGTGATTCTGGACATAATTTCGTCCAGATAGTCGGCTGTTCTCTTGCCGGGTTTAACTCCTGGGATAAAGCCACCGTTACGCTTCATATCTTCTGCCATTTGAACCGGATTAATGGTTATGGCAGTGTAGAACCAGGTAAACAATATAATGAGTATGGCGTAAATAAAATTATACCAAAAGCCTGTGATATCACTGAAAGCAATGGCAAAAGCACTGGTGGCACCGGCTTTTGAGAATTGAATCACAGTGGCGGGTATAAACATAATTGCCTGAGCAAAGATAATTGGCATAACTCCGGCAGCATTCACTTTGAGTGGAATATACTGACGGGCTCCTCCGTATTGCTTGTTCCCTACGATTCTTTTGGCGTATTGAACGGGAATTTTTCTGGTTCCCTGCACCAAAAGTATCGCAAATACGGTAACTGCCAGCAAAAGCAGCAATTCACCGAGGAACATGACCAATCCCCCCGAGTTAGCCGATAGACGGGAAACAAACTCCTGAAACAGAGATTGAGGCAAACGGGCAATAATACCAATCAAAATGATCATGGAAACACCGTTACCGATTCCTTTGTCGGTGATGCGTTCGCCTAACCAGAGGGTAAACATACTACCCGAGGCCAGCAGGATTACCGACGACATACGGAACCAAAGCCCGGAAGGAAGAGGTACTCCGTTGGCAGAGAGATTGACCAAAAAAGCCGGACCTTGAAGCAAAAGGATAGCTACCGTCAGATAACGGGTGTATTGATTCATTTTGCGGCGGCCGCTTTCTCCTTCGCGTTGCAACTTCTGGAAATAGGGAACAGCTATACTCAGCAACTGTATCACAATGGATGCGGAAATGTAAGGCATGATACCCAGACCAAATACTGAAGCGTTCGAAAAAGCGCCCCCGGTAAACATATCCAGCAAGGACATCAAACCTTCGCGGGTCTGAGCATGTAAACCGGTTAACATCTGAGGATCGATACCCGGAAGCACCACAAAAGAGCCGAAGCGGAAAACCACCACCAACAAAAGAGTGGTCAGTAAACGGCTTTTGAGCTCTTCTATCTTCCAGATATTCTTTAGGGTTTCTATCAGTTTCATTCGATTGTGTGTTTATTATTCTTCAATCGCTTTATTTTCTTCTTTTTGAGGAGGAGCTGTAAACTCACTGACCAATTGTGCCTTGCCTCCGGCGGCCTCAATAGCCTTAACAGCAGCAGCCGAAAAAGCATCGGCAACAACATGCAAGTTGGCACTCAAACTGCCTTTAGCCAGTATCTTAACCTTTTGCGAGGCAGAAATAAAACCGGCTTGCACTAAAACATCTCTGTTGATTACCTTATAAGATTTGCTTTCGGCCAAAGTTTGTAAAATATCCAGATTGATGGCTTTATACTCAACACGGTTGATGTTGGTAAAACCAAATTTGGGCAAACGCCGTTGTAAAGGCATCTGTCCTCCTTCAAAACCACGCCTTTTGGAATAACCCGAGCGCGATTTTGCTCCTTTATGACCTCTGGTCGAAGTACCGCCCAGACCCGATCCCGGACCGCGTCCAATACGTTTACGAGTTTTTACCGAGCCTGGTGCCGGTTTGAGATTATTTAGATTCATGCTTGTATTATTATTCAACGATTTTCACTAAGTGTTTTACTTTATTGACCATGCCAAGGATAGCTGCATTCTCCTCGTGTTCTACCACACTGTTGAGTTTTTTCAATCCAAGAGCATCCAGGGTTCTCTTTTGATCTTTAGGTGCGCCAATACGACTTTTAACTTGTTTGATCTTTATAACCGACATGATGTTTTCCTCCTTATCCTTTAAATACACGTTCAACTGAAATACCCCTGTTTTGCGAAACCATATAAGCGTCACGCAATTCACTCAGAGCTTTAATAGTAGCTTTAACCATATTGTGAGGATTAGATGAGCCCAGCGATTTTGCTACCACATCGGTAACGCCGGCACTTTCGAGCACGGCACGCATGGCGCTACCGGCGTTGACTCCGGTCCCCGGTGTAGCGGGTTTGATAAGGACCTTGGCACCACTGTACTTGGCAGACTGTTCGTGAGGAATAGTGCCTTTGTGTACAGGTATTTTGATCAAGTTTTTCTTGGCTGCTTCAGCTCCTTTGGAAATAGCGGCTGTTACTTCGCCGGCCTTACCCAGGCCGTAGCCCACTATGCCGTCCTCGTTGCCTACTACCACAACGGCAGAAAAGCTAAAGGCACGTCCACCCTTGGTAACCTTGGTTACCCGATTAATGGCTACCAATTTGTCTTTCAACTCTAAATCATTAGTTGTCTTAACTCTATTCAATTGTCCTGCCATGATGTTAAAATTTAAGACCGCCTTTACGAGCGGCATCAGCCAATTCTTTAATTCTTCCGTGATAGAGATAGCCGTTGCGGTCAAAAACCACTGTAGTGATACCTGCTTCAATAGCATTCTTGGCGGCCATTTCACCCACTTTTGCAGCCTGTTCCCTTTTGCCGGTTTTTGTTTCGAGCTTCAAAGATGAAGCAGAGGCCAAGGTTTTCCCTTCTCTATCGTCTATAAATTGCACGTAAATCTGCTTGTTGCTTCTGAAAACGGTCATACGGGGGCTTGCGGCGGTACCGAAGCTCTTAGAACGTACCCGTTGCTTTATTTTGATTCTTCTTAATTCTTTAGTTGTCATATCTGGTAGTGTTTTATACGATTATTTCTTGACAGCAGACTTACCGGCCTTTCTGCGAACCTCCTCACCCTGGAAGCGGATACCTTTGCCCTTGTAGGGTTCGGGTTTACGGAAAGAGCGTATCTTGGCACAAATCTGTCCAAGCAATTGTTTATCGCAGGATTCAAGCATAATCAGCGGATTCTTGTTACGTTCCGACTTGGTTTCTACCTTCACCTCATCCGGCAAAAGCAAGTAAATTTCGTGTGTATAACCAAGAGCCAATTTAAGTAATTGGCCATCGTTACTGGCACGATAACCCACACCTACCAACTCCTGTACACTGCGAAAACCCTCGGACACTCCTACCACCATGTTGTGAATAAGAGCACGATACAGGCCATGCAGGGAACGGTGTTCTTTACCGTCGGTGGGACGGGAAACATATACGTGATTATCTTTTACCTCTGCGGTGATGCCTCCGGTCAAAGCCTGTTGCAATTCACCTTTAGGTCCTTTTACAGTAACCACGTTATTCTTGTCAACCTCTACGCTTACCTTGGAGGGAATGACTATCGGCAATTTTCCAATTCTTGACATATTATTCTCCTCCTGCGATTAATAAACGTAACATAATACTTCACCGCCAAGTTTTAACTCCTTGGCTTCCTTGTCGGTCATCACACCCCGGGAGGTTGAAATAACAGCAATGCCCAAACCGTTCAGTACGCGGGGAATCTCGCGATGGCCTACATATTTGCGGAGACCGGGAGTAGATACACGAATCAGTTTTTTAATGGCATTTTGTTTACTCAGAGGGTCGTATTTTAAGGCAATTTTAATACTACCCTGGGGACCATCTTCTACGAACTTATAGTTCAGAATATAACCCTTTTGTAAAAGGATTTTGGTGATCTCCTTTTTCAAATTAGACGCGGGAATTTCGACTACCCTATGATTGGCACTGATAGCATTCCGTAATCTTGTCAAATAATCTGCGATAGGATCTGTCATAATGTTGGTTTAAATTAATCCGGACTCCCCGGACAATATTTAATTATATAATTTGAATGTTTACCAGCTGGCTTTACGAACACCGGGTATCAAACCTTGTGAAGCCATTTCGCGGAATTGAATACGCGAGATCCCAAACTGACGCATGTAACCTTTAGGTCTGCCGGTAATTTTGCAACGGTTGTGTATGCGTACCGGGCAGGAATTTTTAGGTAAATCCTGTAATGCTTCGTAGTTACCCTCAGCTTTGAGTCTGGCTCTTTTTTCGGCGTACTTGGCAATAAGTTTTGCTCGGTTTACCTCGCGGGCTTTCATTGATTCTTTTGACATACTGCTATTTTATCTTAATTATTTATGTTTTTGAAAGGCAAGCCAAATTCCCTTAGCAAGGCATAGCCTTCTTCGTCGGTTTTGGCGCTGGTTACCATGGTGATATTCATGCCTGCCAAGTGGGTAATATTGTCAATGTTGATTTCAGGAAAGATAATCTGCTCCTGAACTCCCAATGTGTAATTACCATGTCCGTCCAATTTGCTTTCGATTCCCTTGAAGTCTCTGATACGGGGCAAAGCTACGCGAACAAGGCGTTCCAAAAATTCGTACATCTTGTCGCGACGCAGAGTAACCATCGCTCCGATGGGCATTTTCTTACGAAGCTTAAAGTTTGATATGTCTTTTTTGGACGTGGTAACAACAGCTTTCTGTCCGGTAATGGCGGTTAACTCGGCTATGGCAGTTTCAATAATCTTTCTGTCTGCTACAGCCTTACCCAAACCTTGGTTAATAACTATTTTTTCTAATTTGGGGACCTGCATCACTGAGGTGTAGCCAAATTCCTTTGTTAAAGCAGGAATAATGCGTTCTTGATATTCTTTCTTGAGGTTAGCTGTATTCATTACTTAATTTCCTCCCCTGATTTTTTGGATATTCTGACTAATTTCCCTTTTTCGTTCCTGACACGACCAATGCGAGTAGGCTTACCCGATTTAGGATCCAAGGGATTTAAATTGGAAATGTGAACGGGGGCCTCTTTTTTAAGTATGCCTCCCTGAGGGCTTTTTGCATTAGGCTTAGTGTGCCTGGATACAAAATTGACCCCTTCGACGATGGCTCGTCTTTTTTGTACGTCCACTTCGAGCACGCGACCTGTTTTACCCTTATCTTCGCCTGCATTCACATATACTGTGTCGCCTTTTTTGATATGTAACTTTGTCATTATAACTGGTATTTCTATACAATTAAAGTACTTCGGGAGCCAAAGAAACTATCTTCATATTGGTATTACGAAGCTCCCTAGCAACCGGGCCAAAAATACGGCTTCCACGCAACTCGCCGGCATTGGTCAACATCACACAAGCGTTGTCGTCAAAACGGATGTAAGAACCGTCGGCTCTTTTTATCTCCTTTTTGGTACGAACTATTACGGCCCTGGATACAACACCTTTCTTAATTTCACTGGAGGGAATCACATTCTTTACCGCTACCACGATAATATCTCCCACCGAGGCATAACGTCTCCCGGTGCCTCCCAGCACGCGGATACACAACACCTCTTTTGCACCACTGTTATCGGCCACATTGAGCCTGCTTTCTGCTTGTATCATGATTATTTAGCTCTTTCGATGATTTCAACTAATCTCCATCTCTTGGTTTTACTCAAGGGACGGGTTTCCATAATCCTTACAGTATCACCGATGTTACATTCGTTCTTTTCGTCGTGGGCATAATACTTTTTTGTCTTGCTGACGAATTTTCTGTAAATCGGATGCTTCTCCTTAAACTTACTCACAACGGTGATGGATTTATCTGCTTTGTTGCCGATGACAACACCGTATCTCTCTTTTCTTAAATTTCTGGTTTCCATCAGGCTATGTATTAGTTATTTTCTTTATTGCGTTCAACTAAAATGGTTCTCAGCCGTGCAATCAACCTACGACTTTCTTTTATCTGAACAGGATTGTCCAGAGGAGAAATGCTGTGCTGAAGCGTCAAGGTGTTCAAACGATCGACTTCTGCGTCGACCCGCTCCATTATTTCCTTAGTGGTCAATTCTCTGACTTCTTTAGCTTTCATAGGTCTTATACATTTTGATTTTGATCATAATCACGTCTGACGACAAACTTAGTCGTAACAGGCAACTTTTGGGCTGCCAGACGCAATGCTTCTTTGGCAACATCGTAAGGTACGCCTTCTACCTCTATAAGTATCCTGCCCGGAGTTACCGGGGCAACAAAACCTTCGGGAGCTCCTTTTCCTTTTCCCATACGGACTTCGGCGGGCTTCTTGGTAAAAGGTTTATCCGGGAAAATCCGGATCCATATCTGACCCTGACGTTGCATATAACGGGTTACAGCGACACGGGCAGATTCAATCTGCTGGCCGGTAATCCACTTGTTTTCCAGAGTCTTTATTCCAAAAGAACCAAAGGCCAATTGATTGCCGCGTTGGGCATTCCCTTTCATGCGGCCCTTTTGTTGTCTTCTGAATTTCGTTCTTTTAGGCTGTAACATTGTTTCGCGATTATAATATTATCTATTGCTGTTTCTCTTCTTGCGGAAGCCACCTTTCCGGTCTTCACGACGCTCGCCGGCAAAAGACCTTTCGCCTCTGCCACTACCCTGAGTAGTACCGAACTGGGGAGCCAAATCTACTTTACCGTAAATTTCACCTCTGCAGATCCAAACTTTTATACCTATCAGACCAACTTTGGTCAGAGCTTCTGCCAGGGCATAATCGATGTCGGCTCTGAAAGTATGCAGGGGCGTACGTCCTTCTTTATACATTTCGGAACGTGCCATTTCTGCTCCGTTCAAGCGGCCTGACACCTGTACTTTGATGCCTTCGGCTCCCATACGCATGGTGGAGGCAATGGCCATTTTTACGGCACGGCGATAAGCCATTTTTCCTTCTATCTGTCGTGCAATATTATTAGCCACAATAACAGCGTCCATTTCGGGGCGTTTGATCTCAAAGATATTGATTTGAACATCCTTGTCGGTGATCTTTTTTAATTCTTCTTTCAATTTATCCACTTCCTGACCACCCTTACCGATAATGATACCCGGACGGGCAGTACAAACGGTAATGGTAACCAATTTGAGTGTACGTTCAATTACAATGCGGGAAACACTCGCTTTGGCCAGACGGACATTCAGATACTTACGAATCTTGCTGTCTTCCAACAAAGAATCTCCATAACTATCACCACCATACCAGTTAGAATCCCAACCTCTGATGATACCTAAACGGTTACTTATCGGATTTACTTTCTGTCCCATCTGACTTTATGTTTTGTTCGTTTTTACTTATCGTGTTAATACTCAGGCTTACATGATTGGAGCGCTTGCGTATGCGATACCCTCTACCCTGGGGAGCGGGACGCAGCCTTTTCAACATAGTGGCAGAGTCAACTTTAACCTCGCTGACATACAACTCACCTGCTTCGGCCTTGCGCTCGTTTTTCTGTTCCCAATTGGAGATGGCGGAACGAAGCAATTTTTCCATGCGGCCGGCAGCTTCCTTAGACGAAAACTTCAGTATGCCCAGGGCCAGGAATACTTCTTTGCCGCGTATCATATCGGCAACCAGACGCATTTTGCGAGGCGACGTAGGAACACCGTTCAATTTGGCAAAATACATCGTCTTCAAGGCTTCTTTCCTTGCGTCTGCTGCTATTCTTTTTCTTGCACCCATTGTCTCTATCTGTTTTTATTTTTTTCTATTTCCACTGTGGCCTCTGAACGTACGAGTCGGAGAGAATTCTCCCAACTTGTGTCCGACCATGTTTTCGGTGATATACACCGGTATGAACTTATTTCCATTGTGAACCGCTATGGTATGTCCCACAAAATCCGGAGAAATCATAGAGGCTCTGGCCCAGGTCTTGATCACCGATTTTTTGCCGGATTCATTCATGGCTAAAACTTTGTTTTCAAGTTTTACATTGATATACGGTCCCTTTTTTAATGAACGACTCATAATATTTCCTACTTTATCCTATTATTTTTTCCTTCTTTCTACAATGTACTTGCTTGAATGTTTCTTAGGATATCTTGTTCTAAGACCCTTAGCCAACAAACCTTTGCGCGATCTTGGATGCCCACCGGAAGCGCGGCCTTCGCCACCACCCATGGGGTGATCAACCGGGTTCATAGCTACACCACGGGTTCTGGGACGACGACCCAGCCACCTCGAACGGCCGGCTTTACCGGAGCGCTCCAGGCTGTGGTCTGAATTGCCGACACTGCCAACTGTGGCTTTGCAAGAATCTAACACCCTGCGGATTTCTCCCGATGGCATACGAATACCTACGTAATTGTCTTCTTTGGAAACCAATTGCGCAAAAGCACCGGCGGAACGTACCATCTTAGCACCTTGTCCGGGACGAAGCTCGATATTGTGAATAACGGTCCCCACAGGAATATTTTTCAGTGCCAGGGCATTTCCGATTTCCGGAGCTGCATTATCTCCCGACATAATGGTCATCCCGACTTCAAGTCCGTTGGGAGCTATAATGTATCTTTTCTCACCGTCGGCATAATAAAGCAATGCTATGCGTGCCGAACGGTTGGGATCGTACTCAATGGTTTTCACTGTTGCAGGAACGCCATCTTTATTTCTCTTGAAATCGATAACACGGAGTCTTCTTTTATGACCGCCTCCGATATAGCGCATAGTCATTTTCCCCGCGTTATTGCGTCCGCCCGATTTAGTCAGACCGAATACAAGAGATTTTTCCGGTGCACTAGCAGTTATGGTATCGAACGCACCGATAATCTTATGTCTTTGCCCGGGTGTTGTGGGCTTTAATTTTCGTACTGCCATCTTATTTTATAAATTGCTGTAAAAATCAATCACATCACCTTCTTTCAAGGTAACTATGGCTTTTTTGTAGGCCGCCGTTTTGCCCTTTATTACTCCGCCTCTGGTATAGCGACTGGTGTTTTTGCCTCTGTAGTTGCTGGTGTTAACACTAACCACAGTAACATTGTACATCTTTTCGACCGCCTTGGCAATTTCAATTTTATTCGCTTCCGGGAGTACACGGAATCCGTAACGATTTAACTTTTCCGTAATCATCGTCATCTTTTCGGTAACGATAGGCTTAATTATAATTCCCATTGTTTTTCTCCTTATGCGTTAAAAGTTTGTTCAATTCCGGCCAACGAACCTTCCATCAGCACCAGTGTTTTTGCGTCAAGTATTTTATAAGTATCTAATTCAGAAAACATTACAACTTGCACTTTCGGCAAATTACGAGCCGACAAATATACGTTTTTATTTGCTTCCGACAATACAAAAACTACCTTTTTTTCAGGAAGATGCAAATTTTGCATGATTGATACAAAATCTCTGGTCTTGGCTTTCTCAAACTGGAAATCTTCGACCACCACAATGGCGTTGTCGCGCATCTTGTAGGTCAAGGCCGATTTTCGAGCCAGCGACTTCACTTTTTTGTTCAATTTAAAACTGTAATCACGGGGCTGAGGGCCAAATGCTCTGCCTCCACCAACCATAATCGGCGATTTGATATCTCCGCGGCGTGCACTGCCGCCACCCTTCTGACGACCAAGTTTTCTGCCGGAACCTGTAATCTCACTACGTCCCTTGGTTTTGTGCGTTCCTTGCCTTTTGTTAGCCAAATGTTGTTTAACCGCCAGATACAATACATGATCGTTGGGTTCAACAGCAAAAATGGAATCGCTCAACACAACCTTTCTTCCGGTGTCTTCACCTTTTATATTATATACATTCAGTTCCATCATTTATAGATTATTACAATTGAACCTTTAGCTCCCGGAACAGAACCTTTAACCAAAACAAGATGGTGTTCGGGAATAACTTTGATCACCTGAAGGTTTTCGATGGTCACCCTTTCTCCGCCGGTACGTCCGGCCATATGCATACCCTTGAAAACGCGGGCAGGCCATGAGGATGCTCCCAACGAACCCGGGGCACGTAAACGGTTGTGCTGGCCGTGGCTGGCTCCACCCACACCCGAGAATCCATGACGCTTGACAACACCCTGAAATCCTTTACCTTTGGATGTTCCGACAACGTCAACAAATTCATCGGCTTCAAACAACTCAGAGGTGATCACGTCACCACACTTAATTTCGTCACCGAAATCTTTAAATTCCACCAGATGTCTCTGAGGTGCTACCCCGGCTTTTCCAAAATGGCCTTGCTCTGCCTTGTTGGTATGTTTTTCGGTTTTTTCCTGAAAACCCAACTGTACGGCCCGATAACCATCTTTTTCTACGGTTTTAACCTGAGTAACAACACAAGGACCGGCTTCAATCACAGTGCATGGGATGTTTTTCCCATCGGCACTGAAAACGGATGTCATTCCGATTTTTTTTCCTAATAATCCTGGCATTTCTCTAAATTATATAATTATATAAATCATGCATTTTTGCGCTATCAGACTTTGATTTCCACCTCAACGCCGCTGGGTAATTCGAGTTTCATCAAAGAATCAACTGTTTTTGAACTTGAATTGTAGATGTCGATCAGTCTCTTGAAAGAACACAATTCAAACTGTTCGCGAGATTTTTTGTTTACGAAAGTAGAGCGGTTCACGGTAAATATCCTTTTGTGCGTGGGCAAAGGAATGGGGCCGCTTACCACAGCTCCCGTCGCCTTAACGGCCTTTACAATCTTTTCGGCGGATTTGTCCACCAGGTTGTGATCGTAAGATTTGAGTTTAATTCTGATTTTCTGGCTCATAAATGTTTTATTAATGGTTTATTTCGGCGATCCGTAGAGCTATTTTCACTGATCTGCCGTTTATATGATTAAATCTTCCCTCCCCGCACGTTCTTTGAGTACGGCTTTGGCCATAATTGAAGTCATGGGAGAGTAATGTGAAAATTCCATACTGCTGGTTGCCCGGCCCGACGTAATGGTACGCAGGGCAGTTACGTAACCGAAAGTCTCGGCCAGCGGCACCTGTGCTTTAATGATTCTGGCTCCCGAACGGTTAGATTCCATGCCGCCCACCTGGCCGCGACGTCTGTTGAGGTCGGCGATTACATCGCCCATATTCTCTTCGGGTGTAACCACCTCGAGTTTCATAATGGGCTCCAATAACACGGGAGTAGCCTTAACACAGGCATTTCTGAAGGCCTGAATGGCACAAATCTCAAACGAGAGTGCATCGGAGTCTACCGGGTGGAAGGAGCCATCCAATACGGTAACCTTGAGATTATCTACCGGATAACCGGCCAAAACCCCGTTACGCATAGCTGTCTGGAAACCCTTCTGAATGGAAGGTATGTATTCGGTGGGTATGTTTCCACCCTTGACTTCGCTCGAGAATTGCAGATCGCCAACAAAATCGGCATCTTTGGGGCCAATTTTAACAATGATGTCGGCAAATTTCCCCCGTCCGCCGGTTTGTTTTTTGTAAACTTCACGCAGCTGCACCTCCCGGGTAATAGCTTCCTTATACGAAACCTGAGGAGGTCCTTGATTGCATTCCACTTTGAATTCGCGACGTAAACGGTCGATAATGATTTCCAGATGCAATTCGCCCATGCCACTAATGATGGTTTGCCCCGACTGTTCATCGGTGTGAACGGTAAAAGTGGGGTCTTCTTCTGCTAATTTTGACAGACCGGCACCCAGCTTATCCAGGTCTTTTTGAGTTTTGGGCTCAACGGCTACGCCGATTACGGGATCGGGGAAATCCATCGATTCCAGTACGATGGGTTTATTTTCGTCGCAAATGGTATCGCCGGTGCGTATATCCTTGAAACCTACCAAAGCTCCGATATCTCCGGCTCCGATAACATCGACAGGATTCTGTTTATTAGAGTGCATCTGGAACAACCTCGACACGCGTTCCTTACGATTGTTCCGGGTATTGAGCACATAACTGCCCGACTTGAGCACACCGGAATAGACACGTACAAAACACAAACGGCCAACGTAGGGATCGGTGGCAATTTTGAACGCCAAGGCGGTGAGAGGCTCCCGGTCGTCGGGATGTCTCAACAAAACTCTACCGGGATTGTTGGGATCCCTCCCTTCGATGGCCTCGGTATCCATGGGACTGGGCAAATAAGCACAGACAGCATCCAACAGTGTTTGCACCCCTTTGTTTTTGAAAGAAGTGCCGCAGAGTACGGGCTGCAAGGCTTGCATCAGGGTGGCCTTGCGTAAAGCCTGATGAATTTCCTCTTCTTTGATGGTGGAGGGATCGTCAAAATATTTCTGCATCACGCGATCGTCGTACTCTGCTACTTGCTCCAGCATTTTGTCCCTCCATTCTTCGGCTTCGGCCCTGAGACCGGCGGGAATTTCTTCGACGGAATATTCGGCTCCCAAAGTTTCATCGTGCCACAGCAAGGCCTTCATTTTGATCAGGTCGACGACTCCCTTGAATGTTTCTTCTGCCCCAATTGGAATTTGAATAATGCAAGGATTGGCCTTGAGTATCGTTCGCAATTGAGAAACCACCGAAAAGAAATCGGCACCCGAACGATCCATCTTGTTGACGTAGGCTACGCGGGGCACATTATATTTATCGGCCTGTCTCCAGACTGTCTCCGATTGGGGTTCTACCCCGCCGACCGCACAAAAAACAGCCACAGCACCGTCCAGTACTCTAAGAGAGCGTTCTACCTCAACGGTGAAGTCTACGTGCCCGGGGGTATCAATCAGGTTGATCTTATATTTATTGTTGTTGTAGTTCCAAAAAGTGGTAGTAGCAGCAGAAGTAATGGTAATACCCCGTTCCTGCTCCTGCTCCATCCAGTCCATAGTGGCAGCACCATCGTGCACCTCACCCATTTTGTGAGTAAGCCCGGTGTAGAAAAGAATACGCTCCGAAGTGGTAGTCTTTCCCGCATCGATATGGGCCATTATGCCTATATTTCTGGTGTACTGGAAGTCTGCTTTTACCATCGTCTGATCAATTAAAACCTGAAGTGAGCAAAAGCACGGTTGGCTTCGGCCATTCTGTGCATATCTTCCTTACGCTTGAATGCTCCGCCCTGATTGTTGAAAGCATCAACAATTTCTGCAGCCAGCTTATCGGACATGGATTTTCCTCCACGTTTGCGGGCATACAAAATAATATTTTTCATAGAAATGGATTCCTTGCGATCCGGGCGGATCTCTGTAGGAACCTGGAAAGTGGCACCTCCCACGCGGCGGGATTTTACCTCGACTTGAGGAGTAATGTTGTCGAGGGCGGTCTTCCAGATTTCGAGTGCGGATTTTTCTTCGTTAGGCAATTTAGCCTTTACGGTTTTCAAAGCGGAATAGAAAATTTCGTACGAAATATTCTTCTTCCCGTCATACATCAGGTGATTGACAAATTTTGTCACCTTGGTGTCATTAAAAACAGGATCCGGGAGGATAACCCGTTTTTTCGGTTTGCTTTTTCTCATTTTCTCAAATAATTGACCGTTTTATTGTTTTGGCTGTTCGTCTTCAACGCTCCCACCGGAACATTTACTCAACCCGGAAAAACTAGTCTCCCTTACTTACCAATACGCTAAAAACTGGTGATGAATGTATGATGCTTTAATTTATTTTTTGCTTGTTTCCTTAGGATTTTTGGCTCCGTACTTGGAACGGCGTTGTTTACGACCGTCTACACCGGCAGTGTCGAGTGTGCCGCGAACAATGTGATAACGAACACCGGGTAAATCCTTCACACGACCCCCGCGAACCAACACTATAGAGTGCTCCTGCAGGTTATGGCCTTCGCCGGGTATATAGCAGTTTACCTCTTTCTGGTTGGTCAGGCGAACCCTGGCCACTTTGCGCATTGCAGAATTCGGTTTTTTGGGTGTGGTTGTATAGACACGTACACAAACGCCACGCCTTTGCGGACAGGAATCCAGAGCAGGCGCTTTGCTGCTTTCGGTCAGTTTTACCCTTCCTTTCCTTACTAATTGTTGAATTGTTGGCATACTACTTCTTTTGGTCTTAAATCATTAATCCTTAAATATGTGCCCATTTTTTACTCAAAAACGGGCTGCAAAGATAGAAAGTCTTTTTATTTTATACAAATAAGTTGAAGAGATTTTTTAAGCTTCACCCGTACTGAAACCCAGTGGAGGCAAAGAGCCTGCCTGAGGGTTTTTGATGGGGCCGAATTGCTTTTCGTACTTAACCACGTTGTCCTGCAAAGCCATCAACAAACGCTTGGCATGTTCGGGAGTTAAAATGATACGAGATTTCACCTTGGCCTTGGGAACCCCGGGCATCATGCGGATAAAATCCAAAATAAATTCTGCACTGGAGTGCGAAATAATGGCCAGGTTGGAATAAGTTCCCTGAGCAACTTCTTCGGGTAATTCAATGTTGAGTTGATTTTCTTTTTTTTCCATGAGAATATAGATTTATGCAAATTATTTTTGACGGATAAACACCTGCACGGGAGTGCCCGTAAAATTCCAGCGGGAACGGAGTTTGTTCTCGAGAAAACGTTTGTAGGGCTCTTTGACGTATTGAGGCAAGTTGGCAAAAAATACAAAACTGGGAGTATAAGGCCCCTGGATTTGAGTTACGTATTTAATTTTAATGTATTTACCCTTATTAGCCGGCGGAGGAAATTTCTCAATCAGAGGCAAAAAGTATTCATTAAGCTGACTGGTCGGAATACGTTGTTTTCTTGTTTTATACACAGCATCGGCTGTTTCGAGCACTTTAAATATTCTCTGCCTGGTCGTGGCCGAAATAAACAAAATGGGAAAATCCACAAAAGGAGCAAAACGTTCTTTGATGGCCCTCTCAAAAGTTTTGATGGTTTCATTGCTTTTGTTTTCGACCAAATCCCACTTGTTGACGCAAACCACCAGGCCCTTTTTGTTTTTCTGAATGATGGAAAAAATATTCATATCCTGGCTTTCGACACCTCTGGTGGCGTCAATCATCAAGATACAAACATCGGAGCTTTCGATGGAACGTATAGAGCGTATCACCGAATAATATTCCAAATCTTCGGTTACCTTGCTTTTTTTGCGGATTCCGGCGGTATCTACCAGATAAAAATCAAATCCGAATTTATTAAAACGAGTATACACCGAATCGCGGGTGGTGCCGGCAATATCGGTCACAATATGCCTCTCCTCTCCTATAAAAGAATTGATTAGGGAAGATTTTCCGGCATTGGGACGGCCCACCACGGCAAAACGGGGTAAATCTTCCAATTCCTTTTCAACGGGAGAAGTTTTGTCGAATTTTGAAACGAGCAAATCCAGCAAGTCGCCGGTTCCTGAACCGTTGACGGCCGAAACGGTAATAGGATCGCCCAGCCCCAGTTTATAAAACTCGGCGGCATTCATGCCGATCTCGTAATTGTCGGCTTTGTTGGCAACCAGCAAAACGGGCCGTTGTTTGTTTAGGCGGCGTAAGCGGGATGCCAGCTCTTGGTCCAGATCGGTGACACCATGGGCGACGTCAACCAAAAACAAAATAACGTCGGCTTCGTCTAAGGCCAGTTGCACTTGTCTGTTGATAGCCTCCTCAAACACATCGTCCGAGCCTTCTACCCAGCCGCCGGTATCTATGACCGAAAACTCACAATCATTCCATTGGGCAAATCCATAATGCCGGTCACGGGTAGTGCCGGCTTCTTCGTCAACTATGGCCTGGCGGCTTTCGACCAAACGATTAAACAAAGTCGATTTCCCCACGTTGGGACGGCCTACTATGGCTACTATATTTCCCATGTTTCTGTCATTAATCCTGGATGTATCCGAAGTTTTTCAAACTGTTCTCGTTTGTACGCCAGTCTTTTTCGACCTTAACAAACAATTCAAGAAATACATTTTTCCCCGTAAAACGTTCTATCTCCCGGCGAGCCGTAGTCCCCAATTTTTTCAGGGCTTTGCCCTGATGCCCGATTATAATCCCTTTTTGTGATTCACGCTCAACAAGAATCAGGGCTGCGATGTATATTTTTTCTTTCTCTTCTTTATAACTTTCCACTACCACCTCTACGGCATAGGGAATTTCTTGTTGATAATAAAGCAGAATTTTTTCGCGTATGATTTCCGACACGAAAAAACGTGCCGGCCGGTCTGTCAGGGCATCTTTGCCGAAATAGGGCGGCGATTCGGGCAATAAAGCCAATATACGTTTCATTAAATAGTCCAAACCGAATTTATGCAGCACCGATAAGGGAATCACTTCGGCACTTGGCAAAATAGCCTGCAAAGCTTGAACTTGTTTTTGCAAAGCTTCTTCGTTGCTCAGATCTATTTTGTTAATTATAGCCAGCACAGGTACCGTTGCCTGTTTTACTTTTTCGAGAAAACTTTCGTTTTTTTCGATCTTCTCGACGGTGTCGGTCATATACAAAAGTATATCCGCATCTACCAGAGCCGACGAAGAAAAATTCAGCATGCTTTCCTGTAATTTGTATTTAGGCTTCAGAACGCCGGGGGTATCGGAGAAAACAATCTGATAATCCGGCCCGTTGACAATTCCGATTATCCTGTGGCGGGTGGTTTGAGCTTTGGATGTAATAATGGACATCTTTTCCCCCACCAGGACATTCATCAGGCTCGACTTCCCTACATTGGGATTCCCGACAATATTTACAAAACCGGATTTATGCATATTAAAATATAAATGAAAAAACGGACATTCACTTTATATACGTAACACCATATATATTGTGACATCCGCTATACCAGATCTTCGGCCGCGGCATCACTACCGGGGGAAGAAATCATTCCCGAAAAAAACCTTCAATCAGGACTCTTTTTGTTCAATTGCCAATTTCCCGCGATAATATCCGCATTCTCCACAAACCGTATGGAAAATATACTGGGCGCCACAATTGGGACAAACGGCCAATGTGGGAAGTGTTGCCTTGTAATGCGTTCTCCTTTTGGCAGTTCTGGTATTCGAATGTTTGCGCTTAGGGTGTGCCATTTGAGTATATATTATATATTATATATTATAAATTAGTATTATTTGTATTCCATTTTCTAGTCTTCCCAGTCAGATCCCAAAGCCTGATCGTCGTCTATGGCTTCAAATTCTTCCCCGTCGGGCAAATCCGGTTCGATCTCGTCTTCGTCGCCGGGACCGGTCAGATGTTCCTTGAGCTTACTCATCATTGCCTTGTTGCATTTGCCCGGAGCATGCACATGCCTCATAGGTATACCGAGAACTATCAATTCGTATAGAAACCATGCAACGTTGAGTGCTCCTTCCTTTTCGGGAATAACGATCATGTCTTCGCTTTCTTCGTAAAACCCCGGGCCGAGTTTGACAAAAAGCTGGCTTTTTTGATCCACTTCTATAGTCACATCGTCCAGGCATCTGTCGCAGGGTACCTCTACCACACCGGTCAGCTCAAAACGTAAATCATACAAGCGGCCCGTGTTGATTACCCGAACTATGGCTTTCACTTTGCCTTTTTGCACATCCGGTCCGTCCATTAATTCGAACCAGGGAGTATCCAGTTGAAATTCAAAAACATGAGTTCCAATGCTCAGGCTGTCCAACGGAATCTTATATGCATCGAGCTTGCCCACCTACAATACTTACTAAAAAACCGCGCAAAGGTAGAAAAAAAATCAGACAAATCAATATTTATATGAATTTTTGTTCTCTTCGGGTTCGGCTTAAAATGAATAAGACAGATAAACACCGCCTCCGCCTTCGACCGCATAAGGACAGATTGTCAGATTGTTTTTGGTAAAAAGATCCGAAAGGAAGTTGTAGCTCAGATAGACTATGTGTGTGCTGAGCGTGCCGATGGCGGCGCCTGTGAGCACATCGCTCGTCCAATGGTGATTTTGAGCCACTCTTGCATATGCCACCCAGCCGGCCAGGGTATAACCTCCAATGGAAATCCATGGACTGTAATCTCCAAATTCATAATGCAGTAGCGTAGCAGCCACAAAGGCCATGGAACTGTGCTGCGATGGAAAAGCATCGTGTTCCCGGGCACCATTAGGACGTGCTATTGCCGTATATGCCTTCAGTTGATGTACTACTCCGTCGGCCAGCAAATAGGCAGAGCTCAGCAATGGAATCAGATGCAAGAATTTATGCTTTGGGTATTTACCGAACAAAGGGAGAATAACTCCGATGGCTATGGGTGCATAACGTAACTGGTCGTCATACATGGGTACTTTCAAGTCTTTGTTCCAGTTCAGGCTTTCCTGCAGTTGCAACTCGAAATCACTCATTCCGAGTATTCCAATCCCAAGCGCTGCCGTCGCTACAGGAGCAATGCTTTTGGTCAAAAATTTCCTGGCGTACAAAGCCTCCGGCTTTTCAAAGGAATACCAGTTATTGTATCGACTCACACCTGAATTGCAAACCACAGTCGTTTTAGTTTTTTCGGGCAACGCTGTACTATCCTGTGAGCCTACCGGCAATTCCGGACAAAAACCCGTCTCGGACAACGGGCTGTCAGTTTCATCAACGACAATGTGCGCAAAGCAAAAATGCGATAAACACAACAGGCAAGCAAATAGCAAAATCGCTTTAGCTTTCATGCAAATTCAAGGAATAAACACTGGGAGCCATTCCGTAGCGTTTGGTGAAACAGCGGGTGAAATACTTTGGATCGTTGAATCCCACAGAATAAGCCACCTCCGATATATTCATGCCCGGATAAATACTTATGATTTCTTTAGCTTTGTTCAATCTGTAATTCCTGATGAAACGTCCGGCCGATTGTCCAACCAGGGACTGTAATTTTTTGTGAAGTAAACTGCGGGAAATACCCAATTCCTCTATAAAAACACTTACATTAAACAAAGGATCGGAATAGCGCAACTGAACTATTTTCATCATTTTTTCCAATAAATATTTATCAGGAGAATTTTCGGCAATTTCCAACTGGCCGGTGCTCATATTCTCGGCAAAACTTTGGTGAATGCGTTCGCGAAGTTGTAGGATATTCTTTATTTTCGCCTTAAGCAGACGTTCTTCAAAAGGCTTGGACAAATAATCGTTGGCTCCCGATTCCAAACCTTCTATCTCATTGTTCGGAGAGCTAAAAGCCGTTAATAATATGACGGGTATATGAGATGTCTTAAACTCTGTTTTAATTTTGCGACACAATTGTATGCCGTCCATACGAGGCATCATAACATCGCTTATAACTACATCCGGCAAATTGCGCTGCACCATCGTCCAGCCCTCCTCGCCATCTGCGGCTTCCAACAAGCTATACTGTTCCCGTAAAACAGAAGCCAGGTACTGACGCATATCTTTGTTATCTTCCACTATCAACAACAGAGGCTTCGATGGAGTCACAACAGCGGATGAGCTGTTTCCTCTAAGGCGCCCCTCCTCTGCCTCCTCCCGGTCGAGAACGTTGTCACCAACTGCATTTTCTGTCTTTACTAAGTTTTCAACCGGACTTGTTGGAAATTCTGCTGGAATTTCCAACACAAAACGGGCCCCGCCCAAGCGATTGTTGCCGGCATAAATGATACCCCCGTGCAACTGAGCCAGTTCTCTGCACAGGAAGAGCCCCACCCCTGTTCCGGATTGTCCAGCGGCCCGGAAAGTTTCCTGGTCTTCGATCCGATAAAAACGTTCGAATATTTTCTCCGATTCTTCTTCGGGAATGCCTTTACCGCTGTCGCTGACCGTGATTCTTATCCAGTCGGCATTATCTTTTTGTATATCAAAAAGCTTTATTTTGATACTGCCGTAGTCGGGAGTATGTTTCACCGCATTCGACAGTAGATTACTCAGGATTTTACGCAGAATCTCGGCATCAAAAATAAGCTCCGGATTTTTAAGCCTGGATATCAGCGAACACTGAACGAAGTTCCTCTCGACAGCGTCGGCAAAAGGTAATAACACCTCCCGGACCAAATCCAGCAAATTTCCCCGGGTTTTCTGCAATTTAGAGGCTTTTTCCTCTACCTTTCTAAAATCCATCAGTTGATTGACCAGCACCAGCAAATTTTCGGCATTGCGCTCTGCCAACTTCAACTGATCCAGTACCAGAGGATCCTTGCTCAGGTTGAGTATCTTTTTTATAGGCCCCATAATCAAACTTAAAGGCGTCTTAAACTCATGAGTAATGTTGGTAAACACCGATAACTTCTCTTGGTTCAGAGCCTCCACCTGCCGGTAAGCTTCCTGAAGTTCTTTAGTTCTAGCTTTAACCTTGGTTTCGAGTTCTGCCCGATTTTGTTTGATCTTCTTTTCTCTGCTTATAAACGCAAACGAAGCCAATCCAAGTAACACAAGGATCAGTACCAAGCGAAACATTAGGCTCTGATAGAAGGGAGGACTTATTACAACAGGCAGACTGGTGATTTTGTCCGACCATACTCCGTCGCTGTTGGTGCACCTGAGCTTAAACAGATATTTGCCTTGTTTAAGATTGGTATAATAGACAAAACGACGTTCCGGCCCCACATCGGTCCATTGTTTGTCAAAACCCTCCAGGTAATAGGAATAACGGATACATTCAGGAAACTCATAATCCAGAGCGCTAAACTCCAGCGAAAAAGATTTATCTTTTTTTGGTATCACCAACTCAGAGCTTGCATACAAGTGTTTTTCCAGATAAACTTTGTTGTTGACAGCCACGCCCGGCTCTATTGTATTGTTGAGAATTTGTAAAGCAGTCAAGCTGGGTTTAGGCATGTGGTCGTTGTTTTTGAAGCGTCCGGGTTCTATGTAATTCAAACCTTGTAAATTACCAAAATACAGTGTTCCATCATGACCCTTACAAGCCGCCATCCAGTAGAATTGATTACTCAACAAGCCATCCTCTTTGGAATAATTGACCACCTCGGTATTCTGAGGCTCAAAGCGGACCAATCCATTATTGGTACTCATCCATAAACAATCGTTGTCGTCTTCGAGTATGGTATAGATTACATTGTCGGCAAAACCATGTCTTTTATCGTAACGGACAAAACGGACATAAGATTCTGCAACCTTATACACACCCTGACCTTCCCAGCCGGTTTTTTTCTTTAGGTCCGCACTGTCTGCTCCACTTATTTCTTCCATTTTATACAGGCCGTCGCCGTTAGTTCCAAACCACAAGATATCTTCATCTTCGTCTTCGTAGATACTGATTACTTTGGCCAATTGCCCCGAGGAAGGATCGTGTAAACTAAATCTGAAATAGTCGTATTTTGCCGGCGTTCCGGGAATATCGAAAGAGTGAAGATAAAAACAATACAAGCCAAAGTTGGTAGCCACCCACAAACGCTGCCTACGATCGATTTTCAGAAAATTTACCTGTTTGGGCGGATAGGGAATGTCTGAGCCAACAAATACATTCAGAAATTGTCCGCTTTGTTTAGATAAAAACTGCAAACCGTTATTCATGCCCACCCATAAACCATTGTGCAGGCTGTCTTCGACCAGGTCCGAAATAAAAAGGCTGGCAATACTGCCTTTTTCGTCTCCCGGCACATATGATTTGAAACCGGAACCATCGGCACGCAGGCGATTAAGTCCTCCTCCCCAGGTTCCCACCCATATAGTGGATTCGGAATCCTCGTAAATTTTGGATACCGTATTTTGCGTAAGGCTGCCCGGCTTGTTGTTATGCAGGTAATGCCGAAAAGAATCCTGGCCCCTGGCTCTGAAATGCAGCCCTCCTTCGACCAGGCCCACCCAAAGATTGCCCCGGCTGTCTTCGAGTATGGAATTGACGGGCCCGGGATAAATACTTCCGGGATTGGCAGGATCGTGACGGAGGCCATGTATTGCCTTTCGCTTTTCAAACATCCAGTTAACTCCGCCCTTTTCAGTTCCAATCCACAAAATGTTACGATCGTCTACAAAAAGAGAATTCAGAAAATTGTTGTTTATGCTTTCGTCCGTGTCGTCCGACTGAAAACGGGTAAAATTGCCGGTTTCCTGATTCCACAAAGCCAGACCGCCCAGAGTTGCTACCCAGATATTGCCGGTATTATCCTGCAAAACGTCGTTTACAAAATTATTAGGTAAAGATCCGGATTTTGTCTCCGAATGTTGGTAGCCTTGCAGGATATCAGCGTGAGGATCGTAACGAAACAAGCCCTGGGAACTGGCAACCCAGAGAGAGCCCGTTCTGTCGGAATAGATACTGCGAATAAAGTCAAATGTTTCGCGCCGTAGTAATTCCGGTACAATTTCGAAATCAAATTGGCCGGGATTCTTGTTGGAGAGGCATAGTAACTTCCCTGAAGAAGTAGCCAGCCAGATACGGCCATCGTAATCTTCACACAGAGCGAAGACTGTCAACATATTTAAACTGTATAGATTAACGATGCCGCCTTGTTCATCAAATACCAGGCAAACCAGGCCGTGATCTCCGGCCACCCAGAGCTTAGATTGTGAATCACAGTGCAGATCGTAAACCGTTTGGGAAAGAGCATTCCGGTATTGCGCATTTTCTTCTATTAAGTTCAATGACCGGCCGGTGTTCAAATCAATACAGGACAAGCCCAAATCCGATCCCACCCAGAGCCGCTCATGACTGTCTTCGGCCAAACAGTAACAGAAATTACTTTTAAGTTTTGCGTTTTCGGTGTTGTAGCTTATAACGGAGTAACCGTCGTAACGATCCAAACCTCCCCAGGTTGCAAACCACATAAAGCCCTTGCTGTCTTTATAGATATCATCAACGAAGTTCTGAGACAGCTTCTCGTCGGAGGTCAATTGTCTGAAATGATAATCAGCCGCCGATAAACATACAAAGCTTAAGCAAAATGCGACGAGCAGACCCAGGCTTGTCAAGCATTTCTTCTTTTCTTCCATGCAAAATGTCTTTCGATAGACAAAATCGCAACAATGATACAAAAAAGAAGCCAGATAGCCTAAGTAGGACTTAATAGATTCCTCCCTCTATAAATGCAAACCGTCACTCCTGCGGGATAAACCAATTATCCTGAACCATCAGCATGTCATGGATTGCTGCTTGCTCCGAAGCTTCGTATTTAGCAGCCACCCGGTCGGCCAGATAGGCATTGTCGCCTCTCCGGTAAGCAATACGCATCAGGTCATGAAAACGATTTCCTTCGAAGGCCAGTTCCATCGCCATTTCCTCCAGCAATATGTCTTCAACGTAGTCGATGGTATCTTGTTTGGAAGGAGCCGTTCCGTAATTGACGTAGCCCTGTTGTACCAGAGTGATGGAGTCGGGAATAATAAAATAAGTTTCGTCTTCGTGCACATTGCGACTGCCCCTCATTCGTGTACCGGCGTTATTATCAAAAAAGGCATAGGTAAACGACATAAATGAAGGTATAACACTATCGACTGCAGCCATTTCGGCCACTAAGTGTGGCAGACTCATGGTTTCCAGTTTCAAGCCGTTTTTCATAACGGCAAAAGCCAGTTGGGGATAACCCAGGCGGTTTATAGCCTCGGCATAACGCAAATACACGTGCGAACTACGGTACAGAGGCAGATGTCTGGGATCGTATTCCGATTGGGACAAATTCATCTGCGAAAATTTCCGTATAGTAGGCTTTATCAATTCCTGTACAGATTCGTCCGCCTCGTCAACAGTAATCATACCAAATTTAACCATGGAATAATTGTTATTGACAGCATCGTAAATGCGCAAATCCCCGTTTTTGGTAGAAGACGAGTTCAGGTAATACACGGCATTGAGCCATTTGTCGAGCGCTATCTGCGTCGGCATAATTTTAGCCTGTGAGCTCAGGGAATCTAGGGAAAAACTATGTCCATAATCGGGATAAGCCCCTAGGGCCGAAACTATTTCAGTGTTCTGCAACATGAGCGAGTTAAACCAAGCGGATGAAAGTGTGTTGGTGCTTATTGCGTTGTTTTCCACTCCCCACTCAGCAATGTATTGAGAATTAATAACTAAATTCTCTTCAAAAATCAACTCATAATACATGGCCGCTGCCGCCGCATACTCTCCTTTCCAAAGATACAGATCGCCCAGCAACAGGGTGATGGGAAAGATGGAGCGTGAAGCGTCAAAATTTCCAAACCTACCGGGCTCCATCAGGCGAATGTCTTTGAGAGGCAGCAAATCGTCTATCAAATAAGTGAAAAGAGCATCCATTCCAATCAGCGGGAAATCTTGTTCGGCTTCCTTAACCGAAAGAATAGGCAATTCAGTAAACCGCACCTTACCATAATTCAAAACCAGTTGCATATAAGTCCAGGCTCGTATAGACTTGGCCGAAGCGTAAATACGCATCAAGGGCTTATCGCTTTTTTCGGCATAGGCAGTATCGGCGTAGTGTATGATATAGTTGCACTGATTAATAATGGAATAATAGGTTTTCATTTCCGCATAGGCATTATCGGGCGACATGTTGAAATAATAAATTTCTTTCATGTCGATCGAGGCCTCATCCGTCACTTTCATCAGGTCGGCACGCAGTTCTCCTAGCAATACATAGCGATCGCCCAGTTTTTGCATTTCCGAAAAAATGCCGACTATATTGTAAAGTGTGTCGTGTAAGGTTTGCAAACGGGCATCCTCCTCGAAAGTATATCTTTCGGAACCGGAATCCAACATGGCATCGCAACCGCCCACAAAGGGCAGGATCAACAGCAACACACCCAGGCATAATTGTTTGAAAGCTTTCATTTTTCTTGTCATATTAATATGAGTGATAGTAATTAGAGATTTACCTTGACTCCCAAAAAGTAACTTCGTGTTTGAGGAATCAAACCGTTATCTATGCCCTGAAACAACACCTTGTCGCTGACCGAACTTTCGGGATCCAGACCCAGGTAATTGGTGAACAAAAACAGGTTGTTGGCGGAAAGCGAGAATTCAAGGCCTTTGATAAACACATTCTCAATGGGAATGGTATAAGAAAGTGAAACGGATTTAAGCCGCAAAAACGAACCGTCTTCTATCCAGCGATCCGAAAAACGGGCATTCCCCATAGGATCGTCGTATACGCTTCTCGGCAAAGTGGCGTTCTGTCCTTCGGCCGTCCATCGCAACAACATAGCTTTGGTCTGGTTGCTAAAATCTTTACCCGATTCCAACTGGCTTCTCAGGTAATTATAAACATCGTTGCCATAAGAATAAGTAAACAAGGTATTTAAGGTCCATTTCTTAAAACTGAGTTTAGTCGAAAAATTGCCGTAGAAATCGGGGTTGGGATCTCCGATGACCTGTTTGTCGTTTTCGTCCAATATGCCGTCCTTTTTAAAATCCTCAAAGATTACGTCTCCGGCTTTAAAATAGGTCAGTGAACCGTTGTCGTTTACGATAGCCATGGGATTAGCCAAAGCATCGGCTTCGGAAGCGTAAACGCCCTGAGTTTTGTAACCCCAGAAAACTCCGGCGGGCTGTCCGACCTCGGTTCTGATTTCGCCGCCATAAGCAGGAGTAGTATAGCCTTTTTCGGGCAACTCTTCGACTAAATTGCGGTAATGCCCTATGCTGGCTCCAAGGCTCCACTGGAAGTTTTTAGTATTTACCAATTTGGTTTCGGCTGATATTTCAAAACCCTTGTTTGAAAGTTTACCTTCGTTGCTCCAGTAATAATCGACACCGGCAATCTGATTCAGGCTTCTGAGTGTTAACAAATTATCCGTATTTGAATCGAACACGTCCACATTCAGCAGCAAACGTTCGTTAAACAAAGTCATATCCAAACCGGCATGCATGCTTTGAGTGGTTTCCCATTGCAGTTCCTCGTTGGCTAAATTACTAAGAATAACACCATTAGCCTGGCCTATAAAGCGTCTGGTAACAAAATAAGCCTTGGTAGCATAATCCTGAATGCCATCGTTGCCGGTAAAATCGTAGCCCGCGCGCAACTTAAGATAATCGATGAACCGGATGTTTTTCATGAACGATTCGGACGAAATCAACCAAGCCGCGTTAAATGCCGGGAACAGGGCAAAACTGTGACCAAAGAGCTCAACACCCCCTTTGGCCTCTTTGCCGAAACGCGAAGATCCGTCCAGCGAGAGTACAGCATTGATAAAATACCTGTTCAGGAATGCCAAATCAACGTTGGCATAAGTCGAAACCGATTTTGTACGATTATTCAGACCGTGGGTCTGAAGAAAATCGTAATTCCCTACGGTAGTATTATTATCTGTACCCGAATTATGCGATTCAATATAGTCGGCTTCGAGATAATTGGTCATATAACGCCAACCCAGCAAAGTTTTGAATTCAAAATTCTTTTTGAGTAGATGGTAACTCAAGCGGGTATCGTCAAAAATGGCCGTATTGCGGATCAACTGATTCTTGACGGTGTTTTCGGACATACCAAAACCTTCAAGCTCACGGGGATAAGAACCGTGCATGGGACTGAAATAGTCCTCCAGGTATTTGTTGAGGCTGTAATCAAAAAGCGTACTCAAAGTCCAATGTTTGTTGATGTTATATACCGGCATAAAGCCGACATTAAAGCGGTACTCTTTGTATTTGTTTTGAGAACCTGCAATAAATGAAGAGGGATTACCTATACCAAATAAGTCTGCATCGTCGTAATCCTTTGCTTTGTAGCCCAAGGAAGTAAAGGAATAAGGACTTAAGAAAGGAGATTTGGCATAGCCCATGTAAGTGGGCGAAGTATAGAAGTTGACTCCATCGTCCAACAGGCTGCGCATTATGTTTGAAAAACCGACGTTCATGCCAACGCTTAGATTGTCCAGTACGTTGATATCGGCATTGAACCGGGAACTTATTCTCTCCATTTCCGTTGTCTTGACTATACCCTTGTTGCTGGTATAACCCAGGGAAAAATGATAAAGTGCCCGTTGGTCGCCACCGTTCACACTGATGTTGTAACCCTGCGTGATGCCTCGCTTATACACTTCTTGCGACCAATCCGTCTCATTATGATAGGTATTGTAGATGGGATCGGAAGGATTTTCGATCAAAAAATCCAGAAATTTGGGCGTTTTCAACATACCCGGACTGACGGTTTGCAGCAACTCGCTGGCATAAACCCGGTATTGATCGGCGTTCATCATCGGAATATTTCCGGGTTCGGCAACCATGCCGGCCATAATGCGAAGGTCAATTTTAGTAACAGCACTCTCACCCCGCTTGGTTTTTATACTAACGACTCCGTTGGCAGCCTTGCTCCCGTAGAGAGACGTACCGTCTTTCAATACCGTGATGCTCTGAATGTCGTTCACATCAATATTCATCAAAATATTGGATTGAAAGCCTTCAAAAATGGATTGAACATCGGAAATATCGTTCCATATTACACCGTCAACAACCAACAACGGATGTGCCTTGGCATTCAGAGAATTCAAACCACGGATAAAAAGCAGGCTTCCTATGCCGGGCAAACCGGAACGACTGATGGTACGTATGTCTCCTCCCAATGAGGAATGGTAGAGTTCATCCGCTGAAACCGCTTGATTCAACCCTATATCAACTGTCTTGGCCGAAGAAATCATCTTCGAGCTTTTAGTTTTTCCTCCGGGAAGCTCCACTGTTTTATAGTTTTCGCCAAATATTCGGGGGTAAAGCTCTATGACAACGTCCTGCCTGCCTCTGAGAGGATATTCGCGGGCAATGAAATCGTCTCCGGTAACAACCAAAACATCGTTGGCTGTTTGAATAATCAACTCAAAACGCCCCTCTTCGTTAGTAAACACAGACGATTCTCCGGCTCTGACAGTAGCGCCGAAAACGGGACTACCCGTAGCCTGGCTTAATACCTGGCCTTTCACGAAGAGCTTGCTCTCTGCAGCTTTATCTGCTGCTTTTACTGAACCTAAAGTTACTGCGACCCACAAAAGACCCAGTGATAAAATGATCCTGCTCATGTAACTGCTATTTCTTTTCATAATACATTCGTGCTTTTACAGGTTTAGTCTTCGACCGGTATAAAAATTATACAATCTATGCGCATCGTTCTTGTATACAATCGCGTCTGACTGGCAGTAACCGCATTCTCAACCCTGAGTTTAACAGTTAAATCGCTTATTTCGGAATTGCGATCCAGTACGCTGCAATAGGGGAAATCCATCTGTGTCACATGTACAAGGGTGGTATCTTCTGCATCGATTGTCACATTTTTCTTTATCGAAACATTGTTTTTCAACTTTCCGTCTGGCCCTAAATACGACATATACAGATTGACCACATTGGGTTTCGGATTGATGCGATTCACAACGCTTTCGGGCACAAACAGGCAGTATATATCGTATTTTGCCGACAAAACGTCCGGTATGGGAAAATCCACATAAGTTTTCGACAAGATGGTTGTGCCGGTGGCCTCCACTTCCAGATACCTGCCGCCCGAAGCCGACACAGAAGTACCTGCGCTGGTTCGATTATACAACTTGGCATTGAGAGAAGCCCGGCCGTAATTGTTGTCTTCGGCCTCTATCTGTAAAGGAATATGCCAAGAACTGGTGGCGGGTATTCTCAGGGAATCCGTGACATAAATTACCCCATTACTAGCGTCGTGGCTAACTGCACCCTGAAATAAAACTTTGGCACTGTCTATTACATGGCCCGACGAAGTCACAAGAGAGTCCGGAATTCCCTTTTCTTTGAAATTATCAAGGTAAACCAAGTCTTTGACTAAAGCTGCCTGAGCCAGCGATTTTTGTTTAGTCCAACCCCCGTCGGCATCGGTAGTTTTGTAATAATCCTTAATAAGATCAAAAGACTTATGCCAGGCTTGGTTGTTGGGGAAAAGTGCAGTAAAGACAGCGTCTTCGTTGTTTAGGTTAACCCGCTCGGTTAAATAACGGTTGCTTTCAATAAAAGAAGAGTCGTAAATAGGCTGGTTATCTGCATTGACTCCTATCTGTTTACTTTCCAGCAGATTAAATTCTCGCTGATTCTGACTGAGGAAATACGCAGCCAGAGAGTCCAAACCCGGAATGCGACCTGTATACTCCCAGATATTCGGCACATAAGGAACAAAACCGTCGATTATGTGCAAGAGGCCGTTGGCTACTTTTATATTGGAGCTGACCAAATTTGTTAAACCAAACTTGTTACCTTCAAAAGAAACCAGTTTATTGCTGAGCATAAACACCTTATCGCTCCTGGTAGAAGAAGTACCTATGCAGTAGCGGGCTATATGGTTACTGATTATTTCGGTAACGGTGGTGGTATCGTCGAGGTCTATCCCCGACAAGGCATTGTTTTGGGGAGCCCATACCGTAAAAGTTTGAGAAACGGACAACAACGTATCGTAACCCGAAACCTCCAGCATTTGTAAAAACAGACCCAGTTGCGGTTCCGATTTTATATATTCCATCATGGTCTTTTCAGATCCGGCTTTTCCCGAATCTTCATAGTGCTCATACCAGGCTTGTTCCTGGCAAGATATGAGCGCGAACAGGAATAGCACAATCAAGGGCCATAATTTCGAATGGTTGGTCTTCATATAATTTATGTTTAATGTGTATCTTCAGTAAGTATCAACTCAGTGGGGCAAAATTCCAGGTAATCCATCATAAATTGACTATCGCCCGATTCCGTTCCCAAAAAGACGATGGTAATGTAGTGTTTAGCCGGCTCTTTAAATTCGTAAGTTCCCAGGATGTAACGCAGGTTATAGGTGCTGTAACGTGCATTAGCGGCACTATAAGAATAGATGTTGACCGGACATTTATAACTGTCGGGGCCTTTCATGTAGCCACGATTTCGCATCATCTTGTCGTTTTCATAGCCATAAGGATCATCCGCTTCACTGCCCGGAACTTTATGTCCTATATCGGGATTACTGGCCAATAAAGAAAAGTTCACAGGAATGCCCGTGGGAATACTATCCCAGTACACCTGTGCAATACCCCGGTAAGCCGTAGGCTGGTAACCCATTCGCACTTCGTAAGTTCCGGCAGGTATGGGCAAAGTCTGCATAGTGAAATTGTAAGAATCGCGAGCGTACATTTCGTCTCCCTGAAAATCCTCGTAAGCTGAACAGGCTCCAATATATGTAAACTTGGTGCTTTCGGTGCAAAAAAAACGGTCCATGTAGCCAAAAGGAATCTGATAAGCATGGGTTTTATCGGGTTCTCCGTGGTTACTTCCATTGGGGTTCCATTTGGCATTTCCCCTCATGTTGTTGGTAGCCAGTTCATCAAAGAAACAGGCGGCCTCAATGCGAAGGCGTTTCGCGGAAAGAGCGGCCTCAAACTCTCTGGTGTAAGCCAGAGGTTTGTCAATTTCGTGATAATACCCGTTTACGGCGTCATTATCTTTGTAATCGGTCAACAAAATGCCGGTAGAAGCATCTTCTTTGCCGTCGGCAGCCATTTTACAGTTGAAAAAACCGAACTCGCTGTTGGGGGCGCTGTAATTACGGTCTATCTTTACCTCAAGCAAACGGTCCTCCAACATAGTCTCAATGTATTCGTACATGTCGTAGATTTTGAAATGATGCGGAGTGT
The DNA here is from genome assembly GCA_002305085.1 of Bacteroidales bacterium UBA1402. Taxonomy (GTDB): domain Bacteria; phylum Bacteroidota; class Bacteroidia; order Bacteroidales; family UBA1402; genus UBA1402. The sequence continues at coordinate 22,658 of DBQE01000006.1, read as the reverse complement.
CGTAATCTTTGATAAAACGGCTCGAAAGCAGGGTGCGGGTCATACAGTGGTAAGCGATATACCTGTTCAGGTAATTTCTTTTGTCGGTATAATCGTCTTTCACCTCGTCCCCGTCGGAAAACAGACCTATGTTCCCCGGCTTGCTGGAATAAAAGTATTCAGCCAGAGTATACAAATCTTCCAGCGTTTTTACACCGTTGGGCAATTTGGGACAATCGGTATAATTAGCCAGAGTGGAGTCGCTTTCGGCCAAGATGGTGTATCCGAATTTCCGGTATTTCGGTAATTCTTCCAGCACTGTGTGACGAAAACCGCTTGGAGTATAATTTTTCGGATCGTAAGTTAAATCTTCTATAGGAGCCTCGTCCATGATAAATCTGTAACCTGTCAATTCAAAAGCTTTGGCAAAGAGCGAAAATTTCGGATCATGCATCAATTTGGAAGAAACCCGGTCTTGGGAGGGTTCCATCGCCTTGCTCAATACATGTACCACTCCGTTGTGCAAAATGATGTCTTTTTCTATAATAGGAGAGGTCCCGTTCATGAATATGGTGGCCGTTGTATCGGAAAAATCGACACTTATAAAACGACCGCTCATCGACATAGAACTCAGAGCACCTTCAGAGAACTGCATAGTTGCCAGGGTGTCTCCTTTAATAATATGGTTATAACAAATGGTCTTGAGTTCTGCTAAGGAAAAATCTTCGGCCCCGTTTTTTTCGTGATCTTGATAGTATTTTTGCATCGCATCGTTGGTGGGCAGAAAACAAGTATACAAGCCGTAGGCTTTCAACAGCCCCATAACGCCCGTGGTATCGAGCAAACGCTTAAACTCCGAAAAACGTTCGGGCCGATTATCAATGTAGTCTCCGATCAATTCTCCCGTAAAGGTGAAATAGTTGTCTACCACATCTTCGGTATAACAGGATTGAAACAAACCCGGAGATATGGAAAAAAGCAACAAAAGATAAAGTATCTTCTTTTTAAAGGCATTGGTTGTTTTCATATGCTGTCTATTTTATTTCAAAGTGGATGTTGTAGATTCTGTTTCATAAAATTTATTTTGTACCAGAGCCGTATTGGCTTCCAGTTCTCCTTTGTTGACCGGCCAATAGAGGGCATTCATTTGTGACATTTTACCCAGGGCTTCGCTGCCTTCGCCTTTACGGGCAATGAACGAAACCAGAGGCGCAGGGCTGCCTGCCCTGCGGGCCATACGCATCAGGTCGAACCAGCGCTTGCCTTCGAACATCAATTCTCGCTGTCTTTCTCTCAATACCAGTTCAACCAGTTTATCGTAAGAATTATCGTAATAATCGAGCGATAAAGTATCTCCCCCGTTGGAACGGGAATAGGTCATATTGACCAGAGACAGAGCCTCGGCCAGGCCTTCTTCCTGTTTCCCTTGCAGCACTGCTTCTGCTTTCATCAGAATAACATCGGGCAAACGATACACTATCCAGTTCGAGGTATTGTTGCGATAGGAATAAGTGCTTCTGGATCCGTCGAAATTTTCGGTGCGCTGAATACCGGCATACTTGAATATTTGATAAACACCCACACCGGGATCGTTCACAAAAAAGTCTTTCCAGCGAATATCAACGTCGTTTTTACTTTCTATGTAGCTTCCGGCAGGGTATTCGAAAGGACTGTATTGTCCGCTTACCAGCGTGACAGGGAAAGCCAGCTGGCCATTCTGGTTGTTCTGGTAACCATATAATGAACGGGTGGCATCGTTCACCTGGATATTGTTATCGTAACCGAATTCAAAAATACTTTCGGAAGAAAATCCTGTGTAAAACACCTGGGAATAAAAATTTTCGGCAGGTACAAGTGTGTAATAGTCGTCTGCCAAAATGTAATCACACATCTGTGAACATTTCTCAAATTGATTATCCCACAAGTAGATATCTGCCAGCAAGGCATAAACTCCGTTTTTGGTAAAACGTCCCTTGGTTTCCTTATCCGTGGAATGTATCCGCGGAATGTAAGGCAGAGAATACAGCTCGAGATCCCGAATGATGGAGTCCAGTACCGCTCTTTCGGAGAACTGCGGCACTATAAAATCCTGAGTATCGTCCAGACTGGGTTCACTAATCCAGGGAACATTCTGGAAAGCCCTGACCAGGTAGAAATAGGCCAATGCTCTTACGGCATAAGCCTCAGCGCTGAGTTTACGGAGCTTTTCCACAGTAAAGTTGTCGTCTTTTTTAAGCACATCCGGAGCAAAACTCAAAAAAGTGTTGCAGTAATTTATGACGGAATAAAACGACGACCAGGTCGTATAAGGAGTGGAAGGAGTGATTTCCTGCCGGAGTACCTTATTGATTTCATCGCCAATGCCGGTACCCTGGGTAAAATTGTCCGAACGTAATTCCCCCCATACCAACATACGATAGGTGCAATCCGAAGTAATAAATCCACGGTAGGCTGCCATCAACACGGCTTCTGCTTCGGATTCAGTGGTCCAGTATTCATCTAAAATCATTTCACTTTCCGGACGCGTATCCAGCCAGTTGGTACAGGCTGTTGTTGCGAAAAGGCTCAGGGCCAATATCGAGACGATAAAAAGTCTGTTTTTCATCTTTTTCATAATTTAAAAGCCTATGGTCAAACCCAAAGTAAAGTCTTTTGAACGAGGAGTCTGCGCGTTATCGGTGCTTATACCGAAATCACCGTAACCAATCTCGGGGTCCATACCGGAATACTTAGTAAACACATATAAGTTATTAAATGTAAGATAAGCGCTTACTCTATCGATACCTATGGGTTTTAACCAATTTGAAGGAAGAATGTAGTTAAAGGTCAGGTATTTGAAACGAAGGAAGGAAGCGTCTTCTACAAAACGATCGCTACCCAGCCAGTTGTATCCATAATTGTATAAGGCTCTGGGAATCCCGGTAATATCACCATCCTTACGCCAGCGCCAGTTAACAGCAATACTCTGGTTGTCGTTATCGTACATATTTTCAGCGTTCATGCGAGCAGCATTTACTACTTTATTGCCGTAACGATAGTTGAAAAAAGCGGTACAAGACAAAGTTTTATAGCGTAAAGTAAATCCCATACCACCGTTAAATAGGGGATTGCAATTACCCAAATATACAATGTCCAACTCGTCAATACTACCATCGTGGTTCTGATCTTTGTATTTGGCATCGCCACCTCTGAATTCATATTCGACTGTAGTACCTGCGGCAAAAACCATGGGCAGGGGTTCACCCGTTTCATCTGTAATTACTCTGTTGTCTTTGTCTCTGGCGACCGGAGCATCCAAATGTCCGTGTTCTTCGTCGTATTTGTCGTATTGATATACACCCTCGTACTCAAATCCGTAGATGGAACCGAAAGAGTGGCCTTCCTGCAGACGGGTCATGTAGGTGCCGTTGCGGAAGTCGTAATCTTTATTGTAGTTGGCCAGAATCCGGTCATCCAACTCAATAATGGTATTTACCTGATTGGATATATTGAAATTGACATCCAAACTGAAGTCTCCTCTTCTGACCAAGCGATTAGTATAAACATTGAATTCCCAGCCGTCGTTGTCCATGGTTCCGGCATTAGCATAAGACATACTGGAGAAACCCGACGTAGAGGGTAGAGAAATATTGGAGAACAACATGTCTACGGTACGTCTGTGGTAGTAGTTCATATCCATGACAATTTTGTCCCTGAAGAGCCCTATATCGGCTCCAATGTTCCATTCTCTCAGAGTGGCCCATTTCAAGTCGGACAACCTCAGGCTGACCGGACGGGTTGCCTGCTTACCCAGGTAACTGTCGTAGGCGGCATAGCGGCTGAAATGCAGGTATTCTGCACCGGGTTCCCTCCCGCTCATACCCCAGTTGGGGCGAATGGCCAACATACTCAGCCAGGAGCGGGTATCGGCCATAAAATCCTCGTCCGAAATGATCCATTTAAGAGAGAGACTGGGGAAGTTTCCGAATTTACGCTTATTTCCGAATTTCGTGCTGCCATCTCTCCTGACTACACCCGAAATGATGTATCTCGACTTGTAAGTATAATGCACGCGTCCTACCAAACCCATTGAACGCCAATTGGATCGTCCGGTCGAGACGCCTTCCAGATAGGCTTCATTGGAGGCATCTTTGGTTTTATCCGAAAATAAACCATAACTGGCAATGTATTGGCTGCCTGAATTTCCCGTCCTTGTTTGCAAAGCGCCGTAAAGGGTCAGGCTATGGTCTTCGTTTCTAAGCTTAGGCTGCCAGTTGATGACATTTTCTGTTAATACCGAAAGTGATTCCGAGTCGTTGCTTTCGGAGCGGTTCACCTGGTTGCTGTTCCAGGTATTGTTGGTAGCCTCCCAGGGTAAAAAGCCCGAGTTTTTATTATTATTTATATCAAAAGAGACGTACATCTGATACCTAAGCGAACGAGAACGCTCCCCGGTCAGATTGTAATGTAATTGAAAAATAGGAACGATACGATAACTTTTTAGGTTGTTTACCCCGAGTTTGGCAATAGCTACCGGGTTTATCATGTCTCGTTGAGCTGCGTTCAATCTTGAGTTGCGCGATATATTGTAGAATACATCGGTATCGTTACCGTCTCTGTCCTGTTCATAAATGCTCACATTGGGCATTTTGGCATAGGCTGTCCCCAGGAGGTTGGAGTAGTTCCGCTGGTTATCTACGTGAGTAAACGAAAAGTCCGAAATAAATTTCAGGCGTTCCGATACGGCATAATCCAAATAGGCCTTGGAGGTGAAGCGGTTGAGATGTTGTTCAATAATCGTACCCGTCTGATCGTAAAAACCTCCCGAAACCCTAAAGGTAGCACGCTCTCCTCCACCCGACACATTTAGATAGTGGTCGTGAGTACGACCCGTCTGCGAAACAGCCTTGATCCAGTCGGTATTGTTATTGAAATTTTCGTATTCTACAAAAGTGTCGGAATACTTAAATTCATCGATATCGGCAGCCGATTCATCCTGCCTGGGATTAAAATAGGCTTGTTTGATCATCATGGAATAATCATCCCCATTGAGCATTTTTAATCCTTTGGGTTGAACGGAACGGGTAAAACGATAGGTGTATTGTACCAAAGTAGGCCCGGCCTGACCTTTTTTGGTCGTCACCATCAAAACTCCATTGGCGCCTTTAGATCCCCAGATAGCCGTAGATGCCGCATCTTTCAGTACAGTAATTTGTTCTATATCGTCGGGATTTATGCTTAATAACTCTGCATAGTCCTCTTCGTTGGAAGTGGCGAAGTCAAAATCCTTAATATTGACTTCGTAGGGCACACCATTAAGCACAATCAGGGGCTCCTTGTTACCGGTAATCGAAGCAGTTCCACGGATACGCATCGATGAACCGCTGCCGGGGTTACCCGAAGTGGAAACAATATCCAGACCAGCTACACGCCCCTGCAAAGCTTCGTCCAGGGTACCTACCTGCAAACCCTCAAATTCTTTAGCGTTAATGGTTTGCATGGCGGTAGAAATCTCTCTTTCCGGAATCACAAATCCACTTCCGTCGGTGTGCATCCGCTGGCCGGTTACCATAGCCTCGGCAAGCTCTAGGGCTTCTTCTTCCATCTGGACGTTAATCACTCTGAGGCTGCCAATTTCAAAAGTCTGTTTCTTGAAACCCAGGTAAGTAAATACCAATTTGTTGTTGGCATTTTTCATCCTGATAACGTATTGCCCGTTGTAGTCGGTGATAGACATACCTACTACACGATTACTGACGTCAAGCTCCTGGATATTAACGCCCATCAAAGTTTCCGAACTGTTAGCCTTATTGGTGACAGTTCCCTTGATTATGATATCTTCGGTCTGCGCCCTGAGTAAGCCCGGAAAGCCTATAAGAAGCAAGGCGATCATTGTTTTGACAAATAGCTTCATATATATGGTTTGTTATTGTTATTAACTCAATTATTAAGTCGAACTCTTTACCTGTATCTCAGAACTCTGTCGATGAGGTGGACAACGGCCGTAGAAGAAGTGGTGACTTCACTACTGCTGTAGGCTGATGTAGTCAATCCCGTCAAGTTCTTGGGATTGGAATTGAACACATAGTCTCTGGTCATTATGTTATAATAGGTCCTTCCGTCGGGTGTTCTCGCATTGACATCCACTTTGGCGGTATAGGGTTTATTATTCACCTTATCAATATATTCCGTTGTCAGAGTAATACCGGTACCGTCTCCTTCGGCCTGAATACGGTAGAATTTATTTTTGTAGGTATTAAAGTACGATTCACTGTCGTCGTTTTTGATGGTTGCCGTATAATACCTTGCCGGTTCAATTACCTGATTGGGATGAATAAACAGAGAATTATCCTGAAAATGATAGCGGATAAAGCGCTGCATGGAATCCACAACTGCGTTGTATTCGGCAGTGCTCTCTATTTTGGCAATAGAATCCCAAGGAATAATCAGTCCGGAATTGAATGCTTCTTCCATAGCAGCGTTGCTGGGGACATATACCGTATACCGATAGGTGTTGAAAAAAGTCACATTAAAGTCCATGAAATGCCGGCTGCCTCTGCCTGCTTCAAAAATTCCGGGGAAATTCTCACAATAAGAGAAGAAAGCATCGAATTCGGGGTATTTAGCCGAGTCGCTCAACACCGTGTAGAACGATTGTAAAGGAGTTTGAGGCAATTGATCCACCATAAAAGAAGTGCCGTTTTTTTGGTAAAAAATACCCGAATCCAGCAAATGAATTTGCGTTCCGTTTTCGATATCGGCTCCGGCACTGAAGTTAACCAAATTCGAAGTCAGCTTACTGCCATCGATATCGGCTGTGCCGTCGGCATAAAGAATATTGCCGTCTTTGGTCACATAATAACCGTCGCGGTAAACGGCATCATCCTGATCCTCCTTGAAATCTCCAACCACAATGCTTTGATCCAGAATTCTCGTCAAGCGGTTCCGAATAAAATTAGCGTTGTTAAGAGTTGTAACTGAATCCAGTACCACATCGTTCACTTTATCGTAGTTAAACACGGTCACATTGACGGAAGAGGTTAATCTGTTAAACCAGAATTTGAGGACCGTAGGATAATTGGAACTGTAGGTATAAGGATCGATGTAGCGTTCGAGTGCCTTATCGGTAGGAATGACAAATGCGTACTTACTTACCATCGAATTCAGGTACAAGCGGTATAAATATCTCTTAATACCCCAGTCAAGCACCAGGGTTTTTTCGCTGAATAGTACGGGACTGTACACCGACACGAAGTCATCGGGGGGATAAATGCTGCTGGTCACATACACTAAGCCGTTTACCCCTACATAATTTAAAGAATCAACAATGTCCGAATTTAACACATTCAAAGGCGAACTGGCTTCGTCAACCATTTTATGGAACAGACCGGGAAATGAATTTACCAGGGACTTACGCATATGCCTGGTAATCAGCAATACTAATATGTCGTTCGGAACACCGTCCCAACTGCCGTAGCGTTTTTTTAGCTCTCGTCCGCTTCCTTCGTTAAAATAATAATCGAGGGCCTCGTTGGTAGGTGCAAAAATAACCCCCATATCCGATTGCAGAGCAGCTCCGCCGGCCGCATAGGAATTCCAGCCCGGATCGTAAGGCAATAATTGGTCGTCGGGTATCTTGGAACCATTGGGATAACTGGTCACTCCTCCCTGATTAGTCGGAGCAAAATACCTGAGATAAAAAATGGAATCAATGGTTGCTTCGGGATGCAAATTATTGTAGGTTGTAGTCAAGCCCGGCGTATGGTAGGGGGCACAAAAACGATCAAGTAATTCCGAAAACTGAGTAATGTTTTCGTTGCTCCGGATGTATTCCGCCATATTGTCGCGAGGAATCATCACTCCATCGAGCACATTCACATAACCGTTTTTACATACGATATCTCTTTTAATGACCTTATGTTGAAAGATGAAAGCGTCGTTATAACTGCGATCGGCACCTGTCATAACTTTAAAATCCTGGTCACTGATGCCCACGTTTTCCAAATACTTTTGCAAAAAATGAACCATCGGTTTGGTGGAATTGTCTTTTAACAAATACATTCCCTTTGTTCTCCAACGATTCCATACTGTGGCTTTCGGTAATTTATTACCCTCAATAAAAGGCACACTGTCCAATACGGACAATCCCGTCAAACGGCGCATTGCCTGGCCTTCGTTCAGAACACCGCCGCTGTAATAGTTCGAAAGAGTTTCAATCAAATACGCATTATCGATCATCGAGAAAAACAACAATTGTCGTTTCTGGGACAGATTCATTTCATCGAAACTATTCAATCCCCATACATTGTCCTGAAAAAAGCGGTCAAAAATACTGTCGGGGGTAACAAACAGGGTTTTACTGCCGGTTTTGGCCAATACTTCTTTCTGACCGACATCCTCGATTATTTTGACATAATAATCAAAATGACCGTCCTGTTTCAGGTAATCATAGATGCTTTCGCCCAACCAGTCGGGGCTTTTTTCATCGTAGATATAATCGTCCTTGCACGATACAAGAAACACTAATCCGAATACGACACTTAATCGCATCAGTAGTCGAAAGGGATTTTTAAATTCTTTCATCAGATTCATATGGGTTTGGATTTATTTAGAAAGTCAACTGCAACGAATTTCATATTGTGAATTTCATAAGTTTTTCAAAAATTTAGTCACAAATATATGCCATAACATCAGCATCAGGGTGGATGATTCATTCAAATAAGTGGACAAGAAAATAAAATCAAGTTTTTTAACAAGCATTTTGTCCACCAATTATAAACATTTATCCACCAAAAATATACACAATACGCATATTTTTGCGAAGTGTGTTTACAAAATCGGGAGGTGGAGAAGATAAAAAACAAAAAATGAAAATAAATTCCTGTCCACTCTAATTATTGTACTGCCCGCAAGTGTTATTTTACTTTAGTATATTGTCTTAATTTTTCTTATTTCGCAAATTCTTTTTACCTTTCAACACCACTAACTTTAAACTTTATGAAAATGAAAAAAAACTACCTCAAATTGGCAACCAGGACTTGCCTGCTTGCCATTACTTGTATGCTTGCAACTTCAGCATTGGCTGATATTACAAGCAACCTGCATTTGCATTATACTTTCGATGGGCTTACTGCGGAGCAGTCCGAAGTACCCGATGTTTCCGGCAATAACAACGCAGGAACACGCATGGGAGGCGCCTATTATGTCGAAGGTAAATTCGGTGATGCTCTCCGTCTTGAAACCGTGAACGACTATGTATATATGCCCGACGGCTTTATGGTGGGGATGGAGGACATAACCATTGCCGGCTGGATATACAAAGATGCCGCCAATGGTTGGGACCGCTTGGTAGACTTTGCTACCAACACCGACACCAACATGTTTATTACCACAGGAGGACCGGGTTACGTGCGTTTTGCCATCAAAAACATTCAGGTTCGTCCTGCAGGGGAAGAACACATCAATGGCAAGGCTCTCACCTTTGGCCGCTGGAATCACATTGCGGTTACTATCAAATACACCAACAACATCGGCTTGGGTATTATGTATGTAAACGGTATCGAAGTAGGTCGTAACAACAACATAACACTGAAGCCCAGCGATCTTGGATTTACGACGAAAAACTACGTTGGGAAGTCGGTTTACACTGCTGACCCCTCGGTGGTGGGAAACATAGACGATTTGCGCATTTACAAACGTGCCCTCACCGCCGACGACATTGCCGAGTTACTTGGCGTACCCGACGAAATTACGGATTGTTACAACAATCTAGCATTGGATCTTCCTGAAGATTACGAATTTACCGGTTTGACCGCAGATTTGACGCTGCCTACCACCTGGGCCGACAGCGCTGTAAGCATCAGCTGGACATCTTCCGACACCTTGCTGATCGACAACGAAGGCAAAATTGTGGCTTTCCCCGAAAAATACCAGGATGCCTGTATATTGACAGCCTCCTTGTTGCAGATGAGAGGCGAGGAAGAATTTACCGCCGAACGCACGTTCATCGTAAAGGTTTATCCCCAGGAAACAGAAGCCAATCCCATCATTGCCGTTTGGGACTTTACGGAAGAAACCCTGGGTACCGATGAAGACGGAAATGTAACCGTAACGGATAAAAGTGGAAACGATTTTGTGGGAACCTGTCTGGGTGGAGCCCGTATCGTCACCATGGGCGAAAGCAATCCGGTCAGCGCCATGTATATTGAACAAGCCGGTGCTTACTTTGATATGGGCCAAGAAATAGGTAAAGCCGTGGCCGGATTAACCGACTACACCATCAGTGTGTTTTACCGCAAAGACAGCGTAGGTGGCGTTACCTGGAGCAGCAGCGCCTACGGTCAATGGTTGTATTGCTTCTGCAACAGCAACGACCTTGCCAGCGATGGACAGGGGGGTATATTCTACGAACCCTATCGCGCCTACCACGCCGTATTCACCACCAACTACGGCGACGAGACTGGCGTTCAAAGAGGACAAAGGAGAACTCCTATAGGTACCTGGCATAATATTACTTACGTACAAAGCGGCCAAAAAGGCACTCTGTATTTTGACGGCGAGGTGGCCGGAAGCAGCGACAACGTTTATATTCCTGCCTATGCTCTCAAAGCAAAGGGACACAGAGGCACCATTCACAATTACATCGGCCTTCCCTGTTATTCCGGCGACCCAAAATTGTCCAAAACTCATATTGCCGGCTTGCAGATATACGGAGTTGCTCTTACCCAGGAAGACCTGCAGAGCGAAGAACTGACCAATATCAGTGCAAGAATCGCTGCCCTGAACACCGCTTACAACGAGAATCCCGAAGTGGTAGGTCCGGAATTCCAGCAAGAATACGATGCGCTGACCTTGCCTGACATCAGTGCATTAACCGAAGAAACGGTTCTTACCCTTCCCACCCAGGGAACCATAGAGCCCGCCATCAAAATCACTTGGGTATCCAGTCAGCCGGAGTATGTTTCCAACACGGGAGTAGTTTCACAACCCAAATACTTTGATAAAAAGATTGTACTGACTGCCACATTGAACCAAGGTACCACCTTCAAGAGCAAAACTTTCGAAGGCAAAGTACTGGTTAAGGGCGGATTTACAACCGATCTTGTTGCCAATTTCGACTTCTCCAAGGGCAGTGGTACCACCGTCACGGATCAGGGTGAATTTGCCTTTGAAGGAACCCTGCACGAAGAAGCTTATATTGCTACCATCGGCGAAGGCGACAACGCCATCAAAGTGCTCTATTTGGCCAACGGCGACGGCTACTTCGACATGGGCAAAGAAATCGGTAAAGCCGTTTCGGGTCTCACCGACTACACCGTCAGTGTTTTCTTCCGTAAGGACAATAACCAGGGAGAATTGTCGCAGTTTACAGGCTACGGACAATGGTTGTACGGATTCGCTAACACCAACAACCTGGGCGGCCAGGCTTACGGTGCCATGTATTACGAACCGCTGCGCGACCGCCATGTTTGTACACCCGATAACTACGGTGCAGAACCCAATAACCATGTGGGCGTCGGCGAAGGCAATACCTTTGTGGGAAGCTGGCACAACATTACCTTTACACAAACCGGCGACACCGGAGTGCTTTACAAAGACGGTTGGGCTGCTGCCACAGCCAAAATCAGTAATCCTCAAACCGCCTTGTGGAGAAGCGGACTGAGCGGAACCATCCACAATTACATCGGTAAACCCTGCTATTCGGGCGACCCCTACCTGCAGAATACCATGATTGCCTCTTTGGTTATCTACAAAAAAGGTATGACCGAGGAAGAAGTCAATACCCTATTTGACATCGAAAACACCATCGTGAAACTGGATGCCGCCTATGCCCTGAACGACGGGTCGGCCAGCGTACGGGCCATCGATCTTCAGAATTTGGTAGACGAAGCCAGGGATTATGCCGCTTTGGCTTACCCCGGACTTGATGCTCTCAATGAGGCCATTACCGCTGCCGAAGCAGCCATAGCAGGCAACAACGTCACCGAAGAAGACATAGATGACCTCAAGACCGCCATCAGAATGTATCGTTTCACTCAACCGGCTTCGGGTGCAGCTCCTGCAGACTTCACTTTTGCCATTGAGAACCCGAGCTTCGAAGGAACCTTTGGCGGAAAACTTGATCCCAACAGCATAGTCGAAGGCGACGGCAGCTATAAATATCCCACAGGTTGGACCTTGTACATGGATAAGACCGGCTGGTGCAATGCCGTTGACATTACTGCCGGTCCCTCCGACGGAACCAAGGCTTTCGAAACCTGGGCAGCAACCATACGGAAGTTTGATATTTATCAGGACATCTTCCTGCCTGCAGGCAACTACATCCTGTCTGCCGAGGTCAGAACCAACGCTGCGCCTCCTTACACTCAACATACCTATGTTGCCATCAAGGGCGATAAGACCTATTCTTCGGTCAGCCTGGATCCCGAAAGATTAGTTACCGGAAGCGGGTGGAACGCCGTAACCAATTTCCAAACCCTGAGCACCAGCTTTGCTCTTAATGCCGACGGCAACGTCCGCATCGGACTGGCTTCGGAAGGCTTTATGCAATTCGACAACTTCAGGCTTACTTGCTTTGGTGCCGATGAGCCCGCCACCGCAGAGGCTCCTGCAGACTATACTTTTGCTATCGCCAATCCGAGCTTCGAAGATGGTTTGGGAGGCACACTCGATACTACTAGTGTTCTCGGTAGTGGAAATCACAACGTCCCCGCAGGTTGGAATCTGTACCTGAATCAATCAGGCTGGTGCAATGCCGTCAGCATTACCGATGCACCCTCCGACGGAGCCAGTGCATTTGAAACCTGGGCAGCCACCATCAACAGGATTGATCTTTACCAAAACATTGTTATCCCCGCAACCGGTGTTTATCGCCTGACGGCCGACGTACGCACCAATACTCCGACTCCTTATACCCAACATGTATACGCCAAAACCAAATTCGGCACCTTTGAATCCGAAACCCTCGATTCAACCAGTGTCATCACCGGTGAAGGCTGGAACGGCATGGAGAATTGGCAGACGTTGAGCGCTGAATTTGAAGCCCCCGTCGGCATGACGGTTCGCGCAGGACTGGCCTCGCAAGGCTTTATGCAGTTCGACAATTTCAGACTCCTTTATTTCGGAGCCAACGACACTACGGGTGTTGTAGGTCTGGGTGCAGTCAAAGCCCTGCCGACCCTGATGATCTACCCCAATCCCGCAAGCGATTTCATCGTTGTCAGCGGTATTGAAAACAACTCCGTGGTCAAGGTATTCAACGTAACCGGTCAGCAACTCTACGTTCGCAGAGCCGACCAAAACCAACTGAATATCGATCTGAACGGACTTAACCAAGGCTTGTACATCCTGCAGGTTGAATCCGAAGGACAAGTTATCAACAGCAAGTTTATAAAGAAGTAATGTAAACAAGCTCTATATCGGAAAGGCCGAGCAAATTTGCCCGGCCTTTCTTTTTGTCTATATTCCGGCTGCATTGTAGTCCATCACCAACAATTAGCCTAAAAATCGGACAATAGTTACAGCCTTCTGGATTTTCATTGCACTTCTTTACGGGTGAATTGATTTTCTTTGTATGTGTCACTTAGTGTCGCGGTTAAACCCAACGTGAAAGGTAATTTGCCGATAAATTACTATCTTCAGACTCAACCTTTTAATTCATTATCCTATAAACGACAGTTATGAAAAAACTATTTATTCTTGCACTAACACTTAGTCTGGCTGCAGGTATGCAAGCCAAAACACAAAAGAGTCATCACGGTTACCCCATCGATCCGGTGCCTTTTACATCGGTCAAAGTAACGGACGCCTTCTGGGGACAAAGGCTCAAAGCCAGCCGTGAAGTAACCATTCCTCTGGCCTTTAGCAAATGCGAAGAGACCGGACGTTACGAAAATTTTGTGCGGGCTGCCAACCCAAGTTCAGAATACAAAGTGGAAGGCTATTCTTTCGACGACACCGATGTGTACAAAACCATAGAAGGAGCCAGCTATTCCATGCAGACCTATCCCGACAAAGCGCTGGATAAATACATTGACAGCGTCATCGTTATTATGGCTGCCGCCCAGGAACCGGACGGCTATTTATTCACAGCCCGCACCCAGAATCCCGAACATCCCCACGAATGGGCCGGATCGAAACGCTGGGAAAAAGTCGAAGATCTCAGCCACGAATTTTACAACCTAGGACACCTGATAGAAGGAGCTATTGCCCACTATCAGGCCACCGGTAAACGCAGCCTTCTGGATATTGCCATCAAATACGCAGATTGTGTTTGCAGAGAAATCGGCGACGGAGAAGGCCAAACTGTAGCAGTTCCCGGCCATCAGATCGCCGAAATGGCTCTGGCCAAATTATACCTGCTCACCGGTGAACAGAAATACCTCGATCAGGCCAAGTTCTTCCTGGACAAAAGGGGTTACACTTCGCGCAGAGACCAATATAGCCAGGCTCACCTGCCGGTGATTGAACAAGACGAAGCTGTGGGTCATGCCGTTCGTGCAGCTTATATGTATTCAGGAATGGCCGATGTGGCTGCCCTGACCGGAGATTCCTCCTACACCAAAGCCATCGATCGAATCTGGGAAAATATTGTAAGCAAGAAACTCTATATCACGGGAGGAATCGGCGCCACCGGCAGCGGTGAAGCTTTTGGAAGGAATTACGAGTTACCCAATATGTCGGCTTATTGCGAAACTTGTGCCGCCATTGGCCATGTGTATATGAACTACCGGCTTTTCCTGCTGCATGGCGAATCAAAATATTACGATGTTTTGGAGCGCACTTTGTATAACGGACTGATTTCCGGAGTCTCACTGGACGGTGGACGGTTTTTCTATCCCAATCCTCTGGAATCAATGGGCCAACATCAACGTCAAGCCTGGTTTGGCTGTGCCTGCTGCCCCTCCAACGTTTGCCGTTTCATTCCATCAATACCGGGCTATGTTTACGCCACCAAAGACCGGGCGGTTTTTGTCAACCTTTTCATGTCGAACAATACTGACCTTAGATTGAACAACAAAAAAATCAATCTTCAACAAAGCACCAACTACCCTTGGGATGGAGACATCAGCATAACCGTGAATCCTGTCGGAAGACAAGACTTTATATTGAAAATCCGTATACCCGGATGGGTAAGAAATCAGGTTGTTCCCAGCAATTTGTATTCCTACAACGACGGAAAGCGCCTGAACTTTTCCATCGCGCTCAACGGTAAAGAATTGCCGGCACAAGAATTGACAGACGGCTATTTCTGCATCGACAGAAAATGGAGTAAAGGCGATAAAGTGGAGGTGCATTTCGAAATGCAGCCCCGTACGGTCAAAGCCAATCCCAATGTGGAAGCCGATAAAGGAAAAATTGCCGTTGAACGCGGTCCCATCGTTTATTGTGCCGAATGGCCCGACAACGATTTCGATATACTAAGTACTTTTATGAACCAAAAGCCTCAGTTTGAATTGATTGAAAAGCCTGATCTTCTTTCAGGCATTATTCAATTACGCACAGATGCTCAAGTGCTTCGTTACGACGACAGAGGCCGACTCCAGACTCAGGATGTCAAACTGAATCTGATCCCTTATTACGCCTGGGCACATCGCGGCAGTGGTAATATGGCCGTCTGGCTGGCACAGGATCTCAGCGCTTCGCGCCCCACCATGCCGCCCACCCTGGCTTCCGAAAGCAAAATTAGCGTTTCGCACAGAGCAGGTTCCATTTCATCCATCAACGACCGTTTGGTACCCAACAGTCCCGAAGACCGTTCCGTACCCTATTATCACTGGTGGCCCAAAGAAAATACAGTGGAATGGATCGCCTACGAATTTAAGGAAGAAGCCGAGATATCCTCCACCATGGTCTTTTGGTTCGACGACGGTCCCTGGGGAGGTTGCAGGGTTCCCAAAGCCTGGAAAATCTATTACAAAGACAGCCAGGGCAATTGGCAGCCTGTAAATAACATCGATGAGTACGGACGCCAAAAAGGTTTACCCAATCTGGTGCGATTTGAACCGGTTAAAACTACAGCGGTAAAACTGGAAGTTGCCCTGCCCGAGCGCCACGCTTCCGGCGTTTTCGAGTGGGAAATCAATTAAATCGTTAAGTCATGAAATGGAAAGGATGCCTTACAGGCTTGCTCACCTCTCTCTTGTTGAGCGTTAGCCTGAACACAGGATCTCAAAACCTTGTTCCTCCGGGTAAGAAAATCTATATTCCCAAGGAATTCAGGGAGATGGATTTTAACGATCCGGCCAGTCGTTACAGTTATCATCGTATGGCATACTCCGATAATATAGTGGTCTTTTGGGAAGCCGGGTTTGGGCCGGACCTGAGTAATCCTCCGGACTTAAACGGGAAAGACATGCAGGTAGATTTGGAAAACGTACTCAACAAAGCCGAAAGCTTTTATCGTTATTTCCGCGACACTTTGCATTTCTTAAAAGGGGAATCCAAAGCAGACGTCTATCGCATGATGCTTATGATAAACTATTCCGAAGACGGCACGGCCTACGGAGGCGCCTACGACAATGAGATAGGTGCTCTCTGGGTGACTCCTTTTCGCTTGAAAGACCCCAAATGCAACGTTATAGCCCATGAACTCGGGCATTCCTTTCAAGCCCAGATCGGTGCCGACGGACATTTAAACCTCAAAGGCGGACCTATTTGGGAAATGACCTCACAATGGATGCTTTTCAATGTCAATCCTCACTGGATGACAGACGAAAATTACCATTTGGTCGACTATCTCAAGAAAACCCATCTGGCCTTTATGCATCCCCAAAATATGTATCATTCTCCTTACGTGTTGGAGTTCTGGTCCGACAAACACGGGCCCGAAATAATTGCTTCCATCTGGAACGATGCCGTAAAAGGAGAAGATGCCGTTACTGCTTATCAGCGTCTGAGCGGTATCGATCAGGAAACATTTAATGCGGAAATGTTTGAGGCTGCACAAAAATTCATGACCTGGGATTTCGACCGGATACGCAAATACGCCAAACCTTATGCAAATATGCATTACAGCAAAATCAAGCAGGATGCCGAAGGATGGTACGCCATTGCCGAAGAAAACTGTCCGCAACATTACGGTTACAACGGCATTCGCCTGGATGTTCCCCAACCCGGAAAAAACATCCGTCTCGATTTCGAAGGCCTTGCCCCAGAAGAACAAGCCGGAGGCTGGCGTTACGGCCTGGTTGCTGTGGATAAAGAGGGGAAAGTTACTTACGGCAACATGCAAACCAAAACCAAGGGGAAATTCCGGTATCGTGTGCCTAAAGACGGTTTAGGCTATCTATGGCTGGTTGTCAGCACGGCTCCCGAACAACATTCGCCGGATACTAAAACCACCTGGCCCTATCGTTTCAGCATTCAGGGCGGACAGGTGGCCAAAGAACAACTTATGCAATAATCCTTGTTTTTAGTTAAAATTAATTACAAACAAAGGCTGCTCTTTGCGTAGAGCAGCCTTTTTTTTGCAAAAAACGCGCATTTTTATTTCAAAATTATATAATATGGGTATCTTTGAAGATTTAAAAAAAGGATTCCCCTAGTTTATCCTCCCTTAATTAATTTTCTGTGATGAGCCCAAAGAACCCCCTGAATATAAAAACAAAAAAAACCGGCAAATGGGCCATAGGTGTTTCATTTGCTCTATTAACACTGCTAAGTATCAGCTCCTGCATCGACACCCGATACGATATCAGCAAAGGCATTTCGACCAAAATAGCCTTTGGCGGAGACTCCTTGTCCATACCTTTGGGCAGTACCGACACCATCCGGGTTGGAGATTTACTCAATGCCGATTCCATTGAAGTGATTTCTATAGGTGAAGACGGAGGCTACGGCATCAAAATGAGCGATTCCATCTATGTTGAGGTTCCCGGTATTGATAAATCTACTTTAGTGCTCGAAGATCAACACTTCAAACCGGAACCCATCTTCGTTAGTTTTGGAGACATTAGTCTGAAGGACTTCAGCATCCCCGGCATCGAACAAACTTCCATTTTAAGTCTCAATATGAACGAGATATCGTTGGAAGATTTTGTACTTCCAGTCATCGACGAAACCGACAGATACGGTTCAGGTATGACCGAATATGCTCTGGACCCCGAAGCCTTAGAGGTAAACATCGAACCCATGGAAGCTATTACACCTGCTTTATTGAAGGACGGATACCTGACAGTTCTGTCCGAAACAGATCCACCCATCGAGGTTCCTTTACTGTTGCCAAACGACACCATTGGTATTTCTACCCAAAGTGAACTCAGTTTTTCATTCGATGTCCCTGATGGTGTAAGTAATATCGATACCGTTGAGTTGAAAAAGTACCCGGAAAAAGCCGTATTAAAAGTAGAATTGAAATTAGACGGAGCCGTAACAAAAACCGATACGATTTTTACCAAGGGAAGTATCGTACCGAACGTTATCATCGACCCCAGCCAACTTTTCGTATTTAGCGCAGGTACACCTCTCAACGACGAGGGTAAAATTGTTTTTGGTGTCGAAGAAACTTTAAGTAATGAAAATAAGTTCTCCGCCGAAAAAGAAATGTACATAGATGCCTTTAAAATTGAAGACGAACCTGTCGAAGGCAGTATTGGACCGAATGAAACCATTAGGGTTACCGGATATGTGGTCGTGGACACTTTGTTTTTGTACTCAGACAAATTAAACACGGCCCAAAATCTGAACCTTCTTGTAGAAATCTCCATAAACGGCGTTGTGATCGAATCTATGACATTTGATCTACCTGAACTCAAAACACAGATTTCCGGCAGCAGTCCGTTTATACTGAATGACGAAATGGAGGAGGAGGTCAACAAGGTTAATATAGTGCATCTTGAAAATCCAGGAAGTATTACTGTAGAGATTAGCGGTGAAAACATCCCGGAAATGAATAACCGGAGCATTTTGATTGATTCTTTTGTTATCTATTTTCCCGAAGAATTTATTCTTGAGCCCACGCCCGGACTCAGCGATAATAAATACACTATTACAAATGAGCCGTTTGATTCCTACGTAGGCAAAAAAATAATCATGAATCTTCGCGGACTCAACATGAAAGATATTGCCCTTGTGAAGGATGGGGATGTGCAAAGCATCCATTGGGAAGATTCCATCAGCTTCAAAGGATCGGTTAGCATAAATGGAAGAATCGACAGCAAAAATATTCCTGCCGAAGGTAACGATGCCGGCATGAAAGTTCAGATCAGTTCCGATTTAAACTTTGATTATGCCGAAATAACCACCAACGAAATAATAGATGCTTTGGTACCGGCTTACATTAACCTCTCTTTCGACATCGACATTGCCAAAGAAGTTAAACGTCTGGATACCATCAACATGGTAGAAAACACTTTTATTCATTTAAATTTGGATATGCCCGAACTGCCGCTGGACGTCGAAGGAGATATCAAAGTTGAATTTCCTCCTCTCTTCAGTTTTAAACCGGCATTACCCAACAACGAACTTCTGATACAAGGAATAATTCCTGAAACGATAGATCTGGAATTGGCCTCATTGAATATAAACCGGACTCTGAGCGACGGGACCTTGGATTTGGTCGATTCCATACGGATTAGCGGTGACGTGAAAATGCTGCCGGGATTGGTCAGCAGCAAGGACACCGAGGGCCTATCAAGCAAAGCCATGGCTATCAGAACCACCAGCGACGAACTTAAAATTACTTCCTCTTCTTTGCATTTGAATACCCTGCAAGCTAACTTTTCCGATTCAACCCTGATTGAGATACAAACAATAGACCTGCCCAAAGAAATACTCTCACTGGACAGCATTGTTTTGGAAGAAGGAGCCGTTCTTGAACTCACTGCAAATATCACGAACATGCCGGAATTATCAAGTCCTTTGATGCTCGATTTTGTTTTGGAATTCCCCGACTTGTTCGTGTTTATGCCCGGAACGGTTGATGCCCAAAATACTTGGTCTTTTGAAGAAGATTTTTCTAAAAGAGAAATCAAAAAAGCGCTTTATATCAAAGGTCTTAAATTCGATGGTAAAAACTTAGGTGAAACACTCGACATCAGCGAAACGATCAGGTATAATGCCGATGTTTCAGTGGTAGATCCTTCCGTAATAAGCGACGATCTGACGGGAGATTCCATAAGTGTGGGTATAGAAGTAAAATTGAGCAATGTAAACTTTAAGTCTGTTTACGGCAAGGTCGATCCCGGGATTAAACCTGAACCACAGTTAATACCCATCGAAGGCTTACCCGATTTCCTCAAAGATACCAGCATTGTACTCGACATCAATCCTGTACTTTCCATACAGACGGCAAGCAACCTGGGCATTCCTGTTGCTACAAGCATCAGGCTTATTCCTGTTATCAATGACATCGATCAATTAGGAAAAGCTCAGGACATAAGCTTAAACCTGACCAGATCGGCCACAGCCGCCGATACTGCGAGGAATTATTTCTGGATTGCGACAGACAGCGCCGGAATGCCCGATAATTATCAACTCCTGCAAACAAACATAAAAGACCTTTTCAGCACTATTCCCGAAAAGCTCAAAATAGAGATTCAAGCGGAAACAGATCTCTCGGTTCAACACGAAGTTGATCTGGACGCCGATTACTTTATGAATGTACATTACGATGTGTCTGTACCCCTGAGTTTTGGCAAAGATTTCAACTTAACCATACGCGATACCATCAACGATCTGGACCCCAGCATCGGCGAAATGGCCTTTGCCGGCGGCGGGCTCGAATTGTACGGCAGCATTTCGAATTCCATTCCCATGGAGCTGGATATTCAAATAATTCCCATAAATGAGTTCAATGAAACTATCCCGATCGAAGCCGTTACCCAAAAAATTCATTCCGGCAAAGTGGACGGAAGCGCCACCGATACCGATTTATCGCTAAAAATATTGGATCCCGATGGTCTCCTCAAAGATTTGTCAGGCTTTATTCTTATATTCACGGCAAGTTCCAACGAAACAGTGGCCGGAACGCCTATCAAACCGGAGAATTTTGTAAAAGCCACGCTCAAGGCCCGCTTATTTGGTGGAATTATCATAGGTGAATAATCTAAAAAAATATATCTAATGAAAACTTCTTTCTTAAAATTCGGCACATTCGTATTGCTCGGCAGTCTGATGCTGACTTCGGCAAAAGCACAACAAGCCACTTCCAGAACAGCCTATTTTATGGAAAATGCCACCCAAAGCCATCAGATGAATCCTGCATTGAGCCCCTACAACGGCTATGTCAGCATACCAATGCTGGGATCTCTTGGTTTGGGTCTGGAATCTAATATGGCTTTTACTCATTTTATCTATCCGCCTTTAACGGAGGGGGGGCAATTGATGACCTTTATGCACCCCGATGTCGATGCCCAGAGCTTTCTGTCGAAACTCAGACCCAACAACTATCTGAGGGCAGGCTTACAAGCCAACCTCCTCTCCTTTGGTTTCTACACGGAAGAGAATTTCTGGACCTTTGATTTGGCTACCAAACTCGGAATTGGAATGAATATCCCCTATGAGTTTTTTGCTTTCGCCAAAAACGGCATGACCTCGGGTTCCGGCAACGAGTACCATATTCGTGATCTCTCTGTGAATGCCGGAGCTTATGTGGAAGCTTCCGCCGGACATTCCAGACAACTCTTCGACTTTTTGAGGGTCGGTATGAAACTAAAAGGACTGGTAGGGATCGCACAGGTAAAAGCCAACATTAGCGAGATGGATATCGTTATGAGCCCCTCCCGGTGGTCTGTTCAAACCAGAGGCAGTCTGGAGGGTTATGCCAGAGGAGCTGCTTTTACCAACGATTCTACCGGTGCCGTTAACGGCATAGATTTCAAGACACCGGGGATAGGTGGCTTTGGTATGGCTGTCGATTTGGGTGCCGTTTATAACACCCCCATTGAGAACCTGACAGCTTCTCTGGGTATTATCGACTTAGGTGGTATATCCTGGGGTAAAAAAAATACTTTGCGCGCCAAATCGCAGGGCAGCGTAAGTTTTGAAGGCATCGACGGTATTTCTACCGACGGCACCGGAAGTGCCGAAGAACAATTGGAAAATATGAAGAATGACTTGATGGATATGATTGCTTTCAAAGAAGAAGCTGCTACAAGAGGTCATTTTCAGGGCTTAAATCCCACTTTCAATCTTGGGGTTGAGTACTCCGTGTTGGACAACAAAATAAGTGCCGGCCTTTTATATTCGCAACGAGTAGGTAACCGCGGTTTCTCCGAATTAATGACAGCCGTCAACTTCCGGCCTATAAAACAAGTTCATGTTAGCACCAGCTATTCCTTTATTCACGGCGGTTTCGAAACCTTTGGTTTTGCACTAAACCTGGTTCCTTACGTTATGAATATTTTCCTGGCTTGCGATTATACCATCCTGAGATATACTCCGCAATTCATTCCACTGAACACTGCCACCACCAACGTCCAATTGGGAATTAGCGTTCCGCTCGGGAAAAAGCAGCCGAAGGAGGGCTGATTCTGATTTACGCCATACCTTTCGATTAAGAGCCTGCTCCTTTGGGGGCAGGCTCTTTGATTTGGCAGCCTGGCGCCCGGAAAGCCCTACCCGCTCAGCCTCCCGATATCTCCGGCGCACGAAGCGCGCCGAAGACCGGCATCTTTTGCCTGTGAAGGCTCGAAGGAGACAAACAGCCAACGCCGGCATCCAGTGCCGGACGCCGCTAAAAAACACAAAGCCCCACCAAC
>DBQE01000015.1 GCA_002305085.1 Bacteroidales bacterium UBA1402 | reverse complement strand
CAAGTATTTAGGGGGTTAAGACAAAATCATTTTATGTTGTTTACTAGCTTGTGCACATTTTGCTTGAATATTTTAGCACAACAAAATGTAAATTATGAAAGGCGAGTAATGTTTAATCTTCCAATAAAAAATGTAGAATCTATTAGCTTTAAAAAGGAAGATATATACATAAAAACCGTTGACTCATTGTATATTATCACACAAAATGGTGAAATCAAGGAGAAAAATTATATGACTGATAAAAATTTATTTTTCGATGGTATTAAATTGTATTCTATTGAAAAAAAAATTATAACAGACGAGACTCATACAATAATTGTTGATTTATCAGAAAAGATTGGTCAAGAGAAGATAATAACAAAATTTTTAACGAAATTCAATGACATATTCTTTACATGTGTACTAGATACACCAAACACATCGTATTCAAATTACATTGCAAAAGTAACTGACAGGAATGAATTATCAATGTTCTGTTACATTGTAGGGATTCCTGCTGGTTTACATTGCCATGGAGACTCCCTCTATTATCTCTACAATAAATCAGTAGAGGGCAAAAATGGAATCCTACGTATTTATGATGTCAAATCAGGTGATTTAATTACAGAAAATGAAATACCAGTAATAAATCCCGCAGGCATATATATAATTGATAATCATTTGTATACTTATTCAAATTTTTCTAGAGAATTTGTTCAATTGACAAAAGGAGGACAATAACCATGAGAGGCATAATATTTTTTTTCATCTGTATTTTTTTTCTAAATATGAACACAAAAGCAGTCGATTATGCTATTTTAGTTTCAGCGGGTATAGCAACGACAGATGATGCTTTTAGCAACTCCGAATATTGGTATGACCTTTTTTTAGCATATGAAGATTTGGTATTAAATGAAGGTTATGACCCTGCTAATATTTTTGTGTTTTATGGAAATGGAACAAGTTTTAACTCTACAAGAGTAAGATACCAGTTAGCTTTGCATGGCTGGGGAAATATAGTCAACTTTGATAATGATTATAATACATTAAACACACAATTTGCAAATATTGGTGCAATCGTAACAAATAATGACAATTTATATATTAGGTGGGTTGTTGGGCATGGATGGGGTAATGCTGCAACAACCCCAACCACAATACAAGCAGGAAGAGACCCTATAAACAATGATGACTATTGGGTGTTATTGCAAAATAGAAATCTATGGATTCGAGAAACTGAAATAATTCGCATAATCAATCAAATTCCAAATTATAAAAGAAGAAAAATTGTATGGATGACCTGTTTTTCTGGCTGCTTAACTGGAGGAACTAATACGCTTAATAATGATAGAACTGTTATTATTACGTCTTCCAATTGGGGTCAAGTATCTAGTGCATATAGTTTACCGGGAGAAACAATTCATGCTCAGTTTAACTATGTTATAACAAGTGCTTTGTTTGGGGAAGACCCATTAGGAACGGCTTTCAATGCGGATAATAACACAGATAATGTGATCAATATGTGGGAATTATGGCGTGAAGCTGATATTAATCCAATTATGACTTCCGACCCACAACTAGGAAATAACGGAAATTTAGCAAATAGGATATATATAAATGAGCATTTAGTTGTTGTGAACACAAGTATTAACAATGACATTGAATATCTTGTTGAAGATTTTGAGTTCTTAAATAGCACAATTCAAGCTGGTTCCGATATCGAAATTGACATTGATAATAGTTTTGAAATAAATGGCACATTCGAAATTCATGTTGGTTCTACGTTGAATATTCACCCATAATGACCTGGAAAACCAGAGCATTTACACTAACACTTGGTCATAAAATATACCGGTTTCAAAGGGTATACGATTATTACGTCACGCTCCAAGCTTTTGAAACGGGGGGGGGTAAAGATGCACCCAAGTGATCAGACACGTTTACAGCAAAAAACTATTGCCAATGTGAAGACAGGTATAGATATATTGGTATTGTTATCTTAACTTCGTGTCCCAACTAAGTTAGCAACTCCAGTTGGGGATTGTATCAGTTAAATAATGACACAATCATTACTAATGGATTATTTGTTTATCCTGGAGAGTTGAGGCTTATATCAAATATTTCTAAAGGGATTATTTTAAATGACACGACAATCATGTTTAATTCATCCGTTAAATCAAATAATAGTGTTCGCTTGCGGAACGACACACTTCATTTCAAACAATTTAGTCCAAAACCCGACAGTACAAATGTTTTTATAAGATAGGCTGGCATATACCGGACAGCTTTCTATCACCTTCGAAACTCCTAAATCGAATATCGGAATATTATTATCTTTGCGCCTGAAGTTTTGAGCAGAGCGCCGGGATTTTTTGATTGGAAAGTTAAACCCGAGAAAAGCCCGGCGGAAGTGAATAAGATAAGAAATGACCGGGCGACCGGCCGGGAAGACATCCGGACTTCTAATGGAAGAAATAAGAGAAAACAAGCGGGGAGATCTTGGAGAAAAAACAAGGCCGTCTCTTTTGAGAAACAGCCTTGCAGAGTTGGCGGAAGAAGGGGGATTCGAACCCCCGGTACCCTCACGAGTACGACAGTTTAGCAAACTGTTGGTTTCAGCCACTCACCCATCCTTCCTTATCTTATTAACGCGATAATAAGCCCGGTTTTGAATTACAAATGAGAATTCGATGGTGGTTTATTTAACGCGGCGCAAAGATAGGAAGAGTTTTATTTTATTCAAATTTTCTGCCGCGATTTATTAAAAAAACAGTGTAAATGCTCCCTCGGGAGCGTAATGACAGAAAGAGGTGAAAATAAAAGTACGATTGTTGTTGACGGCTTCGGGTTTGTTGCTTTTGCTGGCTGTTGGGATTATAGTCTGGATTTATGGTGTCTTTTATCGTCCGAATGTGCTTGACGGAGCAAGCCGGCATATTTATCTCTACGAAGAAGACGATTTTGACAGCCTCTTGCAGCAGCTAAAAGATAAGAACCTGTTGAGGGATGAGCGTTCTTTCAAAAAAGCCGCCGACTATTACGATTATCCCCGACAGATGCACAGTGGTCATTATGTGCTCGAAGCGGGTATGAATAATAAAAGAGCTTTGCAAATTCTGCGTCTGGGCTTGCAGCAGCCGGTCAGGATACGTTTTCATAACCTGCGCAAAGTGGAGCAACTGGCAGGTTTGCTCAGTAAACAGGTGATGGCCGATTCTCTGAGTCTGCTCGAGATTTTTTACGACCGCGTATGGCTCGACAGCCTCGGTTTGACGGCGGAAACGCTGCCGGCCCTGTTTATTCCGGATACTTACGAAGTGTGGTGGAACAGCAGCCCCGAAAAACTGATGCAATTATTTTCGCGCAGTTACCGACAATTCTGGAACGAAGAGCGCAGGGCAAAAGCCGAAGCCCTGGGACTGAGTCCGGTCGAGGTGTCGGTGTTGGCTTCCATTATAGAGGAGGAGAGCAACGTTAAGGATGAATGGCCCGTTATTGCCGGCCTTTACCTGAACCGTTTGCGCAGAGGAATGTATTTGCAAGCCTGTCCCACGGTAAAGTTCGCCCTGAACGACTTTAGTATTCAACGTGTACTCACGGAACATACCGAAGTGGTTTCTCCGTATAACACCTACCTGCATTTGGGTTTACCTCCCGGTCCGATTCGCATTCCCCAAAAAAGTTCTTTATTGGCTGTGCTCGATGCCGAAAAACACAATTATTTGTATATGTGCGCCAAAGACGATTTTTCGGGACGGCATTATTTTTCTTCAAGTCTGGCCGAACACAACCGCTATGCCCAAAAATACCATAGAGCCTTAAATCAACGGCGTATCTTAAAGTAAAATTTATTACTTTTGCCGCTTATATAACTCAGGCGAATAATAAATCATACTATGTCTTCTCCCATTGTTCTTACCCTTGCTATTCTGTTTGTTACAGCCGTTTTTTTCGTATGGGGAAAAATCCGTTCCGATATCGTTGCCTTGTGTTCCTTGTTGTCGTTGGTTTTACTCGGAATTCTCAAGCCCGGCGAGGCATTGGCCGGATTCTCCAACTCTGTGGTAATTATGATGGTGGGGCTTTTTATTGTTGGAGGAGCCATTTTTCAGACCGGTCTTGCCAAGTCTATCAGCCTTCGCTTATTGAAATTTGCCGGGAAAAGTGAAATTAAACTATTTCTCCTCGTGGTGCTGGTTACCGTGTTTTTCGGCTCCTTTGTGAGCAACACGGGCACCGTGGCACTCCTGCTGCCGATTGTTGTGAGCATGGCCACCGAAGCCGGTACCAACTCGCGCCGCCTGCTCATGCCTATGGCCTACGCAAGCAGTATGGGCGGTATGATGACGCTCATCGGTACCCCGCCCAACATGATTATCAACGATACATTGATCAAAGCCGGCTACGGGAGTTTGTCGTTTTTCTCGTTCCTGCCCGTCGGGTTGATGATTACGGCAATAGGTATCGTTTATCTCTTTCCTGTTTCAAAAATACTGACCCGTAAAAAAGAAAAATCGTCCAAAACGGGCTCCGTAAAAACACCCGATCAATTGAGTAAAGAATATCAATTGGCTGATAACTTGTTCAGGATCGAGGTTTCCAAAAATTCGGATGTGATTAATAAAAAACTTTCGGAGCTGAATATTACGGAGAATTACCATATTTCTATTCTCGTGGTAAGGCGTAAAGATACCCAAGACGGTAAGTTTTTCAAACCCGTGATAAACCAGAGGAACAGCCGGTTAGTAAGCGCTGATACTACTTTACTGCCCGATGACCTGCTCTATGTTTTTGGGAATTTTGAGGAAGTAAAGAAGTTTGTAACAGATCATAAATTGAGCTTTTTGGATAAAAGCGTTTCGGAAACGAGCCGGCGTCCCGATTTTTCGAGAGATATTAAATTTGACGAAATAGGTATAGCCGAAGTAGTGGTAATGTCTAACTCCAAGCTGGTCAACAAAATGGTAAAAGAATCGGGTTTCAGAACCAACTACAACGTTAATATTCTTGGTATAAAAAGAAGCCGGGAATACCTTATCTACAACGTGAAAGACGAGAAAATTCATTCCGGCGATGCTTTGCTGGTGCAGGGAACCTGGCAGGACATCGAACGCCTGAATAATAATGAGCCCGATGTGGTAGTAGTCGGGCAACCCTCGATAGAAGCATCGAAAGTACCTCTTACCTCTAGAGCGCCGATAGCTGCCATTATTATGATAGCCATGGTTGTTGCTATGGTAATCAACATTGTACCCCCTGTAATAGCGGTAATGCTGGCGGCTTTGGCAATGATTCTGACCGGCTGTTTCCGAAATGTGGAAGCCGCCTATAAAACCATCAACTGGGAAAGTATCGTACTTTTCGCGGCCATGATTCCGATGGCAACAGCCATGGAAAAAACCGGCGCTTCGCAGATGATTTCGGGAAGCATTGTGGGAGGATTAGACAGCTACGGCCCCTATGCCGTGATGGCCGGTATTTACCTGGCAACCTCTTTTCTCACCATGTTTATCAGTAACACGGCGACAGCGGTGCTTTTTGCCCCCATTGCCTTGCAATCGGCGCTTTCGATGGGAGTGAGTCCTTATCCGTTTTTATTTGCCGTTACGGTGGCGGCCAGCATGTGCTTTGCAAGTCCGTTTTCCACTCCGCCCAATGCGCTTGTGATGTCGGCAGGAAGATATACCTTTATGGATTATGTAAAAATGGGATTGCCCTTGCAGATTATATATATGATTGTCATGGTGTTCTTTATTCCGTTGATATTTCCTTTTTAATCTCAAACAGTGCAGCGATCTTAAACAGTGCAGCGATCTCCAACAGTGCACCAATCCTAAAATACCACAGGGCTTTAAATCAACGACACATCATAAAGTAAATTTTATTACTTTTGCCGTTTGTAAAAACTCAGATGAATGAATAGTAAATTATTATTACTGGCCGACGAGGCTGTGGCTCAGGCAGCCCTCGATGCCGGAATATCGGGTGTTTATGCCTATCCCGGCACTCCATCTACCGAGATTACCGAATACATACAGTCTTCAGATAAAGCACAAAGAGAAAACATACACCGCAACTGGTCTGCAAACGAAAAAACGGCCATGGAAGCCGCCATGGGAATGGCGTTTGCCGGCAAGCGCGCCCTGGTTTGTATGAAGCACGTGGGAGTCAACGTGGCGGCCGACCCCCTTATGAATTCTTCCATATCGGGGGTAGTAGGCGGCCTTGTTTTTGTGGCGGCCGACGATCCCTCCATGCATTCTTCGCAAAATGAACAGGACTCGAGGTTTTACGGTCGCTTTGCCATGATACCGGTGCTGGAACCTTCCAGTCAACAGGAAGCCTACGACATGACGTATTATGGTTTTGAACTCTCCGAAAAACTGGGCTTTCCCGTGATGCTCAGGATTACCACCCGCCTGGCTCATTCTCGTTCGGGAGTGGTTCGCCGCGAAGAAAGAGCACAAAATAAACTCCGCTTTTCGGACGATCCCCGGCAATTTGTGCTGCTGCCGGTGAACGCCAGGCAGCGCTACAAAAAACTACTGGCAGCCCAACAGGATATGCAGGCTCTTTCGGAGGCTTCGTCGTTTAACGCTTTTTTCCCCGGCAAGGATTTGTCCAAAGGCGTCGTGGCCTGTGGCATAGCTTATAATTACCTGATGGAAAATTTTCCGGAAGGTTGTCCCTTTCCGGTGCTGAAGGTAGGTCAATACCCTTTGCCCAAAACGGCGATTGCCCAATTGTTGGAGAACTGCGGAGAGGTAGTTGTGTTGGAGGAAGGCTACCCCCTGGCCGAAGAAATGATCGGTGGTTTGCTGAACCGAGGCAATAAGGTGACGGGACGTTTAAGCGGCCTGTTGCCCCGCGACGGGGAACTCAATCCCGATATAGTGGCGGCCGCCTTTGGCTTGAAAACAACTCAACTGTTCGAAAAACCCGAAGTGGTAATGCCCCGTCCTCCGGCTTTGTGCCAGGGTTGCGGGCACCGCGATATGTACGATGCCCTGAACGCCGCCATTGCCGAATATGGGGAACGGGTGAAAGTTTTCGGAGACATCGGCTGCTATACGCTGGGTTATTTGCCTCCTTTCAAGGCGCTGCATGCCTGTTTGGATATGGGAGCTTCCATTACTATGGCCAAAGGCGCTGCCGATGCCGGCCTGGAATATGCCGTTGCTGTGATAGGCGATTCCACTTTCACTCATTCGGGTATGACTTCTTTGCTCGATGCAGTGTATGAAAATTCGCCCATAACCGTGATTATTTCGGATAACGAAGTGGCAGCCATGACCGGAGGCCAGGATTCTCCCGGCACCGGGAGGCTGGAAGCCATTTGTGCCGGCCTGGGAGTGGAGCCTGAACACATCAGAAGTCTGGTGCCCCTCAAAAAAAACCACGACGAAATGGTACGGGTGATCAAAGAAGAAATGAACTACCGGGGTGTTTCGGTCATTATTCCCCGAAGAGCATGCATACATACCCTGAATCGTAAAAAAAACAGCAAACAATGAAAATAGATATTATACTGGCCGGAGTGGGCGGACAAGGCATTTTATCCATAGCCGCCGTTATCGGCGAAGCCGCCTTGAGCCAGGGTTTGTTTATGAAACAATCGGAAGTGCACGGTATGAGTCAGCGGGGTGGTGACGTTCAGTCCAATCTTCGTATTTCGGACAGGGCTATTTATTCCGATCTTATACCTGCCGGCAAAGCCGACCTGGTACTTGCCCTGGAACCTATGGAAGCCTTGCGCTATTTGCCCTATCTCTCCGCCGAAGGATGGCTGGTCAGCAATTCCGTGCCTTACGTGAATATTCCCAACTATCCCGAAGAAGATAAACTAAAGGAAAGCATAGCGCGCTTTCAGCGCAAAGTGATTCTGGATGTAGACAGTATTGCCCGCGAAGCCGGCTCGGTCAGAGCTGCCAATATGGTGTTGCTGGGAGCCGCCTGTCCCTTTCTTCGCCTCGATTATTCAGGCTTGCAACAAGCCGTCAGACGTATTTTTGAACGTAAAGGCGAAGCGGTGGTTGAGCTCAACCTCAAAGCTTTATCTATGGGCAAGGCCCTAGCCGAGCAAGAATTTAAACCATAAAATCATAACAGTCATGAAAAAGAAAACCATTGTAGACTTGTTTGAAGAAAGTTGTGCCAAATACGCGCAGAATGTTTTTCTATGGGAACGGGATACGGAATTCCGGCCTACCACTTTTGCCGAGACCCAAAAAGAAGTTTATCGTTTCGGAGCCGGATTACTGGCCATGGGCCTGAAAAAAGATGAAAAAGTGGCTTTGCTTTCGGAAGGCCGCAACAAATGGATGATAGGCGAGTTGGGTATTTTGTACACCGGAGCCGTCAATGTGCCCTTGTCCATCAAACTGCAAAGCGGAAGCGACCTGGTATTCAGAATCAATCATTCCGATTCCCGTTTTATACTGGTTTCGGGGACTCAACTGCCCAAAGTTCGCGAAATTATGGATCAAATGCCTTTGATCGAAAAGGTGATCGTCATGGACGAGGACATAACCCTGCAAGACAAGGAGCTCTACTTTGAGGATGTTTGCAAAATGGGGGATAAGTTCAATAAGAAGCATCCGGGCAAATTGCTCGAAATCGCCCAAAGCGTTCAGGGCGACGATTACGCCAATATTTCCTATACATCGGGGACAACGGCCGATCCCAAGGGTATTTTGCTGACGCATCGCAATTATACGGCTAATGTGGAACAGTCGCGCTCCCGGGCCGATATTCCCCCGCATTACCGTATGCTGATGATCCTGCCTCTGGACCACTGTTTTGCTCACGTGACCTGTTTTTATGTTTTTATGAGTTGCGGAGCCAGTATCGCCACTGTACCGGTGGGCAAAACCGCCCTGGAGTCTTTGAGAAATATTCCCTTGTCTATTCAGGAAGTCAAACCCGATTTGATGATGTCGGTACCGGCTTTGGCCAAGAGTTTCAAAGCCAGCGTGGAAAAAGGGGTGGCTGCCAAAGGCCCGGCCGTACAAAAATTATTCGATTTTGCCATGAAAGTAGCCGTAGCTTACAATAAAGAAGGCTACAACAAAGGCACCGGAGGAACTTTCGTTCTGAAACCTTTGGTGAAACTCTTCGATAAGATTTTGTTCTCGAAGTTGCGGGATGCTCTGGGAGGTAATATGAAGTTTTTCATTGGCGGAGGCGCCCTGCTCGACATTGATATGCAAAAATTCTGGTATGCCATCGGCATTCCCATGTTTCAGGGTTACGGTCTATCGGAAGCCACACCGGTTATTTCGACCAATTTCTTTACTAAGCACAAACTGGGCTCTTCGGGAGTTCCGGTTATTCCTCTGGAGCTGACCATCCGCGACGAAAAAGGAAACATTCTTCCTACCGGGCAGAAGGGCGAAATTGTGATCAAAGGCGAAAATGTAATGGCCGGTTATTGGAAGAATCCGACGGCAACTGCCGAAACCATAAAAGACGGCTGGCTGTACACCGGCGACATGGGAGCTATGGATGAAGATGGCTTTCTATACGTGTACGGACGCTTCAAAAGTTTACTGATTGCCAGCGATGGCGAAAAGTACAGCCCCGAAGGCATAGAAGAATCTCTGGTTACTTTGTCTCCGCATATTGAGCAGGTGGTACTCTACAACAACCAAAGCCCCTATACGGTGGCCTTGATAGTAGTCAACAAGGAACTGCTCAAAAAAGACGTACCCTCTTACGACAGCCTCGAAGGCAAAAAGCAAGCCTTAAAACTGATTCAGCAGGAAATAAATGCCTTTAAACAAGGAGGAGTACACGAAGGGATGTTTCCGGAGCGCTGGTTGCCTGCCACTTTTGCCGTTTTGCCCGAAGCCTTCACCGAGCAGAATAAGTTGTTGAACTCTACCATGAAGATTGTTCGCGGTAAGGTGGAGGAAAGGTACTCAGACCGCATAGAACATATGATGACGGCTGCCGGCAAAGATATTTTCAACGAAAAAAACATTGAGGCTTTGCGGCAACAGCTCATGTAGAATTTGAGCAGAAACTTATTTTACTTTGTTTCATTTACACAAGCCCCTTAATAAAGGGCTTGATCCAACCTTATGTCTGTCCGGAGAATACTTTGTTTCATCCTCGTTGTGATGGCTATGTTGGCCTTAATTGGGTTCTTCTTCCCCAAAGAAGGAATTCAATTGGGCACTGTCAGTCTGCAATTCCGTTCAACCCGGGATGTACTTGTTCTTTCCGGGGAGCAGGTTAGGGCTCCCGACCCCGAAGAACAACTGGCCGCCATGGCAGAATCTTTCTTGAAAGAAAAACTGGAAGTATTGTCCGATTCGATGGACTATTATGAGCGTTTTTTCAAAGAAAGCCCCGTACGTATACATTTTCCCAACGACGATCCGGCCATGCTCGACTTGTTTTTTGAAACCTTGGATTCTTGCCGGGTTCAAAAAAGAGTAGTACGGGTGTTGCATTACGGCGACTCCCAGATAGAACAGGATCGTTTGTCGGCTACCCTGAGAGACGGCCTGCAAAAAATTGCCGGAGGTATGGGAGTGGGTATGATTCCCGCGATACAAACCATTCCTTCCAGAACTCTCCGGCAGGAATTTGAAGGAAACGGCAAACGTTACGTTCTTTACGGCCCCTCGAGCCTGAGAGCTCCTCACAAGCGTTACGGCCCCATGGCTGCGGTTTGTGAAGTGGAGGATTATGCTTATTTGAGTGTGAATGCGCTCAAACGTCAGAATTCCGATCTTTCCAATCAGTTTACCAACATACGTTTATTGTTGGGAAATAATTCTGCCGGCTTCAAGGCCACTCTCGAGATAAAAGATAAATACGACACCAAAACCGTTGAAGAAGCCGGTCTCGATTTAAAAGTAATAAGCTGGGAGCTCGATCGTCCTGAAAACAAATTCAGCTTGTTTTTAGACGGTTCGGCCGAAATCTACGCCCTGTTGTTGGATGGAGCCTACGGCGTGGCGGTCGATAATATTCCCATGAGGGGCAGTTCGGGGAATGTGTTTACCGGAATCGACGGTCGCTTACTTCACGCCGCCTACCGGGCTATGGATGTGCAGTTGTTTTTGCTCGAATTTGGCGGTAACCGTGTGCCTTCCATATATTCCCGGGAGGGTATCAATAACTATTCCAGTGCCATTGGACGTCAGATCCGTTACCTCAAAACGCTGGTACCCGGTGCGCAAGTGATTTTTATCGGCCCGGCGGATATGTCTTGCCTGGTGGACGGTAAAATGCAAAGCTATCCTCTATTGGAAGAATTTATCGAGGGTCTCAAAAAGGCGGTTTTGGAAAACGGTGCTGCCTTTTGGGATATGTTTCAGGTGATGGGCGGGCAAAATTCCATGATCAATTGGGTGAACGCCCGGCCGCCTTTGGCCGCCCCCGATTACATTCATTTCACCAAAAAAGGAGCCGATAAGATCGCAGAGTTACTCAGCGAAAACATGGCTCTTTGTTACTCATATTATCAATTTCGCAAAAAACATAATCCCAACGACAGCACCCGTCTTGGGTTAAGCAGCCTGGAATGGGTTTACAGCGACTATGCCGAAGAATTTGAACAGGTAATTCGCGAAAAGCTGGCTTCTGCAGATAGTCTGTCGGAGGAGCCGGACAATGAGGCGATTTTGAATGATTTTTTGGAATTATTGAACAAGAATACAAACAATAGCGAATAAATCAATTGCCCGAAGGCTTAAGACTAAGCAGATTAATGGACATTCAAAGCATTTTGACCCCTGTTTGGGACTACTTAAAAAATATATTGGCATACAACGAGGATACTCCCTTGTTGTTTACGCAATTTTATTTTTGGGCTTTCTTCGCTTTGGTCTTTGCTTTATTCAGTTTGTTCTATAAACGCAAGCAACTGCGTACTGTTTTTTTGCTTTTTGCCAGCTTGTTTTTTTATTACAAAACCAGCGGTCTATGTCTGTTGATCCTGCTGTTTTGTATTACTTCCGACTATTTTTTGGCTCAAGGCATTTACCGTTCCCGCAAACAATCGGGAAAAACCTTTTTACTGGTAGTCAGTGTATCGGTAAATATGGCTTTGATGGCCTATTTTAAATACGCCTATTTTTTTACCGATCTGGTGAATTCCTTGTTGGGAACCGACTTTGTTGTGCAGGATGTTTTTGCCATTGTTGGGAATAAATTGGCCGGAAATCCTGTGTTTAACGTTGATAAGATAGTGTTGCCGGTTGGGATCAGTTTCTATATTTTTCAGACCCTGAGTTATACCATTGATGTATTCAGGGGGAAATTAAAACCGCTCAACAACATCTTGGATTATGCCTTTTACGTCAGTTTTTTCCCCCAGCTCGTAGCCGGGCCTATCGTCAGGGCTTCTCATTTTATTCCTCAAATTTACAGGGATTTCAGACTGTCCCGTATGCAATTTGGAATGGCGGTCTTTTGGATACTCAACGGTTTGGTCAAGAAGATTGTATTGGGCGATTACATAGCGATCAATTTTATCGACAGAGTTTTTGCCAATCCTTTGATGTTTTCGGGATTCGAAAATTTGTCGGCGCTTTTTGGTTATTCACTTCAGGTCTATGCCGATTTTTCCGGTTACACCGATATTGCCATAGGGGTGGCCTTGCTTATGGGTTTCTATCTGCCTAAGAACTTCAATTCTCCTTACAAGGCAACCAATGCCTCCAATTTTTGGAAGCGTTGGCATATTTCACTTTCTTCCTGGCTCAGGGATTATCTTTATTTCCCATTGGGAGGTAATCGACGGGCTACTTTTGGGACTTATTTTTGGATATTGTTGATTGCTTTGCTGGTTGTGTTGATGAGCGGTGATATCTGGGTGTTTGTGTTGGTAGTCTTTTTACTGGGAACGACAGGCCTGATTATTTTCTTCGAAAATAGAGAAAACAGTTTAAAAGCCATTGCTGCCGTCAACTTGATGACTGTGATGCTGTTGGGAGGTTTATGGCATGGGGCCAGCCTGAATTTTATGATATGGGGAGGATTGAACGGAGTTGGAATTTTGTTGTACAAATACTGGAAAAACTGGTCTCCGGTGTTGAGAGCTTTCCTGGTATGTACTTTGTTTGCTGCCGTATTGCTCTGGTACCAATACCAGGCTTTGCCCATATTGAAAATACTGCTGATATGGACGGCTGTGCTCAGTGTGGGGACCTTGATCCGTTTGTTTGTGTCGGTACTTGAAAAGTTCAGCCCGGGCTTAGACCGGTTTTATTTGTTTTCGTCCAAGGGGATGGGAATGATTTGGGGCGTAATACAGACCTTTGTTTTTATTACTTTCACCCGTCTGTTTTTCCGTTCGGGCTCCAATCTGGATCCGGCCGAGGCCAATCGTATTGCCTGGCGCACGGCACGCGATATGATAGATCGGATTGGGGGACGATGGAATTTGGAATTGATTCCTCAGGTGGTGTGGGAATATCGTTATTTCTTTATATTGCTTATCGCTGGATTGTTTGTGCACTGGCTGCCGGAACGTTTTAAACGCCGGTACAGAATCAATTTTGCCCTGATGCCCTTGTGGTTGATGGCCTTGGTGGTGGTTGCGACTGTCTTTGTGGTTTATCAGTTTGCCAGCGCTGGTCTACAGCCCTTTATCTATTTCCAGTTCTAAAGTCCTTTCATTATATTTGCCTTTCCGTCGTAAAACCAAACAAGAAGGCCGTTATGAAATTATATGGAATTTTGCTGTTTTTCTTATTGTTGATGCCCTGTGCCGCGCAGACTTACCGTAATGAGATCTTTGCAGAAGACATTCGTACTTTAGAGGTTAATAAAGAAGGACAATGGAATGCCAATCCGGTTATTGTATTGAATTCCGGCGAAAAAATTCATGTTTCTTTTGATCAACTGTCGCACGATTACAAACGTTACGCTTACAGGTTGATACATTGCAATGCGGACTGGACGCCGTCCGGTTTGAATGAACTGGAATACATGGAAGGCTTTTCGCTGCAGGAGACTTACCGGTATTCTTTGTCCGAGGGTACTCTGACGGACTATACCCATTACGAACTGGAAGTACCCAACGATCAACTCAAACTCAAATTGTCGGGTAATTATGCTCTGCTGTTGATGGACAGAGACCGGCAGGAAGAAATACTGGCCGTTGCCTGTTTCTCTGTATTGGAGCGTCGTATCAGTATCAAATCCGAAGTAAGCAGATCTACCGATTTAGGCTATAATACAGCCTATCAGCAACTGAATTTTGTATTAAATACCACAGCCAACCAAATTCAACGGCCCGAGAGCGATTTAATCATACTGGTGAGACAAAATCGCCGTCTCGACAATGAGGTTTTTGGCATACAGGCTTTGATGACTTCTGCCAATGAAATTCGCTACGAACATTTGCCCGAATTAATTTTTGAAGGAGGCAACGAATACCGGCGTTTTGAAATCAGCAGCTATAAATTTTCGGGTTTGGGAGTAGATAAAATCAGGTTTCAACAGCCCTGCTACCACGCTTATTTGATAGAGTCGACCTCACGCAATACGGCTTATAGTTTCGACAAAGATCAGAACGGGCGTTTTTATGTGAGGAATTTTGATGCCGATGATAATCAACAAACCGAGGCCGATTATTTTTGGGTGCATTTTTTTCTGAAAGCCCCCGAATCCTTG
Source organism: Bacteroidales bacterium UBA1402 (assembly GCA_002305085.1). GTDB lineage: Bacteria > Bacteroidota > Bacteroidia > Bacteroidales > UBA1402 > UBA1402. The sequence goes on along the minus strand of DBQE01000015.1, from coordinate 14,685 downwards.
GACGAAACAGGTATTTATTTACAGGGTGATTTTACTTATGCTTCTTTCGGCGAGCCATACAAAATGAAATATAATCCACAGAGCGGCAGTTACGAGAAAAGTCTGTTCTTGAAGCAGGGAGCCTATAATTACATGTATCTGTCTAAAAATAAGGCTGTTCTTGAGTCAACAAAAAACCTCAAAACTTCTGCAAGCTCCAGGGCTTATAGAACTTCAACCATTTCCGCAAAGAAAAACCCTGGTACAACTTTTCCGGTGGAAGGAAGTTTTTGGGAAACTGAAAACGAATACCAGATTTTTGTGTATTACCGGCCTGTAGGAGCAGATTACGATGCGCTGATTGCTTACGATGAATTGAGTTCTCAGCTCTAGTGTTTACCTAAGGGAATTTAACAAATAAATAGGGGAAGAAATGAACATAAGTTCAAAATTCCTCTTATCTTTGCCGTTCAATATGTGAAACCACGTATAGTCGTACAAGACCACTTCTATTATGTGGAACCGCTCTCATTATATAAAACTGCTTCTATTATTATAAAACCATGCCCCGACCTAAACTAAATCGTAGAATTGCTGCCCCGCCTTTAATGATGGGCTACAAACCTTTTGGAATTCCGCGAAAAGTCTTGAGCGAGCTTTATTTGCATTTTGATGAATTTGAGGCAATAAGGCTGCTTGATTACCTGGGAATGACCCAGGCGGAGGCCGCCGATAAAATGAATGTATCTCGGCCCACACTGACTCGTATTTACGAAAAAGCCCGCAGAACCATTGCCCGGGCTTTTGTGGAGGGGAAAATGATTATGATTGAGGGCGGCCAGGTGGCCTTTGAGGGGGAATGGTACAGATGCAAGCGTTGCCATCGCCTTATTAAAGGCCGGGAGAATCATGTCCCTTGCAAAGACTGCGATAGTTATTCCGACGAAGAACTCTATCGTGTAAATGAACCCTGATTATGAAAGCCGTAGTCCTGTCCGATAATCGCGGTTCTTCTGTTCTGCCCGAAACGGAACACGGATTGTCGGTATATCTGGATAGGGGAACTTACAAAGTGTTGCTCGATACCGGAGCTTCCGATTTATGTATCCGTAACGCCGCGAGTTTGGGAATCGGCCTGGAGGATGTCGACAGTATTTTTATTTCTCACGGACACGGCGACCATATGGGCGGTTTAGCCTCTTTGTTGAAAATCAACACGAAAGCCAAAGTTATTATAAGCCCGCAGGCACTCTCTCAACGCTTTTTTTCCAATCGGAAAAGTTTAAGGGAAATCGGTATTCAACTCTTGGCCGATCAGTATCCCGGCCGTTTTGTTTTTGTGCGCGAAGATGCTTTTATAAGGCCCGATTTTCAGGTAGTAAAGCCAAAAAAGTGGGGTTTCCCTTTGCCCAAGGGCAATCAACATTTATTTAAAGACAGCGGAAGAGGACAAGAGCCCGACGATTTCGATCACGAACTGATGGCTTGTTTCGGCAGCGAAGAGCTTTTTGTGTATTGTGGTTGCGCTCATCACGGTTTGCCGAATATTTTACAAAGCATCAACACTAAGATTAATATGCCCATAAGGGCCATGCTTGGCGGTTTTCACTTATTGGACAGCGATGAACAGCATACCTACGAAACAGAAAAAGAGCTGTCCGAATTGGCGGAGTATTTGAAAACCACTCAGCCAAACACTCGTTTTTACACGGGTCATTGCACCGGGTCGGGGGCTTATTCTTTTTTGAAACAAAGCCTGGGTGCAGACTTGGAACTTTTCCACACCGGCTATGAAATGGAACTATCTATTTAAATTAACATTTTAATATTTACAGAATTATGAAAATTGCTATTACATCCGAAGGCGATCATTTACAAGCCTTAGTCGACGCTCGTTTTGGGCGCTGCGCCTTTTTTGCTGTGTACGACACCGAAACCAAACAAACCACTTTTCATGCCAATCCGGCTAAAGAACTTGCCCATGGTGCCGGTCCGGCAGCGGTTCAGTTTGTGGCCCGTCTGGGGGTAAGCCGTGTGCTTTCCGGGGAGTTCGGAACCAAAGTTGTACCCCTGCTGCAGGAGTTGAACATCGAAAGGCAGCAAATACAGCCTGAAAGACTGGATAAAGTCATTGATAATTTGAAGTAAAAACAGGAGTAAAACCTAAGAATATGGAAAAAAATAAAAGACTTATCGCTCTTCCCATGGAGGACGGCTTGTTGTGTGCCCACTTCGGACATTGTCGGTCGTTTGCCATCGTTGAATTGCAGGATAACACGATCGTATCTATCAAAGAAGTCGTTCCTCCGGAGCACGTGCCCGGTTTGTATCCCCGCTGGGTGGCCGAATTCGGTGTAACAGACGTTATTGCCGGAGGTATGGGAGAAAAAGCCATACAATTGTTCAATGCTCAAAACATCAACGTTTTTGTAGGCGCTCCGCAAAAATCGGCCGAGGAATTGGTAAAGGATTTTATCGGCAATAAGTTGGAACTTTCGGCAAACTACTGCCGTCACGACAAAAATCATTCCTGCGGGCAGTAAACAGGCGCTCAGGTATCAAAAGCACCGGGATGGATAAACAATTCAGTATCGCTGTAGCCAGCGGCAAAGGAGGCACGGGCAAGACTTTTGTTTCGGTGAATCTTTTTTATGCTTTGGAGCAAACAGGCCTCAGAGTTCATTTGGTCGATTGCGATGCCGAAGCTCCCAACGACAAGATGTTTTTTAAAACCGACCTTGTTGACAACAAAAAAGAAATTTTTCAACAAGTGCCGGTCATAAACTTGCAAGCCTGTACTTTTTGCGGGCGTTGTTACGAGTATTGCCGTTACAATGCTCTGTTTTTTGTTCCGGAGCTCCAAAAAATCTCCGTTTTATATGATTTCTGCCACGGTTGCGGTGCCTGTCTGGTTGCCTGCAACGACGGTGCCATTAGCGAAAGAGATGATCTGCTGGGCGAAGTCAATACTTTCGTCCTCTCCCAAAACACTGCCTTATTTGAATCGAGAATCAAGGTGGGAGTTCACTCTTCGGTGCCCGTACTGAAAGCGGCCGTTCAGCAAGCCGCCGGAGCCGATGTCTTATTGATGGATGCTCCTCCCGGCACATCCTGTCCTTTTGTTCAGACGGTAGCCCGCGCCGATTACACGGTGTTGGTTACCGAGCCTACTCCTTTTGGTTTGAGCGACCTGAAACAGTCGGTACAGACCTTGTCGAGCATCGGTATTCCCTGCGGTGTGGTGGTCAATAAAGCCGGCTTGGGCAACAGGGAGGTTTACCGTTATCTGGAAGAGGAACATATTCCGCTCCTAATGGAAATTCCGTTTGACAAAGAGTTGGCCGCTATGTATTCGGGCGGAAAAATCCCCGCCGCCGAAATTCCGGTGTGGAAAGATCGCTTTACCGACTTGTATCATCAAATAAAAGAACAGTATGGAATTAGCAGTCGTCAGCGGTAAGGGAGGAACAGGCAAAAGCAGCATCACAGCCGCTCTGGCAGTAATGAAACAGAAACTCTTGCTGGCCGATTGCGACGTGGATGCCGCCAATCTTTACCTTTTGTTCCAACCCGAAAAAACCCTCGAGCAAGTCTATGTTTCGGGCCACACAGCAATCATAGACAAGGATTCTTGTACCAACTGCGGACTTTGTATGGATTATTGCCGTTTCGATGCCATACACCGGATAGAGGGAGAAGTGCAAATTTCCGGGATTTCCTGCGAAGGATGTTTTCTTTGTTCCCGAATTTGCCCTGAGCAGGCTATCCGTATGGAGCCCGAAGACAGGAGCCGCTTGTACGCAGGCAATTTCCGTTACGGGAAGATGGTCTATGGCAGGTTGTTTCCCGGTGAAGAAAATTCCGGTCGCCTGGTAAATCTGGTCAGGCAGCAGGCCAGGGATATTGCCCGCGAAAACGAGTTGGATCTTATCTTACTGGACGGACCTCCCGGTATCGGTTGTCCGGTGATTTCTACCATTACCGGGGTGGATAAGGTTCTTATTGTCACCGAACCCAGCGTGTCGGGCTTGCACGATTTGCAGCGTATCCACGAGTTGTGTCGACATTTCGGGCTCAGTCAGACCGTAGTTATAAACAAATACGACCTTAATCCGGATATGTGTACTGAGATAGAACGCTATTGCCGGGAGCAAGGCCTGAAGCTGCAAGCTGAAATTCCTTTCGATCCGCAAATGGTAGAAGCCATGGTCAAAGGACAAAGCATTCTGGAGTATGCTCCCGAATCGCCGGCAGCCCTTTGCATAAAAAACCACCTGGAAGAACTGCTTTAAGTGGGCAAAATGTTATCTTTGCCTCAAATTCAGGCGCATGGGTTTTAAATTAGTAGCCAGGGACAAAAACAGCCGGGCCAGGGCCGGCGTACTGCAAACAGCTCACGGAGAGATACAGACTCCTGTTTTTATGCCTGTAGGCACTGCCGGCAGCGTCAAAGCCGTCAATCAGCAGGAACTGGAACATCAGGTAAAAGCCCGGATTATTTTGGGCAATACCTATCATTTGTATTTGCGTCCGGGTTTGCAGATACTCAAAGCAGCCGGCGGTCTGCATAAATTTATGTCCTGGAACAAGCCTATTCTCACCGACAGCGGTGGTTTTCAGGTTTATTCGCTCTCGCATCGCCGAAAAATGAAAGAGGAGGGAGTCACTTTTCAGTCGCATATCGACGGCTCCCGGCATTTATTCACCCCCGAAAATGTGGTAGATACCCAGCGCATCATCGGTTCGGATATTATGATGGCCCTCGACGAGTGTACACCCGGCACCGCTGATTACAGCTATGCACGTAGCTCGATGGAACTGACGCATCGCTGGCTGGATCGCGGCCTGCAACGTTACCGCGAAACAGAACCGCTGTATGGCTACGAACAGCTTTATTTCCCCATAGTGCAGGGCTGTGTGTATCCCGATTTAAGGCGTCAATCGGCTGAATATGTCGCTTCCAAAGACTGTGCGGGTTATGCCATAGGCGGCCTGGCTGTGGGAGAGCCTGCCGAAAAAATGTACGAGATGATAGAGGTGGTCAATGAAATTTTGCCTCAAGATCGCCCCCGTTATTTGATGGGAGTGGGCACACCCGAAAACTTGCTCGAAGCCATAGAGCGGGGAGTGGATATGTTTGATTGTGTGCTGCCTACCCGCAATGGCCGCAATGCCTCTTTGTTCACCGGGCAAGGCAAGCTCAATATGCGAAACAAACGTTGGGCTACCGACTTTTCTCCCATAGAAGCAGAGGGTGCCGCAGACATCGACCGTTTGTATTCCAAAGCCTACCTGAGGCATTTATTCATTGCCGAGGAATTGTTGGCCCTGCAACTGGCCTCGATCCATAATCTGGCCTTTTATATCCGCTTGATGGCGGAAGCCCGGCAACATATTATAAACCAAGATTTCACGGAATGGAAAAAGCAGATGATCGATCAATGGGCCAGAAAATGAAAGACAGTTCAATGAAAGCCGGTATTAAAAAGCTAATTCGGAAACTGGGATTTAATAAATCCGGAAGGCCTTTGTTGACGCGTATAGATACCTATATCATCGGCAAGTTTCTGGGCACTTTCTTTTTTTCCATTGTTATGATTCTGGCCATCGTGGTGGTGTTCGACTACAACGAAAAATTCGACAAGTTTATTCTACACGAAGCCCCGGCCAGAGCCATAGCATTCGATTATTTTCTGAACTTCATACCTTATTTCGGAGTAAAATTCAGCCCGCTCTTTATTTTTATTTCCGTCATCTATTTTACTTCGAAAATGGCAGGCAATTCCGAAATCATTGCCATGCTCTCCAGCGGCTTGAGTTTTAACCGCTTGCTCAGACCTTATTTTATTTCGGCTACTTTGTTGGCCATAATGACTTTTTTGCTGAGTTCTTACGTTATTCCGCCTGCCAACAAAATACGCCTGCAGTTCGAAGATCAATATGTACGCAAAGTTTCTTCCGATTATGTCCGCAATGTGCAGATGGAAATCGAGCCCGGCGTAATCATCTATATGGAGCGTTACGACGATAAGAGGAAAATCGGATACAATTTTTTTATGGAGCGTTACGAAGGCCAGCAATTGGCGTCCAGAATGACGGCCAAGCGAATCGCTCTGGATTCGCTCAATCGTTGGAGAGTAATGGAATACCTGATACGCGATTTCGAAGGATTGCATGAAAACATCAGCATGGGAGCCAGTCTGGATACCACTATTATGATGAATCCGGCGGAGTTCTTTATAACCAAAGGCTATAGTGAACAGTTGACTACCACCGAACTCAGGCAATACCTGGACAGGCAAAAACGTAGGGGAGTGGCCAATATCAAGGAATATGAGGTGGAATATCAGCGACGTTTTTCCTTTCCTTTCTCGGTGTTTATTCTCACGCTGATTGGTGTGTCGCTGGCCTCGCGCAAGGTGAGGGGAGGCACCGGTTTGCACCTGGGGCTGGGGCTTCTGATCAGCTTTTCGTATATATTTTTCGATACCTTGTCGGGAACCTTTGCTCTCTCGGGTTCCGCCACCCCTTTTGTGGCGGTGTGGATTCCCAATGCCGTTTATGCGTTGATAGCCTTCGGGCTTTACCTGCAAGCTCCCAAATAGACAGTATTATTTAAATTGTTGAGCTTTGCTCACTTTCTCTTTGAGCAGAGCCAGTTGCAACACTTCGCGGATATCTCTTACGTAGTGAAAACTGAGGCCTTTGATGTAGACGGGCTGAATATCGTCGATGTCTTTGCGGTTTTCTTCGGGCAAAATGATTTCTTTTATTCCAAAGCGCTTGGCTGCCAGAATTTTTTCTTTGATCCCGCCCACGGCCAGCACTTTACCTCTCAGGGTAATCTCGCCGGTCATGGCCAGTTGTTTGCGAATTTTGCGTTGCGTATAGGACGAGGCTAGGGAGCAAACCATGGTTACACCGGCCGAGGGACCGTCTTTGGGGATGGCGCCTTCGGGAACGTGGATATGGACGTTGTAATTTTCAAACAGCTCGGGAGAAATATCCAGATCGTTGGCATGGGCCTTGATGTATTCCAAAGCCAATATGGCCGATTCTTTCATCACTTCGCCCAGATTGCCGGTAAGACTGAGTTTGCCCCCGCTTTTGCTTTTACTCAGGCTGGATTCCACGTAAAGCACTTCGCCGCCCACCGATGTCCAGGCTAGTCCCGTGACTATACCGGCGTAATCGTTGCCTTCGTATTTGTCTTTGATGTAGAGCGGGTTTCCAAGGTAATCTTTCAGGTTTTCCGGCTTAATTTCGATCTGGGTAAGCGATTCATCCGAAGCAAGTTTATGAGCAACTTTTCTAAAGACGGCGGCTATTTTTTTGTTCAGTTCACGCACTCCCGATTCCCGGGTGTATTTTTCGATGATATGCCGGAGGGTGGTTTTATTCAGGATCAATTGACCGGCTTTTAAACCGTGGTTTTCGAGTTCCTTAGGCAGGAGATGCCTGTAGGCAATTTCTACTTTTTCTTCGGTCAGGTAGCCCGAAACCTCTATGAGCTCCATGCGATCGAGCAAGGGTTGAGGTATGGTGCTCAGTGTGTTGGCAGTGGCAATAAACAAGACCTTGGACAAGTCGAAATCTATGTCGATGAAATTATCGTGAAAAGTAGAGTTTTGTTCCGGATCAAGCACTTCCAGTAAAGCCGAAGAAGGGTCGCCTTGGGCGTCACGGCTTAGTTTATCGATTTCGTCGAGAATAAAAACCGGATTGGATGTGCCTGCTTTAATCAAACTTTTGATTATGCGGCCGGGCATGGCTCCGATGTAAGTGCGTCTGTGACCTCTTATTTCGGCTTCGTCGTGGAGGCCGCCAAGGGATATACGCAGGTATTTGCGCCCCAGCGATTCGGCCACAGATTTACCCAGGGAAGTTTTGCCCACTCCGGGAGGGCCGTACAGGCAGATAATGGGCGATTTCATATCGCCCTTGAGCTTGAGCACGGCAAGATGTTCCAAAATGCGTTCCTTCACTTTGTCCATGCCAAAGTGATCTTTATTAAGTACTCTTTTGGCACGGTTTAGATTGAAATTGTCTTTGGAGTATTCGTTCCAAGGCAAATCGAGCAAGGTCTGGAGGTAATTCATTTGGGTTGAATAATCCGGAGATTGCGGATTCATGCGTTCCAGCTTTTGAACTTCCTTTTTAAATACCTTCAGGGTATCGGCAGACCATTTTTTGTTTCTGGCTTTGCTTTTTAATTCTTTGATATCCTGGTCTTGGGCACTGCCTCCGAGTTCGTCCTGTATAGTCTTGATCTGCTGCTGCAAAAAGTATTCTCTTTGCTGTTGATTGATGTCTTCCCTGGCTTTGGATTGTATGGAGACTTTGAGCTCCAGAAGCTGCGACTCTTTGTTCATGATGTCCAGCAGCTTATAGCAACGATCTTTGAAATTGTCGGTTTGCAGTAGTGCCAGTTTGTCTTGGATCTTAAAAGCAAAGTTGGCACAGATAAAATTGACCAGGGCAAAGGGCTTTTCAATGTTGCGGATGGCAAAAATGGCTTCCTGTGGAATATTGCCGGAAGAATTTTTGATAATTTTGACCGATAAATCTTTGATGGCCTGGATTAATGCCTCATACTGCCGGTCTTCCGTTTCGGGTAAAATATCTTCGCGAATCTGGATACGGCCTTTTAAATAAGGTTCCGTCAGGGTGAGTTCGTCCAGTACGCAGCGTTTGATGGCTTGCAGGATGATGGTGGTTGAATTATCGGGCATTTCCAGCACCCTGATGATGCGGGAAACTATGCCTACGGGCACCAGATGTTCTTTTTCGGGGTCTTCGGTCTTGGCATCCTTTTGCGTAAAGACGGCGATGATGGTGTTTTTTTGGTAGGCTTCCCTGACCAGACGCAAGGATTTATTGCGGCCGATACTTACAGGCATGGCTACCCCGGGAAACAAGACCATATTGCGCAGGGGCAGTATGGGTAGTGTGTCCGGTAAATCCGTTTGGTTAAGCGCCTGTTCTGATTCGTCTTCGGAAATCATGGGAATAAAATCTCCCTCTTCCTCATCGGAAGAAAACAGTTGTCTTGAAAAAAGATTTATCATAACAATAATTCCACTAAACCGGATTTATTTTGATTTTGAGCCGGCATAACGAGCGTTGAGTGCCTGGACAACGTCTTTTGTGACATCATATACATCACAGGAGATCAGTATATTGTCATTCATCGTGTTGCTGAATATTAAATGATAGTTGCGCTCCTTGTTGAACTCCTTTAGATAGGAATAAATGGTATCCCTCAATTGCTCGTTCATTTTTTGCATTTCGTTTGCCAGTTCCTGAGATAGTTTCTCGTCCAGTTGCTGTAATTCCTGTTGCTTTTGCATCAGGCGTTGTTGTTCGCTTTGCAGCCTTTGCTGGGTTAAAAAGGCGTTGTTTTCGTATTTGCGCTGGAATTCGGCCGCTTCCTGCTCAAACTGGCGGGCCTTTTGATTGTAACTGGCTTGGGAGTTTTCTCTTTTGCGCAACAATTGCTCGTTAAGATCTTTGGAATAATTGTAATCCAGAAGCAGTGAGTCGAGGTTGATGTAGGCGACGGGTAATTTTGTTTCCACCCGGCCTGAATCATTCAGATTTACAAAGTCGCTGCTTGATGACTTACAGTCTTTATTTAAAAATAATACATAAAGCACTATTATGGCAATAGCCAAAATAAGGTTGCTGATTAGGTTGATTCGCTTCATATCGAAATTAAAATTTAATTGACTTGTTTCTGGACATGCTGTCCTGGCGAGCTGCACAACAAATGCCTTTATCTCTAAGAGCTTTATTGCCTTCGATGTGGCTGTTGGGGAATTTGCCGCCTTTCACAAAAAAGACCCTGATCCCCAGCAGGAGAACAGCGATTCCGACAAACAAAACAGCTAAAAAAACAACTCGCCACATGAGATTTACGATTGAGCGGACAAAGATAGGACATTCTATTGTTCAAACCCTCAAGTTTTATTATTTTTGTGGCAATTTCGTGGGAAGAAATCCGGAATTAACTATTTTTATTGGAAAAATCAACTAATATTTTAACGGATATATAATGAAAACACTGGACAATTTAAAGCCGGCTTTGATTTGGTCTTATTTCTTAGAAATCACCAGGATTCCGAGGCCGTCGGGAAAAACTCAGGCAATGCAAAACTGGCTGTTGGATTTTGCAAAAAAACACAAGCTCGAACACGATAGAGATGCGGTAGGAAATGTTATTATACGTAAAGCGGCAACCAAAGGTATGGAACACATCGATTCGGTGGTGTTGCAATCGCATATGGATATGGTTTGTGAAAAAAACAGCGACGTACAGCACGATTTCGAAAAAGATCCCATTGATGTTTACATTGACGGAGACTGGCTCAAGGCCAGAGGCACCACTCTGGGAGCCGACAACGGTATCGGTATGGCCGCCCAGTTGGCCGTACTTGCTTCGGACGACCTTGAACACGGTCCTCTCGAGTGTCTGTTTACCGTGGACGAAGAAGTCGGTTTGGTAGGAGCTTTCAATATTCAGGCCGGATTTATGCGTTCCAAACGCTTGCTCAACCTCGACTCCGAAGACGAGGGCATGCTTTTCATTGGTTGTGCCGGCGGCATTAACACCAAGGCGTATTTTGAGTTTCAAAAAGAAAAGGCCAAAGAAAAGCTTTTCTTTTTCAAACTGGATATATCCGGCCTCAAAGGGGGACATTCCGGTTGTGACATTCACGAAGGCCGGGGCAATGCCAATCAATTGTTGGCTCGTTTCCTTTGGCAGGAAGCTCAAGTGAACGAACTGTATCTTGTCGATTTTACCGGCGGCAACCTGAGTAACGCCATTCCCCGCGAAGCCTCTTGTGTGGCTGCCGTACCGGTGACTCAAAAGGAACAGATCAGCGTCCGGGTCAATATGTACGAAGCAGAACTTCGAAATGAATTTTCTTCGATGGAGCCCGGGCTTAAATTCACGATCGAATCGCATGATGCAGTGGGAGAGGTTTTGAAAAAGGCCGACAGCGCACGTTTCATACAGGCTGTATATGCCTGCCCCAACGGTGTGATTGCCATGAGCAAAGAAATCGAGGGACTGGTGGAAACCTCGACCAATCTGGCCTCTGTTAAGCCACTAAGCGAAAACAGCTGGTTGATTACCAGTTCGCAACGCAGTTCCATCGAATCGTCCAATAAGGATATTTCACACCGGGTGGAAGCTGTTTTTCGTCTGGCGGGCATGAAAGTGGAACACAACGAAGGATATCCCGGCTGGAAACCCAATCCCGAGTCGGAATTGGTCAAAATTATGACGAAAACACATAAGGAAGTACTGGGTTACGAGCCGGTGCTTACCGCCATACACGCCGGTTTGGAATGCGGACTTTTCCTGCAGAAATATCCCGATCTGGATATGGTTTCCTTTGGTCCCACCATGACAGGTGTGCATTCTCCCGACGAGAAGTTGTATATTCCTGCGGTAGAAAATTTCTGGAATTGGCTGGTAAAGAGCTTAAAGCAAATGTAGCTTGGCTCTGGGATCTACAGTTTTTTGCATAAAGTTCTGTTTTGAGCAAAGGAGTTAGTATAGATGCTTTGAGCAGAGGGCTCAGTATAAAAAAGAAGTGGAATGAACCTGATGTCTCGTTTATTGTCTTCCTGCCTGTTGGTGCTGTTCTTTTTTGCGGTTTCCTGTACTCGGGAGTATGGTTTTGAGCATCAGGGTATGCTGCGTTTATCGACCGATACGCTCAGTTTTGACACTATTTTTTCGAATGTCGGTTCTACCACAGCCCGAATCAAGGTGTATAATCCGTACAAACAAAAATTGCTGATTTCCGAAATCGGATTGAAAACGGGGGGCAATAGTGGTTTCCGTTTGAGCGTCGACGGACTTACCTCCTCGAGCTGTTCGGATCTGGAACTGCCGCCGCGCGACAGCCTTTATTTGTTTGTGGAAATTACGGCCGCTTTGCAGGGAGTAGCCGACCCTGTATTGATAGAAGACGCCGTTTATTTTATTACAAACGGGCATCGACAGGAAATCGCCTTGCAGGCTTATGCCCAGGACGCCCTTGTATGGAGGGGCAAACGCATTGAACAGGACACTTTGCTGAAAGCCGAGTTGCCTTATTTGATCTACGACAGCCTGGTGATCGATTCCGGTGCGGTGCTGAGCGTTGACCCCGGTGTCCGACTGCATTTCCACGACCGGGCGGTTGTGGTGTCATACGGTAGTATTAAAGCCAAAGGCGAGCTCAATAATCCGGTTATTTTTAGAGGAGATCGCCTGGATAAGTTGTTTGTGGATTTCCCCTACGAATATTATCCCGGGCAATGGTATGGTATCTATCTGGACAAAGAGAGTTACGGTAATGAGTTTGATTGGGTGGAAATCCGCGGCGCCTACTACGGCATTATCGCCGATTCTTCTTCTTTGGAGCAGCGCAAATTGGAGATAAACAACTCTGTGATTTTCAACATGGTTTATTCCAACTTGTATAGTATTCATTCCAATATACGGGTAAACAACAGCCTGCTGGCCAACAGTGGCTCCTATACCTTGCTTTTACTGGGAGGCGACGCTGAATTCGTACATTGTACTATTGCCAACTACCAGCGCCTGGTGAGCCGGGACGGCCCAGCCCTGGCCTTGGCTAATTTTTTGGGAGAGGAGGGTAAAGCCTCGATTTACTATCCCTTGCAAAAGGCCGATTTTGTCAACAGCATTATCTACGGTTCACAATTGGATGAGATAGGCCTGGGAATAGCGGAAGAAAGTACTCATGCTTTCTTTTTCAGGAATTGCCTTATAAGAAACAGTGTCGAATTGGCCGCGGAATATGCCGAGGCTTGTATTTACAACGAGGATCCGGCTTTTATGAGTACCGGTAAAGATTATTTATATAATTTTAGAATAGATTCCACGTCGGCTGCCATAGATAAAGGCCTCGATAGTGTTGCTCTTACCATCCCTTTCGACCTGGACGGTAACAGCCGGACGTCCGATATTGCTCCCGACCTCGGAGCTTTTGAATGGCACGGATTAGAGTAAATCGGCCGTATATGGCTAAACCGATTTAGTTTTTTTCTTATATTATGCTAAATAATCCTTTTTTTGAGCCGGCCATGATTAAAGATTCGGCAAAAAGTACTAAAATTGCATCGATTTTTATATGGTTAAGGCAAAAAACTTTATATAACCACCGCTATGAAGAGCATCAACCTTTTTTTTAAACATAAAACCTACAACGATTTAGTTATGTTTTTTCTAAGGAAAGTATTCTCTGTTTTGGTAATTGTTGCGATTTCGATTCTTGCATTTCAATCGTGTAAGGAAATCGACCAGGAAGCCTACTATACTTTTAAGGGTGAAACAGTTGTTTCTTATTTAGAGAACGATCCTAATCAGTTTTCGGAATTTAGTGCAGTACTTAAACACACAGGTTTGGATGCTTTGTTGGCTACCTACGGCACATTTACCTGCTTTATTCCCACCAACGACGCCATGCGTGCTTATTATGCCGACTCTTCCAAGAGTGGTTTTGAAGAGTTTTCCGTGGACGTTTTGCGCGAAATGGTTTATTACCAGATTATTGACACTAAAAAATACTTATCCACCGATTTTCCTCAGGGGCGTTTGAGTAACAAGAATATGATGTCGCGTTTTATCGACATTTCTTTCGAAAAGTACGCCGAAGAAGGTGGTATTTTGGTAAACTCCAGTTCTACCATTAAGTTGAAAGACCAGGAAGTACATAATGGTGTGATTCATGTTATTGACAAAGTCTTGGTTCCTTCAACCTATCTATTGCCCGAATCCATTCGTTCCGATTCTGCTTTCTCGATTTTTGCCGAGGCTTTGTACCTGACCTGCATGAGCGATTCTTTGTTGGGGATCAGGGACGATTCTTACGTTAAACCCATTAGTTTTTTGAATGCTGCCGGAGCTACGGTAGCGACTCCCCCCGACCGTTTGTACGGATACACAGCCTTGGTTGAACCCGATTCGATTTATGCTGAGTATGGTATTTACAATTTGGACGATTTGATTGCTTTTGCTGCTTCCGTTTACGACGAGGTTTTCCCTGAAGATGCCGTTTATGCCAACGACTTTACCCATCGCAAGAACAGCCTGAACCGTTTTGTTTCCTATCATTTGTTTGATTACATGTGTTATTACAATGAGTTTGTAGACTATTATTACAATCACGGAGGCATGATGGAAGGTAAAGAGGGAGTGGAGTACATTCAGACCATGTGTCCCAATACGCTGCTCGAAGTACGTGCCGGCAACCGTTTCAATGTGCAAAGCAACGGGGAGCACATCAGAATTTTGGGCAAAGGGATGAAACACAGAGCTTGTGTAAATGGCATTTTTCATCCCATCAATAAAATATTGCTTTACGACGGAACGGTTATCAACGATGTATTGAACAAGCGTTTACGCATGGATGTGTACAGCACCTTACCCGAGATGATGAATATCAGGGCGCGCGGAGTAAGTGCCGAAAGAGAGTATTACTATCCTTCCGGTTTTTTCAAAAATCTGATCTACAAAGACGATGAAACCAAGGTGGAGAGTAAGAAACCTACTAACGGCGCAGTTAGTTTGCAGGGCGACCGTTTTCATATTTACGGTTGGTACGACTTTACTCATATTTTACCGCCGGTGCCCGAGGGCTCCTGGGAGATTCGCATTGGTATCAAGACCCGCGAAAAGAATAT
>DBQE01000016.1 GCA_002305085.1 Bacteroidales bacterium UBA1402 | reverse complement strand
GTTGGTGGGGCTTTGTGTTTTTTACCTGCCTCCGGCGCTGGAGGCCGGGTGGTTGCAAAAAATCTCGAGGGGCGATTTTATTCCAAAACCGTGATGTGAAAACAGGCCTGCTTAACCTCCCTGATTACAAGACAACGACCTTCTTTCGACATTTCTGTTAGCACCTCGGCCAGGGGGTGGCGCATCATATCGTGACGGCAAAAGCCTTCCGGTGCGGGTTTTTCGTGTTTAGGCAAGAATTCTTTGTACGAAATATCAAAGGATGTTCCGTAGATATGAGAAGATTCGTTTTGGGTGGCGTTGATGTTGCGTTTGCCCAGACCCTGCTGGCTTTCGTTTGTTCGCAATGCTGAGCTTACCATTAAGTAATAAGCCGGCAGATTCATTTCTTTAAGTTTGCCGTGAAAACGCTCGCCAATCTCCTCCAGCAGATCGACAGCTTTAGGTACCAGATAAGGCTGTGAGTGTGTCAGGTTTTTCAACCGGTAGCTGCCGGCCTTTTCGTCCAAAGCTTTGAGTTTGCGACGCCTCAAAAGTCCGGGCAGTTCTTTCTCCATCTCCGCATTGCTCGCAAAGGGCTTGATGCCCATCCGTTTTCCACTCTCAAGATGCAGGTCGTTGTTATCCTTGAGTTTCCCCACCTTCCAATGCCTGGTAGAAATCACCTTACAATCAGGACATTGTCCCAGTTTGTAAAAGGTGGTCGCCTTGGACAACTTGGTCTCTTTCCGGTCGGAATCACCCAAAGAACGTGCCAAAGCTATCATAACAAGACAAGTACAAAAACCGATAACAAAAAAATAGAGACCGAAGAGGGGTTTGGAACGGCGCATGGTTGTAAAAGTCTTAGCTCAGTATTTTTTCCGCTTTATCGAGGGCTTTATTGATATGGTCAAAGATAAATTCTTTACCGATATAGTCGGCAAGACCGGAGCGGTCAAGTACGTCGTAGACTTTTTTGTTCACACCGCTCAGAATAATTTGTATGTGATGCTTTCTGGAGTTCTCACACAAGCTGTGTAAATTTTTTAAACCGGTGGAATCGATAAAAGGAACTTTACGCATCCGAATGATCCGTACTTTTGCTTGCTGTTTTTTAACTTCCGAGCTGATCTCGCTAAAAGTATTGGCCACACCGAAAAAGAAGGGCCCGTCAATTTCGTAAATTTCAATATCGTCGCTGATCTTTTCCAATATGGCGATGGCTTCGGGGTCTTCGGTTCTTTCGATTTCGTTTTCGATTACCTTGATGCTTGAAGTTTCCATTACCCGTTTGATAAACAGTATGCAGGCCAGTAATAATCCCAGAGAAATGGCTATGGTAAGATCGAAAATTACCGTTAAAAAGAAGGTTAACAACAATACCAGCACATCGCTTTTTGGGTTTTTAAGCAGAGATTTAAAAGAGCGCCACTCACTCATATTATAAGCCACTACCACCAAAATCCCGGCCAGGCAGGCAAAGGGAATATTCGCAGCCAGAGGCATCAAAAACAGATATACCAGGAGCAAAAAGACGGCGTGTACAATGCCGGCCACCGGAGTGCGGCCTCCGTTGTTAATGTTGGCCATGGTTCTGGCAATGGCTCCTGTGGCCGGAATACCGCCAAAAAAGGAGGACGTGATATTTGCCATGCCCTGAGCGATCAACTCGGTATTGGAATGGTGTTTTTTGCCGGTAACACCGTCCGCCACCATGGCAGAGAGCAGGCTTTCAATAGCGCCCAACATGGCTATGGTAAATGCCGGCCCAAGTAATAACCGGATGGATTGCAGGGTAATGGGTGGCGTGCTGGGTTTGGGTAGTGGAGTGCCACCGCTCAGTTCAGGATAAACATTTCCGATGGTGTCGATTTCGACTCCGTATTTTTTAAGTACAACAACCAGCAAGGTCGAAACAACGATAGCTACCAGTGATCCCGGAATGACTTTACTGACTTTTTTCCAAAGAAAGATCAGAACGACGGTAAATACAGCAATACCGGTAGCCCAGGGATTGATTGTTCCAAGGTGTTTGGCGTAACAGATCCATTTTTCGATAAAGTCGGAGGGCACAGATAAAGCTGAGCCGTCCAAAGCTTTCAAGCCAAAAAAATCTTTAATCTGGGTTGAAAAAATAACCAGGGCTATTCCGCTGGTAAAACCCACTATGATGGGATAAGGCATAAATTTGATGGCGTCTCCCAATCTGAGCAGCCCCATCAATACCAGCAAAACTCCGGCGATGGCAGTAGCTATAATCAATCCTGTAAGCCCGAATTGAGCAACTATTCCGGCAACAATTACAATAAAAGCACCGGTAGGACCGCCAATCTGCACATGGGAACCACCAAACAAAGAGATAACCAGTCCCCCAATAATGGCAGTAATAAGGCCTTGTTGCGGACTCACTCCGCTGGCAATACCAAAAGCGATGGCCAAAGGTATGGCAATCACTCCCACAATAACACCGGCCGTAAGGTCTTTTACAAACAAGGCCTTGGAGTATTGCTTGCTTTTAATTAGTTCGTAAAACTTAGGTACAAATACCTTATTGAGCTTAAATTTATTTATAGTATTCATTCTTTTTCCATCCACCCCGGCCAAAAATTGTGCGAAGATAGCCATTTAGACGAAATTTTGCCGTACTTTTGTGAGCTAAATTTCTCATTTTAAGAATATGCCATTAAATCTGCCTCCTCAATTACCCGCTATAGATATCTTGAAAAAGGAAAATATCTTCGTAATGGACGAAAACCGGGCATCTACCCAGGATATTCGTCCACTCAGGATAGTGGTGCTTAATTTAATGCCTATAAAAATCACAACCGAAACCGACTTGATTCGTCTACTTTCCAATTCTCCTTTGCAGTTGGAAATGAAGTTAATGAAGATAAAAAGTCATACGCCAAAAAACACTCCGGTGGAGCATATGAAGGCTTTTTACGAAACTTTTGAGCGACTGCGCGACGAAAAATTTGACGGGATGATTATTACCGGAGCTCCGGTTGAACATCTTGATTATGAAGAGGTCACTTATTGGGAAGAAGTCAAAGAAATATTCGATTGGTCGCGCACTCACGTTACCTCGACTATGTATATCTGTTGGGCTGCGCAAGCCGGTTTGTACCATCAATACGGAATTCCCAAATACAATTTACCCGAAAAAAAATTCGGCATTTTCAAACATCGGGCCAATCAACCGGAATATCCTTTGTTTAGAGGTTTTGACGATGAATTTTACGTGCCTCACAGCCGTTATACCGAAATTCGCCGTGAAGATATTTTAAACAAACCGGAATTGACTCTGTTGGCCGAATCCGAAGAAGCCGGAGTGTATATTGTTATGGGTCGCAACGGCAGGGAATTCTATCTAACCGGCCATTCGGAGTACGCGCCCGATACTTTGCACAAAGAATACCTCCGAGATCTGGAAAAAGGCCTGAAAATAGCTGTCCCAAGTAATTATTACACCGATGACGATCCCACCAAACAACCTCTGGTTCGTTGGAGAGGGCATGCTAACCTATTGTTTAGCAATTGGTTGAACTATTTTGTATATCAGGAAACTCCCTTTGATATCAGCCAGGTGCATTGATGACTGCCGGCAGGAAAGCACGAGTTTTTGTTACTTCGGTCTGTAAAGCGATTCGGTCAGGATTTTGTCTGCATCCGTTTCCATCATCATATCCAAAACGCTGAGCTTTTTGTGTCGCTGCATATAGGCTTCTACAATTTTCAGCCCTGTCCAGAGTACAGCTCTTGATGGTGATTCCCGGGTAAAATACACAGTAGCGGGTCCGTCTCCTATGTATTTACTCAAGACCAGGTGATCTCTGCTGTACAGATGCTCGTATTCCAATATGCGCTCCCACATTTTTTTCTCGTTGGCGGCACACCAGTCTGCCTGTTCTTTGGTCCAGCCTGTTAGGTATTCAATTTCCGTTTTAGGAAAGAGCAATTTGAGAACAAACAGTATTTTGCCCTCGTAAATAATGAAATCCAGTAAACGGCTGTCGGCCATGATAGAGGCATTGGTAAATTCAGACCGCAGCCAACCGTTCAGACAATCGGGAACCAGTTGTTCCGCTCTCATGCGTTGTCGCTGGTAATCGTAAAACAGACTCTGGTACAAAACATAGTCACTGCCCAGATACTTGTCGAGACTGACCGAAAGGATGGACGGAGCCGAAACCGCCGATTGACTAAAACCCGATAGATGGGTGGATACAGACGGCAGAGGCATGTCCGGAACAAAGTGACACAGCCTGTGAAAGGCCATTGAGAGTTGTTTCTGGTATATTTCGAGATCCGGGAACAAAGCCTGGCAATCGGTGTAGACTTTTTGCATGGTGGAGTCGAGGCGAAACAACTCGAGGAAGGAATCGGTACGGGCCTCACCTACGGAACCGAATTGCATGATTCGGTTAGAGAAAAGATCTCTAAAAACAGAGTCTTCGATGCGCCCGTCCTCGAAAAAGTCTTGCTCGTAACGTGTAAATACCAAAGGATGTTTGGGTTTCCCGAGCACGCGATAGCGCGCTTCGCTGCTGCAGGCACTCAAGAACAAGAGAGTAGCAACAAAGAGCAAGACTTTTTGCCAGCTCATTTTACCGAAGTTGATTTTACATTACTCAAAAGAGTATTCGTTTTGTCCTTTTTAGGTTTTTCGTTTGTTTCATAATAAACGGGAGGACGACGAAATGCCCTGATTATGAGCCAGATGCCGGCAATCACAAAGGGAATACTCAGGAGTTGCCCCATATTCAACAGCATGCCTTCTTCGAAAGTTTCCTGATTTTCTTTGACAAATTCAATCAAAAATCGGGACAGGAATACTCCAATTAAAAATACGCCGAACAAAAAACCCTCCCGGTGTTTGAGTTTTGTTTTCCAATAAAGGTTGTATAAAACAACAAAACAGAGCAGGTAGCAAAGAGCTTCGTAAATCTGGGTGGGGTGAGAGGGCTCCGAAAAAACCGGATCGGCACCGCGACGCACCTGGTACCAGTTGGTTATAAAGCGGAAGCCCCAGGGCAAATCGGTGGGATGACCGTAAATTTCGTGATTTGCCAGATTCCCCAGTCTTATGAGGGCGCCCGCCAAAGCCACCGAAACTACAATACGGTCGAAAGTCCAGTTGAGACTGCGCTTAGTGACTCTTTTACTGTAGATCCAAACCGCCAGAATGATACCAATCGCACCACCGTGGCTGGCCAGTCCGCCTTCCCAAATCTTAATGATTTCCCAGGGATGTTGCGAATAATAATCCCAGGCGTAAAAGAAAACATGCCCCAGACGAGCACCTACGGCAGCGGCAATAATAATGTAAATAAAGAGTTTATCTACCCATTTATCGGGCACTTTCTCGGCTTTGAACATCTTGGAAGTTATTACCAACCCAAAATAAAAGCCCAAAGCAAACAATAAACCATACCAGCGCACCTCCTTACCAAACAAATTGAAAAGCTGAGGCGGAAAAGTCCAGGTAACAACATCCAAAACTCCCATTTTTCTTTTTTTTGAGTGCTCAAAGATAGCGTTTAGCGAGAGCAATAGCAAAATTTATTTTGCTATTGCCGAGCGTAGCTATCTTCCCGGGCTTAGCCCGAAAAGTAGCGTTTAGCATAGAGGGCGCAGCCCGAAAATAGGGTTTTAGAGGATGGTTGTAATCCGAAAAGTTCGTTTGGCAGAAACCTGCTCAGCCTGAAATCCGGAGAAAAAATCACCAAAAATCTTGACCCAAAACTCTCCGATTTGTATCATCATGATTATAATTATTATCAAATTGCAAAAGAATAATATTATTACATTTTGTTTATTAAATAAAACAAGATTACTTTTACAGGGAAAAATAAGAGCTCCCCGCAATCCTTAATCTATTGCCAACTAAACAATAATGCGCATACGACTCTATTTCTTTTTGAAGACTAGTATGCATAATATCAACTAATTAAAGAAAAACTATAAACAACGTACTGCTTTCTTTATGGACACACCTCAATCGTCGGCCTTGTACGCTGAAAAACAAAGCGAATGGCAGCACCATCTCAAGGAGAATTATGTTACGCCCCAACGATTCCAATAATGAGAAATAAATTAATAAAGAATCAACTTCTGCTCTTCCTGCTCTGTCTGTTGCCCGGATTGTATTCTTTGTCTGCTTCAGTCGAAGACAGTGTGTACCGGAAGCTGGCTTCTTTTGTGACAAATGTGGAAGCCTTCAACCGGCTTTACCCTCAGGAGAAGGTTTATTTGCATTTCGACAATACGGGTTACTACGTTGGTGAGCGCATCTGGTTCAAGGCCTATGTGCTGAGCTCGTACGCTCATTGTTATAGTACTTATAGTCGCATTTTGTATGTGGAACTGCTCAGCCAGGAAGGTCAGGTGTTGGAGACCCAACGGCTTCGCATTGAGGACGGTACCTGCCACGGTTCCTTGGAGTTGAAACCCGGCTATTACGCCGGTTACTACGAGGTACGGGCTTATACGCGTTATATGTTAAACTTTGGGAACATTGCTCATCCCTACGAAAAGGAGAAAGCGGCCTTTTTTTCCGTCCCGAATTTGCCGATCGTTTTCACTTAGAGAGCGGCACAGCTTTTTCGCGGGTTTTTCCGGTATACAACAGTCTCACCGATCCTGGTGGCTACCACGTAAAGGTGATGCGCAAGCGGGCCCGTGTAACGGGGATGGATGAATTTAAAGAGAGTCGTCGCCCGGAGCTGTCGTTGAGTTTCTATCCCGAAGGGGGATCTCTTGTTGAAGGTCTTCCCGCCCGTGTAGCCTTCGAAGCCTGTTTGGAAGACGGTCGCCATGTCAATGTCAGCGGCAAGGTGTATAATGCCGACGGCAGAGTCCTCACCACCTTCAAGACCCGCCATCGCGGCAAAGGGGACTTTTACCTGACTCCCTATCGCAAACGTTCCGAACGACAGAGTATTGAAGTCCTTTACAAGGGGCACAAGTACGGTTTTGACCTCCCCGAGGTGCTACGTCAGGGTTACGCGATGAATGTCAATTACCCTTACGGTAAAGCCATTTATATAGAAGTGCACAAGAGCCCCGGCTTACCCGCGGAAGGCTTAGGATTGTGCATAAGCTGCAGAGGCAAACCCCTGGTGTTTCACAGTTTTGTTCCCGACAGCAAGGGTGAATACACCCTGAAAGTTTCTCCCGGTGAGCTTCCCACGGGCGTTAACCAAATTACATTGTTCGATGCCTCAGGCAAGGTCTATTCGGAACGCCTGGTGTTTATCAACCATCGGGAACACGAAGCCTGTCGCATCGAGGTGGAAGGTTTGGAGAACACCTACGATCCTTATCAGGAGATTGCCCTGGACTTTAAGGTAACCCGCAAGGACATCCCCAACCCCCTCTCTAAAACCGTAATTCAAGCTCAATCCGAAACCGAACCCAAAGACGAAACCGAAATCCGGGCCTCAACTCAAACCGAATCGCACTCTCTTGAGCAGAGTTTTTCTCTGGCTGTTCGCGACCGGGAGAACGAAGACCTTACCTATGGGCTGGAAGATGTTCGTACCAACCTGCTGCTATCGTCCGATTTACAGGGCTTTCTTTACGATCCTGCCTACTATTTCACCAAAACGGACAAACGCCGCCACAACGAGTTGGATTTGCTGTTGCTTGTTCAGGGTTGGCGGCGGTACAATTGGGAAGAGATGTCCGGGGCAGTGAAATTTAAACCCCGCTACAAGGTGGAAAAGGAGCTAAGGTTGGAAGGGACGGTCTACAGCCCACTGTTCAAAAAAGAAGTTCAGCCGGGAAAACTCGTAGATGTCACCCTGTTTGTGGGTAACCGGCAACTACACGGAGTAGACACCACCGATGCCGGGGGAAGATTTCGTTTTGCCTTGAACGATTACACAGGCACTGCAAACTTGTTTTTGAAGGTGAGCGAAAAAAGGGACACTACTTTAAAAACATCTTGGTTAAAGAGGACGTTGGATTCTTTTTTGAAATGGGAAGAAAACACAAGTGATTTCTTTACAAGTCATCGGGCATATGGATGGGGAGGTGTAAGTGAAAGCGAAGGTGTGGGTGGAAGTGAAGGTGCGGATGGAAGTGAAGGTGAAGGTGAAATGAAAGGAGTGATTTTGGGTGAAGGTGAAATTTTATATGATGCTTATTGGCAGAAGTATTTCATTCACCTTGATCGGGTCTATTCGCCTTATCCGAAACTGTATTCTTTTTACGAACAACACGTGCCGGAATACGATATGGGGGTTACTTAGAGATGCCCCGGAGCTGGCCCGTTCTTTGGAAGCAGTGGATTATTCACTGGATTTACCCGAAGCAACGATAAGTGGCAGGAAGGTTTTACGAGCAGTGGATTACAGCCAACCGGCCATTGTGTTGGATCCTTTCGAAGAGTATAATCTCCAGACGGACATCGGGATGGGGTGGGGCAATGTAAATAAGAGTACGATAGGTGTTATGGCTAGTGTGAGGTTAGGATTGAGAGGGACTTATGCGGAACTAACTAATCGGCGTGGAGCACCGCAGAAAGCCTCTCTATTACCCTACCCGGACGGTATAACAGGAAGCGATTGTCGGTTGTATTTGGGTCTTTTTTCTGAAAGAAGTGAAACTCCTAATGTGATTGCTTCAGCAATTCCGGATTCTCTAATATTCGTGAGACACCTAGGCATAGAGCGAGTCAAGCAAATCAGCATTTACACTGATAAAGACGGTCGTAAGCCATACTCTATGGAAAAGGTTTTGAAAAGTTATACTGATGATTTCATCATTAATTACGAATCGTATTTAGACGATACTTACGTTCTTGTTTACAAAGGGCGACGCGTAAATTTGTTGGGTTATTCGCCGGAATGTGAATTTTATCATCCGGATTACAGCAAAGGTGTCTTACCCAAACTAAGGGATTATCGCCGCACTCTCTACTGGAATCCGGATGTTCGCACCGATAGCCTCGGCCGGGCACATGTTCTTTTCTACAACAATTCCAACTGCCGCAGCATCCGCATCAGTGCCGAATCGGTGACCGATGACGGGCAAGTGCTGATGTATTATTCTACTGATTGATAGCCGACAATATTATAATATTACTCTTCAAGGGGATAATATTAGCAAAGACCTGAAGTATACGGGGAAATAATGGATATAATAGAAAAATATTCAGGAAACAGCCAAAAAAAGGTAAATATAAGGTAAATATATAGGGAAAATTGTTTTTATGTTTGTCGCGTTTTATTGTCTTTAAGTTCAAATAAAGCAGCATACTCATAAAAAACACTTAATCATGCTCAAACGACCCGGTATTTTGCTGACCCTGGCAAGCATTCTTATGATGTATACGCCGGTCTCTTTTTCTTCCGGCGGGAGAGATTCGGTCTTTCTCAAGGGCACTTTGTTGTACAATTTGGACTTGTTCGAAGTCTATTGTCCTTATGAGTTGTTGGCTTGCGACGATTATTTGTACTTATTTGACAGCGACCGTTCGTGCTACAAATTGGATAAGCAAAGCAGGGAAATTATGGACGTTTTTACTCTGTCCGAATGTTCCAAAGTCCCTGTAAATGTAGATGAAGAGAATATCTATGCTCTGATAAATGCAAACACGGCCATCTTGCAATACATACTAAAAAATGGACAATATCACTATACCTTTTTACCCGCAGATTATGCGTATGAAGGCTTTGCTCTTTACGATCCAAACTTGTTTCTTGTCGCAGACAACAGCGAGTATGTATACCGTCTGATAAATAAGGAAGGAGAAATGGTAAGAAACGGCTGCTTACGTACCGAAATGACCAACGATACAGTCTCCTGTATGCAATACAATGCTGAAAACGAAGTGTTGGCAATCGTTTTTCCACATTGTATTGAAATTATAGAAACCGGTTCTGCCCTTTTAAAAACCCGCATACAACTGGAGCATTGCCTGGATGTAAGCATCTGCGACGACAGCATATATGCACTTTGCCCCGTTTCAACGGAAAACACCAAAGATCAACCCAACCACAGTTGCATTCGTGTATTCGATTTAGAAGGAAATGCGCTCAAAACCTACATCTTGGATACAACTATCCGCAGATTCTGTTTCTCGGAGAAAGAGGGTGTTCTGTATGGTTTGACTCTTGAAGAAGAGTTGCCGATTGTGAAATTTGAATTGAAAGATCGGTAATTATTAATTGATGAAAGAAATAGATAAGTTGAACGAAGATGAGATTTTGTAAAGAGGAATTTACAAATACTATATAATAGAAGAGAGAATAATAAAATTAAAGCTATAAGGTTAAAAGCCACACAAGGATAAAAACAACTAAGATTTATACTGTGCACCCATATTTGAAAATTCTTAATATTATAGGCATGAACAAAATATATTTCTATTTATTGTTTATTATAGGCTTCTCTACTTCTTGTAGTGAAGAAACATCCAAATATCAGCTTGTTAAAGAAATAGCGGGTGATAACTATCAAGAGTTAAAACGGGTGTTGATACATTATCGAGGACAAGGGGAAAAATTAAAGGCCGCAAAATTTCTAATCAACAATATGGGACATGCCTTTTCGATTTCACCTGCAGCAGTAGCTTACCGCGAAAAGGTGTTGTCGTATGTGCAAAAACCCAATTGTGATTCTGTTTGGTTTGCTGTAGAAGACAGTTTGGGAGGAAGTGGCTGTAAGACTTGTTACGATGCTTCTATTATCAAGTCCGATTATATTATTGCAACTATTGAAGAGGCCTTTGCGTCGTGGAAAAATGCACCTTGGCATGATGATATTGATTTTGAGACGTTTTGCCAATTTATTCTTCCTTATAGAGTGTCGAATGAGCCTCTTTCGGAATGGCGGATATTATTAAAGGATAAATACGCACATTTAATACAGGGAATAACAGATCCCAAACAAGCGTACGGCTTACTATACCGGCATCTGATAAAGACTTTTGAAACCAAATCATTGAAATTTCCTTACACTCCAGATGTATTATTGCTGGATAAGCATATGCAGGGAATCTGCGCTCAACGCTGCATTTATATCGTTTCTGTAATGAGAGCTTTGGGCATTCCGGCATCTTATGATTATATCTATTATTGGGCAAATTACAGCACCTCGGGTCATGCCTGGGTCTGCTATACGGGCGAACCGGGAAAAACATACACGATGATTAATTCGGATACTATTCCATTGGAAAACAATGATTTTGATGCGTCTGTCATTAGAGCTCCGTGGATACCTAAACATTTTAAATATAAGGTTGATACTCTAAAGCGAGCGTCAAAAGTATATCGTAAAAGTTATGCTTTAGAAACGAATCTAAGGGATATATCGGACAAAACAGTCCCTTCGTTTTTTAGGAATCCTTTTGTGGAAGATGTTTCTGCTACCTATCGTATGACACGGCATAGCACGGAAATAAATACACGGGCAGCAAGAAACGTTTATTTGTGCACTTTTGCTTCCATTTACGATTGGCAGCCAGTGGTAAAAGCTCGTCAAAAGCAAGGAAAAGTATCGTTTACTAATATAGGTGGA
>DBQE01000009.1 GCA_002305085.1 Bacteroidales bacterium UBA1402 | reverse complement strand
TCAGTCAAAGAACGAAATGTGTTTTTGATTTCCGGTCCACCATCACAATGGTATCCTCCATCAAAAGCGGGTGCAAAGGTAACACATCAATTCTTTCCCACCAAATTATTTTGCTTGTTTTTATAATAATTTTTTTTGAGTCCTTTTCATTGCTCTGATTTTCAAGTCTAAAAAAACACTGGAAAAACGAAAGTATGCCGAGCTAAGCTAAAATAAATCGCTTTTTTTGTTTGTTAAACCCTGGGTTATTTTAGTACTTTTGTGACTATTCGTCTTAAGACGAAAAATACAATTCGTCTTAGACAGAAATGCCTATTTACAATACAAGCTAATGGTATCGCTATGAAACAGTTTTTAAAATTTTCCCTGGCTTCGGCTCTGGGAGTTGTCATTGCCCTTGTGGTGCTGTCACTGATCTGGTTGCTGGTGTTGTTGGGGCTTGCCTCTTCGACAGAATCTACGCCCAAGTTGCAGAACAACACCTTGCTTAAAATCGAACTCAAAGGAGTCCTGAGCGATTACGCCCAGGAAGACCCCTTTAGCGAAGTCGCCAATGAACTTTTTGGAATGGACCAGGCAGCCAAGATCGGGCTGGACGAAATACTTGCGGCCATCAAAAAAGCTAAAGACAACGAAAATATCAGCGGCATCTATATCGAAAGCAGCAGCCTTCAATGTGGTATAGCCAGCGCGCAGGAAATTAGAAAAGCCCTGAGCGAATTCAAGGAAAGCGGCAAATTTATCTATGCCTATGCCAACGAACTCTTTGATCAGAAAGAGTATTATATCTGCAGTGTGGCCGATTCCCTCTTCTTAGATCCTAACGGTATTCTTCATTTTGCGGGCATGAGTGCTACTCCCGTATTTTTGACCGAAATGCTTGACAAAATCGGCATAGAGCCCGAAATCTTCAAGGTAGGCACATATAAATCGGCCGTCGAGCCCTTTATTAATAAGGAAATGAGCAAGGAAAATCGGGAACAGACCTTGTCTTACCTCAGCGGAATGTGGAACAATATGCTGCAAGAAATTTCCGCAGATCGTAACATATCCGTCGATAAACTGAATCAACTGGCCGATCGTTTTATGTCGCTGCAACCAACCGAGGAAACAGTTGAAAATGGTCTGATTGACGATTTGTTTTATCCCCTGGAAATGATGCAATTTTTTGCCGATAAACTCGATTCCGTCAAAGTTAAAGACCTCAAAATGATCTCGGTCAGAGGTTTAAATAAAATTCCGGAAAAACAAACCGAATTTATCAAAGAAAAAGTTGCTGTACTCTACGCTCAGGGCGGAATAAGCACTGAGGCTCCCGACGGCATCAGCAGCAAAAAACTGGTTCGCGAAATTGACAAACTTCGCGAAAACGAAAGTGTCAAAGCAGTGGTGTTGCGGGTGAACTCTCCCGGTGGCAGCGCTTTTGCTTCCGAACAAATCTGGTATGCCCTCGGCGAACTGAAAAAAGAAAAACCCTTAGTCGTTTCCATGGGCGACTACGCCGCTTCGGGCGGTTATTACATCTCGTGCAATGCAGACAAAATAATTGCCGCTCCTACCACCCTTACAGGCTCTATTGGCATTTTCGGCCTGTTTTTCAATGCCCGTGAACTTACCGAAAAGATCGGGCTGGATTTCGATATGGTGAAAACCAATCAACACGCCGACTTTGGCGATTTTTCGAGAAAAATGACTCCCGCCGAAAAAGTATTGATGCAGAACAGCGTCGAAAGGGGGTACGATCTTTTTGTTGAACGTTGCGCACAAGGCCGCGGCATGGAAAACCACCAAATCCGTTTGATTGGCGAAGGCCGGATCTGGACAGGAGAACAGGCCTTAGAAAGAAAGCTGGTAGATGACTTGGGTTACCTTGATCAAGCTATTGACGCAGCCGTTGAGTTGGCTGAACTTGAGAAGTACAGGTTAGTCACTTATCCGGAAAAGAAAGACTTGATGACCAGAGTACTGGAAAGCATGAACAAAAATGTCAGCACACGGATAATAAAAAATTACTTATCGGAATATTCCCCCGACTTGCTGGAATTGATGGAAACAAAATTAGAACCGGGTATTTTGGCAAGGATGCCCTATAACCTGATTATTCAATAAAATCGTCTATGCCTTCAAAATGCCCGGCACGACCACTTTTGTTGCCATTGTCCCCGATTTTTGGAGGGATAGTGCGTTTTCGGAATTTACTCTACGATAGAGGTGTTTGCAAAACCAGCGCATTCGAAATCCCCACTATCTGCATAGGCAATATCAGCGTAGGCGGCACAGGTAAAACACCTCATGCCGAATATTTGACCAAGCTGTTGCAGAAACAGTACAAGCTGGCAGTATTGAGCAGAGGATACAAACGAAAAACCAAAGGTTTTGTACTGGCAAGCAAGGACAGCAGAGTAGAGGATATCGGAGACGAAGCGCTGCAAATGGCCGGTAAATTCCCCGGAATTACAGTGGCCGTTCACGAAAACAGGGTAAAAGGCATGCAGTTGTTGCTCAAGGCAAGACCCGAAATCCAAGTGGTATTGCTCGACGACGCCTTTCAGCACCGAAGGTTGAAAGCAGGACTTTCTATTGTGCTGACAGACTACGGGCGGCCCGTGTATGACGATTTTCTGTTGCCCGCCGGTAATTTGAGAGAAACTCCCCGGGCTTTATCAAGAGCCGATATTGTTATCTGTAGTAAATGCCCGCCCGATATTTCGGCAGAAAGAAGAAAACAAATTGCCTCAAGGTTAGCACTTAAAAAGAGACAGAACCTGTTTTTTTCGAGTATCCGCTATGGAAAACTCCGGGCCGGCTTTCCCGGCAAAGGGGCCTACTCTGCCCAAAGCAGTCTGGCAGAACTCAAACAAAAAAACTGTAAACTGATGTGCTTTTGCGGTATAGCTTCACCAAACAGCTTTATAGGATGGGTAAGGCAATCCTTTCCGGAGGCTCCCGCTCTGATTTTTCCCGATCATCACGAATACAAAGCCTCCGATCTTGAAAAAATTTACAGTGCTTTTGAACGCCTTGAAAACGGAAACAAATGCATTATTACTACCCAAAAGGACCATATGCATTTAAAAAACAATCCGCTCTTTGAAGCATTGACACCTTATATATACTACATAGAAATAGATATTCATTTTGTCGATGGACAGGAAGATGTCTTTAAAAAACTAATAACCGATTATGTACGAAACCATACAAAAAACGCTGCAATGGCTTGAAGCCAACACGAAGTTAAGACCTTCCATAGGAATAATTCTGGGATCGGGGCTCGGGAACCTGGTTGATCAAATAGCGTCTCCCCAACGCATACCCTACGCAGATGTACCGAATTTTCCCGTTTCCACCGTAGAAGGGCACAGCGGCAATCTGGTACTGGGCATGTTGGGAGGGAAAGCCGTTATGGCCATGCAGGGGCGTTTTCATTATTACGAAGGTTATTCAATGAAAGAACTCAGTTTTCCCCTGCGCGTGATGAAAGCTTTCGGCATTAAAACCTTGTTTCTATCGAATGCCGCCGGAGGCCTGAATCCCACTTTTAAAGTAGGGGACATCATGGTGATTACCGATCACCTGAATCTTTTCCCCGAACACCCCTTAAGAGGAAAGAACGATCCCCGTCTGGGCACCCGTTTCCCTGACATGGGGCAGCCCTATTCAAAAATTTTGATAGAAAGAGCCACTGTCGTGGCCAAAAAACTAAATATACCCTTGAAGCAGGGAGTGTACGCCGGCTGGCAAGGCCCAAGTTTCGAAACCCCGGCCGAGTACCGCATGCTACACCTGCTTGGAGCCGATGCCTGCGGAATGTCCACCGTTCCCGAAGTCATTGTTGCCAGACACGCCGGCATGGATGTTTTCGGGCTTTCAATCATTACCAATTCAGCTTCGTCGGCTAGTACGGAAAAGGCTTCTCACGAGGAGGTTCAGGAAGCAGCAATAAAAGCTCAGCCCCTGATGACCACATTGATAACAGAACTGATTAAAACCCTGTAAACATGGATGGATTGGACGACATTACCAGACCTGTCGAAAGGGAACGCACCGAAATAGCAAAGCTCGGAGAATTTGGACTCATTGAACACCTGACGGCAGGAAACACACTAAACCAAGCTACAACCGTACTGGGACCCGGCGACGATGCTGCCGTACTGCATTATGGCGAAGACAAAGATATACTGCTCAGCACCGACCTTTTACTCGAAGGCATCCATTTCGACCTGAGTTATGTGCCCCTGAAACATTTGGGATATAAAGCTGCCGTGGTAAACTTCTCCGATATTTGCGCCATGAATGGTATCCCTTCTCAACTGACCGTTTCTGTAGGAATATCCAAACGCTTCTCTGTCGAAGACATGGAAGAACTCTATAGCGGTATTAAAATAGCCTGCAAAGGATACGGTGTCGATTTAATTGGTGGCGACACCTCGGCATCGCTCACGGGACTGAGTCTTTGCCTGACCTGTACCGGAGAGGTTGCTAAAGGTCAGGCCGTGTTGCGTAGCGGAGCTAAGGTGAACGACCTGATTTGTGTTTCTGGCAATTTGGGAGCAGCCTATATGGGGCTGCAACTGTTGGAACGCGAAAAACTGGTCTACGAGGGTCAACAAGATTTTCAACCCGATTTTGCCGGTAAAGAGTACCTTTTGCAACGACAACTGCGTCCGGAAGCCCGTAAGGACATCGTTGAGAAACTGGCTCAGAAAAAAATCCGCCCTACCGCCATGATAGATGTTTCGGACGGTCTCTCGTCCGATTTACTGCATATTTGCAAACAATCAAACTGTGGTTGTCGCATTTTCGAAGACAAATTACCCATAGATTACCAAACAGCCTCCCTGGCCGAAGAAATGAATATGAACCTGAGTACCGCAGCTCTGCACGGCGGCGAAGACTACGAGCTTTTATTTACTGTGCCTCTGGAGCTGCACGAAACAATAGAAAACTGGCCGGATGTGAGGATTATTGGTTATATCTGTCACGAACAAGATGACCGTAAACTTATTACACGCGACAACAAGGAAATTGATATTATCGCTCAGGGATGGAAAATGGCGTGAGTCGAATCAAGTAAGCCAATACTATGAAAACAACGCACAAACTCATTTTCTTTTGCCTGCTTATAGCTTATTGCCTGCTGAGTTCCTGCCAAAGCGAAAAGCAATCGGATTTACGAGCCCGTATGCAAGAATGGGACGATATCTTGTGGGAAAAAAGCGACATCGAAATTGACGAAGGCCCTCAAGCTATCCTTGACAGCCTTGAAAGCATTAACTTTAAAAGCCTAAATTACAAAAACAGGGCATATTATTATTTGTTACAAACCATTGCCAGAGACAAATCGTATTATGTATTTGAAAACGATTCTGTTATTTCTATTGCGGTGAAATGGTATAAAAACAAACCTGACGCGTACAATTACAGCCGGAGTTTGTTTTACCATGCCATTGTGCTTTCTCAGATTCATACCAACGATTCTCTAATGTTTTTCTCGATCAAAACGGCCGAAAACGTGTTTTTGGAGAAGAAATTGAACGATTCTTTGCTTTACGGCCGAATCTGTGTTTTTATGGGCAGCTTACATTATTCCAGAGGAAATTACGATATTTCAAATGACTACTACGAAAAGGCTGCCTCCACTTTTAAAGCCATAGGTAACACCGACCGATATATTTCCGCCAAAGTAAATCAGGTATGGTATCTCATATCCATCGGTGAACACGATGCTGCTCTAAACATGCTGAATAATATAGATTATCCCGAAAAAATATCCGACAAAGCCCTATCGTACATTTACAATGTCTACAGTGGTTATTACACTGCTATTAAAAACTATTCAGCAGCTATTGAGTATAATAAGCTGGATTTCGCTCTGAACAATGTTCCCAAAACTCCCGAAGACAGCGCAACACATTATTTCTCACTAATTAAAAATTACTGTAGGGCAGGGATTCCCGACAGTGCCATTCGCTATGCGAAACAATTGGAACTTTCGCTAAGAGAAAACAATCCCAATAACCATTTTTATTTTATAGGCATGTCGGATGCATACGATCAAGCCGGAATGGGCGACATAGGCAATGAGTATTTGCGCAAGGCATATTTCAGCTTACGAAGCAATATCTACGATAACAGCCAGCAACGTATTCTTGAATTGGAAAAAAAATACGACATGTCGCGAAAGGAGTATGAACTGATGAAAGCCAGGCAAGAAAAAAAATTATTCGTTGCTTTCTTTGCCATCACGGTTCTTGTTTTCATTATTACTATCATTGTTACATATCAGCACAGACAAATTCAAAAACAAAAGAACCTACTTATTCAGGAAGAAAAAGAACACATCGCCAAAATAAATGTTCTACAGAAAAAAGCCATCAATCTTTTCCCCAGTTTTGTTCAAATAAGCAATACTGTTTTACAAAGAAATTACAGTTTAGAACTTCAGGAAGATATGGACAAAGCCATTTTTTCTTTGAAAGTCGCGCTTATTAACGAATTATCGTCCATTTTCCCCGTGGAAAAAGATTCCATAGATTATGAAAATCTCAGTGAAAAAGAACAATTGATATTTTTGCTCACCGAATTTGGTTTTTCGAACGCAGAAATTGCCACAATTTTACTCATAACAGAGGCAAATGTTCGCTCAACCAAGTCGAAAATCAAAAAAAAGAGCGAAACTTTTTGATATTACTTTGTTGACATACAAGTTGTTACAGCGAAACTTTTTGGGCAACTCAAACAATTAAGCGAAATTCGTTATATTTTTGACACATCGTTTTCTTGTTTAGTTACTTGAATTATTCATTTTTTAAATTTTTGCCTTATGAACAAACTTGTATTATCATTATTGTTTTTGGGAATTGCGTTTTCAGCTTTTTCACAAAATTCGGATAACGATGAGATCCGTCTCTTCAAAAAATCTGATCCTAAATGTTACTCCGTTCCGGAATCTAAGCCTGTAGTACAAGAATCTGTGACAGCTTCTTATAACACCAACAACCTGTTTATCAGCATCGCTGATTTTACCGGAGCTGTAACGGTAGAAGTGCTTGACGCCAATAATATGGTGGTAATTAACGATACCCGTAAAGTATCAAAACAAGCTGTTCTGACTTATTCTATTGGCAAACTTAAACCGGGAGTGTATACCTTGGTTGTAAAAGCCTCGGGTGAATATTATGGAGAGTTTTACAAAAAAGCCCTCGATAATGTTGTTCTTTCCAGAGAATCCCTGATTTTAAGTTCTTTATCCTACCAATAGGGGCAGAGTCCTGAAAGAGTTCAGGATGTTTTAAATTAAGGATAAATCAAGCAACTCGAAGCTTCCTGCGTCAACAAATCTTTCAAATGTGGGTGATATTTGTTGATTCAGGGAGCTTTAGTTGTATCAAACCACGACAAAATCGGGCAAAAATGCCGGTTAAATGGTAAAAAAAAGAGGATAACTCCGCAGAGTTACCCTCTTTTTCTTTAGACTCATCAACTGTTAATAACCGTATCCATCGTTCTGATAAATGGAGTCGTTGTTGAGTGAAGGCAGGAATGTGCTGGTATCAAAGGGACGAAGAACGTAGTCCACATTGAAATATGCGGCCAGCGAAGGATTGGTTTCTGTCAAATAAGTAGCATTGTCCAACATTCCGGTACGGGCAAGGTCGTAATAACGAACCCATTCACCGCATAATTCGCGCCCGCGTTCATCCAATATTGTCCTGATAGTGACGGTTCCGCTCAGATTCTGAGCACCGGCCCGGCTGCGAACTTTATTTAAATAAGCAAGGGCATTGGCTCCATTGTTGACTTTCAAATCGGCCTCAGCAGCAATCAGATACATTTCGGACATACGCAATATATGCATGGCCGAGGTGTTGCCGAAGCGCAATTTCGACACGTTCTGCGGATAAAATTTAGTGGTATTGTGCTTGGTCAACGAAGGATAAAAATAAGAGAAGAAATTTTCAACACTTCCATCGGCTTTATAATCGGGTGTTGTGTTGACGTAACTGTGTTTCATAAATATGCTCTTGGCTGCGTCGTTATACACATCGGCATAATCCACAATTAAATGTTTGCTGGTGTGTTTTGCTGCCTTTTTAGCAGCATAATCGGCGTCCTGCGGCATAATAAACTCTATGGCGGCTTCTCCTACGGCAATAGCTTGGCCAACGACGGCTGTCGTGTCTTTGTCAAATTTATTGGCAAAGTCTTTGGTCCACACGAAATCCTTGTTGGCATTCCAATCGTTTTGAAAGATTTTGTAGAAACGCGGGTCGAGTGTGCCATCGCCATTGTCAAACAAGCTAAGTAAGTGCTGAGTCGGCATAAAGGAACCGTTGACCGATCCTTCCCAGGTAACATAAGTATCGGCATTGTTTTCTCTTGCCGGGAATTCGTTTAACTGGCAACGGAATAAGGTATGGCTTAAATTCAACACATGAGCACCATTGCTACTACCGTTGTAGGTCGCATCTGAAAAATAGGCATGTTTCCACAAGGCTTCTTTGTTGGTTAAATTTTCCGCTTCCGAAAAAATATCGCCGTAATTGGGATACATATATGTCATGTAATTGGCACCGCCGGAAACTTCCCAGTCGTCTATGAGCATCTTAGCATAGGTCAGGGCATTTCTGTAATAATCGGTTTTATCATCGACCCAGCGGGTGGCCTGCAAATAAGCTCTGGCTAAAAAACCAATCGCCGACTTTTTTGTTGGCCGGGTAATAGCAGTATAATCTCCCTTAGGCAGCCATTCTATCGCATAGATCAAATCCGGAATTATGATTTGATCGTATATTTCCTGGGGAGAATTTTTAACCGGAACATACACGCTCTGATCTATACTGGTGTTTTTTTCCGTCACTATAGTAGCTCCTCCAAATTGCTCTGCGGCATGGTAATAATAGACAGCACGCATAAAACGGGCCTCAGCAGCCTTGGCATTGCGTTCCGCTTCGGTATTGTACGGAGGAATGTGCACATATTGCAAAACCTTATTACAGGAACCGATTCCATCGTACAAAGAATACAAAAAGCTTAAGGTATAAGTAGTGTTGGGCGAACCGCCTGCATAAAACCAAAAGTATTGTTGATTTGTATTATCCATGTTGCGCGGAGTTGTCCACAAATCGGTCTGTGCTTCGGTAATGGCCATAAAATTAATTTTGTTGGTATTACCGTAAAAACTTCTTTCCAGACCAAAATAAATATTGTTGACCAGCGTTTGAAATCCTGTGGTTGTTTGAGATAAATTCTCGAAAGTAAAACCGCCGGGATCCTCTTCGTCAAGTGAACAAGAGTTGAAAGTGGTACAGAGGCTTATTGCCACAGCAATAAAAGCTATCTTTTTAATATTGTTTTTCATAACTGTAATCTCCTTTCAATGATTAAAATGTAAGATTAAGACCAAACACAAATTGTTTGTACAAAGGATAGCGCGAAGAAGAAGATTCCGGATCTATTCCTTTGAGCTGTTTGCTCTTGGTCCAAACAGCCGGATTGTACGCTGTTGCATAGATTCTCATCCTGTTGATCAGGGCCTTTTTGGTGAGACTAGAAGGCAAAGTATAACCTAAAGTGACATTCTTGACCTTAATAAAGTCTCCGTCCATAAAATGAGCGGCCGATGCGGCAGGATTGTAGTTCAGTCCCGGAGCAAAATAATACGCGTCGGTGTTATCGGGTGTCCAGTAATCAACTCCCGAGGGTTGGTTGCCTGTTACGGAAGCCGAACCGCTGTAATAACTGTATTCAACCAGATGTCCGAAACGTCCCATCAAATAGACGCTCAAATCGATGTTTTTATAGTTAAAAGCATTGTTTAATCCGGCAGTAACTCTGGGAATATAAGAACCTATCACTTGCATATCGTTGGCGTTGTATATATGAACCCCGCCGTCTCCGTCCTGTTCGACGGTTTCTATCTTGACAGCACCCGGTTCACAGCCATAGGTTTGAGCTTCTGTGGCTTCATCTTGTTGCCAGATACCCAGGTACTTGTATGCATACACCGAGTTAATGGACTCGCCTTCAAAGAACCAACCCAGTCTGTTGTCTCTAAAATCACCGCCGGGTAAAGACACGATCTGATCTTTTTGCCAGGCCAGATCTAAAGAAGTGGTCCAGTTAAAGTCTTTGCGAACGATGTTGCGGGAGTTCAGGGAAAATTCCCAACCTTTATTCATGGTTTCTCCCAGGTTCTGCCAAGTGGCCAGAGTCCAGCCCCAACCCGTGATTCCGGTAGTAACCGGCATGGCACGCATATAAAGCAAGTCTTTGGTGCGGGTGTCATACCACTCAAACGATCCTTCGAGCCTATTGCCGAAAAGGCCGAAATCCAACCCGATATTCCAAGTATAGGATTTTTCCCAACCTATACCGGCATTACCGTAAGTTCCGGTGTATTGGGTCATACCCCCGGCAGCAGGAGAATTAGGACCGTCGACAGAAATATTTTGTGCATATTTAAACATACCGGAGGCTGTCGAATAGGCCGTCATTCCACCGGCGTTACCGGTTTTACCGTAACTGAGACGTAATTTCAGATTAGACAGCCAGTCTTCCATATCTTCCATAAACGCTTCGTCGCTGATGCGCCAGGCCAAGGCCATAGAGGGGAAATAATCCCATTTTCTGCCTTCCGACAACCAGGATACACCATCGTAACGAACAGAAGCAGTCGCGAGGTATTTCCCTTTGTAAGAATAGTTGGCACGTCCGGCATACGACATTTGTTGGGTTTGCTTGTAGTTGCTATTGGCGTAAAAAGCGTTCCCGGCAGCCATCCTATAGAACAACCAGGCATCGAGCTCCTGCCCCATAGAACCCGTATATAAATCACTTATCTGACGATAATTCCAGGAGCTCAAGCCGGTGAGTGTTACCGAATGATCTTCGTTAAATACTTTGTCGTAGGTCAGGATATTATCCCAAATATACGACCACTCGTTCTGCTGGTAGATTTCGGCGTAAGGTGCTACATAGCCCACATAATGCGGTGACTGGGTAATGCTCTGTGAACCGTAATAGCGGCCACGCTCTACATTGGCGTGAGAACCGCCCAATTGTGATTTAAAAATTAAATCCTTGAAAGGCTTAATCTGAAGATAGGCCGTAGGTTGAACATATACGCTCTTTTGTTCATTGGCATACTGATCTTTGCGCCAGTCAGCCAAAGGCGATAGTTGTCCGTTACCGGCGTCTGTACCGATGTAATAGTAATTCAAATTACCGTATTCATCGTACACATCACCCAAAGGCAATCTTCCTACTGAACTCTGAAACACCGGGCTACAGGTATTGTTCATTTGGAAAGTACTGTTGGTAAAGAAGCCTACTTTGGCCCAACTGAAAAGATTCTGGTCAATATTCAAACGGAAAACCACCTGATCGGAGCTTTCAATACTCATCAGCCCTTGTTCAGTAGTATAGGACAAAGAACTGTAGACCTGCGATTTGGGACCACCGGCCGAAACAGACAAACTGTATTTTTGAGTGGTGGCTCTTCGTCCGTTCGACACAGCCTCGTCCACCCAATCAATCCACTTACCCTTGTTGTAGGCATCGAGGTAATATGTGTTTCCGCCGAAGAGTGTTGATATATCGATCAAGTCGGCTCCATTGGCGTTTTTATAGGCGGTTTTATAATATTGCAGCCATTCTTCTCCCTGCATACCGTGTTTGAATAGCGGGGTGCCTTTTAGGGAGAAATAGGAATCGAAATTGACAATAGCGTCTCCGGCCTGGCCCTTTCTGGTGGTTATAAGTATTACACCATTGGCTCCGGCCGATCCGTATATTGCGGTCGATGCGGCATCTTTGAGCACATCTATACTTTCGATGTCTGCAGGATTAAGTTGATTCAGGTAGTTGGTTACGTTCATATTGGTACTATTGTCGCCTGTATTTACAACTAAATCTTCCACAATAGTACTTGTAGGCATTATCACGCCGTCTATAACCAACAGGGGGTCGTTATTGCCGTAAATGGAGCGGACACCACGCAGCGCGACACTGGGGTTACTACCGATTGCACCGCTGGGAGTAGTAATATCCAAACCGGCAATACGTCCCTGCAAAGCCTCCATTATATTATTGGTGGGTGCCAGTACAATTTCTTTAGGACCGATCGAGGAGACGGCTCCGGTCAAATCGCGGCGTTTTACCGTTCCATAGCCGATAAAAACAACTTCATCCAAGCTAATATCGGCCACTTCTAAAACAATAACAAGGGAACGTTGATTGTTAACCGGAACTTCTTTGGTTTGGAAACCAACGTAAGAAACACTTAACACAGCATTTTGTGCATCGGGTAATTCGAGCGAAAAAGAACCGTCAAGCCCTGTTATTGTCCCAACCGAAGTATTGTCTGTCAGCACCACGGTAGCCCCGATTATAGGCTCACCGTCTGCCTCTGATACAATTCCTCTAACCAATTGAGCATAGGCGGCTCCGGCAAAACCTGCCACTAGAAAAATCAGAAGCACAATACATCTGTAACTGAATTTTTTCATAAGGATTAGGATTAATAAATTGATTAATAATAAACAGTCTCTTTTTTGTAACCCCAAGAGGGTTTTAACGTCACTAACAGTTCACTTTGCCGGCATCTCTTTAAAATATTCCACTAAGTTTTTAATAGAGTTATCAATCAGACATAGAGAAATAGAGGCGGCTTTTTCCTCATTTCCTCAATCTTTCACGATACCAGGTTATTAACATATTTAAGTTAATTACTGCAATTATACAACAAACTCAATACTCAAATCCTCCCCAAAATTAATACTCTTTTTGCGATTTTGCTGATTATTTTTCTACTTATGCATTTTTAACTTAGCAGTATCAATTTTAAGCTCGATATTTGTAAATAATCACTTGCATTCACAAATCATAGCCCATTATTCCCTATTTAATTTAAGCAAAATCATGAAAAAAAACGCCCGGTTTTTCAACATTTACTCTTAGCGGGTATTTTCGCATTCGCACCATTTTTGGTTTTTTCACAAAAAGAGCAAAAAAAATCAGACATGCATCAACTCTTGTTCCCCGATACGGCAGGATTGATGGTTTTTCTTGTGGAACCCTCCTTCGACGGAGTCTACGGATTTAGCATTCACGAAAACGACGGGGCATATACACTGTCTGTAAAGCAAATCTCCAATTGGATGGAAGTAATCGAACAACTCAAAAAAGACTTTCCTATACAGGGATTTCAAGAAGAGACACCTCCCGAAGAAAGAGAATTGATAGCAGAAAAAAACAAAAAACAAAGACTACCAAGAAAACAGGCTGCTGCGAAAATGTATAAGATCGAATCCAATACATTTAACACGAACCCTGAGCTGGCAAATCAACTTATTATTTCCGGTATTGATGTGATTCGTACTTACAAAAATCCAATTCAGAGGGAAAGGATAGAATACATCAACGGCGATACGATAGCCTTTGTACACTTTGTTTTTGACGGCACAAGATTCACCTTTTATTGCAGAGATACTGATTCCGTTTACACCAAAAACGTACACAAAGCTTATTTAGACGATAAAATGACTGAACTGAAAAATATGGCCGAACAAATAGTAAAGGACAGCACACTGAACGAAGCGGAGCTTTTAAAACAACTGCGCTCGCTTCATGCTAAAAACAAGCAACCCAAAACCCGAATAAAATCAAGGCTTAAGGATACCGGTTTTCGATTGGACAAAATGTCTTCTTCTGCAAGAGGATAAATTGTTCAATACCTCGTGCACCTGGAGAACCTTATAAAATTCTGGTTAATAACATCGTGGTCAGGAAAATCGAGTAAATCGCCCGGTCGGCAGAATTGCCGGAATAGTTTTTTTTTATTTTCAAAGATTTTATGATCTTTGTCGCTCAAAAAAAATAACACCCCGCGCACATGCCTTGGAAAAGAATCGCATTTTGCTCCATTCTGACTATTCTTATCCTTTATGGTTTCCGGAATTTCATTATTGATCATTCGGTTAAACCTGTCCAAATAGAACTGGAAGTACGTGCCGATAGAAACGTTTGGTTGGAATGCTTTTATACCACTCAGGCCGAAGAAAACTTTGCTGCCGGAAAATCCGTACGATACTTGTTTCAGCCCAAAGACTCAGGGCTTATCAGCATTTCTTTGCCGGTGGAACATCTGCATAAAATCCGGTTGGATATCGGAGAAAGACCCGGCAAAATACGCTTGGGAACTCTCAGAATTCCGAGACATACCCCCGTTGGATACGAAACGGGAGTAAGCTTTTATAATATTGATAATGTGCTTGTTAACAAGGGGGGGGGTAGAAGTATATTCACAACAGGAAGACCCCTATATTGTTTTCAATGAGCCCCTGAATATTAGCGTAAAACAAGGCCCGAACCTGAATAAAAGCGGCCTGTTGATTGCCCTGATTATCGGTTTTATTTCTTTTACCTCGCTTTATAAATTATTTTCCTTTCTGGAAAAACTTCGCCTCAGTCTTCCGGATCTGGTTCTGGTGGTTGTGTTTTTTGCACTTTTGCCCATTCCTGCCGCCAAAATCAACAAAGACAAAATATCTGTCGAGGAAAACAGGACCTTGGCAAAATTTCCCGCATTAATCGTAGGAAAGCAAGTAAACAATAATTTCGGCACCGACTTCGAAGCCTGGTTCAACGATCGCTTCTTTATGAGAAAAGCACTGGTCTGGTTGCACAATTCCATCAAGAAAGAAGTGAATATTCACAAACAAAACGATTATATTCTTATAGGGGAAGACGGCTGGACTTTCTGTAAGGACGATGGCGATATCCAGAATTATCAGAATCTTAAACTCTTTAGTCCGGGAGAATTAAAGCATATCGCACAGTATTTGTCCTCTATAGATCGTTGGTGCAATGACAATAATATAAAGTTTTACTTCCTGATTGCGCCCGATAAAAACAAGATTTACGGAGAGTATTACAAATTTGCACGAAAAATCCGCCCCGATTCCGAGAGTCGTACTCAACAACTGATTCGCTACCTGAACGAAAACACCCGGGTCAAGGTGGCCTATCCCTACGAAAGCCTCCATGCTGCGAAACAAAACGGCTTTCTGTTGTATTTTAAAAACGACATTCATTGGACCCACCTGGGAGCTTATTGCGGTTATACCGATTTAATGGAACTGATTGGCAGGGATTTCGAAATCAGCCCTGTAAGATTCGAAAAAACTACCACCTACAAATATCCCCGGGGAGATGCGAATATTTTATTCCCCGAAGGGGTTAAAGAAGACACCATCACACTCTATCATTGTCCGGTTTTGCCCATTAATTATACTCTTACGGGTGACATGGAAACCAAAAAGAACCTGTTTTACTACAATCCCAAGGGGCGTTATTCTGCCGTTTTTTTCAGGGATTCCTTTTGCACCCTTCCGGCGGATTATTATTTAGGCAACACCTTTGAACATCTCAGCTTGAAATGGCAATACGAAATCACCAAAAAAGACCTGGATTTTGTTATTGATAAACAGGCAGATATTGTGGTGCTGGAACAAGTGGAAAACTTTATTCCAAAATTATTGAGTATCGAAATCTTAAAAGACTGATGCCATGCTCTTCTCTTCGATGAGTTTTATTTACTTGTTTTTACCTGTAGTCTGCCTGCTGTATTTCCTGGTCAGAGCCAATTTGCGCAATTATGTATTGCTCGGAGCCAGTATCTTTTTTTATGCCTGGGGAGAACCGGAATATTTAGCCATTATGTTGCTGACTATTTTGGTTAATTACATTGGAGGCCTTTTAATTGACAAATACCCGAAGTATAAAAAGCTAAGCCTTGCGCTTACGATAGCGGTTGATCTGGGCTTTTTGGCCTACTTTAAATACTTTAATTTCTTCATCGAAAACATCAATTTATTACTCAAAGGGGGAGGACTGAATTTTATTGAAGTCATCATGCCCATAGGTATTTCGTTTTATACTTTTCAGGCCATTTCTTATGCGGTAGATGTTTACAGAGGTGAGGTAAAGGTGCAACGGGATATTGGCAAGCTGGCTTTGTTTATTTGTCTTTTCCCCCAATTGATTGCCGGCCCTATTTTAAAATACAACGACATTGCCCATCAGATCGATTCCCGCGAAGTCAACCCCGAAAAAGTAACTTTGGGTGTGAAGCGTTTTATTATAGGGCTTTCTAAAAAAGTATTGCTGGCTAATACCCTGGGCGCGGTTGCCGATAAAATTTTCGAACTGTCGCCCGATCTTGTACAGACTTCCATTGCCTGGGTCGGCAGCCTGGCCTATAGCTTTCAATTATTTTTCGATTTTAGCGGATATTCGGACATGGCCATTGGCCTGGGCTTGATTTTTGGTTTTCACATTAAAGAAAATTTCAATTACCCCTATATTTCAAAATCCATTACTGAATTTTGGCGCAGATGGCATATATCCCTGTCCACCTGGTTCAAAGAATACCTTTATATTCCCCTCGGAGGAAACCGGGTGAGTAAGCCCCGGAATTACTTCAACCTGGGCGTAGTATTTCTTTTAACGGGGTTTTGGCATGGGGCTGCCTGGAATTTTGTGGTCTGGGGCATCTGGCACGGCCTTTTTATTATTTTCGAAAAAATCACCGGCTGGCACAAAGAAAGTTCAAGACAATGGATTGATCCGGTTAAACACCTCTATACCATTTTTGTCTTTATCGTTGGCTGGGTTATGTTCCGAGCCGAAAACCTGAGCTATGCCTGGCAATACATCAAAAACATGTTCGGACTGACCCGGAATAAAACCGTCTTATACGAAGCAGCCTATTACTTTGATAACATCGAGATAATCGCCTTTATTGCGGCCTTACTCTGTTCCGTTCCTTTGTTTTCGAATATGTTGAACATACCTCAGGAACGAAAATGGCTCAGGTGGCTGGTAAATGCCTGGTTGCTGTTTTTGTTTATCCTCTCCACTTCGGCAATTGCCGCCTCCACTTACAATCCTTTCATTTATTTCCGTTTCTGACGGAATAATCGTTTAGTCGTAGCATTAAAAAACTCGTCATTTTTATCGGTTAATTGTATAATAATTTTGCAGCCATAAAAATAATGTATAATTTTGCAGCCGGTTTTTGTATTTTTATTCAAAAGAAAATGAAGAACAAGGCTAATCGTATGAAAAGCATACGAAAAATTGTACACGAAACGCGCATCAGCAGCCAGGAGGAATTACTGAAGCTACTTACTGAAGAGGGCTTCAGCCTTACGCAGGCCACTTTGTCGAGAGATCTCAAACAACTCAAAATTGCCAAAATGCCCGATTACGAAGGTGGATATATTTACGTTTTGCCCGAAGAATCTTCCCCCTTAAGTAGAACTGTACGTATGAAATCGCAAGACGTACATTTTATTCAATCCGGCTTTGAATCGCTTGCTTTTTGCGGACATTTTGCCGTAATCAAAACCAAGCCTGCCTACGCCGGAGGAATTGCCGCCGAAATCGACAAAAAAGGCTCGAAACTCATTTTGGGAACCATCGCAGGAGACGACACCATTTTGGTAATCCCCAAAGAAAAGACCGATCGACAAAGCCTTATGCAAGCCTTATCGGAGATTATTCCACTTTGATTTACAATTCACCCTATTAAAGAATTTTACCCTGTTCTATATGCGAAAAATTTTATCTGAACAGGTTTGTTTAAAGATTGAAATGGATAAAAAATTTGAGATCCTAGTTGCAAACGCATCACATTTGCAGTACGTTGACACTATCTTGAACACTATCGAGGAAGCAGCTAAAATAAGAGGAACCGGTATAGCCAAACGTTCTCCGGAATACCTGACTCAAAAAATACTCGAAGGAAAAGCCATATTAGCTCTGGACGGCGACATCTTTGCCGGCTTTTGCTACATCGAGACCTGGGGCAACAAACAGTTTGTAGCCAATTCCGGTCTGATAGTGGTAGAACAATACAGGCAACTTGGCCTGGCCAAAAAAATCAAGAAAAAAGCCTTTAAGCTGTCGCGCACCAAGTTTCCGGACGCAAAATTGTTTGGACTGACCACCAGCGCGGCCGTAATGAAGATCAATTACGAACTCGGCTACAGACCTGTTACCTTCGCAGAATTAACCGACGACGAAGCCTTTTGGAAAGGCTGTCAGAGTTGCGTAAACTACCCGATTCTGGCCGAAAAAAACCGTCGCTTCTGTATGTGCACGGCCATGTTGTACGATCCTAAAGAACATAAAAGACACCGGCGCATTTAAGCGGGTAGATTTAATGCAGGCATATTTAAAAACGCGCCATTTCGAACGACAATCTAAAAAACAATATAATAAGATGAAAGAAAAAGTAGTTTTAGCCTTCAGTGGAGGATTGGATACCTCCTTCTGCGTAAAATACCTCAGTATCGAAAAGAATTTCGAAGTCTATACCGCCGTTGCCAACACAGGAGGCTTTTCGCAGGAAGACCTCAAGGTAATCGAAGATAAGGCCCTCCGGCTGGGAGCCGTAAAGCACGTAAGTCTCGACATCACGCAGGAATATTACGAAAAGAGCATTAAGTACATGGTTTTTGGCAATGTCTTACGCAACGGCACTTATCCCATCTCGGTAAGTTCGGAGCGCATATTTCAGGCCATGGCCATTATTGAATACGCCAAATCCATCGGTGCCAAATACGTTGCTCACGGCAGTACGGGAGCCGGCAACGATCAGGTACGCTTCGATCTGACTTTTCAGATACTGGCTCCCGA
This sequence comes from Bacteroidales bacterium UBA1402, assembly GCA_002305085.1. Taxonomy (GTDB): domain Bacteria; phylum Bacteroidota; class Bacteroidia; order Bacteroidales; family UBA1402; genus UBA1402. Next base: position 235,778 of record DBQE01000009.1, on the reverse strand, counting down.
AATCAAAATAATCACCCCCACCCGCGACATGGTGTTGACTCGCGAATACGAAATCGATTACCTAAAAAAACACGGTTACCAGGCCGACTTTACCAAAATGGAATATTCCATCAACAAAGGGCTTTGGGGAACCTCCATAGGTGGCAAGGAAACCCTTCATTCCGAACAGACACTGCCCGAGTCGGCCTACCCCAGCCAAATAACCAAAGAGGGCAGCGAAGTACTCTGTATTGATTTCCACAAAGGCGAAATCTCGGGAGTGAACGGCACTGCTTACACCGACAAAGTGAAAGCCATTCAAAAAGTAGAAGAAATTGCCTCGGCCTACGGCATAGGACGCGACATGCACATCGGTGACACCATTATCGGCATCAAGGGACGGGTTGGTTTCGAAGCCGCCGCACCCATACTCATCATTCAGGCGCACAAAATGCTCGAAAAGCATACTCTGACCAAATGGCAGCAATACTGGAAAGACCAAATCGGCACCTGGTACGGAATGTTCTTGCACGAAGCACAATACCTGGAGCCGGTGATGCGCGACATGGAAGCTTTCCTCAGCAGCAGCCAGGGCAATGTCTGCGGCAGGGTCAGCATCAGGCTCAGACCCTACAGCTTCAGCCTGATTGGAGTAGACAGTCCTTACGATCTGATGAAAACCGATTTCGGTGAATACGGCGAAGTAAACAAAGCCTGGGATGCCAACGATATGAAAGGCTTTACCAAGATACTGGGCAACCAGATGAAAATTTATTACAACGTACAAGACAGAGTAAACAAAAAATGATCAGAGTAGGAATTATTGGCGGAGCGGGTTACACCGCCGGGGAATTGCTGCGGGTGCTGATAAATCACCCGGGAGTTGAGCTTGTGTTTGCACACAGCAACAGCAACGCCGGCAAGCCTGTTACCTCGGTACACGGAGGACTTTACGGTGAATGTGATCTTGTATTTACCGGCGAATTGGCTTTTGACAATATCGATGTCTTGTTTATGTGCTCCGCTCACGGCGACAGTAAAAAATTTCTGGAAAGTCGTTCTCTTCCGCCCAAACTCAAAATAATCGACTTATCCACCGATTATCGCGACGAAAGCGATGGTTTTGTTTACGGTTTGCCCGAATTACAAAAAGAGAAGATTCGTAGGGCAGACAAAGTTGCCAATCCGGGCTGCTTTGCCACCTGCATTGAACTGGCCCTGCTTCCCCTGGCGGCTGCCGGTCTGTTGACTTCGGATATACACGTCAATGCCATTACCGGCTCCACCGGCGCCGGCGTAAAACCCTCGTCCACCTCACATTTCAGTTGGAGGAACAACAATGTTTCGGTTTATAAAGCTTTTGAACATCAGCACCTCAAAGAAATCAGGCAATCGCTGAGCGCTTTGCAAAAAGGATTCAAAGCCGGCATCCATTTCATTCCTCTGCGTGGTAATTTTTCCAGAGGCATTCTGGCAACGGCCTACACCACCTGCCCCTGGAGCCTCGAAGAGGCGATAAAAGCCTATACCAAGTTTTACCGAGAGGCTTGTTTCTGTTTCGTCTGCGAAGAAAATCCCGACCTCAAGCAAGTGGTCAACACCAACAAATGTCTATTGTATCTCGAAAAGCACGGAGATCAACTTTTGATTATCTCTGTGGTGGACAATTTATTAAAAGGCGCTTCCGGGCAAGCGGTTCAAAATATGAATCTGATGTTTGGCCTGGACGAAAGGGCAGGCTTGAATCTTAAGAGTACGGGGTTCTAATCCTTTATGCGAAGGCCTTTGCTGAGGCCTTATTTTGGATGGATTTTTGATTTGCTGTAAATCTTTTATTTTAATTCGCCTGGCCAAAATTCGCTTTGCTTATAACAAAACTTGAAGAAAATGAATTTATTTGATGTTTATCCCCTATACGACCTCGAAATTGTCAGTGGCAAGAACTGCTACATTTACGATAAACAAGGAAGAGAATACTTAGACCTGTACGGAGGTCACGCCGTGATTTCCATCGGGCATTCACACCCGCATTATGTACGGAGCATCTGCGAACAAGTCGCTCGCATAGGTTTTTATTCCAATTCCGTAGTAAACAGCCTGCAAACCAAGTTTGCCACCCGTTTGGGAAAGATTTCCGGCTACGAAGAGTACAGCCTCTTTTTGGTGAATTCCGGGGCAGAAGCCAACGAGAATGCCCTCAAACTGGCTTCATTTCATAACGGACGCCGCAAAGTAGTCGCCTTTCGCAAGGCTTTTCACGGTCGCACTTCGGCAGCTGTTCGCGTCACCGACAACCCCGGCATAGTGGCTCCGATCAATCAGGGCATGGAAGTAGAATTCTTGGCGCTCAACGACATACCGGCCATGCAAAATTGCTTATCCAGGGGAGATGTCTGCGCTGTCATTATAGAAGGCATTATGGGCGTAGGCGGTGTTCATATTCCTCAGCCGGCCTTTTTGCAGGCTTTGCGCAAAACCTGTAACGAGACAAAAACCGTCTTGATTCTGGACGAAATTCAATCGGGCTACGGGCGGAGCGGCCGGTTTTTTGCTCATCAATACGCCGGTATACGGCCCGATATGATCACCGTAGCCAAAGGCATTGCTAACGGTTTCCCCATGAGCGGACTCATTATCGGCCCCGAATTTAAAGCGGTTCACGGCATGCTGGGAACCACTTTCGGAGGCAACCACCTTGCTTGCGCCGCAGCTCTGGCTGTACTTGACGTTATGGAACAGGAAAATCTGATCGGCAACGCAGCCCGCGTGGGCGATTTTTTGATGAAAGAATGCAAGACTTTGCCGCAAATAGCGGAAGTTCGCGGTCTGGGGCTGATGATAGGCTTGGAATTCGATAAGCCCATCAAAGAGCTCAGGAAAAAACTGCTCTTTGAACACGGTGTATTTACCGGGGTAAGCGGAAGCAACGTTATTCGCCTGTTGCCTCCTTTGAGCCTGAGCATGGAGCAAGCCGGTATTTTTATCGAAAAACTCGTACTGGCTTTAAAAACCTTTTAACTAACAAAACAAGAAACGATGATGATGAAATCAGTCCCCTCACCGAGGAATACCATCATTCATCAAGGCTTCAATAAATATAAACCTTTAGCTTAACGGCTGTCATTAAAAAGTTCAATTATGAAAATCGGAATTATAGGAGTAGGCAACATCGGTAAAGCCATCGTGTCAGGCCTAGCCAAATCGGCCTTTGTGCCCGAAGAGAACATCGTTATTTCGGACATCGAAAAATCAAATCTGGAACTGATTAAAAGTTCTTTCCCCAAGATTCAAAGTTCAACCGAAAACAAAACAGCTGCTCAGGCAGACATCGTTATTGTAGCTGTCAAACCCTGGCTGGTGGGAGGAGTTCTGACAGAAATTGCTCCTTTGCTTGAGACTTCGAGGCCGATTTTGGTCGTTGTGGCTGCCGGAGTAAGTTTTGAACAGATCTACGGCAAATTACCCGAAAACCTTTCGAATCTGCCCTGTTACCGCTTTATTCCAAACACGGCCATCGCCTTGAGAGAAAGCATGAGTCTGTTGTCGGCTGCCAATACTACTCCCGAACAAGACAAGTTGATGATGGGTATGCTCAAAAAGTTGGGAAAAGCAGTACTCATTCACCCGGATATGATGGCGGCGGGTACTTCGCTGACCTCTTGCGGGACGGGCTTTGCATTACAGTTTATCAAAGCCAACGTTCAGGTGGCCATTGAGATGGGTTTCACCCCCGAGCAGGCCACGGAATTGATAGCCCAAACCGTCAAAGGAGCTGCTGAATTGCTGCTAAACAACAAAACCACTCCCGAAGTGGAAATTCGAAAAGTCACTACCCCCGGAGGTATCACCATCAGGGGACTGAACGAAATGGAGGCTTCGGGTTTCACGGCTTCCGTCATCAAAGGTATTAAGGCCAGTTTACTCTGAGACTATGTATATTTATCGTCGCGTCGTTGTTAAAATCGGCAGCAATGTCCTCACCCGCAAAGACGGGACCTTGGATGTTACCCGGATGTCTGCTCTGGTCGATCAGATGGCAGAACTTCACAAGGCCGGTCTGGAAGTTATTCTGGTTTCGTCCGGGGCTGTGGCGGCTGGGCGCAGCGAAATTCAGGCCTCGCGCAAACTGGGACAGGTGGAGCAAAGGCAGCTTTATTCGGCCATCGGACAAGCCATTCTGATCAATAGGTACTATGATCTTTTCCGCGATCACAACATCGTGTGCGGACAGATATTGACAACCAAAGAAAACTTTGCAGACCGCCGGCATTACCTCAATCAAAAAAACTGTATGGAAGTAATGCTAGAAAATAAGGTGATTCCCATCGTTAACGAAAACGATACCGTTTCGGTAACCGAACTGATGTTTACCGACAACGATGAGCTTTCGGGCCTGATTGCAGGGATGATGAATGCCGAAGTTCTGCTTATACTCAGCAACGTGGACGGCATCTTCAAAGGACATCCCGACGATCCCGAAGCGGAATTGATCAGAGAAATTTTGCCCAAACAAGAACTCCGGCAATACATCAGTGCCGACCGTTCATCCACCGGCAGGGGAGGTATGCGCACCAAATACAACATCGCCTCCAAGCTGGCCAAAGAAGGTATCCGGGTAATAATAGCCAACGGGAAAAAAGATAACATCATTCCCGACTTATTCAGCCCCAAACCCCGCAATAAACACAGCTTGTTTCTGCCGGCCGAAAAAACCTCTGCCATCAAAAAATGGATTGCTCATTCCGAAGGTTTCGCCAAAGGAGAAGTGCATATAAACCAAGGTTGCACGGAGGCCTTGACACAGGCCCAGGCCAGCTTGTTGCCCGTGGGCATAGAACGCATCGAGGGTGAGTTCGAAAAAGGAGATATTGTACGGGTCATCGACCACGAGGGTCGTCAGATTGGTGTGGGCATGATCCGTTGCGACAGTAATGCCGCCCGCAACATCATAGGATCCAAGGGACAAAAAGCCCTTATTCATTACGATTATTTGTATCTGGAATAATGAGTTTGGAAAATAAATTCAAAGCTGTAAAGCAAGCCTCAGCTCTGTTGAACGATTTCAGCGACATAGCCGTACGGCAATTACTGACTGACCTGGCTGCCGAAACCGAAGCGCAAATCCCCTATCTTCTGAGTGAAAATCAGAAAGATTTGGACCGGATGAATCCGGCCGATCCCAAATACGACCGACTCAAACTCAGCGCCGAACGCATTCACGGCATCGCTTCCGATATGCGTCAGGTGGCCGCCCTGCCTTCGCCTCTGGGAGAGATTTTAAGCAAGGAGTTGCGTCCCAATGGTATGCTTATACAAAAAATCAGGGTGCCTTTCGGAGTGATCGGCATCATTTACGAAGCCAGACCCAACGTTAGTTTCGATGTTTTTTCGCTCTGCATAAAAACGGGGAATGCCTGCATACTCAAAGGCGGCTCGGACGCGGAATATTCCAATACGGCCATCGTGCAACTGATACGACAACAATTGCTCAAACATGGTTTTCCGGGCGATGCGGTCTTACTTTTACCCCCCGACCGCCGGGCTGCCGACGAACTTATGAAGGCAACCGCTTATGTAGATCTGATCATTCCCAGGGGCAGTCAGTCTTTGATCGACCACGTGCGCAGTCATTCGCTGGTGCCGGTCATAGAAACCGGTGCCGGTATTTGCCATACCTACATTGACAGCTCGGCCGACATACAAAAGGCCGCAACCATTGTGCATAACGCAAAAACCCGCCGAGTGAGTGTCTGCAATGCCCTGGACTGCATGTTGTTGCATCGCTCCCGTTTGCAAGACCTGCCTGAAATCTGCCTTAAATTGCAGGACGAGCAGGTTGTGATTTACGCAGATCCCGAGGCCCTGGCAGCCCTCAAAAGCCATTACCCCGGACATTTGTTACAACCGGCCGGCGAAAAGCATTACGGCACGGAGTTTCTGGACTATAAGATGGCCGTCAAAACGGTGAAATCCACAGAGGAAGCCATCGAACACATAGCCCGCTATTCATCGGGACACAGCGAGGCTATCGTCTGCGAAGACCCCGAACAGGCTCAACTCTTTTGCAAAAAAGTAGACGCTGCCTGCGTTTATGTCAATGTATCGACTGCCTTTACCGATGGCGCACAATTCGGCTTGGGAGCCGAAATCGGCATCAGCACACAAAAGCTGCACGCCCGTGGACCTATGGCCTTAAAAGAAATCACTACATACAAATATTTAATTACCGGTAACGGACAAATACGTTCAAAATAATGAGACATTTTACCAGCATTACCGACCTGGGCGACCTCAAAGCTGCAGTAAGCGAGGCCCGGCAAATCAAAGCCCGGCCTTTTGCCTGGCAAAACCTGGGCAAAAACAAGACCCTGTTGATGATCTTTTTCAATTCCAGCCTCAGAACCCGACTGAGTACCCAAAAAGCCGCTTTAAACCTGGGTATGAATGTTATTGTGCTCGATGTGAATCAGGGAGCCTGGAAACTCGAAACTGAGCGTGGTGTCGTCATGGACGGAGATAAATCGGAACACCTGCTTGAGGCCATTCCGGTTATGGGCTCCTACTGCGACATCATCGGCGTACGTTCCTTTGCCCGCTTTGAAAGCAAGGCCGACGATTATTCCGAAAAGATACTGAATCAGTTTATACAATATTCCGGCAAACCGGTTTTCAGCATGGAGGCCGCCATTCGCCATCCCCTGCAAAGCTTTGCCGACCTCATCACCATCGAAGAATTCAAAGAAAGGGCGCGCCCAAAGGTGGTCCTGACCTGGGCTCCTCACCCCAAAGCGTTGCCTCAGGCCGTTCCCAACAGTTTTGCCGAAACCATGAATCTCTGCGATTATGAATTCGTCATTACACATCCCCGGGGCTACGAGCTTTCCCCGGAATTTTCCGGCAAAGCCGCAATAGAATACGATCAAAACAAAGCCCTCGAAGGAGCAGACTTTGTTTACGCCAAGAACTGGGCAGCCTTTACCGATCCGAATTACGGTAAAATTCTGAGCCGGGATCGTTCCTGGACCATCGACAGCAAAAAAATGGCCCTGACCAACAATGCACGCTTTATGCATTGCCTGCCGGTAAGACGAAACATGATCGTCAGCGACGAGGTAATCGAAGGTCCCCGGTCGGTGGTGATTCCTGAAGCCGCCAACCGGGAATTTTCGGCCCAAACGGTATTGAAACGCATATTGGAAGGTTTAGATTAAATCCGGTTTGCCCCTGATTCGACCCCGGTATTGACGAAAATTAAACGGATCTGAACTTAACTCTCAGCTTTAAAGAAATGAAGCGGCTGCTTCGTTAATTCCGTCGAAAAACCTACCTTTGCGCTCAAATCAATCGAAATGGATACAGTTTTAAGCGGCATACGCTCTACGGGGCATCTGCATTTGGGTAATTATTTTGGCGCCTTGCGCAATTTTGTCAGGATGCAACACGAAAATCGTTGCTTCTTTTTTATTGCAGATTATCATTCTCTTACCACCCACCCGGATCCCGCCTCCCTGCACGCCAACGTAAAAGACATCTTGTGTGAATACCTGGCTGTAGGCATCGATCCGGAGGTTGCCACTATTTACGTGCAAAGCGACGTCCCCGAAACCGTAGAACTCTATCTTTTGCTCAATATGCATGCTTATATGGGCGAATTGGCCAAAACAACTTCGTTCAAGGAAAAAGCCCGGAAACAACCCGAAAACGTAAACGCCGGGCTGCTCACTTACCCCACTCTGATGGCTGCCGACATCTTGCAGCACAACGCCGACAAAGTGCCCGTGGGCAAAGATCAGGAGCAACATCTGGAACTTACCCGCCGTTTTGCCCGGCGCTTTAATAATTTGTACAAGGTTAATTTTTTTACTGAACCCCAACCTTATAATTTCGATCAGGAACTCGTAAAAATACCCGGCCTGGACGGCAGTCGCAAAATGGGCAAATCCGAGGGCAATTGCATTTTTTTATGCGAAGATCCTAAACTTATAAAGAAAAAGGTAATGAAAGCACTGACCGATGCCGGGCCCACAGAGCCTCATTCAGCCATGCCCGAATCGATCGAAAATCTCTTCGTTCTTCTGAAAAGCGTTTCCAGCCCCGACACAGTGGCCTATTTCGAGGAGCAATGGAACAATTGCAGCATCCGTTACGGCGAACTCAAAAAACAACTGGCCGCCGACATCATTGCCTTTACCACTCCCATTCGCGAACGTTATTTAGACATTTGCAACAACGACGAATACCTGCATAAAGTAGCTGTAAATGGTGCTGAGAAGGCACGCGCCAGCGCTGCCGCCACCTTGCGCGAAGTGCGGCACATTATGGGTATAAGGCCTTTTTAATTACGAATGAATCAACAAACCAAAAGTTTTATTCATAGTTCGGCATTCATGGCTATAATAGCCTGCTTGCTTTGGTCTACCGCTTTTGTCGGCGTTAAAATCGGATTGAATTACATGAGTCCACTCCTGTTTGCCGGACTTAGGTTTTCTATCGCCGGTATCCTGATTTTGTTGTTCTACGGCAAGTTTAGGGCCTACTTTCAAGCTATTAAAACACATTTCTGGTACATCCTGTTAATTGCCTTTTTGCAAACAGTATTAATGTACGGCTTGTTTTATACAGCCATGAATATGGTGCCGGGCTCTATGGGAGCCATGATCAACGGCACGGGTCCCTTGTTTGCGGCCATTGTGGCGCATTTGTTTATTAAAGACGATAAAATAACCTGGCGCAGTGGTGGCAGTATTATGCTGGGAATCGTAGGTATAGTAATCATCAATATAGGCAGACAGACCGGAGGCAACGCGGGAGGACTCGAAATAATCGGCGTTTTACTCTTAATTGCCAACAATCTTGTAAGCGGACTCTACAACGTTATAGTCAAGAAAAGCCGGCGAAATATTTCGATGCTCGCACTGAGTTCTGCTTCGCTGCTGATTGGAGGGATCGTGTTGATTCTGATTTCCATTCCCTTCGAAACTGTGCCGGCGAATCTGAATTTTCCGCTTGAATTTTGGCTGGCTCTCGGCTGGTTGAGTTTCTTATCGGCTGCAGCCTTTGCCTTGTGGTTCACTTTACTGAAACGCCCCGGAGTAAAAGTATCTTACCTGAACAGTTGGAAATTCATCATTCCGGTGTTTGGAGCCATACTCAGCTGGCTGATATTACCAGATGAATACCCCGACATTTATTCCATTTCGGGTGTGATCATAATTGGAGCCTCACTGCTCTGGATGAACAATGAAGCCCTTAAAGATATGTTTGGCAAATGGCTGGCCAAAATTAAACCTTAAAACTATTGGTCATATTGCCTTCTTTTGCCTTTTCACTGACCATCGGAAGCTTCGGCTCCCGGCTCCATACCTCTGCCTCTACCAAAACCCCGGCCTCTTCCGCGGCCTAAGCCGCCTCCAAACCCAAGGCCTCTTCCACGGCCCATACCGCCTCCAAACCCAAGGCCTCTCCCACGGCCTAAGCCGCCTCCAAAACCGCGACCTCTTCCGAGATCCTTGCCGTCTTCAAAATTATCAGTAAAACCCGGGCTGTCGTGCCCCTTGCAAAAACCTAATCCTCTTCCGGTCATGGGACCTTGTCCCTTTGGACCTGTTTTGTCACCTCTTGGCATAATTGTAAATTTTTAAAATGATACTTATTTTTTTCTGATACAAATATGCCTATTATTATGAACATATGTTCATTTGCCCCACAAGATTTAATATTATTTAAGATTATTGTTCGTTATGGGAAGGAAATGACCGATTAAAACCCCAGGAAGAGCAATGTCGTTCCAATTACGAGACCAATCAGTACACTGATGCCTTTGATCAGGAAGAAATCCCTACGGCTTTCGGCCAATACCGGCAACATGCCGTGACCATCCTGCACTATAGAACTGGCCAATAGAATACTAAAAGGAATCAACTGTTGAGAAAACAAGGTAACAAAAACCAAATGTGGCCCAGATTCGGGGATGATGCCTATCAATACGGCCGCTAACAAAATCAAGTAGGGATTGTTTTCGACCAATGTACCTAATAGTTGTTCTGTTTGTACGAAATAGAGAACGATAAAAGCCCCCCAAGACCAGAGCAAAATGCGTAAAAGGTGCTTCTTGATGATGTGGTTGTACAAATGTTCTTTGAGAAAATGTTCCGGGACGGTCAAAAAAACAAACAAGAGAAAAAGACTGCCGGCCAGCAAGGTAATTTTCTCCCAACCCCAGCCTTCATGGCCAATTACGCCCAAAGCAAGCAGCAGCAAGAACACAAGAGTAGCTAGCAGTAAAAGACTACGTTCAAAAGTAATTTTCTTGAGTTGAGGTAGTATAATGCTCCTGTCAAAGCATTTGCAACTCTCCTCTTGATGGACCTCAAAGCCGTATTGAGGCCCCGCCGGTTCCCTTTCTTTTTTACAGAAGAGATAGATTATCCAACCGGTCAAGAGGGCTATAATAAACAGTATTCCATGCAACAACAAAGCTTTGCCGGGGAAAAGGGCGAACATCACAAAGGCTTCGTCGCCGCTGGTAGCAATCATGGCTGCCACTACGGCAGCCAGGCCTATCATTCTGTGCGTGTACAAAGACACCACCGCAAAAGTACCCATGCAGCCCGGTATAATTCCCAGGATTGTTGCCATTAAAATTTGCGTCAGAGGAGAACGGCGTAATTTTTCGGCCCAGCGATTTTTATTTTGCACATTAATATATTCAACGACCACCATCATCAGCATGACAAAGCCCGTTATCATAAGTGCACGCATGAGTGTTTCAAAAAGGAGTTCCCGCATATTTTCCGTATTTTTTGAGGCCCAAATTTAGTCAAAATCTGCTGTGTGGATTTATTCGTATTACAAATTTTATTTGTTTGATGTGTATAAACTGAACGATTTTCAAAAGAACAAATTAGAGCTTGAAGAATTCTTATATATTTGCGCTTCGCACATTTATTCTACCAACACACATTTGACACATTAGAATCTATGAAATACCTGATAATCGGCGGCGTGGCGGGCGGAGCCACTACAGCAGCAAGGCTAAGAAGGCTGGATGAAAAAAGCGAAATAATCGTTTTTGAGCGTGGTGAATATATTTCGTATGCCAATTGCGGCCTGCCCTACTATATAGGAGGTATCATCAAAGACAGAGATCAACTGTTTGTACAGACTCCGGGATCTTTTGGCCAACGATTTAATTTGGAAGTCAGAAATTTATCCGAAGTGCTTTCCATCGACAGACGCAAGAAAGAAGTTCTGGTGAAAGATATTAGAAACGGAAGTGAATATAGGGAAAGCTACGACAAACTCATTCTTTCGCCCGGCGCTGAACCCATAAAACCCATGTTGCCCGGCATCAATCGGGAAGGCATCTTCACTTTACGCAACGTACCCGACACCGATAAGATTAAACAGTACATTGAGCAAAAACAAGCCCGTCATGCTCTGGTAGTCGGGGCCGGATTTATTGGTTTAGAAATGGCGGAAAACCTGCATCACGCCGGTCTTAAAGTGACCATTGTCGAAATGGCCGAACAAGTGATGACTCCTCTGGACTATTCTATGGCTGCCCTGGTTCATCAGCACCTGAAAACAAAGGATGTTGAGTTTTATCTGAAAACCGCGGTTGTGTCTTTTTCAACAAAAGGAGAAAAAATTTTGGCAAAACTAGATACCACTAAGCTGATTGAAACCGACATGGTAGTACTCTCCATAGGTGTAAGGCCCGACAGTAAATTAGCCAAAGACTGCGGATTGGAATTAGGACAAACCGGAGGTATAGTGGTGAATAAGTATCTGCAAACCTCCGATCCCGATATTTATGCCCTTGGCGACGCCATCGAATTTGAGAATCCGGTCACTCATACCAAAATGATTAGCTACCTGGCAGGGCCGGCCAACAAGCAGGGCCGTATACTGGCAGACAATTTGGTCATGGGCAACAAAAAGGAATACACCGGATCGGTCAATACGGCCATAGCCAAAGTGTTCGATCTGACAGTAGCCTCCACAGGGGTCTCGGGCAAAATGCTAAACAAAATGAATATTCCTCATTTCGATTCAACCATACACGTTTCCTCGCACGCGGGCTATTATCCGGGTGCTTTGCCCATGTCTATTAAGATCTCTTTCGCTCCCGGAGACGGCAAATTGCTGGGAGCACAAATAGTCGGTTACGACGGTGTGGACAAACGAATTGATTTGTTTTCGGCAGCTCTCAGACAAGGAGCAACGGTACACGACCTGGCTTTTATTGAACACGCTTACGCTCCACCTTTCTCGTCGGCCAAAGATCCGGTGAATATCGCCGGCATGGTGGCCGAAAACATCCTGGAGGGCATTACCAAAACCCTCAGTTGGAGGGACATTGCTTCTTGCAGGGAAGACGCAAGTATGCTGATTGACGTACGCACTGCCGAAGAATTTGAACTAGGAAGCATCGATGGCGCTGTCAACATCCCACTGGACGAAATCAGGGAACACCTGGCCGAAATTCCTAAAGATAAAAAATTGGTGGTGTTCTGTGGAGTGGGTCTCAGAGCTCATGTCGCCTGCCGCATACTTGTGGGGAACGGTTATAAGGAAGTTTACAATTTGTCGGGTGGGCTGAAAACCTACGAAACCGCCAGCCAAAAACAAAGCAACGAAGACATATTCGAAGGAGATTACATCGGACACGACGACCAGATTTATCAAGGCAAAAAGACTTCTTCGGGAAAATGTTCGGCATGATGCTACCGGGTTCCAGCCGCAAGCTGGGACTTTCCAAGCTGAACATGGCTGGCATGAGCAGCAAACTGATGCGAACGATTATGCGCAACAAACAAGTTATATGGCAGACAGCCGTTAAACTCTTTCCGACAAGGCTTTATCAACGAATCAACAACAGCGATTGTCTCGCGAACAGATCAACCGATGTGTAAAAATTGTTCCACCAATTTCAAAACATCCTGTTTGCCGAACAATTTCTCGGACAAGCCTTTGTCGTTGTACGCCTGTAATTTTTTGATCTGGCTGTCGATAAGACCGGCCGGGAAGATGTTGTTTTCTTCGAAAACGGCTCTTTTCCGCTTTAAAGCTTCGGCAGAATCGGCACAACACAGCGGCAACTGTTCTAAAGACTGCATCTTTTCCTGATGTTCCGGCTTGAAAATGTTTACGTCCACATAAAGCTGCTCGGCCAGCTCAAGAGCATCCGGCCTCCTGATTCCATGAAGAGAAGCAACAATCAAAGCGGCCAGGGTCAGGAAAATATCGGCCGAGCCGTCGGACACCCTGTACTCAAAAGTTTGCCTGGATTCCGAAGCAGGTAGAGGCTCCGACTCCAGGGGATTGGCATCAAAGATCATTTTTTCGGCTCCTGTCCAGCCCAGAGGCACGCGTACCACCACCGAGCGGTTGCGGTCGCCCCAGCAAATACGGGTAGGTGCTTCCTGATTGGGCACCAATCTGAAATAAGAAGTAGGAATGGTGTTTCCGAAAGCTGTAATAGCATCGCTCAAATCCAAAATGCCGGCTATCATCTTGCGGGCAACATCGCTTAATCCTCCCTTGCCTGCAACAAGGTTTTTACCGTCTTTTTCGAGCATCATATGAAAATGCATTCCGCTGCCGGCTTTGCCTTCGGTAATCTTGGGAGCATAACTGATACCTACGCCGTATTTGTTACCCAACATTCTCAGTATCCATTTGGCCAACACCAATTGTTCGGCGGCTTTTTCAACGGTACAGGGTAAGAATTCGATTTCATGCTGCTCGTAATAGCTTTCTCCCTGAGTAAAACAACCCACCTCGGAATGTCCGTATTTTATGTTGCCACCCGCCCTGGCTATCATTTGCAAAGCCTCGTTACGAATAAACTCGTATTTGGCAAAAGGTTCACTGGCGTGATAACCTTTTTGATCTACACCGGGATACAAGCCTCCGGCCGGGGCAATCACATAATATTCCAACTCGCCCAGTGCCATAAAGCGACTGCCGGTTTCTTTGGTAAACAATTGATCGGCTCTGTGTAAAATCGTATACGGATCGCTTTCGAGAGGCCTGCCGTGGTTGTTATAAAAAGAACAGAAAATGTCCAGAGTGGGAACCTCTGCAAAGGGATTTACAAAAGCCGTGCGATAACGGGGAACCACATAAAGGTCGCTGCTGCCCGATTCGATGAAAGAAAATAAACTGCTGCCGTCTACCCGTTCTCCCCTGGTCAGTATCGTTTCAAGGTAGTCCCTGGAATTGATTACAAAATTCAAGGTTTTCAAACGGCCGTCTTCGGCCACATAGCGAAAATTCAGCATTTTAATCTGCCGTTCTTCGCAAAAACGCATAATATCCTTGCGGGTAAAGTCTTGTGAAGGTTTGTTTAAAAATTGAACCAGTTCATTAGGGTTCATCGAGATTCCGGAATCTTTCATCGAACGAGATTGAATTAAAAAGTGCAAAATTCATCCTCTTGCGCAAGAAAAACAAATCTTGTAGCTTTATTTTTAGAATTATTTCAAAAAATCCATGTTCATAGCAAATTCTAATGCAAAATCTTCGTCGTCGGACAATTCTATGTATTGCGATTGTTGAATAACCCTGTCCACTTTGTTGGCAAACACTTCTGAGCGAAGAAACTGCAAGGCGCCGATGCCGGCACTGTTGCCTACCGCGAAGGTTTTATCTTTGAGTTCGGCCGGGAGCAAGCCTATTTCAACGGCCGAGGGTATATGAATGTAATTGCCCAGACCACCGGCCAGAAACAAAGCTTCCAACTCCTGAAAATTCAAGCCGGCACGCTTTAATAAAATTTTAATGCCTGAATAAATGGCCGATTTTGCCAGTTGAATTTCCCGGATATCGGCCTGAGTTATCTGTATGCCGGGGTAAATTTCAAAATCCTGCTGAATCAATCCGCTTTCGTCCATTAAATGATTACGCCGCAACCAGGCGACCGAATCTATCACTCCGGAGCCGCAGATGCCTACGGGCCGGACGTCTCCAATGACTTTATAATTTGAAGGGCTTTCAAAAGCGGCAATGGCTCCCTTAAGTGCGGGCATCCCGGAGCTCAGTCCGGCTCCTTCGAAAGCGGGACCGGCGGCCGTTGCACAAGTAAATATTTCCTCCCCTTTGACCAAAGCCATTTCTCCGTTGGTTCCGATGTCGAGAAATAGATAATGTTGCAGAGGCACTTTCAGCACGGCCAGACCGGCCACTATATCGGAGCCGACATAAGCGGAAATACAGGGCAGGGTAATCAAACGGCCCAGCGGATGCAGCAACAAAGAAGAATTTTCTGCCTTGTGCACTTGTTGGGCGGTAAAAGCCGGAGTAAAAGGCGCCAGGGCCAGGGGTTCAGGATTGTATCCCAGCAGAATATGCAGCATGGTTGTATTGCCGGCAATTACTGTTTCCTGAATTTGCTGCTTGCCGGCCTTCATTTCGGACAGGAAGCTATTAAATTCCTTATTAATTGATTCCGTCAAAATTTTCTGCAGCAATTTGAGCCCTCCCGGGTTTTCCTGGCAATAGCTGATCCTGGAAATCACATCGGCACCGTAGGCTGTTTGCGGATTCATCCAGGAACTGATCTTCACAATTCGCCCGCTGGCTAAATGTACGAAATAACACACTATAGTGGTGGTACCCAAGTCTATGGCCGCCCCATAAGCGTCGGGATGCAACAATTGCCGGCTGTGTGCGGGTGGAAAATCCTCGAGATAAGCTGTTTGAGTGGCAAGTATCTGCGCTTCTTCTTTGGCAGGCAAAATCACTTCAATATCACCGGCAGGGTAATAATTGCAGGCCAGCACTTTCCCCTCTCCTTTGATATCGACCAAACATTTACCGCAACGGCCTTTCCCTCCACAGGGAGCATAGATGGAATAATCTTCGTTGCGGAGAATTTCCAGCAGGCTCTGTTGGCCCTGAGTTTGAATTACCCTTGTTTGAGAGTTTTCTCTCAACAGAATTTTATACATGTTGCTTTTTTAATGTCGATTTTCTGTAACGCAGGTAAAAAAACAGGCCACATGCCGTCAACAGCAGTATAGATGGAATAAGTTGCCAGGTATTTTCCCCTACACCCAACAGCTCGGGGTCTGATGCCAGGTAATTGTTTTTTTCGGCGTAATGAAACACTACGGAAATAGCGTTGTTGGCAAAATGAGCCGCCACAGGAACCCAGATCGATCCGGACCATAAAAGCAGGTAGCCAAACCAAGCCCCCAACAATAGACGAGGTATAAAACCGTAAAACTGCATATGTATCAGACTGAAGACGAAAGCAGTTATCCAGATGGCCAACTGATTTCTGCCCTTAGAAGAAATGATACTTTGCAAAGTCCCCCTGAAAAGTAATTCTTCTCCAAAACCCGCCATAACAGCTACTACCAGCAACTGCCACAACAAATCGCTCCAGGATTCTCCTTGCAGCATCAATTCCGTGACGCGTTGTGCATTGTCTTCGGCAACCCTCATCCATTTTTCTACACCCTCTAAAAAGGAGGGAAACTGTATGTCCTGATTCCAACTTACCAAGAAATTAACCAGCGGTACGGCAGCTAAAATACTGAACATGGCCAATAAAACATCAACGGGTTTGGCTTTGACCAATTTCAAAAAACGGCTGTTTTTTTCACCGTACCAATAACTTAATAGAAAAGGTGGAAGAATGAACACCAAAAGGGTTTGCAGGCCCTGCATCAACAAAAGAAAAGAAGGGTTGCTCATTTGTGCACCCAACTCAGAACCAAGTTGCCCAAAGCTCAAACCACGGCTGAGTAGTAAAAAAAGGTTGAGTAGTAAGGAGCTTAAAAAGAGAGCAACTATTACTGTGGCTATCAACACTATAAGCCTTAAGCCCATTTTGCTTCTGTCTATCTTTGTCATTCAATGAGCATTTTTTCGCAAACCTAATTCAAAGTTTTGTCAATTCAAAGATTAAGAGTATTTTTGCGTCTCCAAAAAAATGCCTTTAAGAGCAACAAGCAGAAGGACAAAGCCCTGCTTTGAAAAGCTTGTTCGGTAAAAGGACAGGTTCAAACATCAACAACATGAATGTAGAAAAACAACTCATTGATCCGGTCAATGCAAGTATCAAGATCAACTTAGTCAAAGCCGACTATCAGGAAAAAGTAGATAAAACACTCAAAACCTATCGCCAAAAGGCCAATGTGCCCGGTTTCCGTCCGGGAATGGTGCCCTTGGGTCTGATTCAGAAAATGTACGGAAAAGCCGTTCTGGCAGAAGAAATCAATAAAATTGTGTTGGAAGCTTTATACAATTACATCAAAGAAAATAATCTGAACATCTTGGGCGAACCCCTACCCGGCAAACAACAAACCCCTCCGGATTTCAATGCCGGCGAAGATTTTGAATTTATTTTTGATATTGCCCTGGCTCCCGAACTTGATTTTACAATAAGCAAAAAAGACAGCATCCCTTACTATAAAATAGAGGTCAGCGACGACATGCTGGAGAAACAGATTAAATCGCTGGCAAGTCGCGGCGGAAGGTACGAAAAAGTGGAAGAGGCCCAGGAAGGCGACACCATCAAGGGAACACTGACCGAGATTCCCGAAGAAGGTCAAAAAGATTCAGAAGATCTTGTAAAAGTGGAAGAAGCCATTATTCTTCCTGCCTATTTCAAAAATGAAGAAGAAAAGGCCAAAATGAAAGGTGTTCGTCCCGGCGACAAAATCAGATTTAATCCTTATAAAGCCGCCGAAGGCCACGAAACGGAATTGGCTTCCATGCTGCATTTGCCCAAAGAAAAAGCCGTGGAAATCAAGTCCGATTTTGAATTCGAAGTAAAAGAAATCAGCCGTTTCAAAGAAGCCGAACTCAACCGGGAACTCTTCGACCAGATTTACGGTAAAGACGTTATTACCTCCGAAGAAGCCTTCCGTACCAAAGTTAGGGAAGAAATAGAGGCCCGGTTCGCACCCGAAAGCGACTATCGTTTTATGGTAGATGCCGAAAAACAATTGGTAAAGAAACTCAAGGACGTGGAATTTCCTGTTGAATTCCTGAAACGCTGGCTCCTGGCTGCCGACGAAAAACGCAATCCTGCAACCATAGATCAGGACATGCCCAAACTTATCGAAGAACTGAAATGGCATCTGATGAAAGAAGAAATCATCAAACGCAACAATATTCAGGTAAGCGAAGCCGATGTCCTGGAAACCGCCAAAAAAGCAACCCGGGCACAATTTGCCCAATACGGCATGATGTCCGTCCCGGATGATTTGTTGAACAACTATGCTGCCGAAATGCTCAAAAAGCCCGAAACGGCAAGGAACCTGAGCGACCAGACCAACAGCGCCAAGGTCGCCGACTTTTTAAAATCTACTGTCAAGTTGAACGAAAAGACTGTATCAGCCGAAGAATTCAATAAACTTTACGAAAATTGAAAAACATGAATGATTTTAGAAAATACGCCACCCGCCATTTAGGAATGGACGGTATGGCTTTAGACCAATATTCAAAAATTACCAGTAGCTATATTTCTCCAACCATTATCGAAGAGAGACAATTGAATGTAGCTCAAATGGATGTTTTTTCACGCCTGATGATGGACCGCATCATTTTCCTGGGCACTCAAGTAGACGATTATACAGCCAACGTCGTGCAAGCTCAGCTGCTTTACCTGGATTCTGCCGAACCGGGCAAAGACATTTCTTTGTACCTGAATTCTCCGGGAGGAACTGTTTATGCCGGGCTGGGTATTTACGACACCATGCAGTTTATTTCCAGTGACGTTTCTACCATTTGCACAGGAGTGGCAGCCTCGATGGCCGCCGTACTTTTGGTAGCCGGCACCAAAGGCAAACGCTTTGCACTTAAACATTCCAGAGTAATGATACATCAACCGATGGGTGGAGTTCAGGGACAAGCCTCCGATATGGAAATCACGGTAAGAGAAATTCAGAAGATTAAAAAGGAATTGTATTCTATTATCTCATCGCATTCCGGACAAACCATCGAACAAATCGAAAAAGATTCCGATCGCGACTATTGGATGACTGCCGCCGAAGCTAAAGACTACGGAATGATTGACGAGGTGATGTTGAAGAGCAAATAATAATGGCTAAAACATCTACGGATAAATGCAGTTTTTGCGGCAGATCACGCAACGAGGTTGAACTTTTGATTTCCGGCATCTCGGCTCATATTTGTGAAGAATGCGCAGAAAGAGCTCACAGCATAAGCAAAGAAATTATCGGCTCATCAAAGAATAAACAGTTCGAGCTTAAGGCTGAAGATTTGCCCAAACCCAAAGAGATCAAGGCTTTTTTGGATCTATACGTTATCGGCCAGGAAGAAGCCAAAAAATTCCTTTCCGTTTCGGTTTACAACCATTATAAAAGGTTGATGCAGACAAAAAAGGACGATGAGGTAGAGATAGAGAAATCAAACATCATCATGGTGGGGGCTACCGGCACAGGCAAAACCTTGCTGGCAAAAACCATAGCCAAAAAACTGAAAGTGCCTTTTACTATAGTGGATGCCACGGTGCTTACCGAAGCCGGTTACGTGGGCGAAGACATCGAAAGCCTGCTCACACGCCTGCTTCAGGTGGCCGATTACGATGTGGCTGCTGCCGAAAAAGGCATTATTTTTATCGATGAGATAGACAAGATTGCCCGCAAGGGAGATAATCCTTCCATCACACGTGACGTCAGCGGCGAAGGAGTGCAACAGGGCTTGCTGAAGCTGCTCGAAGGTTCTGTGGTGAATGTCCCGCCTCAGGGAGGGCGTAAACATCCCGAACAAAAAATGATTCCCGTCAACACTCAACATATATTGTTTATCTGCGGCGGCGCTTTTGACGGTATAGAAAAAAAGATAGCCGCTCGCTTAAACACCCAGGTGGTCGGTTTTGGAGCCTCCAAGCAAGTTGCCCGGATTGATCGTGAAAACTTACTGCAATACATTGCGCCACAGGATCTCAAGGCCTTTGGAATGATCCCGGAAATCATCGGCAGGCTGCCTGTACTTACCTATCTGGAAGCCCTGGATCGTAAGGCATTACGAGCCATTCTTACAGAACCGAAAAATTCCATCGTTAAGCAGTATATTAAGCTTTTCGAAATGGACGGGGTGACTTTGAGCTTTGACGATGATGTCCTTGAATACATTGTAGACAAGGCTATTGAATTTAAGCTTGGAGCAAGAGGTTTGCGTTCCATCGCCGAAACCATCATGATGGATATGATGTACGAAACTCCGTCCGGGCGCAGAAAAAATATCCGTATAGATTTAAAATACGCTCAATCCAAAATTGAGGCAGCTAACCAGTCCAGGCTCAGGGAACAATAGCATGTTTCAGAAAAATAATTCTAGTTTTTCCCTTTATTTGTTGGTATTCTGAAAGATTTGTTTTTAAATTTGTTTGTCAGCAAAAAAACGTAGTTATGGCAAAATCCAATCCTTTGGCAGAAAGTCTTAAGTTGCATTTTGGATTCGACACTTTCAAAGGAAATCAAGAAGCTATCATCCGGAACATAATGGAAGGCAAGGACACTTTCGTGCTCATGCCTACCGGGGGTGGAAAATCTTTGTGTTATCAATTGCCTTCTCTGCTTTTGAATGGCACAGCAATAGTTATTTCCCCTCTTATTGCACTGATGAAGAATCAGGTGGATGCCATGCGTAATTTCAGCGACGAAGACGGAGTGGCTCATTTTATTAATTCTTCCTTGAACAAAGCCGCCATCGATCAGGTACGCAACGATATTACGTCGGGCAAAACCAAATTGCTCTACGTGGCTCCCGAATCTCTGACCAAAGAAGAAAACATCGATTTTCTAAAACAGATCCCCATTTCGCTCTTTGCGGTAGACGAAGCGCATTGTATCTCAGAGTGGGGTCATGACTTCAGGCCGGAATACCGGCGTATCCGCCCACTTATCGATGAAATCGGTAGAGCACCTATCGTAGCGCTTACAGCCACCGCCACGCCTAAGGTGCAACACGATATTCAAAAAAACCTGGGAATGATGGATGCCACTGTTTTTAAATCATCCTTCAACCGCCCCAATCTTTTTTACGAAGTCAGAGCCAAAACCTCCAGCATCGATAAAGAAATCATTAAATACATCAAGGCCAATCCCGGCAAATCGGGTATTATTTATTGCCTGAGCCGCAAAAAGGTGGAGAAACTGGCCGAAACCCTGCAAGTAAACAATATCAAAGCCCTCCCTTATCACGCCGGTATGGATTCACAAACCCGAACAGCCAACCAAGATGCGTTTCTGATGGAAAGGGTAGATGTTATCGTAGCGACAATTGCCTTTGGGATGGGTATCGACAAATCGGACGTACGCTTTGTCATTCATTACGATATTCCTAAAAGTCTCGAAGGTTATTATCAGGAAACAGGGCGAGCCGGACGCGACGACGGCGAAGGGTATTGTTTGGCTTTTTATTCCAACAAGGATCTGCAAAAACTCGATAAATTTATGCAGGGCAAACCTGTGGCCGAACAGGAAATAGGTAAGGAGCTTTTACTGGAAACTGCGGCTTATGCCGAGTCATCGGTGTGCAGAAGGAAATCTTTACTCCATTATTTCGGAGAAACTTACGATAAAGAAAACTGCGGTAATTGCGACAATTGCATAAATCCAAAAAAACAAGTGGAAGCTCAGGAATTACTTTCTATGGTTTTGGAAACCGTCGTTGCTGTCAAAGAAAAATTCAAAACAGATCACATTATTGATGTTTTATCGGGCAACGAAACCTCGGACGTTGTTTCCTATAAACACAACGAACTGGAATTGTTCGGCATGGGAGCCGAAGAGGATGAAAAAATCTGGAATGCCGTTATTCGTCAAGCCCTTATCGATGGCTATCTGGATAAGGAAATCGAAAATTACGGCTTACTCAAGATTACCGACTCGGGCAGAAATTTTCTGAAAAAGCCGCGCAGCTTCAAGGTAACCGAGCAATTGGATTACGAGGAAATGGAAGAAGATATGCAAATGCACGGCAGTGCAACCAGCGCCGTAGACCCCATCATGTTTTCCATGCTCAAAAATTTGCGCAAAAAAATATCCAAGCAACTCAATCTTCCGCCTTACGTCATTTTTCATGATCCTTCCCTGGAAGCCATGGCCACCACCTACCCCATCACAATGGAAGAGTTGCAAAATATTCCCGGAGTAGGGGCCGGCAAGGCCAAACGTTACGGACAGGAATTTCTTTCGCTCATCAAAATTCACGTAGAAGAAAACGAAATCGAACGTCCCGAAGATTTGCGCGTGCGCACCGTAGCCAATAAATCAAAACTGAAAGTATCCATTATTCAGGCTATCGACCGCAAGGTGGCGCTGGACGACCTGGCCAATACCAAAGGCCTGGGTTTTTCGGAATTACTCGACGAAATCGAAGCAATCGTATACTCAGGCACCAGAATAAACATCTCTTACTTCTTGATGGAGATAATGGACGAAGAACACATCGAAGAGATTTTCGATTACTTCAAAGATTCATCCAGCGACAGCATCCAGGAAGCCATGGATGTGCTGGGTGGCGATTATACCGAAGAAGAAATTCGCCTGGTCCGCATTAAATTTATTTCTGAATACGGAAACTAAACAACGTATTTACGCGTTTGAATGATAATGCTCACATTATACTGATTGTCTTATGAGAAAAATTTTGTTAGCCTGTCTGTTATCTGTTATTTTTTCAAATGTCCGGGCTCAGGCCGATGACCCGGTAGTAATGAACATCAACGGGGAAGATATACTCAGATCGGAATTTGAATACAACTGGAAAAAAAATTACAACATCAGTTCTACGGACAAAAAAAATCTGGACGAATACCTGGAGCTCTTCGTAAACTTTAAGCTTAAAGTGGCCGAAGCCAAAGCTCAGGGAATAGACACCACTCAAGCCTTTATAACCGAACTCAGGGGCTACCGTAGTCAATTGACGGCTCCCTATCTTACCGATAAACAGACCGAAGAAAAATTAATAGACGAAGCTTATGCCTTTACGAGTCAATACGTTGATTTGAGTCATATCCTGATTCCGCTGGACAGAAATGCAGCTCCGCAAGATACTCTGACAGTGTACAACCAACTCATGGAGTTAAGGGAACGCATTTTAAAGGGAGAAGATTTTGGCCGCCTGGCTGCAGAGTATTCTCAAGATAATTCGAGCCGCGACGGAGGCCGCATCGGAACTTTCTTGTGTTCCAGGCTAATCTATCCCATCGCTAAAACCGCCTTCTACAGCCAACCGGGAGAAATAGGCCTGCCCGTCAGGACTGCCTTCGGCTATCATCTGATAAAACTGAATGCCAAACACCAGGCTCCCGGACAATACATCTCGGGACATATTCTTCAATCTGCACCCAGCGGTGCTCCCGAGGAGGTGGCAGATTCAGCCAAACAACATATTACCGAAATCTGGGGCCTGCTCGAAAGCGGACAAGATTTTGCCCAGTTGGCCGACACTCGCAACGACGACCGCTATGTGGTGGGTAAAGGAGGGAAATACCAGGAACTAAGCCCGGGATCGCTGCCCTATGAATACGAACAACAGGTGTTCGATTTAAAAGACGGCGAGTATTCCCAACCTTTTAAAACCGAATACGGCTGGCATATTGTAAAACGCTTTGAAATCACTCCCCTACCCGAAAAAGGAGAAATCCTTGAAGAACTCAAGATCACTTTACAACGCGATGAAAGAGCTCAGGCAGGCAGGAGGGCCCTGGTAAACAAATTAAAAAAGGATTATAATTATCAACCGGACACCAAGGCTCTGACTCAATTTGAACAAACCCTGGCCGGACTCGAAAATCCGGACTCTACGTTGCGGACAGAAGCAGCCCGACTGCCCGTGCTGGCAAGTTTCGAACAAAACTCCATAACGTCCACGGATTTTGCTGAATACTATTTGCAAAGAAAATCCCTGATCACCTCCGTTCCTACGGCTTTTGAAGACTACGTCGAACAGAGGATACTGGCCTATGAAGACAGCCGGCTTGAAAAGAAATACCCGGATTTTGGAAATCTGATGCGTGAATACCACGATGGCATTCTGCTTTTTGAAATCAGTAATCAAAAGGTTTGGGAAAAAGCAGTCGAAGATCAGGAAGGCCTGGCGGCTTACTTCAAAGCCAACAAAGCCGACTATCAATGGGACAAACCCAGGTTCAAAGGAGCCCTTATCCATTGTGCCGACGAGACCACCGCCAAAAAGGCCAAAAAAATGGCCGGGAAATTGAAGTATGATTCACTGGCTTTTGAATTGAAACGCAGCTTCAATAACGACAGCACCACTCTGATCAAGGTGGAACAAGGGATTTACGTGATGGGAGAATATGCCCCGGTAGATAAATTGGTTTTCAAAAGCGGCGATTGGAATCCGGACAAATCGTTCCCGATCGTATTTACCAAGGGTAAAGTCCTGAAAAAAGGACCCGAAGAATATTCCGATGTACGCGGAGCAGTCATCGGTGATTACCAAAACTACCTGGAAAAGGAATGGATTAAAGAACTCAGACAAAAATATCCCGTCAGTATCTTCGAAGAACACCTCCAGATCCTAAAAGCAGAATAAACAAATACTGAGGGTTTTTTAGTATCTTTGTACTCTTTTTATGTTAGACTATGAAACATCTACTCTGGCTGTTGTTGCTTATGCCTGCCTGGCTGCAGACATGCCTGGGCAAAGAAACCGAATCGCCCAGAGTTGCCGTTGTCCGGGTCTCGGACGCTACCCTTTACCTTGACGAAATTCAAAACGCTCTGCCAACAGGCCTGAATTCAGTCGACAGCATGCGTTTTGTCAATTCTTACACCGAAAACTGGGTAAAAGAAACCCTTTTATACCAAGCTGCCAGTAAAAATCTGGGCCAAAGTCCTGAAATAAACAGAATGGTAGAAAACTACCGCCGCTCGCTCATTATATATCAATATCAGCAACAGGCGCTGAACGAAAAAATGGAATCGGAGGTGACCGAAGCCGATATGGCAGAGTATTACGAAAAAAACGCCAATCGTTTTATTTCCAACAAAAATCTGATTAAAGGATTGTTTATCAAAGTTCCCCTGTCGGCTCCGGGACTGGACAAATTGAAAATCTGGTACAAAAAAAACGATACCGAATCGCTGGACAATATTGAGAAATATTCGTATCAAAACGCAAGTATTTATGAATATTTCCACGAGACCTGGACTAGTCTGGACGATGTAATGGATCAGATTCCGGCCAATATAGCCGACCAGGAAAAATTTCTCCGCAACAATAAGTTTCTCGAAGTCGAAGACGGAAATTACTGTTACCTTTTGTATATAAGCGATTACATTACAACCGGCAGCCCTCAGCCCTTGGACTACGTGAGCGCCCAAATAAGAAACATTTTAGTCAACAGCAGGAAAACAGAATTCATTCATCAATTTGAGAACGATATGCTTGAACAAGCCAAACGCAAGGGGGCAATAAAATACTTTTCCATTCCTGTTGTCGACACCGCCTCTGCTCAAGATTTAACCATCGATCCACAATGAAACAGTTTATATACCTAATAGCCCTTATACTGGCCTTCGCATTACAAAGCTTGCAAGCCCAAAACAACATAGTTGATGAAATTGTCTGGATAGTGGGCGATGAAGCTATTCTGAAATCCGAAGTGGAGGCCTATCGTCTGCAGGCTTTGCAGGAAGGACAAAAGTTCAGCGGCGATCCCTATTGTGTCATACCCGAGCAACTCGCTGTTCAAAAATTATTTCTACATCAGGCTGAACTGGACAGTATTATAGTGACCGACAACGATGTAATCACCAATGTGGACCGCAACATCAACCGTATGATTACGGTACTGGGTTCCAAAGAAAAAATGGAAGAATATTTTGGTAAACCTATTTCCAAAATCCGCGAGGAGCAAAGGGAATACGCCAGAAATGAACAAACCATACATCTGATGAAGCAATCCCTGCTCAAAGGTCTGAGCGTTACTCCTGCCGAAGTGCGTGCTTATTATAAATCGCTGCCCTCCGACAGTATTGCCATCATCCCGGCCGAAATCGAAGTGGAGATTATCACAGTGGAACCCAGAATTCCGGAGGCTGAAATTGAATCCATCAAAGAACGCCTGCGTGAATTTACCGAAAGAGTCAACAACGGCGAAAGATTTTCTACCCTGGCTGTTTTGTACTCTCAGCACGAAGCCACGGCTAAATTCGGAGGAGAAACCGGTTTTTACGGTAAAGGAGAACTGATGCCTGAATTTGCCGCCGTCGCCTTTAGTCTGACAGACCCCACCAAAGTGTCGCGCATTGTGGAAACCGACGACGGTTTTCATATCATTCAATTGATCGAGAAAAGAGGAGATCGCGTGAATTGCCGGCATATTTTGCTTAGACCCGAGGTTTCAGCTGCCGAAAGAAACGAAGCAATGGTACGTCTGGATAGTATTGCCGATTTTATTCGCAAGGGTAAATTAAGTTTCGCGGATGCAGCCATGTTTTATTCGCAAGACAAGAACACCCGGAAAAACGGAGGATTGATGTTCAATCCCAATACGGGGACCGCTCATTTTCAACTCGAAGAATTGCCTCAAGAAGTCAGCAAGGTGGTTTACTCGATGAATATAGGCGAAATTTCTGCTCCCTTTAGTATGCGCAATCCCGACAACGACAGGGAAATATGCGCCATAGTGCGGGTCAAAAACAGGACCAAGGCTCATAAAGCAACGGTAGAAGAAGATTTCGTGAAATTAAAAGATATTGTCTTACAAAATAAACAAGAAAAGCTCATCCGGGAATGGATCGTAAACAAACAAAAGGGGATTTATGTTCGTATCGACGAAAGATGGCGGAACTGCGATTTCCAATATCCGGGATGGATTAAGTAATATGTTCAATGTTGCCGACATAAAGCCTGCATTGCGGCATATGAGCCTTGGTTTATTGTGCCTCTGTTCTCTTGTTTTGCAGGCTCAGGGGAACAGAATATTCCTTGAACACGCCAACAGCACCAATTTTGACAAGAACATCAGTCCCGACTATCATTTTTTGATAGGCGATGTACAATTCAGGCACGACAGTGCCCGTCTGTATTGCGATACGGCTCATTATTACAGAGCCGATAATTCTCTCCGGGCTTTTGGAAATGTCCGAATTGAACAGGGCGATACCCTGTTTATTTACGGTAAAACCCTTTTTTACGACGGGAATAAAAAACTGGCCCAACTCCGGAATAATGTTCGCATGGTCAACAAAGAGGTGACCTTATTTACCGACCACCTGGATTACGACAGAGTGGCTAACATTGGATATTACTACAGGGGCGGAAAAATCGTCGATGCTTCCAATACCCTTAGCTCAGATTACGGACGCTACAACCCCGACACCAAAATGGCTTTTTTCAAAAAGGATGTTGTTCTGACTCACCCTCAGTTTCTGTTGAAAACCGACACTTTAAATTATAACACCGAAACAGGAACGGCCTCCATTATTTCCAGAACCGAAATCGAAGCCGAAAATGCAGATATAATAGCCTACCGGGGCTGGTACAATACCAAAACCGATAAAAGCCTCTTGTTGGATCGTTCCTATATTATCAGTGAAAAACGCAGTCTAACTGCAGATTCCATTCTTTACGAACAGTCGCTCGACATCGGTGAAGCCTTTGTGAACATTGAATTGATAGATTCTTCGAGAAATACTACGCTAACTTCCGATTACGCCTTTTACGATCAAAGCAACAATTACGTCCTCTTAACCAAAAAGGCCCTGCTCAGAGAATACTCCGGCCAGGACACCTTTTATTTGCATGCCGATACCCTGCTGGGAAAACAAGACTCTATTTACGACACCTTCAGAGCTTATTACAATGTCAGGAGCTATCGGAGAGATTTACAGGGACTCTGCGATTCTGCCTTTTATTCAACGCGCGACTCCGTACTCCAGCTTTTCGGCAATCCCATCCTTTGGGCGGACAATCAGCAAATCAGTGGACAACAGATCTTTCTGTACACCAAAAATCAACATCCCGACTATATGGAGGTGGAGGGCTTGGCTTTGCTGGCATCCAAAGAAGACAGTGGCCTCTTTAATCAATCCTCGGGCAGAAAGCTTACCGCCTATTTTCTGGACAACAAGGTGCGGCGGGTCGTTATAGAAGGCAATCCGGAATCCATTTACCTTCCCCGCGACGAAAAACAAAAGATATTAGGTATGAACCGCCTGGAAAACGGTTCTTTGTACATATTCATGGACAAAGAGGGTAAAGTTGAAAGACTTAAAGTGAGCCCTCAACCTAAAGGAAAGTTTTATCCTTTGCAACTGCTCACCGAGGAAGTGAAGTATCTTGAGCATTTCAGCTGGCCTATACACCTGCGCCCGACAGATCCTGCGGATGTTTTTCGTCTGACCGACCGGCCAAGAGCCGAAAACATGAGCACCAACATTGAAGGTGCTGCCGGCGAGGGTGCAAACGCTCCCGACAGGGCAGCACTCAGAACATTTAAAAGTAAAAACAGTAAGTAATATGTCGTTTTTTAAGCAAAGAAAGCCTAGAAAATTTGATCATCAACCCATTTATTACGATGCTCAAAAAGAAGCTCGTCAGGAGCGCTTGCAAAAAGCTAAAATAGAATTGGGGCTGATGGATGAAAAAGAGCTAAAAAAAGATTATGAAAAAGTCATTCGAGGCAGTTTCAGAGAAGCTGTCCCGGGTGGAAGTCGCACCAAACGAAAACAAGACAGCAACAAAACGATGAGAATTCTTGTCGTACTGTTCATAATCATCCTCGTGGTATATTTTTTAGCTTCTCGTTATGCTGGATAAAAACCTGGCCGGCAACACTATACGGGTTTTGCCCGAGTCGGTGGCCAACCAAATTGCCGCCGGAGAGGTGATTCAGCGTCCTGCCTCCGCTGTAAAAGAGCTGATGGAAAATGCCATCGACGCAGGAGCCAGCCAGATTGACGTGCTGGTAAAAGATGCCGGAAAGAGCCTGATCCAGGTAACAGACAACGGTAAGGGCATGTCGCCCCAGGATGCAATACTCGCTTTCGAAAGGCATGCTACCTCCAAATTGAGTGTGGCAACTGACTTACTAAAAATTCGCAGCATGGGCTTTCGGGGCGAAGCTCTGGCTTCTATAGCCTCGGTAGCCCAGGTGGAATTGCAAAGCAAAAGACCTGAAGACGAACTGGGAACCAAAGTATCGATAGCCGGCTCCAAAATCGAAAATCAAGAAACAGTGCTTTGTGCTTCAGGCTCACGCTTTTCGGCACGTAATCTATTTTACAACTTACCGGCCCGTCGAAAATTTCTGGGTAGTAACGCCAAAGAATGGCTGCACGTACGTAGTGAATTCATTCAAATTGCCCTGGCCTACCCCGAATTACAACTCAGCCTTGTCCACAATGGCGAAAGCATTTTCAGGCTATCTCCTTCGGGATTGAGACAACGCATTGTTGCTATTTATGGTGAACAGCTCAACAAAAAATTATTCCCCATCGAAGTGGAAACGGAAATCGTTCGAATCAGCGGTTTTGTAGGATCACCCGATGCAGCACGCAAAAGAGCTTCCGAGCAGTTTTTCTTTGTAAACCGGCGATTTATAAGACACCCCTATTTCAGAAAATCTATTTTGAGCGTATTTGAACCCCTAGTGCCTCCGTCGTATCAACCGGTCTTTTTTGTTTACCTCGAAGCTGCTCCCGACAGTATTGACGTGAACATACATCCCACAAAAACCGAAGTAAAGTTTGAACACGAACAAATCATCTGGCCCATCTTAAATGCCGCCGTACGTCAAAGTCTGGGAAAATTTCACGCCGTTCCCTCGCTGGACTTTGACAAAGAAAATGCTCCCGAAATCCGGGTATTCTCCGGAGAAAAAGACGTGCCTCCTCCCAAAGTGGACTTTGATCCCAGCTACAATCCTTTTCAGCGCAAAAGCGACAGCGTGCACAAAGCGGGGATATCACTTCCGGACAGGGACAAACAAATAAGCCATTGGGAACAATTGTATCGCGATTTCAAGGCGGAAGGTAAAAGTGCTGTAGAATTACCGCAAACAGAATCCGGCCCGATAAGCAAAATTCAGGAGGAAAAAGAATCTTACCTAAAAGAGGAATTAGACCTTCTTTTCGATGAAAACTCTCAGATTGAGGCCTTACAAACCCTGTTTTCAGCCTCGGAAACCCTGGACGAAATCGGCTCAAATCTCTTTCAGGTTTTCGGTCGCTATATTGTCCTGGTTACGGCAGATGCACTTTTGCTGATAGATCAGCACAGAGCCCAAACCAGGATTTTGTTTGAACAATACAGCAACCAACTCGACACGGGGCAATCTTTTTCGCAAACCTTGCTTTTCCCGGAAATCCTCGCACTGGACAAAAACCGGCTGATCGAATTTGAGAGCATCAAACCCGATTTAATCAGTTTGGGCTTTCAATTCGAAAAAAACGGCGAAAACTATCTGATAACAGCCACTCCCGAACATACTCAGGGTTTACATCCGGTAGCCATTGTCACCGATTTGCTCGATGCCTCCATGGAGTCTTTGCCCAACTTTTCGAATGAACTGAAAGATAAGCTAGCCCTGCGTTTGGCCAAATCGACCGCCATACCCTACGGACAAAAATTGAGTCTGATAGAGATGAAGAATTTGTGCCAGCATTTCTTCGACTGCGCCATCAGGAATCATACTCCCGAGGGCAAAAAAATCATCCTGCGCGTGTCGGCCCAGGAAATAATAAAACGACTAAACTAAGTAAAATGGCCAAAAAAAAGACCAATGTCCGAATCAGAAAAAAAGACCTGAAATCGGATGTTATACGGTTTTTTCAGGAAAACCGGCAAAAAAAATACGACTACCTGCAACTGGCCGGGACTTTTAATTTGAAAAGACAAACCCAGCAACTGATGCTCTTCGATATTTTGGAAGAACTCCACAGGCAGGGTTTTTTGGATAAAGCTGCCGGGAATCGCTATTCAACTTTCAAACAAAAACCCACAAACAACGGTACTCACCCGGATAGCTACGAAAATATTCTCGAGGAATTCGACATTAGCGAAGATTATCCTGAAAAAGCGCTGCAGGCCGCCGAATTATTATCGGATAGTATTCCCGGAGAAGAGTATGCGTACAGAGAAGATTTCAGGACAGTCTGCACCTTTACCATCGATCCCTGGGATGCCAAAGATTTCGACGACGCCCTCTCCCTTAGAAAGTTACCCAACGGCAACTGGGAAGTCGGCGTTCATATTGCCGATGTCACTTACTACGTAAAACAAGGCTCAGCCATCGACCGGGAGGCCGAAAAAAGGGGCACTTCGATCTACTTGGTCGACCGCACCATCCCTATGCTGCCTGAACGCTTGAGTAACGGGCTATGTTCGCTCAGACCGGGTGAAGATAAACGCTGTTTTTCCTGTATCTTTGAAATGAACGAGGCCGCTCAGGTTAAAAATCACCGTATTGTACGCACGGTAATACGCTCTGACAGGCGCCTGAATTACGAAGAAGCCTTAGACATTATTCAGGGGAAAAACGATCCCGTTCAGGAAGAAATCCGTGTTTTAAACGAATTAGCCAAGAAACTGCAAAGTAAACGCTTCAAAAACGGAGCCATCCGTTTCGAGAGTTCAGAAATCTGCTTCAAAGTGGACGAAAAAGGGAAGCCCCTGGAAATTCATTTCAAGACCCCCACCGAAGCCAACAACCTGATCGAGGAATTCATGCTTTTGGCCAACAAAACGGTGGCCGAATTCATTGGTAAAAAAAGCAAAAAAACCTTTGTCTACAGAATTCACGACAGCCCCGATCTGGAGAAGCTCGAGGATGTAGCCCGTTTTATCAGGCGCTTCGGGCATAATTTAAAACTGCAGGGAGGCAAAAAGGCCGTAGCAGCTTCCATCAATCAATTGCTGGGCGAGGTACAAGGCCGCAAAGAAGGTGATGTTATTTCTGCCATAACCATACGAGCCATGGCCAAAGCCGTCTATTCCACCGACAACATCGGACATTACGGACTGGCTTTTGATCATTACACCCATTTTACCTCACCAATACGCCGTTATCCCGATATGATGGTGCACCGCCTGCTGGAACGCTATATGTCGGGGGGAAACAGCGTCAATAAACAGAAGTGGGAAGAAAAATGCCGCCACTGTTCCGATATGGAAATGAATGCAGCCCAGGCCGAAAGGGCTTCGGTTAAATACAAACAGATTGAATTTATGTCCGAACGCATCGGCAATAGTTATGAAGGTGTGATTTCGGGTATCACCGATTTCGGCTTTTTTGTGGAAATCGTCGAAAATAAATGCGAAGGTCTGGTACCCATGCGCGACCTCAACGATGATTACTATGAATTCGACGAACAAAACTACTGCCTCAGGGGAAGACGCGAAAAAAAGGTCTACAGGCTGGGAGATCCTGTCAAGGTGCAGGTATTGAGAGCAAATCTTGAAAAAAGGCAATTGGACTTTAAGTTGATAAATCGAGAAGAAAATAAGTGATCCCTTTTAAAACAAACCGCCTCAACTCACGTTGAGACGGCTTGCATATATAGAGGAAATTAAAAAGAGTTGCCTATCACAATCGTTTCAAGCACAAACTCATCGGTATAGATGTATCCTTTGAAAAAACGCTACAAAAAAAATGCATTTTTTTTCTTAAAGTTTAATCTCAGCGTTAAAAAACCGATTTGCCGGCTTTTTTTGTATCTTTGCACACCGAAAAAGTGTTAATAATTAATCGATTAAAACCATATAACTTATTTACATCATGAATGAGCTGTTTTCTTCACTTCCTTACAAAGTAGCCGACATTAATCTGGCCGATTTTGGCCGCAAAGAAATTAAACTGGCAGAGCACGAAATGCCCGGCCTAATGGCCATCCGTCGTAAATACGGCGAAAGCAAACCCCTGAAGGGCGCCCGCATTACCGGTTCGCTACATATGACCATCCAAACGGCTGTATTGATCGAAACTCTCACCGCCCTCGGAGCAGAAGTTCGCTGGGCCAGTTGTAATATCTATTCCACTCAGGATCACGCCGCTGCGGCCATCGCCGCGGCCGGTGTGCCGGTTTTTGCCTGGAAAGGCGAAACCCTCGAAGACTATTGGTGGTGCACTCTGCAGGCATTGAATTTTCCCGGAGGTAAAGGCCCCAACCTGATTGTGGACGACGGAGGCGATGCCACGCTGATGATTCATTTAGGCTACAAGGCCGAACATAATGCTGCCCTTTTAGACAAAGCTGCAGAAGCCGAAGATGAAATTGAATTGAATGCTATCCTGAAAAAGGTACTCAGTTCCGATGCCTCTTACTGGAAGAAACGGGTAAAAGATATCCGAGGTGTTTCGGAAGAAACTACCACCGGCGTTCATCGTCTCTACCAAATGCTCGAAGCCAAAGAATTGCTTTTCCCCGCTTTCAATGTGAACGATTCGGTGACCAAATCAAAATTCGACAACCTTTACGGCTGCCGTGAATCCCTGGCCGACGGAATCAAAAGAGCCACCGATGTTATGCTGGCCGGCAAGGTGGTGGTAGTTTGTGGCTACGGCGATGTAGGCAAAGGTTGCGCCCACTCCATGCGAAGCTACGGATCAAGAGTAATTGTGACCGAAATTGACCCCATTTGCGCCTTGCAGGCAGCCATGGAAGGTTTCGAGGTGAAAACCGTCGAAGAAAGCCTGGACGAAGGCAATATTTACGTTACTACCACCGGCAATTGCGATGTCATCACCATAGACCACATGCGCAAGATGAAAGACAATGCTATCGTCTGTAACATAGGTCACTTCGACAATGAAATACAGGTGGACAAACTCAAGCATTATCCCGGCATTAAGCGGATCAATATTAAACCTCAAGTTGATCAATACTTTTTCCCCGAAGGCCATTCCATCATTTTGTTGGCCGACGGCCGCCTGGTCAATCTGGGTTGCGCCACCGGTCATCCCTCGTTTGTAATGAGCAATTCGTTCAGCAACCAGACCTTGGCCCAAATTGAATTATGGAGCAAGCAGCATGAAATTGCAGTTTACCGCCTGCCCAAAAAACTCGACGAAGAGGTAGCCCGGCTCCATCTCGAACAGATTGGAGTAAAACTGACCAAACTCAACAAAAAACAGGCAGACTATTTGGGTGTACCCATCGAAGGGCCTTATAAAGCGGAACATTACAGATATTGATGTTGTAAATATAAGAATTAATGTATCCTAAGGCTCTTCAATTCTTTTACGACTCTACTGACTTGATTTTTTCTCTGGTCCGAATGCTTTTGAATACCCGTTTCACCAAAACACGGCGCTTCAATAGGATTTCCGATAAATGCCTGGTTTTGGCCAATGGCCCCTCACTGCATTCTTCCATGCAAAAGATTCCCGATGAACTCAGCAACTACGATTTAGTTGCAGTGAATTTTATGGGTATCAGCGAGGAATACAGGAAATACAAACCTTCAGTCTACATTTTCTGTGATCCGGGTTTCTGGTCCGAATCCGGGCCGGAATCTCTCCGGCAAAGAGTCCGAAACTTATACTCGACCATGGTGGAAGTCACCGAATGGGATTTGCAACTATATTTCCCCTGGCAGGCAAAAAAGAATACCGAAATTAGAAACTTATCAAAAAGGAATCGATTCCTAAGTGTGCATTTTTACAACAAAACCAAATTTGAAGGCTATACGTTCTTAAAACACAGCATTTATAACCGGCAATGGGGAATGCCTCGCGCTCAGAATGTTGTCACGGCAGCTTTGATGCTGTCGATATATTCAAAGTATAAAAACATCTATTTGGCCGGAGCAGACAACGATTGGATCAAGAATCTATGGGTAGACCCACAGAACAGACTTCGTATGGCCGATCCCCATTTTTATACCGAATCAAAACCTCAGGAAGACATCGTCGTTCCCATCAGGATTCACGAACAATTTGCCGCTTTGTACTATACCTTCAAGGCCTATGTTGACATCAATAAATACGCAAAAACCAAAGGGGTTGAAATAATTAATTTAAACGAATTTTCTTTTATTGACGCTTTCAAAAAATTTGAAGCATGAGTAACGACAAGACTTCTTCCAGCTGCGCAATTTGTAACAATTCCCGTTACAACAGGCATTTTTTCACGAAGGAGCGTTTGATGGATATCGGCGATGAATTTGAATATTTTGAATGTGCTCGTTGTGGATGCGTGCAAATAGCTCACATTCCCGAAAACATAGATAAATATTATCCCGATAATTATTACTCCTACGAAACAAGACAAAAGAGCGGCCGTTTCCATGCCTTTGTAGTCAGACAAATTATGCGCTATCATTTGGGTAAATTCAATCTGTTTGGAGGGTTGATTTATTCCTTGCACAAAGACAAACCCTACGGCTGGATGAAAAAGGGAATATTGGATTTTGACTCGAGTATCCTCGATGTTGGTTGCGGGTCTGGTGCCACCATATTGAAAATGAGCTGTTCAGGATTCAAAAACGTTCATGGAGTTGACCCCTTCATAGAGGCAGACATTCATTATTCAAAAGAAGTCAGCGTAGAAAAGAAAAACCTGTCGGAGCTTGAGGGGCAATACGATTTTGTCATGTTGCATCACTCTCTGGAACATATGCCCGACCAGTACCAGGCCCTGAAAGACATAAACAAAATTCTGAAACCCGGGCATTTTGCATTGATTCGTATCCCGGTTTCTTCCAGTCGCAATTGGCGCAAATACGGCCCCAATTATTTTTCGCTCGATCCTCCCAGGCACTTTTATTTGCATAGCGTTCAAAGCTTTGAGATTCTGGCTCAAAAAACCGGCTTTGAATTGAGATACATGCATTACGATGCCGACAATTACGCCCGACTTATAATAGAAAGCGAACGATACCAGCGAAATCTAAGCGGTAAATATTCCGATTCCTTCAGCAAAAAACAAATCCGCCGCTTCGAAAAAGAAATTAACCGCTTAAACAGACTAAACGACGGCGATACTGTCTGTTTGTATATTTACAAACCCCTATCTTGACAGAAATAATGCTGGTAGCTGTAATTATTCCGGTATATAAAAAGACTCTCGGTGCTAGCGAAGAACAATCTTTTTTACAGTGCCTTAGAGTATTAGGCAACTACCCGCTGCGAATGGTATTGCCTTACGGATTGAATACCGATTATTATGAAAAACATCTTCACGAAAACAGCATAGCAGACTTTAGGTTTGATTATTTTGATGAGGGCTTTTTTAAAAATGTAAACGCATACAGCCGCTTACTGCTGAATGAATCTTTTTATAAACGGTACATCGAATTTGAGTACATCTTTATATACCAGCTTGATGGATATGTTTTTAAAGACGAACTAAAAGAGTGGTGTTCAAAAGGATACGAATATCTAGGCGCACCTTGGTTTAAATCGTATGGAATACACAAAAAAGGGAACGATTTATACAGAGTGGGGAATGGTGGTATGTCGCTGAGAAAAGTAGCTGCTTTTCTATCGCTTTTTGATAGACAAATGCCTTTTCCCATTTATTTTTTTATGGTGAAAAATATCCGGAAAAGAGGGTTTATTAAAATGAGTCTGAAAACGATAAAATTATTTTTTGTTCTTCTTTTGTGTAAAATAACGGTGGCTGATTTTATCACTGATTATTTGGATGAAAGAATCAATGAAGATTGTTTCTGGGCAGATGGTTTAAGCGACACCTCACTGGGCCTGCATAAACCGGAGTTGTTGGAAGCTGCACGTTTTTGTATAGAAAAATCTCCCGCTTATCTTTACGATTTGATTGGCAAAGAATTACCCTTTGTTTGTCACGCTTACGAAAAATACGAGTACGATAGTTTCTGGAAACAATTCATTTCTTGAAGAATATGAAAGCATTCTTTTATTGCGACACCTATAAAAACACCGATTTGGCATATCATGATTTTGTGTGTATAGCCGAAGGTTTGTTTTCTTTGGGTGTGGAATGCTATGGCGACCGTAATATGTATCTTCCTGACGGCCAAAAAGAGTACCTGATTCGCTTCGATGAAAAACAAAGCCCCGAAGATGCAGATTTGGTTTTTTTCCATTATTTGCTTTACCGTCAAGGAAAAAAAATTGCCGATAAAAAAATTACACATTTCACTAAACTGCCGGATCGTAACTTTACATGTGTGTTTATCGATGCCTCCGACGGAGTACGCACCCCCGGTTTCGAAAAAGGAGCTCAAAGTTGCGATGTTGTTCTTAAAAGTCATTACAACCGCAAATACAAGTATCCCAAGAACTTTATTCCCTGGCAATTTGGTTTGTCCAACAGAATGATAGAGGCGGTACACCCTCTGCCGTTCAAGCAACGGGAACAGGCTTTTTTGGTGAACTTCAGGGTAAAACATCAATTGCGGGACTTTTTGAACAATCGATTAAGAGCTATTGTCGAAAAGAGCCTGATCTGGGATAACAGCATCAGCGATCTTGAAAAAGAAAAATTGACGGGCAAGGACTTATTATTTTGGAAACAAACCGGAGGCAGACACTACCCCTCGTACTACGATAAATTATCCAAAACGGTTGCCTGCGCCTGTTATGGAGGAGTATTTGCCATCCCCTGGGGTAATTACAACAAATACACGGCCAAAATTGCCCGGTTACTCAACGACCTTATCCCCCTGTTTCCCTGGGACAGAGTAAGACAATGGGATTCCTGGAGACTTTGGGAAAGCTGGGTAGCCGGCTGCTGCGTGGTGCATGTGGACTTCGATAAGTATGGTTGTCAACTGCCTGTGATGCCTCAAAACAAAATTCATTACCTGGGCATTGATCTGGACAATCTTGAAGATTTCGAAGCCTCTATCTGCGACAAGGCGCTTCTGGAACAAATCGCCGAAAACGGAAAAAAATTTGTATTACAACATTATTCCCCGGAGGCTGTCGCCGGAAGATTATTACAAACATTGAATTTAAAATCGGGCTGATTCTCTACATTTTGCCTATTTTTGTTTTTGTATACGAAATATTGCCCTATGAAAACCAAGCCTTTCCATCTTGCACTGCCTCATCTGATTGCAGTCGCAGTGTTTTTAATCATTACTCTGATCTATTTTGCTCCTGCTGCTTTCGAAGGCAAAGACCTGGTTCAGGGAGATATAACCAATGCCAAAGCCACAGGCGTTGACATTAGAGAACATTTTAAGGCCACCGGCGAAAACGTTTTTTGGTCTAACACGATGTTCGGCGGCATGCCTGCCAATTATACGGCTATGCCTCCAACCACCAACGTTTTTCGCGTTTTTGGAGAAATGTTCACACTGGGCTTACCAAAATCACATCTCGGACAGTTTTTTTTAGCCCTGCTGGGATTTTATATTTTTCTGCTGGCTCTTGACTGCAAGCCTTGGTTAAGCATGATCGGAGCCATTGCCTATGCCTTTGCCTCCTACAATTTAATTATTATTGGAGCAGGACACATGAACAAAGGCCTGGTTATGGCAACCATGGCACCCATCCTGGGAGGCATTATACTTTGCTACCGGAAGAAATTTTTATGGGGAGGGTTGATTACCTTGATATTTACCGGACTCAATATCTTATGGGGACATCAGCAAATCACTTATTATCTCATCTTGACCATAGTCATCTTGGCGTTGGTTTACCTGTATTATGCCTTTAAAGAAAAACAATTAAAAAATTTTGTACTTTCTTCTGCGGTATTGCTTGTGCTGGCGGGTTTAGCCGTTCTTCCGGCTCTGGGATTTCTTATTCCATCGGCCGATTATGCCAAAGAAAGCATGCGAGGAGGAGCCGTCTTGCAAACCGACACCGAAGGCAAAAAAGAAAGCTCCGGGCTGGAAATCGATTATGCTTTTGCCTGGAGCTACGGGAAGGCCGAAACCATGACCTTGCTTATTCCCAATTTTTACGGAGGTAGTTCGCATTATGCCTTAGGAACCGATTCCGAGTGCTATAAAAAATTGAGAAGTACAGGTCAGGCCAGGCAATTTTGTCGGGCGGCTCCCACTTATTGGGGTGCTCAACCTTTTACATCGGGACCTGTGTATGCCGGCGCCATTATCTGTTTCCTTTTTGTTCTGGGATTATTCATAGTAAAAGGCCCCGAAAAATGGTGGCTATTGCTGGCCACCGTTTTGGCTATATTGATGTCCTGGGGGCATAATTTTATGGCTTTCAATGAATTCCTTTTTAATCATTTGCCTTTGTACAATAAATTCAGGGTGCCCTCCATGTCGCTGGTTATAGCCAATCTGGCCATGGCTGCCCTGGGAATTCTTGCCGTAAAAGAGCTCTTAGATCATCGCAAAGACGCACAATTTGCACAGACTTATTTTAAACCCTTATACTTATCCTTTGCAATTGTTGGGGGATTATCCCTGATTATTGCCTTGTTTGGAAGCAGTATGTTCGATTTTTCGGGCAATTCCGATGCCAACTTCCCTGCCTGGCTGGTAGACGCGCTCAAGGCCGACAGGCAACAGTTACTGCGTTCCGATGCCTGGCGTTCTTTTCTGTATATTCTGTTGGCCTTTACTTTGATCTGGTTCTTTATCAAAAAACCTTTCAAAGAGATCTACGTCGTCCTGGGCTTAGGTTTGCTTATAACACTGGATTTGTGGACTGTAGATAAACGCTTCTTAAACCACAGCGATTTTGTACCAAAGCAAAAAGCCAAAGAAATACTGCCTAGCGAAGCCGACTTACAAATTTTGCAAGATAAGGATCCCAATTACCGGGTGCTCAATTTAACGACCAGCACTTTTAACGATGCCCGTACTTCGTATTTTCACAAATCCATTGGAGGTTACAGCGGAGCCAAACTCAGGAGATACCAGGATATAATCGATTATCATTTCTCGAAGGGCATCAACACGAATGTATTGAATATGCTCAATACCCGTTATATTATTCTGCCTTCGCAGGAACAGCAGGGCAAAACCATGGTCCAGCGAAACTCGCAGGCATTGGGGAATGCCTGGTTTGTGGAGAAAATCACCTGGGTTGACGGCCCCAACGCCGAAATTGTCGCCTTGAACGATTTCAACCCCGCCAAAGAGGTGTTTATCGACAAAGCCTGGCAACACTTACTGCCCAACAGCTCTACCCTGGAACAGACGACCGATTCAAGTGCCTATATTCGTCTATCTGATTACCGGAGTCCCGGCAACCTGTTCTACGAAAGCAATAATCCCCGGGCACAGTTGGCGGTCTTTTCCGAAGTGTACTACAAAACCTGGCAAGTTTTTATTGACGGCGGACGGGTACCCTTGTTGCGGGTGAACTATATTCTGCGCGGACTGGAAATTCCGGCCGGCCGGCATGTAATTGAATTTAAATGCGTGGATGAGGTTTACGAACGAAGCGCCGCTTTATCCAAATGGTCGTCCGTAATAGTGGGACTGCTGATTCTGGGCTTTACAGGCTTTGCCGGGTTCAAAACCATCAAGAAATCCATCAAAAGAAAGTCTGAGTAAAAAGCAACTCTCTTTGCAAAATGCTACCTAAAGTCAGCGTCATAACCATCACCTACAACGCCGGGGAGTTTTTGGAAAAAACCCTCCTGAGCGTACTGAACCAAACCAGCTCCGATTTGGAATATATCTTGGTAGACGGAGCTTCTACAGACAACACAACCGATCTGATCCGGCAGTACGAAGACTTGGTGAACAAGGGGCAATTTGCTATCGGGCCCGGTCAATTCCGCTGGATAAGCGAAGCAGACCGGGGCTTATACGACGCCATGAACAAAGGCCTGAAAATGGCCAGCGGAGAGTTTGTATGGTTTATTAATGCCGGCGATAAAATATACGACAACAACAGCCTCGAGCTCATACTGAACAAACTGAATGATTATCCCCAAAGCGACGTGCTGTACGGACAATCGCTGATTATCGATCAAAACGATAATGCCCTAGGCGAAAGACATAAAACCGCTCCCGCTAAATTAAATAAAACAAGCCTGCTCATGGGCCTGGTCGTCTGCCATCAGTCCATTTTGGTACGTAGAAGCCTGGCTCCCCAGTACGACCTGAGTTACCGCATCTCGGCCGACTACGATTGGGTTTGTAAAGTTCTTTCCCTGTCCGGGCAAAACACCTATGTTGACGCTTATATTTCCCGCTTTATGGTTTCGGGCATTTCGGCCCGGCAGCGTAAAAAATCTTTGAAAGAACGTTTTCACATCATGCGTAAGCATTTTGGACTTGGTGCTACACTGGGAGCCCATTTTATACTGGCACTACGTTATCCCTTTACCCGAAAATACCATTGACATGAAGAAAATAATAGGCTTTTTTACAGCCCGTATACCCAGGCAATGGTTGATACGTTTCAGCTATATCTTCAGTTTTCTGATCAGACCATTTTATATTGGTAATAAAGTAGAATGCCCCGTTTGTGAAAGTCGATTCAGAAAATTTTTACCATATGGTTACGGGGAGAGTGCCGACAACCGACTTTGTCCCAAATGTTTATCCTTAGAGAGACATCGCTTGTTATGGCTCTACCTGAAACAAAAAACTTTGTTTTTTGAAGCTAAGCTCAAGGTTTTGCACTTTGCACCGGAACAACCCTTTCTCAGGCGCTTTAGAGCTTTGAAAAACCTGGACTACACAACGGCCGACCTGGACTCGCCTATTGCAGATCTCAAGCTGGATCTTTGTGATATCGCCTTGCCCGACAACAGTTACGATGTCTTGCTATGCAACCACGTATTGGAGCATGTCCCCGATCTGGACAAGGCTCTCGCCGAAATCAAAAGGGTACTGAAGCCGGGAGGCTGGGCCATTTTGCTGGTTCCACTTAATATGAACGTTAATACTTTTGGCGATCCGTCCATAACAGACCCCAAAGAACGTCAACGTCTGTACGGCCAGTACGACCACGTACGCCAGTTTGGAAAAGATTACCCCAACATACTAAGAAAAGCCGGCTTTCTGGTGACAGAAGACCGGTTTTACTACGAATTAAGCGCTCAGCAAAGAGAAAGGCAGCACCTGGCCAGAGTGGGCGAGGAAATTATTTATCGTTGCGATAAATCACTTTCACTTTAATCGTTTTCCGGAGAATTTATTTTAAGATGGAATCGAAATATTCGATGGTGCGCATCAAACCTTCCCTGAGTTGTATGCGCGGTTCCCAGTTGAGGACCTGCTTAGCCTTTTCTATAACAGGTTTGCGCTGCATAGGATCGTCCGAAACTGCCGGCTTGTAAACAATATCCGATTTGGTGCCGGTCAATTCTATTACCAGTTCTGCCAGTTGCTTTATGGTAAATTCTGTAGGGTTGCCTAAATTGATGGGGCCGGTTACGGAATCTCCGGTATCCATCATGGTTATGAGGCCTGCAATCAGATCGTCGCAATAACAAAAACTACGGGTCTGCAGCCCGTCTCCGTATATGGTGATGTC
Source organism: Bacteroidales bacterium UBA1402 (assembly GCA_002305085.1). GTDB lineage: Bacteria > Bacteroidota > Bacteroidia > Bacteroidales > UBA1402 > UBA1402. Next base: position 193,438 of record DBQE01000009.1, on the reverse strand, counting down.
CTGTCCTTTCAGTGCCTGCACTATGAAATTGGAAACCACCCTGCCGTCGTTGGGATGCATTCTGGGACCATAGGTATTGAAAATCCTGACTACCTTGATTTTGACTTTATTTTGTCTGTAATAGTCAAAAAACAAAGTTTCTGCGCAACGTTTGCCCTCGTCGTAACAGGAACGAATACCAATGGGATTGACGTTGCCCCAATACTCTTCGGGCTGCGGATGCACAATGGGATCTCCGTAAACTTCGCTGGTAGAAGCCTGTAAGACTTTGGCTTCTGTTCGTTTTGCCAGACCCAGCATATTGATGGCTCCCATCACGGAAGTCTGTATCGTTTTGATGGCATCGTATTGATAATGTACCGGCGAAGCGGGACAGGCCAGATTGTAGATTTCGTCGATTTCTACATACACGGGGTTGGTGATGTCGTGCCGCAACAATTCAAAATAGGGATTGTCCAGCAAATGGATCACATTCTGCTTAGATCCTGTAAAATAGTTATCAAGACAGATGACTTCGTTACCACGGGCCAATAATTGATCACAAAGGTGAGAACCCAAAAATCCGGCTCCGCCGGTAACCAATATTCTCTTCATAATGTATTATTTATACAATTCTTCTTGTGTCGATGTATAAGCTTTCTTTGTTAAAAGTTCATTGCCGAGCCCCAGCCCGTAACCAAACAGCTGAATATAGGCGGCCAGCACCGATAAAGCTGCGATGCCTACGTGTTTGTTCTTGAACAAGGAATCAAGAAAAAGGATGAGCATGTAGACCGGCAGGGGCAACAAAAACCAGGGATTCAAAAAAAACAGGCTCAGCAGGAGCAAGAGCACATGAACCAGAACAAATATCAGAGGCAGCAGGTGTAGCAATTTCATTGAACCCGGATGCATACGGGAAATAAGCACCCGGCCTTTGCCAAAAGTTTTCACCTGCCTGTAAAAGCTCTTTAAATCTACTCTGCGTTTATGATAAACAAAAGCATCCGAAAGTAAACCGGTACTGAAACCGGCCTTTTTGATTCGAATACTCAGATCGATGTCTTCGCCCACTATGTTTTTAAAACCTCCCACCTGCCGGAAAACTTCTTTTGAGATTCCCATATTAAAGGACCGTGGCGTAAAGGAAGCCTTCTTTTTGCCTCCACCGCGTATACCACCGGTAGTCAGAAAAGAAGTCATGGCGTAATTGATGGCCTTTTGTCTATTTGTAAAATCGCCGGCTGCTTTGTCGGGTCCTCCATAGCAATCCAGGTAATGCTCCCGCAAGTGAGTTCTGACTTTTTGTATGTAGTCGGGAGGTAAGAGGCAATCGGAGTCGAAGATTAAAAAATAATTGCCTCGGGCTCTCTCCATGCCGTAGTTCCGGCTGTCGCTTCGACCCGAATTGGGCTTAAAAAGGTAGTTTAGTTGCAGTTTTTCGCTGTATTGCCTGCAAACCTCTTCACAGTCGAGAGTTGATCCGTCTTCCACTATTAGGACTTCGAAATCGGGGTCCGTCTGGGCGCACAAACTTTCGAGGAGTTCTCCGATTTCGCCCGGTCTGTTGTAAACCGGAACAACGATAGATAACTGCAATTCTTTATCCATGAATACTTAGGTAGATAATCCGCAAAAATAGGAAAAAAAACAATCTAAGCGTTTATTCGCCTAAAATACGTACATTCGCAACGGAAACAGAGTGCATTTATGGGCATAATCATCCGGCAAAGTGTCAAAGGAACTGCAGTGAGTTATGTGGGTATTGCCATCGGCTTTTTCACCACTTTTTTTGTCCTTACCAATTTCCTTACGGCCGAAGAGATAGGGCTGACACGTGTGTTGGTCGACGCCGCCACCGTATTTGCCGGTCTTGCTCAATTAGGCACCACCTCATCGGCCATACGCTATTATCCCTATTTCAAAGAAGGAGAAAAAGATCATGGATTCTTTTTTTGGACCCTGGTTGTCCCTTTTATAGGCTTTTTAATCTACGGTATACTATTCTGGTTGCTTAAAGAGCCCATTTCGGGGTTCTTTGCCGAGAATTCCCCGTTGTTTGTCGATTACTACAACTTTATCTTTCCGGTAGGGTTCTTCTTACTTTACATGTCTGTTTTTGAGGTGAATTCCAATTTGCTTCTCAGAATTGTGGTGCCTAAATTTATCAGGGAAGTAGTCGTCAGGCTATTGTCGCTGGCTGCCTATCTCCTTTATGCCTTCGATCTGATCAGTCTGGATGGTTTTATTATTGCTTTCAGCTCGGTATACGGCATAGCAACCATTTTAAACATCGTTTATATATTCAGCCTTAAAAAAATTTCTCTCAAACCTGATTTTAAGTTTTTGAAGAAATCGCTGGTCAAGGATTATCTCCTTTACACCTTATTTTTAATCGCAGCGGCCTTAGGAGGCGTTATCGCTCCCAGCATCAATTCTTTTTTCATCAGCGCCAAGATGGGCTTGAATTTTGCCGGCATCTTTGCTATTGCAGGCTATATGGCTTCCATGATTGAAATGCCTTACAGATCGTTGGGTACCATTTCGGGGCCACACATCTCTCAGGCCATAAAAGATCAAGATTTCACAAGAATAAACGCCCTATGTAAGAGTATTTCTTTACATCAGTTGCTGGGGGGCTTCTTTATCTTTTTGGCTATCTGGATTAATATCGACTTGATTTTCGAGCTTTTACCCAATGGGGAAATTTATGCGGCGGGAAAATGGGTGGTATTTATCCTTGGACTGAGTCGATTGTTGAATTCTGTTTTTAATGTGAGTGAAATCGTGTTGCGCTACTCAAAATTTTACTACGTATCGCTCATCTTAACTGTTATTTTGACGACCAGCGCAATTATTCTCAACAATTCACTGATACCGGTCTGGGGCATGAACGGAGCTGCAATAGCTTCTTTGTTGTCGTATCTGATTTTTTATTTTTTGTTGCTTAGTTTGGTGCGCTGGAAAATAAAAACCTCCATTTTTTCATGGAAACAAGCTCAGGTTGTCTTATTGGTTTTGTTGCTGTTCTTGTGCGACCGGTTGTGGACGAGCTTCCTGACCCCCTTATTTTTGAAATTACCTCTAAAGGTAGTTTATGCTCAAGTGATCGACGCTGTCGTTAAAAGCTCTATATTGCTCGGTTCAGGTGTTTTATTGACTTATTTATGGAGAATTTCCGAAGATGCCAATACGCTCATAAAAAACATTCTGAACCGCTTCCGGTTGAGGAAGTAACTAAGCCTTAAACAATTCGGTTTTCAGGACATCCAGAATTTTAGCGGTGCCTCCCGATTTTTCTCTTACATAATTCCGGGCATTTTCTCCGGCCTGAGTCAGAGTCTTGTTGCTCGCGAGGAATGTATCCAACTTGTCTTCCAAATCATTTTGAGAATTTACGCAAAAGGCGGCTCCTGCCTCGATCAAAGCCAGCGCTTCTTCGAATTTAGTATGATTGGGACCAAACAAAACCGGGATGCCATAAACGGCAGCTTCCAAAGTGTTGTGTATGCCGACTCCAAAACCGCCCCCTATATATGCTGCCTGCCCGTAACGATATACCGAAGACAATAGTCCAAAACTGTCGATAATGATGCATTCAACCTGGCCTGCGTCTTCGTTTTTCATTGTCGAATAGCGTACAAAGGGCCGATTCAGAAGCTTTTCTATCCCCCTAAGACGATTTTCGTCAATTTCATGCGGAGCAATGATCAGTTTCCATTCCGTGTGTACATTATTTATGTAGGGAATTAGTATTTCTTCGTCTTCGGGCCAGGTGCTGCCGGCGACCAACACCATAGAATCATGGGCAAATTCCTTTATCAGTTCTTGTTCGGGAGCATGAGTCGCTATGTCTATAACGCGGTCGCAGCGGGTATCGCCGGTGATGAAAACCTTGTTGTTCACACCTATAGAGTTAAGTAAGACCTTGGAAGTTTCGTTTTGAACAAAGAAAGCACTGAAGTATTTGAGCAGTCTACGATAAAATCCACCCCAAGGTTTAAAAAACAACTGGTTCTTGCGAAACACGCCGGAAACAAGGTAAACAGGAACACCCTCTTTATTTAATTCTTTCAGATAATGGGGCCAGAATTCATACTTAATAAAAAAGGCAGCTTTGGGCTGTACCAATTCTATAAAACGCCTGACGTTACACATCGTATCGAAAGGCAGGTAACAAACCGCATCGGCTCCCCGGTAGTTTTTTTGCACCTCAAAACCCGAGGGTGAATAAAAAGTCAACAAGACAGAATACTGGGGATACGTACGGGTAATAGCCTCCATCAACGGGCGTCCCTGTTCAAACTCGCCCAGCGAAGAGGCATGAAACCAAAGATAATTCTTTTTGGGATTCAGGTTTTTCAAGATATCCCAACTGTCTCGTTGGCCTTTGACTATTTTACCGGCTTTTTTGTAAAAAAGCGCAACTATGTGGAACAAAGCTACATAAAGCGAAAAAAGAAGGCGATACATAATAAGCAGATTAATTAACAACAAATCGTACTAGCCCAGCGTTATTATGGCTTTACGTAAACGCTGTAGCGTTTCTTCTTTCCCCAGCAGGCAGACGATGTCAAACATGCCCGGACCCTTGCCTTCGCCCACCAAGGCTAAGCGGAAGGCATTCATAATCAAACCCATTTTGTATGATTTTTGTTCTATCCAGGCTTTCACTTCGCTTTCGATGGCTTCGGCATCGGAATAATCGCTGATGCGTTCGAGCAAGTCGCCTAATTCGGTAAGCTGGGCTGCAGATTCTGGCTTCCAACGTTTGGCCACCGTCTTGGCATCGTATTGATCGGGGGCGACAAAAAAATAGGCAGCCTGATCCCAAAAATCTTGCGGGAAAACCATTCTTTCCTTAATATGGACCAAAATGGCCTCGACAAAACCGCGAGATGTTTTGTATCCTTTTGCTTCTATCAAGGGTAACAAAATCTCTGCCAAGGTACTGTTGTCCAGCTCCTGCATATATTGATGGTTGAACCAGCGGGCTTTTTCGTAATCGAACTTGGCTCCGCTTTTGCTGCAACGTTCTATGGTAAAAGCTTCTATCAATTGATCCATCGAAAACATCTCCCTATTGTCTCCGGGATTCCAGCCCAACAACGCGAGAAAATTGATGATTGCCTGGGGGAAATAGCCGGCTTCGCGATAACCTTTGCTTATTTCTCCGCTTTGAGGATCTTCCCAGTTTAGGGGAAAAACCGGAAAATTCAGACGGTCTCCGTCACGCTTGCTCAGTTTCCCTTTGCCATCGGGTTTGAGCAACAAGGGTAAATGAGCAAAGAGGGGCATTTGTTTGTCCCAACCAAGGGCTTCGTACAGTAAAACATGCAAAGGGGTGGAGGGCAACCATTCTTCTCCCCTGATCACATGGCTGATTTTCATCAAATGATCGTCCACCACATTGGCCAGGTGGTAGGTGGGCAATTGATCGGCCGACTTGTACAAAACCTTGTCGTCCAGAACACTCGAATTAAAAACCACCCTTCCTCTGATCATATCTTGCACCTCTATGCTACGATCGGGTTCTATCTTGAAACGAACGGTATAATCTTCACCTCCCTGCAATCTTTCCTCGACTTGGGTAGCAGACAAAGTAAGTGAGTTGATCATGCTCAATCGGCTTGAAGCATCGTATTGAAAATTAGGGTCTTCTGCTCGTTTTGCCTCAAGCTGTTCGGGAGAATCAAAAGCCAGATAGGCCTTGTCTTGTTCGAGCAATTGATCTATGTATTTTTTGTAAATTTCTTTCCGTTCCGATTGACGGTAAGGGCCATAGTTGCCTCCCTGCGAAACACCCTCGTCAATTTGGATATTGAGCCATTGCAGTGCTTCCACAATGTATGCTTCGGATCCGGGTACATAACGTTTGCTGTCGGTATCTTCTATGCGTAAAATCATGGTGCCGCCGGCGTGGCGGGCAAATAAATAATTATAAAGAGCGGTCCTTACGCCTCCTATGTGCAGAGGACCGGTAGGGCTGGGAGCAAAACGGACACGGACAGTATTGGATTCAGACATAACACAAACATTTTGAGGGCAAAAGTACAAGATATTTTTAAAATTCGGCCTTAGTTATTGCCGCCAAGGGTTTTTTTTGTAATTTTCGCCCCTGTTCACAGGCTTCCGGCCGAAAAATCAAATTGAAAGTCATGGCTAAATTTAAACCTAAACTAAATACTGCATCCACGATATTCAAAATCTTCCTTTTCGTTGTTGCAGCCGGCCTGATCCTTTACGCTTTCCCCAGAGAAGGCAGATTCCGCTATCAGTTTCAAGAAGGCAAACCTTGGCGCTACGGCTTGCTCACGGCTCCCTACAGTTTCCCCGTTATTAAAGACCAGAAAGAACTGGCTGCCGAAAAAGACAGTCTGTTGAGGACGCACAAACCTTACGTTGTAGTGGATGCAACGGTCTCAACAGAAATGATTGGTAACTTCAACCGCAATTACGACTTGTACTTAAGAGCTACCGTACCCCCACGTTACAAAACTTATATAAACGATCAACTTGCCCTGGTCTATGGAGCCGGTATCATTTCGGCTTCCGTCCGAAACGAATTCCAAAAGGAAAAGTTGAAATCGCTGCTGATGGTTACTAAGCCTATAGCCGAAACCCGCGATCTGTCTTCGGTTTTCACTATTAAAGAAGCCTATTCTGCCATTTTGAGCAACTTGCCGGCACGTATACATCGAGATACCTTAGTCAGAATATGCAAGATAGAGGAATACCTCCGGGAAAACCTAAGCTATGATCGGGAAACTTCTGAACAATCGAAAGAAGCAATGATTGGTGAGCTGTCTGAAACCTCGGGATTGGTCCAGCGAGGAGAACGCATCATTGATAAAGGCGAAATTGTTAACGCTATAACTTTTCTAAAACTGTCTTCATTAAAAAAGGCAGCAGAAGAACGTAATATAAATTCAACGGAAAACTGGGTGCTGACCGGCCAGATTATATGGGTGGCCGGCCTGTTTTTGATGCTGTTCCTATTTATTAGGTATTTTACACCCGAAATCTACAACAAAACCCACAACATCCTCTTTTTACTGATTCTTGTCACAAGTCTGAGTTTATTGAGCGCCTTAGTGGAGAGAAACAGTACCTTGAATCTTTATATGATTCCCTATGCCATACTGCCTGTGATAATCTGTACCTTCTTCAATGCCAGAACGGCTTATTTCACCCATCTCATCACCGTATTAATCTGTTCTGTCATTGCTCCCTTCCCCTTTGAGTTTTTAACGCTGCAACTCACTGTTGGTATGGCTGTTGTCCTCTCACTCAAAGAGCTTACTCAGCGTTCACAATTGTTTTTGTGTATCGTCTGGAGTTTTGTCTGCTATTCGGTATTTTACACCGGCATAGCTTTTATTCAAGAGGGAGCGCCCAATCAACTTCAATGGCAAATGTATGTCCTTTTTGCCATTAACGCAGTACTGATGTTCACCGCCTACCTCCTGATATATTTGTTTGAATGGATATTCGGCTATACTTCCAATGTCACTCTAATGGAGCTCTCCAACATTAACTCCCCCTTGCTCCGCTTGTTTTCGGAAAGCTCTCCGGGCACTTTCCAACATTCCATGCAAGTTTCCAACCTGGCTGCCGCCGCCGCTCAGGAAATAAACGCCAATGCACAACTGGTAAGAACAGGGGCCTTGTATCACGACCTGGGCAAAATGCAAAATCCCGCCTATTTTACCGAAAACCAGGCAAACGGACAAAATCCCTTAGACCAAATGGAAACAGAAAAAGCAGCCAAAATAATAGTGGATCATGTCAACAATGGTCTCAAACTGGCCAATCAATACCACCTGCCCAAAGTGGTGAAAGACTTTATTGCTACTCATCACGGCACCGGACCGACTCGCTATTTCTACACTATCTACAAAAACGAACATCCCGGCCAGGAGCCTCCAAAAGAAGCATTTTATTATCCGGGCCCAAATCCTTTTTCTAAAGAGACAGCTATTCTGATGATGGCCGATACCATTGAGGCCGCTTCGCATAGTTTAACGGAATATTCCGAAAGCAGCATTTCAGAACTGGTGGAGAAGCTGATCGGCCGGCAAATTCAGGAAGGGGCTTATAAAAATGTACCCATTACCTTCCAGGAATTGGAGATCATTAAATCGGTCTTTAAACAAAAATTAAAAAGCATTTATCATACACGAATAGCCTATCCTGAAGAAAAGAAGAAGGTTGTTCGTAACACTTCGGATAAAAAAACTAACAGGAAGTAGAATTAATCGATTCGGTTAATCGGATGGCCTTCCACGAAGGCTCTGACGTTTTCGACTGCCTGGGCAATCAAACGCGCCCGGGCTTCTTTGGTTGCCCAGGCAATGTGAGGGGTGATGTAACAGTTCTTAGCTGCCAGTAAGGGGTTGTCGGAGCATGGAGGTTCTTTAGATAATACATCAACAGCTGCTGCATAGAGTCTGTCGTTATTCAAAGCCCAAGCAAGGTCTTCTTCGTTAACCAATGGCCCCCGGCTTAAATTTACCAGTATAGCTCCTGTTTTCATTAAAGCCAATTTTTCCTTTTGCACAAAACCCTTGTTTTCGGGTGTTAGGGGGCAATGCAGGCTCAGCACATCGCTTTTGCGAAACAATTCATCTTCACTGACCGGAGAAATACCGGCAGGTAAATCGTCTTTGGTCTTGCTTGTCAATGCAATAACTTCCATTCCAAAAGCCAGGGCCAATTGGGCAGTAGCCATTCCTATTCTACCCAAACCCACAATACCCATTGTTTTGCCTTTGAGTTCCATCAAAGGTTTATCGAAAAAAGAAAAATCACGGCACCCCGACCAACGGCCTTTTTTCACTTCCTGCGCGTGATATTGTACTTGGTTGTATATGTTCAGTACGTGAGCAAACACCATCTGGGCCACCGAATCGGTGCTGTAAGCAGGAATATTGGTCACCACTATGTTGTGGGCTTTTGCAGCGTGTATGTCAACTACATTATAACCGGTAGCCAGTACTCCGATATACTTAAGCCTTGGCAGTTTTTTTATCAGATCCTCGTCCAGAATCACTTTGTTAGTCAACAAAATGTCGGCATCTTTCGCCCGCTCAATAACTTTTTCCTCGGGACTGCGCTCGTACACCTGCAATTCCCCGAATTGACGAAGAGCATCCCAGGACAAGTCTCCGGGATTGGAGGTAAAAGCGTCCAACACGCAAATGGAATAATTCTTTTTCATGGCCTTTTATTCAACAGCAAACTGCATTGGAGCTACTTACCTTCCGATCAGATTCATAAATTCCTGCCTGGTCTTTGCCTGGTTAAAGACACCGGTAAAATCGGAAGTAACAGCAACTGAATTTTGTTTTTCAACTCCCCGCATTTGCATACAAAGATGTTGTGCCTCAATCACAACCATCACCCCCAGAGGATTGAGGGTTTTCTGAATGCATTCTTTGATCTGCGTAGTCATGCGTTCCTGCAACTGCAAGCGGCGTGAAAAAATATCCACCACCCGGGCAATCTTACTCAGACCTGTAATATGCTGATTAGGAATATAAGCCACATGGGCTTTACCGTAAAAGGGCAGCATGTGGTGTTCGCACAAGGAATAAAAATCTATGTCCCTGACAATAACCATTTGCCGGTATTCCTCATGAAATTTGGCCAATCTCAACACTTCTTCGGGATCCAACTGATAACCGTAAGTAAGAAATTGCATGGCTTTGGCTATGCGCTTCGGTGTTTTCAACAAACCTTCACGTTCCGGGTCTTCTCCCAGCAAACGTAAAATTTCCAAGTAATGTCCGGCTATTTCATCCTGAACAGGATTAGGTTCAGTTCCAAGAATTAATCGTTTATCTATCATAGACTTAGTTCTTTATCCCGACTTTAAGTATAATAGCTTTCTCAGCTAAGGTTCAACCTGTATTTTTTCGCGAACTATCGACATTTCGCGTCCGAACACGAAACTCCTTCTCAGATCGAGTAAGACCTCATAAGCTTCTTCGTAAGTAAAAAAATCTCCGACACGCACCCTCCAGAAAGGAGCGTTATAAATGACATATGTGTTCAAATCAGGCAGTTTGGCCTTCACTAAAGCCTCCTTGCTGAAAGCTTCTTCTTTGGCAGTAGCCTGATTATTACCAGAAAATATTTGAATACGCCAGCCATTCAAGCTGACCAGGGTTTTGTCTCCGTCTTTGATTATGTTGGCCGACATTTGCTTACTGCCAACTAAGTCTACAATGCGCCTGTCTTGAAAAATCCGTACCGTGCCCTTGTTTTTTTCGGAAGTTTGCAAAAGCTGTATAAAACGTTCGCCGGATTGATCGATGCTATCCCGCTGGGCACACAACCTTTGGGCCGTTCCGCAACAAAACAGCACAACAAGGCTAAACGCCATTTTCCGGCAGATATCGGATGTTTTCAGCATTTTAAAAATTAAAAGGGGATGTCTCAAAATTAACTATTCAAGCACAAAACCATTAGGTGTCTTAGAAGCGTCCAAATGCAAGGGCTGAGATTGAGGGCAAAGGAGCATACTGAAGTATGTGACTGAGCCTGAATATCGAAAGTAACGCAGCAGTTGGGCACTTATGAGACACTGTCGATAAAATTACAGTACAGAGCTCAGTACTTTGTTGGTAGACCGAACAGCCTCAGCGCTTTTATCGAACAAAGCCTGTTCCGCGGCGTTAAGTTTGAAGTCAACGACTTTCTCCCAGCCATTTTTACCAATAACTACCGGAACACCTATGCAAATGTCTTTTTGCCCGTATTCGCCTTCGAGGTAAACGCTGCATGGCAACACCTTTTTCTGGTCGTGCAAAATGGATTCTACCAGGTAAGCTCCGGCAGCTCCTGGAGCATACCAGGCCGAAGTGCCCAGCAATTTGGTAAGTGTTGCTCCACCAACCATAGTGTCGGCTGCAACCTTATTCAAAGTTTCTTCGCTAAGAAATTCCGAAACCGGAATGCCCTTGTAAGTGGCGTACCGGGTAAGAGGAATCATGGTGGTGTCTCCATGTCCGCCAATCACACAAGCCTGGATGTCGTTCAGGTTAACATCACCCAGAGCCATGCTCAAATAGGTTTTAAAACGGGAACTGTCTAAAACTCCTCCCATTCCAATAATTCGATTTTTTGGAAGGCCCGATGTTTTCTGGACCAGGTAAGTCATAGTGTCCATGGGATTACTGATGATAACCAGTATGGCATCGGGAGAATACTTTAAGACATTAGATACAACGTCTTTCACTATACCGGCATTAACACCAATAAGTTCTTCTCTGCTCATCCCGGGTTTACGAGGAATACCCGAAGTAATCACTACCACATCAGAACCGGCCGTTTTAGAATAATCTCCAGTAGTGCCTGAAATTCTGGTGTCTATACTCATCAAACAGGATGCTTGTTTCATGTCGAGAGCTTTGCCCTCTGCAATCCCTTCTTTAACGTCCAAGAGGACAATTTCATCTGCTACTTCGTTGATGGTCATTATGCTCGCATAAGTTGCACCTACATTTCCTACTCCTATTACACTTACTTTTGACATAAAATTTAGATCTAAATTAACTTATTATCCTATTAAAAACTGTCCTTATAAAAGGATTGGCAAAGATACAATTTGTTTTTGCTTTCAAAGCTCTAAGTCGCAACTTTTTGGATGCTCTGAACTTTATTGCTGTCTTTCGGACTTGAATTCCTCGTATATCAACGATGCCTGAATAAATGGACCCACGGCCTTGCAGTCGTTTTCGATGATAATGGTTTCGTTGATGTAATAATCGTATTTTCCACTGCGATTTTGTGAACCGCCCAGTCCTGCACCCGCACAACAGTCGGTAATGCTGATGGTCCCGTCGGGATTCTCTTTTACAAAACGATCCACGAACTTCTCGTACCATTGCAGAGCCGTTTCACGGTAAGAGGCATCAAAAACCCCTGTTTTAACCCCTTTGAGCAGGCCATACACAAACATGATGGATGCGGTAGATTCCTGATAATTACCCTCCCTTTCGGGCAACTCCAAAACCTGATACCACATGCCGGTTTGGGGATCTGCGTATTTTGGCAGCACCTCGTATATCTCCTTGAGAATATCGATCAAAGCCTGACGCTGTTCTTGTCCCGGTATGTAATCCAAAGCATCCACCAGGCCCATTACATACCAGCCCAAACCTCTGCCCCAGCAATGGGCCGATTGTCCTGTTTCCTTATCTGCCCAAAACATAGCGCGGCTTTCATCCCAGCCATGCCTGTACACTCCGGTGACAGCATCGTAGGTGTGTTTACCCACAGTGACAAACTGGTGAACAACGTCCTCAAATAAGTCTTGCTGATTTGAAGCATCGACATAGCGGCTAATGTATTCCGCATAAAAAGGCTGCCCCATGTACAAACCGTCCAGCCACATTTGATAAGGATACACTTTTTTATGCCAGAAACCTCCGTCGGAGGTGCGTGGGTGTGTTTGCAACTGCGAAAACAAGGTGTCCATAGCCATTTTGTACTTAGCTTCTCCAGTTCTGTCGTACATGCGGAACAAAATCCGGCCGGGGCAGATATGGTCGATATTATAGTTGGTCTTTTTATAGGAAACAATCTCGGCCTGCGCGTTGATCATGGTATCGGCATAACGGGCGGCATAATTCCAGAAACGCTCATCTCCACTCGCATCGTATAAATCCATAAAAGCCAGCAACTCCAATCCGTGCGTATAATTCCATTTGAGCCGACCCTCGCATCCGTCCAAATCGGTTGGTACGGGAGTCCTGATCATTTCGCTTTCGGCCATGCGAACCGAAAGAGGTTTAGTGGTTTTTTGTCCACAGGCGGCAAATAAAAGCGTGCTTACAACAAGAAACCATATCGCTCCGCCTTGTTTTTTTAATTGAACATTTTTCATTGTACAGATTTAAATACAGTTATTAAATTTCGACAAACAAGTCTCCAGACTGTCTGTCCACAAGGGAACAGCCACTCCGTAATCCTTGCGGATTTTGCTTTTGTCCAGCAGGCTGAAGGAGGGCCTTTGGGCCGCCGTAGGATATTCGGCAGTGGTCACCGGTATTATTTTACAATTTGTAATTCCGGCCAGTTGATGAATCTTTTGAGCAAATTCGTACCAGGAACATTTTCCCTCGTTACTGAAATGATAGATACCAGGGGTAAAATGCCCGTCTTCGGCGCTTAATACGATTTTCATCAAAGCCTCCGCCAGATCGGCCCCATAGGTAGGGCTGCCCCATTGATCATTCACCACTCTGAGTTCCGATTTTTCCCGCCCCAAACGAATCATGGTCTTTACAAAATTGTTTCCAAACGCAGAATAAAGCCAAGCGGTACGAACTATCACCGAAGAAGAAGGACAGATTTCATTCAACACCTGCTCCCCCTGTAATTTACTCTTGCCATAGACCGAAACAGGACAAACCGCATCGTTTTCGCGATAAGGCCTGGCTTGTTTCCCATCAAAAACATAGTCCGTGGAAACATGCAAAACAATAGTATTCTGTTGCTTAGCAGCTAAGGCAAGGTTTCTGACTGCAGCACTGTTTATGGAATAACACAGCTCTACGTCACTTTCTGCCTTATCTACAGCCGTATAAGCGGCACAATTGATTAAATAATCCGGCTTCAACCGGCTGAAGCAGTCAAAAACTGCTTGGGAGTTTTGCAAATCCAACTCCTGAATGTCGGTAAAAGTGAACGCAAATTGAGGATATTGATTTTCCAACAATCTTATTTCACTACCCAATTGGCCGTTGGCTCCGGTAATAAGAACTACTTTCCGCGTCATAATTTTTATAACTTTGTCGCAAAATTAGGTAAATATATGAACTTCTTCAGCATAGACACGGGCTTTTTTTCGACCGAGGCAGGAGCCATGTTCGGAATCATGTCCCAAAAAGTCTGGTCAAAAAAATACCCGGCCGACCGGGAAAATCGCAGTCCTTTGAGTATGCGTTGCCTTTTTGTTGATTTTGGCGAACGAAAAGTGCTCTTTGATACCGGGGTGGGAAACAAACAACTCAGAGGTATGGCTTATTACCGCTTTCGCGAACTGATCGACATCAGAGATGCCCTAAAAAGCAAAGGCTACGATGCCATGCAAATCACCGATGTGGTGCTGAGTCATCTGCACTTTGACCATTGCGGAGGCTGCACAAGGGAAGGGGAGAATGGAGAACTTGAACTTTGCTTTCCCAGGGCCCGACACTGGGCAAGCACAGCTCAGTGGAAAAATTCCCTGCAACCCTCCAGTTGGGAAGCCGATGCCTATCTGCCCGAAAACATGCAGGCCGTGAAAGATGCCGGCAAGTTACATCTTATCGACAAAGACCAGGTCTTGTTTCCGGGTCTGGAACTTAAACTCTATCAAGGTCATACCTACGATCAGATAGTCTCCTTTATCCGCACGGAACGTGGTAATCTTATTTTCTCCGGCGATGTGGTCCCAATGGCTACCCATATTGCACAGGGCTGTATTGCAGCCGTGGACAATCACGCCTTACTGGCCGTGGAAGAAAAAATGCGGCTTTTGGAAGAAGCCTGCGAGTTACAGGCCGGACTGGTCTTTTACCACGACTTCTACACCAAAATTGCCGGTCTCAAAAAAAGCAATGGCCGTATTTGGGAGGCAGCTTCGCCCCTGGCTTTGGACTGACAGATAATCTATATTGTCCGAGTACAATCTCTAAAGATAGCTTACAGATTTGTTTGGCTCCGAGCTATGTTATCGACTCACCACACTGTTACTACTCTCCGATAAATAAGAATCCAAAATCCTCCGGACGGTGAAAATCAGGTTTTGCTGAATGAACAGGGCTCCAGCTCAGGTAATGTTTTTCGGAACAGGCCGAACAACACTTATAAAAATTTGCTCGCAAAACAGAAGGTAAACTCTTGCAATTGACACCCAATAACCTAAAGGGTATATATACCGTCAGAGACCAAACCAGGCCAGGCTTGCCAACGCCCTCCGGGAAAAGTCCGGCGGTCTTGTCGGCTCTCTCCGGAAAAAATTCGGCTGTCTCGTCAGAAGTGCCGTGGATAAGCTCAGCAGGCTTGTCGCCAGCCTCCGGAAAAAGCTCAGCGGTCTTGTCGGCAATCCCCGGTTTAAACACCTGTTGTTTGGCAGATCCGGCGACGACAGCGTCGGGGCTGACAGATTCACCCCCGGGGCAGCGTTTGATCAATGCCAGTTGTTCATGACCGAAAAGCACGTAGTCTTCACGGCTTTTCCGTCTGGCTGCCAGGCAACAACCCAACGAGTTAAATTCGAAGTTATAATAATGGTTTTCAGAGGGCAGGGCAACAAAAAATTCAACACAGCTGTCTTCCCAGACAGGAGCATTGTCGCAGTGGTGATTTATTCTTTTTTCTATTTCCTCGACCACAAAATGCAGATAAATGCCGGACTCGCTCCTTCCCAGCCAAAGCAGGGTTTTGGGAGCATAAGGAAAATCCTTCGGCCAGTTGAGGCAGTCCAGCTTCAGTGCGGAACCCTGCTCGTAGAGCAATTTACGTATGCCATCACTTTCCGATTCAAAGCTTAGAGCATCTAAAGACTGAATTAAAGGTAAGGAGGTTTGTTTCTTCATAAAAACCGGCTATTCTTGATTGCAAATATAAGTTCGTATGTTGAATTTTTAGCTACCTTTGCAGCAGGATTTTGAGAGTCCTGCTGTAAACCATCCCCCTATGATTCATTTCTTTAAAACCCCCACCGGAAACGTGCTTGCTGTGCAAGCCGACCGCAATTTTTCCCAAGAGGAAAGCAGTAAACTGACTTGGTTGTTTAACCAGGCCCAATACCTGAATTCTCCACAAATCGAAGGCGTTTTTATCGGCCCGAGGCGCGAGATGATTACCCCCTGGAGTACCAATGCCGTAGAAATAGCTCTGAATCTCGGTGTTAAAGACATCGTCCGCATCGAAGAATTTACTCCCGTAGCCAGCGATAAAGCCGAACACGATCCTATGTTGCAACGCGTTTACAAAACGCTGGATCAGAAAGTGTTCAGTATTGACAAAAAACCCGAACCCATACTTTACATTCAAGATATTGCCGCCTACAACGAACAGGAAGGCCTGGCTTTAAGTCCCGATGAAATAGAATACCTGGAAAAAGTATCCGAAAAAATTGGCCGCGACCTTACCGACAGCGAAGTTTTCGGTTTTTCTCAAGTCAATTCCGAACATTGCAGGCATAAAATTTTTAATGGTACATTTACCATTGACGGAGAAACCAAACAGGATTCCCTGTTTAAATTGATTCGCAAAACTTCGGAAACCAATCCCAATAAATTGGTTTCTGCTTATAAAGATAACGTGGCTTTCAACCAGGGCCCCCGCATTGAACAATTTGCTCCCGCCAGCGGAGACAAGGCCGATTTTTTCGAAACCCGCGACATTGAATCGGTGATTTCGCTCAAAGCCGAAACCCACAACTTCCCCACTACAGTAGAACCCTTCAACGGAGCCTCCACCGGAACCGGCGGAGAAATCAGAGATCGTCTGGGCGGCGGCAAGGCTTCATTACCGATCGCCGGCACAGCAGTTTACATGACCGCCTATACCCGCAACGACAAAAACCGCAGTTGGGAACAAGCCCTACAGGCAAGACCCTGGCTTTACCAAACCCCGGAACAGATCCTGCTCAAAGCCTCAAACGGAGCCAGCGATTTCGGCAACAAATTTGGCCAGCCCCTGATCTGCGGATCCTTACTGACCTTTGAGCACGAAGAAAATCAAAAGAAATACGCCTACGACAAGGTCATCATGCTGGCCGGAGGAGTAGGCTATGCCAACAAAAAAAATGCGCTGAAAGAAACTCCCCATGCGGGACAAAAAATAGTGGTGTTGGGTGGAGACAATTACCGCATCGGGATGGGCGGAGGAGCAGTTTCGTCGGTGGACACAGGGAAATTCTCCAACGCTATAGAACTGAACGCAGTACAAAGAGCCAACCCTGAAATGCAAAAAAGAGTAGCCAACGTCATCAGGGCTTTGGCCGAATCCGATCAAAATCCCATTGTCTCCATACACGATCACGGAGCCGGCGGACATCTGAACTGCCTTTCGGAACTGGTGGAATCCACCGGAGGTATTATCGAAATGGATAAATTGCCCATAGGCGATCCCACCCTCTCGGCCAAAGAAATAATCGGGAACGAAAGCCAGGAAAGAATGGGATTGCTGGTGAATGAAGAAGATTTAGATCTTATTCGCCGGATTGCCGGCCGCGAGCGTGCCCCGATGTACGTAGTGGGCGAAACCACCGGCGACATGCGTCTGGTTTTTAAAGAGAAAAACGGAGACCGCCCCATAGATTTGCAACTCGACCATATGTTTGGTAAAGCACCGCGCACGGTTATTACCGACCAAACCGTCGACGAATCGTTCAGCGCTCTAAATTACGATCCGGCCAAACTAAATGAATATATTCAACGGGTTTTACAGCTCGATGCCGTTGCCTGCAAAGACTGGCTCACCAATAAAGTAGACCGCTCGGTGACCGGCAAGGTGGCCTGTCAGCAATGCGCCGGCGAAATACAGCTTCCTGTTTGTAATTTAGGAGCTGTTGCGCTCGATTACAGAGGCAAGTCGGGTATTGCCACTTCGATCGGGCATGCTCCCCAGGCAGCCATAATCGATCCGGAAGCCGGCTCTGTGCTTGCTATTGCCGAAGCGCTTACCAACATTGTGTGGGCTCCCCTGAGCGGCAATCTCTCCGCTGTTTCACTTTCGGCCAACTGGATGTGGCCCTGCAAGAATCCGGGCGAAGATGCACGCCTGTACAAGGCAGTACAAGCCGCCAGTGACTTTTCCATAGCTCTGGGTATCAATATCCCTACCGGAAAGGATTCCCTCTCGATGACCCAACAGTACGACAAGGAGAAGGTGTTCTCTCCGGGTACGGTTATTATTTCGGCAGGAGCCGAGGTTTCGGATATCCGCAAAATCGTTACTCCCGTAATAAAACCCCAAAACGATTACCCGCTTTACTACATTGATTTCTCGGAAGATCTGCCCAAGCTCGGAGGCTCAGCCCTGGCTCAAAGCCTGAACAAACTGGGCAACGAAGTGCCCCGGGTGAAGAACGCAGCTTATTTTCGCGCCGCTTTCAACACCGTGCAAAGTATGCTGGAAAAAGGTTTGATTACTGCCGGGCACGACATTTCGGCCGGAGGTCTTATAACAGCTCTTCTCGAAATGTGCTTCCCCAATGCAAACGGAGGACTCGACATTGATTTAAATTCCCTGGCCGGCCTGCACGAAAGCAACAACGATCTGATCCACTTGCTTTTTGCCGAAAATCCTTCTGTGCTTATCCAGGTAAAGAATCCCGAAAAAACCGAGGAATACCTGACACAAGCCGGTATCCGTTTCTGCCGTCTGGGTAACTATATCCCCGAACGCAAACTCAATATACAGTTGGAAGACAAAAGAATACAACAGGACATCGACGCCTTGCGCGATATCTGGTATCGTCCCTCCTACTTATTCGATCGCAAGCAAAGCGGAGAAAAAGCAGCACTGGAACGTTATTCCAATTACAAAAAACAGCCGTTGGAATTTAAGTTCGACAAGAATTTCAAGGGTAGCTTCCTTCAATACGGTATTTCTCCCGACCGCAAAGGCCGCAGCGGCATCAAAGCCGCCATCATACGCGAAAAAGGAGTCAACGGCGACCGCGAAATGGCTTATTGCCTCCACCTGGCCGGTTTTGATGTCAAGGATGTCCACATGACCGACCTAATGTCGGGCCGGGAAACACTCGAAGATATCAACATGCTCGTCTTCGTGGGAGGCTTTTCCAATTCCGATGTCCTGGGGCCGGCTAAGGGTTGGTCCGGAGGCTTTTTATTCAACCCCACAGCCAAGAAGAGCCTGGATGCCTTTTACGCCCGTCCCGACACCTTGAGTCTGGGCGTCTGCAACGGCTGCCAATGTATGGTTGCTCTCGACCTGATTTATCCCGAACACAAGGATAAACCCAGGATGGTGCGCAACAGTTCGCAAAAGTTTGAATCGGGATTTGTTTCCGCGATTATTCCCGACAATCATTCCGTTATGTTCGGTTCTTTGTCCGGCAGTAAACTGGGCATTTGGGTAGCTCACGGAGAAGGTAGGTTTGATTTGCCTTATACCGAAGATAAGTACCATATCGTAGCCAAATTCAATTACGAAGCCTATCCGGGCAATCCGAACGGATCAAAGTTTTCAACAGTCGCCATTTGTTCGACCAACGGCAGGCACCTGGCCATGATGCCTCATTTCGAAAGAGCTATCTTCCCCTGGCAATGGGCTCACTACCCGGCCGACAGAAGCAAAACAGACGAGGTAACACCATGGATAGAGGCCTTTGTCAACGCCAGGAAATGGATAGAAAAGAAACTGGTATAAAGGCAGGCTTAAGCGAGCTGTTCTTCACTTTTCTAAAGCTGGGAGCTTTCACCATAGGCGGAGGTTACGCTATGATTCCGCTTATAGAAAAAGAATTGATCGATAAAAAAGGCTGGTTCGACCGGGAAGAATTTTTGGAACTGCTGGCCCTGGCCCAAAGTGCTCCGGGAATTATCGCGATGAATATCGCCGTTTCGGTTGGCTACAAGGCCAGAGGAAAATCCGGCATGTATTTGGCCAGTCTGGGGGCAGTGCTGCCTTCCTTCCTGATCATCCTGCTTATAGCGTCCGTTTTTACTTCTTTCAGGGATAATCCTGTGGTTGAAAGCATCTTTAAAGGTGTACGGCCGGCAGTAGTCGCTTTGATTGCTGCACCCATCTTTCGATTGGCAAAATCAGCCCATATTACCCTTAAAACCATGTTTATTCCCATTGGCACAGCTATTTTAGTGGGCTTTCTGGGAGTGAACCCCGTCTGGATTATCCTTCTAGGCGCCATAGGCGGTATAGTCTGGTTTTCGATCGCAAAAAGAAAGCAAACATGATCTACTGGCAATTATTCATTACCTACTTAAAAATAGGCTTCTTCAATTTCGGAGGAGGATATGCCATGCTTTCGCTTATCGAGCACGAAATGGTACTGAAGCATCAGTGGGTCAGTCACGCTGAATTTACCGACATGGTGGCCATTTCTCAAGTCACTCCCGGCCCTATCGGTATCAATATGGCCACCTATGTTGGCTACACGGTGACCGGCAATGTGTGGGGATCTATGCTGGCCACTTTTGCCGTAAGCCTGCCTTCGCTGGTTGTTATGTATGCTATTGTACGTTTTATTCAGGCTTTCAGACAAAACAAATGGATCTCGGCGGCATTCGACGGTATTAAACCTGTTACGGTTGGGCTGGTGGGATCTGCCGCAATTTTATTGATGAACGAACAAAACTTCTCCGATTATATCAGTCTGATCATCTTTGGTTGCAGCTTTTTGCTCAGCTGGGTGTTTAAGGTACATCCCATTTTGTTAATTGTTCTGGCCGGATTGACAGGACTGCTTGTTTACTGATCAATATACCCGCAACACAATACCTTCGGGAGCACTTTCGCTATGTACACGGCTCAGGGCCGTCACCACATACAACCAATCGCCGGAATAGGGATGTGAGGGTAAGACAAAATGATGATTTTGGGTAATTCCGATTATGTTTCTGGGATCTTCGATGTTTTCGGGTTCATAACCTTTTAAGAATCGATAGATGACAAAATAGGCCGGACGTTCTATCTCTGACCTTGGGCGTATGGTTTTCCAGGACAAATGTTTTCCGATTTTATAATCGTCTCTCAAGTCCAATTCATACACAGGCTCGGGAGCACGGTGTTCTGCCAGAAGATCTACCGGAGGTAAGGAAGGATAATAATGATAATTCATCACCAGGCTGTCCACAATATATCCGGTATTGTTTTCCAGTTCATAGGCCGGCCAGAAACAATTCCCTTTCAGGCCGTCGTTGTTGCGGACGAGGGTCATTTTTTCCTGTAACTGGCCGGGATTCATCGTCCGGACGATGTCCTGTCCCACATAAATGGAACTGGCGAAATTCAACTTACCCCACCATTCGGCAAGGGTTTGATAATCGGCTCTGCTGTGTCCGATTTCCCAATACAACTGCGGCACACAATAATCAATCCAGCCTTCCTTCATCCAAAGCAAGGCATCGGCATAGAGGTCGTCGTAATTACTCAGGCCGTCGGTCTCACTACCTTGAGGGTCTTGTTTAATATTGCGGTAAATACCAAAAGGGCTGATGCCGAAACGTACCCAGGGTTTGGTGTTGCGGATGGTTTCGTGCAATTCCCGCACCAGGGTGTTCACGTTGTTGCGGCGCCAGTCGTCTTTTTGCGATGAGTTGTAACCCTGCGACTTACCGTAATTCCTAAAACTGGCATCGTCGGGAAAATTTAAGCCGGCTATGGGATAAGGATAGAAATAATCGTCCATGTGGATACCGTCGATGTCGTAGTTTTGCACTATCTCAGTCACCACTTTGACGATGTGCTCCCGGCAGTCGGGAATTCCCGGATCGAACCAAAGAGAACTGCCGTAACGGACTATCCAATTACGGTTCTTGCGGATAAAAGTCTCTCTGAATGCGCTTTCGCGGGCAGTCAATTTCACACGGTAGGGGTTGATCCAGGCATGAATATCCATGTTTCGGCGATGACATTCATCTACCATATAAGCCAGGGGATCCCAGCCGGGATTTCGGCCCACTCTGCCTGTTATGAATTCACTCCAAGGCTCAAGCGAAGAATTATACCAGGCATCGGCCTGAGGGCGAATCTGAAAAATGACCGTATTGATTCCGGCCTCATGCAAAAGGTCGAGCAAACGGCTGAAATATTGCTTCATTCCACGTTCACTCATGCCGGCATACTTGGTTTGGGCAACCGTATGCAGCCAGGCTCCTCTGAACTCACGCTTGGGAGGCAAGCTCTCTGCCTGTCTCCGGCTAAAAAAAACTTCGGGCTCAGGCAGGGGGATTTGCGGACTTTGACGATTTTGCGTTGCAGCCTGCTGTAGAATCAGACTAAACGCTAAGCATATCAGAAGTCGCCTGGCCATGGTTTTAATTTTTTGTTTCTCTCAAAGCCGCCACATCAAAGCATTTTCCCTCATCTGCCAATTCCGTGTTGGGAAAAACGGCTCTGGCCTGCTGCAATAAAATTTCCTCGTCGGCATAACGGGCGGAATAATGACCAATGATCAATTTCCCCACCCCGGCTTTTTGAGCTATCCGGGCTGCCTGTGAAGCTGTGGAGTGCAAAGTGGCCTCGGCCAGTTCTTCCAAATCGTCTCCAAACGTAGCTTCATGATACAGGAGGTTTACACCCTCGATGTATTTTATTATGTTTTCGTCGTAGGCAGTGTCGGAACAGAAGGCGTAAGACAAAGCTGCTTTAGGAGGCCGGGTCAGACGATCGTTGGCGATCAGCCTGCCTTGGGAATCTACAAAGTCGGCTCCTTCTTTTATGGCAGGAATCTCTTTGAGCGGGATCTCGTAAAAATCGATCATCTCTTTGATCATATGCCGTTGGCGAGGTTTTTCCCTGAACAAAAAACCGGCAGACTTAACCCTGTGCCTCAAAGGGAAACAATACACTTCCAGGCTGCGGTCTTCGTAAACCAGAGAGTGAGTGTCGGGATCGAACGAAACAAATTCCACCCGAAAAGGCAGGTCCCTGCAAAAATAATCCATCTGGGGCTGCATCAACTCTTCGAGTTCCGGCCTGGCATGTATGCGCAGCGGAGCATTTCTGCCCAACAAACCCATGGTCGAAATTATGCCCAATAGGCCAAAACAGTGATCTCCGTGTAAATGAGAAATAAAAATATCGCCTATACGATTGTAATTCAAACCGGTTTGTCTGAACTGCAGTTGAGTGCCTTCCCCGCAATCTATCATAAACAGCTTTCCCCGCAGATGTACGATTTGCGCTGTGGGATAATGTCTTTTGGTAGGCAAAGCCGAACCGCAACCCAGAATATGTACATGAAAACAATCCATAGGCCGGCCGGTAGATTAAAAATCGGCGTTACGCGGCGTTCTCGGAAATGGGATTACATCGCGGATATTCGCCATGCCGGTTACAAAAAGCAACAAGCGCTCAAAGCCCAGCCCAAAACCCGAGTGAGGGGCTGTACCGTAGCGACGGGTATCCAAATACCAGTATATGTCTTTGTCGGGAACTCCCATTTCTTTGGCCCGGCTCAGTAGTTTATCGTAGTTTTCTTCACGCTGCGAGCCGCCTATGATTTCGCCTATTTTGGGAAACAACACATCCATAGCCCGTACCGTCTTGCCGTCGTCGTTTTGCTTCATGTAGAACGACTTGATTTCCTTGGGATAATCGGTTAAGATTACCGGTTTTTTAAAATGCTCTTCCACCAGATAACGTTCGTGTTCCGATGCCAGGTCGGCGCCCCAGTAAATAGGAAATTCAAACTTATGTCCTTGCGCAACAGCAGTTTCCAGAATCTCGATCCCCTCGGTATAGGACAAGCGCACGAACTGGTTGTCCACCACAAATTTAAGGCGGTTAAACAAGTCGTCGTCGTACATCCTGCTCAAAAAAGCCAGATCATCCTGACAGCGGTCCAGAGCCCATTGTATGCAGTATTTTATGAAGCGTTCCGCCAAGTCCATATTATCCTGAATCTCGTTGAAAGCCACTTCGGGTTCTACCATCCAAAATTCTGCCAGATGGCGGGGCGTATTGGAATTTTCGGCCCTGAATGTAGGACCGAAAGTATAGACAGCCCCCAGGGCCATCGCCGCCAATTCAGCTTCGAGCTGACCGGAAACAGTGAGGCTGGTATGTTTGCCAAAGAAGTCTTCGGAATAATCGATTTCAGCCTTATCGTTCTTTTTTAAATTATTCAGATTCAGCGTAGTCACCTGAAACATTTGTCCCGCACCCTCGCAGTCGGAGGAAGTAATAATGGGTGAATGGAAATAATAAAAACCGTTGTCATAAAAAAAACGATGTATGGCCTGGGCCATCTCATGCCTGATCCTGAAAATGGCTCCAAAGGTATTGGTCCTGGGACGTAAGTGAGCAATTTCCCTTAAAAACTCCAGGGTATGCCCTTTCTTTTGCAGAGGATAAGTATTGGGATCGGCAACGCCGTACACTTCGATCTCTTGGGCCTGAATCTCCGCTTTTTGACCCTGAGCCGGCGATTCCGAAAGAATGCCGTCCACCCGTATACAGGCGCCGGTGGTCAGTTGTTTGAGCAGTTCTTCATCAAAAGAGGCCAGTTCTACTACAATCTGAATGTTGTGAATAGTAGAACCGTCGTTCAATGCAATAAAACCCACCTGTTTGTTTCCACGCCGGGTCCTGATCCAGCCTTTGACCTGCACTAAACTTCCAAAATCTTCGCTCTGCAGTAAATCAACGATTTTTGTTCTTTGCAATTTATTCATGGCTCTAATTCAACTTTAAACAAAAGCACCCATTTTCAGCAGGGAAACTTCTCTATCACTAAGATATCTCCAGCGTCCGCGAGGCAGATTCTTTTTGGTCAAGCCTGCAAAATAAACCCTGTCCAGTTTGTACACCTTGTACCCGACCTGTTCAAAGATACGGCGCACCACCCTGTTCTGTCCGGAATGTATCTCTATACCGATCACATTCCTTTGTTCCGGAGATACAAAACTGATTTCGTCCACAGCTATTTTTTCACCGTCGAGCACTATGCCTTCGGCTACTTTTTTCATGTCTTCTTCGGTGAGATCCCTATCGAGAGTTGCTTGATATATTTTTCGCTTTTCATACTTGGGATGAGAAAGCTTGGAAGCTAAATCTCCATCGTTGGTAAGCAATAAAACTCCCGTTGTATTCCTGTCGAGCCTTCCTACGGGATATATTCTTTCGCGGCAGGCATTTTTTACCAAATCCATTACTGTCAAGCGTTCCTCGGGATCATCGGAGGTGGTTACGCAATCTTTGGGCTTGTTGAGCAAAACATAGACTTTGTGCTCAATGCTTACAGGCTGGTCATGGAACAAAACTTCGTCGGTAGGCTTAATCTTGACTCCCAACTCGGAAACCACTTCTCCATTCACCTTAACGACTCCTGCCTGGATAAATTCATCGGCTTCCCTGCGGGAGCATATACCCGCGTTGGACAAAAATTTATTCAAACGTATTGGGGTATCCGGATCCAGATCCGGTGCGTATTTAGGTATAGACGTTTCTTTAAAATAGCTGGGACCATCGGAAGAAGATTTTTTGATGCGGGGGCGTTTAGGCCGGCCATCGGAACGCAGTTTTTCCGAGGGTTCGTTGAAATTCGGACGAGGACGATCCCGGTAACCTTCGTTGCTGAAGCTACGGCGAGGACGGTCTGAACCGTAATGTTCAAAACTATTGCCACGGTCGCCATAACTGCGGCGAGGACGATCCTGATAAGCCTCCGAACCGTAGGAACGACGCGGACGATCCTGAGAACCTTCACTGCCGAAAGAACGGCGGGGACGATCCTGAGAGCCTTCGCTGCCGAAGCTGCGACGGGGACGGTCCGAACCGTAATGCTCAAAACTATTCCCCCGGTCAACGTAACTGCGACGAGGACGATCTTGATAACCCTCAGAACCATAGGGTCGGCGGGGACGGTCCTGAGAACCTTCGCTGTCAAAAGGACGGCGGGGACGGTCCTGAGAACCTTCGCTGCTAAAAGGACGGCGGGGACGGTCCTGAGAGTCTTCGCTACCGAAGCTGCGGCGAGGACGGTCCGAACCGTAATGCTCAAAACTATTGCCACGGTCACCATAACTGCGGCGAGGACGGTCCTGATAAGCCTCCGAACCATAGGAACGGCGCGGACGATCCTGAGAACTTTCACTGTCGAAAGAACGGCGGGGACGGTCCTGAGAATCTTCGCCGTCGAAAGAACGGCGGTGGTAGTGATCGTGCGAGCTTTGATCTGAACTTGTTTTCTTGTTTTGCTCTTCCCGGTTGACAGATGCACCTTCGTCAGGCTTTGCTGTCCGGTTTTCATTGTTTGTTGTCATTGTTGGTTTCTAAAAAAAAATAATAAGGAATAACCTCTGCGGTTAGGATTGTGTGTATGTGTTAGTATCCTGTATAAGTACAGGGGGTTATGTTTCTGAGCTCTGCCTTTACGGCATCGGAAACATTCAATTTTGAAATAAATTCCTGAATAGAGGCTTCTGTAATGTTCTGACCGGTACGTGTCAAAGCTTTTAGCGCTTCGTAAGGCTCCGGATAGGCTTCACGCCTGAGTATGGTTTGTATACCTTCGGCAACCACAGCCCAGTGATTGTCCAAATCTTGTTGTATGACCGATGGATTCAACAGTAATTTATCCAAACCTTTCATAGTACTCTGAATGGCAATAAAGGTATGCGCCAGAGGTACACCAATATTCCTCAACACCGTGGAATCGCTTAAATCCCTTTGCAAACGCGACACCGGCAATTTGTCGGCCAAATGGACAAACAAAGCATTGGCCAAACCTATGTTGCCCTCGGAATTTTCAAAATCTATCGGGTTCACTTTGTGGGGCATAGCCGATGAGCCGACCTCGTTTGCTTTGATCTTCTGCTTAAAGTAATCCATAGAAATGTACAGCCACATATCTCTATCAAGATCGAGTAATATCGTATTGATGCGCCTCAGAGCATCAAAAAGGGCGGCGAGGTTGTCGTAATTGGAAATTTGCGTGGTAAATTCTTCGCGTCTAAGACCCAGCGTGTTCTCTAAGAAATCTATTGCAAAGGCTTTCCAGTCGTAGGCGGGGTATGCGGCATAATGGGCATTGAAATTACCGGTAGCTCCTCCAAACTTAGCAGAATGCGGTACCGCTTTCAGGAACTTTAGTTGTTCTTTGAGCCTGTAAACAAAGACCATCAGTTCTTTACCCAAACGGGTGGGCGAAGCAGGCTGACCATGAGTTCTGGCCAACATGGGAACGTCTTTCCACTCCTGCGCCAAATTTTCCAGCCGTTCACACAGGCCCTCAATCAAAGGGAAGTATTGTTCTTCTACAGCTTCTTTTATGGAAAGAGGCACGGCGCTATTGTTAATATCTTGTGATGTTAGGCCGAAATGGATGAATTCTTTGTAAGCCTGCAAGCCAAGTTTTTCGAAACCCTCCTTGATAAAATATTCAACAGCCTTGACGTCGTGGTTGGTAACCTGTTCAATCTCTTTTATGCGCTGAGCATCTCCGGCATTAAAGTCTTTGTATATTTTACGGAGAAGCTCAAATTTCTCATGCGGAACTTGTTCTAATTGTTCTAAAGGCAAACGGCAGAGGGCGATAAAATACTCCACTTCAACCTGTACGCGATAACGCATCAGGGCCAATTCAGAAAAATAGTCCGCCAAACCTGAAGCTTTGCTGCGATACCTGCCATCTACGGGAGATATGGCCGTCAATTCAGTTAAATCCATTCCCTTTTGTTCGTTTTATAAAAGAAGCGGCGCAAAGATACTATTTTGCAACGACATAGCCACATAATCCATCATTTTTCATTCTTTTTTATAAAAAGACCGTCAGCTGTCTGAAAATTTATCGAATAATAATTTGTCGGGATAAAAATTCAAATTATCTTTGCCGCGCTTTTTGAAATCCAAGGGCGTTTAGCTCAGCTGGTTNNGTTCGAATCCGTCAACGCCCACAAAAAAAAGCACCCGCCGAAAAATATATTTCGATGGGTGCTTTTTTTGTGGGCCGCACATAATTCGTACACACTGCCGTTTTATCATCTTTAACACTACGATCATCAAAACCAACGAGGTCCATGCTGGTTTCTCTTTACTCAATCTACTGTATTTTAGATATTTGTATTTATATACACATAAAATATTGCCAATTGTCAACCCGCTCTAATTATAATTGAACTTTGAAACTTTTTTTAAAATCAATAGCTTTGAGAAAAAAAGAAATTATGGGAAAAAAAGAAGTAGTAATTGTTTCAGCAGCAAGGACTCCAATAGGTAATTTTAATGGAGCTTTATCCGGTTTTTCTGCCGTAGATTTGGGTGTAATTGCCGCACAAGCAGCTATCCAACGGGCAGGAATTGACCCGAAAGAAATTAACGAAACTCTTGTTGGCAATATTTTATCGGCTGGGCTTGGACAGAATGTTGCTCGCCAGATTGCAGTAAAATCAGGTGCGCCTGTAACTAGCCCGGCTATGACGATCAACTTGGTCTGTGGCTCCGGTCTTCGTGCCGTTTCACTGGCTTCACAAATGATTCAGGCCGGCGACTCGGATGTGGTGCTTGCAGGAGGAACGGAAAGTATGACCAATGCGCCTTACCTGCTCACCAAAGCACGTGGTGGCTACCGTATGGGACACGGTGAACTGATCGACAGTATGATAAAAGATGGTCTGACCGATGTTTTCAATGATTATCACATGGGGATAACGGCCGAAAATATCGCTGAACGGTGGAATATTACCCGCAAAGAGCAGGATGAGTTTGCCTTAACAAGTCAGAACAGATGTGAAGCGGCCCAAAAAACAGGAAAATTCTCAGATGAAATCGTTCCTGTTACCATTCCGCAACGTAAGGGTGACCCGATTATATTTGATACCGATGAATTCCCACGCCACGGAGCCAATATCGGACAACTGGAAAAACTACGGCCTGCATTTAAAAAAGACGGAACTGTAACGGCGGGAAATGCTTCAGGTATAAATGATGGGGCAGCTATGTTGGTGGTTATGTCAGCCGAAAAAGCCAAAGCATTGGGGTTAAAACCGTTAGTTCGAATTAAGTCACACGCTACCGTGGCCCTGGAACCGGAAATTATGGGTTACGGACCGGCACCTGCTACCAAAAAAGCACTCGCTAACGCCGGGATATCTATTTCAGATGTTGATCTGATAGAAGCCAATGAAGCATTTGCATCTCAATCCATTGCCGTAATGCGTGATTTAAATTTGAATCCCGACATTGTTAACGTTAATGGAGGCGCCATTGCCCTCGGACACCCG
Source organism: Bacteroidales bacterium UBA1402 (assembly GCA_002305085.1). Taxonomy (GTDB): domain Bacteria; phylum Bacteroidota; class Bacteroidia; order Bacteroidales; family UBA1402; genus UBA1402. The sequence continues at coordinate 164,525 of DBQE01000009.1, read as the reverse complement.
GTCGGTGCTTCCGGAGCACGCATTCTCACCACTTTAATTTATGAAATGAAACGTAGAAATGCTGCAACCGGTTTGGCTACGCTATGTATCGGCGGCGGACAGGGAACAGCGTTGATTGTGGAAAATATCAATTAATGTTAAGCCAAGAGTATTTAACTCTGAGTTCTGAGCAATTAAACTACTGTTCTCTATGGGTTAAAAGTCGAGAAAAACTAAGTAAAAAATCAATTAAATACATCATTAATTTTTTGCCTGATAGAAATCCCTCAGGGATGGGCAGTTCAATATTATTATCATGAAACTTAAAAACAAAATTGCGATTGTTACCGGCGGTGCTGACGGAATTGGAAAAGCGACTGCCATTCGTTTTGCGCAAGAAGGCGCAGTAGTTGTGATCTGGGACCTCAATGAAGAAAAAGGGAATGAAACTGTAAAACTGATTAAAGATGCAGGCGGTAAAGCAACTTTTGCAAAAGTGAATACTGCTGTTTTCGCAGAAGTAGAAGCGGCAACAAAAAAGGTTGTTGAGCAATTCGGGACGTTGGATATTATTATCAACAATGCAGGAATTACCCGCGACAGTACCCTTAAAAAAATGACTCCTGAATCCTGGCAACAGGTAATTGATGTAAACCTTACAGGTGTTTTCAATTGTTGTAAATGTGCGTCGGAAGTTATGGTGGAAAAAGGTTGGGGAAGAATCATCAGCGCTTCGTCTGTAGTAGCACTTTACGGTAATTTCGGACAGACGAATTATGTGGCCACCAAAGCCGGATTGATAGGAATGACCAAAACTTTGGCACGTGAACTCGGTCGTAAAGGAGTAACTGTAAACGCTGTTGCGCCCGGATTTATCGCTACCGAAATGGTTAAAAAAATGCCTGCCGAAGTGTTGAAATCAATGGAAGACAAAGTGCCTTTAAAACGCCTCGGTCAGCCGGAAGAGATTGCAGCAGCCTATCTTTTCCTTGCAAGCGACGATGCGAACTACATCAATGGAACTGTTTTAAGTGTTGACGGTGGAATGACTGTCTAAAATTAAGGTCTATGGCAACATCAGCACAAGTCATTGGTGCATCCATACTCTTTGCGGTTTATGCGGTGTTCGTACTCTACTTTGTTGTTAAAGGTGCACGCGGGACGAAAAACATTAATGACTACGCGGTCGGAAGTTTTACCTTTTCGCCTGTTTACGTAGCGTTGTCGTTGGCTGCTGCCATGACAAGCGCTGCTACTTTCGTTATAAATCCCGGCTTGATAGCCACTTACGGTTTGAGTGCCTATATTTCGTACGGATTGGTGTTCCCGTTTGCATCATTGGCATCGCTGGTTATTCTGACCAAAAGTTTTAGAAAATACGGTCAATCAGTGCAAGCACTAACTTTGTCGAGCTGGGTCGGAAACAAGTATAACAGTAAAGGATACGCACTTTTTATTGCTTTCCTTACAGTTTTGCTGTTGACATTTGTCGTGTTGATTTTAGTTGCTTTGGTAAAGGTAGCCGCACAAGCATTGAATGCCAATCAGATTGTAGTTCTTGCCGTTGTGGTTGTCTTTACATTTGGGTATATGATGTTTGGCGGCGCTAACTCCATGGTTTATACCAACGTGATCCAGGCTTCGCTGATGATCCTGGTAGCACTTATTTTACTTGGTTCAGGATTCCAATTTTTCAAAGACGGATTCTTCGCTTTCTTCGAAAAGTTGAAGATAATTGACCCACAACTGGTGAAATTCCCGAACGAGCAAAGTCCGCTCTTCCGTGATTTCTTTGAAATAGTTATTGCACAATTAGTTGTAGGAGCAGCAGTGGTAGCTCAGCCACACATCATTACCAAATCGTTGCTATTGAAAAAAGAGAGCGATGTAAACAAATTCCTAATTGTTTCGGTTATAGTCCAATTTCTATTCTATTCGGTGGTATTTGTAGGACTGTTTGCCCGTTTGCTTTTTCCGGATTTAACATTGAATGGAGAGCCTATCAATGTGGATAGTGTTATATCCAATTATGTAATTACTGTTTTCTCAGGTGGAGTAGGTTCGTTGCTGGTTGGACTTTTGGTAATTCTTGGTTTGATCAGTGCAGGTTTTTCAACTATCGAGGGGCTAATTCAATCATTAAGCACCACAATAACCACAGATATCATCAAGCCACTTTTTGGGAAATCGATTAAGAACGAAAACAGCTATATTACCATCAATCGAGTGGTAATAGCCGTAATGGCAGTAGTAGCGTTTCTAATGTCAAGAGAGCAGATTATTAATCCCAATGTGAGCGTAGCTATTTTTGCTCAAAACGGGACATATTCCTATTTCTCGATATTAATTGTACCGTTGGTGTTTGGAATTTTCCTGAAAAACGCGAAGGTGAAGTCTGCACTTTCGGGTTCAATCACTGCTCTTGTGGTCTATTTTATTGTGTACTACCTGCTTCCTTATCTTTACAAGTCAGGTGTAGCCAGCTTTGGTTTTGCCAACCGTTATTTCGGTGACCAGGTGCAAAATCCGGGCATTGCAGCTGCCATTGCTATATTAGCAGCATTTGCTGTAGGGCTCAACGTTCATTTTTTCAGTAAGAATAAAGAGAGAGTATAGTGATGCATGAAGTACGAAGATAAGCGTATAAAAGAACACTGTAACTACCCAATCGCAAATCTAAAATTGTAAATCTAAAATTTGAATATATTATGGCCAAATTCAAAGAAATTTATCAAAGTAAATTAATACCACTGGAAAAAATGCCCGATCTGCTCCAGAGTGATACGGATGTGATTGTAGCGCAATGTGCATCTGAACCACAAGGCTGTATGTCGGTATTTCACTTGGCAAAAGAGCGTGTGAGAGATGTGAAAGTATTTTCCGTTCTCACTTTGAAACCCTATGAATTCTATATGAAACCGGAAATGAAAGGGCATTTTGAACTTTGCAGTTGGTTTCATGCACCCGGCTCGCGCAAAGCATTAAAGGAAAAAACAGGAACCGTTACTTATGTCCCAAATATGCTCCACCGTGCCGCATCCGATAGGATGAAAGTGCGTCGTCCGCATATGTTTGTGGGCACCTGTACACCGCCCGATGATAAAGGATTTGTTTCGCTTTCGCTGGGAATAACGTATGAGAAAGACATCCTGGAAGTAGCTGAAGTTGTTGTGTTGGAAGTGAACGATAAACTCCCAAGGACACTAGGTGATACTCAGGTACATGTCTCTCAGGTAGATTATTTTGTGGAATATTCTCAAAATCCGCCTACAATACCGGAGCCTCAACCGGATGAAGTAGCAATGAAAATAGGGAAACACATTGCCGATTTGATTGAAGACGGCTCTACCATTCAACTGGGAATTGGTGAAATTCCAAACGCTGCTGCACTGATGCTGAGAAACAAGAAAGATCTGGGCGTTCATACCGAAATGATGGTGGACAGCATGATGGAACTATACGATATGGGTGTTATCACCAATCAAAAAAAGAGCATACATAAGGGAAAGTTTATCTGCACGTTTGCTATGGGAAGTGACAGACTTTATCAGTGGCTGGACAATAATCCGGCAGTAGAATTCTTGCGTGGTGCCTATGTGAATGATCCGTGTCTGATTCGTCAAAATTCGAAAATGGTTTCCATCAATACTTGTATGGCGATTGATTTTACCGGTCAGGTGGCAAGTGAAGGTGTCGGCACACGACAATATTCCGGAACCGGTGGGCAGAGTGATACCGCTGTTGGAGCTATTGATGGTCTGGATGGAAAAGGAAAATCCATTATTGCCTGCCGTTCGACTGCCAAGGGCGGAACAATTTCTACCATTGTTCCTGTGCTGGCTCCCGGAACGGGAGTTACGCTTCATCGAAGTGATACAGATTACATTGTAACCGAATACGGAAGTGTAAGATTGACCGGTCGTACCGTTCGTGAACGTACCGAACTGCTGATTTCTATTGCTCATCCGGATTTTAGAGAAGAGCTGAGAAAACAAGCAGAAGAGATTGGGTATTTGTAATGTTTGTCTAATTTTTAACTTCTAATTTAAAAAAATGTTACCAATAAAAATAGTTGCTACCGGGCTGTACGCACCGGGTGAGCCAATAGGAAATGAGGAATTGAAACAGTTGGCTGGAATTGAGTTCAATCACGAAAAAACTGAAGGAAAAATCGGAATCAAACAGCGCCACATTGCTCATTTCAGAAACCTGAATGAAACTACGGCAGATTTCGTAACCAAATCAGCGGAAGTTGCCTTGAAAAATGCCGGATTATCAGCCGATGAAATCGGTCTATTTATCGTAGCAACCGATACTCCCGAATACGTTACTCCTGCAACAGCTATTATTCAGCAAGGACGATTGCAGAAAGGTGAAAAATGGAGTATGTCTTTTGATATTTCAGCATCATGTGCAAGCTTCACAATGGCTTTTGATACGGCTTCGAGGATTCTTGCAAACAATCAGAAGATCAAATATGCACTGATAACCGGGGTGTATAACATGCCTGCATTTATTCGTCCGGGTGATAAGTTTGCTTATCCGATTTTTGCCGATGGAGCCGGTTCGTTTATCCTTACAAAAGATGAAACCGGACAATCAGGCTATATCGGTAATCAGATGTTGACCGACGGAACTCAGTATGACTTTATCGGTATTTATGCAGGTGGTTCTAAAATGCCTGTAACCAAAAAAGTTTTAGAAGAAGAGAAAAACGGCCTTTTAAGTCTTAAACCCATGCCGGGCGACCGAAATGTGCGGCTTTGGCCTATGGTAGTAGAGAAACTTCTTACCGAATACAGTGTGAAAGCCGACGAGATTGATCATTATATTTTCACACAAATCAATCGCTCGGTGATTATACAAGTTATGGAAGCCATCCATCAGCCCCTAGAAAAAGCAATGATGATAATGGATAAATACGGTTATACCGGATCCGGTTGTGTACCAATGGCACTACACGAAGGAGTTAAAGCAGGTAAAATCAAGCGTGGCGACAAAGTACTTTTCATGGCATCAGGTGCAGGCTTGTCGGTAGGAAGTAATTTGTTGGTGTATTAGTTGTCGGATGACGGATGTTGGGTGTTTATATGTTTGGAAGTTCGGATGTTCATAAACGAGTGATTAAGGCTTATCTTGACAACGTCCAAGGGCTTGTCAGCGGTTAACGCTAGAAGGACATTGGATATCAGACGTTGAAATCAAATACATCTAATAATCTAACATCTTAAAGTCTGTAAGTCTAAAATAATCGTCAATCTAAAAATCGCAGATTAAAACAATAAGATATGGTAAATGTAGGAATAGTTGGAACCGGAATTTACATGCCGGAAACAAAGATGACAGCTAAACAGATTTCAGAAGCCACAAAAGGTGTATGGAGTGAAGCAGCGGTAATAGAAAAACTGGGAATTGTAGAAAAAACAATTGCCGGTCCCGGTGATGGCACGCAAGAAATGGGTGTACGTGCTGCCTTGGATTGTTTGAAAAACACAGGTGTCGATCCGATGGAGATAGACCTGATTCTATGTATTGGCGAAGAATGGAAAGAATATCCACTCACCACATCGGGGATTTATATCCAGGAAAAAATCGGAGCCAACAATGCCTGGGCAATCGACATTCAGCAACGTTGCGGAACAACGGTAGCAGCCATGAAAATAGCCAAAGATATGATGATAGCCGACGAGAAGATGAAAACAATTATGATTGTTGGCGGTTATAGAAACGGAGATTTCATCGATTTTGAAGACAGTGCTGTCTCGTTTATGTTTAATCTGGGTGCCGGTGCCGGAGCGATGATCTTGAAACGCAATTACGGGAAAAACCTAGTTTTAGGCACGCATATCATCACAGATGGAACAATGGCGCGCGATGCAGGTGTGCTTTATGGTGGAACGGAAAACCCGATTACGGCAGAAAATGCTCATCTGGCTTATAAATCGTTGAAAGTTTTCAATGTAGAACACATGAAAGACCGCTTAAATGAGGTTTCAATGAAAAACTGGTTTCATTGCATCGATAAGGCATTCGAGAAATCGGGAATTCAGAAAAGCGAACTCGGCTTCCTTTGTTGTCTTCATTTTAAGCGCAGCATGTTTGGCTATATGCTGACTGAACTTGGACTGACCTGGGAGCAGAGCATTTATCTTGAACATTACGGACACATCGGGCAAATAGACCAAATTCTGTTACTCCATTTAGCACAGGAGCGTAATTTATTGAAATCCGGAACGGTAGTTTCCATGATAGCAGCCGGAATCGGATATGCTTGGGGTGCTAATGTAATCCGATGGGGATAAGGATCGGTCAGACAGATAATTACTGTTTTTAATCGATTGTATATCATTCTTTTATGTTAAAAATATAACAAAACCCTATTAAAGTCAACCCTGTTATTTTTAATATCCTTTTTTTTTCAGTTACTAATTATCTAAATTTGTGTTTATAACTAAAATATTCATTTTTAAATTTTTGAAATCATGAAAAGATTATTTTTTATTTTAATTGCAGTAGCAACTCTCTTTTCTGCATGTGACAGAAGTGAAGTAGAAGATGTTTACAATCCGGCAGAAGACGGAATTGTAGGAAACTGGCTGTCAAAAGGTGCTGACGTAGCTCCATTGTTGGCAACATATTTCAAGGTGGATAGTATCACAGCCGACTTCAAAAGTAACAACACATATGCTGTGACATCTTATGCAGCAGGTGTGCCAACCAATTATGTAGGTACTTACGCTCAGAAAAAATCCGGAACGGGAGCTATTTGGACAATCGAACTGAACCAATCTACTCCAACGGCCGTAACCAGTGAAGGTATTTTTGAAATAACCAAAGCCGGCACGGGTTACACAATGAAGTATGAAGTTGTACAAACTGAACCTAACATTGGTGCAACTCCTCCTACAGCAAGCGCAGGTTTCGGAAGTAGTAACGGTGGTGCTTTGGGACAGAGTAACATTCAGAAATTTGTAAAAAGATAATACTGTATTATTCATTCAAAAAGGTCAGGAGAAATAATGGTTTTACCCTGACCTTTTTAATTTTTAAAAAGAAATAAGCTATCATTATTTCGTGTTTTTTAAATGACAAAATTTAATAAAATGAAGAAAATACCATTGCTTCTTTTTTCAGTTCTTATTTCTTTTTCTACTTCGGCTCAATTGCCAACCAATCAGTATTTTACAAAAGAAATACCTGAAAAAGCAAATAAAGAACTTCAGTTTCTGGCATTTTTCATCAACCAGGCAGTTACATCCAATGTCTATCCTGAGAATGACTTCCTAAAAGGTCAGACGGTAGGACGTTTATTTGGGGGAAATACTACCACCACATCCAACGAGCGAATGAGCGCTTATGTGGAGCAACGCATTATCCCGTTTTTCATTTACAAGCCCAATCTTTTCAACGGCAAAGCAATATTAAGAGCGGCGTTTGAAATTGACTGGACCTGGGGTGATGTGGCTTACGGTGTGGGCGGTAACTTCGGTGGAGGTTTTTCCGCTGACCAGGTCAACCTGCAAACACAAAACCTGGAAGTGGAGCTTAATCCGGCAAAAGGTTATTATATTAACCTGGGTTTGCAACGGATTTTTGATACTCCTTACAATCCTTATACTACGCTATTCGATAAAATGACGCAGACGGGTTACCGGCTGGCGTACTTTGGAACAGACGGTGTGGGAATTTCAGCCCGCAAAGACTGGGATTTTTCACGAATAAAAGCAGGCTATTATAAATTGTATGAAAACTATGTTCAGCTGGATGACGATGTAACATTGATGGAACTGAACGGCGAAAAAGATGTGAGCCGTGCCTGGAAGCTGGGAGGCTCGGCATATTATCTGCGTGACCGTGGAAGTGGTGCCGGCGGTGTTTCCATTCTAGGGCAAGGTTTCAATAGCCTTCTGGCAAGCCACAACGGAACGTTCCGCTTCAACTATGGTGCAGCGCCTTATCGTGCCGACGTGGTATGGATAGGAACGTTTTTTAGCAGAAATGCCGACACCTGGCTTGATCCGTGGACCGTAAGCGGGTTCGTGAATGTGAATCTGGGTAAAGCAGACACATTGCAACTGTCGACCGATGAATATAGCGAAGCGACAAGTATTTTCGGCTTTGCAGCGAACGGACGGGTTTCGTATCGTTACGGGCAAACTCCCAACGACAACATATCGTTGGATCTGCTTTATACTTCCGGCGATGCCAACGCATTGAAAGATGGAAAATACAGTGGTGTAATCACGGGAAATCAATGGGGAGCACCGGGTGCAATTTTTGTAAGCTCGGGGTCTTATTTATTGATGCCTCACGGCAATGTAGTAAATCGCTTCACACCTGCCGTAATGGACATTTCCAATATGGGGTACGGTTTGACTTATGCTAATTTGAGCGCATCAAAAGGCTTTATTCCCAATAGATTGAATGCAAAAGTAGGAGTTTCTGCCGGAATAAGTAATGTTCAACCGGCCGGTGGAGGAGCAATTATCGGTACGGAAGCCAATGGAAATATTCAGTATAATTTCGGACCGTACATGAGCCTGGAACTGCATGGTGCATACCTTTTGCTGGGAGATTTCTACGACAGCAAGCAATCGGCCTACGGAAGTCCGGTGAACGGCGGAATAGATGGTCGTCCGGCAAATCCATGGACAGCGTTTTTAGTTTTCAAATGGTTGATGTTCTAAAACAAGGAAAGGAGAAACAAAACATGAAAATTAAATTATTAAGTATACTAATTATGGCTATTGGTTTTGGAGCGTGCAGCACACCTTATTCTGCTCTCAAAGACATTAGTTCTTTCGAAGAGCTGGATTACAAATATCCGGTAAAAAAAGTTTATCTGCCCGAAAGTGAATTTACCATTGCATATACCGACGAGGGAAAAGGTGATAACACCATTATTCTTATACACGGTTTGGGTAGCTATCTTCGCGCCTGGGAGAAAAACATAGGTGAACTAAGTAAAACCAACCGTGTAATAGCCATAGACCTTCCGGGCTACGGAAAATCAAGCAAGGAGCCTCACAGCGGCATGATGACTTTTTATGCAGGAATTGTGAATGAACTTGTCAAAGAACTGAAACTGGATAAAGTGGTTATCGGTGGTCACTCCATGGGTGGACAAATCGGTATGACAACTTATCTGCAATATCCTCAAATTGTAAAAGGACTTGTGTTGGTGGCACCCGCCGGTTTTGAGCGTTTCACAAAAGGGCAAAAACAATGGTTCCGCGACGTGATGACTGTTGACGGGGTACGACTCACCACTCCCGAAGCCATTCAAAACAACCTGGCAACCAACTTTTACCGCGTACCGAAAGATGCTGACTTTATGATTTCCGAACGCATGCAAATGCGCTCAGCAGATGAATTCATACCCTATTGTTATGCAGTGGTGCAGTCTGTTTACGGAATGGTGGGTGAACCTGTCATTGACTATCTGCAAGATATCAAAGTACCGACACTTATATTCTTCGGAGAAAAAGACAACCTTATCCCGAATCGTTATTTGAATCCGGGACGTACGGCGGATATTGCCAATTATGGAGCATCCAAAATTCCAAATAACAAACTGGTAATGATTCCAAAAACGGGACATTTCCTGATGTTTGAAAAAGCTGAAATATTTAACAGAGAGACGATTGAGTTTTTAAAAGGCTTGAAATAATAGGATGGTTAATAATTATATTTGGTAAAGAGGTTTTCTCAAAAGCAAAAGTCACATTTAACAAAAAACTGGTAAGGTGTCTCAGAAGTGTCTAAATGCAAGGCACTGAGATTGAGGGCGAAGGAGCGTACATAAAATACGTGACTGAGTCCGAATATCGAAGTAACAAAGCAGTTGGGCACTTCTGAGACACCATCTTTTTTTGTACCTTTAGAGCCCTAAAAACAACTTAAAATGCGTCCCAAGCTTTCAATATTTACCGATTTTGCCAATACACTTTTCCCGCATGAATTAGAGTATTTGATGGCTGTGCAGAATTTTTCCAAACCATTGAATTTAAAGATATTGAAACAAATATACTCTAATAATACATCGAGTGGGAAACAACGGAAACCCTTCGATGAGAGTATCGATAAACGCACCTATTCCTACCTGAAAAAATGGATAACAGAAACCTTGCTTAAAATTGATGTCGATTATTTTTTCGATTGGCTAATTGAGACTGAGAAAAAGATCTTGACTGACGTGATTGTGCCTTCGGACGAAACGGTGATTTTGAGCAACATGAATAAAATGCATCCCACAAACTATAATTACATCCGGTTTTACGAACTTTTACAGTATTACCGTGATTACTTAGTGGTACGAAGCCGTACAAGACACAATAAGGTGGTGACTGATTTTCTTGAAGTTCATCATGAACAATATCACAAACTTAAAAATCTGAATATTAAGCTCGACGATGTCACGGCAAGAATTGTAAAAAAAACAGAATTCCATCCGGAAGAAAAAGAATATTTCGAAAATTTTCTTTGGGAAATATTTTTTGATGAGACCTTGGATGGATACACGCGATACCGGGCGGTAGTTAGGCTCACCATTCATTACTACAACAACAGGGAGTTTGAAAAGCAAGCTGTTGTATATCAACATCTTGATGGATTTTTTAAAACGCCTGTATTCTACTCGAAACGTATTCTGTCAAACTATTATGCTAATCGTACCATGATGCATTCCAAACTTAATGAACTGGAAGAAGCGGAAAAATACGGTTACCTTTCCATACAAAACAAGAACAGTGATTACCTTTTTTACCTTATTAATTTGTGTGGGGTACTTTTGAAACAGGAAAAAAACAGTGAAGCTCTGAAGTTAATGCGCAAATCTATTCCTGAGCTGAAAAACACAAACAATAATTATTATAAAATCGGTTTTGCATCGTTTTACATACTTACTTTCATTGCCAACAAACAAATTGAAAAAGCGGTACATTATGCTTCTCAATATTTTCAAACTTACCGGAAAGAAATATTTGAGCATCGTTGGCATTTGTACTTTACAACCTATCTGTTCGCACTGATTAATGCCGAAAAATACGACAAAGTAGTTTCAATCTGCAAGCGCTACAATCTCTTGGTTAAAGAAAAACAACGTATTGACCTACCTGATTATTTGCCTATTATAGAAAACTATTACTACCTTTCCGAGTATATGGAGGGAAAAATAGATCAAGACAAATTAATTTCATCCATTGTTAAGTCCGTAAAACCACTAATGAAAAACAACTATCGCTCTCGCCGAATGCTGGACATGATTGATGAGCTGGGAGAATTTCTATACGATGAAATGAGGAAGGTAAAAACACAATTATTGGAATAAATAAGGGAGCAGTTATCGAATATTCAACACATCCCAACAATCTATTTCTATCAAGCACAAGAGCAGTAAAATGGAAAATTAGGGGAAATTTTCCTCTAATTTCCTCTGGCTTCCTCTATTTTCTCTTCAAAGTTGTCGGCTCTGATGTAGCCAAATTGTCGTTGATTTATATTTATCTCTTGCATAAACTCCATTGCTACAAGCTGTTGCAAGTCGCTTCGGGTGGTTTTAATCGACACATTAAATAGTGATGTCAGCTCTTTTGCTGTGAAAATTGATTTTGGTTTTTCAGTAAGGGTTTTCAGAATTTGTGCTTGACGTTCGTTTATTTCCGATATCTCTTTGAAATAAAGCAAATCATTTTGCTCACTGATTTTCCGCTGTAAATAAATTTTCAGCTCTTCAAAAGCCATATGCATAACTTCTAAATTGTACTGAATAAAATAGGATAGGTCATTTTCATCATTTTCAGTATAGAGAAAAGCCATTTCGTATTTTTTCTTATTGCGATAAATAATCCTTGAAATAGAAAGGTATTCAGTGAGCCAATACCCTTTTTTTATCATATACCAATAAACCAATGAACGTGCTGTTCTTCCGTTTCCATCCACAAACGGGTGTATGTATGCCAGCATAAAATGTATAATAATACCCTTTATGATTGGATGAATAAAAACCTCCTCATTGTCGTTATTGGCAAAGTCACATAACTCAGTTATCCACTGTTCTACTTTTTGATGTGACGGTGGCGTATGAGCTATTTCTCCGCTTATACCATCTATTACCATCACATCATCCGAAGTGCGAAAACTGCCCTCATACTCTTTATTGGTAAGCGTGTTGTGTGTAATAAGGCGCTGAATTTCTTTTAATTGCTCCACTGAAAAATCTTTCGACTGGTTTTCAACTAAATATTGAATAGTAACATAGTTGTTATAAATCATTTGCTGCCCCTTGTTTTTAGGTTTAAGCTGTTTCCGCAACATATCCTTTGCAACTTTCCGCGTAGTAGAAGCCCCTTCCATTTGACTTGAAGCAATCGCTTCTTCCATTATGGAGTTTATTAAGTAAAATTTCTTGTCTTTTTCCGGAATAATTCCTTGTGTTCCGAGACTACCACCGAGATTTAAATCTAATGTATGCAGCAGTTCCTGCATTTTTTCAGTTACTGAAAATTTAAAGGTGTTTTTACCAAATGTAAGTGTTTTCGCTGTCAGATTTCGTTTTGTTTTAACAGCATGCCAGAATACAGACGGAGCAACTCCGGATGGTGTTTTGTACTTCACTTTATCCCAATAGAGATATTCATTATTAATCTTATTAAATAATGTATCATGGCCAGGACTGTTTAATATCATCCAAACATCCACAAGCTTTTTTTTATCTAAAACAGGTGGTTTTTCAATCATATCTTTATTCTTTTAGAGCACAAAGATAATACATTATTTTAAATTAGGGGAAATTTTCCTCTAATTTCCCCTAATTGTCTTAAAATCCCGATTGGCTTATTTGCCGATTCCCATAGTACCGCCGTCAAAATGGCCATGATCGTAGTCACGTTTTACAATATTTTATAAATTCGTAAAAAACGCTAAGAAGCTTTTGCGTTTTCTCCTGTTTTTTTAACTTCGGAGCGGTTTGTTAGGCAAATAGGCTTCCATACTTCTTCTCTATTTTATTGTAAGTCGCTAAAAGTCAACTTGCTACATTTGTATTTGTCCTGACAGGACAATTGTATTGTTTTACAACGTTTAAAAACATAATAGATATGGCACATCAACTCAAAACCTACACCTTACGCAATTATAAAAGCATTCCGCAAATTACAAACTTATCGGATGAAATGATCGAAGCAATCGAAGTTGTAGGACGTGTACTTCCCTTCAAGACAAACAATTATGTTATAGATGAGCTTATCGATTGGACACAAATAGATACTGACCCGATATTTACGCTCACTTTTCCCAGGAAGGAGATGCTTGAAAGAAGGCATTATAATGCGGTGAAGAAACTACTGGACCAAGGTGCGGATCAGGCGACACTCGATAAAAAGGTGCGGGAAATCCGCATGGAATTGAATCCAAACCCCGCCGGACAGGAACAAAATGTACCGGAAATAAACAACATCAAATTAAAAGGCGTTCAGCATAAATATTCCGAGACGGTCTTGTTTTTCCCCAGTCAGGGGCAAACTTGCCATGCTTACTGTTCATTTTGCTTTCGTTGGCCACAATTCAGCGGAATGTCTAACTTGAAATTTGCTATGAAAGAGACAAACCTCCTTGCTCAATACCTGCTTCGGAATAATAAAGTGACAGACGTTCTGTTTACAGGCGGCGATCCAATGACCATGAGCACGCGAGTTCTAGCATCCTATATCGATGTTCTTTTGCAGCCGGAATTTAGAAATATACGTAGTATTCGAATTGGAACCAAAGCACTGAGTTATTGGCCTTATCGCTTCACAAAAGATAAGGACAGCAAAGAATTATTCAAATTGTTTGAACAAATAATCAAAGCAGGTAAAAATTTGGCTGTTCAGGCACATTTTAATCATCCGGCGGAACTGAAAACCGACGCAGTTAAGAAGGCAATCAAACAAATTCGAGCTACAGGAGCGCAAATCCGCACACAATCCCCCTTGTTAAAGAACATCAACGATAAACCCGAGATATGGGCCGAAATGTGGAGAAAGCAGGTAGATTTGGGATGTATTCCCTATTATATGTTTGTAGCACGCGATACGGGTTCAAAGCGATACTTTGAGCTTCCTTTGGATAAATGCTGGAATATCTTCCGAAAGGCATACAGACAGGTAAGCGGGCTTTGTAGAACGGTAAGAGGTCCAAGCATGAGCTGTGAGCCCGGCAAAATTCAAGTGCTTGGAGTTCAAGAAGTAAAAAGTGAAAAAGTGTATGTGCTACGATTTCTACAAGGGCGAAATGCAAAATGGGTGGATATTCCATTTTTTGCAAAGTACGACCCGGAAGCAACCTGGTTTGACCAATTAGAACCCGCATTTGGAGAAGAAAAATTCTTTTTTGAAAAGGGAAGACGAAGACCGAAAACAAATGAAATATTATTCGAATGATCAAAATAAAACGACAAGAAAATCAGCAACTAAAGCCAAAAGCACTCACGGTGGCTGAAAGCATGGAGGGCTTTAAACAGGCCGTATGCTCGTGGGCGTCCAAGAACCGCAGCCGGTGTCGAAAGCATAGATAGAGCTAAACTCTCCTAAAGCCTCGAAGGATTTTTCGAGGCTTTTTTTTCCAGATTATATGCACTATCTTTCGGCCGTTTATCTCTACCCTGCCCCATAATGAAAGACTTTATACGACTGCTGTTTCGTTTGGTCCCGCCTTACAAAAAAAGTGTGTTCCTCAATGTGCTGAACAATTTCTTTTCGACTTTGTTCAGCCTGTTTTCCTTTGCCCTGGTTATTCCCATACTGGAAATCTTATTCCGGATCAACGAACAGACCTACACCTACCACGAAAACGTCTGGAGCCTACCCGCAGCCGATATTGCCGGAGCACTTAAGGACAACTTCTACTTTTTTGTTTCCACCACCATCGAAAAAAGCGGGGGAGGTGCTACCTTATTGATATTGGGAGCCTTTCTGATAGCCATGACTTTCCTGAAGACAGGTTTTGCGTATATGGCCTCGCTCAACATGATTACCATACGAACTTCCGTCTTGAGGGACTTACGCAATACGATCTTCGAAAAAGTACTGAATTTACCCCTGGGGTTTTTCTCCGAAGAAAAAAAAGGCGATATCATTTCGCGCATGTCCAACGACGTGACCGAAGTGGAGAATTCCGTAATGAGTTCACTGGATATGACCTTTAAGAACTTCATTATGATCATCATTTATTTTACCACCCTGTTGATTATCAGTTGGGAGCTTACGCTTTTTGTGCTCGTATTGTTACCCGTAGCGGGCTTCCTGATGGGTAGGGTAAGCAAACAATTGAAAAAACCCTCGCGCGAAAGCCAGGCACAATGGGGAGAACTACTTAGTCAAATAGAAGAAACACTGACCGGCCTCAGAATAATCAAGGCTTTTAATGCAGAGAACAAAATCAAGTCCAATTTCAACCGGCAAAACGAAACCTTGAAACGCACAACCAAAAGGATTATCCGCCGGCAACAACTGGCTCACCCCATGAGCGAATTTCTGGGCACAACCATTATTGCCATCGTACTATGGTTTGGTGGTTCGCTGATTTTATCCGAATCGTCTCATACCATCACAGCACCGGTATTCATCTATTACCTTATTATTTTTTACAGCATCATCAATCCGGCCAAAGCCTTTTCGCAAGCCTGGTACAATGTACAGAAGGGTCTGGCCTCCATGGAAAGAATCGATCGGATACTCTTGACGGAAAATCATATTGCCGATCCCGAACATCCTGTTGATATAAAAGGATTTACCGAGGCCATCGAATACAAAAACGTCAGCTTTAAATACCAGACCGAACCCGTGTTGGAAAACATCGATCTCAAAATATCCAAAGGACAGACCGTGGCTTTGGTCGGGCAATCGGGTTCAGGAAAGTCGACACTGGTTGATTTGCTTCCTCGATTCTACGATGTGAACTCCGGCCAGATTCTGATCGACGGAATTGATATCCGGCAAGTAAGAGTCAAAGATCTCAGAGCTCTAATGGGCAATGTCAACCAAGAAGCGATTCTGTTTAACGACAGCTTTTACAACAACATTGCTTTTGGGGTAAAAAACGCCAGCATCGAACAAGTGGTACAAGCTGCTAAAATCGCCAATGCCCACGATTTTATCATAGCCACCGAACAGGGTTACGACACCAATATCGGAGACCGCGGCAGTAA
This sequence comes from Bacteroidales bacterium UBA1402, assembly GCA_002305085.1. Classification (GTDB taxonomy): domain Bacteria; phylum Bacteroidota; class Bacteroidia; order Bacteroidales; family UBA1402; genus UBA1402. The sequence continues at coordinate 148,360 of DBQE01000009.1, read as the reverse complement.
ATTATCGGGCGGTCAACGTCAACGCATTAGCATAGCCCGTGCTATTCTGAAAAATCCGCCTATTCTGATACTGGACGAAGCCACCTCGGCCTTGGATACGGAATCCGAAAAATTGGTTCAGGAGGCTCTGGAAAACCTGATGAAAAACCGCACAACCATTGTGATTGCACACCGGCTGTCGACCATCCGGAATGCCGATCTGATCTGCGTGCTGCACGAAGGCCGTATTGTTGAAAGAGGCACCCACAAGGCCTTGCTCAGAAAGAAGGGTCACTTCAAAAAACTGTACGACCTCCAGGCGCTCAAAGAGGAGCCAACCAGTCAAGAGTAAACACCGCAACAGCTATCCGGGCTGTCTTGATCGGATAACTCATAGAACCAATGAATCAAAACTAAACACAGCGGATGTGGTCAACTGCTGACGCGATCATCTCCTCAAAGGGTTAACGAGACAAGAGGAAACTCGCTTATTTTCTATCGAAGTAGGGGCTTTTACCCGAAATGGAAAGCGGAATGGACAAAGCATAAAAACAATCTTTCAGCCAACCCAGCTCCAGAGCGGCCATGCCGGCGGTATACATTACGCGGCTGTCCACCCGGTTGTCCGCAGCCGCAGCACAAGCCGAACCCAGGGCAATTCCAAGATCGGTAACCGGAAAGACACAGGGAAATGCCGGATGTTTACGCTTTTCGGCACAGTTGGGAAAACCGCAATATGCGCAATCCAACCCTTGTTCTCCCTGACGGCTGCCGATCAGTACTACAGCTTGTGACTGTCTAATATTTTGGGCGTCTCTGGCAAAAGAAGGCCGCTGGTTTTTCAATCCAATCTCTTCCATTTTTTTAGCTAGGGTTTCCAACTCTTCACCGCTTACACAACAGAGCTCCAAGCGGTCTATTCCTCTGGCTTTGGGAGCGGTACGTGCTGCGGTCATCATGCGCCGGGCCACCTCAAGGGCAGCCTGAATGGTGGTAGTTTTTTCGTTTTCGATCATAGTTTTAAATTATTTATAGTTTTATCATAGATGTTATTAGTCGCTCTCTGCAAATCGGCATGAGTCGGTTTGCAGAGAATCCTCAAAGTTACAACAATCGTTTGCCGTAAAGAAATACTTTGCTTTCATCGGCTAAAGTGCAGGCAAAAACAAAATCTTCTCCCCCCTCTTTAAGGTTGAGCTTTTTTCGCAAGGCCTCCACGTTCATCGGAAAATTGCGGACGACCAAATTAGCCTGTTGCAGACCGGGCAATTTTTTGTGAAAATCTTTGGTTTTAGCTGAAGATATTGTTTTGACTTCGAATATTTTCCCCGGAAAATCGGATTTGAATTTGTTTGACGTGTATAAATGAGTGTTTTTATGCAATTTTTCCAGCCCATAGTCTTGGGCGGGCATGATAAACGCTCCGGCTTTTAACAGGGAAACGTTGGGCTCGTACAAATAATCCCCTACTTGCGCCGTGTAAACGCAGCTTGCATTTGCCTCATCGCTTCTTCTGAATTTTAAAACCTGATCAGCGGCGTTATTCTTCAGATTGACGGCAGTGATCTCGGGTTCTGTCGTTTGATACTTTGCGTCAAGAAGAAACAAGACTTCTTTGCAATCGTTGTCAAGCGCAACCACATGAATCTGTCGGGTATGGGGCAAAGCTTTCAGCGCAAGCGACAAATCGATCATGGGCGAAAGTTTAATCAACACCAGGCCTGCTTTCTTAATTAAATCCTCGTACAATGTTGCCGGGTCGGGACTACAATCCCGAAGAGCTGTTACTTTGTTTCCATCCCGGTTTCGCCTTGAGGGATCCAGGTAAACAAAATCCAGCTTGCCGCTTTGTTGTAAAAATTCTTCCGATTCATTTTCGAACACTTGTATCCCGGGGCGGTTTAAGGCCTTGAAATTATGACTTGCTATCCGGCATAATTCGGGTTGTTTCTCCACGTAAAAGAACCGATTGAATACTTCCGACAGGTAATAGGCATCTACCCCAAAACCTCCGGTTAAATCGGCTCCGGATGATTCAGCCCCGGTTGATTCAGCTCCGGTTAAATCGGCTCCGGTTGATTCGGCTCCGCCGGCTTGCCTGAATTTGGATTCCTTCCCATCTCCGCTTAAAAAAACGGTTTCTGCTGAACCGGCTCCGCTTATCGTTTGTTCTTGCTTTTGCTTCCGAATTATCGTTTTCATCAGGTCTCTTTTGTAGCAAGCCGTTTGCTGCGAAGAACATTGCTCCAGCGACAAAGTTGGAGGAAAGAGAATATCGGGGCAGGCATACCACTCCGGAATTTTATTCACGATATGCTGATATCCGGATATCTGCCTAATCACGAAGGGATAATTCATATCCTTCATGCCGTGGGTTTGCAAAGCCAGTTTGCGAACATCCTCTTTGATATGTTCCCGGATAAAACGGTATTCCATACTCTCTTTGATGTATTCCGACGGGTGCATGAACGGGTTTTTTGCAAATATAAGGAAATCGTCCGGCCAATGCGACACAAATTAAATTTGACAGCTCAAATCGCTGATTCACGCTGTTTTTACTTACATTTGCATTCAGTTTCAAATTACAACTATGACTGCTGCCGACCGCCTTAAAAAATTGGATTTTAAAGATACTTCTTTTGCCAACTTGATGGTAAAACGTATTTTCAACATTTTGCTGATTTCCAGCAAGTACGATTTCTTTATGCTCGAAGACGACAGCAGGGTCGACGAACAAATCTTCAACGAATACATTTCACTTAATCTACGTTATCCGCCGCGGTTTACCCAGGTGTCCAACAAAAAAGAAGCTCTGGAACAGCTCGGGCAAAACAATTACGAGCTTATCATTTATATGCCCAGCGACAAGAGCAACGAACATTTTGAAATTGCCAAGCAAATTAAACATAAATGGCCGGCTATCCCTATCGTAGTACTGACTCCTTTTTCACGCGAAGTTTCGCAATACCTGGCCAATGCCGATACCAGTGCCATCGATTATGTATTCAGTTGGTTGGGCAATTCCGATTTGCTGCTGGCCATTATCAAACTTATGGAAGATAAGATGAACGTGGAAGAAGACGTTGCCTCTGTAGGAGTGCAAGTAATAATGCTGGTCGAAGATTCCATCCGCTCCTATTCTTCCATTTTGCCCAATCTTTATAAATACGTGCTGGAGCAATCAAGAAATTTTGCTACCGAAGCCCTGAATGCTCACCAACGCACCCTCAGAATGAGAGGACGCCCCAAAATTCTGCTAGCCCGCAGCTACGAGGAGGCCATGGAAATACACGATAAATACAAGGATTATATGCTGGGCATCATCTCGGATGTCAGTTTTATGAAAGAAGGCAAAAAAACCCAAAACGCCGGTTTCCTTTTGTGCAATGAATTCAGGAAATACGACAAGGCGCTTCCCGTCATCATTAATTCTTCGGAAGCTTCCAACCGTACTTATGCAGAGCAAAATGAAATGGGTTTTATTCAAAAAAGCTCCAAAACCTATTCTAAAGAGCTCAGACACTTGCTGGCAGATACCTTTGGTTTCGGCGATTTTGTGTTTAAAAATCCGCAAACCGGCGAAGAAGTGGCCCGTATACAAAACATACAGGAATTGCAGTCGGCCATTTTCGATATTCCCGACGACTCTTTACGTTATCATTTTGAACGCGATCACGCCTCCCGCTGGTTGTTTTCCAGGGCTATGTTCCCTATCGCCCGCTTTATGAAAGGTATTCTTATCCAGGATTATGAAGACACTGCTCCGGTGCGGAAAATGCTTTTTGACGCCATTGTTCTCTATCGCAGGGTAAAAAATCAAGGCATCGTGGCAGAATTTCAGAAAGGTCGCTTCGACAAGTATTCCAATTTTGCCCGCATCGGTGAAGGTTCTCTGGGAGGCAAAGGCAGAGGCCTGGCTTTTCTGGATGTCATGCTCAAAAGCCATCCGGAACTGAATACTTACCGAAATGTACATATAGGCATTCCCAAGACCTTGGTTTTGTGCACGGATATTTTCGATGAATTCATGGATAATAACCATTTACATGAGCTTGCCATGTCGGATCAGACGGACGAAATTATTTTAGAAAATTTTCTCAAAGCTTCCCTGCCGCCCCGTCTACTCGAAAACCTGACAGCTTTTGTGGATGTTGTCCAAAAACCCATCGCCATCCGCTCTTCCAGTCTGCTCGAAGACGCACATTATCAACCCTTTGCCGGAATCTATTCCACCTACATGATCCCCTACAACGAGCACGCAGAAGACATGCTGATCATGCTAAAGTCCGCCATTAAAGCTGTTTACGCTTCAGCGTTTTTTCAACAAAGCAAGGCTTATATGCAAGCCACTTCCAACCTGATTGATCAGGAAAAAATGGCGATTATTCTCGAAGAAGTCTGCGGTACTGCGTTCGATGAGCGGTTTTATCCGACCTTCTCGGGAGTTGCCCGGTCGCTGAATTATTATCCCATAGGCGAAGAAGAGGCCGGCGACGGAATTGCCAATGTGGCCCTGGGTCTGGGTAAATACATTGTCGATGGCGGCACAACCCTAAGATTCTCGCCCAAGCATCCCAAGCATCTGTTGCAAATGAGCTCGCTGAATTATGCCCTGAGCGAAACCCAGACACATTTTCTGGCTCTGGACCTCAAAAACAAATCCTTCCGGCTCAAAGTTGACGACGGGCAAAACTTGCTGGAGCTACCTATAAGTGAAGCCGAAAAAGACGGTAACCTTAAATTTCTAGCCTCCACTTTCGACCCACTCGATCAGGTAATAAGAGACGGATTATGGGAAGGAGGCCGAAAAATAATCTCTTTTGCTCATATTCTTCAAAACGATGTTTTCCCACTGGCAGACATTTTATCCAAGATTTTGAAACTGGGAGAACAGGAAATGGGACGACCCATCGAAATTGAATTTGCGGTCGATTTTCACCCCCGCGACGAGGACGACAGCCCGGAACAAAGATACTTCTATCTTTTGCAGATCCGCCCTATAGTAGATACCAAAGAAATGTTGGACGAAGATCTGGACGAGATCCCCGAAGAACAATTGCTGATAAAAACCATTTCCGCACTGGGCCATGGCATAGTAGACGATATTTACGACCTGATCTTTATCAAACCCGAACTGTTTAGCTCCTCTAATAATCAACTTTGCGTACACGAAATTGAAAAAATAAATAAGCAACTCGGCGACGAAGGACGTAATTACATTTTAATCGGACCGGGGCGTTGGGGATCGAGCGATTCCTGGATGGGCATCCCCGTTCGCTGGTCTCAAATAAGCAATGCCCGGCTGATAGTTGAAACAGGTCTAAGAAAATACCAGATCGATCCCAGTCAGGGCACGCACTTTTTTCAAAACCTCACTTCGTTTGGAGTCCATTACTATAGCCTGCCCAACAGCGATATGGCTTATAATTACGTTGATTACGAATACATACACAACCAACCGGCCTTGTTCGAAAACCAGTTCCTGAAACATGTAAGATTTGAAAATCCCCTGGTATTTAAAACTGACGGTAAAAAGGGGAAGGGCGTATTGTTAAAAGCAAATGGGCTTAGCGTAGCTTTCCCAAAAATGAGCTAAAAAGGAAAGGGTGTATTGTTAAAAAGCGATTAGGGACCTTTCTGAAGATCGGTGAATCTGCTCATTAATTTATTGCTGAAGGTCTTTGAAACCGGTATATCCGGCACCAGGTCGCTGTCCAATTCGAGACTGAGACCTTCTTCGCTTTTGCGAAGTATTTTAATCTTGTCAAAATTAACGATATACGAACGATGGCAACGCACCAGGTATTTGTCTCCAAACAAATCGTCGATGGTTTTGAGCGAGCTCCTCAACATAAAATGCTGCATCTTGCCTTTGTTTAAATAATGAATCTTGACGTAATTGTCGGCCGATTCTATGTAATAGAGGCTGTTGATATCGACGGATAGACGTAAAACTCCCTTGTCATCGTAAAAAGAAATCAACCCGCTTTTTTGTTTCTCCGCCAGCAGGCTTTCCTGTTCACGGATACGTTTCAGCATTTTCTCGTTATCACGCCATGAAAAATACAACCATAGAATGGCATAAGGCAACAACAAAATCAAACTGGTATTGATGGTGGCATTTTTCCAAATTTCAAGGAAAGGACGCGTATCGTTGAGTGCAAAATATTGAAAAAGGGTATAAAACAAAGACATGGCAATGACTTCCATCACCACCCATGCCAGATACAAAAGGACGGAGATTTCGTGATTTTTGTTGTAATGGTACATGATGATACGGCTTATGGCCACCACACACATACCCACCAAAATTACCAGGTTGGAAAAAAGAAAGTAAGTAAGATCCGAAACTCCCCCCTGCCAATTTTTTGAGCCGAAAGGCTCATAAATATTTATAAACAATAGAGCAAAGACAGCAGTAAGTACCACCAAGCGCACCACATTGCCTTTTTCGTTAATGTAATCCGGAATCTTTCTGTCCATAAATCAGGGGCTTCCCTCTATTGAGAATAAGTACAAAGATAGAAATTTTACATTTTACCCGCAAGAGGTAAAGTAATTTCGTCCCACATAGAGGATTTTCACCCTGTATTTAGACAAAAATCCCCCAAAATCCCCCTAAGTCCCTTTTTTTTGCTCAAGTAGAAAGACCTTTGTTTTTTTGTTTCGTTCTTAAAACGACAGGCTATGAATTTAGCGCAAAGACAAGAGGAACTTCAAAGACAATTTAAATTGGGAATAGATACCAAACTGGAGAATTCACCGGTTGAAATTCGTCATTTCCCTTATACATCTCTTGACGAAGATAAAGGGGAAAAGGCCGGAGGATCCGACTCCGATATTCTGGAAAATCGCGAATTTGTCTATCCCATATTCAAACTAAAAAGTCAGGATAAGTGCCCGGGAGCCATATTTCTGATGCACGGACTGAATGAACGCAGTTGGAACAAATACCTGTGCTGGGCAGAATATCTATGTATGCACACAGGGAAAGCAGTTGTCTTGCTGCCCATTGCCTTTCATATCAACCGGTCACCGCTGAGTTGGCTCAATCCCCGATTGATCTCTCCTATTTTGGAAAAACGAAGACAAATCCTGGGCAAGGAACAATCTCAAAGCATTGCAAATACGATTTTGAGTGAACGCCTAAGCGAAGACCCCAAGCGTTTTTACCGTTCCGGCAAACAAAGTCTCAGTGATTTGACCGGCCTGGTGAGACAAATCAAAGAAGGGCGCCATCCTTTGTTTACTTCGGGGACCGGGGTGGATTTTTTTGCCTATTCCATCGGTGCTTTTTTAGTTCAAATAGCGCTACTGAGCGATAAAGAGGGTTTATTGGAAGACTCCGGACTCTTTTTGTTTTGCGGAGGTTCTATTTTCAAGCAAATGAACGGAACATCGCGTTTTATTATGGACAAACTCACCTTCGATAAATTATGCGATTATTATCTCTATCGCTTCGAAAGCGACAACCGGATTGACCAAACTTCGGAGGCCTCCATGATTGCTTTCAACACCATGATCGAGAAAGAGCGCGGCGCTGAAGAGCGCTACCGTATCTTCAATGAAATGGGAAACAAAATCCAGGTGATGGCCTTGAAGAAAGACAGCGTAATTCCATACAACGGCATAGTAGAAGCTCTGGGTACAGAATGCGCTCAAAGAAACAGCAGCCTGATTGACTTCCCCTACGAATACAGCCACGAACACCCCTTCCCCATTATAAAGGGGCAAAAAGAACAAAACGACCTGGTCAATTTGTGTTTCAACGGAGTGTTTTCACAGGCAGCGGCTTTTTTGAGTAAATAAAATCCGCCTGGCCGGGAATGCTAACCGGCTTATTTATACAGAAAACGTTTGATGCTGCGTTTGGGTGTTTTTTCAAATTCCTTCTTTACCAACTCTATTTTCATAATTCGGGCGAATGCCGGCAGAAGTTTATTCAGTGACAAACGGTTTTGTTCCATGACTTCATTTATGGTTTCTTCCTTGGATTCTCCTCCGGCCGCATCGAAGTCGGGATAAACCAAGGCCACCAGCTTTTCGTCTCTTTCTACCACCACCGATTCCACAACCAAAGGTAAATTGTTCAATTTATCCTCGATTTCTTCGGGGTAAATGTTCTGCCCCGATGAACCTAAAATCATGCTTTTGCTTCGGCCCTTAATGTAAATATTTCCCCGTTTGTCCAGCAAACCGAGGTCGCCGGTGCGCATCCAGCCATCTTGAGTGAAAGCAGCTTCGGTGGCTTCATCGTTTTTGTAATATCCCAACATCACGTTGTCGCCCTTAACCTGGATTTCCCCCGCTTCCTTGTACGGATTGGCCGAGTCTATCCGCAATTCGATCCGATGCACCGGTTTTCCACAAGAAGCTTTTGCAAAATGTCTCCAATCTTCGTAACCCAGCAAGGGGCCGCATTCGGTCATGCCGTAGCCCACCGTATAGGGGAAACGTATCTGCTTCAGGCAATTTTCAACCTCAAAGTTCAGAGCGGCACCCCCGATAATCAAATACCTTAGTTTACCGCCAAAAGCCGTCATCAATTTTTTTCTGACCGCATTGCGTAACACAAGATTGATGCCGGGAGTACACCACAACACCTTCATAACAGGCTTGTGTATGACGGGGAAGACGGTCTTTTTGAAGATCTTTTCTATCACCAGCGGAACGGTGAGTATCATGTAAGGATTGGTATCTGCAAAGGCTTTCATCAAAACCTGAGGCGAAGGAGTTTTATTCAGGAAATACACATGGCAACCGCCGGCCAGTTGATACAAAAACTCAAAAGTAAGTCCGAACATATGCGCTAAGGGCAACATGGAGACGATATTCCAGCCCACTTGGTTGGGAATACGTGCCTGACCAAATTCCACGTTGGAGCTTATGCTTCTGTGAGTAAGCATTACGCCTTTGGGTGCACTGGTGGTGCCCGAAGTGTAATTAATTACCGCCAGGTCATCGAAATTATTCTTGGGGTAAGAAATATCCTGCATTTGCAAACCATTGGGATAATGCCGGCCAAAAAGCTGATCTTTGATTGCAAAAGTCTGCTTTACGGCAGCCGATTTGGTTTGTATGAGTTCAAAATTTCTGAGCGACACTATGCTCTTCAATTGGGGCATTTTTTCTGCTTCGAGGTTTTCCCAAACCGAAGGTCCCACAAACAACAGCGATGCCTCTGAATGATTCACCAGTGCATGAATGCTGTCCACATGAAAATCCGGCAAAATAGACACCACCACGGCTTCGTAGGTATTCGCCGCCAAAAAGGACATTGCCCAGTTAACACTGTTTCTGCCACAGATGGCAATTTTCTCTCCCTTTTGAAGACCCATTTCCTTAAACAACAGATGCAACTGGGCGATATGTTCAGCCAGTTCGCCATAGGTCATGGTGAAATCGGTTTCATAGTCGGTTATGGCCGGAGCGTCCCAATGGTTTTTGATGGTGTCTTCCAGGAAGCTAAAAAAATGTTTGCTCATTGCGGTAAATTAATTTTGTTTTTTGAAGTTAGGTTCACTATCAGGGTTAACCGGTTCAAGGTTTTCCCTTTGAAATTTTTTGCCGGGCAAAAGTAGCCTCGTGCGCGGGCATTTAAAAAAAAATGGGCTATGCCATCTCAAAACTGGGACGAAAACACAAATGTGTACGCCAAATGCCCTATTTAGGGACGAAAGTTCTGCGACTGCAGGCTTGAAAAAGCCTTCCCTAAATGAAATTATCAAAGCATATTCCAATTATTTGCTATATTTGTGCCTCTCAATTTGAATCATATTTTAATAATCTAACTATTACCCACTATGCAACTTAAAGGTTCCAAAACAGAACAAAACCTGCTTAAAGCTTTTGCAGGAGAATCTCAAGCTAAAACCCGTTATGAATTTTTTGCCAGCGTAGCAAAAAAAGAAGGTTACGAACAAATCAGCGCTTTCTTTACCGAAACTGCCCTCAACGAAAAAGAACATGCCGAATTGTTCTTTAAATATCTCGAGGGAGGAATGGTTGAAATCACAGCCTCTTATCCCGCCGGTGTAATCGGCACTACTGCCGAAAACCTGAAAGCTGCCGCCGATGGCGAACACGAAGAATGGGCCGAGTTATACCCCCTGTTTGCACAGATAGCCAAAGAGGAAGGTTTCAAAGAAATTTCCGCCACTTTTACTCTGGTAGCCAAAGTGGAAGCCGAACACGAAAAACGCTATCGCAAGTTGTTGCAAAACATCGTCGAAAACAAAGTGTTCGAAGAAGACGAAAACACCTCCTGGACCTGTCGCAATTGCGGCTACGTACACAAGGGCAAAAACGTTCCCGATCTCTGCCCCGTTTGTAAACACGCTAAAGCCTATTTCGAAAGAAGGTGCGAAAATTATTAAAAGCGCTGAATTTGGTATAAATCAGTCTGTGGCTATTCTTACTTGAATCGCCACCAGTCGAAATTAAACAAATTCTTCCCCGTACCCCTGAAGACAAAATAGAGGTCATGGGTTCCGCGCAATCTGGGTTTCAATTTACAACTTACCGTGTGATATTGTGATTCACCGCCGGTAGGTGATATGGATAGTGTGCCCGCTAACGGACCATCCGGACTGTCGAGACGTATTTCAATGCGGGCCAGGCTGTCGGTGGCAACCGAAGCATAGAACTTCTTGGCGCCTTTATTTCCGAATTTTACACCGCTAACCTTTATGTGCTCACCATCATCAATATTGGTGACAAACATATTGGTAGAGTTTTTATTCTCCTCGTCCATGCGCTTAGTTTTCAAGCCATAGCCCCAGGACATGGTCTCAGCCTCTACACGACGATAGGGATCAAACGGTTTGATCTGCTCAACCACATTATCCATAAAATAGGGAACTTCCTGAATGGTGCCATCGGGATTATAGTGCATCTCGGCCAATGCTGCCGAACGCTGCTCGGCATGGGCAAATGTTGTAAGGTGCATAATATCATAATTCAGACCAAACACATAATGCTTGCCCTTATACGAGATTATTCCGGGGTGGTTGCCGCGGGTGCGTACCGTATGGTCCATTATATGCCCTTTGTACTCCCAGGGTCCTTCCGGACCGTCACTCATAGCATAACCGATGCCTTCCGGACAGCATGTCGATGCAAAAGCCAGATAGTAGCGTCCCTCATGCTTCCAAATCCAGGGTCCCTCCTGATAATCCTGAATCTTGGGATGTTTGATAATAGGGCCGGCCAACGATATCATATCCTTACCCAATTGTACGGAATAGAGATCGGGGTTACCCCAATACATATATACCTGACCGTCGTCATCGATCAAAATCGTAGGATCAATATCGTTCCAATGTTCTTTCTGCCATACCAGAGGTTCTCCCAGCGGATCCTTAAACGGTCCGTAGGGCGAACCGGACATAAGTACGCCTATTCCGCGACCATGTATGGGGCAGTACATATAGTATGCTCCGTTGGTCTCGACCACCTCCTGGGCCCACGCGCCGTTCGTTCCGTCATAGTACTTAAAGTCATCGAGCGAAGCCACAGCGCCATGGTCCTGCCAGTTTACCATATCGTCCGATGTGTAGAGCAACCAGTCAAACATCTGGAATCCGCGGGCGCCGTCTTCATCGTGTGTGGTATAAAGGAATACCGTGTCGTTGATCACCACAGGGGCAGGATCGGCAGTGAAGCTGGTCTGTATTATGGGCATATTGGCATGAGAGTTGAACTGCCACCAGTCGAAAATGAAAGGCTCGGGAGTCTCGCACCGGAACACAATATACAGGTCATGTACACCGGTGACGTTTGTATCTATCAGGTACGAAAAAGAAGCAGTGGGAAATCCCGCATTGTCCGTATTTACCGGAACAGTGCAGAACGGCTCGCCTTCCATATTGTCTATATGGAATTCAATGGTTCCTTTGCCTCTCTGCCTTCCTACAACCACGGTGACAAGCTTCTGACCGCAATCCTTAAAATCAACCGAGCGCACACGCATCCAGTCGCCATCGTGTATATCAGTCACATAGTGGTCCCTGCCGGCAAGACGGTCATTCTTCAGCCCACGTGCCTCTGCCATCGTTTCGGCCTCAACACGTTTATATGGGTCAAGATTCTTGATAGGTGTTACCACACCCTCTTTTGTGAAAGGGATGAACGGAATGGAGCCATCCTCATTGAACTTGAACTCCTCTACACAGGCGGAGCGGTTAAAGCCGCCACCTCCCGGAAGCATGCCGTTATGATAAAACATGAAGTCACGTCCCTTGAACGTTATATTACCTCCGTGAATGGTAAAGCTGTTTTCTGCCTCATCCATGATACGGCCCCTATAGGTCCAGGGACCGTGCACGGTAGGCGCTGTCGAGTAAGCCATATGTTCAGGTACGCCGCCTGCCGGATAAGAGAGGTAGTAGATACCGTTCCGCTTCATAAGCCACGGTCCCTCCTCAAACTGGGTCATCATTTCATTACGGCCGCGCGCCCAATTCATCTTGGATTGCAGCTCTCCGAAAGATTTCGGATCACGATAGCCGGGCACCTCTTTCCAGCCATCCTTAAACGAGACCATATCATCGTTCAGTTCACCGTACCAAAGACCTTTATTGCCCCAGAAAAGATAGGCACGGCCGTCATCGTCAATGAATACCGTAGGGTCAATAAAGCCGAATCCCTCGGCCAGAGGCTTGCCTATGGCATCTTTCCATGGGCCTTGAGGATTGTCTGCAACAGCTACAGCCAGGGCATCGCCGCCGCCTGCAATGTTGCAGCAGACATACCAGTACCACTTGCCGTCACGCTCCACACCTTGTGAGGCCCAAGCCATCTTGCCCTGTCTTGCCCATGAGAAAGTGGCGGTTGTGACCTGTGTGCCCAGATAGGTCCAGTTCACCATATCCTCGGTGCTGAACAACAACCAGTCTTTCATGTTGAAGTCCGTATTGTGTCCGTCCTCATCATGGTCGGTAAACAGATAGACCTTGTCACCATATACGAAAGGTGCAGGGTCGGGTGTAAACATCGTGCTTATTATCGGATTTTGGGCAAAGGCCGGTACCGTCAAAGCGACTGTAAAAGTCAATAATAGTTTTAAGGTTCTCATAGGTTTATATCATTCAGTTTAGTAATTCTTTAATCAGTCAAGATTACAAATCCGCCGCGAGGCTGCAAAATAAAACTTTCGGGCAGGTCGACATTCTCATTGATCTCGAAACCCTGACCGGGTTCCTGACCCCTGTCGGTAAATACCGTCATCTTACCTTGCTGCTCCAGCCTGCTGAAATCGGGAGTGAGTTCAAGAACCTCGTCGGTACCGTTGATCCCGGCTATGTACCACCGGTCTCTGCTGCGACGGGCAATAACCGCGCTCTCACCGGGATATCCCGCAAGCAGGCGGGTGTCGTCCCATACCGAAGGCAGCCCCATAAGCAGCTCTTTGACTTGGTAAGGCAGCGACAGATAGGATTCCGGACGATCAGCCATATGTTGCAGACCCGACTCAAAGAGTATGGGAAGCGCCAACTCGTGACAATCGGTAGTAATATGCTTGTGCTGACTATCCGAAAAGGTGCAGGGAGTATAATCCATAGGGCCTATGACGTTGCGCGTAAAAGGCAGCGTGGCATTGTGTGAAGCTGCGGCTTGTGTCATGCGGGGCGTGTTGTTATACCACTCGGCACCATAAACAGCCTCCATAGTCATAAGATTAGGCCAGGTACGGTTCCATCCGCGCGGAACAGTACAGCCGTGGAAATTTACCAGCAGCCGGTGTCGGGCGGCATCCTCAAGTATATCAAGGTAGTAGTCTATCATCTCTGCACCATCGGGCAAGAAAAAGTCCACCTTGATGCCGCTTACTCCCATATTGTTCAGACGTGTCATCTCACTCTCGCGGGCCTCGGCCGTACGCAGACGATCCAGGGGAGTCGGAGCGCCCGGACCTATCCAGGAGGTGCCGGAGTTGTACCATAAATTCACCTTTATACCCTTTTCCCGGGCGTATGCCATGGCATCCTCAATGTCGCCTCCCCCCGTCATCTCGTCCCACTCCCAATCTATCAGGGTGTAGGGCCAACTCATCTCGGCGGCCAGGTCAATGTATTCCTTTACCTTACCGAAATCTTTCGACGAGCGGTTGTATGCCCAATATATCCACGATGAGAGACCCGGATGTATCCAGGAGATGTCCTCTATTTGGCAGGGGGTGGCCACATCGGTAACCAGAGTTGATTCCACAATATCGGCAAGCGAACCTATGATAAGCACAAAAGCCGGAGAGATACCGTTTTCGGACTTACCTTCGGACATGTATTTAATATGGTAAGCGTTATCATCCCGCACTTCCAGATGGGAGCCGCTCATACCGTGCTGCACGTCCGATTCAGAAATCAGCCCGAACAGGCCATCGGCATACTCGGTAAGCAGCGGATAGCCGTAACTCCCGCTGCGTGCCTCCGTCCGCATGGGATAGAAACCCTCATAGTCGGTCCTCAGGTTCTGTGACCATCGCTTCTGGCCATCGGGAATTATGTATGATATTTCCGGATCTGCCCCGTCATTTATTTTTCTCAGAACAACGCCGTCATTAAAAACTCTCAGGTCAAGAACAAGACCTTCACACCTTAACAACATCTGTCTGAAAACATTAGAGCAGTCACTCCTTTTGCCGCTAAGCATATGGTATTCGAGGGGCGTGTCACCGGTTTTCAATGCAACAGCGTTTTTGTCGACGGGAATTATATCCATTTTTATGAATTGAATCGGCCTCTTTTCATAACTGACCATCAGTCCCGAATCGGTTACGCTGACCCCGATTTCGCCATCCGGAGATTTTAAAACATATCTCTTTCCCGCACCGGCACATGCCGACAGAAGAATGGAGGAAATGAGAATAAGATAAATTTTTGATTTCATGGTTAAGGTTCATTATTAGTTGCAAAGTTAATAAGCTCACGATACAAGCGCTGCACCGGCAGACCCAAATTAGTTACCAGCCAAAGTTAGCAACTTTTGGGAGGTATTCGTATTTTCCCTTATTTGTCTTCGCAAACCGGTGTACTCAGGTGATACCACCACCCACGATTGGAATAAAGCACGAGGACAAGGCGGCCGTCCTGATCGTCCACACGGGTTAAATAACCGTTTTCATCGTAGGTATTGAGTTTGTTTATACAAGTGAAACCTTGCAGATTCATAGTCACCTGTATTATTGTTCAGATAATTATCAACACCAACATGCAGTTGTGCATTTTTTTGCGTTATCAACTTATTTTAAATCAATTATGGTAGCTGTTTTATAAACACCTTTCTTCTTTATAAAAGTGTTACTCCTATGGTTATTATAGTTTCTATTTTTTCCATAAAAAATTATTGTATCAATTTTACTCGGATACTCTAAAATGATTTCATTTATTGGTATGATAACATTGGGCTCTATTAAGTAAGTTTGTGGAGTTGCTAACTTAGTTGGGACACGAAGTTAGCAACTCCATTCTTCCGAAAGAACATAACCTTCTATATGCTCTTTATTTGATGAAAAAGTAATTATTCCTCCTGTTTCCAATGGTTTCTTCGCCAACATTGTCGGACACCTTGACGAGACGGTTGAGTTTTTTATATTGCTTGTAGCGGCGTGATGCATCATACAGTATTTCTCGTTAAGAATGGACGAATCGTTGCTCATACTTAGCCCATAACCAAAAAAAGACAGCTTGATTTATCAACACAGTTTAAAGTATTTCTCAAAAACCTAGACTTGTGAGACTTACCGGGCTTTCTACTATAATTCATCTGCTAAGTATATTATTATATTTTTCTACAACAGGTATTTCAAAATAATCCATATAAACTGGATATTTAAAACGGTAATTAAAAATGCAATTTGTTGTATCTTTTATTGCAATCTTATTTTCATCGAAAATCTCATAGCTTTCCTTCATTAACTCTCCGTCTTCAACTGCAAATATTTCTTTTTCCGTAACTGCTCCATCGGAACAGTTACTATTAAAAAATGATGATTTGCGAATAAATAACTTTAGTTTTCCACTTTGGTTAAACACATAAACGTATTCATTAATCCAGTCACCGGATTCACTGTAAGGCTCCTCTATGTATATTTTCACTTCTGAAGTGACAACAACCTTAATAAAAGTCATGTAGCTTTCATCAAATTCTGTAATATCAATTACCTGCTTATAGGTTTCATTTTCTTGTTTAATAAAAAGCTTCATATCTTGGTCAGATATTGAATGTAAAATACTATCTGTTATATTTTTATATGTCTGCCAACCTATGGTTTGTTTCCGTCCATTTTCACTTTTACAACCCACAAAAATAAAAAGCGATATTAATCCGCTTATTAAAAATCTTTTAATATTAGTATGCTTATTCATCTTTTTTGTTAATTGTAATGATTTCAGTGCGTTTAATTAAACTTTCATCCACATTCTCGTTATTATCACCATCCATTTGAGTTTGATTTGCGTCACGTATGGTTTCGAAGTTCGAATCTGTACCTCTTTTATCCATATGTATCTTGTCAGGATCTGTAAAATCACCACCCCATCGCCAACTTTTTCTTTTTACTTCTTTGATAAATTTGTGGTCTTTTGTAACAGTGCTATTACCAGCATCTACCCCATCACTTGTTTTATCATTTTTATATAAATTAAAATCAAGAGCTAATCCAGCATTATGCGCACTTTTACTTTTCGCTGCAGGTGTAGTAGAATTTGCACTTGTCAGCCCACCTTGCTTTTTATTTGTTCTAAAAGAGCTATTAAGATGTATAGGTACTTCATTTGTAGCAGCATATTCTAAAAATGCTTTAGTGTCATCGAATATTGTGTGGTCAATGTACAGTGTTGATTCACCTTTAATGTATCCAGATTTATCGTCAATAGTCACTTTAATTATTGAGTCACCTTTGAAATCAATATTTGAAATAGGATTATTGCCAGCATATTGATATGGCGTTAAATAATAATATTTCTCAGTAAACCTATCTTTAGTGGCAAATCGTCCTAATTGTGGGTCATAAAACCTTCGTCCGTAATCATACATATTCAACCCATGCATCCGGTCGAGTTCTTTGCCGTTGTAGAGGTAGGGGTTGTTGCCGGAGGTGAGGAGACCTTCGGGGGTGGAGATTTCGAGGCCGAAGGGGTAGTAGTCGGTGGTGTCGAGCAGGGTGTAGGCCGGCGAGGATGGCGGTGAGGATGGCGGGGAGGACGGAATCGGGTTGTTAAAGTTCGGGGCGGCAATGCGGGCGCGGACGTTGCCCAGGTGGTCTTTCAAAAAGTAGGTAAGACGCCAGTTGCCGGCGTTGGCAATTGATCCGTTGGAATCGGCGGTTTCGATGTAACCTTCGGGGGTCAGGATACGGCTCAATTGGCCGTCTTCGTAGATGAAGTTTCCGCAATAATCCGTTTGACTAAACGACTGAATGGATTGCGTGTTTTCAACGGTATCGGCCCCAAAGGGAATCTGAATCCCCGACAGCGAAAAAGCATGTTGCACCGAACGTTTCATTCCTCTGGCATCGTAAGCATAACTACTTTTGTTCCCGTTACTGAATTGTATCGTAGTGGGCAAATGTAAACAATTATATTTTACCCAGGCAATACCCCGGTGATATTATCGGGAAGTACGAAAGGGATGAGATAAAGCCCTCGATTGATACAGCAGCCAAAATTGCCGAGGCGCTAAATGTACTATTGATTATTTAGTAAAGGATGCAGAGTACCAGAATATAGATGACGAGACGTTAAAACGGATGAAGAACATTGAGAAGCTTTCGCCTGAAGATAAAAGCCATGTGTACGCAATGCTCGATGCGTTCTTTGCCAAAAGTAAACCACAAAGCTTGTTATTATAAAAAAAGCCCGGGCAACCGGGCTTTGTCATCCTATCTTGTTCCTAAAATATTTCCCACGCAAATAGACCCCCAAAATAGATATGAAGATGTTGCTGCAAAAAATAAGAATGTAATCAGGATTGATAGTACATGATTTTTAAAGAACATCGGCTTTTCCTTAACTATCTCTTTTGCCTTACCAGTCCTATGCAATGTGAGATACAGAATAAAAATCATCAACACATTGATACCAATCATCTCATAATGACCTAATGTCTTTGAAAATAAATAAGCCATAGAAATATTAATTATCATAATTAGCAACAGAGAAAACGAAAACGCCAAAACAAGGGTTGCAAGCAAATGCGGTTCATTATCCCTCAATATCTTCTTGTAAAAGAGATAATAGTAATAATATAGTGTTTTTATCATGGTTTGTAATTTTGATAAAAGTAATACCAAAGGGCTTCATTGGATTGGGATGGTGGGCCGACTTGGCTCTCCCAACGATTGTACCAGAAGTTAAATTTTGCTTCTTGATACCATTCCATGTTGGTTACTGCTCTTCCAAGCTCCCAGCCTACACCCCATGCAGCACCATAAAGGCCACCAACGGTGGTAATCAAATTTGACCCCTGCTCCATGTACATCTGCCCGTCAGTTATCTGTCCCGTTCTATTTTGCTGGTCAATTTTATAAGCATTCCAAACACCTAAGCCATATCCCCCTATTTTTATTCCAGTTGAAACTTTTTTACCAAATTTTAATTTACCTCCCGTCGCACCGTTTCCACCCCAAGTTTGCTGATAGATCTTAAAGTTTTTGCCCATCCAAGTGCCATATGTTTTACTATAATACATTTCTCCCGCAATCGCACCGGCAGTACCAACAATAGGCTCCCATCCTGGACCCCCTTGTCCTTGGGGAGCATTATTCACCATCGTCATATCCATATTTGGACCTTGACTTTCCTTGCCTGAGAAAAGGTTTGATGCTAACCATAGTCCGCCTCCTGCTGCTGTCAGATAACCTAGTCCTTTAAGAGCTATACCGGAATTACTTACTGCAAGTTTGACCATTGGCATAACTATATTATTCATATTTAATCCTATTGACAGATTCACATGGTGCTCCTCCGGCAAATGCTCCTCCCGGTCCAAATAAATACGCACCACCAACTGCCCCGACTACTCCGCCCAAAATAGCACCTGCCCAAGTACTAGCAGAATTCTTCCATCGGCCGGGCCTCCATTCCCAATTATTGGTTGCTGTTGCACCAAGATATGCCCCGACTACAGCTCCTATTACGACAGCAATCCACTCCCCATCCGGATCCGTATAAATCAGCGGATTATTCAGGCAATACGCATACCGGTTGTAATTCAACCAATTGTCAGGAGCTTGGATGTGGGGGTCGGGGCTGAAGAATTGGGCGGTGAGGGGGTCATAGACTCTTCCGTTCATGTTGATGATTTGGAAGGCGTCCAGGTGTTCGTGGCCGGTGTAGCCGCGGTTGTTGAGCTGGGAGGGGGATGTGTAGTCGACCTCTGTCCAGTTTTGGGGATTGCGGTGACGACCCCAGGGGTCGTAGGCTCGGCGTTCCACTACCGTTCCGCTCTGGTTGGTCCATGCTATCAAAGAACCCTGGTAATCGTGATATCCGTAATACAAGGACTTGGTGGCACCTTGTTGCAACATCATCGAACCGCCGCTAAGATAATGGATTTTTTGAATTGTTCCATCCGGTTTATACACTTCTTCGTAATCGCCCAAATAATAACGGGTAGTTGTGGCAGAGCCCTGAGTAAAGACAGACTTTCTGCGTTGGTCGTCCACACCGTAGCTTATTTCGTAAAGCTGGTTACGCCCCCAACACCAAAATTAATTTTGTCGTTGGTTTCGCTTGCGCTATCTTTGCCCGGTGATGGAACTAAAGGGAATAAAGAATATTTTGTTTGATTTTGGGGGGGTGCTGGTCAAGCTCAATCCACAGGCCTGCCTGGATGCTTTTGGGGCGCTGGGAGCGCCACAAGTGGCAGATTATCTCACGCCGTACGGGCATACCGGACCGTTTGGTCTTTTCGAAAACGGTAAAATCGGCCTGGAGGAATTTCGGAAAGAAATCAGAAGAATCTTTGGCATCAAGGCCGGCGACGAAGAAATAGACCGGGCCTGGGCTGCTTTTCTCGAAGATATTCCACTCGAAAATACGACCATTGTCCATAACCTGAGCAAAAAGTATAGGCTCTTTTTGTTGAGTAATACCAATCCCATACATATCCGTAAACTTGAGCAGTTTGAGCAGGCGGGGCGGCCTCTAAACCAATGCTTTGAGAAATGCTATTTGTCCTACGAAATTGGCTTTTCCAAGCCCCACAAAGAGTTTTTTGAACACGTGCTCAAAGACAGCTGTCTCAAGGCGGAAGAATGTCTTCTTATCGACGACGGGCCGGCCAATTGTCGCAGTGCGGAAGCCCTGGGAATGAAAACTCTTTGTCCCGGCAGCGTGGAGGATTTGAGCAAGTTTTTTCCCGAAATGCTAAACACGGTTACAGCGGAAAAAACGATGGCCACCATCGGTTTTTTCGACGGTGTTCACCTGGGACACAAACAACTGATAGCCTCGCTCCGTCAAGAGGCGGCGCAAAGAAACCTGGTCTCGCTGGTGCTGGCCTTTTGGCCTCACCCCAGAATGGTCTTACACAGCGATTATTGTCCGCAATTATTGAACGATTGTTCCGAAAAATTGGCTCTGCTGCGGGCCTGTGGCGCCGATCATACCCGGCTTGTACGTTTCGACAAACAATTGGCCCGAATGTCGGCTTTCGAATTTATGAACCAGGTCCTGAAAAAAGAATGGAACGTGGCTTGTTTGCTGGCCGGTTACGATCATCGCTTTGGTAAAAACAAGGAAGAAGACTTCGACAATTATCGTCGTTACGGCGATGTGCTGGGCATTGAAGTTTTAAAAGCCGGGCCGGTCTTGCTACCCGATTCTTCTAAGGCCATCAGTTCCTCTTACATCAGAGAGGCCTTGCTAAAAGGAGAAATATTGAAAGCAAACGCCGCCCTGGGTTACGATTACACCATCAAAGGCAGAGTAGGCGGCGGTTACGGAGTGGGTCGCAAACTTGGATTTCCCACGGCCAATATTATTCCTTCCAGTCCTCATAAACTTATACCCTTGCCTGCCAGTTACATCGTTTTGGCAGAAGTCGAAAACAGGCTATATCCCGGCATGTTGAATATAGGACAACGCCCCACCTTGCAGAATGGCTGTCAGAGGAGCATTGAGGTGCATTTAATCGACTTTTCGGGCGACCTCTACGATAAGGAAATCACCGTTCATTTCAAAAAACACCTTAGACCCGAAAAGCGTTTCCCATCCACTGAAGAGCTGTCGAATCAACTCAAACTCGACAGAGAGGCCGTGTTGCGCTTTTTTAAACAGTAAAAGAGTCGTCTCAAAGCAGACTTTAAGACGACTCCTGAAAATGTATGTTTTGTCTCCGGTAAACTTGCCGGGCTAATAAAAACGGCTAACGAATTACCGTAAACAAATCATTCTTCTATTATTTAAGGATTTCGAGCAATTCTACTTCGAAAATCAACATGGCGCCCGGTTGGATAACATCGCCGGCACCGTTGTCACCGTAAGCCAAATCGGAAGGTAAATAAAATTTATACTTGGAGCCTACGCTCATTAATTGAATGCCTTCGGTCCATCCGGGTATAACACCGTTCAACGAAAATTGGGCGGGTTCGCCGCGATCAATGGAACTGTCAAAAACGGAACCATCAAGCAGAGTACCGTGGTAATGCACACTAACTCGGTCTGTTGCTGTAGGCTTGGGACCTTCGGCCGCCAAGAGGACTTCGTATTGCAATCCGCTTTCGGTAGTTACAACGCCTTCTCTCTTAGCGTTTTCTTCCAGGAATTTACCGGCCTCTTCTTTATTCTTTTGAGCGGATTCCATTTGTATGGCCGTCAAGCAACTTTGGAATACCTGATAAGCCTGATCGGGCTGGATGCTGAGACCTTCGGTCTTTCCCTTGATGGTTTTCTCGAAAGCTTCCAAAAACAGATCCATATTCAGTTCGGCGGGAAAAGAGCTGAGGTTTTGCGCCAAATTGTCTCCCAGCCCTACGCCATAGGCATAGCTAAGGCTGTCTACGTTGGTTTTCATTGCTTTACTTCCACACTTACAGTCGCAAGAGGTGAAACATAAGCTTAAACACATGGTGCCGGCAAAAACGACGGCTAACATTACATTTTTCTTCATAATTCTAATTTTTGATGTATTTGTTGTTGAAATTCTATCCGTGATAATCAAAAGTTTGCAAAGATAAGACAAAAACTTCGGATCAGACGAAATTGATGACCTTATTTAGATATGAGCAAACAATTTAGATCCTCCCGTATAAGCTTCCACCACATTGACAATGTAGTCGCCCAACCTTTCGCATTCGCGTATAATATCTATATAGTACAACGCCTCCTGATAGGTGTATTTTTTGGCCTCCAGATCGAGGTCATTTTCCTGGTACAACTGGTTGCGGTATTTGTTGATCTCTATCTCCGCATCTCTGATTTTGAGTAATTCGGCAGTGTCGTGACTATTTTTTAAAATCAGATTTGCCATGCCCTCCAACTGTTTATACACCAAACCGGACATAATTTCGACATGCTCGGTCATTTCATCGGTCAAAACCACCTTTGCGTCCCAGCGCCTCTTGATGGTGTTGGCAATGTTGTGGCAACTGTCGGCTATACTTTCTATCTCGGAGGTCATGCGAATCATTTGCCTGATTTGATGCTTACTTTTATCGCTCAGACGGCCTTCTGAAACATTATTCAGGAAGGTGGCTATTTCGAGTTCTACCCTATCGCTGATACTTTCATATTTCAATATGCGGGCATAGATCTTCTCAAAGTTGGACTCTTGTTTTTCATAGTATAAATCACGCACCATATCAAACATTCTCCGGGTTCTGGTAATGTAATCGTCGATTTCTTTTTTGGCTTCGGGTATGGCCAATTCCGAAGCAGACAGCAGATTGGTGCTGATGTATCTCAATTGGAATTCTTCGTCGGTCTTTTTACTGGGGATAACCTTGGTGACTATTTTGGCTATCGTTCCCGTAAACCAAATCAACAAACCGGTGTTGATAAGATTAAACATGGTATGGAACAACGAAAGCGCGTAAGATGTGCTGGCCTGCAAGGATACTAATTGGCTGCGTAAGCTTATTAATTGAGGATCGTCGAGGGTTATTCCGGGGTCGGAAATCAATTTAAGCACCCCAGGATCCAGGCCTGCAGTAAAGACATCCAGTTGCTTGGGGTCAACACCGGTTACATTAACGATGATTTTTTGGATCATGCCCACAAAAGGGAAAAACACAATCAACATCCAGATCACACCGATCACGTTGAAGGTGGTATGCGCCAAGGCTGCCCGCTTACCCGACACATTAGTGGAAATCGCTGCCAAGTTGGCCGTTACCGTAGTCCCTATGTTTTCGCCCAGGACCATGGCCGCTCCCATTTCAAAACTGATCCATCCCTTGGCACACATAATCAGGGTAACCGCCATGGTAGCGCTGGAAGACTGAATCACAATGGTCAGCAAGGTGCCAAAGAGCAAAAAAATCAAAACGGAGCCGTAGCCCTTTTGGGTAAATTTGGATATAAATTCAAGCGCTTCCGGATTATTTTGAAGATCGGGCACGGAATCTTTCAAGTAAGAAAGCCCCATAAACAAAAGAGCAAAACCTATAATGAATTCTCCAATGTTTTTGTGATTGTTTTTCTTGGAAAACAGCAAAGGTATAATACCGATTCCAATCAGGGGAATCGAGAGTTCCGCTATGTTGAAATTAAATCCAAAGACCGAGATAACCCATGCTGTTATTGTAGTACCAATATTGGCTCCCATAATAACGCTTATGGACTGCACCAGACTTATCAACCCCGCATTGACGAAACTAACCACCATCACCGTTGTGGCCGAAGAAGACTGGATAATGGCCGTTACCAACATTCCCATCAAGACTCCCGCGTAACGGTGCGAAGTCATAGCCGAAAGGAATTCTTTTAATTTTTTACTTGCTGCTTTTTGTAGTCCCTCACTCATCATTTTCATCCCGAAAAGGAATAGGCCCAGTGAGCCGACTAGCATGAGGAAATCATAAAAAGAATAATCCATGGAAGCTGTATAAATATAAATCCTGCTTTTGCGCCACAAAAGTAAGTGAAACTTTTTTAATTACAGAATCTATGGAAATTTAATTGTACCTTAGAGCCGATTTTTCACTATTACTATGTCAAAAGCCGTTCGTATTTTTTGTGTAAATAACAACAAAAACATGCTCATGCCCATGGGGGTAAGCTTGTTGGAAGTTTACCAACAACTTTCGCAAGAACTTAACATGGAGCCTATTGCAGCCAGAGTTAATAACAAGACCGAAAGTCTGAGCTATGAATTGTACAATCCCAAAAGGATCGAATTCATCGAGATGAATTCTGCTTCGGGTATGCGGGTATATGTACGCACCCTGACTTTTTTGATCTCCTCGGCCATTTACGAGCTTTATCCCGAGGGCAGTTTCAGTATTGAACATTCCGTTTCGAACGGCTATTATTGTGAGCTGGATCTGAAGCGGGAATGCACCCGGAAAGATCTTGACGCCATCAAGAAAAGGGTACTTGAACTTATTGAAGCCGGCAATCCTATAGATAGCGTAAAAGAAGAAACCTCCATAGTTATTGAATTGTTCCGAAAAAGAGGCAGAAAAGACATTGTTGATTTGCTGAGTACTTTTGGCAGCCTCTACACCACTTACTGCAAAATGGGGGAACATATCGATTATTATTACGGAGCTTTGGCCTATTCATCGGGTATTAATAAGAATTTTGACTTGATTCCCTACCTGGACAATTATTTATTGCGCATCCCATCAAGGTCAAATCCCTCCGAACTGGCACCCTTGGTGCCCCAACCCAAAATGCAGGATGTTTTCAGAGAATTTGTCCGTTGGAACAAGATTATGGATCTTCGCTATGTGGGCGATTTGAATCTTATGTGCCGTCAGGGCAGAGCAACGGAGTTGATCAAGGTGGCCGAAGCCCTGCAGGAAAAAAAGATCGCTCAGTTGGCCGACACCATTGCCAAGGGGCTGGATAAAATTCGGATAGTGCTGATTTCAGGGCCTTCTTCGTCGGGCAAAACCACCTTTAGCAAACGTTTATCCGTACAATTGCTTGCTATGGGAATACGCCCTATAGCCATTTCTATGGATGATTATTTTTTGGAAAGAGAGCAAACACCTAAGGATGAAAAAGGCGAATTTGATTACGAATCGCTTTATGCCTTGGATTTGGATCTTTTCAATCGCGATCTGGGCAACATACTCGAAGGGCAGGAAGTGGAAATTCCCAGCTTTAATTTTGCTCTGGGAACCAAAGAATACAAAGGCAATAAAGTCAGACTGACGCCGCAAAACATCCTTATTCTGGAAGGCATTCACGCACTAAATCCCGAATTGTTGAAAGATGTTCCGCCTGAAGCCCAATTTAAATTGTATATTTCAGCCCTTACCGCCATTTCGCTGGATAAACACAACCGGATTCCAACCACAGACAACAGGCTGATCCGGAGAATTATCCGGGATTCCCGCTACCGGGGAACTTCGGCTAGGGAAACTATAGCCCGCTGGGATAGTGTCCGTGCCGGAGAAGAAAAATGGATTTTCCCCTTCCAGGAGAATGCCGATGCCATGTTTAATTCGGCACTGATCTTTGAATTCTCTGTATTAAAAAATTACATAGAACCCGTATTGAGAGAAGTCCCCCAGAATTGCGTCGAATACTCCGAAGCGAGACGTTTACTGCGCTTCCTGGATTACTTTGTCCCCATTACCGATTGGGAAATTCCTCCCACTTCGCTACTAAGAGAATTTGTCGGAGGCAGCAGTTTTCGTTATTAACCGAATCACCGCTGATTCAACCGAAAAATGCTACTTTTGCACAAAGGTTTTAATTGACGGAACAACATGTTACACCAGGAACTTTCGTTAAAGCTTCAACAAAAACTTTCTCCTCAGCAAATTCTGAGAATCAAGCTGCTGGAGATTCCCGAATTGGAAATGGAGGAGCGTATCCTGCGGGAGTTAGACGAAAATCCTGCCTTGGAACTGGGAGGAGATCCCGAAAGCAAAGAAGAGAGCCTCGAGGAGGAAGCAGAAGAGCAGCAAGACGAATTAGACCTGGAAGATTATTTGCAAGACGACGACGATCTGTACGGAAACCGGGAATACGACAAAAACACCCCCGACCGCAGGGAGACTTTTTTTGGATCAAATGCCTTGTCTTTGCGAGATTTTCTGATGCAGCAACTTGATATGCAGAATCTCACCGAAAATGAAAAAATAATCGGTGAATACCTCATAGGAAACATCGACGACGACGGTTATCTGCGCATTCCTCTCGAAACGGTTTCCGATCAGATTTCTTTTCAGGCATTCAAGGAAGTATCCTTGGACGAGATGCACAAAATGCTCAAGGTGATCCAGGATTTCGAACCCGCCGGTGTTGCCGCCCAGAATCTTAAAGATTGTCTGTTGCTGCAACTTTACCGAAAACCCAAGACTGTTTTGACGGAGCAGGCTATCCACCTGCTGGAACAGTACTTTGAAGAATTTTCGCACAAGCACCACGACCGCATCCTCCATAGATGGGGCATCACTCGTGAAGAATACGACGCAATAGTTGGAGAAATTCTTAAACTCAATCCCAAACCCGGCAACGCTTGGGAAGGAATGCCGGGCGAATCGGGAAAACAGATTATTCCGGATTTTATTATCGAGAATATTGACGGTAATCTTGTTCTCAGTCTCAACGAAGGCAACCTACCCGAGATTCACGTAAGCAGCCGCTATCTTAGATTACTCCAGGACTACAACGCCAGTCCGCATAAACAAAGCGAGGAAACCAGAAATGCAGCCGTTTTTGCCCGTCAAAAAGTCGAAGCGGCCTATTGGTTTATCGAGGCTATAAAACAACGACAGCAAACCCTGCTCAGCACCATGCAGGCCATCATGGACTATCAAAAGGAGTTCTTTATGAGCGGCAATGAAAAAAAAATCAGGCCGATGATCCTCAAAGATATTGCCAACATCACCTCTTACGATATTTCCACCATATCGAGAGTTTCGAGCAGTAAATACGTGCAAACATCTTTTGGAATCTTTCCTTTGAAATATTTCTTTTCAGAATCGCTGCTAACCGACTCCGGAGAAGAAGTTTCCACCATCAGGGTAAAAAATGTTTTGCAGGAAATCATCGACAACGAGGACAAGAGTAAGCCTTTCACCGACGACGAGTTGGAGAAAATTATGCAGGACAAAGGATACAGGGTGGCCAGGCGCACCATTTCCAAATACCGTTCGCAGTTGAAGATCCCGGTGGCCAGGTTGCGTGTACAGTAAAACAGCTTTTCTATTTTAAATACTTATAAGAATATGAACGACCCTAAAACATTAAAATTTACCAAAAATCACGAATGGATTCGTGTAGAAGGGCAAGAAGCCTACGTAGGTATAAGTGATTTTGCACAATCTGAACTGGGAGAAATTGTCTACGTAGACATCACGACCGTAGGAGAGAGCTTGCAAAAAGAAGAAGTTTTTGGCAGTGTTGAGGCCGTCAAGGCCGTTTCGGACCTTTTTATTCCCGTAGGAGGAACCGTACTCGAAGCCAACGCTGAATTGGAAGATCATCCGGAACTCATCAACAAAGAACCTTACGACGCAGGCTGGATAATAAAAATCAGCTTGAATAATTCCGCAGAGCTGCAGGAACTGCTCAGTTATGAACAATATAAAGAAATGATAGGATAAACCTATGAAAGCGATTGTCAGCATAATTATGGGCAGTACCTCCGACTTGCCTGTCATGGAAAAAGCAGCAGACTTACTGAACGAATTTCAAATTCCCTTTGAAATGCACGCGCTGTCGGCTCATCGCACCCCCGAGGCAGTTGAAAAGTTTTCGAGGACCGCAGCCGAAAGAGGAATCAAAGTAATTATTGCCGCCGCAGGCATGGCTGCACATCTGCCCGGAGTTATTGCAGCTTCCACTACTCTGCCCGTCATTGGAGTGCCTATTAAAGCCAGTCTCGAAGGCATGGATGCCTTACTGGCCATTGTACAGATGCCTCCGGGCATCCCCGTCGCCACCGTAGGCATCAACGGAGCAACGAACGCTGCCCTGCTGGCCGTGGAAATACTGGCTGTGGCAGACCAGGAATTGCAAGCCCGGCTTATCGCTTATAAAACCGGACTTAAAAACAAAATTGTAAAGGCCGACCGGGAATTGCAACAGCTTAAGTACGAATACAAAACCAATGACTTATTGTCGGAATCTCTTTAACTACCAACGTAGAAAAAGCTCCCCGGTAAACATCGCTCAGGTTCCTCTGGGCGGGTCTTATCCTGTACGCATACAGTCTATGACCAATTGTTCCACACTGGACACGGTCTGTTGTGTGGAACAGATAAAAAAAATAGTCGCCGCAGGAGCCGATTATGTGCGCCTAACGGCACAGGGGACCAAAGAGGCCGAAAATTTGGGCAATATTCGCAGGGAAATACGGAAACAGGGAGTTGAAGTCCCTTTGATCGCCGATATTCATTTCAATCCCAAGGCCGCCGAAATGGCTGCTTCCCAAGTAGAAAAAGTCCGGATCAATCCGGGCAATTTTGCCGATCCTCTGCACATTGAGCTACCCAAGGGCGGGGTAAGTGATCTTGGGGGAGTAAGTATTCTTGAGCTCGAAAAACAAAAAGTCAGGGAAAGGCTGCTGCCTTTGCTTGCTATATGCAAAAAACGCGGTACCGCTCTGCGCATCGGCGTCAACCACGGATCGCTTTCGTCGAGAATGATGCTTCGTTACGGAGACAGTCCCCGGGGCATGGTGGAATCCTGCATGGAATATCTGCGCATTTGCGTGGAAGAAGATTTCAGTCGGGTAGTCATCTCCATTAAATCGTCCAACACCCTGGCTATGATCCATACTGTGCGCTTGCTGGTAAAGACCATGGAAGCCGAAGGGATGAGTTTCCCTTTGCACTTGGGTGTAACCGAAGCCGGAGACGGCGAAGACGGACGCATCAAATCGGCTGTGGGTATTGGTAGCCTGCTGTTGGACGGAATTGGAGATACCGTGCGGGTATCGCTTAGCGAAGATCCTGAGGTAGAAATTCCGGTAGCTCGCAAACTGGTGGAATACGTGGAAGAAAGAAAAGGGCACGCTTTAATCAATGCCAAGGCCTTCGAAGGTTTTGATCCCTACAGCTACAAGCGGCGCGAGAGTAAAAAAGCCGGAATTATCGGAAAGGAGCAGGTCCCTGTTGTCATACAAGATCATTCACAAGGGCTTACAACAGATTATTCTTTTGCCGACCCTATGCCCGATTTCATCTATCTGGGAACCAAAACTCCCGAAGCTCCCCGCAAGGACAACATTCCACAAATCTGTGATTACAGGGTATATCGAGAGCAGACCCAATGCTATCCTCTATTTGAAGTCGCACAAATCGAAGAATTATCGGGCTGTAAGGCAGCACTGCGTTTTCTGCGCGTCTGCCACACAGACCTGAACGAAGGATTATTGCAGCAACTTGAAAAAGAGCAAAATCTAGTACTTTGGCTGTACAGTTCCCATTTGAATGCCGCAGCAGAAATGCGGGCGGCTTTTCATACCCTATTAAATCTGGGCTCCTATTTGCCCGTCGTTGTTGCTGCCGCATACTCCACAGAAGATGTCGAGAATCTGCAAGTTCAGGCTGCAACCGATTTGGGTTTTTTGTTAGCCGACGGTTTTGGCGACGGTGTGTGCATCTCGGCAGGAGGCTTGCAGGCAGAGTGCCTCTCGTTAATGTTCGGTATTTTGCAGGCCACCCGCTCCAGAATCAGCAAAACCGAATACATCTCCTGTCCGGGTTGCGGACGGACTCTGTTCAATCTTCAAAGCACCCTGGCCAAAGTAAAAGCCGGCACCTCTCATCTGAAAGGCCTCAAGATTGCCGTAATGGGCTGTATCGTAAACGGTCCGGGCGAAATGGCCGATGCCGACTATGGTTATGTGGGGGCAGGCAGAGGCCGGATTAGCCTCTACAAAGGCAAGCTTTGCGTCGAAAAGAACATTCCCGAAGAAGAAGCGTTGGAGCGCTTGCTGAACTTGATTCAGAAAGACCGCTGATACAGCAGTTCTGCGGATGTGTTTTTTGCGCATAAGAAAACCCCGAAAGTCTTTTATTTAACTTTCGGGGTTCTGTCATTTTTAAAAGCACCCTTTGGGGGAATTGTATCGTGCTTAGCTCAGAAGGCTTGCAACTTCGGCGTCGACCAGATATTTTGCAAACTCAATATCGTTGGCCGCTTTTTTAGCCATGGCCGGATCTTGAGCTATGGACTTCTTCAAACCATCCACGATTTCAGCCTTATTATTGGTGCGCGCACCCACAATAGCCTGAAGATAATAGGTCTCAGCATCGGGTTTTTCAACTCCGGCCAGAGTAGCTTTGGCTTTGCTGTAATCTTTGGCCAAAATCTGAGCCAGAGCAGCGTTATTGCTCTTCTGATCTCCAAAGGCTTTAACAGCATTAGCATAATCACCTTTCTTGATATAAAGCAAACCTAAGGCTCCTTCGTAATTTTCGGCACCGGCAGCTTGATTCAGGTAGGCTTCGACGGTAGCATTGTCAGCTCCTTCGGAAATGGCACACAGGGCCAGGTTGAGAGAAGATTCTTTGGATTTATCGATCGTATAGGCTTTTTCGAACCAGGTTTTGGCTCCGGCAACATCTCCGGCCTCAAATTTTATCATCCCTATGTTGTTGAATGCACGGGAATCGTTGGGATATAGTTGCGTTGTTTTTTGGTAAACTTTTTCCTTTTCGGCAGGAGTACTGTACAGAGTGGCAGCGTAAAGTATTTCTTCTACGTTGAGCTCAGAGGGATTGGAGCCAAACAACGCCTTGATTTCTTCGTCCGATTTACCGATAACGTCAACAGTCAAAGCTATTTTTGAACGTCTGAGTTTGGGCAGAATTTCATCGGCCAACACCTTGTAGGCAGACGACAACTTTTTGATTTCTGCTTCGCGTTGTTCAGGATCGGAATACATAGACAAAACACGCAGTATAAGAGCTTTGTCCTGTACGTCGGAAGCTTCCAGCAGTTTCTTAAATCCATCCCAGTCTTCGGCGGTAAACTCAGCATTGATATCACCTTGGGCTTTGGCTTTTCTCAATTCTCTATTTAGATAGTTGACCGTGTTTTTTTCACGACTGCCTGCCAAAGATTCGTTCAGCTTAACGGGGCCGTCGGGAGACGCGTAAGAAGCAACATTAATGCCGGAAATTTCTTTATTTTCAGTCTGAGTAGCATTTGAAATAGCAGAAACCAGGGCCTTAATTTCGTCGCTTCTGAGTTCGCTGGTGCGAACATTGGATTGTTGAATAAGGAAAAGGATTTGAGCTTCAGTTACTTCAGAAATGATACGCTGAAATTTGTCTGCGCCGGGTGAAGGCTTAGCCTTTTGAGCATTCAACAGATTTTCTGTGGATACCACACCATCGGCCAGTTTAATTTCGGGGTGATCTTGGGTTTTATTGCCCGTAACTGAATTAATGCGGACAAAAAGCTCTGAGCGTTTCATCTCGGGCTTGTAGTCGAAGGAGGATTTCATGCTGAAGTTACCACCGGCAGCCGTAGGTATAACTTTGTTGTTGCCAACGGCCTTTTCTCCCTGGAAGCTCATCGGTGCTCCTTCGACTTCACCACCTTCGTATTTCAAAACAGGGGTAATAGTAACTATACCCTTAGCCGGAAACATTTTGGCAGGGAAAACACCATCGATGGTTGCATCCACTTTCCCACCTACGGCTTCAAGAACCTGTGGTGTAACTGTAAAATGCTCACGATCTAATGCTAACTTAGAGCCGCATCCCGATAAAATCAACAAAAGGGATACTAGGATTGAAAGTTTAAAGGTTTTGTTCATGGATCAATGTATTATGTTGTTAGTAAAAATTTCAACCCACAAATATACATTTAAAATGAAACATTTAATTGAATCCTTCGGTATTTGGGCGAGAAAATTAACAATTTAACAGATTTTAGTCCTTAAAGCCGTGTGTTTTGGCTATTTACACGCTTTAGAAAACAATTTTTTGCACATATCGCCGCCTGCGCTCGGTTAACTGAATGATATAAAATCCTTTGAAACTTTCAGGAATGTACAACGTCGTAGTTTCCTGTTCGGTCGAAGTAAAGTGCATCAGACGACCGGCCGGGTCGAAAATGCGAATTTCAAAGGGGCTGCGCCAGCCCGTCGGAAACGAGATATGCAGCAATCTGTCCTGAAAAGAATAATACAGCGGAATTCGTTGACTGAGCGTATCGACAACAAGAGGAGGCTCTACGACAGGGAGCGTGTCTTGCATTACCACAGGTTCGAGCCACAGTGAACTCGAATGAGCTCTGCGGTTCATCGCTGTGAAAAACTCCCACCCTGTTCCATTGTTTAACCATACGGTGTTTTTGGCCGCTCTTTCCTTATGATAAGCGGAATACAAAGCAAAGCTGTCAATGGCGGCCACCGTTTTGGAAGGATAGACTAAGCGAATAGCCACATAAAAATGTTTGCCTACCGACAGAGGGGGATCAAAACAGACATAATTCTCGGCGTTGGCAAAATGCACTTTAGATGTTTCATGGAAATTGCGGTTACGGTATTCAAGATAGTAGGGATTCAGCTCAACGGAAGCCAAAGTTTCTTCCGGCACAAACCCTCCTTTCATAACGTCTATGTAAACAGGATAGGAGCTACTTTTAACACCCTTCGAAGGCATCAGATACACCCCCTTCAGCATGGAATTGCTATCCTGACGGAATTCTTCGGCAAAGACTTTATACTCAAAACTGTTGTGCCCGAAAAGAAAACCGTTTTCCGGATTTTCATGTCGTAACCCGGCTATAGAATCCGTAGGTCTGAGGTTGGTTATACGCCTGGCCGGATTAAGCTGGTTTGGATCCAGACCGCTTATCGTGAGTGCATCGCTCGAAAGCGGGTCAAGCCAGTGTGCCAATTGGTTAAGGCTATCGCTTTCGTAATCCCAGGCCTTGTGGAAGCGGACAAAAAAATCACCCAACTGATAGGGGCCGCAACCGCTGCTTCCCCCGGAATCGCCTCCGGTCAGAAATCCGATCAGTTGATGGTGTTTGTTCAGCAAGGGGGCTCCCGAAGAGCCGGTCCAGGTGTGTCCTTCCTGCCATTGCCTTACAGACCAGTGGCTGTCGGGATCAAAACCGTCTCCGGAATAAGGCCAGGTAGCATAGGTCAAAGAGTCTGTGGTCTGCGCGTAGCGTTTCCCTTCTCCATAGGGATGGTGAAGACAGGCAAAGGGTGACTCGTAACGCGCTGACGTATCCCGGCTCCAGCCGGCCAGATACAAGCGGTAGTCGGGTGGTATTTTTTCCTTCAGCTCCATCAAAAGGTAATCGGTTTCTTCCGAAAAGGCCAGGGCCTGACAACCCGAAAGGGAAAACTCTTCGGAACCCCTGATTTGATGCATGCATCGAGGAGAAAGGTAATTCATAAAGACCACTGTCCTGCCGGCCAATGAGGGATTGTTTTCGAGGCAATGAGCAGCCGTAAGTAAAAGAGGACGTCCGTCGCAGGCTGTATTGTTTACAAAAGTTCCGGTACAATAAGTGGTGCCGTTAAGTATCAACAGGCAAATGCTGCGCCCGATGCTGTCGTACTCTGCCTGACAACTCAACTCGGGCACGCAGGGCAAATTCAATTTATCAAATTTGGTTCCCAAAAGCATCGGGCCACGGTAGTCGTGATTCACTTCGGTGAGACGGAGTCTGCCGGGAAAGGCCGCATCGGCCGGTTCATGATATTCTATCATAATTTCTTCGCCGGAAATCGGAGCAATGGCAAATTCACCACTCTCCTGCATATTGTCCGAAGTAAAAGATCCTAACACTTGTGTCTTATCGGGGTTATACAAATAGAGCCGGGCCCCCGGAGGCACAATATACTCTTCAAAAATCACATTCAAGCTGTAGGCTCCTTTGGAGCGCAAGCCCAGTTTCCATATTTTGGTACCCTCTTCCAGATTAAAGGTAATGCCGGAATTCTCAGGACTCAGATTTACAAACATTTTATGGGCAAAACGCAACGCCCCGTTGGGATTGTGATAAATCGAATCCTCACGAAGCAGAGAGTCTACGTCAAAGGAAGGTAATTCCACCAAATAATCGGCCAGGGCTCGAACATAAGCCACTTCCTCTTCAATGGACAAAGGTCTGCCTCCATAAGAACGCTGGGCTTGCAAAGGAGAAAAATCCAAAACAAACAACCAGGAGATTAGACCTGTGATCACCAGAGTTCTCCCATAAGCGATCTTAAGGAAGTTCGTCATTTTTAAAATAATAATGTACCGGCCACCACACAGAGGGCAGACTGACAGCTAAGACGGTGAGCAAAATAAAAAACAAATCGCTTGCCTTAACAAGCACAGGATAGGAACCAACAATAAAATTACCGCTCCCTAGTTTGAGAAGCCCAAAATGTTGCTGAATCAGGCAAAGCAAAACTCCCAGCAAAATGCCCGAAAAAGCTCCCCAAAAAGCGATCATAACGCCTTCGTACAAAAACACTTTACGGATGGTCTTATGATCGGCACCAAGACGCCTAAGAATGCCGGCATCCTGCTTTTTTTCCAGGATCAACATAGACAGGGAGCCGATCACGTTAAACAGGGCAATAAGCAAAATAAAACACAAAATCAGGTAGGTGATCCATTTTTCTACCCGGTTAATTCGGTAAATATCTGCTTTTTGTTCTTTTAGGTCTTCTACAATAAAATCCGGACCCAAAAGCTGACGAAAATCCTCTTTTACCCGTTGAAGGTTAGCTCCTTTTTTTAGTTTCAACTCCACGGAACTCAATTCATCGGTATATTCGAACAGTTCTCTGGCAAAATTCAGGGGCACGATAATGATCCGGTCGTCGTATTCGGGTTGGTCAATGCCAAAAGTGGCCGTTAGTAAAATACGCCGGGTTTTAAAGGCCGATGCCGGATTCAGCGGATTCAACGAACCTGTTCTTTTAGGAGCGTAAAGAGTTACAGGATCAATAAAGGAGCTTCCGGTACCCAACAAACTTGCCAGGCCGATGCCAATGCTGGCAAATTGAAAACCCTCTTCTTCGAGAACAAATTTACCGGCATAAACAAGGCTGTCCATATTGGCCAGCTCGGAAAAATTGTCCGAAACGCCTTTGACC
The DNA here is from genome assembly GCA_002305085.1 of Bacteroidales bacterium UBA1402. Classification (GTDB taxonomy): domain Bacteria; phylum Bacteroidota; class Bacteroidia; order Bacteroidales; family UBA1402; genus UBA1402. Next base: position 113,188 of record DBQE01000009.1, on the reverse strand, counting down.
AAAGCGCTGGCCTGGCTTCCTTTATATCTGATCAGGGCGTTCTCTTCTAAGCTCTCACAAAAGACAGCCACCTCTTTATGGGCTCGTATAAGGTCAAAATCGGAATTCAGCCTGAAGGTTTTTCCTTCAAAGGCACGAATCTTAAGCTCCGGTTCAAAGTTTTTATACAGACCCGTCAACAAATCCTGAAAACCGTTGAAAACCGAAAGAGTACAAACCATTGCTATAGTGGCCGCCGCAACCCCAAAAACCGAAACCATCGAAATAATATTGATGGCATTGTGTGATTTTTTTGAAAAAAGGTAACGACGGGCAATATGGAATGCAAGATTCATTTTTTGAGCAAATCTTCTATGTTTTGAGCATAATCCAGTGAATCGTCCAGAAAGAAACTCAATTCGGGCATCCTTCTTAGCTGAAAGCGCAACCTTTGGGCCATCTTATAGCGGATGGATTTGGCACTGTTCTGTATGTTGGCGAGCATTTCTTTGCTTTTTTCAGGTGGGAAAAGACTCAGGTAAGCCTTGGCCACACTCAGATCAGGACTGACACGGACCATGCTGACTGTGACCATGGTACCCGGAAGCGCTGTAGTCTGTTCCCGGAACACTTCGCTCAATTCTTTTTGTATAAGCCGGCTTATTTTATTTTGTCTGATAGTTTCCATCTCTCTGTTTTTATGTGTTTTTATTTTACAAGCAGAACGGTCAACCCGTCTCGGATGGGTAGTATGATTTTTTCTACCCGGGAATCCGCTGCAATATAATCGTTAAAATCTGCAATGGCAAGGCTTTGAGTATCTTTGCAGGAAATTTCCCGCATGGGCTTTCCGTTCCATAAAGTGTTATCAATCAAAATAAAAGTGCCGCTTGGCTGGTGTTGAAGCAATAAGTCATAACAACTTTTGTAGTCTCTTTTGTCAATATCCATATACACCAAATCGAAAGATTCGGTCAGTTTAGGAATTAAATCAAGCGCTTCTCCAAAAAGAAGATCGATCTTTGAGCCCAGTTCCGATCTTGAAAACCAAGTTTTCAGGTGCTCTTCCAGTTCATCGTTGCGGTCTATGCTCAGAATTCGTGAACCTTCGGGTAACCCCTCGGCTAAGCATAACGTGGAATAGCCGGTAAAAGTTCCCAGCTCCAGAACCCTTCGAGGGCGGATCATTTTGCACAACATGGCCAGCACCCGCCCCTGCAAATGACCTGACGACATCCTTGGATTTAAAAAACGTACATATGTCTCTCTTCTGAGTTCCTTCAACAATTCAGGTTCAGGATCAATACGGCTACAAATGTACCTTTCTAAAAGCTCATCCACTCACCACACAATTATGAAATATATTCTAACAATGCCTCCACAGCCATGCGGTACGATTCCATTCCATAGCCTACAAAGCTGGCAATGCACGCAGCTTCCGTTCTGGAAATATGACGATATTCTTCTCTTTTGTAAATGTCCGAAATATGAACTTCAATTACCGGTGTTTGTATTGCTCTTATGGCGTCACCAATCGCAATGGATGTGTGAGTGTAGCCCGCAGCATTCAAAACGATGCCGTCGTAACTGAACCCGATTTCATGAAGTTTGTCGATGATGGCCCCCTCGTGATTGGATTGAAAGTACTCGAATTCCACCTGAGGATAGTCATTTCTCAAAATTTCCAAATACGATTCGAAATTTTGTGAGCCGTATATATCCGGTTCTCTTTTTCCAAGGAGATTCAGATTAGGCCCATTGATGATGGCAATTTTCATACATTTAAAATTTAGCTGTTCCTCTACAATTTATTTACTACTTTTGCCCCGCTTGCCGTATGTGCGGTTCATTTTCTGCCTGACAAAGGTAAAAAAAATATGACGACAGCTTCCGATTGCATAAGAAAATACCGGGCTTTTCTCAAACTGGAGAAATCTCTGTCAGAAAACACCCTTGCTGCCTATATGAGCGATTTGCAAAAGCTTATGGATTTTAGCGGCGACAAAGCCCTGACAGAACTTAAGCACGAGGACTTGGAAGAATTTCTGTGTCATCTGAGAGATCTTGGTATCGGTGCGCGCTCACAAGCCAGAATACTTTCCGGAATCAAATCTTTTTACGGCTTTTTGCTGATCGAAGATTATATTTCGACCGATCCCACCGAACTCATCGAGACGCCCCAGCTCGGTAAAAAACTGCCCGAGGTGCTCTCCGTAGACGAAATCGACAAACTTTTGGCCAGTATCGACTTGTCGCGTAAAGAAGGCCAACGCAACAAAGCCATGCTGGAAACACTCTACAGCTGCGGCCTCCGGGTTTCGGAGCTAACCGGACTGAAACTCTCGTGCTGTTACTTTAAAGAGGAATATTTACTGGTCGAAGGCAAAGGGAGCAAACAGCGATTAGTGCCCATTTCCCGCAAAGCGATGAAGGAAATCTCGCTTTGGTTAATCGACAGAAATCTGCTGCCTAAACAAAAAAATCAGGAAGATTTTGTATTTTTGAACCGTCGCGGACATAAACTTTCACGTTCCATGGTTTTTAAAATAATCAAAGAGCAAGCCCTGTTGGCCGGTATCAACAAGAATATCGGACCTCATACTTTGAGACACTCCTTTGCCACTCACCTGCTTGAGGGAGGGGCCAATCTGCGTGTAATCCAACAAATGCTCGGACACGAGAACATTCAGACCACCGAGATATATACCCATCTCGACTCTGCCTACTTAAGACAACAACTGATGGAATTCCATCCAAGAAACACTCTATAAAATCCTTTAATTATGAGAATCGTCGTTTTAGCCAAACAAGTACCCGATACCCGCAATGTGGGGAAAGACGCCATGAAAGAGGACGGTACCGTCAACAGAGCCATTTTACCGGCCATTTTCAACCCCGAAGACCTCAACGCACTCGAAATGGCATTGGGCATCAAAGAACAATTCCCGGACACTACCATTCAAATATTAACCATGGGCCCTCCCCGGGCGGCCGAATTGATTCGGGAAGCCCTGTACAGAGGGGCAGACGGGGGCATCTTGTTGAGCGACAAAGCCTTTGCAGGAGCCGACACCCTGGCCACCTCTTACGCCCTCTCGAAAGCCATCCAAAAAATGGGGCAAATCGATTTAATCATTGGGGGAAGACAAGCCATCGACGGAGATACCGCACAAGTGGGCCCCCAGGTAGCCGAAAAACTCAACCTATACCAGGTAACCTACGCTGAAGAAATTTTGGAACTCGATCCGAAGAACAAACAAATACGAATTAAGCGTCGTCTGCCCAGAGGAATCGAAGTGGTACTTTCGCCCATGCCCGTGCTGATTACGGTAAACGGCTCTGCTAAAGCCTGCAGACCGCGTAATGCCAAAAGAGTTCTTAAATACAAATACGCTCTTACAAGATTCGAAACCGAAGAAAATCCTAAATTTAAAGCCCTTTGCGACCAAAGAAGCTATTTAAACATTCCGGTTTGGGACGTGGATTTTATTGAGGCCGATAAAGATCTTTGCGGTTTATCCGGCTCTCCAACCAAGGTTAAAAAAATTGAAAGCGTTGTTTTCCAAGCCAAAGAAAACATGACACTTGAATCGACAGATGCCGAAATCGAGACCTTGATCAAGACTTTGCTTGAAAACCACACTATAGGATAAGTATTACTACTTTCATTATTGAATCCTATGAACAGAAATGTTTACGTCCGGAGCGTAAAATTTTTCTTCACCGGCTTATTGGCTGCTTTTCTTTTAGCATCCTGCGGCAGCGTTTTTCTTACCGGAAGAAAACAACTGATGTTGGTTTCCGACCAGGAAGTGCTCGCATTAAGCTTGCAACAATATCGCAGTTTTATGGACAGCGCTGAAGTCGTCGTTAATTCGGCCGACGCAGAAATGATCAATCGTATCGGCCGCTCAATAGCGGAATCTGTAGAAAATTTTATGACATTCAACGGCAGAGCCCACGAACTGGAAAACATAGACTGGGAATTCAGCCTGGTTAAAGACAACAGCGTCAACGCTTTTGCCATGCCCGGAGGCAAAGTGGTTGTTTTTACCGGTATGCTTCCCGTGGCCGAAAGCGAAGCCCACTTAGCTGTTGTCATTGCACACGAAATCGCCCATGTCATCGCCAAACATTCCACGGAAAGAATCAGTCAACAAATCGCCCTGCAATTCGGCGGGGAAATTGCCGGCGGGCTTTTGGCCAGCTCGTCTGAAACCAAGCGAAGCATTGCCACCGCGGTATTCGGACTGGGAGCACAGCTGGGAGTAATGATGCCTTACGCCCGCAAACAGGAATACGAGGCCGACGAACTGGGTCTGCTTTTCATGGCTATGGGCGGCTACCATCCTCAGGAGGCTACTGCTTTTTGGACCAAAATGTCTGCGGCCGGAGGGACTGCAATTCCGGAGTTTTTGAGCACTCACCCAACCGATGCCAAGCGCATAGCCAAAATTCAGCAAAAGATGCCTGATGCTCTGTACTATTACAAAGGGCCGGGCATCATTAACAGAACCACGGCCCCTATAGTCAAAGACACTAAGGTTTTGTAAATCCTACTTAGTCTTTTTTATGCAGAAGTTTACCCGGAAGCAATTGGTTCAGGGGTAGGTCTTTTTTGGTCAATACCAGAAGGAAAATCAGCAGAAGCGCCGTTCTGAAAAGTAATTTCAGCCACAAAGGCTCAACAGGCAGAAGCATCCCCAGAGCATACAGGCCGGCGGTAAGCAGTAAATATTTTCCGGCCGATTTCAGATCATAGCAGATGGGGTAATACTTTTGCCCCAACCACCAGGAAATCACCATCATAAGAAAGAAACAGACGAAAGAAACCCAAGCTGCCGCCATATAGCCGTAGCGGGGTACAAAAAGAATGTTTCCCAAAACGGTAATGAAAGCGCCAAACATAGAAATATAAGCACCCCATTGGGTTCGGTCGGTCAGCTTATACCAGAGAGAAAGATTGAAAAAGACTCCCTGAAACAGATAGCACATCAAAACAATGGGGACTACCTTCAAGCCCTCGTGATAATCGGAGCTGATAATGTATTTGAAAATGTCGAGGTAAAACATAATCCCCAGGAAAATAAGAAAAGCAAAAATGATGTAATACTTCATTGCTTCGGCATACGCGCGTCGATTATCGTCGTCTCGATGTTTGGCAAAAATATAGGGTTCGTAGGCATAACGAAAAGCCTGAGTAAACATCATCATAACCACGGCTATTTTATAACAAGCTCCGTAAATACCCAATTGAGCCCTGGCGTATTGCTGGTCTTCGAACAGGTGAGTAAAAATAATCTTATCGAAGGTCTGGTTCATGATGCCGGCAATTCCAAGCAGAAGCAGGGGCAGTGAATAGCCAAGCATTTTCCTCAGTAAAACCGGATTGAAGTCGAATTTTACTTTGACAAAATAGGGCAGTAAGGCCAGTAGTGTTATGCCCGTAGAGAATAAATTGGATACAAAAACGTAACCCACCCCGTAATCGGGCTTGTAAAACCAATCGATCAAAGCTGGATTCCACCGGTAAATTTTTGGACAGAGCCAAATAAAAAACAAGTTGAAAAAGATATTGGTGAGTATCATCAATAACTTGATCGAGGCAAAACGCAAGGCCTTATTTTTGTAACGTAAATAAGCAAAGGGAATGGAGCAAAAGGCGTCGGCGGCCACAACTACGATTAGCATCCCTATAAATTCAGGGTGCTTTTCATAGCCCATACCGGCCGAAATCTGAGGTAAAAAAATCAAAGAAACCGCCACAAAAAGCAGGGAGGTCAGTCCCAACATGCTCAGACTGGTGGAATAAACCTGGGTCGACTTATACTTGTCGTTGTTTATGAAACGGAAAAAACCGGTTTCCATGCCGTAGGTCAGAATCACCAAGGCCAAAGCCGTCCACCCGTATAGCTCGGTGACCATGCCGTAATCGCCGGTTTCTTTGAGTGTGTAGGAGTAAAAGGGAACCAGCAGCCAATTCAAGAATTTTCCGACGATACTGCTTAAGCCATATATTGCAGTGTCCTTGGCCAACGATTTGATTCCTGTCATTCCGTCTTAAAACAAACGTTGAAAATCTCCCTGGTAATTGCGGCCTAAATGCCTCCAGGCCAATTCGGTAACCTCTCTTCCTCTGGGTGTACGTTTTAGGAAACCTTCTTGAATCAAAAAAGGTTCATACACCTCTTCCAACGTGCCGGGATCCTCGCCTAGAGCCGTTGCAATGGTGGTCAGGCCCACCGGCCCACCCTGGAATTTATCGATAATGGTGGTCAGGATTCTGTTGTCGATTTCATCCAGGCCGTGAGTATCAATATTCAGGGCCAATAAGGCATATTTGGTAATATTCAAGTCGATCTTTCCGTTGCCTTTTACTTGGGCAAAATCGCGAATACGTCGCAGCAGGGCGTTAGCTACGCGGGGCGTGCCCCTGCTTCGCCGGGCGATTTCGAAGGCAGCTTCGGTACTGCAGGGCACGTCGAGTATTCGGGCCGACCTTGATACTATACCGGACAAAACCTCAACCTGGTAGTACTCCAAATGACAATTAATGCCGAAACGAGCCCTCAGGGGAGCAGTAAGCAGACCGCTGCGAGTGGTGGCCCCAATCATGGTAAATGGATTGATGTCCAACTGTATTGACCTGGCGCTAGGGCCTTTGTCTATCATAATGTCGATGCGGTAATCCTCCATGGCCGAATACAGGTATTCTTCGACCACAGGGCTCAAGCGATGGATTTCGTCGATGAACAGAACATCGTTGGGTTCCAGGGCAGTCAACACTCCGGCCAAATCGCCCGGCTTATCCAACACAGGGCCCGAAGTGGATTTGAAACCCACACCCAATTCGTTGGCAATTATATTGGACAAAGTCGTTTTGCCCAAGCCCGGAGGGCCATGCAACAAAACGTGATCCATGGATTCATTGCGCATCGAAGCGGCAGAAACAAAAATTTTGAGGTTCTCTACCACTTTTTCTTGTCCTCGAAAATCGGCAAAACTGAGCGGACGAAGGACTTTTTCGAAATCCTGTTCGCTTTCGTTCAGCCTGGGGCTGCGTATGTCAAACTGATCGTCCATGTTGTGAAGTGAGGCTCAAAGATACACGCATTCGGGGAATTTAGAAAGAGCGGGGGAAGAATTTTTGGGCTACGCCCAAGAATAAGCGTTCCGATTGATCAATAGCTCCCAAAAGAGACTTACGCTATATTTTTGGGCTGCGCCCAAGAATATAGCTTCGCTCGGCAATAGCCAAAATATTTTTGGCTATTGCTCTCATGGGGATATTTTTGGGCTGCGCCCAAGAATATAGCTTCGCTCGGCAATAGCCAAAATAAATTTTGGCTATTGCTCTCACTTACGCTATATTTGCCCACATAAAAGGAAGTGTATGGTGCTCAATTATATTTGGGTAGGGTTTTTCGTTGTTGCTTTTGTTTTTGCTCTGATTCAAAGCTTGTTCTTTAACGACTACGCAGTTTTTGAACGGATCATGAACAGCAGTTTTGATATGGCAAAATTCGCTGTTATGGATATCTGCCTCCCTTTGGTGGGCATTATGTCTTTGTGGCTGGGCTTTATGAACATAGGCGAAAAAGCGGGGGCTATTCGTTTTTTATCCCGTATAGTGGGGCCCTTCTTTTCAAAACTTTTCCCCGGCGTCCCCAAGGATCATCCGGTCAACGGTGAATTATTGATGAATTTTTCGGCTAATATGTTAGGGTTAGACAATGCCGCCACTCCACTGGGCTTAAAAGCGATGCAAAGCCTGCAGGAGTTGAATCCTCACAAGGAATCTGCCTCCAACGCTCAAATTATGTTTTTGGCCTTGAACACCTCGGGGCTCACCATTATTCCTATCAGCATAATTGCCCAACGAGCCATACTCGGCGCAGCAAACCCGACGGATGTGTTTGTTCCCATTATTATTGCCACCTATGTGTCTACTCTGACGGCCATACTTTACGTGGGTTTTCGCCAGCGCCTGTCGCTGTTCAACAAAACGGTGGCAGCCTGGCTGGGAGGTATCAGCCTGTTGCTTGCCGCTCTGGTGTTTTGGTTCACACAAATGGACAGAGAAAGCATGAGAACTGCTTCCAGCCTGCTGAGTAACGGCACTTTGCTGGGTATTATCATTTTGTTCATGGCCGGTGGCTTATACAAAAAAATAAACATCTGGGAAAGCTTTATCGACGGTGCCAAAAACGGTTTTAAAACCTCTGTAAAAATCATCCCTTATCTAGTAGGTATGCTCGTAGGCATCGGAGTTTTCAGAGCATCGGGTGCCATGGATTTTCTTACCGACGGTATTGCCTGGTTTTTCAACAGCCTGCGCATCGACACCGATTTTGTGGATGCTCTACCCACGGCTTTGATGAAACCATTGAGCGGAAGTGGCGCCAGGGCCATGATGGTAGAAGCAATGAAAATGAATGGAGCCGATTCCTTTGTAGGCCGGCTGGCCTGCGTATTTCAGGGATCGACCGACACCACCTTTTACATCGTTGCACTGTACTTCGGATCGGTGGGTATAAAACGTACACGCTATGCTGTATCGGCCGGATTGATCGCTGATCTTGCCGGTATTGTTGCTTCCATCTTGCTGGCTTATCTGTTTTTTCATTGATAAACTTGCTTATGATTCAATTTCACGGGGAAGACATTGCCCTGCCGGAAGTGGATAAAAACCTGATCTGCGCGTGGGTAGAAGAAGTGGCAGCCGGCTACGGCAAAAAAACCGGTCAAATCAACTACATCTTTTGCTCCGAAAAAAAAATGGCTGAAATTAATATGCGATATCTTAACCACGATTATTTTACCGATATCATCGGTTTTGATTATAGTTCAGGACAAAGCATTTCGGGGGATTTATTTATTTCTCCTTTAACTATTGCATCCAACGCCGAGCTATTAAAACAGCCTTTTCAACGAGAACTGCACAGAGTTTTAATTCACGGCATCTTACATCTCTGCGGTTTTGAAGACAAAACAACAAGCCAACAAACAATCATGCGCGTGGAAGAAAACAAAGCGCTGGAATTGCTTTATATCATAGAGAAGGAACAAAGTTCCTGAATTGAATTTCCATTATGAACTTTTCGTACGACATAATAGTAGTAGGAGCAGGTCACGCCGGCTGTGAAGCCGCCACTGCTGCCGCCAACATGGGCTCCAAAACCCTGTTGATTACTATGGATATGAACAAAATTGCCCAGATGAGCTGCAACCCTGCCATGGGAGGAATAGCCAAAGGCCAGATTATCAGAGAAATAGATGCGCTTGGAGGCTATACAGGCATCGTTAGCGACAAAACAGCCATTCAGTTTCGGATGCTCAATAGATCCAAAGGCCCTGCCATGTGGAGTCCACGCTCACAAAACGACCGGCAGCAATTTATTCAGGCATGGCGACAAGTTGTAGAAAATACCGACAATCTATTCCTTTGGCAGGATACGGTTAATGAATTATTGATAGAAAATGGTACCGTAAAAGGGGTAAAAACGGAACTCAACGTAATTTTCAGAGCCAAAAGTGTCATACTTACCAACGGTACTTTTCTAAACGGATTGATACACATCGGACAAAATCAAATTAAAGGAGGCCGGATTTCAGAAAGAGCTTCCGTTGGTTTAACTGAACAACTGAGAGAACTGGGATTCAGCTACGGCAGAATGAAAACCGGCACTCCGGTGCGTGTGGACGCAAGAACGGTAGATTTTAGCAAGCTAAGCGAACAAAAGGGGGAAAACGATTTTCATAAATTTTCTTACCTCGACTTCACACCTAGGAAACTAAAACAACGCAGCTGTTGGATCTGCTTTACTAACGAGCGTGTGCACGAACTTCTGAGAGAAGACCTGGAACTCTCGCCCATGTACAACGGACAAATTCAAAGCATAGGGCCCCGCTATTGCCCCAGTATTGAAACCAAAATCGTTAATTTCAGCGATAAGGATCAACACCAGATGTTTTTGGAGCCGGAGGGAGAGGATACCCAGGAATACTACCTGAACGGTTTTTCCTCTTCCCTGCCCTTGGAAACCCAACTAAAAGCGCTTAGGGAAGTTTCCGGCTTTGAACAAGTCCATATTTACCGTCCGGGCTACGCCATAGAATACGACTACTTTGATCCGGTCCAACTCAAAGCCACTCTGGAGACCAAGTTGATCCCCGGTTTATTTTTTGCCGGCCAGATCAACGGCACCACCGGCTACGAGGAAGCAGCCGGTCAAGGCTTGGTGGCTGGAGTCAACGCACATATTTTTTGCCACGGAGGCCAAGAATTCGTATTAAACAGAGACGAAGCCTATATTGGCGTTCTCATTGACGATTTAATCAACAAGGGAGTAGACGAACCCTACCGCATGTTTACTTCCAGAGCCGAGTACCGCATATTGTTAAGACAAGACGATGCCGACGCTCGTCTAACGGAAAAATCGTATGCGCTGGGGCTGGCTACAGCCGAACGCCTGAATCTTTGGAAAGAAAAACAAAAAGAAATTGAGAGCCTGCTGCTGTTTGCCCGGCAGTATTCCATTAAGGCTAAATATATAAACACCGCCTTGGAGAGTCTAGATACAGCTCCCCTTAAGCAAGGAGTCCGCCTGAGCGATCTGATTTTGCGCCCACAATTGTCTTTTGATATTTTGCAAGAACATATTCCCGCACTCAAAAGAAGAATTGAGCAGATCCCCAATCGCCGGGACGAAATAGTCGAAGCGGCCGAAATCCAAATCAAGTACCAGGGTTATATTGAACGCGAACAGTTACAGGCAGAAAAAACGCAAAGGCTCGACAATATTCGAATCAAAGATAAATTCGACTATTTAAGCATACATTCCCTATCGTTCGAAGCAAGACAAAAATTAGATAAAATACAGCCCGAGACTTTAGGTCAGGCCAGCCGCATTCCGGGAATCTCTCCCAGCGACATCAGTATTTTGCTGGTTTTGCTGGGGAGATAGGCCCGATTTGTTCCACGTGAAACATTTAAGCCGATGCAAACACCCTCGTCGCATATAAACCAAATATTAAGCGGGCTGCCCGAACTCCCCGGCATTTATCAGTACTTGGGAGAAGAGGGCCGCATCATTTATGTGGGCAAGGCAAAGAATTTAAAAAAAAGAGTCCTCTCGTATTTTAATAAGAATCACAACGATTCTCCAAAAACGGCCATTTTAGTCAAAAGGATCAGAGATATTCGCTATACTGTGGTCGAAAACGAACAAGACGCTCTTTTGCTCGAAAACAACCTGATAAAAGAACACCAACCCAGGTACAATGTTTTGCTGAAAGACGACAAAACTTACCCCAGTATTTGCATCAAAAACGAATGTTTCCCCAGAGTTTTCCAGACTCGAAGAATCCTAAAAGACGGGTCAGAGTATTTTGGTCCGTACAGTTCTGTACCCATGGTCAAAGCCATTCTGGATTTAATTGGCAAACTACATCCATTACGAAGCTGTTCACTGGATTTATCTGAGAAAAAAATCTCGTCGGGGAAATATCGAGTTTGCCTCGATTACCATATCAAAAAATGCCAGGGTCCCTGTGTTGGGCTACAGTCCGAAGCCGATTACAACAAAAACATTGATGAGATTCGGCATATTCTCAAAGGCAACCTTGAAACAGTGGAGGAGATATTAAAAAAGGAAATCAAAGAACATGCAGAAGCTTTACGATTTGAAGAGGCACAGAACTGTAAAAACAAAATGGAGTTGTTGGATTCATACCGCAGTAAATCTTATATAGTAAATTCCAACATACGCGAATTAGATGTCTTTAGCTGGGATGAAACAGAGAATGCTGCCTTTATAAATTACCTTCACGTTCATAATGGCTGTATTGTACAGACTTACACCTTTGAATACAGGAAAAAAATAGAAGAAGATAAAGAATCTCTGCTTGCCAGTGGTATTTATGAGATGCGGAGTCGCTTCAAAAGCGAAAGTAAGGAAGTTGTGGTGCCCTTTATTCCTTCGATGGAATTGGATAATGTTAAATTTCATGTCCCCAAGCGAGGGGATCGGAAAAAGCTGCTTGATTTATCAAAAAACAACGTTCGTCAATATAAGATCGATCTGCTCAAACAAGAAGAAAAATTAAATCCGGAACAACGAAGCACCCGAATATTACAAACGCTAAAAAAAGACCTGCAGCTTTCAGAACTTCCCGTTCACATCGAATGTTTTGATAATTCAAATATTCAGGGCAGCAGCCCTGTGGCTTCTTGTGTTGTTTTTAAAAAGGGGAAAGCATCAAAAAAGGATTACAGGCATTTTAATATTAAAACTGTTCCCGGAATAGATGATTTTGCATCAATGAAAGAAATCATTACTCGCAGGTATATGCGCCAGGCCAGAGAAGAACAAGGGATACCACAATTGGTCATTGTGGACGGCGGAAAGGGGCAATTGAGTTCAGCTGTGGAGGCTCATAGACACATCATTGAGCTTTGTAAAAAAGAAAACATCGACGAAAAAATTCTTAGTAAAATACAATCAATCAGACTAATTGGCATTGCAAAACGACTTGAAGAAATTTACTTTCCAAACGATCCTACTCCCTTATATTTGAACAAAAATTCAGAAAGTTTGAAATTAATACAACAAATAAGGGATGAAGCACATCGTTTTGGAATAACTTTTCACCGTAAACTCAGAAGCAAAGTTCAGATAAAATCGGAAATGGATGAAATTCCAGGCATTGGTAAGGTCACAAAAAATCTGCTACTGGAGCATTTCAAAAGTTTGAAAAAAATACGGGAAGCCGATAGCAATGAATTGGAAAAAATAGTGGGAAAGTCTAAAGCCAATAACATAATAAATTACTTTAAATCGAAATGAAAACAGTTGTACAAAGAGTAAGAAGAGCCTCTGTTTCTGTAAATAAACAACTATGTGGTAGTATCGACAAGGGCTTGCTTGTATTGATCGGAATTGAAGATAACGATGGGCCAGATGACCTGATCTGGATGGCAGAAAAAATTTGTCATCTTAGGATCTTCAACGATGAAAAGGGAGTTATGAATCTTTCTATCATGCAAGATGTAGGTCGGTTATTGGTTGTAAGCCAGTTTACTTTGTGCGCAAACACACAAAAGGGACATCGGCCTTCGTATATCAAAGCGGCTAAGCCCGAGAAAGCAAAAGCTATGTATGAAGACTTCTGTTCCTTTTGCGAAAAAATATTAAACAAAAAAACCGAACAGGGAGTGTTTGGCGCCCATATGTTGGTTGAACTTATCAACGACGGCCCTGTAACTATTTTGCTAGATTCTAAAAACAGATAATAATGACTTTGAAGGATGCACAAATTCAGGTAGACGCTTGGATTAAACAATACGGAGTCCGTTACTTCAACGAATTGACCAATATGGCCTTATTGTGTGAAGAAGTGGGCGAAGTGGCGAGAATTATCGCCCGTGAATTTGGCGAACAATCGAAAAAAGCCGACGAAAACAGAGGAAAACTTAGCGATGAATTGGCCGATGTCTTGTGGGTTTTGATTTGTCTGGCCAATCAAACCGGAATTGATTTAGAACAGGCCTTTGCTGAAAACATAAAGAAAAAAACCCTACGAGACAAAAGCAGACATCAGGAAAACGAAAAATTACATGTGTAGAAGGAAGCCTTATAACCTGCTGATTTTGAGCAGATAATGTTACTGGTTATGAGTTTAAACACAGCGATTCGCCGCATATTCCAAGCATAAATTCAAGGAGTCTTTAGCATCTGATGGAGGAAATTCAGCGAGTATTTTTTCGGCTTTCTGTTTATATTCTTCCATTTTTTTTGATAAGTAATCCAAACCTCCTGACTCGATAGCAAAGCGGTACATACGACGAACATTGTACTTTGTAAAATGACGTTTAGCCATAATTTCGCGATATGGACGGGATTTCTTTTCATCGCTATGTTCCAAAGCATAGATTAGGGGCAGCGTTACTTTTCCCTCTTTTAAATCGTTCGCAACCGGTTTTCCGGGTATTTCTCCGGATTGACCGGGTAAAATATAGTCGAATGAATCGTCTTTTAATTGAAAAATAATGCCCAGATACTCTCCAAACAAGGCCAACCGGTTGATCGCTTCCGGTTTTGCCGAAGAAGCCATGGCTCCTGCTTTTGCGCAAAAGGCAAAAAGCTGAGCCGTTTTTTTATTAATTATATCAAAGTAAATTGCTTCTGTAGGATTTTGCTGCTGACTAACATGAAGTTGTACTAACTCGCCATCGGCCAGACTGGCTCCCAACTTTCCAATTTCTGTTATAATATCCAGTCGACCCGTTAGTGCGGCAATTTCAATTACTTTGGTTAAATAATAATCTCCCGATAAAATGGCCACCTTATTTTTCCAAATTGCATTTATAGAGTTCTTTGATCTGCGTTGGTAAGTTTCATCTATCACATCATCGTGTAAGAGGCTGGCAGTGTGCAAAATTTGCAAAGATGCAGCAATATTGATCGAAGTCTGTTCTACAGGACCAAACATTGCCGATGAAAGCAAAAGTACCGTCGGACGTATTTCTTTTCCCAGCGATCCGTTCAAATACTGTACTACTTCCGACAATATAGGGTTTTCAGGCTCCAGGGCTTTCTTGTATGTTTCCTGATAGAGAAGAAACTCCTTGTGGATGGGCCGTCGAATCAAGTCTATCATAGGTAATTAATTAGGCTGCAAATTTAAGGATAATTCCGATCATACACATAGCCGCCGTTCAAAAACAAGTTTCCTGTTTTAAGCTATTTCATGCTATATTTTATACCTTTACAGCCCAAATTGTTTATTTTTACTATGTCAACTTCCAAAAGACTTTTTTTGCTCGACGCTTATGCCTTGATTTACAGGTCGTATTATGCCTTTATTAAAAACCCACGCATCAATTCAAAGGGTGAAAACACCTCTGCAATTTTTGGTTTTATTAACACTCTTGAGGACCTGCTCAAAAGAGAAAACCCATCACATCTAGCTGTGGCATTCGACCCTCCAGGGCCTACTTTCAGGCATACGGCCTTCGAGGCCTATAAAGCCCAGCGCGAAAAAACACCGGAGACCATCATCTGGTCTATCCCCTACATAAAAGAAATACTAAAAGCATATCGAATTCCAATCCTCGAAGTAGAGGGTTTTGAAGCCGACGATGTTATAGGCACCTTATCGCTCAAAGCCGAAAAAGAAGGCTTTGAGACCTATATGATGACCCCGGACAAAGATTTCGGACAGTTGGTTTCGGAACATTCATTTATTTACAGACCACGCTACGGCTCCTCGGAATTCGAAGTGATGGGCATAGAGGAAGTGAATAAAAAATTCGGTCTGAAACACCCCTGTCAGATTATCGACCTTTTGAGCCTGATGGGCGATACATCCGACAACATTCCGGGCTGTCCGGGTATCGGCATTGTGACCGCCCAAAAATTAATCGCTGAATTCGGAGATATTGACACTTTGCTTAATAATACCGACAAATTGAAAGGCTCGGTTAAAGAAAAAGTGGAGAATAATCGGGAACAAATTCTTTTTTCCCGTTTTCTGGCTACCATCAAACGGGACGTCCCTATCGAATTTGTCGAAGAAGAATTTCGGATGGTGCCACGCGACGAAAAAAAAATAATGAGCATTTTTGAGCAGTTGGAATTTCGGACGCTTATGAAAAGAATCAGCGCCAGCAATTCTTATGCTGACTCTGAAAAAAAACCGTCAGGTCACTCCGAGGGAGAAAAAAAATTATTTACTCCAATTTTTGTGGAAGCTTCTCAACCGGGAGCAAGCAAAAAAAAACCTGCCGGATTAAATTTACAAACTTCACTTTGGGACGAACAGGGTAATGCTGTTGGTTCTTCGTCATTACCAACAAAAATCAAGACTCAGCAAAATATTGTGGGGAACGACTTGTTTTCGAACAATTTGTCGGCAATAAATCCAGACGAGTCTACAGATTCGTTGCCAGAATCGATTCTCAGCAGCTTAAAAAACACAGCTCACTATTACCATATTCTTGATAATGAGAAGGATATTGGGGGTTTTATCAAAGAATTTTCCGAGTCGGATTTTTTTGCTTTTAGCACAAAAAAACAGGGAACAGAGGCTATGAATGCTCAAATGACCGGAATTGCCTTTTCAAAAGAAAAAAACAAAGCCTACTACCTGCCCTGCCCCAACAACAGAAAAAAATGCAAGGAATTGTTGAATTCTTTCAAGCCGCTTTTTGAAAACAAGCACAGCCTTAAAATTGGCTACGATTTAAAGAACGAAATATTGCTCTTGCGCAATTATGAACTTTCATTGGCGGGGCCCCTTTTCGACATCCTCATTGCGCATTATCTTATTCAACCCGAATTAAGACACGATCTTGATTTTTTGTCCAAAAGCTACCTCAACTACCAGTGTCTTATCAAAGAGGGCTTACCGGAGCTAAAAGCGAAAAAACGGGTTGAGTCGCAAGATCTGAATGCGGAACAGAGCCTCCGGGTGGAACAGGACCTCGGGGTGCAACAAAGTCTTAGCGCGGAACAAAATCTCAGCGCAGAACAGGATCTCAGTGCGGAACAGGATCTGAATGTGAAGATGGCGGCCGAGTTCATTTGCGAGCAGGCAGATCTCTATTTGCAACTCAAAAGCAAGTTGGAAACGGAGATAGAACAAGGGGGGCTGAACAACTTGTATTACGAAATTGAAGCCCCGCTCATCTATGTGCTCGCCGACATGGAAAACAGCGGAGTGTATATAGATACTGAAGCACTCAAAAGCTCTTCGGTGCTGCTAACCGAAGAATTGAACGGTATTGAACAAGAAATTTACGATCTGGCAGGAACTACTTTTAATGTCAACTCTGCCAAGCAGGTCGGGGATGTGTTGTTCGAACGCTTGCGTATTGTGGAGAAAGCAAAACGCACTAAAACAGGCCAATATTCCACCTCCGAAGAAGTATTGGAAACCTTGAGAAGCAAACATCCTATTGTAAGTAAAATATTGAACTACAGGGGCTTAAAAAAGCTACTCAGCACTTACATCGATGCCCTACCCCCGCTCATCAACCCCAAAACAGGAAAAATCCATACCAGTTTTAACCAGGCCGTAACAGCCACCGGCAGACTGAGTTCCAGCAATCCCAACCTGCAAAACATCCCCATTCGCGACGATAAGGGAAGAGAAATTCGCAGAGCTTTTTCGGCTGGTCCCGGAGAGTTGTTTTTGTCGGCCGACTATTCTCAGATTGAATTGCGCGTAATGGCCCACCTGAGCGAAGACGAGAATATGATAAAGGCTTTCAGACTGGACCAGGACATTCATGCGGCCACGGCAGCCAGGATATTTAAGCTTCCCATAGAGGACGTCGATCAGGATATGCGCCGTAAGGCCAAAACCGCCAATTTCGGGATTATATACGGAATTTCAACCTTCGGTCTGGCAGAAAGAATGGGTGTTTCACGTGCAGAAGCCAAAAAGCTGATCGAAGACTATTTTGAAACCTATCCCAAAATCAAGGCCTATATGGATCATTCTGTGCAGATGGCCCGTGAAAACAATTGGGTAGAAACGGTCTTTCATCGCAAACGTTACCTGCCCGACATACAATCACGCAATGCCGTTGTCAGGTCCTATGCCGAACGGAACGCCATCAATGCGCCTATTCAAGGCACGGCCGCCGACCTGATCAAAATAGCCATGGTCAGAATCCACCGAGCCCTTGAATCGGCTCAGCTAAAGACAAAAATGATTCTGCAAGTGCACGACGAACTCGATTTCATCGTGCCCGAGGAAGAACTGGAACAAGTTAAAAAAATAATTATTTACGAAATGGAAAATGCAGCTTCGTTCAAAGTGCCCATCAAGGCAGAAATTGGCGTGGGTAAAAATTGGCTTGAAGCGCATTGATGTTTTTTGTACTTTCGCGACTTCTTTTACTTTGAGTTTATGGCACTTCAATGCGGCATTATAGGGTTGCCCAACGTGGGTAAATCCACTCTCTTCAATTGTCTGTCCAATACTAAAGCTCAGGCGGCCAATTTCCCTTTTTGTACTATTGAACCCAACGTCGGTGTTATCACAGTACCCGATGAACGTTTGAACGAACTGGCCAAATTGGTCAATCCCAAGCGAGTAGTACCCACTACCGTCGAGATTGTCGATATTGCCGGGCTGGTCAAAGGAGCCAGCAAAGGAGAAGGCCTGGGAAACAAATTTCTGGGCAATATTCGCCAAACCGATGCCATCATACACGTGCTACGCTGCTTCGACGACAGCAATATTGCTCACGTAAACGGAGCAATAGATCCCGTCAGGGATAAGGAAATCATCGACTACGAATTGCAAATCAAAGACCTGGAAACCATCGACAGTCGCATCAACAAAGTTCAGAAGCAAGCCCAGACCGGAGGCGACAAGCAAGCCAAAGTAGCTTACGAAGTGCTACTGCGTTACAAGCTGGCGCTGGAACAGGGCAAGTCGGCCCGTACAGTAAAATTTGACACCAAAGACGAACAGAAAATTGCCCATGACCTGTTTTTGTTGACCAACAAACCCGTGCTTTACGTTTGTAATGTGGACGAAGCATCCATTCTAAAAGGCAATCGCCATGTGGATATGGTCCGCGAGGCCATTCAAGAAGAAGGCTCGGAACTGCTGGTGGTAGCTGCTAAAATTGAATCGGAAATTGCCGAATTCGAAGACGCCGAAGAACGTAGCTTATTTTTGCAAGAGCTGGGACTAAAGGAATCAGGCGTGAACCGCCTGATCAAAGCTGCTTATAAATTGTTGAACCTTAGTGTGTTTTTAACCGCCGGCCCTCTCGAAGTCCGGGCCTGGCCTTTTAAGACCGGCAGCAAAGCTCCTGTCTGTGCAGGTATAGTCCATAGTGATTTTGAAAAAGGTTTTATTCGTGCCGAAGTCATCAAATACGAGGATTTTATCCGCTTTGGATCGGAACAGGCCGTAAAAGAGGCCGGCAAAATGCATGTAGAAGGCAAAGACTACGTAGTGCAAGACGGCGATGTTATATATTTCCGTTTCAATGTATAGGCTTATTATCCCCTGCCCTTGACTATCTTTTTTATCTCGTTTAATTTATTGAGTGCCTCAATAGGAGTCAAGTTGTTTATATCCACTTTGAGAATTTCGTCCCTTACCTGCGAAAGTACCGGATCGTCCAACTGAAAGAAACTCAACTGCAAACCCTCCCGGGTTTCGGCTAGTCTGGAAACCGGCTTAGCCGGCACTTTCCCCTGTTGGCTTGTTTCGAATTCTTGCAGTATTTGATTGGCTCTGTTCACTATACTGGGTGGCATACCGGCCATCTTGGCCACGTGTATACCAAAGCTGTGTTCGCTGCCGCCGCGACGCATTTTACGAAGAAAAATCACCTTATTGTCTGCTTCTTTTACCGAAATGTGGTAATTGCGGATGCGGGGAAAGGTTTTTTCCATCTCGTTCAATTCGTGATAATGGGTAGCAAAGAGTGTTTTTGCCCTGGCTTTGGGCTGTTCGTGAATATATTCCACTATAGCCCAGGCTATGGAAATGCCGTCGTAGGTGCTGGTTCCCCGACCCAATTCATCGAAAAGCACCAGGCTGCGCGGGGTAATGTTGTTCAAAATATCGGCGGCTTCGAGCATTTCTACCATAAAAGTAGATTCGCCCAGCGAAAGATTATCGGAGGCCCCTACCCTGGTGAAAACCTTGTCGACCAATCCTATTTGAGCTTCATCTGCCGGGACAAAACAACCCGTCTGTGCCATAATTACAATCAGAGCTGTCTGTCGTATCAAGGCCGATTTTCCGGCCATATTCGGACCGGTTATGATTAGAATCTGCTCGCTTTTATTGTCCATAAACACATCGTTACTTATGTAAATTTCACCATCGGGCAGTTGTTTTTCGATGACGGGATGCCGTCCGGCTTTAATATTGATTTCGTCGGAATCGCTTAATTGAGGTTTATGGTAATTGTTTAGGCTCGAAACTTCGGCAAAAGAAAGCAAACAATCGAGTTGGGAAAGCTGGACGGCATTGTTTTGAATAATGCTTACAAAACTGACTAAATCCAGGACCAGGGCATTGAAAATATCGCTTTCTATCTGAGATATGCGCTCTTCGGCTCCGAGGATTTTTTCTTCGTATTCTTTGAGCTCCGGGGTAATATACCGTTCTGCACTGACTAATGTTTGCTTGCGTATCCAGTTTTCGGGCACTTTGTCCTTGTGCACGTTGCGTACCTCCATATAGTAGCCGAACACATTATTAAAACTGACTTTTAAACTGCTTATGCCGGTTTTTTGACTTTCTCTTTCCTGCAGTCTTTGTAGGTATTCTTTGCCCGATGTAGACAAATTTCGTAATTGGTCCAGTTCTTCATTTACTCCGGCACGTATTACCTCGCCCCGGTTCAGGGCTATGGGAGGATTTTCGACCAGTTCGGTTGTAATGCGCAGACAGAGGTCCTCACAAATGTCCACAGCCTGAATCATCGACATCAATGGCGGTGTGATTTCCAAAGACTGAGAATTGAGATACTGCTTAATGTCGGCCACCGACATCAAGGCGTTTTTCAGATGCACGACTTCTCTAGGTGAGACTCTACCCACAGCCACTTTGGACACTATACGTTCCAGGTCGCCTACCAGACTCAGACGCTCTTTTACATATTGGTGAATTTCTTTGTTGTTCATGAAAAATTCTACCACCTCTTGTCTGGCTTCAATTGCTTTTATGTCTTTCAGAGGAAATAATACCCAACGTCTCAGCTGGCGTTTTCCCATGGGTGTGCAGGTTTTGTCCAGAATTTCCAGCAGGCTTTTGCCTTCCTGATTGATGGTATTGCATAATTCAAGATTACGTATAGTATACCGGTCTAAACGTACATAATTATCTTCGTCAATACGGGAAATTTGCTGTATATGTCCCAATTGTAGGTGTTGGGTTATATCCATATAATAAAGCACCGATGCCGAGGCTATTATGGCTAAAGGCATGTTTTGAATACCAAAACCCTTAAGACTAACAGTTTGAAATTGCTTCAATAAGCGCCTTTGTGCAGAATCGTCGGTATAAACCCAATCTTCCATCTCAAAGCGGGGACCATTGTAATGAAAAGTATCTTGAAAGAGAGAGCGTTTGCTTCGTTCGTACAAAATTTCTTTGGGATTGAAAGAACTCAATAATTTGTCAACGTACTCAAAACTGCCTTCAGCTGTAATAAATTCGCCGGTTGATATATCCAAGAAGGCCACACCTGCTCTTTTTTGATCCAGATGTAAAGCCGCCAGAAAATTGTTTTCACCATGATCCAATACAGCGTCGTTGGTAGAAACTCCGGGTGTTACTAATTCAGTAACACCCCTTTTAACCAAGGTTTTAGTCTTTTTAGGATCTTCGAGTTGATCACAAATAGCCACTCTTTTGCCTGCCTTTACCAATTTAGGCAAATAAGTATCCAATGCATGAAATGGGAAACCGGCCATTTCAATTTTTCCTGTCTTACCGGCAGTTTTGAAGGTGAGGGCTATATTAAGTATTTCGGCGGCCAGTATAGCATCTTTTCCATAGGTTTCGTAAAAATCACCCACTCTAAACAATAAAACAGCATCAGGGTATTTAGCCTTGATACTAAAATACTGTTTCATCAGTGGTGTATTGGAAATATTGTTAGACACGGACTCTGGTTGTTTCGATGCAATTGCAAAAATACGATATCTGTCGAAATCTTGTCAATAATTATGGATAGCTTTTGATAAATAAATTTTGTTTTATCAAAAATCGTCCGGGTAATCGAATTGCTCAATTTTGCAAATTATAAATCCTTTATTTATAAATTAGTTTTCAACAAACAAAATTTGGTTTTGAACAACGTCTGTTTTTGACAGGTAAAATAACAAGATCGGGCTTATTATGTTGATAAATCTATTATTTGATTTAAGTTCAATTATTTACATTGTTAATAAGTATTTGATTAGATCTTTATAACTTCGCTCTATTGTTAATAAGATTATTTCAATTAAATTATCGACACTATCAACAGACTATAATCATTTATTATTTTGTTTTAAAATTCAAATTTCAAATTAATAATGATATTAGTGTTGACAAATAAGTTTTCTACTTTTTTATCAAAAGCAGAAAATTACTGCAAAAGTTCGCGTTGATATTCAGTTCGGGAATCATATTCCTTAAAACCACGATTAGATAACTGAATTTTTAAGCGAAATGGGCAATTGAAAGATATAAAATACATTGTATCCATATCAGATTTTTGATAAAACCAAGCGGAAGTTAGTAAAAACAGTTACTTTTGTGTGTAAAGAAATGTTTATACAAGCCATGAATTATCAACTTGTTCTCGACAAAACACTGGAAGAAATTAAAGCTGAAAATAAAAAACCAACTCTTTTGCTTCATGTATGCTGCGCACCTTGTAGTACCTATGTGTTGGAATATTTAAGCGATTATTTTACGATTGCACTTTATTATTACAATCCCAATATATTTCCTAAAGAAGAATACGATAAACGGCTTTGGACATTAGTAAAATTTGTTCGGGAATTAAAATCTGAAATTCGTCCAATCATTGAAGAAGCAAATTACGATCCTTCCGAATTTTACCGGAATATAGAAGGTTTAGAAAACGAAAAAGAGGGAGGAGGTCGATGCCAAAAATGTTATGCTTTACGCTTGGAGGAAGCTGCCCGTAAAGCGACCGAAAAATCCCTGGACTATTTTACCACAACATTAAGTATCAGTCCTTTGAAAAATGCACAACTTATTAATGACTTAGGGGCAGTGTACGAAAATAGATATGGTGTTCGTTATTTATATGCCGATTTCAAAAAGAAAGAAGGCTACAAACGATCTATAGAATTATCCAAACAATACGGTTTATACAGACAAGATTATTGTGGTTGTGAGTTCTCCATGAAAATTAAAAGATAAAATGAAACAGATTAACAAAATTGCTTTCATTCTCCTCGTTGCAATCGGAACTGTAGCCTGCGGGAATAGAAAAGACAAGAAATTTGAAAAAGACCTGAGTGATTATTCCGGCATTATTTCTGCCATCAGCTCCGGGGCGATAAGACGGGCAGATCCTATCGTTGTGGTATTTACCAAAGACATAGTCGAAAAGGAATTGATAGGAAAGACCCTTGAAAAAAATCCTTTCGTCTTTAAGCCTGAAATCAAAGGAAAGTGTAGTTGGAAATCACCTAATACTTTGGTTTTTAAACCCGAAAAACCCTTAAATTGGAATACAAATTATGAGGCAAGCTTGAATTTGGAATACTTGCTGAAGTTACCTGAAAAGCTGGAAAAAAAATTGAATTTCAGTTTTTTTACCGCAAAAAAGCAACTTAAGTTATCTTATGATGAGTTACGACTGGACGAGGGAGGTAATTATTTTCTGGAGGTATATATCAACACATCAGACCGTTTTGATTCCCACGAGATAGAGCAGAGCCTGATTGTTGAGTATCCGCATGAACAGTTAAGCTTGAAATGGGAACATAATCCCGAAACATTCAGCCACACCTTAAGTATACGAAACATAGTAAGGGAGAAAGAAAACAGCGAATTAGTGCTGAATATCAAGCCTATTGATAATAGTTATAAACCTTCCATCAGTCAATATTCTTTTACCATACCGGGGACAGACGTTTTTATGCTTAGCTCGGTGAAGGTAAAAGAAAGCCCCGATCAGGTGCTTGAAATCGTTTTTTCTGATCTGCTTAACATGCAGCAGGATTTAAGAGGATTGGTTTCCCTGGACGAACAAAAGAGTGTTAAGTATACCATCGATAACAACGTCCTTAAAATCTATCCTTCCAATACCTTGTCGGGGGAGTTTACTCTGAATATATCCCGTTCGGTCGAAAATAAACAGGGAAAAACACTTCAAAAAAATTACAGCCAAAAAATCAATTTCGGGCGTATAAAGCCGGCCATACGCTTGTTGGGCAAAGGGGTCATCATGCCTCAGAGTCAAGGCCTGATTTTACCTTTTTCTGCTGCGGGGCTCAAAGCGGTTGACCTTCGTGTTATCCAGATTTTTCCCAACAATATAGTGGCTTTTTTCCAGGACAACGACATCGATGAGACTTATAAATGGGGACTCAACAGAGTGGGAAGAACCATTGTTACCAAAAAAATATCTCTCGAGGACAAAGGGGCCGAAGATTTGACCAACTGGAATGCTTTCAGCCTGGATCTGGCTTCTTTTATCGACTTAGAACCCGGATCAATCTATAATGTAGAGTTGGGCTTTAGAAAAGCTTATTCGCTTTACGAGGAACAGGCTTCCGAAGAAACGGATCATTATCTGCCTATAGATGAGGAAATGTTGTTTCCAGGTCAGAGCTATGAAAATACTTATTACAACTACTATTACGATTGGCGTAACTACGAAAATCCGGCCAGTCAGGCGTATTTCTCGCCTAATCGTTTTGTCAACCGCAACGTATTTTGTTCCGATCTGGCATTGATAGCCAAGATGGACGCTAAGGGACAGATGTCAATTTACGTGAGTAATTTGATGACCACAGCCTCCGAAGCCGGAGTACAATTAAGTGTATACGATTATCAGAATCAGCTCCTGACCCGGGCTCAGACCGACGGACAGGGTTATTTCCGTTTTACTCCCGAAAGAGCTCCCTTTGTGCTGTTTGCCCAAAAGGGTAACCAATATGCCTACTTGAAGCTGGACAACAGCAGCGCCATTCCTGTGGCTAATTTTGATACAGACGGCATTAAGGCAGAAAAGGGCATCAAGGCTTTTTTTTACGCCGAGCGCGATGTTTGGCGGCCGGGCGACAGCATATACCTGCATTTAATACTCGAAGACCGGGAGCAACAATTACCCGAAGGGCATCCCATAAATATGGAAATCTACAATCCCCGGGGGCAATTTGTAAAAAAAATACTCACCCTGCGGGATGAACGCTGTATTTATCCTTTCTATTTTGCGACAAGCAAAGACGATCCTACCGGCAACTGGAAAGTAGTGGTTAAAGCCGGTACCCATATTTTTCAGCGCGGCATACAAGTGGAAAGCATAAAACCTAACCGCCTGAAAATTGAGCTTGAAATAAGGGAAGATGTATTGAGTAAATCCGAAACAAGCTGGGCAAAACTCAAAGCCTCCTGGTTGCACGGTACGCCGGCAGCCAATATGAAAGCTCAGGTGAGCGCCGTATTGCATCCCTATACACCCACATTTGAAAAATACAAGGATTTCGATTTTTCAACTCCTTATCCCCGGCAATCAAGCAAAGAATTCACTTTGTTCGACGGCCAGCTCGACTACAAAGGAGAAGCCTCCGTAACTATGTCTTTTGGTCCTGGTAGGGACTTTGAAGGTTATATGCAGGCCAGAATCAGCACCAAAGTGTACGAGGGCGGCGGTTTCAGTATCAATCAACGCAGTATTCCTTTTATTGCCAGCGAACATTTTGTCGGCCTTAAAATGAATTATTCCTATCCATCGTGGAAAAAACTGGACAATGATAAAAACCACCGGGTCGAAGTAGTGAGTGTTGACGAAAAGGGCAACCCGGCGGACCTGAGCAATATAGAAGTTAAGCTATACGACCTGGACTATCATTGGTGGTATCAGAGCAACAGTAATCTGCTGGCTTCCTACGCCGGCCAAACTTATCATAATCCGGTTTACAGCACAAAAATCAGCACCAACAAGGGAAAAGGCAGTTTTGAACTGAGCAACAATTCGCAGCGCTATGGTTGTTATTTATTGCTGGTTACGGCCCCGGATGGGCATACCTGCGGCCAGCAAATCTATTTCGGTCTGCCCTGGGGCAGCGGTATACAAAAAGGCGACGCTCAGGTGTTGGCTTTGGTTACTGAGCGCGATCAATATAAGACCGGAGAAACAGCCAGCCTCAGTTTTCCGGCAGGCAAGGATGCCCGGGCGCTGGTTACGCTGGAAAACGGCAAAGGCATCCTGCATCAGGAATGGCTGGACAATCTGGAGGCTATGAACGAATACCGTTTTGTTACTACGCCCGACATGGCGCCCAATGTTTATGTAAACATTATGCTGATACAGGCCTACGCGCAAACAGCCAACGACCTGCCTATCAGGCTTTTTGGGCTAACGTCGTTCAGAGTCGAAGATGAGCAGACCCGATTGCATCCGGTACTGGACATTCCCGATGAGCTTCGCCCCGAAAAAGAATATACCATCCGGGTAAGCGAAAGCAACAAACAAGCCATGGATTATACCATAGCGTTGGTGGACGAAGGTTTGCTGGATCTGACAAATTTCAGCACTCCCGATCCCTGGGCTCATTTCTACGCCAAAGAAGCCCTGGGAACCAAAACTTATGATATGTACAATGAGGTGTTGGGTTCATTCGGCAGCCGGTTGGAAAGCATGTACGCTATAGGAGGCTCCGATCAGGAAATAGATTACTCCAAGAAAAAAGCCGACCGTTTTGTCCCCATCGTAGAAGTCTTGGGCCCTTTCAGGCTACAGGCCGGAAAAAAAGCCGAGCATAAAATACAGCTCAAACCCTACGCAGGCTCTGTCCGGGCCATGCTGATTGCTGCCGGCCGGGGTCGTTACGGGAGCATGGAAAAAAGCATCCGGGTCAGCGAACCTTTGATGTTGTATGCCAGTTTACCCAGAACCCTGGCCTTAGGCGAGAAAGCCGATCTGCCCCTTACGGTCTTTGCCATGGATGAATCCATCAAAACAGTCAGGATACGTTTTGAAACGGAAGGCAGACTCCAGGGTTCTGCAGATACCCTGATTCTTTTTGATACTCCCGGTCAACAGGATGTCTTTTTCGATCTTAAAGCAGCCGGGGAAGCAGGTTTGGGCATCATAAAGCTTAGCGCAGTATCCGGCAGAGAAAAAACGCAACACAGCATAGAGCTGGATGTTATGCACAACAATCCTCCCAGTACGGAACAAGTCTTTAAAATGCTGCCCTCGGGCGAAAGCTGGCAAGCGAATTTGTCTGCTTTGGGTGTACCCGGAACCAATAAGGCCAGACTGGAAATTTCGTCGGTATTGCCACTAAATTTAGAGTATCAGTTGAGTTTCCTCAATCAATACCCTCACCAATGTGCCGAGCAGGTTGTGTCGGCTGTTTTTCCCTTGATTTATGTGCTGAAACTGCTGGATTTGAGCGCTGAAAAACGCAAGGAATATGAACAGAACATAAAAGATTGTATCGATCGACTTCCCCGTTATCAAAGCATGGACAGAGGTTTTGCCTTCTGGCCCGGACGGTCGGTGGGCGAACTGTGGCTGACTTCTTACCTGACTTATTTTATGCTCGAGGCCGAAAAAGCAGCTTATTTAATACCCTCCAATTTAAAGAGAGCCGGCCTTGACTACCTTGCAAACGGGGTACGCCGCTACCGGGAATATTTACCCGACTACAAGGCCCAGATTCAAGCCTATGCCTTGTTTGTTCTTGCCAGGGCCGGTGAACCCGAGGTGGCAGCTATGAACCGGCTAATGAAGGCCGATTGCCTGAACAACCAGGGGAAATGGCTGCTGGCTTCTGCTTATGCTGCCTCCGGGATGAAAGAGGCCGCTTATAAACTGATAGACCTGCGCGACACCGAACCGGGCACCGTCAGCGCTTATACCTACGGCTCCGTTTTGCGCGACCGCTGTTATTTGTTGCAAAGCCTGATGTTGTTGGGAGAGTGGGAACAGGCCGCCCCGCTGGCTCTTAAAATAGCCACGGATTTCAGCAGGGCGGGCCGGCACAGTACGCAAACCACCGGTTTTGTTCTTTCCGTGTTGTCGGAATTTTGCCTGCTAACCTCAGCGACTTCCGAAGCGGAGACAGAGTTGTATGTAAACGGGAAGCCGCAACAAACCCAATCTTCCGGAGCCTTTACCCTGGTGGATCTGTCCTATGGTCGGGATCTTGAATTGGACTTACGCTTGGTGAACAAGGGTAAAGGCACTGTTTTTGCCAGCCTTTTCAACCAGGGTGTCAAAGCGGGGATGGATGCCTCGGAACAGGAAAAGGGATTGGCCCTTGAAATCAGCTATATGGACCAAGAAGGTAAAAAGTTGAATGTCAGCAAACTAAAACAGGGAACTAATTTCATCGTTCAGTTGCGCATCAGCAACAAGACGGCTTTTGCTGTCGATAACCTGGCTTTGACCCAAATGATACCCGCCGGCTGGGAAATAATCAACGAGAGGCTTTTTGGTACCGGGTCCGCAAGCGAGGATCAAAATAATTACGATTACAGGGATATTCGCGACGACAGAGTCAATACTTATTTTTCGTTGGGGGCCGGCAAAACGAAGGTATTTACCCTGGAGCTGAATGCCTCCTATTGTGGGGACTTTATTCTGGCTCCGGTGCTGTGCGAAGCCATGTACGACCAAGCTTATTACGCCAGAAAAGGCGGGGCTAAGGTAAAAGTAGAACGCTAAAACGGGGCAAGCTCATAGGGAATGTGTTTGAAAAACCAAAGCTCAAAAGGGACAAAGCGGCTGAAAATACTTACCGGCTTGTTCCTGCTGCTTGTTGTGTTGTTTTTGCTGGTACCTCTTCCTAAATTCAAGTACCCCTGCTCTACTGTGGTTTATGCCGCCAATTTGGAGCTGTTGGGTGCAAGAATAGCCGCTGACGGCCAGTGGCGCTTTAGTCCCGAGGGAGAAATCCCCGACAATTACGTCAAGGCTCTGATTCTTTACGAGGATAACTATTTTCGTTATCATCCGGGCGTCAATCCGGTTTCGTTGGGCAGGGCGCTTGTTCAAAATCTCAAAGCCGGACGCATCGTCAGTGGCGGAAGCACCCTGAGTATGCAGGTGGCCAGAATGTCTCGCAATAATCCTCCCAGAACCCTGAGCGGAAAATGCCTCGAGATTCTGATGGCTTTGAAACTCGAATTGTGTTATTCCAAAGATAAAATTTTGGCTCTTTACGCCGGGATGGCTCCTTTCGGCGGCAATGTGGTGGGTATCACAGCTGCTTCCTGGCGTTATTTTAACCATCCGCATCAAAAGTTGTCCTGGGCCGAAGCAGCTACTTTGGCCGTTTTGCCTAATGCTCCCGCTCTGATTCATCCCGGCAGAAACGCAGCCGAATTGAAACAAAAAAGGGATGCTTTACTTGGGAAGCTTTATCAAAAAAAACACATTGACAGTCTTAGTTATCAGTTGGCTTTGGCCGAATCACTACCGCAGGCACCTTTACCTTTGCCCGGTTTAGCCTTGCATGTTGTGGAAAAAGCCCATAAACAGTTTCCGGGCCAAAATGTCTATACAAGCATAGATTATCCGCTACAGGAAAAATGCATCGCTTTGCTGGAACAGCGGAGCAAAGAACTGGAGCAAAGTGAAATCCATAATTTGGCTGCCCTGGTCTGCGATGTAAAGCAAAACAGTATTCTGGCCTATGCGGGCAACATCAGCGCGGTGGCTCAACTCGATGTTTTTGTGGATATCGTGCAGACCCCACGCAGCAGCGGAAGCATTCTTAAGCCATTTTTGTACGCCTCGATGCTGCATCAGGGAGAAATTCTCCCTAATACTCTTATTGCCGATGTTCCGGTGAATTTTTCGGGTTTCAGCCCCAAAAATTTTGATCTTAACTACCAGGGGGCAGTTCCGGCTTCTGAGGCCTTGAGCCAATCCCTTAATGTGCCGGCTGTAGAAATGCTACATCAGTTTGGAGAAGCTCGTTTTCTGGATGTTCTGAAAAACCTGGGTTTCACCACTTTTGTTTATCCGTCCCAGCATTATGGTTTGTCGCTGATTTTGGGCGGAGGAGAATGCAACCTGCTCGAATTGGCCGGGGCCTATGCTTCTTTGGCCAGGGTACTAAACCGCTTTGGATCCGTTCAGGAATATTCGTCGGAAGATTACCGTCCTTTACGACTTTTCAGAGAAAATAGTCCCGAAAAAAAGAGCGATACAAAGGCATTTCATGAGACAAACATCAGTCGCTTTTGGCCGGAAATATTCCCGAATAAAAGGAAGAATGCTGTTAGCAAAGGCCGAAAGTCCGCCTCCGAAAACGAGGAATCTTTACCTTTACTGTCGGCTGCTTCCATATGGTGCACCATGGAAGCCTTGCGACAAGTAAATCGTCCCCGAGAACGTAGCGGCTGGAAGCACTTTGAAAGCAGCCGGCGGATTGCCTGGAAAACCGGAACCAGTTTTGGTTTACGCGACGCTTGGGCCCTGGGAGCTACTCCCGAACACGTAGTAGCCGTATGGGCGGGCAATGCCGACGGCGAGGGACGTCCCGGGCTTACAGGCTTGAGAGCGGCCGCTCCCGCCCTGTTTGATCTTTTTGATTTATTACCGCAGAGCGGAGCTTGGTTTGAACAGCCTGACAGCGAGATGAACCTGGAAGAAATATGTATGGAAAGTGGCTGTAAAGCTTCGGGTTATTGCACCCGGAAGAGCTTGCAAATGGTTCCTGCATCAGGCTCAAAAACGGAACTATGTCCTTATCACCGGCTGGTACATGTATCCAAAGACGGAAAATTCAGGGTGAATGCCTCTTGCTATCCGCTTGAACTTATCCGCAGTGATTCAATCTTTGTGTTACCGCCGGCTATGGAGTGGTTTTACCGCAAAACTCACCCGTCTTACCGGGGCCTGCCTCCCCTTATGGAAAGCTGTGGTGAAGAAAAAGAATACAAGCAGATGGAAATATTGTATCCCCGTAATCCATACAGTTTGTATATCCCCAGAGAGCTTGACGGCAGTCCGGGCAAGCTGGTAATCGAAGTGGTACACCGCAAAGCAGATGCCCTTTTGTTTTGGCATCTCGACGACGAGTGGATAGGTAATACACGCAGGATACACCAAATGAGCATCAGCCCTGCCCCCGGAAATCACACACTTAGTATTTACGATCAGCAGGGCAACAATCTGATTCAACATTTAAGAATACAGGCCGGCAGAGTCGAAAGGTAAGCTCTTTAATTTTGTTGCCTGATCATGTCGGGCAGAATCTTTTGCTGCATCATCCATTCTATCATCAGGATGCGCCAGACATGGTGATAGCGGAAGCTCTCCTTGTAGCCCCAGCCGTGGCCCCCTTCGGGGAAAATATACATAGCAGCGGGGACCTTATGGTTTTTTAGCGCTGCATAAAAATCAAGGCTGTTTTGCGGTATTACTCCTTTGTCGTCGTCGCTGAGCAGCAGCAAGGTTGGCGGTGTTTCAGCGCTTACCTTAAGTTCGTTGGAATACTCCAACATTTGTTCTTTCGTTGGGTTGTCACCCAATAGGTTGCGTTTGGAACCGACGTGTGTGACACCCTCTTTCATGGAAATAACCGGATAGAAGAGGATCATATAATCCGGCCTGCTGCTTTGACGGGCGATGGGATCTTCGGCTTCGGGATTGCCGTAATCGAAGTGAGTGCCTGCGGTCGAAGCCAGATGGCCGCCCGCCGAAAAGCCGGAAATACCTATTTTGGAAGGGTTGATTCCCCATTCTTCGGCCTTGCTTCGTACTATTCTGATGGCCTGCAAGGCGTCTTTAGAAGGAATGAAATCGTGTCCGTTGGGCAAACGGTATTTCAGGATTATGGCGGTAATGCCGTTTTCGTTGAGCCAGCCGGTCAGCTGAAAGCCTTCGTGTCCGGCAGCCTGCCGGGCGTAGCCTCCTCCCGGACAAATAATCAGGGCCGTACCCGTATTTTTGTCGGGATTAGCTTTGAAAACCGACATGGCTGGAACACTGACGTTGGAAAAATAATTGTTTTCGTTGATTTCTTCGGCAGTAATGCCGTTACTTTCGGGAACTCCATCCGGCCATAAAGGCAGGTCTATTCTCTCTTGTGCGAAGGCAGCCAAAGCTGTCCACAGAAAAAAACATAATATGATCGGTTGTTTTTTCATGATTTAAATGAGTTAAGATCAGAGCAAATATAAAGGATTCTGCCAGAATTTTAAAGACTCGGTGTAAAAAACTACTTTTGTGCTCCAATTCCGGAAAAGAATGAAAGTTGTCTATAACGTGCTGGGAGTTTTGTTTTTGGCATTGGCGATACTGGGTGTTTTTTTGCCGCTTTTACCAACCACGCCTTTTTTGTTGCTGAGCGCTTCTCTTTTCTATAAGGGTTCCGATCGTTATTACCGCTGGCTGATGCAACATCCCTGTTTAGGGCGCTATATAGAAAATTACAGAAAACATAAGGCGATTCCTTTGGGCACCAAAATATTCTCGGTTGTTTTGTTGTGGATAAGCATCCTGATTGCAGTTCTTTTTTTTCTGGAAATTTGTTGGCTTAAAATTTTATTACTCTTGATCGCTCTGGGGGTCACCGTGCATATTTTATCGTTTAAAACGTTGGATATAAACAGTTCCGAACGGCAAAAAGCCGGCACTTATGCCTGGGATAAAATCAGAGAAAAAACAAATCCGAACAATAACCGTAAAAGGGGTAGGAGTCGGTAATTAAACATCCCGGGGATAATCCTCGAGCATTTTGGCGGCTTCGCAGAGCTGATCGTACCAGTCCTGTCCGAATTTACGGATTAAGGGCTCCCTGAGAAAGCGATAAATCGGCAAGCCTAAAGTTTTTCCTTTGGCCAGGGCGGGAACACAGACATGCCATTGTTGGTAATTGAGAGCAACGACTCCGGAAGTCAGTTTGGAAAGTCTTATGGGGTAGAGGTGGCAGGAGACGGGTTTGATAAATGAGCTTTTACCTTCTCTCCAGGCCTTTTCAAGAGCACAATAACAAACGCCCTTTTCATCGTAATAAGTAAAGACACAATCTTTACCGTCTACGATGGAAGTAACGGTTTCGCCCGAAGCATCCTTGTAACAAACTCCCTGTTCGTTAATGAGTTGACGGGCTCGGGGCGAAAGTTCGTCCCATACTGCGGGTAGAGCCTTTTCCAGTTCGGCAATTTCGTCTTCTTCCAGCGGAGCACCCGACACCCCTTCCACACAACACCTGCCTTTGCATTTGTTCAGGTCGCAGCAAAACGTTTGATTGATTATATCGAGGCTGACGATGGTTTTATCGATTTGTAGCATGCTCCGTAATTAGTCGTGTATAAGACAGCGTCCGGTCATTTCCGCAGGCTGTTTTATGCCCAGGATGTGGCAGAGCGAGGGCGCCACATCGGCCAGTATGCCATCGCTGACTTCGGCTGAACTATTCCGGCTTATGTACACAAAAGGAACCGGATTCAGAGAATGGGCCGTGTTGGGAGAACCGTCGGGATTCAACGCATTGTCGGCGTTGCCGTGATCGGCAATTATGATTACTTCGTAGTCTTTGCTTTTGGCTGCTTCAACAACCTTTTTAATATTGGCGTCCACAGCTACGACGGCGGCCTGAATGGCCGAATAGACTCCCGTGTGGCCGACCATATCGCCATTGGCATAGTTTACGACAATCAGATCGTATTTTTCGGTTTCTATGGCTTGCTTCAGCGCGTCGCCCACTTCGTTAACGCTCATTTCGGGTTTCAGGTCGTAGGTGGCCACTTTGGGCGATGGTATCAGTATGCGGTCTTCGTTTTCGAATTCTTTTTCGCGTCCGCCCGAGAAAAAGAAGGTTACATGAGCGTACTTTTCGGTTTCTGCTATACGCAGTTGTTTTTTGCCGGCTTTTGCCACAATTTCACCCAGGGTATTGTCGACGTTTTCTTTATCGAAAAGTACGTTTATGCCCTTGAAGGTGGCATCGTAAGGGGTCATGGTGTAGTATTCCAGGCAGAGCGTCTGCATACCGTGTTGTGGCATGTCTTCCTGGGTCAGTACTATGGTGAGCTCTCTGGCTCTGTCGTTGCGGAAATTGAAAAAGAGCACCACGTCGCCGTCCTGAATGGTGGCCAGAGGTTGGCCTTGAGCATCCGTATGAACAATGGGTTTTATGAATTCATCGGTTACTCCCTGATCGTACGATGCCTGAACAGCCTGAACCATGTCTTGTGCTTTCACTCCTTTGCCCTTTACCAGCAAATCGTAGGCTTCTTTGATGCGCTCCCAGCGTTTGTCCCTGTCCATGGCATAGTAACGGCCCACAATAGAGGCTATGGCCCCTGTGTTTCGATCCAGGTGCTTTTGCAGAGCGGCTATGAACGACTTACCGCTTTTGGGGTCGGTGTCCCGGCCGTCCATAAAGCAATGCACAAAGGATTTCTTTATGCCGTAAAGCTTGGAGATTTCAATAAGCTTAAACAAATGGTCGAGCGAGCTGTGTACGCCGCCGTCTGAAACCAGGCCCAGAAAGTGGATTTGCTTGCCCGATTGTTTTGCGTAACCGTAGGCTGCCTTGATGCCGGGATTTTCGAGAATGCTGTTGTCGCGGCAGGAAATATTGATTTTCACCAAATCCTGGTAAACCACTCTGCCGGCTCCGATGTTGAGATGTCCCACTTCGGAATTGCCCATTTGACCGTCGGGTAAACCCACGTTTTCGCCCGATGCCTGAAGTTGCGAGTTCGGATAGTTTTTTATCAGATAGTCCCAGTAAGGAGTAGGGGTGTTGTATATAACGTCTTCTTTCCCACGGTTGCCAATACCCCAACCGTCGAGAATCATCAGCATTGCTTTCTTGCTCATAATAGTTATCTAAAATATCGGGCGCAAAGGTAAGCAATTCGGCTGAATTATCTTTTTGTTTTAGTGCTTTTTATAGCTTGGCGAATCATTTTATGGTTGGCCGTTACAGCCATTTCTACCCGGCGGTTTATTTTACGGCCTTCCGGGCTTTCGTTCGAAATAACGGGCACCATAAACCCTCGTCCTTCGGCTGTGATATGACTGCGTTTCACGCCCTTTGATACTAGAATTCTTTTTATGTTTTTGGCTCTCTTGTCCGATAAGGAAAGCGCTATGAATTCTGAACTACTGTTGTCGGTGTGGACAAGGATATACAATCTGGTGTTAGGAAAATCTTGCAGGGATGTTGCAAGTACTTCTAAGGTCTCGATGGAAGAATCATTTACATACTGAAGGCCTTGTTTAAAAAGCCGGTCGGAGTCAAAAACCAGCAAAAGGCCTTCTTCGGGTTGGCGAATCATCACGGAATCGCCTATTTGTTCGCTTAGCATGATTTTCAGGATCTCCATTTGTGAGGCAATCCACTGGCCGGCTTCTCCCTCGATGCCCGAATTTACAATGTATTCGGCAGCGGTGTTTTGGAGGATGTCTTCGGGATTCCTTTCAGCAAATTCTTTTTTTACAATATTCGAAATGGTAGAGCAAGAGCAGAACAATGTAAAACAGCTCCAAAATATCAAAAGGGGATAAAAAACGCTTTTCATACAATATTTCGGATCAAAGTCCGCGCAAAAGTATATTTTTTAGCCTCCAGATTAAAATAATCTGCGTTTTTTTTGCAAATCACTTGATATTGTGTAATTTTGCGGCCGTTAGGATACAGGCGAGGGGGACAAAAGTTCCCCTCATTTTTTACTTAACACAAAAGGATGATTAGTAAAGAGATTATCAATCAGTACATTGAAGAGTGGATTAATAACAAGCCCTTTTTTTTGGTTGACCTCAATATCGGCCCCGATTTTAGTATTGCCATAGAAATTGAATCTGTTCAAGGCAATGTAAGTATAGGCGATTGCGCAGAGTTGAGCAGGCATATAGAGTCCCGTCTGAGCAATGAGGATCTGGATTTTGCCCTGAAAGTTTCTTCAGCAGGCATAGGTCAACCCTTTAAAGTATTTAGGCAATATCAAAAACACATAAACAAGGAGGTTGAGGTTCGTCTAAAAAACGGACAAAAGTTTTCAGGTACGTTATTAAGCTGTGACGAGGACAAATTTACTGTCAACGTTATGCGAAAAATAAAGCCCGAGGGTGCCAAAAGGCCCAAAATTATTGAGCAGCAAGAGTGCTATTTGCAAGCGGAAACGGCCTCCGTATGTTCCAAAATAATATTCTGATAAATACGAGAGAATTAATAGATATTTCAACACAATGTCGATAACAATGGCAAAAACAGAAGAACGAATCAATCTGGTCGAAATTTTTTCGGAATTCAAAGAGTCTAAAAACATAGACCGTTCTACAATGATAAATGTGATTGTAGAATCTTTTCGTGGAGTCATAGCAAAACTGTTTGGCTCTGACGAACATTACGATGTTATTATCAACCCCGACAGCGGGGACTTTGAAATTTGGCACAATCGCGAAATAGTAGAAGACGACCAGGTGGAGGATCCCGAACACCAAATCAGCCTGACAGAAGCCCGTAAAATAGAAAGCGATTACGAAGTAGGTGAGGAAGTTACCGACCAGGTACATTTCAGTGCCTTCGGACGTCGCGCCATTTTGAATTTGCGGCAAACCCTGGCTTCAAAAATCATGGAATTACAAAAGGAAAGCCTCTACAACCGTTTCATTGAACAAGTGGGACAATTGATAAGTGCCGAAGTCTACCAGATTTGGAAAAAAGAAATTCTGCTTTTGGACGATGAAAATAATGAACTGATTCTACCCAAGAGTGAGCAGATACCCAGCGATTTTTACCGTAAGGGAGAAACGGTTCGTGCCGTCATAGAGCGCGTTGAAAACAAGACTAACAATCCCAAAGCTGTTGACCCCAAGATAATTTTGTCGCGTACCTCTCCTGTTTTTCTTGAGAGGCTTTTTGAATTGGAAGTTCCCGAAATCCACGACGGGCTCATTACCATCAAAAGGGTAGCCCGCATTCCGGGAGAAAGAGCAAAAATCGCCGTGGAGTCTTACGATGAACGTATTGATCCGGTCGGAGCCTGTGTGGGTGTGAAAGGCTCCAGAATCCATGGTATAGTACGTGAATTGCGCAACGAGAATATCGACGTCATCAACTATACCTCAAACACCAGTTTGTTTATTCAAAGAGCCTTGAGTCCTGCCAAAATTTCTTCTATCAGGCTGGACGAAGTCAACAAAAAAGCTGAGGTATGGCTCAAGCCCGAAGAAGTTTCACTGGCAATTGGCAAAGGGGGCATGAACATAAAGCTTGCCAGCATGTTGACGAATTATACCATAGATGTTTTCAGAGAAACCGACCAGGAACTGGAAGAGGATGATATTTACCTGGATGAATTCAAGGACGAAATAGATGAATGGGTTATTGAAGCCCTAAAAGCCATAGGTTGCGATACTGCTCGGAATGTGTTGGCTTTACCAAGAGAAACTTTAGTTGAAAAAGCCGATTTGGAGGAAAGTACTGTGGATGAAGTCTTGCGTATACTTCATGCAGAGTTTGAAGATTAATAAATTATTTGCTTATGTCGAGTGTTCGATTGAATAAAATAACCAGAGAGCTGAATGTGGGTATCGGCACTTTGGTGGAATTTTTACAAAAAAAGGGATTTGAGGTTGAAAATAACCCCAACGCCAAAATCAGCGGAGAGGCCTATATGCTTCTCGTCGAAGAATTTGGCGATGGGCAGGAGCTTTTAATTCCCAAAAAGGAGAAACCCAAGATCAGAGAAACGGAACAGGTAACTCCTGAGCCTGTTAAGCAAGAGGCTCCCGAAGAACCTGTCGTAAGCACTCGCAAACAACAATTCAAGACTCTGGGTAAAATAGACCTGGATGCTGTTGCTAAACCCAAAGCAACAGGACCGAAAAAAGAGGAAAAGGAAGAAATCCTTCCTAAGGAAGAAAAACCCGCAAAAACTGTTGAGGAAGTTATTACTGCTGTCGCAAGCCCGGCATCAACCGAGCCTGAAGCAGCCGAAAAAATAAAAAAAGAAGAATCCCCCGTTCAGGAATCTGCAAAAAAAGCCCCGGCAGCAGAAGCTCCTGTGAGCCGAACACCTGCAGCCGATATGGCTGAAAAAGAGGAAAAACCCACCCCTCAGAAGGAAACCGTCCGCACGGAAGAGAAGACAATTGTCGAAGAAAAAGAAGAAATTCCTGAAACAATACCTCCTCAAAAAATCGAAGAACAGGAAGACGCCCAAGAGGATAAAAAATCTGAAGAGCCCGAAATATTCACCCTGGGGAAAAGGACTATTAAACCCAACATCAAGGTGGTTACCACCATTGATCTGGATGCGTTGAATCAAAATACCAGGCCCAAAAGGAAAACCAAACAAGAAAGACTCAAGGAACAGGAAGACAAAAAAACACAAGAACAGGCCTTGCGCGAAGAAAGGAAAAAAGCCGAAACTCTTAAAGGGAGAACCGAGGGGAAAACCGAAGTTTCAGATTCCAAAAAGAAAAGGCGCAGTCGCATCAAGGATGTCAAGATAAAGGTCGATGGAGAATTCGGCGCTCCGGTCTCCAGGGGCGACAGGACCAAAGGCCGCCTCAAGAAACCCGTTCTTAAA
The DNA here is from genome assembly GCA_002305085.1 of Bacteroidales bacterium UBA1402. GTDB lineage: Bacteria > Bacteroidota > Bacteroidia > Bacteroidales > UBA1402 > UBA1402. Next base: position 74,959 of record DBQE01000009.1, on the reverse strand, counting down.
ACAGAAGTCAGCGAAGAGGATGTTTCCAAACAAATTAAAGAAACACTTGCCCGCCTGACCAGCAGGCCCAAAAAAGGAGCAAAATACCGCAGAGAAAAACGAGAGGCGGCATCTCAACGTATGCAAGAACTCGAACAAAAAGAAATGCGGGAAAAGAGCGTGCTTAAAATAACCGAGTTTGTTACCGTTAACGACCTGGCTACCATGATGGATGTGCCGGTTGTCGACGTAATTTCCACTTGTATCGCCATAGGTCAGATGGTGTCGATCAATCAACGCCTGGACGCAGAAACCATTAATTTTGTAGCCGACGAATTCGGCTTTAAAACAGAGTATGTCAGTGCTGAAGTATTGGAGGCCATTCAGGAAGAAGAGGACGACGAAGAAGATTTGGTGCCTCGTCCTCCCATTATCACGGTAATGGGACACGTGGACCACGGTAAAACTTCTCTGCTCGACTACATCCGCAATTCTAATGTGATTGCAGGTGAGGCTGGAGGTATAACTCAGCACATCGGAGCATACAATGTTACTCTGAAAGACGGACGGAAAATGACTTTTCTGGACACTCCGGGCCACGAGGCTTTTACGGCCATGCGCGCCCGCGGAGCCAAAATAACGGATATTGCCATTATTATTGTGGCAGCCGACGACAACGTTATGCCCCAAACAGTTGAGGCCATTAACCACGCTTCAGCAGCCGGCGTCCCCATGGTATTTGCCATTAACAAAATAGACAAACCGGCAGCCGACCCCGAAAAAATTAAGCAGGAACTGGCTAATATGAATTACCTGGTCGAAGAATGGGGCGGAAAATACCAATCACAAGATATTTCAGCCAAAAAAGGCATCAATGTGAAGGAATTGCTCGAAAAGGTTTTGCTCGAGGCTGAAATGTTGGAACTCAAGGCCAATCCCTCAAGACGTGCTGTGGGGTCCATCATAGAGTCTACACTCGAAAAGGGGCGTGGCTACGTGGCGACAGTATTGGTGGAAAACGGCACGTTGGAAGTCGGAGACAACATCGTTGCCGGCGTTAATCACGGACGCATAAAGGCTATGTTCAATGAACGAGGGCAGCGCGTGGAATCGGCAGGGCCCGCCGAACCTGTATTGATCCTTGGATTGAATGGGGCTCCTCAGGCAGGCGACAATTTCAACGTACTCGACTCCGAACAGGAAGCCAGAGAGATTGCCACCAAAAGAGAGCAATTGCAAAGAGAACAAGGGTTGCGCACCAGTAAAATTCTGACACTGGCCGAAATCGGCCGCCGTATAGCCGTTGGCAATTTCAAAGAACTGAATCTCATTGTAAAAGGAGATGTGGACGGATCTATTGAAGCTTTGTCGGATTCTCTGATAGGTTTGAGCACAGAGCAAATTCAGGTGAATGTGATACACAAGGCGGTCGGTCAGATTTCCGAATCGGATGTAACACTGGCTTCTGCTTCCGATGCCATTATTGTCGGTTTTCAGGTACGCCCCTCTATGGCCGCCCGCAAGATGGCCGAGCGCGATGGCGTGGACATTCGTCTTTATTCAATTATCTACGATGCCATCGAAGAAATTAAGTCGGCTATGGAAGGTATGCTTTCTCCCGAAATCAAGGAGGAAGTTACTGCCACAGCCGAGGTTCGTGAAGTATTTAGGATTACTAAGGTCGGTACAGTTGCCGGCTGTATGGTTAAAGAAGGAAAAATCAAGCGAGGTACTAAAATTAGGCTTATTCGTGACGGTATAGTTGTATTTACCGGAGAATTGAGCTCATTAAAGCGCTTCAAGGAGGATGTCAAGGAAGTTGCCTCGGGTTATGAGTGTGGATTGAGTATTAACAATTATAACGACATCAAGGTGGGCGATTTAATCGAAGCCTACGAAGAAATAGAAGTAAAACAGACCCTGTAGCGTATGAATCTCTACGACATCATTATTTTGATCGTTGCTTTGTTAGGCTTAATTGATGGTTTGCGCAGAGGTCTGATACAGACCATTGGAACTATAGCAGGCGTTGTTTGTGGAATCTTTGCAGCCAAAGCACTCTCGTATTTGGTGGCTCCTTACATTTCCCAACTTTTTGAGTCGGCGAGCCTAAAAGTGGTGCAGGTTGTTTCGTTTATAGTACTTTTTGTGCTGACGGTCATCTTGTTTCATTTTGTAGCGGTTTTACTGGGCAAGCTGGTCAAAATGGTGATGCTCGGCTGGCTCAACCGCATTGCCGGAGGTTTATTTGCCGTGGTGCTTTACCTTTTTGTGTTGAGTATAGTCGTTAATGTGTTTGACTATTTTGACAAAGGGAAGTCTTCTTTTCATCGGGAAAAAAGCAGTACTTCTCGTTTTTACGGCCCGCTTTCCGATTTTGCTCCCGCCGTGCTGCCCTTTATCCACTTTGAAGACTGGAACACAAAAAAACCCGAAACTTTACAACAATCAACACCTGTCCCTCAGAGTATATGATGTATGAAATCAACCGAAGACAAGGATATCATTACACAGGTAACTGCCGGTGAATATAAGTATGGTTTCGTGACCGATATTGAAACCGAAACTATTCCCGAGGGGTTAAATGAAGATGTTATTCGTTTGATTTCTTCCAAAAAAATGGAGCCGGACTGGCTGTTGGAGTTTCGCCTCAAGGCTTTTCGTCATTGGCAAAGCATGGAAAAGCCCCAATGGGCGCATTTGGACATTCCCGAAATTGACTATCAAAAAATGGTCTACTATGCCGCCCCTAAGAGCAAAACTTCCGGAGATAACGAGGAAGACATTGATCCGGATTTGCTAAAAACCTTCGAGAAACTGGGCATACCCTTGCAAGAGCGCAAGCAACTGGCAGGCATGGCCGTAGATGCCGTAATGGATAGTGTTTCCGTCAAGACCACCTTCAAGGAAAGCCTGGCAAAGAAGGGCATCATTTTTTGCTCTTTCAGCGAGGGGGTGCAAGAGCATCCCGAATTAATCAAGCGTTACCTGGGCTCGGTCGTACCCTATACGGATAATTATTACGCGGCCCTGAATTGTGCCGTTTTCAGCGATGGTTCCTTTGTGTACATACCTAAGGGGGTGCGTTGTCCTATGGAGTTGTCAACCTATTTCAGAATTAATGCCATCAATACGGGTCAATTTGAGCGCACATTGATAGTGGCCGATGACGATAGCTACGTCAGCTACCTGGAAGGCTGCACGGCTCCGATACGCGACGAGAACCAATTGCATGTGGCTATAGTGGAGATTGTTGTCCACGACCGGGCAGAAGTCAAATATTCTACTGTACAAAACTGGTATCCGGGCGATAAAGAAGGCAAGGGTGGTATTTATAACTTTGTTACCAAGCGTTGTTTGTGTAAAGGTGAATCGGCCAAGATCTCCTGGACTCAGGTTGAAACGGGCTCAGCCATAACCTGGAAGTACCCTTCCTGTATTTTGGCGGGGGATAATTCTGTGGGAGAATTTTACTCGGTTGCCGTTACTAACAACCACCAACAGGCCGATACGGGAACCAAAATGATTCATTTGGGCAAAAACACCCGCAGCATTATTGTTTCCAAAGGTATATCGGCCGGTAAAAGCCAAAACAGTTACCGTGGGTTGGTAAAAATTGCTCCTAAAGCTTCCAACGCCCGCAATCACTCCCAATGCGACAGTTTGTTGCTGGGGGACACCTGTGGGGCACATACCTTCCCTTATATTGAAATAAACAACGAAACAGCCGTAGTTGAGCACGAAGCGACTACTTCTAAGATCAACGAGGATCAATTGTTTTATTGCAATCAGCGCGGTATTTCTACAGAAGAAGCTATAGGGTTGATAGTGAATGGCTATGCTAAAGAAGTAATCAATAAGCTTCCCATGGAATTTGCCGTTGAGGCACAAAAATTGTTGCAGGTTTCTCTGGAAGGGAGTGTTGGATAATATGTCGATTCAGGATGTAGTGTTGTTTTCGTTATGGGGCCATTCCATGAACCTGCTGGAATTGATCGGATTGGTTAGCGGGCTGGTGGCTGTATATTTGGCCTCAAGAGCGCTCTCTGTTAATTTTTTGTTTGGTTTGCTCAACAATGTGGTGTACTTTGTTGTGTTTTATCAGGCACATTTATACTCAGCCATGCTGCTGCAGGTAGTGTATTTCTCATTCAGCCTCTATGGGTATTATCACTGGAAGCACCCGGCGCCCGGACAAGAAGGGAAAAACAGAGAGCTGCGCATACGGCGATTAAATAAGAGCCAGTGGGCTCTGGTGATAGTGATAGTTTTGGTGTTCGGCGGCTTGTGGAGCGAAGGAATTATTTATTTTCAGTCCAGGTTTCCCGAATACATTGATCCTCCAGCCTTTCCCAGGTTGGATGCCATGTTGACAGCGGCTAGTGTAATGGGGCAGTTTTTGCTTTCAAGAAAAGTAAAGGATAACTGGATTATCTGGATAGTTGTCGACGTGTTGAGCACAGCCCTTTATGCTTATATGGGGTTGTTTTTTACAGCGCTGCTTTTTGCCGTCTTTACTTTGATAGCGTTAAGAGCAATAGTTGATTGGAATAAACAATATAAACAGCAGGATGAAATCAAAAAGGGAAACAAAAACCGCACAAAATAGAGGAACTGACGACAACGAAGCTCCTATTCAAAAGAGCAGAGGAGCCATTTGGGTCGCCATCTTTATTCTCTTGATCCTGGCAGGCTTGGGTTATTTGTTGTTTAGTACCCTGCCTTTGGAAGAAGAGGGAAACAGGCAGCGGCTTTTGGTGAGTGCCCTTGCCTTGATGTTGCTGGTTGTAGGATTATTGGTGTTTGTTCAGGGCTGGTTCAAAAAAACGACGAGGAAAAAGGGTAAAGCAAAAAGAAAGCCATCAAGGTATTCTCCTGCGCCGAAGTCCGTAAAACGTGGAAAAAAGACCGGGAGGAGATAGAAAACAAACAAAGAATAAAAACAGATTGGCCAAGGCCGTAAAGACGATATTTATGTTGTTGGAAATAAAAAATTTACATGCTTCCGCAGGAGATAAAGAAATCCTGAAAGGCCTGAATTTATCGGTGAAAGAAGGAGAAATACATGCCATTATGGGACCCAATGGCTCGGGGAAAAGTACGCTTTCAGCTGTACTTTCGGGAAATCCGGCCTTTACTGTTACCCAAGGTACGGTTCACTTCAAAGGCATGGATCTTTTAAGTATGACTCCCGAAGATCGTTCACGTGAAGGTTTGTTTTTGAGTTTTCAGTATCCGGTGGAAATCCCCGGGGTAAGTATGGTGAATTTTATGCGCACAGCCATTAATGAGCACCGTAAATACCGCAAACAGGAAGCCATGAACGCCTCGGACTTTTTGAAACTGATGCGAGAAAAAAAGGCATTGGTTGAGTTGGATAATACCTTGGCCGGCCGTTCGGTCAACGAGGGTTTTTCGGGAGGAGAAAAAAAGCGCAACGAAATATTTCAGATGGCCATGCTCGATCCCGTACTCTCTATTCTCGACGAGACCGACAGCGGTCTAGATATAGATGCCTTACGCATTGTTGCCCAAGGGGTAAATAAAATACACACTCCTCAGAAATCCTGTATAGTCATTACCCATTACCAACGATTGTTGAATTATATTGTTCCCGACCGGGTGCATGTGCTTTTCGAGGGGCGTATAGTCAAAAGTGGGGATTTTCAATTGGCCAAAGACTTGGAAAAACAAGGATACGATTGGGTCAAGCAAGAATTGAAAGATTAAAATGGGAAAAGAAACGACCTACCTAAATTTATTCAGGAACTACCGGGAAGTGCTCAGGCAGTATTCTGCTCCTTTGATGGACTCAAAACGGGAGGCTGCCATTGGGCTTTTTGAAAAGGCCGGCTTTCCGGGCCCCAAAGACGAAGCTTACCGGCAATGCCGGCTGGATGCTTTGTTGGAAATTGATTACGGAATGAACCTCTATCGCTTGTCGGCTCCGCCCCATCCCAGTAAGGTTTTTCGTTGCGAAGTTCCCAGTTTATCGACCAAATTGTTTTTTGTGGTCAACGACGTATATTATCCCGATCCCGATCCGCAAAAATTATCCGAAGGCGTCTTGTATGGCAGCATCAACGCCATACTCCGTGAGTATCCAGAACTCATGGCCCCATATTACGACCGTATAGCCGGACAATCTGCCGATGCTTTTGCCGCATTAAACACAGCCATGGCCCAGGATGGTTTTCTTTTGTTTGTGCCTGCGGGTGTTGAAATTGAACAGCCCTTGCAACTGATTCAACTATTTCACGGTGAAATCGAGCAAATGGCTAACCGAAGAAACTTGGTTATTATCGAAGACGGAGCTTCGGCCAAGCTGATGATATGTGATCACAGCATGACTCAGAGCTCTTGTTTTTCGAATCAGGTAACCGAGGTTTTTGTCGGTAAAAAGGCCCGGCTGGAATACTATGAATTGGAAATGACACATCCTAATAATGCAAGGCTAAGCAATACTTTTATCGACCAACAGGCCTCTTCTTCGGTATTCGTTAACGGTATTACCTTGAACAATGGAGTTTCACGCAACAATTTAAATTTGAGAATGTTAGGAGAACAGGCTGAGTCTATGTTGTCCGGTCTTTGTCTGCTCGATAGTCATCAGTTTGCCGATTATCATGTTGATGTGGAGCATGTAGTACCCCAATGCACCAGCCGTCAACTGTATAAATATATTCTGGACGATGAATCGAGAGGGGTGTTTGCCGGAAAAGTGCTGGTGCATCCCAACGCGCAAAAAACTTCTGCTTATCAGTCCAATGCCAATCTCTGCAATTCATCCCGGGCCAGGATGAATGCTTTGCCTCAACTCGAGATTTACGCCGATGATGTCAAGTGCAGCCATGGTTCCGCCACCGGCCAAATTGACGAGAACGCTTTGTTTTATATGCGATCGAGAGGTCTTTCGGAGCAGGAAGCCCGGGCGATGCTTAAATTTGCCTTTGTGGCAGACGTGATTGAGGGGATTCAACTAATTCCCTTGAAAAACAGAATCCACAATCTGGTGGGCAAGCGATTTCGTAAACAGATGAGCGCTTGTGCCGGCTGCGATATTTGTTGAGAATAAAACTGAGGTCATGGAATCGAAATTTGATGTAGCTTCCATAAGAAAGCACTTTCCTATTCTGGAACAAAAAGCCTACGGGCATCCTTTGGTCTATCTGGATAACGCAGCCACTACCCAAAAACCGCGTTCCGTGGTAAAAAAGATAGAAGAGGCCTACTTCAGCCATAATGCGAATGTTCACCGGGCGGTGCATTTATTGAGCCAACAGGCTACCGAAGCTCACGAGGCGGCCAGAGTTGTGGTGCAGCAATTTATCAATGCGGCAGAACCCGATGAAATTGTTTTCACCAGGGGAACCACCGAATCTATCAACCTGGTGGCCTTTTCCTTTGGCGAAGCTTTTTGCCGGGAGGGTGATGAAATTTTGATTTCAAGCATGGAGCACCACTCTAACATTGTTCCCTGGCAACTCTTGTGTGAGCGTAAAAAAATGACTCTTAAAGTGATTCCCATTGACGATAACGGTTGTTTGTTGGTCGATGAATACGAAAAATTATTGGGACCCAAGGTAAAATTACTGGCCATTACCCATGTTTCCAATGTACTGGGAATCGAGAATCCCATAAAGCAGATTATTGAAAAAGCCCACAAGCAAGGTGTTCCTGTGCTGGTTGACGGAGCTCAGGCAGTTGCCCATATGCCGGTAGATGTTCGAGCTCTGGACGCCGACTTTTATACCTTTTCGTCCCACAAGGTTTTTGGGCCCACCGGAGTAGGAGTCTTATACGCGAAACGCTCTTTTTTGGAGCAAATGCCTCCTTACCAAGGGGGAGGAGAAATGATTGACCAAGTTCATTTTGAAAAAACAACATACAATCGGATTCCATTTAAATTCGAGGCTGGAACACCCGATTTTATCGGAACAGCGGCCTTGGCCGAGGCATTACGTTTTATTCAGGAGATAGGCCTGGATAAGATTGCAGACTACGAAAAGCAGTTGGTGAACTATGCCTTGCAGGAGCTGAGCAAAGTGGAAGGTTTTCAGTTGTTGGGAAATATACCTGAGAGGCATGCCATAATTCCTTTTCAATTAAAAGGCATTCATGCGTATGATGTTGGCTTGTTGCTCGATAAACTCGGCATTGCCGTACGCACCGGGCACCATTGTGCTCAACCGCTGATGGAGCGTTTGGCAGTAGATAGCTGTGTTCGCGCCTCTTTTGCTTTTTACAATACAAGCTCAGAAGTAGATCGTTTACAGGCTGCTTTAAAGAAAATCTACAAAATGTTTAATTAACAGATTGAAATGAGTATAGACGAAGTTCAGGACGACATCATTCAGGCCTTCGATGAGATTGAAGATTGGATGGACAAGTACCAATTATTAATCGACATGGGCAATTCTTTAGGTCCGCTGGATGAGCAGTACAAAAAACCTCAATACCTGATAGAAGGATGTCAAAGCCGGGTATGGATACACGCCGAATACAAGGAGGGTAAGGTGTTTTTTGAGGCCGAGAGCGATACCGTTATTGTAAAAGGCCTGGTTTACCTGTTGCTGAAGGTTCTTTCGGGCCGGACACCGGACGAAATACTGAAGACCGACTTATATTTTATTGAACGCATTGGACTCAAGGAGCATTTGTCGCCCACCAGATCCAATGGTTTTGCGGCGATGCTCAAGCAAATTCGCAATTACGCCTTGGCGTTCAAATTGTCTTGATGTTTGTCTGCTTGGACAGACAAACTTTTTCTCCATTCTGAATAAGACACACCAAAACTAGTCCTTACAGCCCTTTTCAGGGAGTCCGTTGAACCGAAACCACAGAGTTCGGCCAGGGTGTTGCCGGTGTATTCCGGGTGTTTACGGATGGTTCGTTCTAGCTCTTCGAGTCTGTAACGATTTACAAAACTGCAAAAGTTTTGATTAAAATGAGTGTTAATAAAGTTCGATACGTAAGTACGGTTCGTTCCGACTATTTGAGCCACATCTCTGATGGTGAGTTTGCTGTTTAGATAGATTTTGTCTTCATCAAACAAGCGCAGAATTTTGGGAGAAACCTCAGCTTTGAAGTGTTCCATTTCCTGATCTGTGGCAAGGCTTGCTGAAGGCTGGACGCCGCTGTCGGTTTCATAACTTGGATTGACTACTTTCTGCACATTGCCGAGTAAACCAATAGCAAAAAGCAAGGTGGAAAAAACCAAGGAAGCAATGCCCATAGCTACAGGCTCGGCAAAAAAGAAATCACGTCCCAGTATTCCGAGTATAAAAGAGGAGATACCTGTAAGAATAATGCACAGATTGAGTAATTCGGCCTTGTAGATTCTGCTGTCCTCTATATCGGAATAGTATTGTCCGGCGCTGTGTTTGTATTTTTTCAATAAGATGGTGTTGCCTGTGACACAAAGAATTACCTGTATTAAAAAGGCAAGTTGCATGCAGGTTAAAACTATTTTCAGGAAATTCCAGGGGCTGTTTTCATAGTCGGCGATCAGTCTCCGGTAGTGTTCATAAGGGCTGAACAGTATGCCTATCAAATAGGCGATCAAAAGCAGATTGGGTACGGCGATGTACTTGTAATGCTTTTTAAGTTCAAATTTTTTATCCACTGTCAATAGGCGAATGTAGATGTAAAAAAGGGGGTATACCATCAAAGAGGCATATTGGTAAAGTGCGTCGAAATAAATATAAACCTGAGGTAGAGGATAGAAAAAAAGAAAATGGGAAAAATACAGGATACAAGCAAAAAACATAAATTTGCCCAGAAACAGCCTGGCTCGATCGTTATTGTGTCTGTTTGCCGTTTTCAGAACTAAAGTCCAAAACAAGGTTACATACACGGGAGTCAGTAATAAAATCGTTTTAAGCATAAACTTTGATTTGTTTTCAAAAGTATGTATTTTGCGTCGAAAAATGTATCTTTTACGGCCTCAATTTTACCTTTTGCCTAGGCACTCAGGGCTCCAAGTTATAATTTTGCTTTTCAATGAAAAAAGAGACTCTTAGGAAGAATCCAATTTTAATCATACTTTAATACGGCTTTATGAAAAATATAGTACATATTTTGCTGCTGACAATGTTTTTTGCAAGCAGCAGTCAGCTTTCCGCATCTCAGTATCTGGAAGGCAACAAAGTGCCCTCGGCCAATAACAACGATTTATTGACGCATGGCCTATTTCGCCCCAACGGCTCTACGTCTGTTTATTTTCAGTTGATACAGGAAAACATGTTACGTAGTTCAAATCCCGAAATGCCGGAGCCTGCTTACCTCAACTTATATGAGCCTGACCTTAACCTGATTAAGAGTTTTGCATTGAGACTGCCTGTTGAGGAGGCACAATTGAATTACTGGGCCGGAGGCCTTGAGTTGGTTAATAGCCTGGTCAACGACACATTAAAGCAGTTTTTGATTTATAAGTTTTCTGTATACGACAGTGCGTATGTTTCGCAATTTACAGACGAAAACTGGAGCGTCTTTGTCGGTGTGCTCGATGAAAGTGGAGATTCGTTATTTACCGTTCTAAGTAATTTTCACGGCTTTGAAACATTCGAAGTAAATGGGCAGGTCAAATTGGCTGTGAACCGAGTCTGTTCCAAAGACACTGCTTTTTTCGGGGGAGGAAGCTGGTTTACCACCGATGTTTACACCGGGCAGGTATACGATTTATCCACCGGAGCTCTCGAATTGCAAATGCCGCACGGAATAATGTACGAAGGCATCACCTTTGACGAAGGACAAAGGCGTATTTTGGGCAGAAACAACAACATTGCCGCTGCCTACGAGCATTTGTATAAAGAATACGATTTGCTTTTATACAATTTGGACGGCTCATTATATAAAACGGCCGTTGACAGTCTGTCGGATTACTGGGTCGGAGAATTTTACCATTTATCTTCGGTCGGACAATACTGCATGAAGGAGAAATACTCTAACACCATATACTCCCTGCCCGATTACGAAGAATGGGTTTCCGGCGGGATTTTTTACGATAGCCAGGGTCTGGCCAAACTGGTTGATTATAACAACGACACTGTCCGAATTTATAACGAAGATCGTAGCCTGTACAAAAGCCTGGCGTTTGAACAGGACAATATGCACAGTGTTGTTTGGGTAAATATGCACGACATTGTAAGTGACGATAAAATTGAAATTGTGCGCGAATGTCCCAACGGGGGTCTGCAAATATTCACAGAAGACGGAGATACGATCTTCGAAAATTGGGATTTAAAACTGGTTGAAAACAATGATTTTTCCGGGGGTAAAGTCGTACTCCGTTTTCCGGATGAAAATTATGGCCGGCTCATTGCAACCGATATGAATGATTACGATTATTTCACGAGCTATTATAAAGTTGGAAATCTTCCCGTTATTGCCCAAATGGGTGATGCTCCGGGGAACGATAACATTGAATTATTAGGCTTGGGCGAGGAAGGATTTATTGTACTCGATACTTTGGAATTGATCGACGGCCGGGGAGCGTTTGTGGTTGGAGAAGGAGAATATGCCTTGCGCAGTCAGGGGAAAGTACAGTCGGAAACTCTACGCAGTTTGAGTACCTATCTCCCAAGCGAATTACTTTGGGAGAATGCCGGTATAGTGTCGTTCACAACGGACGAGATAGATGCATTAATTATAAGCATTCAGACGGTTGATTTATCTGTCAGCGCAGGCGCCAGCGGGCAAATCAGAGGAACAATCCGTCTGATCGATAATGAAGGCGGTTTGCGCAGTGCGTCTTTACCGACCTATGATTTGTATTTGGTGGCATCTTCAGACCATAGTCAGGTGAAATCTTTTACCACCAGTAACCAAGAGGGGGTTTATCTTTTTGATCGCATACCTGCCGGTTCCTACGATGTGTTGTTGAATGTGGAGGGTAAAGCCATGACTTCGGTAAATACCGTAGTCTTATCGTCCGATGCCAGCATCGTAGAAAACGTGGATTACGAAATTACCGGAGAAGGCATTGTGGCTACGATGCAAAGCAGCATAGAAAGAGTCCGTCCAAAAGCACCGGGAAGCTATTTAATACATCAGGGCAACACCTTGTTGATAAGCGGTATTGAAGGGACAATTCAAGTAAGAATTATCGACTTGAGCGGCAGGGTATTACTCAATGCCCAGACGAACCGGGGTCAGGTGGATGTTAGCGGGCTTCAAAGCGGCATTTATCTGCTCGAACTACAAGCGGGAGAGCAAAAACAAGTACTCAAATTCAGAAAACGATAATATCAAAATTAGTATTCAATTATAATTAAATTTTTAATCATGAAGAAAGGAATATTGTTTATAGCATTAGGCTTATTTGCTTATACGATGCTATCTTGCGATCCGGTAAATGGAAACGGGGACGGAGGGGATGATCCCGAAGCTCCCAAAAATTATTGGGAGCGTTCAGCCCTTACGCATGCCCAATTGAGAGGGCCTGTGAAAATGGTCAAAGAGTTTTATTCAGACACCACTTACAAAATGACCACATTCGATGAAATCGGAAGAATTCTTAAGATTGAAAACACAGGGCAGGGCAATGATTTTTTGACCAATTATACGTACAATACCTCAGGACAATTGATTCAGGCCGGAACTACTACTTTCGAATATGCCGACCACGGCAAGTATGTTCCAAGGGGTCATTTCCATATGAATTTTGCCGGTTTGGCTCCTAACCTTTCCGCAATTAATGATGAGAGAGCCCGCACAAGTTATACGTTTGTGGGAGATACCCTATTTATCATCAACACCGTCCAATACAGTGACAACGCCGATGAAAACACCTATGTGGATACTACCAAAATTCTTTATTCCGGAAAATACCCAGTGTCTTCCAGAACAGAACATATATTTTCTGAAGGTAATTCCTGGGGAGAATTTATGAATGCCAGTTATCAGGAGAACGGAATGTTTGATGTCTATTCCGAAGGTTTCTTTGGGACCGGTGATAACGCCTATACAAGTACAAGAACTTACACTTACAAGAAAGACGATGAATTCATGCTGATTGACAATTACCGGTATGAGGATGTTTATCCTGGTCAAGAACAACCAAGCTCCTACACAAGTAATTATACTTACAATACACAAAAAGACCTGACTCAGATAGCCGAAGGCGAGTATATCCAAGAATATTCCGATTACGTATACGATACTCACAACAACTGGACCAGTCGTAAATACCGTTACAAAAACGGACCCGAGTGGAGCAGTTATACCGATGAGCGTCGCGAAATTACTTATTGGGAATAAGAATCTTCCTTTGATCTGTTAACAGATACTTTTAAGTGCCGGCGTTAGCCGTGAACCTCGAAAAGTTCACGGCTAACGCTGTTTGACATAACGTAAAACGTTTCCATCCCACCAAATTGTGTGAAGCGAAGGAGTCCCCAGCGCTACGGGGGATTCCGGTGTTCCTCCGTATTCGACAGTGTTCGACTGGAGAGTAATATTTAAAAAATAATCAGTCGTACTTTTTGAAATAGAATGGATAAACAGGGGTTTGTTAAATACTAATTTAGCCTCGTTTTTATGTATTACCACAATACTCACCATTGACGGCTGGCTCGCAAATATATACCCATTAAAAATCAAAGCACATCTCACAGGAGACAATTTGACCCAAGAAAAGTTTAAATGTTCTGATGGCACATAAGAGGATAGATTGGCATATCCATTAGAGTTTTCAAGTTTAAAAATCGTCAAATTATTCCTTTGTATCTCTACCACATTGAATCCGGGTTCGTCGTTATATCCACTGTATTTTGATAATTTGACACAAAATGACCCATAATCAGTGCTGACAGAGTCGCATCCATATGGTATATATGGCTCAACTGCAGAAGAGTTGTCTATAGGGTTTGAATCAATGAATTTAGGTTTTTCGACAATTTCTTCGTTAATAATCGAATAAATCGCCTCACCTGTTTGTCCATGAGAATAAAAACAAGCAACAAGAAACACGAAAATGTAAAATGTCTTCCTCATGATTTATTTATATTTAAAACATTAACAAAAAATACAAATCAAGAGCATTCGTAAACCTGTGTTACAAAATGCGTTTTTTAATTGCCTGAAACCAACTAAAAGCAGTTAGCCCTTTCAACAGGCTGGTAAGGCTGATGGCCCACCAGATACCGGCAAGACCCATACCGTTTTTGGCCAAGATAATGGCCAGGGGTATGCGGAGCAGATTGAATACGGAGCTGATCAGGGCAGGGGGTAGGGTTCTCCCTGTCCCAAAAAACACTCCCTGAATGGTGATTTCCACCATCATAAAAAGCATCGTATAACCCTCGATCCGCAGAAACAATTGCCCTGCATCGAAGGCGATTTGCCCGGGAACAAAGAGGGTAAAAACTTCGCCTCCGTAAAAAACGAATAACAGGGTCAACAGCAATCCGAAAACAGTGGTTATGGCCAGCCCCGAGCGATATGCGCGTAAAATTCTCGATTTTTTACCGGCAGCGTAGTTTTGGGCAACAAAAGCACTCAGACCGGTGCTGAAACCTTGCGAGGTATTCCAGGCCAGGCCCTCGATTTGGCCTCCGGCAGTAAGAGTCATCAGCCCAATATGTCCTCCGAAGATCGATGAGATCCGTCCCATTAATAAATTGATAATGGCAAAAAAGCCGTTGAAAAGTGTTACGGGCAGCCCCAGGTTTACAATTTTACGGACGCAGTCCGGTTGCAGCCGGACAAAAAAAGGAAAACTTCCTAATAGCCTGTCCCTAAGCTTTATCCGGGCGAAAAATAAGAGACAGACCACCACCTGCGAAATCAATGTTGCTAAGGCTGCTCCAGCCGTACCCATATCTAAGGCAAAAATAAATACAGGATCGAGTACTAAGTTTAAAATCAAACCGATGCTGTTGATGTAAAAGGGAATTTTGCTCAGTCCGGCCGCGTTGTAGATTCCGGTGAAGGTGGCAGACAAAAACAGAAAAGGAAACCCGAAAAGCACAATTCTTAAGTAAGTTACGGCTTCCAGCTCAATAGCGGCTTCTATTTTATAAATACCCAGCAGGGGATAGGAAAATGCAAACAAAAAACCGGCCCAAATCAGGGAAATAATTAGCGAGATGCTGACGTTGTGCGAAGCGTAGCAACGGGCCTTGTCCAAATCCTGAGTTCCTATGGCCTGAGCCACGCTGATTTCGGCCCCCACTTTGTTCAACAGAGAGACCGAATTGGTAAGCCAGACTAAGATGCCGACAGCTCCGACGGCAGCTACCGATTCGGGACCCAGACGGCCAACCCAGGCCATATCCGTCAGGCTGTAAGCCATTTGAATAAAAGAAGTGCTGATAATGGGAAGGGAGAGATAAAAAAGCTGTTTACCGATGGGTCCCCGGGTTAAGTCTTTTATTGCAGCCATACTTAAAATAGACTTAATTGCTGTTCTGACGGCAACAGCCTGAATGTCTTTCGATGGAAAGGGCTGATTCCGAAATCTGCAATGGCCCGGCGATGTTCTGCGGTAGGGTAGCCTCGGTTTTTGTTCCAGGCATATTGAGGGTATTGCTTGTGTAAATGCTGCATATAATCGTCTCTGTATGTTTTGGCCAGTATGGAGGCTGCAGCAATGGATACAAATCTTCCGTCTCCTTTTACAAAACAACCGGCCGGGATATGTTCAATTTTACTGAATTCATCGACACTTACGGATATCTTATGTATGGGTAATTGTGAAGGCTTGCGGTAGCGATTTCCATCGATGAGTAAGTAGTCGGGACTAAGCTGTAGATGCAACACAGCCCTGTGCATAGCCAGGAGAGCTGCGTTGAGGATATTGATTTTATCGATTTCTTCGGGGCTGGCAGTGCCGATACCCCAGGCCAGCGCTCGCTTTTCGATTTCGGCTCTCAGGCGATAGCGTTCTTTGTAGCTGAGTTGTTTGGAATCGTTGATTTCCGGACAGTCAAAGTCGGCTCCCGTTACAACTGCAGCCGCAAAGACCGGCCCGGCCAGACAACCCCGGCCGGCTTCGTCACAGCCGGCTTCGATACGTCCTTCCTGTAGAAAAGGCAAGAGCATGTTTATTCGGTATAAATCAATTCCAACAGGGTTTGGCCTGCTGCTTTGAGGGTTTTTTTGTCAATTTTGTCCAGACTGTCTTCCAGGGTATGCCAATAAGGGAAAAATCCATTTGGAGTGTCGCTGCGGTAGTCGATGATGTTGATGCTCGGGATACCTGCCAGGCGGTTAATGTACAGATGATCGTCGGTAATGGCGCCACCCTCCGAGTTTTCAAAATAAGGGCTGTAACCTATCCTTGCGGCCGTGTTCCAAACCTTGTTGACAATAGGTGCTGCATAACGCAGAGAAAAATATTCTTTGGCAAAAACAGCCTCTTTAGCACCGACCATATCCAACAAAATGCCGAATTCAGCGGAATAATTGCTGACATGAGGATTTTTTGCCCAGTACTGAGAACCAAGGCACCAGGAATCTTCCACCCTCGATCTGCCTGAAAAAGAGGGCTGCCCGTAATCTTCGGCATCGAACAAAATAATGTCCACCCCCAAAGAAGCAGGGGCTGTCGTCCCCAGATGCCGGGCAATCTCCATCAAGACAGCCACTCCGCTGGCCCCGTCGTTGGCTCCGGGAATGGCCTTCGTATGGTTTTGCGGGTCGGGATCTTCGTCAGCCCAGGGGCGGGTGTCCCAGTGGGCAAAGAGTAAAATTCTTCGCGTTTTTTCCGGATCAAACGATGCAATAATGTTTCTGGCTCTTAGGACGCTGCCGTCGAAGGCCACCAGTTGCATAGGCTGTTCGGTAAGGATTCCGCCAAGCGAGCGCATTTTTTCTACCAGGTAATCGCCGCAGGCCTTATGTCCTTCCGTATTGGGAACCCGGGGACCGAAATCAAGTTGCCTTGCCAGGTAATGATAGGCCGAGTCTTCATTAAAAACAGGCACCACCTTAAGGTTTTGTTCGGAGGGAGAGTTCTTTTTTTGTCCCGACATGCAGGAGGTCATCAAAAGGAGTAAAAACAAAACAGCAGCCAAGGAAAGTATGACACTGATTTCTTTAAGCGATAATCGTTGGGATGTTTTTGGAGCAAGGAGCATTACGGTGCTTTTTTGAGGTTTTCAGCATAAAGTTGAGCGAGTTCCAGAGTTCTGATAAAATTACCTCCGGTTATCAGAGCGATTTCTTCGTCACGATAGCCTTCGGCTTTGAGGGCTCTCAGTAAATGGATGAATTCACCGGCGTTTTGGCAACCGGGTATGCCGCCGCCGCCGTCAAAATCGCTGCCTATGCCGATTATTTCAACACCGGCCAGTGAGCGGATATGGTTGATGTGTGCAATAACATCCCTGATCCCCGCCCGCCGGTTTTTGGCCAGAAAACCTTCATAAAGGCAGATGCCTATGTAACCCTTATGCTTGCCAAGAGCGAGTATCTGATCGTCACTAAGGTTGCGGGGATGCTTGCACAAGGCCTTGGCGGAGGAGTGAGAAGCGATAACCGGAGCCGGACAATACTCAAGCACGTCGTAAAAGGTCTTTTCGGAAGCATGCGAGACATCAGGCAAGATACCCATAGCAGACATGGATTTGACCAGCTCTTTCCCAAACGGACTCAATCCGTGGTGCTCGGGATTATTTTCGTCGGAGGCGGAATCGCATACGTCGTTGTGTCCGTTGTGGCAAAGGGTGATGTAACACACGCCGGCCTTGTCAAATTCCTTGAGCAGGTTCAGATTGGTCCCCAGAGCGTAGGCGTTTTCGATGGCCAGCAGGATGGCTTTTTTACCTTGGGACTTGAGTTTCCTGATATCTTCGGCAGTTCGGGCGAGTCCGGCTAAATGAGGATAGTTTGCGACCTGCTTCTGAATGCTTTCCAACATATTCCGGCAAGTTTGCCCGGCCTTCTCTAATCCTTGCCTGTCGCGGCTTCCCTGTTTGATATAGGCGGCCATGACAGCGCAATCGAGCCCTCCGTTTTGCATTTTTCTTAAATCCACTTTGTTTTCGGGAATAGAAGAGAGAGCTTCACCGTTGGCGTTGTTAGCGCTGATACCGGAATAAAAATCAAAACCGGGGGAATACAATTCCACTTCGATGTGTTGTTCTTTGGTAAAATAGAGAGCCGTGTCGCAATGTGAATCCAAGGTGATGTTGCTTTGGCACAGATCGCGACAATTCCTGTACAGCCCTGCTTCTTTAACCAGCCAGTTGAAAACGGGCAGCATGGGCTCTTTGCTGTGTGATACCAGGCATTCGGGATGCCATTGCAAGCCCAGAATGGCTTTCCCTTGATCCGATTCCACAGCTTCGATTATACCATCTGAGCTTAAGGCGCATACTTTCAGTCCTCCGGCCAATTCTTTGATAGCCTGGTGATGAAAAGAATTTACAGCCAGTTCGTCTTTGTTGAATAAGGAACGAAGTAAAGTGTCCGGCATAAGCTCAACATAATGAGAGGTTTCCGATCGTTCGCCGGTTTGGTTGTGGTTGATGCACTGTTTGCGACGCTGACTGTAGATGTCCTGATAAAGGGAGCCTCCCATGCCTAAATTGATAAGTTGTATTCCTCTGCAAATGCCGAGTATGGGAAGTTGTTTATCCAAAGCCAATTTAAGGAGCCGTAATTCAAATTCATCGCGGACGGAATTGAAACTACCCAAGGCCTCGTGGGGTTCTTCTCCCAATAGAGCCGGATCAAAATCACCTCCGCCGGTAAAAATAATGGCATCCAGCCTGTCCAGCAGACTTTCGACTTGTTCTTTGCCTTTGAAGGGCGGAATAATCAGCGGAGAGCCACCGGCTAGAGCCAGCGCTTCAAAATAAGCTTTGGCCAGCAAAGCCTGCTTGTCGTCAAAGTTTGCCGACAAGCCTATACATGGGCTTTTGTGCTTAGGAGGAGAAGAAATATGCTCGTAATAGGCTTTCATGGAGTGTTCGTAAATGAAGCTTGCACCAAATAGTTGATTGTTTCTGTGCAAAGATAAGCAAAGACGGCAATTACAAAGACCGGTGTCAGGAGATTTTGCTGTAAGCCGAAATTCTATAAAAAATCAAAACAGCCGTCGCCAAGCGGAAAATTAATAGTCAAATCTCTTGTAGATTTGACAAAAAATTGTGAATCTTGCATGCCTTGAATCGGAGAGGCGTTTTTCTCCGGCAGAGTATTGTTTTAGTTATACCCTTTTAGGCATGAATGACTTGTTTGTTTATTGCGAAATTGAAGAGAGACAAATCGCAGAAGTGAGTTTGGAATTGCTCACCAAAGGCCGGAAATTGGCCGATGAACTCAGCTGTAAACTTGAAGCAGTCGTTATTGGACATGAGTTGGACGAGATTAGCAGTCAGGTTTTGCCTTACGGCGTTGATGTTTTGCACTTGTTTGATCACAAGACCTTGTATCCCTACACCACCTTGCCTCACGCTTCGATCTTAATCAAATTGTTTAAGGAAGAAAGACCTCAGATCTGTCTGATGGGCGCAACGGTTATTGGCCGCGATCTGGGCCCCAGAGTTTCTTCTGCTTTGAGAAGCGGACTGACAGCCGATTGTACAGCCCTTGAAATCGGAAGTCACAAAGAACGTGATAAAACCTATGAGGAATTGCTGTATCAAATCCGTCCGGCCTTCGGAGGTAACATTGTTGCTACCATCGTCAATCCGGAATGCCGTCCTCAAATGGCTACGGTACGGGAGGGAGTTATGAAAAAGGAGATACTCGACCCCGGCTACAGAGGCAAAGTCATCAAACATAAAGTAGAAGATTATGTGAGCGACAGCGACTTTGTCGTTAAAGTGATAGACCGTCATATCGAAAAGAGCAAAAACAAGCTCAACAGCGCTTCTATTATTGTTTCAGGAGGCTATGGCGTTGGTTCAAAAGAAAATTTTCAACTTTTATACGATTTGGCCGCGGTGCTTAATGCCGAAGTGGGTGCCTCCAGAGCCGCCGTCGATGCCGGTTTTTGTGAACATGACCGGCAAATCGGACAAACCGGCCTGACGGTCAGGCCCAAGTTGTATATTGCTTGCGGAATCTCCGGTCAAATACAACATTTGGCCGGGATGCAGGAAAGCGCGATTATTATTTCCATCAACAGCGATCGTTCCGCTCCCATAAACAGTATTGCCGATTACGTCGTTGTGGGCAGAGTGGAAGACGTTATCCCCAAAATGATTCAGTATTACAAAAAAAACACTAAATAGCCATGGGCAATTATTTTACCGACAACCCTGTACTTAAGCATTATTTGCAGCATCCGTTGATGCAACGGATAATGGAACTAAAAGAACGTAATTTCAGCGATGCCGCTGCTTATGACTATGCTCCCCTGGATGCGGAAGATTGTATGGACAGCTACGAAAAAGTGCTGGAAATCTGTGGAGAGATTTGTGCGGATATTTTGGAAGAGAATGCAGAGGTTATCGATCAGGAGGGGCCGGTGTGCAAAAACGGCCGGGTAGAATACGCAGAGGGTACCTTGCGCAATCTCGAAGCTACCACCAAGGCCGGCCTTATGGGCATGGCTGTTCCCAGGCGCTACGGTGGGCTCAATTTCCCGGTAACTCCGTTCATCATGGCCGCGGAACTGATTAGCCGGGCCGATGCCGCTTTTGAAAATATTTGGGGTTTGCAGGAATGTGCCGAAACCTTGTACGAATTTGGAACCGAAGAACAAAGACAGGCCTATCTGGGACGAGTTTGTGCAGGAGAAACCATGTCGATGGACCTTACTGAGCCCGACGCCGGCTCCGATCTGCAGGCGGTGATGCTGAAAGCCACCCTGGACGAAAGCGATAACACCTGGCGATTGAACGGCGTGAAGCGTTTTATCACCAACGGAGATGCCGATATCCACCTAGTCTTGGCCCGCTCCGAGGAAGGCACCAGAGACGGTCGCGGATTGTCGATGTTTATTTACGACAAACGCAACGGAGGCTTGACTGTTCGTCGCATCGAAAACAAGATGGGGATTAAGGGCGCGCCTACTTGTGAATTGGTCTTTAAAGACGCTAAAGCAGAGCTCTGCGGTAGCCGCAGACTGGGGCTGATCAAATATGTAATGGCTCTGATGAACGGAGCCAGGCTTGGAATTGCCGCTCAATCGGTGGGGCTTTGTGAGGCCACTTACCGGGGAGCTCTCTCTTATGCCCTTTCACGCAAGCAATTCGGCAAAGCCATCATTGAATTCCCGCCGGTTTATGAAATGCTGGCATTGATGAAGGGCAAATTGGATGCTACACGCAGTCTTCTGTACGAAACTTCGCGTTTTGTGGATATTTACAAATGTCTTGAAGATATTGCAAGGGAGCGCAACTTGAGTCCCGAAGAAAGAACCGAGATGAAAACCTATTCCCGTTGGGCTGACGCATATACCCCTCTGGCTAAGGGGATGGGTAGTGAATTTGCTAACCAGAATGCTTACGATGCTGTTCAGATTCACGGTGGTTCCGGTTATATGAAAGATTATGCCTGCGAGCGTTGGTACCGTGATGCCCGTATTACCTCTATTTATGAAGGAACAACTCAGTTGCAGGTGATTGCTGCCATACGTTACGTGACAACCGGCGCCTATTTGGAGAAGATTAAAGCTTATCAACAGGAGGAAGTGTTTCCCGAATTTAGCGAATTGCGTCAGCGCTTGCTGGCAATGACCGCTAAATATGAGGAAATGGTCGCTTACGTTACAGGAGTCCAACAGGACAGTTTTCTGGACTTCTGTGCCCGTAGGTTGGTGGAAATGGCAGGACACATCATCATGTCGGAGTTGCTCCTGAAAGATGCCGCAACGGCAGAAAGCCTGCGCTCATCGGCCAAAGTGTATGTGCAATACGCCGAATCGGAAATCAGCAGGCACGAAACCTATATCAGGGGTTTGGATGTTAAGGAAGAAGCTTATTTGGAGGCTTTCCGGCCTTGTTGTGACTTGTAAACAAGGAAACCAACCAGCAGTACTCCCAGCCCGATAAAAACATAGCCGATCTCGTGGCTGTATTCGTACACCTTTTCCATCAGCTGATCTTTGGGGACGACAGCGTGGAGTGAGTAGCCGATTACGGCAAGAATAACATTCCAGAGACCTGCCCCAAGGGCGGTAAAGAGCAGAAAGATGCCGAACCTCATTTTTGCCAGGCCGGCGGGGATGGAAATTAGCTGTCTTACGGCGGGAATCAGGCGTCCGATCAGGGTTGAGATTATTCCGTGTTTCACAAAATACTTTTCGGCATTTTCGATTTTAGCTTCACTCAACAGAAGCAAATGCCCCAGTCGGCTTGCAGCAAACTTGTACACCAGCGGGCGGCCTATCCATAGAGCCAGACAATAATTGATGACGGCTCCCAGGCAAGCCCCTATAGTAGAGAACAATACGACCAGGAAAATATTGAGTTCCCCGGCGGCGGCTTTATAGGCAGCAGGGGGTACCACTACTTCTGAGGGAAAGGGTATAAATGAACTTTCGATCGTCATCAAAAGGGTGATGGTCCAATAGTTCAAGTTATCGAGACACCATTGAATAAAGCCGACGGATTCCATAAGCAGGGGCAAGAGAGAAATAAAACCGCAAAGATAATGCTATTTTTCTAATGGGAATTTTTGTTTTTAGGACTACGTTTGGAAAGACAATTACGTTTGGCGAAACAAGATAAATCTTGTTTCGGTCGTACTTAACATTATCCTTGCACTTCTATCGGCGTACAGATAAAATCACCAAGGCAGGATTTATTTCCTTTGTTCCAAATCGGCATTGTCGACCAAGGCAAAGGACAAATTGGCCTGTACACAGATTTTTTCCTTTACTTTGGCCACGGCCTCAATAAAAAAGACCATAGATCGGCGATTCACAATTTTGGCGGTAATTTCTATCAAATCACCCGGATAAACGGAAGATTTGAAGCGGGCTTTATCTATGCCTGCATAGAAAGGGGTTTTGCCTTTCAAAAAATCACCAACCAGAAGAGAACAAGACTGAGCCATGATTTCGCACAGGATTACACCGGGCACTACCGGGAAATCCGGGAAATGTCCCTGTAAAAAGAATTCATCGCCTCTGACCTTGTAGGTGGCGTGTGCAACGTGATTTTCGTCGATGTTGATTTCATCGACCAACAACATGGGTTCCCTGTGCGGGATGTACGTTTTAATTTCCTCTCTTTTCATGTTCTATATTTTTCTAAGTGCAATACAACCGTTGTGTCCTCCAAAACCCAGGGAGGTGGAAACAGCAATTGAAATATCGGCTTTTCTAGCCTGATTGGGGGTATAATCCAGATCGCATTCGGGATCGGGTTCATCCAGATGTACTGTTGGAGGAATTATACCCTCTTTCAGAGCCAGAGCTGTGGCAATCAGCTCTATTCCTCCGGCGGCTCCCAACATATGGCCAGTCATGGATTTGGTCGAATTGATGATGGCTTTGTAGGCGGCCTTTTCGCCCAAAGCTATTTTAATAGCAGCTGTTTCCGATTTGTCGTTCAAAGGGGTTCCGGTTCCGTGGGAGTTAATGTGCAGCAATTCTCCTGTTTTAAAACCGGCTTCAGTCAGAGCAAACCGAATGGCTCTTGCTGCTGAGGAACCGTCGGGTCTGGGTGCAGTATAGTGGTAAGCATCGCAGGTATTGCCGTAACCGCACACTTCAGCGTACATTTTAGCTCCTCTGGCACGGGCATGTTCGTATTCCTCAAGTACAAGAATGCCGGCACCTTCGGCGATTACAAAACCTTGCCTTCTCTTATCAAAAGGCAGAGAGGCTTGCATGGGGTCTTCGGAGCGTGAAAGGGCTCTGCTGTTGGCAAAACCTCCGATAGCCAATGGGACTACTGCAGCTTCGGCTCCCCCGGTAATGATGGCATCGGCGTAGCCGTGTTTGATTGCCTTGAAGGCCTCGCCTATGGAGTGAGTGCCTGTGGCACAGGCTGTAACAATAGGAAGGCAGACTCCTTGTGCGTTGTGCTCAATGGCGACATTGCCCGAGGCAATATTGGATATCATCATTGGCACAAAAAGCGGTGAGATCCATTGCGGGCCTTTTTGTATCATTTTGGTGGTTTCTGCAATAAAGGTATTCATTCCGCCGATTCCTGATCCTATGTACACACCCAGACGCTCCGGCTCAATTTGAAGACCGCTGTCTTTCATGGCCTGATTGGAGGCGGCTAGTGCAAATAGGGCATACCGGTCGTTTTTACGGGCTGTGGCAGCGTCTATTCCATAGGAGTCCGGTTTAAAATCCTTGACTTCTGCCGCTATCTTTACCGGCAGATCATCGGTGGAAAAACTGCGGATAGTATCGATTCCGCAGACTCCGTTTTTAAGATTATTCCAAAATGTGGGGATATCGTTTCCGACAGGAGAGATGGCTCCCATGCCGGTAATTACAACTCTTTTCATTTTTCCATCCATTTATTGGTATTTGACAAAAGATGCTTTGCATCATGAACAAGTTCTTCGATAATTTGTTTTGCCGGAAGAATATCCTTGACCATTCCTACGCATTGTCCTGCCATATAGCTGCCCATTAATTGATCTCCTTCTTGTACAGCTTTTCTAAGCGATCCTGTGCCAAAATCCATAATGTCTTTAGTGGTAAAGGTAGGATCTTTTTCCATTTCGGCAAACTTCCTGGAAAAGGGAGTCTTAAGGGAACGAACGGGATGTCCCAGGCTTTTGCCTGTGACGATAGTGTCTGAATCTTTGGCGGCCAGAAGTTTATTTTTGTAATTTTCGTGGATTATGCATTCCGAGGAAAGCAGAAAGCGTGTTCCGCATTGCACCCCCTCGGCCCCCAGCATAAGTACGGCGGCAAAACCCCTGCCGTCGGCGATTCCTCCGGCAGCTATCACTGGGATGCTCACAGCGTTGCATACTTGCGGGACCAAAGCCATAGTGTTGATTTCGCCGATATGTCCTCCCGATTCTCCTCCCTCTGCAATCACAGCGCAGGCTCCCATATTTTCCATGCGTTTGGCTATGGCCGATGAGGAAACAACGGGAATCACTTTAATACCGGCATTTAGCCAGTCGCTCATATATTTACCGGGCATACCGGCTCCGGTGGTCACCACCGGAACCTCTTCTTCTATGACCATTTGGGCAATATCGTCGGCAATCGGGCTCATAAGCATTATATTGACACCAAAAGGCCTGGAAGTTTTTGCTTTGCATTTACGAATTTCCTGTCTCACGACATCGACACCGGCATTGATCGAGGAAATTTGCCCCAAACCTCCGGCATTGGAAACAGCTGAGGCCAGGTTGGATTCTGAAATCCAGGCCATGCCCCCCTGCAAAATGGGAAACTCAATTCCCAGTAAGGTATTTATTCGAGTTTTAATCATATTAAATCGTCTTACATAGTCCATTCCAGCAGACAGGCACCCGTGGTGAAACCTGCTCCGAAAGCACTGAAAACCAGTTTTTGTCCGGTTTTTAATTTATTATTTTTATTCAATTCGTCGAGCAACATGGGAATGCTGGCCGACGAGGTATTTCCGTAGCGTTCAATGTTGTGGGGAAAGTTTTTTTCGCTTTGCCCCAAATACCTCATTATTGTGTCGAGAATTCTCATGTTTGCCTGGTGCAGCAAATAATGATCGATCTCGTCCGCTTTGACCCCTGCCAGTTTCAAGACATCTTTGATATCGTTCAGAGAACAGTTTACCGCCAATTTAAAAACGTCCTGTCCCTTCATTACCAATGCATCGTTTCCTTCTGTTTCTTCCCTTTTTATAAAAGGTGTATCCTGCAATTTGCGGATTTGATACAAGGCTTCGGTATTGCTGAAAGTGGAAAGTTTGAAAGATTTAAAACCTTCCCCTTTACCAAGGACTACAGCTCCGGCTCCATCCCCGAAAAGGACGCAAGTGTCGCGTTTGGTCCAATCCACCATGCGGGTGGGTTCTTCGGCGCAAACAACCAGAATATGTTCCATGTTGCCCCTTTCGAACAAGGCGTCAGCCATATCCAGTGCGTAAATGAAACCGGCGCAGGCTCCATTAAGGTCGATACAAGGGCAATCGGCTCCCAGCATACCCTGAAGAATACAGCTCAGCGCAGGAGTCACGTATTCATTGAGTGTGTTGGAGCAAATGATATAATCTAAAT
This sequence comes from Bacteroidales bacterium UBA1402, assembly GCA_002305085.1. Lineage (GTDB taxonomy): Bacteria > Bacteroidota > Bacteroidia > Bacteroidales > UBA1402 > UBA1402. The sequence continues at coordinate 48,898 of DBQE01000009.1, read as the reverse complement.
CTTCTGCCTTAATGCCTGCTTCGTGAATTGCTATTGAGCAAGCTTGCGCTGCCAAATCTTCCAGTCGCTCCGTCGAAATAACTTGTCTGGTTTTTATTCCTGTTCTGGTTTGGATCCACTCATCGCTGGTATCCAAAAATGTGGCCAGCATATCGTTGCTGACGGTTAGGGAGGGAGAAGAACTCCCGGTTCCTATAATTTTCATTTTTAATTTCCATGAATTTGAGGCCGCAAATGTAGCTCTGATATGGGCTCCCGGCCAAGTTTATGTGGTGAATAAAAACGGAAATGTGGCGAAAACATGAATATCGGTGGCCAAATCTTGCTATTTGTGACCAAATAGTTTTTACATTTGTCTCTGTTTGTTGATTGCATTAGCTCAAAAACAGGATAAAATGATCACTCAAAAAGTACCCTCATACCTGTTGCAAAAGAACCAAATACTTGGGTCTTTGCTGTTTACAATACTTTTTTCCATCATTTTTTTAAATATTTATACCCCTTTTTCGTCCACAGCCTGGTTTGATTTGGGAAAATCCGACTTTTTTTTCTTCACCGTAGGTGTTTTGGCTGCATCGACATTGATTTTAATCTTAAGCAGAATCTTGGTATTCAACAGTAAAAAGTGGTTCAAACTTACTTTCTTAGGTTTTTTCGTTTGGTTGTTTGCCGAGATTGTACTGATAACCACGCTTTACACCTTTGTCACCATTACCTTTATCGAACAAACGGATGCTTCTTTTTGGACTGTTTTCCCCCGGGCATTTTTATATACTTCGGTAATCCTGATTATACCTGACACGATTTCTATTTTGTATTGTGCACTGAACGATAAAAACAGAACTTTGCGCTTGCTCAATTATAAAGATTTTGTCTCCGACGATGAATTGGCTAACAAAGACAAGGAATTGATCCATTTGACCGATAATTATGGCAATCTGAAACTGTCCATAAAACTGGATAATCTTTATTATATAGAATCACACGACAATTACATTAAGGTGTACTACATGAACAAAGGTGCCATGTGCAATTATTTATTGCGTTGTAAGCTCAAAACCATAGAGGAAAGTTTTGCTAACAGCTCATTGATGCGTTGTCACCGATCCTATATTATCAATTCGGACAAGGTAAAGGTAATCCGCAAAGAAAAAGAAGGTATTTACATTGACCTTGATTCGGAAAAGGTTAAATCCATTCCTGTTTCCAAAGGGTATTCACAAAAGGTCATGCGCTATTTTGGGAGCGATTCTGTTTAGATTTATCGCCCCGGGCTTTAAATATCCGGTACAAAAAATAGGCCAGAAACAGACTGACACCAATCTGTGAACTCAGCATGATTAACAAAGCAGTCGTATTCATTATTGGTTTAGTTGTTCTATATCAAAGTAATTATGAGATTTCTTGTTGGCGGCTTTCCAAACAAAAAAACAAAGCATCAAAAACAAGATTAACAAGCCGATTCTGGCACTGTCAATATAAAAGACGGTATTTACGATTTTACCCTTATAAAGCACATCTCCTGCCTTGATTCTGTCTCCTTCTGAAACCATCAATGTGTGCCGGCTTGGTAAGTGATAGCTCTTAATGGTGTTGGCAGACAGTATTTCAAGCATATTTCCCTTTCCTGTTGCTGTAATTTTATGAACCAAACCGTCGCGTTCGGCGAAGTATTCTTTGGCAAACCATGTGTTGTTGGGGCCGATGTCTTTATGCGACAATTCTCCGATAATGCTGTTTTTATCCAGTTCCCAACCCTGCAGACTCAACAAACTCCAATCGTCGTTTTTGGGTTTTACTGCAGAGGCTAGTAAAATAAGTATCAACATGGTGGGAGTAATGTACCTGAGTATAAATTTAAAAATCCCGGGCATACGCATGTCGGCTCCTTGGTGAATAAGTTTCCAGCCGCGGTCAACTCCAAAAATCCAGGAAAACAAAATGATTTCGGCAGTGGCGTAAAGTACCAGGGCAACGGTACCTCCCCAGTAATCGTACTCATCGAATACTCCTTTGGAGAAAAACAGCACTGTTGGAATTCCAAATGCTAAGATAATGCTGCCGAAGGCAAGTGCTCCTTTTTTTCTCGACCAGCCGAAATTATCTTTTAAAAAGCCGACAATTGGTGCCCCCATAGCCAATGAGGAAGTAATTCCTGCCCCGAACAGTAAGCCGAAAAAGGCTATCCCCGCCAAACTGGCCAGGACATCTCCCCATTGTTCAAACAAATAGGGCATAGTACGGAATCCCAGACCAAAACCTCCGATCTGGCACAAATCCATCACTTTGTCTATGCCAAAATAACCGATGGAAATGGGAATGATGATGGATCCGCCGATGACAATTTCGACGAATTCGTTCATAAAACCGGCTGTCATAGAGTTGAGTACCACATCATCATTTTCTTTCAGGTAAGAAGCATAGCATTGTATGCAGCCCATACCCAGCGATAGGGTAAAAAATATCTGGCCGGCGGCCGATAGCCATACCTTGGGATCGGATAAAGACTTGAGATCGGGCGTCCATAAAAACTCCAGACCTACCCAGCCATCGTAAATTGCCCCCTGTTCACCGGCTTTGATAGTGACTATTTTTACTACCAGAAAAAGACCGAATAATATCAACAGGGGCATGAAAAATTTGGCTGCTCTTTCTATGCCTTTGCGGAGGGTCTGGCTCAGTATCCAAACATTGATGCTCAGGCAAAGGATATAAAAAAGAATTGATTCGTAGGGGATGCCTGTGGTTGAGGTGCTTATTCTTAGGTAATCGTCGAAGAAGTCGGAGACCTGTATTTCGGTCATTCCGTCGAAGGTGCGTATTATGGAGTGGTAGACATAAGAGAGTGTCCAGCTTTCGATGTAGCAATAGTACGAAGCAATCACGATGTTAGAAAAAAGGCCGATGACTCCAATGTATTTCCAATAGGGTCGCTTGTCGAGGCTTTGAAGCACAAAAGGGGAAGAATGATGTCCCCGGAGGCCCGCATACCTGCCGGTACTCCATTCCACCAACATCAGAGGGATACCCAAGAGTACGAATGAAACAAGATAGGGAATGATGAAAGCTCCTCCTCCGTTTTGTATGGCCTGAATCGGGAAACGTAGAAAATTGCCCAGTCCAACGGCATTTCCTGCCATGGCAAGGATTAGTCCTAATCGGGTGCCCCAGGCTTCTTTTGCTTGTGTCTTACTCATAGTGCTTACAATTTTTGAACAGTCATAAACTAACTTTCAAAAACTCAGAGCTGATTCATTGAGAATTAATTGCAATAAAGCGGCAAAAGTAGTGAATTTTTCCTTACATTTGCGGGATTTTTATAGTGATTAAAATGGGCGATGAAGGCCCACAGAGACAATTTAAAGAAAATTTTTATGATGACACCGATTGTCAAAACAATTGAATTGGGTGATGGAAGGACCATTACCATTGAAACCGGTAAATTAGCCAAACAGGCAGACGGCTCTGTAGTTGTCCGCATGAACAATATTGTATTGCTGGCTACTGTTTGTGCCGACAAAGAAGCAGTTCCCGGAACCGATTTTATGCCTTTACAGGTTGAATACAGAGAAAAATTCGCCTCCTCGGGACGTTTTCCCGGCGGTTTTCTTAAAAGAGAGGGACGTCCCTCAGATTCTGAAATTTTGACCTCACGCTTAGTCGACCGGGCTTTACGCCCCTTGTTTCCCGCAGATTTTCACGCCAATACCATTGTTAACGTGATCCTTTTTTCTGCCGATAACGACTGCAACGGAGATATGCCCGATGCTTTGGCCGGGCTGGCTGCCTCGGCAGCTTTGGCTGTTTCGGATATTCCTTTTAACGGTCCCATTTCAGAAGTCCGCATAGCTCGTATTGACGGACAATTTAAATTGAATCCCACTTCGGCTGAACTCAAAAAAGCCGACATGGATATTGTGGTAGGTGCCACTCTGGAGAATATCATGATGGTTGAAGGAGAGATGAGCGAGGTGCAAGAAAGTGATTTGCTCGAGGCACTCAAAATTGCACACGAAGCTATCAAAGTCCAATGCCGTGCCCAGCTTGAGTTGGCTGAATTGGCCGGTAAAACCGTTAAACGCGAGTATTGTCACGAAGAAAACGACGAAGAGTTGCGCAAGGATATTTGGGATAAAACTTATGCCAAGGCTTACGCAGAAGCCACTTCGGCCAATCCCGACAAACATCAGAGAGAAGCCAACTTCAAGGCGATATACGAAGAATATATAGCCGCTATGGACGAAGAAACAGCTTTGGAAAAAGCCGAGATGATTTCCCGTTATTACCATGAAGTGGAAAAAGAAGCCATGCGTCGCAGTATTCTTGACGAAGGCAAACGCCTGGATGGCAGAACGACCACAGAAATTCGCCCCATTTGGTCAGAAATAGATTGTCTACCCGGCTGTCATGGTTCTGCCATTTTTACTCGTGGGGAAACCCAATCGCTCACTTCGGTTACTCTGGGAACCAAACTGGACGAAAAAATTGTAGACGATGCTCTGAACCAAAGCACCGAAAGATTTCTGTTACATTATAACTTTCCTCCCTTTTCAACTGGCGAAGCCCGTGCCAGCCGCGGGGTGGGACGTCGCGAGATCGGTCACGGCAATTTGGCCCATCGTGCCTTGAAAAGAATGTTACCCGAAGAATATCCCTATGTAATCCGCGTGGTTTCCGATATTTTGGAGTCGAACGGTTCTTCGTCCATGGCTACGGTATGTGCCGGAACCCTGGCCCTGATGGATGCAGGGGTACCTATAAAGAAACCGGTTTCCGGTATTGCCATGGGGCTCATTACCGATAACAAAAAATTCGCCATCTTGTCGGATATTTTGGGAGACGAAGACCATTTGGGAGACATGGATTTTAAGGTAACAGGAACCAAGGACGGCATTACGGCTACTCAAATGGATATCAAAGTGGACGGACTGCCTTACGAAATACTGGAAAAGGCTTTGATGCAGGCTCGCGAAGGCCGTATGCATATCCTCGGTAAGATTACTGAAACTATGCCGGCTCCCCGCCCCGAACTCAAACCCAATGCGCCTCGCATTGAACTTATGTGGATACCCAAAGAATTTATTGGTGCAGTTATTGGCCCGGGTGGAAAGATTATTCAGGGAATGCAGGAAGAAACCGGTGCCATCATTACTATTGATGAGATTGACAACCAGGGTAGGGTAGAAATTGCTGCCGTCAACAAAGCCAGTATAGACGCCGCCATAATGAAAATTAAAAGCATTGTGGCTATGCCGGAACCCGGAGAAGTTTACCGGGGTAAAGTCCGTTCCATCATGCCATATGGAGCCTTTGTTGAATTTATGCCCGGAAAAGACGGATTACTGCATATTTCCGAGATTACCTGGAAGCGCCTGGAAGCTATTGAAGAAGCCGGACTGCAAGAAGGGGACGAGATAGATGTGAAGTTGCTCGACATAGATCCCAAAACCGGAAAATTCAAATTATCTCACAAGGCATTGCTCGAGAAACCCGAAGGATACGAAGAACGCCCCGAAAGGGAGCGTCGCCCCAGACCGGATAAGCGTCAGGGAGGCGACGATGCCGGTAGAGGCAGGGGTGGTCGTCGCCGTCCGGATTCAAATCGCGACAGGTAAGACATTAAATCCAGAATAATGAAAAAAGATCAGCGAAAATCGGTGGTGCTAAGGGGGTATAATACCGCCACTGAAGCCAACATTGTTAGAAGTATGCTCGAATCTAACGGGATAGCCTGTTTTTTGAGCAACGAAACCAGTGTGTTTACACCCGGATTTTTTTCGGCTAGCTCTACAGTGTTATTGCACGTAATGGAAGAGGATATTGAAAAGGCCTCATCTTTGATCGATCAGATTCCGGAAGCCTTTAGTGAGGAAGAAAGCTAAGCGGAAGGTATTATTATTTAGGTTTTAGAGCGGGTTCCTCCCTTAAAAGGTTTACGGGGCCCGCTTTTTTTGTTCCTGCCTCGTGTCGTCGCTTTTTTGTTTTCGGACTTCACTTTGTTAACAAACCGGCTTCGCCTGGCTTTTTGCGGTTGATAGGGAGGTCCTTCGCCTAATTTTCCCGGGAGCGTATTTTTTACCACTTCTTTTTCCAGAAAGCGCTCAATTTGCAGGAACTTGTATTGGTCCTGTTCGGAAACAAAGGTAACAGCTCTGCCTTTTTCGCCTGCGCGGGCAGTACGTCCGATGCGGTGAACGTAGTCTTCCGGGTCGTGGGGGACATCGTAGTTAATTACCAGGGCAATGTCATCAATATCTATTCCCCGGGAGACAATGTCGGTTGCTACCAGAATATTGACTTTGCCGGTTTTGAAACTGAGCATCACCTTTTCTCTCTCGGCTTGCTCTAAATCGGAATGCATTTCGATAACGGAAAGATTCAGACGTTTCAGAATGCGGCGAACTTCTTTTACTTTGATTTTGGAAGAGGCAAAGATGAGTACTTTTTCGCCTGTTTGCATAGAACTAAACAAGATATTAACCAATTCAGGTTTTTGTCGTTCATAGCAAATGTAGACCGATTGATCGATGTTTTCGTTGGGTTTGGAGACGGCTAGCCTTATTTCTTTGGGCTGATACATTATTTTTTTTGCCAGTTCTCTGATTTTTGAAGGCATGGTTGCCGAAAACAACATGGTTTGTCGTTTGGTAGGCAATTCTTTGATAATAAGCATTATGTCGTCGATGAATCCCATGTCGAGCATGCGGTCGGCTTCGTCGAGGATAAAGTATTTAACCTGACTCAGGTCGATCAATCCCAATTTTATATACGAAAGCAAACGTCCCGGAGTAGCAATAACGATGTCGACGCCCATATCCAGACTTTTTTTCTGTTGCTCCCACACCATGCCGTCGTTTCCGCCGTAAACGGCAATGGACGACACCGGTAAATAATAAGCAAAACCTTCCACTTGTTGATCTATTTGCTGGGCTAATTCTCTGGTAGGCACCATAATCACAGCCCGGATGGCATCGTGTGCATGTTTGTCCAACACAAGATTATTTAGAATCGGCAGAAGATAAGCGGCTGTCTTACCGGTACCCGTTTGAGCGCAACCGATTAAATCATTGCCCTCGAGCAAAACAGGAATAGCCAATTCCTGCACCGGCGTGCATTCCCGAAAATTCATAGCCCACAATCCGTCAAGGAGTTCTTCTTCTAAATCGAGTTCTTCGAATTTCATTCAACCAAAGAATTAAATAATCTATGCAAAGGAACGAAAAAAAACATTACTTTTGGCACAATATAAGCTAATACCCGTAAATACTGTTCTTATGAAAACAATCAAATTTTTAAGTCTGGCTTGGCTGTTAATCTTGCTTTTCAGCGCATGCGATCGGGGTTATGAATGTGTACCCGGAGATCCTATGAATACCAGAATATACACCTTGGACAACGGCCTTAAAGTGTATATGACCGTAAATAAAGACGAGCCTCGTATACAAACTTATATCGCAGTCAAAGTGGGAGCAAAGAACGATCCTGCCGAAACCACAGGTTTGGCCCACTATTTTGAACACCTCATGTTTAAAGGCAGCAAGCAGTTCGGGACCATGAACTACGAACTGGAAAAACCGATACTTGACCGGATTGAAGCCCTGTTCGAAGAATACAGGTCTAAGACTGACGAGGCAGAACGCAAAGCTATTTACAAAACAATCGACAGCCTTTCTTATGAAGCCTCCAAGTTATTTATTCCCAACGAGTATGACAAACTCATGACAGCCATTGGCGCTTCGGGAACCAATGCCTATACGGGCTTTGATATGACTGTTTATACCGAGGATATTCCTTCAAATCAAATTGAGAATTGGGCAAAAATCCAGGCAGACCGTTTTCAAAACAATGTGATTCGTGGTTTTCATACAGAACTGGAAACCGTTTATGAAGAAAAAAACATGTCCTTGACCAACGATTCCCGTAAAGTGTACGAGAAGGTATTAGCCATACTTTTTCCGCACCATCCCTACGGTACCCAAACAGTGCTCGGTACCCAGGAACACTTGAAAAACCCCTCTATTACCAACATCAAGAATTATTACAGCACTTATTATGTGCCTAACAACATGGCCATTTGTCTTTCGGGAGATTTCAATCCCAAAGAAATGATTCAGGTGATAAAAAAATATTTTGGAGAGATGAAGCCTGCCGTTTCCATACCTGAACTGGAATATGAAGAGGGGAAGGTCTTGAGTGAGCCGGTTGTTTGTGAGGTTTTGGGTAACGATGCCGAAAACGTCACCTTAGGCTGGGGTTGTGTGGGCATTGGTGACGAAGAGTTCAATCTGCTTACCCTGACCGATATGATTTTAAGCAACGGCAAAGCCGGTTTAATCGACCTGGACCTTATCCAGCAACAGAAAGTGCTGAACGCCTTTTCCGGAGCTTATGAGATGGCCGATTACAGCGCTTATGTCATACAGGGCAGGCCCAAAGAAGGGCAGAGCCTCGAAGAAGTCAAAGATTTGTTATTGGAAGAAATGGCCAAATTGAAAGCCGGAGCCTTCGATGATTATTTGCTTGAGGCCAGTATCAATAATTTAAAGTTGAGTAGAATCAGAGAAATGCAAAGCAACAACGGCCGCGCCGATATGTATGTCAGAGCCTTTATTAATGAGTTGGATTGGGCGGACGAAGTTAAACGGATGGATGATCTGAGCAAGATCAGCAAAGAAGACGTGGTGGCTTTTGCCAATAAATGGTTCAACGATGGCTATGCTTTAGTCTACAAACGGCAGGGAATCGACCCAAACGAAAAAAAGATTGCAAAACCCGAAATCACTCCCATTCTGACCAACCGGGATACCGTCAGTGCTTTCCTGAAAGAGATTCAGCAGACGATAGTAAAACCCATACAGCCCGTCTTTTTGGATTTCAAAAAAGATTTTTCGCGTTTCATGGTACAAGCCGACCTTCCTGTGTTATACATCCAAAATCAAACCGATGATCTTTTTGAATTGACTTATTGGTTTGATATGGGTACCAATACCAACAAATTATTGAGTTTGGCTTTTTCGTATTTGAATTATTTGGGTACTTCCGAATTTACCGCAGAACAAATTAAAAGCGAGTTCTACAAAATGGCCTGTTCTTACAATTTGTCTGTCGGTTCCGAAAAAGCACAGATTCGACTGACGGGACTGGGAGAAAATATGCCCGAAGCATTGAATTTACTTGAAAAATTACTGTTTGATGCTCAGGTCAATCAACAGGCATTTGACAACATGATCCAGGATGTCCTAAAAAGCAGGGGCAATGCCAAGTTGAGCCAAAGCCGTATTTTCAACATGTTGCGCAATTACGCTGTTTACGGACCCGGCTCCCCGGCCACGAATGTTTTAAGTGATCAGGAGCTGTTAAATCTTAAACCCGAAGAATTAATCGAAGTTTTAAATAAACTGACCTCCTATAGTCACAAAGTATTGTATTATGGTCCGGATTCAAAAGAACAATTGACAAGTGTATTAAAAGAAAAACACCTGGTACCGGAGACATTGTTTGAATTGCCGGTCCCCAAAGAATTCCCCTATTTATTGACAGAGAACAACCAGGTCTTATTTGCCCAATACAATGCCAAACAGCTCTATTTGTCTATGTATTCCAATAATGGGGAAGTATTTGATCTGCAAAAGGAACCTTTGACCACTTTGTATAATGAATATTTTGGCGGAGGCATGAACTCCATAGTATTTCAGGAAATGCGCGAAGCCAGAGGTCTGGCTTACATGGCCGCCGCTGCTTATGTGACTCCGTCCAGGGCCGGCCGCCCCTATTCCATGGTTAGCGTCATTGCAACGCAAACCGACAAAATGGACGATGCTTTGCAAGCCTTCAATCAAATTATCGAAGATATGCCCGAATCGGAAGCCGCCTTCAAACTTGCCAAAGACGGTCTTTTTTCCAGACTGCGCACCGAAAGGATTTTACGTTCCAACATACTCTGGGCTTATCTGGATGCCCTTGATTACGGATTGGAAGAAGATTCCCGCAAATATTTATATGAAAGTCTGACCGATCTCAATCTGGAAGACCTTAAAAACTTCCAGCAACAATGGATTAAAAACCGCTCCTACAGCTATTGCGTGCTGGGTGATGAAAAAGAGGTGGATTTCGATAACTTAGCTCAGTATGGACCGGTAACTAAATTAGAATTGGAAACGTTGTTCGGGTATTAACCCGGACAACGTTTCTTTTAAAGGAGGCTACATTTATTAATACACGAAATCTTATGTTAAAGTATTTAGGTGCCATCATTTTTATCATGAGTATGATTTGCTCATGCACCAGAATCGAAGGCGATGGAGTGCTTGTTAAAGCAATGCGTTCCAGTGGTTCTTTTAGCGAAGTGGATTCAAGGGGTGGATTTGAAGTGTATTTATATTATGCTGATAGTTGCAAAGTGGAAGTAGAGTGTGAATCGAATATTCTGCAATACGTAGTAACAAAATTTGTTAGAAATAAGCTGGTTGTAGATAAAAAGAACAATGTGTTGATAGCCAACAATATGCCAATTAAAGTTTACGCGGCCACTCCCTTGCTTAAATTTGCGGAACTCAGCGGATCGGGTAGAATGGTCGTTGATGAATTACATTCCGGCAATCTCACCTTATCCTTGTCAGGCTCCGGAGAAATCATTTACAACGAGTCTGCAGAATGTGAGAACCTTACTATGGATATTTCCGGTTCCGGTAAAATCAATGCGCCGTATGTAAAATCCGGACAAACCAATATTGATATCGATGGTAGCGGAGTTTGCACCGTCGATAGCATTTCCTCGGAAAAACTGGACATTGATATAGACGGCTCGGGTGGCATCAACCTGAGCGGACTATGTGATTATGTGGATCTTAGGATAGAGGGAACCGGAAAACTTGAAGCCAGCGACTTGTTTACCAAAAGGTACGACATCCGCGTCAACGGCTCAGGTTGCGCTTACATTAATGTGAGCAACGAACTGAACATTATTGTCAACGGCAGCGGTAATATTTATTACCTGGGATATCCTAAAATTACGATGACGGGCAGCGGTAACGGCGGTCTGATCAATATGAACCCCTGATGTTTATTCCCATTCAATGGTAGCAGGGGGTTTCGAACTGATGTCGTAGGTAACGCGATTCACGCCCTTTACCTTGTTTATGATGTCGTTAGATACTTTTGCCAAAAAGTCATAAGGCAATGGAGACCATTCTGCGGTCATGGCATCGGTCGAAGTAACAGCCCGCAAAACCACTGCATTTTCGTAGGTGCGTTCGTCGCCCATGATACCCACGGAGCGGACAGGAAGCAAGACTGTCAATGCCTGCCAGACTTTATCGTAGAGACCCCACTCGTGCAGAAGGGATATAAAAATATGATCGGCGTCTTGCAGGATACGCACTTTCTCGGGTGTAATATCACCTAAAATGCGGACAGCTAATCCGGGCCCCGGGAAGGGATGTCTGTCGATAAATCTTTTGGGCATACCCAAAGCGGCGCCGACACGGCGAACTTCGTCCTTGAACAGAAGTTTCAATGGTTCAACCAGTTTAAGTTTCATTACTTCCGGCAAGCCGCCCACGTTATGATGGCTTTTTATAGTTGTTCCTGTAATGGACAATGATTCGATAATATCCGGATAAATGGTGCCTTGTCCCAACCATTGAATGTTGTCCAGCCTTTTGGCTTCTTCGTCGAAAACATCAATAAATCCTTTGCCTATGATTTTTCTTTTTTGTTCGGGATCGCTGACACCTGCCAGTTCGCGATAGAATTTTTCTTTGGCTTCTACACCGATCACGTTCAATCCGAAAGATTCATAATCTTTCAATACCGTTTCAAATTCGTATTTGCGTAAAAGCCCGTGATCTACAAAGATGCAGGTAAGATTTTTGCCGATGGCTTTGTTGAGCAGCAAGGCAGTGACAGAGGAATCTACCCCGCCGGACAAGCCTAAGACCACCTTATCGTTTCCCAGGGTTCTTTTCAATTCAACCACCGTCGATTCGATAAACGAAGCCGGTGTCCAGTTTCGGGCACAGTTACAAAGATCCAAAAAGTTGCTCAGAATTTTACTGCCTTCTTCGGTTTGGAGCGCCTCGGGGTGAAATTGAACGCCCCAGGTGGCTTCTCCCCGGGCTTTGAACGCAGCAACCGGAATATCCGTGGTCAGAGCGATTTTTTCGAATTCAGCGGGCAGTTGGGTGATATTATCCCCTTGCGACATCCAAACAGGAGCCAGGGGATTAAGTCCCTTGAACAAGACATCGTTGGTGTTGACTGATTCAAAAAATGCCCTTCCATATTCTCTGTTTTTGGAGGCCTCTATTTTCCCGCCGGCTTTGTGGACAATCAATTGGGCTCCGTAACAAATACCCAGCAAAGGGAATTTCTTTCTTATCAATTTTAAATCAAAGTCGAAGGCGTTTTTGTCGTAAACTGAAAAGGGGCTGCCCGATAGGATGACCCCTTTAATACCGTCGGTATTTTCGGGGAATTTGTTGTAAGGATAGATTTCACAAAAGGCTTTAAGTTCTCTTATGCGCCTGGCAATAAGTTGAGTGGTCTTAGACCCGAAATCGAGTACGACAATTTTTTCTTGCATAATGGGGGAATTGACACTATTTGGAGTGCAAAGGTATGAAAAGCTTTGCTATTTTTTATTCCTGAGCCCTCAATTTTAATTCCTGACCAACCTCGAGACTTTCGCCAAATTCCATTCCATTCAATTGGTAAATCGCGCTTACCCGAAGTCCGAACTGTTGTGAAATACTGTGCATGCTGTCTCCTTCGCGAACCACATAGACACCGTCTTCGCCGTCCCATGACTGAGCTTTTTTACTCAGGAAGACAATGTCTCCTACCGAAATTTTATACCTTGGAGGCCATTCGTTCCATTTTTTTAGGCGCTGAGGGCTTAAGCCGAATTCATCGGAGATATTGTCGAAGTTATCTCCGTATTGTGCAATGATATACGGTGTCAGACCCTTATATAAAATCGTGTGGTTTTGTACGGCGTTAATAACGTGGGGCAGGTTGTCGGTGCGTTCGTTACGTTCGTTGCGCTGAATTTGTCTTTCTCTGCTGGTTTCGGCAATGTAGCTATAATCTTTGGCTTTTTCGGCAGGCTGGATTTTTTTGCCGATTGCGGGTTCTTGTTTTTTACTGCTTTTTTCAACCTTTGGTGATTTCTCCTTTTGAGTTCTGGTTTTTGACCCCGTTTGGACGGACGGTTTTTCGGCCTTCGCAATTTCTTCGGGATATTCCTTATCCCAGTTCCGGATAAGCTTTTTTGCCCTTCGTTTGTTGAGTGCCAGTTTATCTATCTTGTTCAAATCGTACTGTTCAATAATTTTTATCAGTTTCTTATCGTAATGGCGATCTGTGGCATAACCGGCTTTCTTTAAACCCCTGGCCCAGCCTTTGTAGTTTTTTATGTTCAAATCAAATAAAAAGGCGTAACGCTCTCTCTCACTCAGAAATATGGAGTGATCTTTATAAGATTCTTCTACCTTGGAATATTTTCTAAAGCAGCTCATTTCTCCGTCATCAAAATGAGAATAGGTTTTTCCTTTCCAGTCGTTGTGGCATTTTATCCCAAAGTGATTATTGCTGTTTTTTGCCAGGGTGCTGTTGCCTGCACCCGACTCCAGCAGGCCCTGCGCAAGAGTTATGCTGGCAGGTATGCCGTATACGACTTGTTGTGTCATCGCCAGCGGGGTGTATTTTCGGATATAGTCTTCATAAGGCTTCAAGCGTTCCTGTGCCTGTAGAGGGAGACAAAAAAAGCTTAAAACAAATAAAGTTAAAAATGTAAATCTGCTCATAGAAATGGTATTTTTGTGCTGAAGACGTAAAAATCAGTCCAGATGTACAAAAAAGAAATCAAGACAAATATAACATTTTGTTCCTTTGATGAATTGAGCAAGCAGGAAAAAGAATTGATTGAAGCTGCCAAAAAGGCCAGTTTAGATGCTTATGCGCCCTATTCGGGATTTAAAGTGGGCTCGGCATTGTTGCTTGACAATGGGGAAATATTGGTGGCTAATAATCAGGAGAATGCCGCATATCCTTCGGGACTTTGCGCTGAACGTGTTGTGCTGTTTTATGCTAATGCGACATATCCCCAAAACAGAGTTCTTAGTTTAGCCGTGGCGGCCAACAAAGAAGGAATTTTCACTGAAAATCCAATCAGTCCCTGCGGAAGTTGCAGGCAGGTTTTACTCGAAAGCGAGCATCGGCAAAACTCAGCAATCAGGCTGTTGCTCTGCGGAGAAAAAGAAGTGGCTGTGGCAGAATCGGTTGCAAGTTTATTGCCTTTATCCTTCAATCTATAATTTCACTCAACTTTGTTGCTGTAAACAATCTCAAGTTTCATGGGTTTTTGAGGATGTGTTGCGCTGCGAATCTTGGCTGCGTTAGGCAAAATGTTTTGAACCAAAAAAAGCGTACTCGTCGAGACATTATTCAATCTAATCTTGCTCACGGGAATCATCAGCAACTTGTTATAGGGTCTAAAGCTGCTGCTATCGTTGCGCACGGTTTTTTGCAGGAAAGAACTTAAATCAAAAGAAAAAAGATCGTTTCGGGTATTGTAGTCCGCTAAAAAGGAGTAAAGCTTATCGGCGTTGTTGTAGCCGGCAAAAAAATCGTGGACGTCTTCTTCTTTCAGGAGCAAGAGGTTATCGGGTGGGAGCATCCCCCATTTGCTGTTGTCAAGATTGGTGACTACCGCTTTTATTCTGGCACTGTTGATGTTTTTCCCTTCGAGCCTGGAAAGAATTTCTTCAATGGGCAATTCAATACGTGTAAACAAGCCTGCGGGTGAAAAAATATAATTCAGAGAGTCGCCGCTGTTCAAGGGCAGGTAGCCGGCCAGATCGGGGTGCTGATACTTGTTTATTTGCCTTACCTCTTTGGTTACCGGGAAGTAGCACGCTCCGGTAGTGTCTTTCACCACACCCATAGTATCGGTGTAGCTGTATCGATAGCAGAATTCAAATTCGGCGTGTTTGATGTACATCAGGTTTCCGTTCCCGAAACTGGGGCTGACAGCAATGCCGTGAAGCACTGAATCGGCAAAAACTCTCGGATTGGTAAAAAACTCCGGGTGATTCCTGTTTTTCCGGAGTATTTCCCCGGCAAAGGCCGTATCTATATTAACCCGGATGCAGGAATAATCGCTCGATGTTTTAATATCGGTAAAGGGTTCTCCTGTAGAATAACTGATTGAACCTAATTTTATCGATTTATCGTAGTAATCGTCCGTATTGATGTTGGTGTAATAAGGCTTCGTATGGTCTATGGCTTTTGTAAGTTCATATACGCTCATCTCCATCAAGGCCAGGGAATCGCCAAACCAATCGTTGTAATATAAATACAAATAAGCAGAATCGATTTGCCGGATGCTTGCATCGAAGGTAAAATTAAAGGGACAATATACCTGAGCCAAAAATTCCGCCCGGGTAGTTCCAAAAAAAGCATCGGTGAACTCTCCCAAAAGAGCGACACTGTTTTTGTAGAGAATGGAATCGACTTTTACGGTTTCCGTGGTTAAAAAGAAACTGGCCGTATCGGTCGATACAACATCGCCGGGCGGTTGTATGCTGCCTCCGGTATACTGACCTTCCGTGCACGATAACGCTGTAAACAATAGCGTGACCAACACGCCGGGGATTAAATGCTTGGGCATATTAGGCTTGTTCTAAAAGAAGATCGTAAAATTCGCCGTAATCAGAGAAGTCCTCACTTTCGTTGGCAACCATAAAGGGCTTTCCCGACTCTTCAGCTGCTTTCTTAACTTTGCTGTTGATTTTTTGGCTTGCCTGAATAATGCCGTCAGCGTGGCGAATGGCCAATTTCGACAGATTAACGTAATCAGTCTTATTTTTGATTTCTTCTATGTCTTCCTGTTCTATGCCCTCCAGCAACAACTTGCGATTGAAAAGCTTCCGGAAGTTGCTATCGAAAGCATCGTCGTAGATAGAATAAATTACTTTGGCTTCTCTGAAATAGGGGTCATCGTCGAAAGCTTTTTTGATGTACAGGGGAGCTAGGGCTGAAAACCACCCGTGGCAATGCACAATGTCGGGAGTCCAGCGCAGTTTTCTAACTGTTTCGATGACTCCACGTACAAAAAATATCGACCTCTCGTCGTTATCAACAAAATCAACTCCCGATTCATCACAAACCAGGGCTTTGCGTTGAAAAAAATCGTCGTTATCGATAAAATAAACCTGCATACGAGCCGCCTGGATGGAAGCGACCTTGATAATCAGCGGATGATCGTTGTCGTCAATAATCAGGTTCATGCCCGACAACCTGATTACTTCGTGTAATTGGTTTCTGCGTTCGTTTATACAGCCGTATTTAGGCATAAAAGTCCTGATTTCATTACCATTATCCTGAACAATTTGAGGTAAACGGCGGCAGATGGACGAAAGTTCCGTTTCGGGAACATAAGGCATAATTTCTTGACAGATGAACAGTACTTTCGCCGGTTTCATAAAAACATAAAGATTGTAAACATATGGCTGCAAAGATACTAAAAAAAATAGGTGGATGTGCAAGAAATGAGCGTTTTATTTTTTTAAATGGTAAAAAATTGGTTCTTTTGCGCCCTCCTTGTAAGGGAGAATTCGAGCAAACTTCCAGACGTTTATGCAAGTAGTAAAAACAAAAAATCAACTAAGAACAATTTTAGATGCAGAACGCAGCAAAGGCTGTAGTGTAGGGCTTGTTCCCACAATGGGAGCTTTACATCGGGGGCATATTTCTTTGGTAGAACGTTGTGTTCAGGAGAATGATTTTAGTGTTTGCAGTGTTTTTGTAAATCCCACGCAGTTTAACGATAAAGATGATTTAATCAAATACCCCAGGCGACCGGAAAAAGACGCCGAAGTGTTGCAAAAAGCCGGTTGCAGCTTGTTATTCATGCCCGATGAACAGGAAATGTACCCCGAAAAAGATACTCGTCTTTTTTATTTCGGTCCCCTCGAAGAGGTGATGGAGGGTGTGTACAGAAAAGGGCATTTCAACGGAGTCGCTCAAATTGTAAGCAAGCTTTTTGAAGCGGTGCAACCCGGTAAGGCCTATTTTGGCCAAAAAGATTTTCAACAATTGCTCATAGTTCGCAAAATGGTCGAACAACTGAACATGAAAGTTCAAATAGTATCCTGTCCCATTGTACGGGAAGAGAGCGGATTAGCCATGAGCAGCCGCAATGAGCTTTTAACAGCGGAGCAAAAAAGAAAAGCTGCCCTCATATCCAAATATTTATTTGAAAGCCTTACCTTTGTTTCGAAGAAAAGGCCGGCAGAAATCAAAGAGTTTGTAGTTAACGGGGTCAATGCCGAGCCGATGCTTCGTCTGGATTATTTCGAAATTGTTAACGGAACTACCTTGCAAAGCATACAAGAATGGACAGATTCTGCCTGCGTAGTTGGATGTATAGCGGTATATTGCGGATCTGTGCGTTTAATAGATAACATAGTATATAAAAATGCTGATTGAGGTCCTAAAATCAAAAATTCACAGGGTGCGTGTAACGGAAGCCAACCTGGATTACATCGGTAGTATCACTATCGACGAAGACCTGATTGAGGCTGCCAACCTCATTCCCAACGAAAAGGTTACGGTATTGAACAACAATAACGGAGAACGTTTCGAAACTTACGTTATCAAAGGGAAGAGAGGTTCCGGCGTTATTTGTCTTAATGGAGCTGCGGCTCGCAGGGCTTTACCCGGCGATGTCGTGATTATACTATCGTATGCTTTGATGGATGCGGAAGAGGCACGCACATTTAAACCCTGTATTATTTTTCCCGACACCGCGACCAACAGACTGATTAAGTGAGGATGAAGCGGCTTACATTATTAGTGTTGTCGGCTTGTGTTGCTTTTATTCTTAATGCGCAAAAAGACAAGGCTGATTTGTTGGAGCAAGCTGTTTTATTTGTGCAGTCGCATAGGTTGCAGGACAGTATCTCACCTTCTTATTTCGATTTACCCTTACGTATTCCTCCCTACCTCAGTGCCAATTTCGGCGAATTACGCGAGGATCACTTTCATTCCGGCCTGGATTTTAAAACTCAGGGTGTGATTGATAAACCGGTATATGCTATAGCTCCGGCTTTTGTTTCGCGTGTCAGCATACGTGTAAAAGGATTCGGAAAGGCTGTTTATTTAGATCATCCCAATGGTTATACCAGTGTTTACGGGCATTTAGAATCTTTTTCTCCAAGGTTGGATTCTATAGTTAAAGCGGCCCAATATGCGGCTGAGTCTTATGAGCAGAATTTGTTGTTTTCCGATGAACAAATACCCGTTGAGCGCGGTGAGTTGATAGGGTATAGCGGAAATACAGGTAGCTCGGGCGGCCCCCATTTGCATTTCGAAATTCGTCAGACGGAATCCGAAGACCCGGTCGATCCCATGTTTTGGTATAAGGATCGCATCAAAGACACCAGTCCTCCGAAAATGTTGGCCTTGGCCATCTATGCTATTGATGGGCAGGGAATTTTGCTAAATCACGGCGGACGGCTGTCTGCAAAAGAAATAATACAGTTCGGACAGGGTGGGACAGTAGCTCCAGACAGCAAATTACCCTTGGTCTGGGGCAAAATAGGCTTGGGTATTAAAGCCTACAACTATATGAACGGCACCAACAATCTATACGGTTTGAGCCGGATTCGCTTATTCCTGGATGGTGAAGAAATATTTCAGCAAGACATAGGCCGCTTTTCTTTCGAGGAAAGCCGTTATTTGAATGCCTTGGTCGATTATGAAGAGTGGGTGCAAAACCGTTCCTGGATTATGAAATCTTTTGTGGAGCCTTTCAATAAGCTCGATATTTATCCGGTTAAGATCAACAACGGTCACATTGATGTAAATCAAGAGCGGGAATACGATTTTACATACGAATTGTACGATATATCGGGGAACAAAGCCGAGTACCGTTTTAAATTGCAGGGTAAACAGCTTCCTTTTCCTCAGGAAGACACCACGGCTTTATTTTTTTATCCGGCATACAAAAACACCTATACCTCCAAAGACATATATCTGGAGTTTCCGGTAGCTTCGTTTTACAATAAGCTGGCTTTCGAGTACGATTATACACCTCCGAAGAATGTTAAGAATCCCGGGCTCAGAAATCATCGTTTATACACGGGTGTACACAAAATTCACCATCCCACTGTTCCGCTGCATCAGGCGGCGTTTATCCGTATAAAGATTAACGACGACATTTTAAGTGAAAAGAATCGCTACTATCTGGTCAGAATATTATCCAATAATAAGATAGAATATATAGAAGCAACATATACAGAGGGTTTTATGGAAGGTGAAATCCTGAACTTTGGGAATTATGTCGTATTAGGCGACAGTCTGCCTCCAAAAATTTTTCATCCTCAACTTGAAAAGAACCAAAATAATACTTTAATTCGCATACTTGTCCGTGACGATGAATCGGGCTTAGACACTTACCGCTGTACTATCAACGCTAAGTGGGTTTTGTTTGAATACGATTACAAGACCAATACCTTGACGGCCGATTTAAAAGACGAGCGGATTGGTTTGTTGCCGGTGGGCAATCTTTTGCAGATTTATGTAAAGGATAAGTGTGGCAATGAAAATTACAGGGAGTGGATGTTTAACGCAGAATAATACAAATAAGCTATGGAAAACAGACAGTTGATAAAAGAAGTCACAGCCAAAGCCAAGCGTTGGCTGACAGAGGATTACGATGAGCAAACCAGGGCTGCAGTTCAAGCTATGCTTGATAAGGAAGATAAAACAGAATTAATTGAATCTTTTTACAAGGACCTGGAATTCGGTACAGGTGGGCTACGTGGAATAATGGGACCCGGCAGCAACAGAGTGAATCAGTACACAGTTGGAGCCGCCACTCAGGGCTTGGCCAATTATCTGAATAAATCTTTTGCTCACTTGCCCCGGATCTCTGTGGTAATCGGGTACGATTGCAGAAACAACAGCCGTTTTTTTGCAGAAATCTGTGCCGACGTATTTTCGGCCAACGGCATTTATGTGTATTTATTCGACGATTTACGTCCCACCCCCGAAGTGTCTTTTGCCATACGTCATCTGAAATGCCAGAGCGGAGTTATATTGACGGCTTCGCACAATCCTAAGGAATACAACGGTTATAAAGCTTATTGGGACGACGGGGCTCAGGTGGTGCCTCCTCACGATCACAATATCATTAACGAAGTACAGGCTATCAAGGATATCAGCTCTGTCCGCTTTGAGGGAAATAAGGAACTCATTAAGTTGATTGGCGCCGAGATCGATGAGAAATACATTAAACAGATCAAGACCATTTCTCTATCGCCCGAGGCCATTCGAAAACACGAAGACCTGAAAATAGTATATACACCCATTCACGGTACCGGTGTCAGAATTATTCCTGCTTGTCTCCGGGCTTTTGGTTTCAAAAACATCATCAATGTGCCCGAACAGGATGTGGTCAGCGGGGACTTTCCTACGGTTGTTTCGCCCAATCCCGAAGAACCGGCAGCTTTGTCGTTGGCGCTGAAAAGAGCGGCCGAAGTAGATGCCGATATTGTAATGGCTTCCGATCCGGATTCCGACCGCCTCGGAATAGCGATCAAAAACGACCGGGAAGAATGGATGCTGGTCAACGGACATCAGACCGCCCTTATCTTTATCTACTACCTGATTAAAAGACGTTCCGAGCTGGGGATGCTCGAAAGCGGCAAGGAGTTTATTGTCAAAACCATAGTTACTACCGAATTGATCAAAGAAATTGCCGACAGGCATAAGGTGGATATGTTTGACACGTATACCGGCTTTAAATGGATAGCGGCTGTAATCAGGGAATTCGAAGGTAAACGGCAATACATAGGCGGAGGTGAGGAAAGTTATGGCTTCCTGCCTCAGGATTTTGTTCGCGACAAAGACGCTGTTTCGTCCTGTGCTTTGATGGCCGAAATACTTGCTTGGGCCAAAGAACAAGGGAAAAGCTTGTATGAATTGTTGCTGGATATTTACATGGAATACGGTTTTTCGAGAGAGAAAGGCATTTCCGTTGTTAAAAAAGGGAAATCGGGAGCTGAACAAATCAAGTCCATGATGGACAATTTTAGATCCAAGCCGGTGAATGAACTGGCGGGTTCTCCGGTAATTTTGGTTAAGGATTATATGGGCCTGAAAGCTTATAAGCCTGAAAGCGGAGAAAGTTTTGATCTTAAAATGCCGGAAACCTCCAATGTGTTACAATACTTCAGCCTGGACGGAACAAAGGTGTCTATACGTCCTTCGGGTACGGAACCTAAGATTAAATTTTACATCGAAGTACGCGATGTGTTGAAATCGCACTCTGAATATCCCGCCAAATGCAAGTTGGCCGAAGAAAAATTTAAGAAGATAATGAAATCTTTGGGTCTGTAGTACCTTTTTTCAGCAGGTTTCTGCCAACTACAATTGTCCTTAACTTTCGGTTTTCCAGTGAAATGATCTGGGCAGTCCGGATGGTTGTTATGCTTCCAGAAAAGCAATGATCCTTTTACGGTTTTCCAGGTAAGCGCAGAGTCCCAGGCCCAAAAGATAGCATAGGAAAGCTCGCACGATCATCACTTTGTACCGGGGATTTGTCACTCCCAGGTATAAAATGGGTAATTCTACGCGTATGGCGCCTTCGTCAAGTTCTTTAATCGCACGCTTATGACTATTTATAGCCTCCATGGAGCGAACTTTGTCTTGGGTAAACATTTGCATTTTTGTTTCGCCCAACACAGTCATTACGTTGGGATCGGACCATTGTTGTTTGGGCTTTTGTCTTAAACTCAGAGAAGTGATGTTGCTTACGTCTTCTGCAAACATTTTTGATTGTAATTCCTTGATCTTTTCCAATTCTTCATCAAGCATAGAAATCCAGTCGGAATGTTGCATATTCATGAAGGCTTTCTCTTTTTGCACAGATGCATCATTGTTCAATGCGTAGACGATGCCTTCCCTTATTGTAGGAAATAGTGTTTCATCTTTGGATAAAATTTCAACGTATAAGTAATTACCACTCCAAGTGTTGACTGTGTCACCTTTAAAACTTTCTTTGTAATCGACCTGGTCAATAATACCATCAGTACTGATGTCAACTAGATAGAAAGATTTTAGGGAGACAATTTTTTTGGCTTCATCTTCGGAGATATTCAGTTTTTTTGCAAAACTGCTCTTGTCTTTTTTCCCGCAATCGGCATTCAATGTTTTAATAAAATCTTTGCTGTATGGACTCCCTTTAATGACGGTTTTTAGCGTGATGGACGCTTTATGTATCTGTTTATCGGGTGTGGAAGCAAAATATCCCCATGCAAGTCCGGCCACAATAGATGCCAGAACAATCCATTTTTTTCGGTAGCTCAAGCGCAAAGCTTGTATAAAAAGATTCCACAGCCACTTGATCAAATTGCCGATACTTTTGAACAAAAGCACCAGAAGTTCGGAAAGATTGAGTTCTTTTTGTCGTTTTTCCATAGTGCGGAGTGTCGTGAGTAAATGTATAAAATGAGAATGCAAAAGTACTAAAATTCTGCAATTGTCAACAAAATCCCCGCCATAAAGAGCAAACCGGCCAAAAACAGGCTAAAAGATGATGTAAAACATATTCTTTTTGCTCTTTATTTAGGATCTTGTCGCTTGTAATTCCCAAAAAAAACTTATCTTCGTCTATCGTTTTTTTTGCATAAGTACACAGGATTTGTTACTAATGCAGGTTATTAATCGCAATAAGCAAAACATGTACTGTTATGACCTATTTGAAATTTGACAAAGCCCTAATGGTCAACTTACAGCAATCGTTGACCAAAGAGTTGCTGCAAACCAACAAATCGGGAGCCTACAGCTATTCGACCATAGTCGACTGTAATACCAGGAAATATCATGGTTTGTTGGTGATTCCCGTTCCTGAGCTGGACGGGAAAAATCACGTGCTGATTTCTTCTCTGGATACGACCGTCATTCAACACGGAGCAGAATTCAACCTTGGTTTGCACAAATACGAAGGAGACAATTACAGCCCTCAGGGACATAAATACATTCGCGAATTTGAATGCGATTCCAATCCTTCGACTATTTACCGTGTGGGAGGTGTAATTCTTTCTAAGGAAAAAATATTTGTTTCGCACGAGAACCGCATACTGATAAAATATACTTTACTCGAAGCGCATTCTCCCACCAAACTCAGGCTGAGACCTTTTTTGGCTTTTCGCAGCATTAATGACCTGTGTAAGGAAAACAATTATGCAAATAAAGAATATCAACTTGTGGATAACGGGATTAAACTTTGTCTTTACAATGGTTATCCCGAGTTGCATATGCAATTGTCCGCAGAAAATGAATTTCACTATTCTCCCGACTGGTACAGGAATATAGAATATTTGAAAGAGCAGGAAAGAGGCTATGATTTCAAAGAGGACTTGTTTGTTCCGGGTTATTTTGAATTGCCTATTAAAAAAGACGAAAGCATATATTTTTCGGCGGGTATTTCAGCTATCCAGCCTGCAACTATGCAGAAGATGTTTGAGGAAGAAAAGTCAATTCGTACACCCAGAAACAGTTTTACCAACAGCCTGAAAAACGCGGCTTACCAGTTTTACAACAAACATCCCGACGGACAGCGTTACCTGCTGGCAGGTTACCCCTGGTTTGAATGCCGGGCAAGGGATATGTTTGTTTCTCTTCCCGGTTGTACCCTCGCAGCGGAGGATCCCGGTTTATTTGATGCCATAATGGAAACCGGCGAAAAAGGGTTGCGAAACTTTATGGAACACAAACCAATCGATTGTGCAATTACTGAAATAGATGCACCGGATGTCTTGTTGTGGATGATATGGGCTCTTCAACAATACGCCAAAGATCAGGGCACGGAAAAATGCGCCGGAAAATACAATAAATTGCTGTTTGATGCGCTGGATTTTATAATCGGTCAAAAGCACGATAAGCTTATTTTGCACAATAACGGATTGCTCTTTACCAACGGCAAAGAGCAACCTGTCAGCTGGATGAATTCCACGATGTACGGCAAACCTCTGGTGCCGAGAACCGGTTATTTGGTTGAATTCAATGCTTTGTGGTATAACGCCCTTTGCTTTGCCTCAGAAATGGCCGCCCTGGCCGGCAAGGCGAAATTACAAGCCAAATACTCGGAACTTGCACAGAAGGCCGGAGTCTCTTTTGTAGAAGTATTCCGCAACGATTTCGGTTATTTGTACGATTTTGTGGACGGGCAGACGATAGATTGGAGCGTTCGTCCTAATCAGATTTTTGCAGTCTCGCTCGATTTTTCACCTTTGGACAAGATGCAAAAAAAACAGGTACTCGACATCGTCACCAAGGAATTACTCACACCTAAGGGCTTACGAACACTCAGCCCTAAGAGTTTGGGTTATAATCCTATATTCCAGGGATCCGAAAGTCGCAGGACCTGGGCATATCATCAGGGGACAGCCTGGGCCTGGCTGATCGGTCCATATGTTGAAGCTTACCTCAAAGTTCATAAAATTCGCGGGTTAAACTTTGCAGAACGCATTATTTATGGCTTTGAAGATGATCTGACTGACAGAGGCATAGGCACTATTTCGGAACTGTACGACGGAAATCCTCCCTACTGGGGCAGAGGAGCAGTCTCCTTTGCCATGAGTGTTGCGGAGATACTCCGGATAAAACAAATAATTAAAGTAATGTCAGCTAATACCACACAAGGATGAGAGCACTTATGTTTGGCTGGGAATTCCCTCCACATATTCTGGGCGGTTTAGGAACGGCCAGTTATGGATTGACCAAAGGAATGGCCATGCAAGAAGATATGGATCTTGTTTTTGTCATTCCCAAACCTCACGGAGACGAGGACCAGAGTTTCGTCAAAATTATCGGAGCCTGTAACACGCCGGTGGTTTGGAGAGATGTTTCTTGGGAACACCTGGAAAGTCGTTTCGGTTCTTATATGAGTCCTCAGGACTATTACAATATGAGGGATCATATCTATGCCGATTTCAGGTATTTATACACTAACGACTTGGGTTGTATCGAGTTTTCCGGACGTTACCCCGACAATCTGATGGAAGAGATCAACAACTATTCCATTTGTGCAGGGGTTATTGCCCGTACCGAGCAACACGATATAATCCATTCGCACGATTGGCTCACCTATTCTGCAGGCATTCATGCCAAAAACATCAGCGGTAAACCCTTGGTCATCCACGTTCATGCCACCGATTTCGACCGCAGCCGGGGCAATGTCAATCCACAGGTCTACGGCATAGAAAAAAACGGCATGGATCACGCAGATCACATTATTTGCGTCAGTAATCTGACCAGAGAAACTGTGATTAGTAAATACCATCAGGATCCCCGCAAGGTGTCTGCCGTTCATAACGCTGTTGAGCCAGTAAGCAAAACGATAGAGGAAATTCAACCGGAAAGACATACAAATCAAAAGATTGTCACTTTCCTGGGTAGGATCACCATGCAGAAGGGGCCGGAGTATTTTGTCGAAGCTGCCAGCCGCGTTTTACAGAAAACCTCCGGGGTCCGCTTTGTAATGGCGGGTAGCGGTGACATGATGGAAGACATGATAAAACTGGTGGCCAAGAGGGGAATTGCAGATAAGTTTCATTTCCCGGGCTTTTTGAAAGGCAATCAGGTTTACAGAATGCTAAAATCGAGTGATGTTTACGTAATGCCTTCCGTATCAGAGCCTTTTGGGATATCTCCGCTCGAAGCCATGCAGGTAGGAGTCCCTTCTATTATTTCGAAACAATCCGGTTGTGCCGAAATCTTAAATTATGCCATTAAAACCGACTATTGGGATATTGATGCCATGGCCGATGCCATCTATTCAATAATCACCAATCCTGCCATGCATGAATTCTTAAAGATTCAGGGCAAAAATGAAGTGGACGAGATCAAATGGGAGTATGCCGGGAAAAAGGTCAGAGCCATTTACGACCGTCTGTTAGGAATAAAGTAATCATTAAATAAAGCCTTATGAAAACGATTTGTTTTTACTTCCAGATTCACCAGCCTTTTCGTCTTAAACGATATCGCTTTTTTGACATAGGTGCAGATCATTATTATTACGACGATTTCATCAACGAGCAAATACTTCAGCGAATTGCTGCCAATTCCTTTTTGCCGGCCAATCAGATTATCTACGACTTGATTCAGTCGAGCGAAGGAAAATTCCGGGTAGCTTTTTCCATTTCGGGTGTAGCTCTGGATCAATTGGAGCAACACGCCCCCGAAGTCATCGAAAGTTTTCGGAAATTAGCCAAAACCGGAGCAGTCGAATTTCTGAGTGAGACCTACGCTCATTCTCTGTCTTCCATCGTAGATGAAAAGGAATTTAAAAATCAGGTCACGCAACACCGCAAACGCATAGAGGTCTTATTTGGCCAAAAGCCCAAGACTTTTAGAAACACCGAATTGATCTATTCCGACGATTTAGGAGAAATGATCTATTCCATGGGTTACAAAACCGTTATCGCTGAGGGAGCCAAAGCTGTGCTCGGGTGGAAAAGCCCCAATTTTGTCTACCACAGTGCTTTAAACCCCAACCTGAAGCTTTTGTTGAAGAACGATAAGCTGAGCGACGATATCGCTTTCCGTTTTTCCAATTACAATTGGAGCGAGTACCCATTGGTGGCCGAAAAGTTTATCGACTGGATTCAAAAAACGCCGGAGAAAGAGCAGGTTATCAATTTGTTTATGAATTATGAAACCTTCGGGAACCTCCAACCTAAGGAAAGTGGCATTTTTGAGTTTCTCAAGGCTCTGCCCAAGTTCGCTTTTGAAAAAGGGATCGGGTTCTCAACACCTTCCGAAGTGAGTAGTCTGGTAAAAGCAACAGGCCCTATCAGTGTTCCTAACCCCACCTCCTGGACAGACGAAGAGAGAGATTTGAGCGCCTGGTTGGGGAACGACCTTCAGCAGGAGGCTTTCAATAAGCTCTATAGCGTGGCCGAAAGAGTGCGGATGAGCAAAGACCGCCGCTTGCATCTGGACTGGAATTACCTGCAGACCAGCGACCATTTTTATTATATGAGCACAAAGAGTTTTTCGGATGGTGGTTTGTATCGTTACTTCAGCCCCTACGAGAGTCCCTTTGAAGCTTTTATAAACTATATGAATGTGCTGAGCGACTTTATGGAGCGAGTGAACGCCCAGTTCCCCTCATCGGTGGGGAACGAGGAATTAAATTCTTTATTGACCACCATACAAAACCAGGAACTAAAAATTGCAGATCTCGAAAAGGAATTAAAGAAATACAAAAAAGAAAGCCCCACCGGCAACCGTCAGGTAGCTGTTAAAAAGGGAGGAGCTGCTAAAAAGGGGAATAAAGCAAAATAGTTGAGTGGGCATCCATAATCAAAAACTTCAAATGCTGCTTACCACTCGTTGAACCGGGACGTCCCAGGCTTCAACGGGTAGGTTCCTGAGATAGCGGTGGGCAAAACACAAGCCGAACACAGGACAGTGAAGCCGGCCCAAAAAACGGTCGTAATATGCTTTACCCCGTCCCAATCTATAGCCTTGTTTATCGAATGCCACACCGGGAATAACGGCCAGGTCGATCTCGTCGTAAGTCAAGAAATCTTCTCCGGTGGGTTCGGCTATACCCCAGCGATTCAGTTGCAAAGTGTTTTTTCCGGTATATAGACGCAAGACCATGGTGCTTTCGTCTACGACTATAGGGAGCAGAATGTTTTTGTGTTTGTACCAGCGTTGGATCAATTCCAGAGTACTCACTTCGTCGGGCAAGGAATAATACAACAAAAGGTTTTGGGCTTCTTTAAACTCAGGACTCCCTTCCAGCTTGTTGCAAATAAGCCTGGATTCTTTATCAAGCACTGCGGGGTCTTGTTGTTTTGTAAGTAAGCACAGAGTCTTTCTTAGCTTTTCTTTTTGCACGGACGGATTTTCCATCTCTATTTAACGGACTTACCTAGTATGGTCAAGAGGAACGTTAGTCCCCAGATTTTGAATAAGCGAAACAGCCTTGTTGAGCGTGGGATCTTTTTCTTGCAGAATCATCCAGAAGGCATCTTCTCCCAGAATATTACGCGCTATATAAGCGTAAATCTGATCAGCGGCCAAATCCTTGGATTCGGAGATTTCTTGCGGTTTTTTTGGAATGCCTTGGGCTACCGTATAGTCGACAAAGTTTTCGAAGACCCTTTGCTCTTGCAGATAAGCCTTTAAAGCGGCAGGAGTTTTAAAAGTCAATAATTGCTCGCGATGATGATCTGCGTAACTAGCTGCGAAATTATAGGGGAAAATTTGGTTGAACACAGTATTGTACCATTCACTGCCTCCAGTGGTGTCTAAGGGCACGAAGAAATCGGGCATAATGCCTCCTCCGCCGTAAACCGGACGTCCTCCTTTGGTTTTATAAACAAGGCTGTCGCTCAATCGGATACTGTCGCGGGAGTCGAATTCTCCCCGTAGATAGCGATTAATCAAATCCATTTCGTAATCTTTGAAATCACCCTTCTCGAAAGGTTTTTGGATATTACGTCCCGAAGGTACGTAGTAATGCGCAACCGTTAAACGGACGGCAGAACCGTCCCTGAATGGAATTTGTTGCTGGACCAAACCTTTCCCATATGACCTGCGGCCGACAATGTATCCCCTGTCGTTGTCTTGTATGGCTCCGGCTACGATCTCGCTCGAAGAGGCAGCCCATTCATCCATCAGTACAATAATTGGAGTATTCTGACAAGAGCCTCTGCCATCGGAAAAACTCTCTTCTCTTTTGTATGCCTTGCCTTCGACGTACAGCATCAGACTGTTTCGGGGAAGAAATTCGTTCAGAATAGCCAGGGCAGGGCCCATTAAACCCCCGGGATTGCCCCTGAGGTCGAGAATAACGCGGTCGCAATTGTCTTGTGCCTGCATTTTGCTGATAACAGACAAAAACTCGTTGTAGGTGGATCTGGTAAATTTACCGAGTTTAATGTAAGCAATGTTTTCGCCGATCTTGTAAGAAGCATCGATGCTGTTTACAGGGATATCGTCTCGCGTAAGATTGTAGCTGAGCTCCTGTGCGGCGTTTCTTCTGCGTATACCCACTTTGACTTTTGTGTTTTTTTCGCCTCTCAGGGTTTTCATTACTCGATCGTTGGTGATGCTCGGCCCCACAAAACTGCTGTCGTTAATGCTGACAATCATATCGCCCGCTCTGAGGCCCGCTTGTTCGGCAGGGCCGCCCGTGATGACGGCAACCACTCGTATGGTATCTTCCCGTATATTGAATTGTATGCCCACTCCGCTGAATGAACCCTCAATGTCTTCGTTGGCTTTTTCCATTTCTTCTGCCGTAATGTAGACCGAATGAGGGTCTAATTCCAATAAAACTTTGGGAATCAGACCTTCTATGAGTTCTTTTTCGTTGATATCGTCTACGTATTTTGACGAAACGAGGTGGAGCAGGGCGTCCAGCTTATTAAAATTAACCAGAGAGGGAATACTTTTACTTTGTTGCCTGAGAGAAACAAAATTACCTATGGTTATACCGATCAGTACGGAAAGAAATACGATAAGAAACAGTTGATACCGGTTTTTCATTGCCAGGATTTATTAAATAGTTAATTAAAGCAGGCTTTTATCGCAAAAGCAAACATCGATGCCTGCTCGCAGCAAGAGATTCAGGCCGTCTTCGGCATGGTAGGGTTCGCCGTAGACCACCCTTACGATACCTGCCTGAATGATTAATTTGGCACAATCTATACAAGGACAGGCAGTAACATAAATGGTTGCCCCTTGGCTGCTGTTATGCGAACGGGCCACCTTGGTTATAGCATTGGCTTCCGCGTGCAAAACGTAAGCCTTGGTATTGCCTTCACTGTCTTCGCATATATTTTCGAAACCCGAAGGGGTGCCGTTATAACCGTCGGAGATAATACGTTTGTCTTTTACCATCAGAGCGCCAACCTGTCTGCGCTTACAGTAGGAATTTTCGGCCCAGATCAAGGCCATGCGCATGTACCGTTTATCAAGTAAGGCTTGTTTTTCGTTCATTTATTTTATTCCGTTGCGTTTAAGTAAAGCATCAATACGGGGTTCACGACCTCTGAATTTTAAATACAGTTCCATGGGGTCTTCGGTGCCTCCTTTGGAAAGAATGTTCTCCCGGAACGAAGCAGCACGCTCGGTATCGAAGACATCGTTTTCGGTAAAGTATTCAAAGGCGTCGGCATCAAGTACTTCTGCCCATTTATATCCGTAATAACCGGCGGCATAGCCTCCGGAGAAAATATGATTGAAGCTGGTGCTCATGCAAGCCTCCCCGGGTTGGGGAAGCAGAATAACAGAGCTCCAGGCTTGGTTTTCGAATTGACGTACATCCCCGTCGAAGGGTTTTTGTAGACTGTGCCAGGCCATGTCCAGATAGCCGAAACTCAACTGGCGCAAACAAGCATATCCTACGTTGAAATTGTCGGCGGCAATTATTTTTTCGATCAATTCGGCAGGAATCTGCTCTCCGCTTTGGTAATGAACAGCGAAAGTATTCAGGAATTCTTGCTTAGTGCCCCAATTTTCCATTATTTGTGAGGGCAGTTCCACAAAATCCCGGTAAACATTGGTGCCTGCCAGCGAGGCATAGGTGGTATTGGAGAGCATTCCGTGCAAGGCGTGACCAAATTCATGGAGAAAGGTGGTCACCTCATCAAAAGTGAGGAGAGAGGGCTTTTCGGAGGTGGAAGGAGTAAAATTGGTGCTCAATGTGATATGGGGCCGGATATCTTTGTTTTTAATTTTGCGCTGTGCTTTAATATCGCTCATCCAAGCCCCCGAGCGTTTGCTTGCTCTGGGATGAAAATCGGTATAGAGAACGGCAAGGAAAGAGCCGTCCTTGTCGAAGACTTCGTAGGCGGTTACCTCCTCATGCCAAACCTGGATCTTATTGTTTTTCTTGAAACTGAGACCGTATAATTTGGTGGCCAGGCCGAACACTCCTTCGATGACATTATCCAGTTTGAAATAAGGTTTGAGCATTTCATCGTTGAGATCAAATTGCAGGTCTTTAAGTTTTTGGGAATAATACGACCAATCCCAGGCTTCCAGCTCAATGAAATTTTTCTCGTATCCCAGGGCAAAACCCTGAAGAGCCGAAAGTTCTCTTTGTCCCAGAGGCAAATAGGCTTCCCTGAGCTGATCCAGCAGGCCGTAAACGGTCTCGGGATTTTTAGTCATCCTTCTGCGCAGCACATAGGAGGCATAGTCGGGATAGCCGAATAAGCGGGCCATTTCGAGGCGGGCATTGACAATATCCCTGATGATGGGCTGGTTGTTGAATTCACCTTCGAGGCCCCTGCCCATATAGGCCCGGTACATTTCTTCGCGGAGCTCTCTGCTGTCTGCGTATTTCAGAAAAGCACCGTAGCTGGGGGCAGTAAGGTCAAAAAGCCAGCCCTCCAGCCCTTTGGCTTTGGCTTTTTCGGCAGCTATGCTTAATACATCTTCCGGAATGCCGGATAACAGTGTTTTATCGGTAAAGACTTTAGAGTAAGCATTAGTGGCTTTCAGCACATTTTGTCCGAAATTCAGGCTGAGTCGGCTCAGAGTAGTACTGAGTTCCCTGTATTTTTCGCGGTCGGCACCTTCGAGGGTGGCTCCGCTGTCGAGGAAGTCCATGTAAGTTTCCCAGAGCAGCCTGCTTTGTTCCGTATTCAAGTTTAAGTTTTCCCTGCTGTCGTATACCGTTTTGATTCTCTGATACAGAGCCTCGTTCAAAACTATGTTATTGTGATGCTCAGACAGCAGGGGTGAAATTTGTTGAGATAAGTTCATCAGCTCGTCACTGGTTTGGTTATTGAGTAAAGTATAGTAGACGGCCGATACTTTGTCGAGCAATTCACCGGAGCGTTCCAATGCCTCGATAGTATTAGCGAAGGAGGCCGGCTCTTTATTGGCGGTAATTGCTTGAATTTCTTTATCGTGCCGGCGTATGGCTTCCTGGTAAGCAGGTAATATATGCTCAATTTTAACTTCCCGAAAGGGGGCTGTCTCGTGCAGGGTTTTGTATTTTCCCAAAAAAGGATTGGAACCCTGAAGACCAATAACGGTCAGCGCTGTCATAATAAAAAATAATTTAGTTTTCATCTGTTCGGTTCTTTCTGTTTTGTCCTAATTAATTCCTTCAGCAACAGTAATATTGTGGCTGCTTTGAGAATAGTTTATAAGCAGTAGAAAATGGAGAAGTAGAATGAGTTTGTTGATGCCGGTTTAAACAATCATGTCCGAAATCAAGTCGAGGTAATTGCATAATACGGTTTGACTGTTGCGCATCAAAAACAGCAGAGACTTCCTGTCTATCTGCATAATACTGCAATTATCCACAGCTTTGACAGTTAGTGGCATATTGCGCTTTTGTCCGAATAAACGTGTAAAAACGATCAATTCAGGCCCTTCTGCGATGCGTTTTTCCTTTTGTTCGTTTTCGAGTTCTACTTTGCCGTCAAGCAAAAAGACCAGGTTCTCGCAAACGATATCTTTGTTAAATATAAGATCTCCGGCACTATAGTTGTCAAAGTCGAGGCTGACTTTGGTCAAAAGCGGGAATAACTCATCCATACTCATCCCCTTAAATAAAGGGTATTTCAAAAAAAGTTCAAATCTGGACATCTTGCATTTTTTAGAGTATAAACAATTCCTTCGCGAAAGTACTCAAGATTTCTGAAAATGCGCTATTTTTGCAAAAAATAATCACTATGAAAATCAATTTAAAAGAGATACTGAGCGCTTTCACGGTTTTATTTGCCATCATCGATATTATAGGCTCAATTCCAATCATCATTGATTTCCAGAAAAAACCGGGAGGAGTTCCCGCCCTAAAAATTTCTTTGATTTCTTTTGCTCTTTTGATTGGTTTTTTCTTCCTGGGAGACGGGGTGCTTGCTTTGTTTGGAGTAAATATATCTTCGTTCGCCGTAGCCGGTGCTATCGTGATTTTTGCTGTGGCAGTCGAAATGACTTTCGATATTGAAGTGTTTCGCCATAAAGGCCCGCCCGAAGTTTCTTCCATAGTGCCCTTAGTGTTTCCCCTCATTGTGGGTGCCGGATCTTTCACAACGATACTTTCATTAAAAGCTGAATTTCAAACGATTAATATTATGATAGCGCTGTTCCTGAACATGGTGGTTGTCTTTGTGGTACTCAAGGGAATTAAGCGGATTGAAAAATTTATCGGCAATGCGGGTATTTATATCGCCCGGAAATTCTTCGGGATCATTTTGTTGGCCATTTCTGTAAAATTATTCACAACCAATCTGGGTAGCCTGCTCAGCCAATTCAAATAGAATTGGATGTGCACGATATGGAAGATCCGGGCGAATCAGTGGCCTGCTTAGCCAATTCAGATAGAATCCGAATAATTAGTGCAGCATTATGTTTTTAACAGCTTGGCTGCCTATTTTTTCGTTGAGGCGTTTAAGCAGCTGAGGCCTGATCAGCATCAGTTCATTACGGATAATGGCCGATTTGACATGGACGTGCAAAACGGAATGTTTGAAATACAAATTATCCGTATGTTCAGCCAGGGCTTTGCCCACCACTTCGGGCCATAGCCTGATAGCTGCCGTTTCGTTAAGTTTGCCCCGGAGTTGCTGATTTTTGAGCACTTCGTCCAGTACTTCTGCCAGACGTTGGGTGTTTTTCCTGCGCATAAAGCTCTTATTTTATAGGACAAATGCAGGCGTTTTCTATGTGAAAAACACGAAAATCCTTACCGTTGTCTTGTAAAATCATATTCAGGTGTTCCCGGTGGGTATCGGTGATGAAAATTTGTCCGAAATCTTCTTTGGAAACTAGTTGAATGATGCGCTCTACCCGCGAAGCGTCGAGTTTATCGAAGAGGTCGTCGAGCAGAAGTATGGGTTTTTTTTTGCCGGCTTGTTTCAAGTATTCGTATTGTGCCAGCTTTAAAGCAATCAGGTAACTTTTGTTTTGCCCCTGAGAACCTACCCTTTTGATGGGATAGCCGTCGATTTGCATTTCAAGCTCGTCTTTGTGAATGCCTTTGGTGGTAAAACCCAGAATAATATCTTTTTCTCTCGATCGGAGAAGTTGTTCCTGCAAATTTCCCTGCTCGAGATGCGATCTATATTGCAGTCCTATACTCTCGCTGCGGTCGGAAACGCTATGGTAATAATGTTCAAAAACCGGCTGAAAGGCAGCTATAAATTCCCTGCGCTTTTGATAAATCAATCTGGCATAATCGCTCATGGGAGCATCGTACATTTCGTAGAGGGAATCCTCCCTGTTCATCTGTTCATTTTTCAACAGGGCGTTGCGTTGATAAAGAGCCTTGTTGTAGCTCATAAGAGCCTCCATATAGGAGTGATCGAATTGCGAAAGGGCAATATCCATAAACCTCCGGCGTTCGTCACTGCCTTCCCGGATCAGATTTTCGTCGGCAGGAGACACAATAACTAGGGGTAAGCGACCTATGTGATCGGCCAGGCGTTCGTATTCTTTTTTATTGAATTTGAATATTTTTTTTTGGCGGCGCTTCATGGCGCAATAATACTCTTCTTCTTTGCCCTCGATCAGATAATTGCCCTGCAGCACAAAATAGTCGGCTTCGTGAAAAATATTCTGAGAGTCGATCGGATTAGTGTGGCTTTTACAAAAAGAGAGATAATAAATGGCATCCAGGAAATTGGTTTTGCCCACTCCGTTATTGCCGAAAAAACAATTTAAACGGGGAGAAAATTCAATATTGGCTTCTTGTATATTCTTGTAATTGAAAACGGATAGCTTTTGTAGGTACATGGACGAATTCTGGTCAAAATGCACACAAAAGTATAAAAAAAATCACGGAAATTTTATTAATAGAACGAAATGCTATACTTTTGCACACCAAATTTGTCTCATACAATTACAAAAGAAATGGCTAAGAAAAAAGTATCCAAAAAAGCAGCTCAAAAGGAAGAACTGCAAAATGTTGGCGAAATATTGACCCGTTCGGAACAATTCATAGAAAACAACCAAAAAAGCCTTTTGGTGGCTCTGTTGGTGATCGTAGTGGTGGTAAGCGGTATCATTCTTTTCAGGAACAGTTATATGGGCCCAAAAGAAAAAGAAGCTCAGGAAATGATGTTCCGCGGGGAACAGTACTTTGCTGTGGATTCATTTGAGCTGGCTTTATATGGAGACGATTATGAATTTATAGGTTTTGAAGGTATTATCGAAAATTACGGCATCACCAAAACTGCTAAATTGGCCTCTGCCTATGCGGGTTTGTGCTACAAGCACCTGGGCAACTACGAAAAAGCCATCGACAGGCTCAATAAACTCAATGCGGCAGATATTATGGTTTCGCCCGCGTTGACGGGAGCAATTGGCGATTGTTATGTAGAACTCGATCAATTACAAAAAGCCTTACCCTATTTCGAGAGGGCAGGCCAATCCGACAATGATTTATTAGCTCCCATTTATTTAATGAAAGCCGGGCGTGTTTACGAAGCATTGGGGAAATACGACAGTGCCCGCGGAGTTTACGAAAAAATAAAAAAGAATTATCCTCTTTCGCAGGAAGGTCTGAATGTAGACAGGTATATTGAAAGGACAAGATTACAGAAAAAATGAGTACTAAAAATCTTTCCGAATACAACCCTGATACTCTGCCCGATGCGTCCGACATGAAAATAGGCATTGTGGTTTCCGAATGGAATTACGATGTTACGGTTAAATTGCTGGAAGGGGCACGTGAATTTTTGCTGCGTAACAATGTAGCTCCTGAAAACATTCACGTTGCGTGGGTTCCGGGCAGTTTTGAGTTGATTTACGGGGCAGCTAAGATGGAAGCTTCTGAACCCGTGGATGCTGTTATAGCTTTGGGTAGTGTGATCCGCGGAGAAACGCCTCATTTCGACTATGTTTGTTCCGGAGTAACGCAGGGTATCGCCCGGCTGAATGCCAAAGGGAGCATCCCCTTTATTTTCGGTCTGCTCACCACCGACGATATGCAGCAAGCTTTAAACAGGGCCGGCGGCATACACGGCAATAAAGGGGTGGAAGCAGCCAAGACCGCCATACAGATGATTTACTTCGGCCGACAGCTGGATTATTTGGACTAAATAAGCTTGCCGCATAATCCCGGCACATTTCTTCAAACTTCAGTTACCGGATAAAAAGTCGTTTACTGCAACTCAAGGCTTAATTTTTGTTTCAAACTTTGCAGGTTCGGATTCTTTTTGATCATTTCGTCCAGCTGATCCTGAGGGCTTAAGGGCTTTTTTAACTCATCCTCTTCGCTGATTCTCAACAGCATGTGAATTTTGCCGTTTTTCAAATCCCGTTGCAAACTACTTTCTATATCTCCCCGTATGGCTTCGAGTCGTTGGGCGGTCAGTGGGTGAAAAACAACCACTTCGAAATCGCTCTTGTTCAACAAACGAGGTTTGCAGGCTTGCATTGAGTTCGATAAATAAGGATCATCCTTGAGTGTACCGGCAAAACGAAGCCAGGCTTCAATAAGGTTTTCTTCGCTGAAATGCTCTTCAGTCTTAACAGCCTCTTTTGTGGTCGCCTCCTGGCCCGAAGTGTCATCTGCTTGAATTTTACGCCGGCGTATGGAAGTGGTCAGACCCGGTAGTGACCTTTCCATAGTTGCCCGGGTAGTGGGATTTTGATTCTGAGGGGCAGGTTCAGGCACTGCGGCTTGCTGATGTGTTTGGGCCTCTTTGATGCCCTCCACGGTGTTGCCGGGTTGAGGTTGAGGTGTGGAATCAGTTAGTGTTGCTTGTTTTGGGTTTGCCGTAGTAGATGGAGAAGAGGGATTAGCCTGAGTTTTGGTTTTAGAAGTAGGAAGCGGATTTTTTTCGACTTTGGCCGCCGCAATTTTATCCGTTTTCAGTTCCCCCTGTTTTTTTTTTGCTTCGCCGGTCAGACAAAGTTGAATCAGACAAAGTTCCACCAGAAGACGTTTGTTTTTGCTTTGATTATATTGTAAACTACATTCGTTGCTGAGTTTGAGGGCTTTGAATAAAAAGCTCATGCTGCATTCTTCGGCCTGTTTTTTATATTTGGCGCGTACACTCTCAGCCTGCTCCAACAGGCTTATGCTGCGGGGATCTTTTGAAACCATGAGATCTCTGAAATGAGAAGCCAGCCCATTGATGAAGTGCAGGCCGTCAAAACCCTGGTTCAAAATCTGATCAAACAGCAACAAAGACTCTGTGGTATTTTCGTTCAAAAAAGCCTCAACCAGCTTGAAATAATAGTCGTAATCCAGTATGTTCAGATTATCGATGACGTGCTGATAGGTAATTTTGCCCTCACCGTAACTGGAAACCTGGTCGAAAATGGAAAGGGCATCGCGCATGCCCCCGTCCGATTTCAGAGCTATGGCGTTCAGGGCTTCCGGTTCCGTTTCGATACCTTCGGAGTCGGCTACGTACTGTAAATAAGCACAGATGTCGTTGATGCCGATGCGATGAAAATCATAAATTTGACACCGGGAGAGTATGGTAGGTATGATTTTATGCTTTTCGGTAGTTGCCAAAATAAAAATAGCATGGGCAGGTGGCTCCTCCAGCGTTTTGAGAAAGGCGTTAAAAGCACTGGAAGAGAGCATGTGCACTTCGTCGATAATGTAAACCTTGTATTTGCCCAGCTGTGGCGGAATGCGCACTTGTTCGGTCAGAGAACGGATGTCGTCAACCGAGTTGTTGGAGGCGGCATCCAGTTCGTGAATATTGTATGAGCGCTGCTCGTTGAAAGAAATGCAGGATTCGCATTTATTGCAGGCTTCCCCCTGATTGTTGGGATGAAAACAATTGATGGATTTGGCAAAAATCCTGGCACAAGTGGTTTTACCTACTCCTCTGGGGCCGCAAAATAGATAGGCATGAGCCAGTTGCTTGTTCTTGATGGCATTCTGGAGAGTTGTTGTGAGAGCGCTTTGTCCAACGACCGATTTAAAGTTGTCCGGACGGTATTTCCGTGCTGAAACCAAATAATTTTCCATACTAATTACGCTACTGGCTTAGGTGGACAAAGATACACAAGGCTTTTTTAAAAAGGAAGTTCCGGCAACGATTTTTGATTTGGAAAACACTTGGGCATCCGGATTATTCTCGTAATTTTGTTCTGTTCATAAATCCGCCTATGCGCAAGATTTTGGCGTTTTACGAAAAGATTAAACCGTATTTGAATAAATACGTGATTGTGTTGATTTTGTTTGGTGTGCTGATTGTGTTCATCGATGAACACAATCTGATCAGACGTATGCGATACGACAGTAAAATACGCTCTTTGCGTAAAGAAATACGACAATACGAAAGAGAAAGAGACCGGGCTCTGGAACAGCTTGAGGATTTGAGAACCGGCAGTGAAGAACTGGAGAAAATTGCCCGTGAACGCTATTTGATGAAAAAAGACGATGAAGAAATTTTTTTGCTCGAATAAAATGTCCAAAGACACTCTTAATAATCTACTGTTTACACTGGCTGCGGTGCTGATCCTGATCTCATCCGTTTTGGTAATGGAACATCAGGCCTGGGCCAGATTTAGTTTTGCAACCGGAGTTGTTCTCTATATTGCGCATCGTGCTCTCACGGCCTACAAAGGCGACGATTTCAGACTAAAGCGACTTAACAGAATGTTTGCTTTCAATGGCATAGTTCTTATACTTGCTGTCTACCTGATGTTCAGAAACAGCAATTCCTGGGTGGCGATCTTGCTGATAGTGGCTGTGATCGAATTGTACACGGCTTTTCGTTCAGCTTCTTATCAGAAAGAAAACGAGCAATAGCATGTCCTCTTCCTCTTTCCGTTTTAAGCAATTTGAGGTTTTTCACGACCGTTGCGCCATGAAGGTGGGTCTGGACGGGGTGTTGTTGGGTGCATGGGCTAAACCCTCCGCCGGCTTGTCCGAAGCGGCAAGATTGAGGATACTGGATGTGGGCAGCGGTTCCGGCTTGATTGCGCTGATGTTGGCTCAACGTTTTCCCTCTTCCCTGGTTTTTGGTATCGAAAAAGACATTCAGGCGGCATTGCAGGCACAGGAAAATGTTGTCCGTAGTCCCTGGCCCGAAAGAATACATATCATTCAGGGCTCCTTCCCCGAAAGCATAAACGACAATTTTACTCCCGAAGAGCAACAGTTCGATCTGATCGTTTCCAATCCTCCTTATTATAGAAATGCCCTGAAGGCCAAAGCTTATACGCGTAATTTAGCCCGTCACGGCGACAAATTGAGTTTTGAACAATTGACTATAAGTGCTGCCGGCTTGTTGAGCGAGAAAGGAGTTTTTTCTCTTATTGTACCTGCCGAAGTTGCAGAATTGATAGAAGAACTCTGCTGGGGGCGGAGGCTTTACCCGACAGCTATCTGCCGGGTTTCACACCGTAAGGGCAAAGAACCTAAGCGTTCCCTGATGGCCTTTTCCAGGTTCCGGGCGGATATTTGTCGTCAGGAACTGCAAATCGAAGACAAGAAAGGTGAATATACTGCTGAATTCAAGGCCTTAACCTCGGATTTTTACCTTTAAATCCTTTTTCATAGTACATTTTTTTAATGTACCTTTGCGCCCTTAATTAGGATAACGATAGCAAGATGTCAAAAAAATTTGCTGAGTACACAGAATTCGATTTGTCGGCCATCAACAAATCGATGTTAGAAAAATGGGAATCAACCGATCTTTTCCAGAAAAGTACGGCTTTGAGAGAAGGAGGGCCGTCTTTTGTGTTTTACGAGGGACCTCCCTCGGCCAATGGCATGCCCGGAATACACCATGTAATGGCCAGGACCATCAAAGATATATTTTGCCGTTACAGAACCATGAAGGGCTTTGAGGTTAAGCGCAAAGCCGGTTGGGATACTCACGGCCTCCCTGTGGAATTGGGAGTAGAAAAAGCCCTGGGAATTACCAAAGAAGATATAGGCAAAAAAATTTCCGTCATCGACTACAATGCCGCTTGCCGTAAGGATGTGATGAAATACACCCGCGAGTGGGAAGACCTTACCCGCAAGATGGGTTATTGGGTTGATATGTCCGATCCTTATATCACCTACGACAATCGCTACATCGAAACTTTGTGGTACCTGCTCAAGGAATTATACAAAAAGGGTTTGCTTTACAAGGGTTACACCATCCAGCCTTACTCTCCTGCAGCCGGTTCGGGACTGAGTACCCATGAATTGAATCAGCCGGGCTGCTACAGGGACGTCAAAGACACAACCTGTGTGGCCCAGTTCAAGATAAAAAACCCACGTCCGGAATGGAGCCAACACGGAGAAGCCTTTTTCTTGGCCTGGACCACCACTCCCTGGACTTTGCCCTCCAATACGGCTCTTTGTGTGGGCCCGGCTATCAGCTATGTGGCTGTGCAAAGCTATAATTTTTACACCGGACAGCCGGCCACCTATATCCTGGCCAAAGATTTACTGACTGCTCATTTCAGCCCAAAAGCAGCCGAATTGCCTTTGGATCACTACAAGGCGGGAGAAAAGAACATTCCTTACAAGGTGCTGGCACAGGATTATAAAGGAGAGGAATTACTGGGTATACAATACGAGCAGTTAATCCCCTGGGTCAATCCGGGAGGGAAGGCTTTTGAAGTAATCAGCGGTGACTTTGTCTCGACCGACGACGGTACGGGTATTGTACACATTGCTCCTACTTTTGGAGCAGACGACCAGTTTGTTGCCAAAAAATTCAATATAAGTCCTCTTTTGCTGGTCGATAAAGAGGGCAATACACGTCCCATGGTAGACACCGGCGGAAAATTTTTCAGGTTGGAAGATCTCGATCCGGCCTTTGTCGGGAGCAATGTTAATGTAGAAAAATACGCGCCATACGCAGGCCGTTATGTTAAGAACGAATACATGCCGGAAGGCTCCGAAACCGAGGATAATCTGGATGTGGACCTCTGTGTGATGCTCAAACAGGAGAATCGTGTTTTTAAAATCGAAAAGCAGGTGCACAATTATCCTCACTGCTGGCGTACCGACAAGCCAATCCTGTATTATCCCATGGACAGCTGGTTTATAAAGACGACCGCCTGCCGCGATCAAATGATTGCCCTCAATCGGACCATCTTGTGGAAGCCGGCCTCTACCGGTACCGGCCGCTTTGGCAAGTGGCTTGAGAATCTGCAGGATTGGAACCTGTCACGCAGTCGCTTCTGGGGTACACCTCTGCCCATATGGCGTACCGAAGACGGTAGCGAAGAACTTTGTATCGGTTCGGTGGCCGAGCTGTACGAAGAGATAGAGAAAGCGGTGGCCCGCGGGTTTATGAAAGAAAACCCCTACAAGGATTTTGTTCCCGGTCTGTACACGGCCGAAAATTATTCGGTCGAAAAAATAGACCTGCATCGTCCTTATGTGGATGAAATAGTGTTGGTTTCTCCCTCGGGCAAAGCCATGAAGCGTGAGCCTGACCTGATTGACGTCTGGTTCGATTCCGGAGCCATGCCTTACGCCCAGATTCATTATCCCTTCGAAAACAAAGAAGCCTTCGACTCGGGTCAATGTTATCCTGCCGATTTTATTGCCGAGGGAGTAGATCAGACTCGCGGATGGTTTTTCACCCTGCACGCCCTTGCGGCTATGCTCTTTGATTCTGTTGCTTTTAAAAGCGTGGTTTCCAATGGTTTGGTTCTGGATAAGAACGGCAACAAAATGTCAAAACGTCTGGGTAATGCCGTGGATCCTTTTGTTACCATCGAAAAATACGGTTCCGATCCTCTGCGTTGGTATATGATTACTAATGCTTCTCCTTGGGATAATTTAAAATTCGATGAAGAAGGCATAGAAGAAGTCAGACGGAAATTTTTCGGCACTCTGTACAATACCTATTCTTTCTTTGTTTTATACGCCAATGTAGATGGTTTCGACAATCAGGCAGCACAAATTCCATTGCAGGAAAGGCCCGAAATAGATCGTTGGATACTTTCGCAGTTGAATAGCTTGATTCGCGATACAGATCAGTACTATAACGACTACGAAGCCACCAGATCGGGACGCGCAATAGCAGACTTCGTGGGCGAAAATTTAAGTAACTGGTATGTCCGCCTCAACCGCAAGCGCTTCTGGGGCGGAGGATATTCCAAAGACAAACTTTCGGCTTACCAGACCTTGTACACTTGTCTGGAAACCGTATCCCGGCTGATGGCTCCCATTGCTCCTTTTTACGCAGACCGGCTGTTTTTGGATCTGAATGTCGTTGCAAAGGGAGAGAGATGTGAATCTGTTCATCTGGCCGACTATCCGCAATGCAATTACGACGCTATAGACACTGCCCTGGAGAATCGGATGCAAATGGCCCAACAAATTTCGTCCATGGTGCTGGCTCTTAGACGCAAGGTAAATACCAGAGTAAGGCAACCTCTGCAAACCATCATGATCCCCGCTTTGGACGCAGCCCAGAAAGAAGCCATCGAAGCTGTCCGGGAGCTTATTCTAAACGAAGTAAACGTTAAAGAATTGAAGTTTGTAGATACTGCCGGCGGACTGCTGATCAAGCGCATCAAACCCGATTTTAAGAAACTTGGGCCCAGATGTGGGAAAAACATGAAGCAGGTGGCAAACATGTTGGGAGAAATGCAACAAGACGCCATTGCAGAATTTGAACAAAAGGGCTATTGCACAATAAAACTTGAAGGCATGGACCTGCGTATTGAGGCCGGCGATGTGGAAATTCTTTCTGAAGACATCCCCGGTTGGCTGGTAGCTAACGAAGGGAGGTTTACCGTGGCCCTAGATGTTAAAATCACCGAGGAATTGAGAAGGGAAGGTTTGGCTCGTGAATTGGTGAATCGTATTCAGAACTTGCGCAAAACTCAAAATTTCGAGATAACCGACCGCATTCATATCCTTATTGAAAAGAATCCTGCCTTTGCCGGAACCTTGGAAGATTGGGGAGAATACATCTCTACTCAGACTTTGGCCTTAAGTCTGCAACAAGTGGACGTGCTTGAAGGAGGAACGATTTTGGATATGGACGATATATCATTAAATATCAAAATTTTAAAAGCCTGATTTTTTTAAAACAGCAGAGATCGTTTTTCTATTGCTGTCGATGTTTATTTTTGCTATATTCGCAGATCAAAAATCTAACCATATAATACAAAATACCATGTCAGAAATTATTCGTTATTCAGATGCAGAATTGGAAGAGTTTCGTCAGCTAATTCAGAAAAAATTAGACAAGGCCAGGAATGAGTATGAACAATTAAAAGCGAGCATCAACAACATAGATGGCAACGACGTAATGGATACTTCTCCCATTTTCAAGGTTTTTGAAGAAGGCGCCAATACTTTGTTGAAAGAAGAAACCGGACGTCTGGCCCAACGTCAGATGAAATTCATCGAAAATCTGGAAGCAGCTTTGGTTCGTATAGATAACAAAACTTACGGCATTTGCAGGGAAACCGGAAAACTCATCCCTAAAGGGCGTTTACGTGCGGTCCCTCACGCAACGCTGAGTATTGAAGCTAAAAACGTCAAGTCTTAAAGGATGGCCAAACCTTCCAAAGTATGGAAAGCGTTTGTTCTAATTGCCGTCATACTGGTTGTAGATCAAGCGGTTAAGATATATATAAAAACGCATTTCCAGTTGCACGAAAGTTTTCGTGTGACGGGTTGGTTTTATATCTACTTTACCGAAAACAGCGGAATGGCCTTTGGCTGGGAGTTTTTTGACAAAATATTCCTGACCTTGTTTCGAATAATTGCCGCCGGCTTGCTGATATGGTACATGGTGTACATAAGCCGTAAAAAACAATTCCCCACAGGCTATGTTTTGAGTATAGCA
Organism: Bacteroidales bacterium UBA1402; assembly: GCA_002305085.1. Classification (GTDB taxonomy): domain Bacteria; phylum Bacteroidota; class Bacteroidia; order Bacteroidales; family UBA1402; genus UBA1402. The sequence goes on along the minus strand of DBQE01000009.1, from coordinate 5,123 downwards.
CTTATTATAGCGGGAGCCTTGGGCAATGTGATCGATTGCGTGTTTTATGGTTTGATTTTTGATCACAGTTATGGACAGGTAGCCGGATTTTTCCCCGAAGGCGGTGGTTACGCTCCGATTTTTTACGGTAAGGTGGTTGATATGCTGTTTTTCCCGTTGATAAACACCACTTTGCCCGATTGGCTGCCCATTTGGGGTGGCCGGGACTTTTTGTTTTTCAGGCCTGTTTTCAATATTGCCGATACCTCGATCACTACAGGTATCCTGATACTGTTGATCTTTTACCGCTCATGCCTCGCCGAGGATACAAAAGGGAAAAAAGGCAAGAGCGATAAGGCAGGTTCTCCTCTCACGACCTGACCACCCTCTTATGAATAGCATTAAAGACATACTGACCAAAGTATTGCTTCTTGGATTGTCTGCTCTGGTGCTGACGGCTTGCAGACAAGAAGAGGGCAAAGTCCTTTCACAAAAAAAGATGGCTGCCGTACTGACGGATATTTATCTCACGGAAGCCGTGTTGCAGAACGTAGACAGGAAGAAAAAGACAGAATGGTCCCGGGGGCTCGAGGATGTTTTTTTTCAGGATCTGGCCTATGGAAGGGTATTAGAGAAACATCGCATTAACGAAGAGGTTTTTTATAATTCTGTGGCGCATTACAGTCAGCAGTACAAGGTTTATGCAAAGATATATGAACAGGTTGAACTTAATTTGCAAGCCATCCGGGATGAGGTAGACCGGCGCGACAAGTTAGAGACAAAATTGCGAGAGTTGGCCCAACAACAGGCTGATCTTATCGAAGCACTTGACACGGCTTCTTATATCAGGTGGTTTGAGATTTGGGCATTAGACACAGTTGTCCTATCAGATACACTGGGCTTGCAGGCAGACACGGTTGTCTTATCGGATACTTTGGGCTTGCAAACAGACTCGGTAGTTCTATCGGATACCCTGGTTTCACAAACAGGTGATGTGCTTTTATCTCCCCTGAACGATTCAATTTTATATACTATTTCTTTTTGGCCGAAACCCGTTGTCCGGGACAGAAACGAATGGACAATGGCAGATTTTACGCCCGGTATGGAGTCGGGAAAAGTACTCCGGGAGGATAGAAATCCAGTTACAGTAGATTTGAAAAGAACGATTAGGGAAGTCAAGAATTAGTTTTCGGTCTTCTGAAAGCAGCACAAATGATTCCTGTAGCGATGGAGACATTGAGCGATTCGGCCCTTTTGCTGCCCGGTGGAAATTCAGGGATATACAGTTTTTCGTTTACTAGAGGTTTGAGTTTGCCGGAAATTCCATTGCTTTCGTTCCCCATCAGTATTATGGCTGCTTGTGGCAGATGCGGGAACTCATAAAGATTTTTTCCTTCGAGGAAGGTGCCGAAAACAGGAACGTTCAATGTAGGGATAAACTCTTCAAGTTTAACATAATGAACCGCAACTCTGGCTATGGAACCCATGCTGGCCTGAACGGATTTGGGATTATAAGCATCTGCGCATCCTACGGAACAAAGCAGCGTATTGATGCCAAACCAGTCGGCAGTGCGAACGATGGTGCCCAGATTGCCCGGGTCCTGAATATTGTCGAGGGCGAGCGTTAGGTTATTTTTTAAATAATTTAAATCCGGTTTTCTGTCGGGTATTTCGAAAACGGCCAGTACTTCTTGAGGGTGTTGTTGATTACTGGCTTTGTTGAGTTCCTGTAAAGAGGCTTCCGCTATTTCAGCAGCCTGAATGTCCGGATATTTTTGTAGCCATTCTGCGGTGGCTGTCAAAAAGCGGCAGGACATAAGAGGCAGTAGTTCTGTTACCAATTTATGGCCTTCGGCTACAAACAAGTGGAGTTCTTTTCTGTTTTTTTTAAGATTCAACGAATGTATCCACTTGATTTTGGCTTTACTCAGCATAAGTTTTTTTTAGAAAAACAAAACTACAAAAGAAATTCAGCCTGCAGAAATTTATCTATGTGAATTTGTGAACATTGCTTGGAATGATGTACATTTGCCGCAATAAGAAAATCCGGAATGCGAGCAAAAAGTCTGTTTTATGTGCTGATTTCCCTGTTGTTTTTTTCCTGCAATACACTTAAATATGTGCCGGAAGACAGGCAATTGCTTACAGGAACAAGCATAGAGCTCAAAGACGAGAAGCTTCCAAAAAAAGAGTTAAAGAATTACCTGCGGCAACAGCCAAACTCGCGTTTCTGGGGCTTGTTCAGAATCAATCTGGGATTATACAACATATCCGGCCAGGACACAAGCAAATGGATCAATCGTAGCCTGAGAAAGATCGGAGAAGCCCCGGTGGTTTACGAAGAATTGCTCACTCAACGTTCCGCTATGGCTTTGGAGCGCTATTTGTTCAGCAAGGGTTACTTTGATTCAGAAGTAGAAACCCGGACAATGAGCAAAGGAAGGAAGATCAAAACTATTTACAGCATCCGTCCCAATCAGGCCTACCGAATCAACAGCTACACGGTAGAAGTCGATCCCCGGGATCCTTTCCATATGCTTATTTACGATGCTTTGCCTCAGTCTGCGGTGCAAATAGGAGATAAGTTCGATACCAACCTACTCGACGAAGAGCGTTCCCGGCTGGTTTCTTGGGCCAGAAACTATGGCTATTTTGCTGTCAATAAAGATCATTTCAGTTTTGAAGCAGACAGCAGCCTCAACAAGAATCTTGTTGATTTAAGGTTGATAATCAAACCTTATTTGCAACGCAGCCGAGAGGGCGTTTCTCAATATGTGCCCCACAAACAATACCGTATTCACCGGGTTTATTTCATGTTGGATGTGCCCAGTTCGGTCTATCTGCGAAACTTAGGGATACAGGGAACTTCCAATTTTTTCATGGCGCTATCGGATTACGATTCCATACCCTACGAGAATTACGCCGTCGTATACCGCGACAAGCCTTTTATTAAACCTAAAGTGTTGGTAGATAATTGCATGATTAATCCCGGCGATTATTATGATGCACGAGCTGTGAACAGAACTTACGCCCGCTTCAACTCCATGCAGAATATGAAATATGTCAATATTCGTTTTGAAGAAATTACCGCACAAGATTCAGGTTCAGGTGGCGAAGCTCAATTGGATTGTTACGTGGTATTGACTCCCGGCAAGAACAATATAATTTCTATGGATGTGGAAGGCACCAACACGGCGGGCGATCTGGGTGTTGCGGGAACACTAACTTATTCACACCTTAATTTGCTCAGAGGCGGAGAAACTTTTAGTACAAGTTTACGCGGAGCCTATGAGGCTTTGTCGAGTTCTTTTCAGAACGACTATACAGAGTTTGGGGGCGAAATCGGCCTGCAGTTCCCGGACTTCAAAATTCCCTTTTTGTCCAGTGATTTCAGAAAGAGAGTGGACGCCAACACTAATTTCAAAATCAGTTACGATAACCTGTCCCGTCCGGAATTTTTAAGAACCATGGCTTCCAGCGCCGTCGAATATGTCTGGAGAAATCAACGTTTGCGTCAGAATTTGAGTTTGCTCGATCTGGCCTATGTTTACATGCCCCGGGTGGACTCTGCTTTCAAAGCGACCTATCTCACCGATAACTCGTATTTAAAATACAGTTACGAAGATCATTTTATATTGCGAACCCAATATGGAATTCTTTATTCCAGTGTCCCTTTCGGGGTCTCTAACCGGACCTTTTTTACCATACGTGCCAATATTGAATCGGCAGGTAATGTATTAAGACTGGCTTACTCCTTGCTGGAGGCAGAAAAAGGCGAAAATCAAGCTTATACGATAGGAAAAATCCCCTTTTCACAATACCTGAAAGGAGAATTTGAATATGCGAGAAGCGTGGTTTTGAATCCCCGTAACCGTTTTGCTTATCGTGCGGGTCTGGGGGTGGCTTACCCTTATGGTAATTCAAAGGTCCTGCCGTTTGAAAAACGTTATTTTTCCGGAGGAGCCAACTCCGTACGCGGATGGTCTGTCAGAACCCTGGGGCCGGGAACCTATAAAAACAGCCTTAATACGATCGATTTCATGAATCAGTCCGGAGACCTTAAGCTGGACATTAATGCGGAATTGCGCAGTAAATTATTTTGGGTACTCGAGGGTGGTTTGTTTGTGGATGTCGGCAACATCTGGACTTTACGCAACTACGACAATCAACCGGGTGGTCGGTTCCAATTCGATGAGTTTTATAAACAATTGGCTTGCAGTGCGGGTCTGGGCCTGCGTTTCGATTTTAATTTCTTTTTGGTTCGTGTGGATGCGGGCATGAAAGTGTTTGATCCATCGGGGCTTACCGTGGATGATCGATGGAGAATTAAGCATATCGATCGATGGGACGACTTTGCTCTACACTTGGCCATAGGCTATCCTTTCTAGAAGTTGTGTATAAAAAAAGCTGTGTTCCCGGGGAAACACAGCTTTTCTCAATTATACTAAATGGTGTATGTTAAGATGTTATACCAATTTAACATTTACTGCATTTAATCCTTTTCTGCCTTCTTCCAGTTCGAAAGTGACTTCGTCATTCTCTTTGATGCGGTCAATAAGACCACTGGCGTGTACGAAATACTCTTTTGAAGTTTCCGTTTCTTTGATAAACCCGAAACCTTTGGCCTCGTTAAAAAACTTTACTTTTCCGTTGTACATATTGTTTAAAAATTTTGACCGCGAAAGATAAGGACTAAAATTTAATAATTTTCAAAAGCAGTGTTTTTTTGTTCATTTTTCTGCATGTCAGGTGATTATATAAAAACAGCCGGTTTTTGTACAATTACACTGTTTTAGCACTGAATAAGCGTATGGAGAACTTGGATTCAGGACACTCAAAAGGCGCGAAGGAGGTGTTTTGTTGCAAAGAGTGTAGTATTTCGCAAGCGGAGGTCAGGCAGACATAGCTCTAAAGAAGAGAGACTTAACTAATTAATGTAAAACGTCTGCTGAGTGGTTTTGACATGTATCAATCAAAAGTGAACCGGTTGGGATTCGAACCCAAGACCTACAGCTTAGAAGGCTGTTGCTCTATCCAGCTGAGCTACCGGTCCTTTTTTGCGCCGGCAAAGGTAAACTAAAACATACTAATTTGCAAGGCTTATTTTGAGTTCCGTGCTTGCGTAGATTCAACATCCCAATGCA
>DBQE01000002.1 GCA_002305085.1 Bacteroidales bacterium UBA1402 | reverse complement strand
ATCTTTGACGTGATTAACAGCACAATATTCATAACTGATACTGCGTCAGATACTTAAAAGAACAACTAGGTTTAAAAATTCAGCTGTTTTTCATCATTAAATCCCGCCCTTAAAGCGGGATTTAATTTCTATTAGAATAATTCTAATTGTTGATATGGGGTACTGATGGGTTTCTCTTCTCTCCCTTGAAAAAGCTCCATCCGTCCAAATTGTTTATCGGTAATGCACAAAATACCAACATTTCCCAATGGTGGGAGAGCATTCTTCACTCTTTTTATATGTACATCAGCATTTTCTTTACTTGGACAATGGCGTAAATATATTGAAAACTGAAACATGGTAAATCCATCGTTAATCAGTTTTTTCCGAAAGTCGGAGTAGGCTTTCTTCTCCTTTTTTGTTTCAGTAGGCAAGTCGAAAAAAACGAGTACCCACATAATTCTATATTCACTAAATCTATTCAAATGTCGGATAGATTATTTTTCTTATTTCTCCCAAGTAACATTTTGCAAGAGAGGCGGTAGTATGCCCTGCTGCAATCATTAACGGACTGCGTTGACCATTGATATAGACATCAAGAATAGGAATAGTTAAAAGTTTCATTTTGATGTCCTTGGACAATTCTTGATAATTATTGCCGGTTTCGGTAATTTCTACAACCAATTTATCTACAAACGGACGATATGGCTCCATAATATCGTCGGCAAGGCAAAATGCATTGTATCTATTATGATGATGAATACCAAGCGCGGGGAATAATCCACTTGCTACCAACGAACGGGCAATTACGGCTCGAAGTACGGCATAGCCGTAGTTAAGTAAGTTATTAGGAGGAACCTCATCTCGCCCACGGCGGAAACCTTCGATATTGGGAAACATATTAGCCCAATAATAGGCTGCTGCACGTCCTTCAAGGTTGTCGCTGTCGCCGCTTTTAACGTCGCGCGCCCAGGCGAGCATATTCTTTACGATTTTTCCGCGACAAGTCTTGAGTACATACGCTTGATTTTTAATTTTTGCCTGAACGGTTTGTTGCCAGATTTGTTTTTTGAGTGGAAGAGAAGCTTCAATCTGTGTCTGGGTTCGTTCGCTTTGTGTGGTATTCCCCTCTAAAGGCAAATGTAATCCAATGGGCATGTGATTGCTGCCGCAGGTAACTATGGCAGAGTTGTTTTTAAGCAGCGCCTCGAGCAGTCCATGTGTGAGCGTAATCTGTTTATGGTCCAAAATAACCATACCTATATCCTCAATGGGGATAGTACTCACTGCTTCTTTCTTGAATGATTCCGGTAGCGTGTCGTTCAACTCTACTTCGGGCAGTTTGATCACCAACTGAGCATTTTTCATGCTTAAGTAGGCGGGATTTTCGAAGTAAAGAGTTTTTTTTATCATGATTTTTTACAGGTGCGGAATTATTGTCTTAAAAGTGTTCCTAATTTCCTCATAATCCTTTGCGCGTTTATTGTATGATAAGGATTATGCAGATTTACTAATATTCACCTACCGACACAATTTCCCCAATATGGTTAACTCGGACTTTAACAATTGATGCAATGGGAGGAAGGCTTTGGATAAGATGATATGTTATGCCAGATAATTGCTTTTTGTTTTTCAAATCATCGCCCGTGATTGCTCTTGTTTCAGAATGATGGTTAAATAAATAATTTTTAGTCGATATTTTCTGCACCCTAAATAAATTCATACTGATTGAGTTATAATTGTCCGGGTCGAGCAAATCTATTTCATTGGGATTGAATCCTGTTTGCTTGTTCGGGAATACGAAATATTCGTTTTGTTTCATGCTGAAAAGAAAAGTCCAGCCTTCGCTTGCCTTATAGCTCTTATCGATTATAGGCAAGCCCAAATTTCTTCGACAGACTGCTTCGTAAAACGAAACAACGCTTTCCTGCAAATTTCCTTCGGCATCCAAGTAAATGGCCACGTGGTGGTTATTACCTGTGTTTACAAAATCTGTAGGTTTCCCGTTTCCGTTTTCATCCAGGATTGGTTTTCCTTCTTTGTCGCGTTTTTCGTGTAATGCTACCGCATTACTGATGCCAGATATGGTTACGCGTTTTATGGCGATTCTTTTTTCTTTATCCAACCAAATCGGGTTTTCTTCCAAATTGGAAAAGGCCTTTTTTGCGTCTCCATTATATTTAAACAATCGTTCTTCTAATTTCGCCTTCACTTTTTTATCGATTACCTTGTCCAAATTCAGTTCAGGCGAAACATCCTTTCTAACGGTGTAAATAGTTTTGAAGGTGACAGTTTTAACCTTTTCGGGCACCTGTTTGGTACATTGTTCATTTATCCATAAAGGATTCTTTGAGAGATTGTTTTTCCCGGTAAAAGCTTTTTTCGGATCGTTTGCCGATTCTTGAAGGCGGTTTAGAAGAGCTTCGCGGTATGCGGGCTTAGTAACCGTTCCGATTTTCGTTGCGTTGAATGTTCCGTTAACGGCTTCTTCTTTAACCACATATTGTCTCTTGCTTCCATAAATGGTTTCTTTGTGTAACTCGCCTCGGGGTGTTAATTGTACTTTTTTATTCACACCGCCTAGCTTCTTTGTTATGTTTATATTCTTTGTCGTTACTTTATTTTTGGATTTTATTGAAATCAGAGTGTTCTTTAAATGACGTTTGGCTTCTTCACGAAACTCGTTTAAAGGCATAGGTGGTTTAAACCTGAGTTTTCCCTTTTTGTCTCTTTCTAATTCTTTTTTTTCAATACCCAACACATCCCTGGTATTCAGTCGCATATCTTCCGAACTGATCGAGAAATTATCAGAATCGTCTTTTTCGGCGCTAGAAATACCCAGTTCATCATTGGTCCTGCGTGCATTGAGATTGTTGAGATATTGAATATACGACCTTTTTGTAAATGCGACCGTAAGAGCATCCATCGCATGGTGACGGTGGTCATTGCGCTTTGTCCAGTCCTTTATTTTTCGTATTCTGTGCCCTTCCTCGTTGGAAAACTCTTCCGTCAAACCGAGACTATTGTACTTTTCCCAGTTAATTTCTTTCATCACATCTATCAGCTGCCAGTCGTCGCGCAAGCGATCTGTAATTGAACCTGTGGTAGAAACGACATGTTTCACTAAATCTCCAAGCATTGATTTGGCATATCGTGCAATATATTGCGTGTCACGGATGTCACGTTCTATAAAGCCGTTTGGTATGTCTTTTTCCTGCATTTTGAGTTTGTTGAATTTTGCACGGGAGATGACACCTTTTTTTAACAAGTCTTCAATGCGAACCAGGTAACTATCAAGGCTGTTTTCTGTACCTGTTTCACCGTATTTTTCTTTGACAAAGTCGTGTGCGGTTTTGTTCCCTTTTTCAAGATTAATACTCCTCAGTTCCAAAGTCTTATTGGAAAATGAGTCATCGAATAAACGCGATTGTGGAATAATATGTTCAACGTCAAAGTCTCCACTGAACACAGCTGACGGAGAAATATAAGTATTGGAATAGAAAGTTTTGTAGCCGTTATCTTTTAATTCTTCGTACAGTTTGTAACGAATAATATCGTTTCGGCTAATGTATGATAGGTTGAACGGCGGTTTTGACAGGATATCCCTATATTGTTCGTGTAACTTCGTTGTTTCGGCAATATGTTTTGTCAATTCCTCCCGTTCTTTAGCACTTTTTTTCAATTCCCGCGCCAGCTCAATACGGATTTCATCCGGCTTTCCATAATTGTCGATAAGAGTGTTTACTACATTTACCATCTGATTCAAAATCTTTTCAACGACAGGATTGCGTAGAGAGTTTTTAGGCAAAATCTCCAGGCGGTCTTTGTATATTTTTGCCTCTAACTCTTCGGTCGTCATTGAGCTCATCGAATGTCGATAACCAGCATATTCACAAGCTAAGTGGTATTTATTCCCTGCTTTTAAATAAGGCAAAATTTTACGGATTGCCTTAGCCGAGAGGCTACCGTAATCGTCCTGAAACGTTAAGTTTGCCAAAACAGAAGCATATTCTCTATTGAATCCGTACAATTCTGACAGCTTGATAATTAAATTTTCGTTGCCTGTTTTGGAATTGTCGCCCTCAAATGAATAAAGCAAATGCCAGAGTTTATACATCTTTTGCTGATCAGGAGCTTTGTCTGAATCAAAATACAGTATATCGGTATCAATATTTAATGCTTTGAATATTTCTTCCACAGAACGAATAATTTCTGCTGCGGGTCGTTTTTCAACGTCGATTTCATGTCCGCTAAATTCAACTATTTGTTTGTAAGCATCAAATAAAGTTGCCTGTGTAAGGTTGCCCTGAATAGACGGGAAATTTAAATCTAACTCCTTGGCATTTTTGAAAAGTAATTTTAAAACATCGGATTTTTTAAGTTCTTTTTTAATAGAAAGTTCAACCGCCAACAATTCCTTTTCTTCTTGAAAAAGCTCGCGCTGTCCACCATTCTCTAGTGGATCTTCGGTTTCATAGGACAAAGACGAATGACTTTTTTTCTTACTCTTGCCCTTACCGAAGACTTCGATGTTATTTAAGGTTTGCCATATTTTAAATTCTTGGAAAAGCGGGGAGCTTCGTGGGATTACTCGACTGCCGACGTTTTTTATTTTCTTCTTTCCGTCTATTTCTACTTCCATTTTTCGACTTTCGAATTCACATAAACTGAGCAGCCCTTTCTGGCTTTTCAGATTGCGTTGATAGAAAATGACGACATCGCGTATTTCACGTTTTAACTCATCAGTTAATTCTTCGTGAAATTCGGCTTGTTTTTCCCAAATAGTATCAAATTCATCCATATAATCTTGGCGGTAAAAGACCATATTCTTCAGGCTAGCATTTGGGTTTTTTTCCAAAATTGCCATCTGATATTGCCCAACGGTTTGTTTGTTGAAATAAAGCTCCTTGCTTCGGTCGCTGATGGCTCCGAGGTAACCGCTTGAATTGTTGATTTGAGTATTAATTTGTTGTAAAACAATAACCAATTGCTCCAAATCCAATTTTTCCGACAATCCTTTTACACGCCATGTGTAATTCTCAATTTTTTGTTCATTTGTTGTCCCTTGGCGTTTAATTCCGACCAATTCAACACCTTTTTCTTTAAATGCCTTTGCGCAGATGGCCCACGTGGCATCTCGCTTTTTATCACGAAGCTCCTTTTTTAAATCGTAGGAAAGGATATCGGGATAAAAAGACATTTGCTTGTCAAATAGTCGATCGAATTCCGTCTGTAAATCGGAACGATAAAAATCGGTCAATTGTTTTTTTCCGGCTTTTATCAACTGCATACAATATTGCCCTGGTGTAAGGTTTTCATCGTATAGTTTTTTAGCAATATCCATTCCGTCTATCGCTGTTCCATCTTCTGTACCCTTCACTTTACGCGAAGATCTATAGCCGCGTTTTTTGTTAATCATTAAAAGAACACGGGCAAATTGCTCTAATGAAATTTCTTCCGTTGCAGCTTTGGCTCTCAGACGATATGTTTCGAATGTTGTAAAGTTCCCGTTTTCGGACAAAATAGTATCATCACAGATAAAACCATTTTCTTTAAGAATTTCGATTAAATTTTCACGCCGTAGCTTATAACGTTGCAAATTTCTGCGCATGCTACGTTTTAATGTACGGCTTGCATTAGTGGTTATACTTTTCCCCTTTTGAAAGTCTTGTTGTTCATCAACTGTCAGAGGATTAACACGAACGCCTAATTTAATAATGGATGATTTTTCTTTTTCGCTTTCTGCTTCGTTGACCAGTGCCCACCCGATACTGTTGGTTCCCAAGTCCAAGCCCAGAATCTTTTTCATGATATGTATGTCTTTGTTTATTTAGCTGTAAAAGTAAAAACAAGATTTTATCTAAAAAAATATTTGTTTTCTAAAATTAAACGTTTACTTTTGTGCCTATAGTTTTGAAAGCAAATCACAATAAGGATTATTCCGTTGTGAAAACACTAAAGGCGGGGCTTATGCCTCGCCTTTCTTTTATGCCGTTGTTAGTGTTTTTTATTGCTCTCCAAAACCTCCCACCACCCCCTCCAAAAACTCACTCTTCCACCCCCATCAACTTATTTTGGCGTTCTACGCGGGTGACGGATTTGATGTTTTTGAGTTTGGAGATTTTGTTGCAGAGGTGGTTAAGGCTTTCTACGTCGTGGACGTAAACGGTCATGGAGCCTCGGAATACGCCGTCTTTGGATTCGAAGTTGAGTTTGTTGATGTTTACCGAAAATTCGTCGGAGACGATGCGGGTGATCTGATTGATCGTGCCTACGGTGTCGAGGCCGGTAATTTCTATTTCGACGGCGAAAGATAATTTTTTGTGTGTGGCCCATTCGGCAGAAACGATGCGGTCGCCGTAGCTGCTTTTCAGGCGCATGGCAATGGGGCATTGCCGTTTATGTACGTGGATAATGCCGTTTTGGGCTACGAAACCGAGTACGGCGTCTCCCGGTATGGGCTGACAGCAATCCGACAGGTGGTATTCGTTCAGAACAGATTCTTCGGTAAGCCGGTGTGTCGATTTTAAGTCGATGGTTTTGTTTTCTTTTCCCTTTTCTTTTTCTTTCCCTTTTTCCTTTTCCTGTTTGCTGTTCTTCGATCCGAAGGTGAGTTTCCAATATTTGACCAGCAGGTTCTGATTGTCTTTTTTGAAGAGTTCGGCTTCGGCGTTGTTTAGTGTCAATTCGCCGGTACCCAGCTTCATCAAAAGTTCTTCCTTATTAATGCAATTGCAGTTGGTCAGCAACACCTGGACATTGTCGGCGTCGGCCGTTAAGTGATACTTGTTGAAAAATTCATTGAGCAGTTCTTCACCTTTTTTTATTGTTTCGCGGTTGTCTCTGCGAAAACGGGCTTTAATTTTGGAATGAGCCTTGCCGGTGGTAACAAACTTCAGCCATTCGTAGCGGGGAGTTTGGTTTTCGGAGGTGAGAATTTCCACCTGGTCGCCGCTTTTGAGCACATGGCTCATGGGTACCAATTGATGGTTGACTTTGGCACCGATGCAACGGTAGCCCAACTCGCTGTGCACCTCGAAGGCAAAATCCAGGGCGGTAGCTCCCTGAGCCAGGGTTTTGATCTCTCCCTTGGGGGTAAATACGAAGATTTCGGACGAAAACAGGTTCATCTTGATGGTGTCCAGCACATCGAGGGTGTTGGGCTCGGGGCTTTCCAAAATCTCCTTGATGGTGAGTATCCAATGGTTGAGCTCGTTGTCTTCTTCGATTTCGCCCAGTTTGTATTTCCAGTGGGCGGCAAAACCTCTTTCGGCAATGCTGTGCATTCTGGTACTGCGGATCTGGACTTCGATCCAATCGCCGGTAAAGCCCATCACCGTGGTGTGCAGAGCTTGATAACCATTGGCTTTTGGGTTGTTTACCCAGTCGCGTAAACGGTCAGGGTGAGGCTTGTAAATATTGGTGATGGTGGAATATATATCCCAGCATTGTTTCTTTTCGAGGGCAAGCATCTCTTTTTCGTCCTCGATATCGGGCGAATCGAAAATGATACGGACAGCCAAAAGGTCGTAGATTTCTTCGAACCGGATGTTTTTGGTGGTCATTTTCTTCCAGATGGAGTAGGCTGTTTTTACTCTTTCCTTGATGTAGTATTTCAAGTCCAGTTTATCCAGTTCGTGCTTAACGGGTTCTATAAAGGAATAGTATAGTGCCTTTCGCGATTCGGCCGTGATGGCCAGTTTATGTGTGATTTGTTCGTAAGCTTCCGGATGCTCGTATTTGAAACTCAGTTCCTCGAGTTCGGTTTTGATCCGGTTCAATCCCAGACGGTGGGCCAGCGGAGCATACAAATACATGGTTTCGCCGGCAATTTTGTATTGTTTGCTTGGCGACAGGGCGCTTAGGGTCCTCATGTTGTGCAGGCGGTCGGCCATTTTTATCAGGATTACCCGGATGTCTTCGGACATGGTCAGGAGCAGGCGCCTGAAATTTTCGGTTTGAGTGGAAGCGTTCTCCCCAAAGATTCCTCCGGAGATCTTTGTCAAACCTTCCACTATGGAGGCAATTCTGTCGTTGAAGTTGTTTCGGATGTCTTCGACGGTAAACTCGGTGTCTTCTATCACGTCGTGCAAAAGAGCGGAACAGATAGAGGTGGAACCCAGACCGATTTCGGCGCAACAGATGCGGGCTACGGCCAGAGGATGCATTATATAAGGCTCTCCCGAGCGGCGTTTGACACCTCTATGGGCATTGTAAGCAAACTTAAATGCCTTGGTAATCAAATCCACTTTTTTGCGATGGTTTGAATTCAGGTAATCGTTGAGCAAAAGCTGAAATTGCTCAAAGATTTTTTCTTCTTCAGGATTTGTTGCCTGTAAAATATCCATAATCGGCCTCTGTGCAGAGTTTTATGCGAAGGTACTATTTAATCGTTAATAAATAAGCAGTCGTTGCCCAATTTGCAACGTATTACTCTTAAGGTTATTCCAGTTTTTCAGCTTTTGAACACTTACGTTGTGTCTTGATGCAATTACCGAGAGGTTGTCGCCCCGTTTTACCCTGTAAACAATGGCATCGGTTGGCCCCGCTTGTCCCGATTGAACCGAAACCAGCCTCGAAGCCAGCAATTCCTGTTCTTTATAACGGGGAATGCTGTCTTGCAATTCTGTAAAGACGGGCGAATATTCCATGGGCAGATAGAGTATGCCGGCCTTGGTGGCGGTGCCGTGAGCAATCTCGTTTCTGAAATGGGGATTCAATAATTTTATTTCCTGCATCGGTATCTGGCAGACTTCGGCAATTTGCTGGAAGTGCATGTTTTGATGGATCATAAAAGTATCAATCACCGGGGGAAAATTGTTTTGGGCCGGACAAATACCGTGTTCGGAATAATAGGTCATCACATAATTGGCGGCAATGAACAGGGGCACATAGCTGCGGGTTTCCCGGGGTAGGTAATAGTAGATTTCCCAAAAATTGCGTTTCCCGCCTGAGCGGTGTATGGCTTTGTTCACATTGCCCGGGCCGCAGTTGTAGGCTGCTATGGCCAGGTTCCAGTCGCCAAACATAGAGTAGAGACTCTTCAGGTATTTGACGGCGGCATAAGTCGATTTAACCGGATCCCGCCTTTCGTCGGTAAGGCTGTTGATCTGGAGTCCGTACATCTTGCCGGTGGCGTACATAAATTGCCATAAACCGGTGGCGCCGACTCTGGAAACAGCCTTGGGATTCAGCGCCGATTCAATGACGGGCAAATATTTGAGTTCTATGGGCAAACCATTTTGGTCGAGTACCTGTTCAAACAGTGGAAAATAATAGACTCCCGCTCCCAGCATGGCTTCTACCTGCATCCTCCTTTCGTTCAGATAGAGGTCGATGAAACGTCTTACTATTCTGTTGTAGGGCATTTCGATGATGTTGGGTAAATCCATAAGCCGTTGAATGTAGGTCGTTTCGGGTGTGGCAGAGCTGTCTGTAAGAGTGGGTCGGCAGTTTTCGTCAAAAATCAGCAGGGACTGCCTTTGCCATTCGTAAATAAGGCTGTCGGTGTTGGCATTGAAATGAAAAGAGGGATCCAGGCCGGGATCGTCGAAATAATGGCTGGAATCCATTTCGATCAGTATCTTCAGCCCTTCGCTGAAGAGGCTGTTTTCTATTGAATCGAGATTCATTTCAATGGCCGGTGCGTCCTCTTCGGCCAACAGGTTGTCTTGCCCGGTTTTCTCCGGGTTGGACAAGCTGTCCGGCAGTTTTTTGCCGGTCTGTTTGCCGTTCACTCTTTTTTGCTGCGGCAGATTGCCTGCTTCCCCGGGGAGGCCCTCGGTTTGCTCCATTGAGCTTTTTTTAGTGAATATCTTCTTAAAAAATTGTCCGGCTGCGGGCGATGTAGAAGATTCAGGCGATGCAGATGATGCAGAAGATTCAGGCGACGTAGATGATTCAGGCGACGCGGATAATGCGGGCGACGCAGACAAGCCTAAAATAAGCAGTATATAGATGATTCTTTTCATAATCGGTTTTTCTCGTTGTTGTTAAAACCTGAATAAACAGGATACTTCCATTGCGTGATCTATTCCGGGGGCCTGCCGGACAGGTTGCAGGCGGATACTCAGGTCGGGACTGACGTTGAAATCGAACAGCTCGGCATCGACGTAGGCATCCAGGATGCAAATTAAATAAAAGCCCACGGCTCCGATGATGCTCAAATCGCGTTGCCTGCGAAAGGTCTGTTGACGATTTTTGAGCACCGTTCGCAATTGCGACTCGGTATAGGAATAGCCCGGCGGCAGTAAGTCCAAAAAACTGTTGGTGTCGGGGTTGTTGTCGCTGATGTCTCTGTAGGCGTTGGTATAGGCAACATAATATTTTCCGTTCCAGCTTATGGCGTAAGCAAGCCCCACGACCCCGCTCGCTACAATCGGCAGTTTCCAGTATTTCCGGTTGTAAAACTGTCCCAAACCCGGGCATAGGGCGGCGTACCACAGAGCTTTGGAGGGAAGGGGCTTGAACAATTGCCGTTCCCGGGCGGCAGTATCGGTATTCATAAAGCTTTCCATGTCGGGCCTCAAAAAGAGGCTGTCTGCAGTAAGGAAGCCGTCTGCTCCGTCGCGAGAGAGATCGTCGGCAAGTACCGAAGAAAGACTGTCCGCCACGAGGACCGTGCTGTCTTGGGTTGCCGACCGGCAGGCCAGACAGCAAAAAAGCAGTATTGGTATGATTTTGGCGAAATAGCCCATCTTCTTATCGATCCGGTTCAGGTCTTGTTTAGTTAAACAATTTGTCGAGACTGAGCAGTATTTCTTCGAGCTTTTTTTCCGAGTCAAAGGGAATGCTGATGCTGCCTTTGCCCTTTTCGTTTATACTGAAGCGCACTTTGGTGCCCAGTTTCTGTGAAAGCTGTTTTTGTAAGTCCAGGTATTCTTCGGAAGTCTTGCGGGGAAGGGGCTTTTTGAAGTTTTTCGATTTGCCGCTTTCTTCGTTGCGAACCAATTCTTCGACTTTGCGCACCGATAAGCCTTGTTTCAGAATTTCTTCGTAAATGGCCAGCTGCAGAGCGGGGCTTTTTACATTGATCAGCGCCCGGGCATGTCCCATATCGATGGTTTTGTTTTTGAGCCCCATCTGAATTTCGGCCGGCAACTTGAGCAAACGTATGTAATTGCTGATGGTGGTTCTTTTTTTGCCTATGCGCTCACTGAGTTTTTCCTGGGTCAGTTTGTAGACTTCGGCCAATTTTTGGTAAGCCAAAGCGATTTCGATGGCATTGAGGTCTTCGCGCTGTATATTCTCGATCAGAGCCATTTCCATCATCGAGTCGTCTTCGGCGGTTTTGATGTAGGCCGGGATTTTTTTAAGTCCTATGGATTTGGAAGCGCGTACACGGCGTTCTCCCGAGATGATCTGGTAATAGCCATCGTCCATTTTGCGCAGGGTGATGGGTTGGATAATACCGATTTCCCGGATGGAAATGGCCAGTTCCTCGAGGGCTTCGGGCTCAAAATCGGTTCTGGGTTGTTCGGGATTGGGCCTGATAAGTTCCAGCTCAACCTCGCTGATGGACGATGAGCCTACGGTTTGTATGTCTTCGGTGCTGATCAGGGCATCCAATCCTCTTCCCAGTCTGTTTTTTGCTGCCATAGCGTAAGGGGCTTACTTGTTTTTGCGAATAATTTCCAGAGCCAGTTGAATGTGGTCGATGGCTCCTCTGGAGTCGGCATCGTAGAGCATCACCGGCTGTCCGTGGCTCGGGGCCACACTCAGGGTAACGTTGCGTTGAATGACTGTTTTGAATACCAGGCCTTGAAAATGCCGGCGGACCTCATCGGCCACCTGTCTGGCCGAGCGCAGGCGTTGGTCGTACATGGTCAGCAAAAAGCCTTCAATTTCCAGTCCGGTATTTAGCCGGCTTTTGATGATCTTGATGGTGTTGAGCAACTTGCTGATACCCTCCAGGGCGAAGTATTCGCATTGTACGGGAATCAACACAGAGTCGGCAGCCGTCAGGCAGTTGACGGTGATGAGTCCCAGAGAGGGAGAACAGTCAATCAGAATATAATCGTAGGAACTTTTTAGAGGCTGCAACACAGCAGACAGAATCTTCTCCCGGTTTTCGATGTTGATCATTTCCAGTTCAGCTCCTACCAGATCGATGTGAGAGGGCAAAATATCCAGGTATTCTATGGCGGTTTTTTGTATGCCATCGGCGGGATTTGCTCCGTCGATCATGCATTCGTAAATGCTGATGCCGACTTGCCTGATGTCTATGCCCAGTCCCGACGAAGCGTTGGCCTGCGGGTCTGCATCGACCAGCAAGACCTTCTTTTCCTGTACAGCCAGCGAGGCCGCCAGATTGATGGCGGTGGTGGTCTTACCTACACCGCCTTTTTGATTGGCTAATGCTATAATTTTCCCCATAAACCAACGCAGATTTTTTTCAAGCTACAAAGATAGAAAAAATAATTGTGTCTGTCTTTTTCTTTGTGCAAAATCTAGGTCGATTCCTTTTAGCTTACTTTAGGTCAAGTGGTTGTAAATCAGGCTTGCTGTTCGGCCGGCAGCTCCCGGTTCGCCTAGTTTTTTACGCATAAAGCCGTAAGCCTCTTGCATTTCCGCGATATAGGCCGAATCGTACAAAATTTTATTCAATTCGTTTTTGAGCTGTTCATAGTTGTATTCGTTGGCCACCAATTCCACCACCACCTCTTTTTCAGCGATCAGGTTGACCAGCGAAATAAAGGGAGTGCGAATCAGGTATTTACGCCCTATTTTGTATAAAAAACCTCCAATCCACAGGGCGTAGCAAACCACTTGCGGCACTCCGAACAAGGCTGTTTCCAGGGTGGCCGTGCCCGAAACTACCAGGGCTGCCTTGCTTTGGGCGAGCAAAGAATAAGTTTCGTCGTAGACCAGCCGGCAGTCGTAGTTTTTTATGTAGGGGGCGTAAAAATCTTTGTTTATGCCCGGAGCTCCGGCCAGTACAAGTTGATGATCGGGATAGGCGGAGGCCACCCTGAGCATCAGAGGCAGGTTGGCTTTGATTTCCTGGCGTCGGCTGCCTGCCAGCAGAGCAATAATGGGTTTTTGTGTCAGTTGCTGCTTTTCGCGCCAGCCCTTTAAATCGGGCTTGCTGTTTTTGAAGGCTTCTATACTGTCCAGACTGGGATTACCCACATAAAAGGCCCGGTAATTTTTCCGGTCGAAATAGGTTTTTTCGAAAGGGAGTATGGAATACAGTCGGTCGATGTCGCGGCGGATGTTGCGTATGCGGTAGCCTTTCCAGGCCCAGAGTTTGGGCGAGATATAATAATGTATGGGGAGGCCGGGTTGCTTTTTTTTGATGTAAGCGGCAATATTCAGGTTGAAGCCCGGATAATCGATCAGTATGAGTAGATCGGGTTGCCAGCTCAGGATGTCTTTTTTGCAGATTCTCATATTGCGGAGCAGAGTCCGTGCGTGAAGTATTACCGGCAGGATGCCCATATAGGCCATTTTTTTGTAATGAATCAAGGGCGTTCCTCCTATGGCGGCCATTTTATCTCCTCCCAAAAAGCGAAATTCGGCCTTGGGGTCTTTTTCGACTAAGGCTGCCATCAGGTTGGCGGCGTGCATGTCGCCCGAAGCTTCACCGGCAATTAGATAGTACTTCATCAGTTCAAAGGCTCAATAACTCAAAACCCCCAGGTTTGCAGTTGACCGATAAGAGAATGGTTGGTTACGTCGATGCATGAGGGCACCACCGAAATATAACCCTGGCGCATGGATGTCAGGTCGTTGTCGCCGGCATTTTCTTCAAGGTTGAGAAATTTGCCGGTCAGCCAGTAACGTTTGGCATTGTCGGGATGCGAACAGGGGATAAATTCTTCGACCCAGCGTCCCTTGCCCTGGCGGCATATCTTGGTTCCTTTGATTTCGTCGTGCTTTGGAATGTTCACGTTGAGGCAGACGCCGTAAGGCAGGCCATTGTCGAGCACTGCCTGCACAATGTTGCGAATGTGGGGCAGGGAAGGCTCAAAATTAGCCTCCTCTCTGTGGTCGTCTATGGAAAAGCCTATCGACGGGTAGCCGGCCATGCAGCCTTCGAGTACGGCTCCCATGGTCCCGGAATAATGGATGGCTATGGAGCCGTTGAAACCGTGGTTGATGCCGGCAATGATCAGATCGGGTTTACGCTCGTCGGTCAGCAGATTCAGTGCCAGTTTGATGCAATCTACCGGTGTGCCGTTGCTCGAATATTGGATCAGGCCTTCTTCTTTTGATACCGGTTTGCAGGTGAGAGGCTCTCTTAGGGTAAAAGCCGTAGACATACCGGATCGTTCGGTTTCGGGGGCCACTACCAACATATCTCCCAAAGGTCTCAATACATCAATAAGGCAGCGTATTCCACGAGCGTGAATACCATCATCGTTCGAAATCAAAAACAAAGGTTTCATAGGCGTAATTCAAAATAACAGGCGCAAAGGTAGTCAAAAAAAAACGTAGATTCTTTTGTGAGATACGAAAATTCGCCGTACTTTTGCAGGCCAATTCTCTATGGTTTTTTAATAAGATTTTAGTTCATAAGGAATTAAGCTCGAAAGCCTTGAGATTTGTTTATTTTATACGATAATTAATTAACAATTAAAATCCAAAAAAAGCAGTGGACAGTTTGAGTTACAAGACCATTTCTGTTAACAAGGCAACGGCTCAAAAAGAATGGGTTGTAGTTGATGCAACCGATCAAGTATTGGGACGTTTGGGGACGAAGGTTGCCAAGTTGCTGAGAGGTAAGTACAAACCAAGCTTTACACCCCATGTGGATTGTGGTGACAATGTCATCATTATCAATGCGGATAAAGTCAGGCTTACCGGTTCGAAATGGAATGATCGCATTTATTTGCGCCACACGGGATATCCGAGTGGGCAAAGAAAATTTACTCCGGCATCGTTAATGGCCAAGGATCCATTAAGTCTATACCGGAAAGTGGTAAGGGGTATGCTTCCCAAAAACCGTTTGGGTGAAGCTATTATCAACAATTTGTATGTGTATGCAGGAAACGAACATCCTCATCAGGCACAAAAGCCAAAGGCAATCGATTTAAACTCACTTAAATAAATTATGGAAGCAGTAAATGCAATAGGAAGAAGAAAGGCAGCGATTGCCCGTGTATTTGTTACTGAAGGAAACGGAACCATTAATATCAACAAAAAGGATCTGTCGGAGTATTTTCCTTCCGATATTCTTCAGTATGTGGTTAAACAGCCGCTAAAAAAACTGGAAGTTGACGGGAAATACGATATCAACGTAAGCCTTAAAGGAGGCGGTTTCAAAGGACAAGCCGAGGCTTTGCGCCTGGCCATTTCCCGCGCCCTTGTTAAAATCAATCCCGAAGATAAGCCTGCTTTGAAGGCCGAAGGGTTTATGACCCGCGATTCCCGCATTGTGGAACGCAAAAAACCGGGTCGTCCCAAAGCAAGGAAGAAATTCCAGTTCAGCAAGCGTTAATATTTTGATACCACTGCTCGATAAATGAAAAAGTAGCGTTTAGTATCTAAATGGTCAGGACTTCCGGCTCAGGCCGAGAACTACCGGACGATTGAATGAGCCCCAAAAGAATGTAAACGAAATTAATAAACCATCATGTCAAGAACTAATTTTGATCAATTACTGGAAGCCGGAGTGCATTTCGGACACCTTAAAAGAAAATGGAACCCCGCCATGGCTCCGTACATATTTATGGAACGTAACGGCATCCACATTATAGACCTGCACAAAACAATTACCAAACTGGACGAGGCTGCCGAGGCGATGAAAAATTTTGCCCGTTCGGGAAAGAAAATACTCTTTGTTGCCACCAAAAAACAGGCCAAAGAAATCGTTGCCGAAAAGGCTGCATCCGTCAATATGCCCTATGTTATAGAGCGTTGGCCCGGAGGAATGCTCACCAATTTCCCCACCATCCGCAAAGCTGTAAAGAAAATGTCTACTATCGACAAAATGTTTACAGACGGTACGTATAGCAATTTGTCCAAAAGGGAGCGTTTACAGATTGGTCGCAAAAGAGCCAAGTTGGAAAAGAACCTGGGCAGTATTGCCGATTTGAACAGATTGCCTTCGGCTTTGTTTGTGGTCGATGTTATGAAAGAACAAATTGCCGTTCACGAGGCCAATCGTTTGGGTATCCCCGTTTTTGCCATGGTCGATACCAATTCCGATCCTTCCAACATCGATTTCGTTATTCCCGCCAACGACGACGCCACCAAATCCATCGATATTATAGTATCGACGGTTTGTGCCGCTATTGCCGAAGGTCTGGAAGAACGCAAGATTGAAAAAGCCGATGCCGATGCTGCTGCTGCCGTTGCCGAAGAAGAAGAGGGTAACGAAAACGTAAGCCGCAGAGAGCGCCGTCCCAAGACAGCACGCAGGGAACGTATCCAAAAAGAAGACGAGGAAGCACTGAAAGCAAGGGTAACCTCGAAGTTTATGAAAGACGACGACGAATAGTCGGAACATGCCGGAATGGAACCGGTGACGAAGATTGTTTACAAAAAAAAGAAGAATTATGGCAGTAACTATGGCAGATATCTCGAAACTCCGTTCTATGACCGGGGCCGGGATGATGGATTGTAAGAACGCGCTTACCGAAGCGAACAACGATATGGAAAAAGCGATAGAAATCATTCGCAAAAGAGGTCAGGCAATTGCTGCAAAACGCAGTGACAGGGAAGCTTCCGAAGGATGCGTATTGGCGGACTGCAAAGATGGATTTGCCGCCATCGTAGCCCTGAAATGTGAAACCGATTTTGTGGCCAAAAACCAGGATTTTATTGCTCTTACCAAATCTATCCTCGATTTAGCTCTGGCAACAAAGCCCGAAAGCCTCGAAGCTCTGCAAAACAGCACTATGGATGGCAGGACAGTGGCCGATCTGGTTACCGAACGCAGTGGTATTACAGGCGAAAAAATGGAATTGGGTTATTACGAATGTGTGAAAGCTGCTTCTGTGATGCATTACGTGCATCCCGGAAATAAGCTGGCAACCATTGTAGGTTTCAACAAAGAATCCGAATATCAGGCAGCCCGCGACGTGGCCATGCAAATAGCCGCCATGAATCCGGTTTCGCTCGACAGAGCTTCCGTGCCCGCCAAAATCGTGCAGCAGGAACTTGAAATCGGTCGTGAAAAGGCCCGCCAGGAAGGCAAACCCGAAAATATACTCGATAAGATCGCTCAGGGTCGTCTGAATAAATTTTATCAGGAATCCACTTTAATGGAACAAGCTTTTATTAAAGACGGTAAGATTTCGGTAGCTCAGTACCTCAAGAGCGTAGATGAAGATTTAGTTCCCGTTGATTTCAAGCGTGTTACCTTGAATCAGGAGTAATCGAATCCGGTTGTATTGAATCAGGAAATAGTATTTCGCTTGCCTGCCTTTCCTGCTCCGCCTTTAGTTTTGGATTGAATCAGGGAGCAGTATTTCCAATCCTATAAAAGAATGGTTTCCGCTTGACTACCGGGAACCATTCTTTTTATAATCGCCTTTGAGCGAATACCCTAATTTCTGTAAGTAAGGCGCGATTTTGTCGCGCAGATCGCCTTGTAGCAAAATTTCGTCGTCTTTGGCTGAGCCGCCTATGCCCAATGTGCTTTTCAATTGCCTGGCCAATTCCATGAGTTCCTGTTGGCTGCCCTTGAATTCACTTATAATGGTGGCGGGTTTGCCGTTGCGTTTTTCGAAACGGATGCAGAGCTGTCCTTTTTTTACCGGTGCAGCACTAGAGGCCGGGTTTTGGTGTTCCTGTTTCGGGTTAGAAGCAGAACTAAACATCGGTGTTTCAGTGTTTTCTGTTTGCTCTTTTGAGATTTTGGCCAGGGCTGCAAGGCGCTCTTTCCAATCTTGTGCGGGCATAGAGTTTGATCGTTAATAGGTTATTATTTATATGGTCCTGCCGGACTTTGGACAAAAATAAACTGCCTTTATGGACTCACAAAATTTTGTGAGTCCATTAGAATTATTTTATTATTTTTGCGCCAAATCTACATTTAGTATTGAGGATGAACGAAATAAAAAAGGGATCAACTGTCCCTGAACCTACACTCAGGCGTCTGCCCTGGTACCTGGCCTTTCTTAAAATGGCGGCGGCCCGGGGTGAAATCCGAATATCGTCTACTCAGATATCGAGAGCCATCAACGTGAGTGCTCCCCAGATTGCCAAAGATCTTTCTTTTCTCGAAATAAGCGGCAAGACCCGAATAGGTTACGATGTACAGTCGTTGATTTCCGTGCTGGAGGAATACCTGGGTTTTACAAAAATACGTAAAGCTTTTTTGTTTGGTGTGGGTAACCTGGGGGCTGCACTGCTACACGACAAGGGTTTGTCGCAGTTCGGGCTGGAAATTCTGGCCGGCTTCGATGTCAATCCCCGGGTGGTTG
The DNA here is from genome assembly GCA_002305085.1 of Bacteroidales bacterium UBA1402. Lineage (GTDB taxonomy): Bacteria > Bacteroidota > Bacteroidia > Bacteroidales > UBA1402 > UBA1402. Next base: position 147,539 of record DBQE01000002.1, on the reverse strand, counting down.
GTACTACCATTCAAGGTGTTCCGGTTTATCATATCAAAGATTACCCCGGCATTCAAGCTAAGATTGATGCTTCTATCGGCATTTTGACCGTCCCCGTGCGGGAAGCTCAGAAAGTAGCAGAAGAAATAATTCAAGGCGGTATTCGGGCCATCTGGAATTTTACTCCTTTCAGGATTCACGTCCCCGAAGATATTGTTGTACAAAATACTTCCATTTATGCCCATTTGGCGGTGATGTACAACCGGATGGAAGCCAAGCTCTGAGAAGATATGAAGATTGTTGCTGTCGGGATGAATTATCTCCCTCATATTCAAGAATTAAAGTCGGAAATACCCGAAGAGCCGGTTCTTTTTATCAAACCCGATTCGGCTCTCTGTTCCGATAAACAGCCTTTTTTCCTGCCCGATTTCTCGCAGGAAATTCATTACGAAGTTGAACTGGTGGTAAAAATAAGCAGGTTAGGCAAAAACATAGCCGAAAAATTTGCCCATCGCTATTACGATGAAATCACCCTGGGTCTGGATTTGACAGCCCGCGATTTACAAAGAAACCTCAGAGCCTGTGGTTTGCCCTGGGAAATAAGCAAAGGATTCGACCAGTCGGCTGTAGTAGGGCATTTTATCCCCAAGAACCGGTTTGAAAATATACAGCAATTACATTTCAGGCTCGACCTGAACGGAAAAACGGTGCAACAGGGCTCTACAGCCGAAATGTTGTTTGGGGTGGACCGGATAATAGCCTACGCCAGCCGTTTTTTTACCCTGAAAACCGGCGATCTGTTTTTTACGGGTACTCCTTGTGGAGTGGGGCCGGTACACAAAGAAGATCACCTCGAGGCCTGGCTCGAAGGTGAAAAGATGTTGCATTTAAGGGTAAAATGACAATAGAGTGGCCGAATTTCCGTTTCCTCTCTGTTGGATAGCATCGAAACTACATGAAACTATATAAGGCGATTTGGAGCTTAATCCTGAGTTGTATTTTTACGGCTTCTTATGCACACAGCCTCGATTGGTATTACAGCCTTTCTGCCCAGGGCGGAAGGTTGTGGTCTTTCGAGGGAGCTGTGCAGATCGAAGAGGGAGGCTTGCCGCTTTATTCCGAAACTTTTCGGCCCGCAGCCGATATACTAAGGCCGGAACTCAGATTTCCGGTATGGGAAGAAATCAAAGGCAAAGATTTACAGGCTTATAAGTTGCTTTTTGATAAGTTTCCCGACAGTCTCGAACTTCACATCAACAAAGGCATTCAGCGTAAAGAGGCTGTCTGGGATTTATACTTTTATCCCTTCCTGCACAAGAACGGACGTTATTACAGGTTGCTTTCCTTTGAATGGGCCTATATCAGGGAGGCAACTGCCGGTTTGCTGAATGAGGATGGGCAAGAGGATACTCCGCATTTCGTTTCTTCGTTGCAGGAGCAACCGGGCGCAGAATCGCCGGGACAGCGTTATGCCGAAAGCTCCAGGTTGAGCAGCGGAAAATTCATCAAAATCAGTGTCGAAAATACAGGCATCTACAAGCTCAGCTTCGATGACTTACGCAAAATGGGCATTGATCCCGCCAAAGTGCAGCTTTACGGTTATGGGGGACAGTTGTTGCCCGAAGATTTTACTCAACCCTATATCGACGATTTGCCCGAACTTTCGTTTTACATAGACAAGGAACAAGGCTACTTGTTGTTTTACGGCCTGGGGCCTTTGTCGTGGAATTACGAGGCTTCAAAAGGGCTGTTTACCCGTTTGAACAACCATTATTCCACCAAAGGTTATTATTTTGTAGGTGAACGTTCCGAAGGCACCAAGCCCATAGATGAGCTGCCCGTGCCGGACAGGGAACCTGACTCCGAAGTCAGGGCGTACACCGCTTATAAACTGCACGAAAGAGATCTTTACAGTCTCGGCGGCACCGGCAGGGAATGTTACGGCGAAGATTTGATGAGTAATCCCGACCTGAACCTGAGCTTCCATTTTGACGACATCTTGAGCGGGGAACAGGCAAGTATCGTAGTTGAAACGGCCGCTCGCAGTACCTCGCCGGGATCTACTCGTCTTTACGTCGACAACAGCTTTATGGGATCGATGAATTATTCGGCCGTTTCTTCCTCCGATTCTTATACTTATGCTCGGGGTAGCAGTTTGAACAAGACTTTTCTGCCTCAGGGCAATACCGTCGCAGTAAGACTGCAATACAACAACAATGGGGTGATACCTAAAAACGCTCATCTCAATTACGTGGCGATCAATGCGCGTTGCCGCTTGGTGTTGAACTCGCCCTCTCTGGCTTTCAGAGATCCCAAGAGCCTGGGTGCCGGCAAAGTATCTCGTTTCTGCCTTGAGTCTGCCGATGCCTTTACCCGTGTTTTCGAAATAAGTAAAACAGGGAGTATGAAGCAAGTGGCCGGAGAACTCAAGGGAACGGAATATCAGTTCAAGGTTACGACCGACAGTTTGCGGGAATTTGTGGCCGTGAACCTCAAAGGTAATTTTCCCAAACCGGTTGTAGAGGGGCAGGTTCCTAATCAGAATTTGCACGGTTTGCCGGCTCCGGATTTTGTAATCATTACTCATCCCGATTTTATTGCCGAAGCCCGGGAGTTGGCTCAGGCACACCGCGACCACGACCGGATGAGTGTACAAGTGGTTACCACAGAACAGGTTTACAATGAGTTTTCATCGGGAACTCCCGACGCCACGGCTTATCGCCGCTTTTTGAAAATGTTTTACGACCGGGCAACAACTGCGGAGGATATTCCTCAATCTCTTTTGTTGTTTGGAGACGGGGTGTACGATAATCGCCTGGTAACGGCCGCCTTTTCTTCGGGGTTTTCCAATCCCAACAAGATTTTGACCTTCCAGTCCAAAGAGAGTCTCGATGGAACATCTTCTTATGTGTCTGACGATTATTTCGGCTTTCTGGACGACAACGAAGGAGTGAATCTTCCGTACGATAAAATGGATATCGGTATAGGGCGTTTCCCTGTACGCAGCAAGGTTGAGGCCAGGATTGTCGTGGACAAAACCTTATCTTACATCAACAACAGAGATAAAGGTAGCTGGAAAAATCAACTTTGCTTTATCGGCGACGACGGAGACAACAATACCCATGTGTCTCACGCCGATAAACTGGCCGAATCTGTCAAGAGCAATAATCCGAATTTTATAACCCACAAGATTTATGTGGATGCTTATCAGCGGGAAACTAGTTCTGCCGGTACCACGGTGCCCGACGCCAACAAACGACTGAACGAATTGCTGGGTTCCGGATTGCTGCTGCTCAACTACAGCGGTCATGGTTCTACCACCACCTGGGCCAGTGAACAATTGTTTACCATAGGCGAGATCAAAGGAATGCAAAACAAGCGTTTGCCTCTTTGGGTGACGGCTACTTGTGATTTTTGCCGTTACGACGATGCCGTTACCTCGGGCGGGGAATATGTGTTTCTCAACGAACAGGGAGGAGGTATTGCTTTGTTTACCACTTCAAGGGTGGTGTATTCCGGACCGAATTATACCATCAACAAAAGTTTTATCGACCATGTATTTGCCACCAAAAATGGCCGGCGCCTGAGCCTGGGCGAAGTAATGTGCCTGACCAAGCAGTCGGAGTCGCTCAAACACGATAGAAATAAGTTAAATTTTGCCCTGATAGGCGATCCCGCCCTTAAGTTGAGTTATCCTGAATACAAGTTGGAAATAACCCATGTCAATGGCAGGGAATTGCAGGCAGGAGTGTACGATACGCTCAGCGCACTGAGTACAGCCGAATTCGGCGGGCGTGTGCTGCGTTACGACGGAAGTTTTGCCGACGATTTCGACGGGCTTGTTTACCCTGTCGTTTACGATGCCGAAGACTTGGTCGAGACCCTGGGCAACAGCGGCAACGATGTTTTTAAGTATTACGACCGCAGTAAGGTGTTGTTTGCCGGCAAAGAGCAAATCAGTAAGGGTAGATTTACTTTCCGCTTTATAGTGCCCAAAGACTTGAGTTATTCCTACGAAACGGGTATGATCAATTTGTATGCTTACAATACCCGGGGAGACATCGAAGCTCAGGGCGTTTTTAAACAATTTCTGCTTGGCGGCACCAACGACGCAGTCCTGCCCGACAGCACAGGACCTGTGATCAGATTATTTCTGAACGACACCAGCTTTGTGGACGGCGGAAAGGTAAACACCAAACCCAGCCTTATTGCTTTGTTGCAGGATGAAAGCGGCATCAATATGAGCGGCATGAATTTCGGCCACGACCTGGTGCTGACCATCGACGACAAGGATCGTCATATCCTGAACAATTATTACGAATCCGATTTGGGCTCCGGTAACTCGGGGCGTATCATATACAAACTGCCTGAGTTGGAAACAGGTCGGCACAGTCTTAGCCTGAGAGCCTGGGATTTGCAAAACAATTCTTCGGTGGCCTCCATCGACTTTTTGGTGGTCGACGATCTGAGCCCACAATTGCGGGACTTGAATTTTTATCAGAACAGCGAAAAAGCCTGGTTTGTATTCCGTCACGATCGCCCGGCGTCCTGGATGCAGGTAGAGTTCAGGGTGTACGATGTCTGGGGCAGGCTGCAATGGCGAAAGCAAGTCAATATGATGAATCCCGACAACAGCAGCCAGGAACTGGAATGGAATTATGTGGGCGAAAATGGCCGAAGAGTCGAAAATGGGGTGTATATTTGCAGGTTATTCGTCGTTAGCGACGACAGTGAACAGGCGGTAACCGCCAAAAAAATCATGGTAGGCCTGCAATAAAAAGGCGCTTGCAGAGTTAAAGAGTAATAACTTACAAAGTTTACAAGATGGTAAAATATGTCAGCCCGGTTGGGGCAGTTGTAACGGCAGCATTGTTGTTTTTTTCAATCGATCTTAGTGCACGAGATTACAATCCCATCGTCACTTCGGTACCCTCATTGAGCATTGCTCCCGACGCACATGCCACGGGCCTGGGTGATGTAGGCGCCGCCACCGAACCCAACGTGAATTCTCAATACTGGAATCCCTCCAAGTATGCGCAAATGGAAAACTCCGCGGGCTTTGCTCTTTCGTTTACTCCCTGGCTCAGTCAATTGGTGAGCGATATTAACCTGACCAACCTGACGGGTTATATGAAAATTGGCGATCTGCAGTCGCTGAGTGCCTCGTTGCGCTATTTTTCGCTGGGTGAGGTTATTTTAAGGCAATCCCTGGGCGATCAGGGTTATGCCATACAGCCTTACGAGATGGCTTTGGATGTGGCTTATTCCCGTATGCTTTCGCAGTATTATTCCATGTCGGTTGCCTTGCGCTATATTTATTCCGATTTGATGAGTAGTGACGATCCGGCCGGGAACGCCTTCGCCGCAGATATCAGCGGTTTCTATCGCAGGCCCGTATATTTCGGACGGGAGCAGGGTTTCTGGGCTTTCGGTTTCGACGTATCCAATATCGGTACCAAAATATCTTACGACGCCAACAACACTTCATATTTTATTCCTACCAATCTTCGTTTGGGATTCAGTGTGAAATATCCTTTCAACAGCTACAATGCCATTACGGTGTCCGGCGATGTCAACAAGCTGTTGGTTCCTACGCCACAGGACTCCACCGATTTTGCCACCGATATTTCGTCGATGGTGGGTATTTTTAAGTCTTTTACCGACGCTCCCGGAGGTCTTTCAGAGGAATTGAGCGAAATCAACTGGGGAATCGGGTTGGAATACGCTTACGACGGGCAATTCTTTGTAAGAATGGGTTATCATTTCGAAGATAAAAACAAGGGTAACCGCAAGTACTTCACCTTTGGTGCGGGATTTAAGATGAGCATGTTCAGTATCGACGCTTCCTACTTGCTCTCTCAGGCTCAAACCAGCCCGCTGGACCAGACTTTGCGTTTTACGCTGGGCTTTGATATAGAGGGTATAAGAAATCTATTAGGTCGCTAGTATGCAGTTGCGTGTCGGACAAGGTTACGACGTACATCGTCTGGTGGCCGGGCGCGAGTTATGGCTGGGCGGAATTCTCATTCCTTTCGAAAAAGGCCTTATGGGGCATTCCGATGCCGATGTGCTTATACATGCCGTTTGCGATGCTTTGTTGGGTGCCGCCGGTCTGGGGGATATCGGTTTCCATTTCCCTGACAATGCCGCCGAATACAAAAACATCGACAGCAAGATTTTGTTTAAAAGGACTATAGATTTGTTGGCCGAGAAGCAATGGGAAGTGCTCAATATCGATGCTACTCTTTTGGCCGAGAGGCCTAAAATTAACTCTTACATTCCACAGATGCAGGCTTGTTTGGCCGGACTGGCTCAGGTGGACAAAGAGAAAATTTCCATTAAGGCCACTACTTCCGAAAAAATGGGTTTTGTGGGGCGCGAAGAGGGCATGGCTGCTATGGCGGTAGCTCTTATCGGCCGAAAGTAAACACCCAGCCCGCCTGCAGACAATGGGCAATGTAATCGTTCAGACCTGCCTGATATTGTACAAAAGCTTTGTTTTTGCCGGTTTCGAAGTCCAGACGGCTTCTTAGCACAAGTGGGCGATCGCCCTTGCCTGTCCAGCCGTAGTAACCGCCCATTCCGTTTTCCCAGCCCAAAGCTCCAAAATCCAGTTTTAATTTGGCTACATATATCGGAGCGTCGTTTTGGTAGTTGTTGTTCATCTGGTAACACAGAAAGCCTCCCATGGCAACCAAGCGGATGTTTTTGAGCAAGCCGGCCTGCGAATGGTAAAGGTCTTTGGCCAGGCTCAGATCGAAGTAATATCCGGGGGTGTCAAAAAAGCGAGCGCCTCTGCTTCTGTCGCTCGAAGCCGTTTTCAGTACGATTTCGCCTAAAATTTCGGGTACGTAGCGATTTTCGGCCAGAATGCGAAATTGTGTAGCCAGGTAAAAATCTCCGATAAAAATCAGTTCTTCGGCCTCTTCAATGAGCGAGGCCCGCTGGTCGCGAATTTCCCTGCTGGTGCGATAATGTTCGCCCAACACTCCCCAGGCGCTCAACGAAAGGCGACCCGGAACAAACACATAACTCAGGCGGGTGGCAAGGCTTTGGGTTTGTTCTCCCGGTCCCCAAAACAAGTTGCCCGAAAATTCCAGTTGGTGACGGTCGCCAATAATTCCGTCGTAAAGCTCCGGTACCGGCAGGGCGTTGGGTCCGAAAAAGGCCGGAGTATAGGTCATATAGTCTGCCCAATCCAGCTTTTCGTCGTATTGATGGAGTTGTTTCCACCAGTCGGGGATGGGCTGAGCCCGAATTGATGGAGCAATTAAGAGCAGCGACAGAACAAAGCAGCAAGAGCAAAATTTCTCCGGCAAAGCTTTGAACAACCGTTTACAGAGAGGTCGAATACAATCGGCGGGTAAACCTGAAGGGTGGGACCTATCTCCAGTCGATGGTGACATTGCGGAATTCCACCGAACCAAATTTAACAAAAGGCAGCTTGATCACCGACAATTTATCGACTTTTGCAGGCAATACCTTGTTGCGAAAAGCAAAGACTTGTCTGACGGTAACATCGGTAAGGGCTTCCCAGTTTTTGCCGTAGGCATAATTTTCGTCTCCCTGGTTGTCGTAGGCCAGCAGTGAGTTGAGATAAATCTGCTGATTTACCTGTAAGTTGGTTACTTTGATGGTTAATTCAAAAGTTTGTGCTGCCCGGTTGCCTATGCAGGAAACAAATTCCACTTTAATGTCTTTAGAGGGATTGTTTACGGTAACTGCGGGTTTTTCTTCCTCTTTGGGCGCTTCTTTGGAAGACGTTTGTACTTTTTTGCGTTGTACGGTGGTTTCGAAAGGTTGATTGCTCTCTTCCTGCACCTTGAGGCTGCCTGAATTCTCGCCGACTCTAAAGGGATCGTTGTCCTGAGCAAAGCTTGTACAGGCAATCAATAGCGCAGTGAGGCTGAAGAGTATTTTTTTCATAGGGCTAGTTCTTTTTAAAATAGATTTTTTTGGAAACAAAGTCGTTGCCGAATTTAAAGCGTATATCGATGTAGTTGCTGTCGTCTTCGTAGCAATTGAAATCGTTGAATTTAACCACCAGCAGATCGCCCTGATAAACGGGGTTGAACTGGTCGGCACAATTAGACGAAATTCTGGCCTGTTGCGAGGTGGTAATGTTGCGCCGGTTGAGAACCAGCCGCACACTGACTTCGCCGGGCTTGTTGCTCACCTCTTCGACGATGATGTTTTTGTAAGCTCTGCGGTAGTTGTTGCTCAGTTGTTCTACCTGGGCGTAACGGGGATCGTCTTTGGTGAATTCTTGCAGGAAAGCTCTGAGTTCATTCAGGGTCTTGTCGATAAATTCAACGCTGGGAATGGTATTCAGATCGTCGGCGTATTGTTTGATACGGGCGTCCAATTCGGCTTCGTGCGCCAGAAAAGCCTCCACCATACGTTTGAGTTCCAAATCGGAGAAGGGATATTTTACATGGTAGTGGTAAATGCTGCTTTTACTTTTCTTGTCGTAGATTTTTTCCCAGTAATAATCGCTGGCTTTAGAAAGCGATATTTCGTTGATAAAGGGAATGTTGGCAGCTTTGGTGTTGATATAGGATTCGTATTCTTCGCTGCGTTGCCTTTGTGCATCGTTTATACTGGTTTCCCTGGTCCGGATGGTGGATTCCGATAGCACTCTGGAGGCCACCGATCCCGCCACCTGAGCTTTGAGCTGGCCCAGGATCATGGTTTTGGCGCTCTCAATGTCGGAGGCTTCGGCCGAAACCACCAGATAGCCCATCTCGGCACCATTCACCCAGGCGGGCTTGGATTTGTGGCTTTTTTCTTCCACTTTCTGTGCCGTGCCCAGCAGAGGACAGAGCAGCAAGATTGTTAAGATGATATTTTTCATAAAACTATTTTTTTTATTCGGTCAGCCAGTCCAGGTTGTGCTTGCTTTGTTCCATTTTTTCCTTTGCTTCGAGCCGTATGCTTTGATCGATTTGTTCGAGCATTCGGAGTGATTTCTCGAAGCAGGACACGTTGTTGTTGAGCAGAGGCACCGATTCCAGTTCGACTATGGCATCGTAATACATATTACGTGCAATAAGCGATTCGGCTTTTTTGAGTAAAACATCGCATTCGGTACTGTAGTAGGCAACAATTTTGTCCTTGCCTCTGACTATAAGATTTTTCAATCTGGGATTCCTGGCCTGTAAGGAGCTGATAGCTTTCAATACTGCCTTGTTTTCGTTTTCGGCAATGCCTTTGAGAGTAACGGATTCTTGCTGCAAAATGGTCTTTTGAGTAACATCTACGATAAACAAGAACACTTCCATCTCTACTACAAATTGTTGGGGAATGGTAGTGGTGACGTCTTTGGAAAGCAGCGTTACCCTGGGTACCAGCAAAAACTTACCCGAGGCAGCTCCCAGGCCGTTCAGGGCGACTGCCTGATTGAGCCTGTTGAACAAGATGTTTGAGGCATCGGTTTTCAGATCGATGTTCTGAGGTATTTCCACTTTGATGGCAATACGGCTCGCTTCGTTAATTTCCTGCGCAAAGCTTAGCATAAAAGACAAGCTCAGGCCAAGCAAAAGGGTGCATATCTTTTTCATATTATTTTTCTCCCAATATCAACCAAACTTCTCCTAAACCCCTTTCGTATATCTTACTTTGGATATTGAAAGGTTCGGCTTTGAGCATAGTGCTCAGGCCGTTGATGAAACCGCGTGCATCGATGGCACGTTCCCTGCCGAAAGACATTTTAAACAAAGGGATACGCACTTGTTCGTAACGTATGGTGTTTTCGGTGGCCGACACTCTCGAAAAGCGGCTGTTTACCGTGTTGTCGTCCATCCAGACGTCCATGATATCGCCCAGCATGCCGGTTTCGCCCATGTATTCAAAATCGGTTTCAAAGTCCACATCGGCGTTGTCCCATACCCGGAGCACCACCACCACTTCGCGGCCGTTGGTAAAAATGTCGTCAAAGTGATTCTGCAGAGCCGAGGTATAGTCGTCCATGTAATTGAGTACCGCTTCTTCGAGCAAGAGCCCTACGGAGGCAGAACTCGAAGGCTTGCCGTCGCCGGCAACCGCCGTAATCACCTTGTTGGTATAGGCGTCGACCGCTCGCAGGTTGTATGTAATGAAGCGTTGAGGACCTCTTATCTTGACCGAAAAGTCGATATCCATAATGATATCTGCCTGAGCTGTGCGCTTCAGTACATCGATGGGCGATTCTCTGATGGCGCTGCCCGAGCTGCTGCTCTGCAGCAAGGATAATTCCACATTGGACTGAGCTATCGATTTCATGGTCTGTTCCAGATCTTTCAGAGGGAAGCCTCTTTCTGCCATGATTTTGGAGAGTTCCGAAATAACCAGCCTGAGTTCCTCACTTTCAGCGCTTTTGAAGGCTTTGTTGTAATCGGAAATGCTTCTGGTATTGCCTGCCTCGTCGGTAAATTCCTGGACAAAGGCATTGCGGTCGCAATAGCTGTCGCTGGGGACAACCATCAGTATGGGTTTTTTGGCCTGTCCCGAAACACTTAGTATCGTGACGGCCAGTGCTATACATAGTAATAGGTTACGCATATTGTATGGATTATTAAGTTAAAAACCGTGGCCTAATTTTTTGACTATGCCTTTTTCTTCCATATAGCTCCGCAGGTTGTTGTACATAACCTGCACGTCTATGGCAATTTTGTAGCCTCCTTTCATCTGAACGCGGTATTTTCCCGAAGGTGGTTCGTCAGTGGTGCGGTTTACAAAACGCAGGTAGGCTCCTCCATTGCCCTTTTTGTCGGGATAGGCAAAGAATTCCTGAAAAAAGGCTTCGTGGGTTTCTTCGTCACTGAGCTTACATATGGCCGGGGTCTGGTTGGTATGTCCGCTGCCGGGCAAACCCGAAAAGAGGCAGGCAGCCACGGCATCTCGCTTGGCTTTGTTGATGGCCGCTTCCACCGTCTTGTCGTAGGCCCAGATCCTGAACACCTTGGTGCCATCCTGGCCAACCCCCAGCACCTGAACTTCGTAACTGGCAGCACTTTTAAACATTCCTTTGTTGACAGACCGGGCACTTTGGGCGTCTAACGGGAGTGTGGTCAGACAGAACAAAGTGGTCAACATTAAAGTAAATAGATACTTGGTTTTCATAATCTTTTTGGTCAAATGATATAGATATAATTAAAAACAATAGCGGATACCCAGAGCCGTCTGAGACCCGTTCATGTCGCGGAAATTACCCATGTTGTTGGATACGCCTTCATAGGACTGGTAGATATTGCCTTTACCAAAAACCGCATTGTAGCTTACATTCCAGAACAGGTACACCGGATAATAAATATTGACTTGTGCCCGTAAACCACCTTGCAGTACGTAGGCTCTTAAATCGGCTTTTTCGTAAGCGTCGCTGCCATCGAAACTGTAGGTATCCATACCGAAACCGGCAAAAGGATAAATTTCAAAATTGGGTATACGCAGACCGTAACCATAACTCAAAATCAAGTTCATTGCACTGCCGTCCAGATTGAAAGCTAAAGAAGTATAGGAACAAAACCTCTTGCCGGTATGGTTCTCGTAGGAAAGGTCGGCATGAAATCCGCTATTGACGGGCCCTCCTTGTGGAATACTGTTGAATCCCACTCCGAGTGAAAGATTCAGGTCTTTTTTCTCTACCAGGGTAAGCCCCTCGACCACCCTGCCGTAACCGGCTATTTTGGTAAATTCCGATTCCGGGCTCTCGCCGGTGGCTACCGTACGGTTGTCTGCCACTTTTTTGGTGGCTCGCAAAATGCCTTTACGCACCAGTTTGATTCCACCGTCGCTGTCGCCCTTGAAGCCGTAGGCATAAAATCGCAGGCCGTGTCTGACGTCTTCTTTGGTGCCGATTTTGGCTCTGATGGGTCGCAGGCTGGTAATGGGAGTGGTAACAATAAAGTCTTCGTGTTGTTTCTCTATTTTATAATTCAGGTCGCTGTAAATTTGCTCTTGCAGTTCGTTGAAAGCGTTCGCAAGGCGTTGTTCGTCTGTTATTTTCTTGTTGCTCAGCACCCCCCGTCTTTTGTTGGCCTCTATGCCCGTGGAAACGCTTTTATCGCCGAGATTTACCCGTTCGACCAATTCCACAGGTATGTTCCAGGCTTCAAATGCGGCTTTTTTGGCTTGCCTTTCTTCGGCGGGTGTGTTTTCGTCCAGCCAGTACTTATCGTAAAAAGTATTCAGGTCTTGTTCGTCCCAGTTGAGCTTGTATAAATACAGGGCGGCGGTGGCCTTCCAATAGAGTTCGCGGTTGTCGTCCTTACCGGAATATTCCGTTCGCAGGTTGGTTACATCGTAGACCATCAAATAACTCCGGCCTATCAGTCCGCTGCCGGCATCGCGGACGGTCTCTACTTTGAGGGTACCGCTCAGGCGCATATCTACGTCGTGGGCACTGTATTCTCCGCGTTCAAATACCCGGTCCAGATTCATGTTGCCGTCCGGTTGCCGGTTGAAAATATAAGCTACAATTTGTTGACCCGCTTTTTGTTCGTTCAACATGGCGCTGACAAGTTCGGTACGGTCGGGCGCTTTGGGCCAAATGCTACCCTCGGGGAAGAAATGGGCACGAGATCCTTCGATCTTTAAAGTTTGCAAAGCAATTTCGTTGACGTCGAAACGGTCGCCCAACTGGGCGTTGCTGATGTGGGCAGCGACCCCGGCATCGAGAGAATCCCCGTATTCCACACGGATAATACTGGCCGAATTGCGGGTATAACGCTCTTCGGGAAGCAGCTCTCTTTGGTCTTGGCCCCGGGCCGGTAACAAGCATACTGCGAGCGGCAGCAAAAATAAAAATCTGTATCTGGTTTTCATAATAGGGGGTTCTTGAACGATGTCATCGGATACCTGTTTGACATACAGCCCAGTTGACGGGCGCTAAACAGCCCGTCAACTGAGTATTTTCTCTGTGTTCAATCTTTTATAGGCTACAAAAAGGAAAATTCAAAATTTGCTCATTTCTTCTTCGAAGGTGCTCTTGAATTTTTCGTAGTTGTAGTCTACTTTAAGAATTTCCTGGCTGGTAGCGCGGTTGTTGATATTTTGCAAGATATCGTTGGCTCCGTATTCCAGGCAAATATAGGCTTTGTAGTTGCCTTGCTGTGTTCTGGTCATCTTTTCACAAATCACAACGGCTCCGCTCAGGGTTTGGTTGACCACTTCGCGGGTCATCCCTTCGTAGTTGTTCAGTAATTCTTCTCTGTTGTTGAAATTTCCCGATTTCACATAATTGTCGGTAACAGTTTTGATGGTAGTGTTGATGGTGGCGGCCAATCCGGCACGAGCCTGACTCATAGCCATATTTTTGGCAGTCATCTGATTCATGCTTTCACCAATGCCCGTAAAACGGAAGGCTTTGTTGTTGCTTTGGTATTCCGAACCGGAGCAATAAGAAACAATTTCGACTTCGCCATCCTTTTTGGGTGTGATTTTTTTGGAAGAACCGCAGGAATAAAACACCATGCCGGCGATAATGCCGAGTCCTAATACTTTCAAGATAGATGTTTTCATAATTTTTGAATTTAATGGGTTGATAAAAAATGATTGCAATTAGTCTAAGATGTCTTTTTGTAAATTGACCGAAACCTGTGAGTGGTCGGATGCATAGTCAAAAATCATATCCCCGTTGGAGGACATTAGTTTTATAAAATTCAAATCGAACCATACTACAGCCATTCCGACTTTGATACCCGAAAGCGCGTCAACACGGTAATTGTTGCCCGGGATCTCAGTAATGGAAATGGTACTGTTGTTGGAGATCCTGACTTTGTCGAAGGAAATGTTCTTTTTACCCACAGTCAGGATGGTTATAATGCCCTGAGCGTTGCGGACGAAATCGATGGATCCGAAATTTTTATAAATATTGGGGCAAGATGTTTTGAAACCCGGGTTGTTTTTGTCGAGAGTTTCTTGTACAGACTTGCCGGTGAGGCTGATGCCCATGTCCTTTACCATTTTGCAGGCGGCAAACAAACCGGCCATGGCGGGATCGGTTTTTTGATCTACAAATTTGGCCGATTCAGCTTTGAACAAAGCGGGAATATCAAGAGTAGCCTCCGATGCGAAGGCCACCGGCTGCTGATTGCCTGCCACTGCCAGGGCGTTGTTGACCATGCCCGAATACAGAATTTGTCCGTCGGGAGCAATAAACAAGCCCTGCTGCGATTCTTCGAGTTGTTCTCCGGCGTGTTGGGTGGACAAATTGATGCCGTCGGACGAGAATACCGCCGTAAAAGCCGTATGGATGGTTTGAGGCAGCTCGTCCAGCCCCGCTTTGCTCAGCCAGAGCAGACGCCCTTCGGGGGAATAACCGGCCATAAAGAGGTCTGATTTGCCTTCGGGTGCAAGTAATTTGTAGCCTCCGGTCTGTAATTCTCCAGTAAATACACCGGCTACCACAATATTGCCCGAGGCCTGGCAGTCGACCGACATTCCAACGGCGTTGCCCGAGGAACTCAGTTTGTTGGCCCACAATACTTTACCTTCGGGGTTGAGTTTGGCTACAAAGCAATTATGTGCTTCGCCCTTGCCCGGTAAATTAAAGCTTCCCAATTGTACTGCTTTGGAAAAATAGCCGGTCAGCAGGGCGGATCCATCGGCCAGGAGTTTGGCATTCTTTCGGAAACTGCCTTTGTAGCAACCTTTTTCTGAAAAATCATCCCAAAGTCCCGATAGAGAAAAGGCCCTACCCTGAGGGTTGGCTATTTCATGAATAATGGGTGTCGCATTGCTGTATTCGGGCATAGCCACGCCTACAGGTGCATTGATAAAAGTGGGATCTGCCACAACATAACGCTGGTTGTTATAAACGAGATGGTTGCCGCTAAATGGAGATTTGAAGGCTACGGCGGTTGCCATATGCCCGGGATATTCCAGGGCGACTACGTTGAGCCCCAGCAATTCGCGCACCAGGTAAGAAAACAAGACCGAGCGGTCTTCGCAATCGCAATAGGGATAGTGTAAGACTTCTTCGGCAAAGAAATACTTTTCGCGGCCGAATTGCTCGGGGTCGGTTTTATAGGCAAAAGCCGTCTGAACAAAGCGCAGGATAAAATTAACCGCCCGGACTTCGTCCATTTCGCCGATCACGGGCTGCAGGGCTGCGTACAGAGTTTCCCTGGATTGCACAGACATGGGGGCGTTGAAATAGGTTTCAAAAGAGAGCAGGGGATAATATTGGAAAAAGTCGATCAGATCCGGGTCGTAGTTGAGCTTAATGTCGTAGGTTTTACCTTCAAATTCAAATTTAACCTTCCTTTCGGCCGTTTTTCCACCCAGGTTCATAGGCGAATGAATACCAAAGCTCACCGGTTTGCCGCTGCGGTAATCTTCGTCGTAGGTGTACAGCGAATTGTTCTTCAGGTCGGGGAAAATATAATAATTGATCCCGTCAATGTTTAAATAGGCTTTTTGATAGACTTGGTCCTGAGTGGGAACAAGCAAGGCAATGGCCTCATCGTTGAACCCCACGCGCAGGGAATAGCCCGATCGCAGCATCACAAACCAAGTCATCAGCCTGGCCGCATTGGCGTTGGCCGGATAGAGGCTTTTGGAAAAATACTGGCAAAGCAGCATGTAGGCATAATCGTTGATGTTGAGCTCCTTTTTTGCCTCGAGCAGACTCTCGACGGCCGGAGTATAATTGCTTTCGGAAATTTTCTCCCAGAATGCGCCTATACTTTCCTGGCTGATGCCTTGCAACACAAAAGCTCTCATTGCCGGATCGTAGGGAATGGCCAGGCTGCGGTTGTAGAAATTCAGGTTGGCGGTTCTGAAATTGACGGCCTTCTCGGCCGGTTTGCGAACCTGTTCCACCACGGCAGGCAGGGGTTCCGGTTTTAGACTTTCGGCACGGGCAGCGGAAATAGTCTTGCTTTCAGTTTGGCTGCTCATATCAAACACCGGGTTGGTTTTGGGTTTGGGTTTGGCGGGTAATTCTTTGGCAGCAAAGGCCGAGTAGTTTTCCCATTCTTTTTTCAGGTAATCGGCCCATTCCTGGTCACGTTTGGCCACATATTCCGCGTATTCCTTGCGCAGGCGTTCCATTCCCTCGATTTGCTCTTGTTCAAATTGTTTCATCTTTTCTTGTTCCCGGCGCATGTATTCCTCGAAACTTCGGGACTGTGCTTGCAAACCCAGGCAGACAAACAGTATTATGCTTAGAATAGGTGTTTTCATGTTCGTATGGTGTTAAATTTGACAGGATTTCTTAAACAATCTTTTTGATAATTACAACAGAAATAACAATCAGACTACAATGATACAAAAAAATGCGAATAGCCCTATGTTATATCCAAAAAAAAAACAATTCGATTGTTTTTTATAGAGGTATGTTGCGAATTCGCCATCCATAAAGCCAAAAGCAAGTTCCGAACTTTTTCGGAACTTGCTTTTGAGTAAAATATTAAGGGTTAGGACTGAAAGGGTCTATTATAAGCTTAAAGGCTATTTTAGGCTGACATCCAGATAAACGGAATGACGTCCGTAAGTGTTGTAAAATGGTTTGAACAAAACATCGCCGATCTTGAATTCCAGGCTGGAAGGATCGCCTGTTATCGATTTACCGATGTCTTTTGCGTCGAGAGTGATCTTGCGCCAGTCGGTGCGGGCTTCTTCTTCCTGGGCGGCCAGCAGAACAGGCCCGTAAAACAAGCTGGCAATGTTTTGTTGATCCATTACCGGTTCCAGATAAAAGCTGAAAGGCATACGCAACTCCACGACATCTCCTTTTTTCCACTTACGATTCAGGCTCAGGTAAGTACCCGGCTGAGCATCGACCTCGATTTCTTTACCGTTGATTTTTACAAAGAAGCCTTTTTTTGCCCAACGCGGCACTCTTACCTTCAATTCAAATTTGCCTTTGCCCTGTATGGTCAATTTGGTTTGGTCTTCGTTGGGATAAGCAGTACTTTGAGTGATGGTGATTTTACGCTCCTTCCATTGCAGGGTTGATGCTACGTAAAGATTTATGTACAGGGTTTTGTTGTCGGTACTTTTGAAATATATAGAGTTTTGCAACTTGGTGCTGCTCTCGATCGCGGTACCGTTGCAACAGGTAAATCCGTTCATGTGCGGGTTGCCAAATTGCTTCACGGAGCCGGGTCTCAAAGGCACGTGATAGGTATTGGCCGGACTATGCTCGGCCACCGAAGCCAAAATATGGTTATAAAGCCCGCGTTCGTAGTAATCCATCAATTCTGCCCGTTGATCGAACATAAACAGACCACTCGTAAGTTTGAGCATATTGTAAGTGGCACAGGTTTCGTTCTGACCGCCGGCAGCAAAACCGTTTTCGTAGAGTGAAGCCGGCTGGGCGGTAAAACATTCCGCGTTGTTGGGATTACGGGCTCCGGCTACGCCCCCGATGCTATACATAAAATCGCCGGTGACCATAGTCCAGAAATTATCGGCAATACAGAAGTATTCGGGAGCTTGTGAATCGCGGTAGATTTCCAGCGCTCCTACAATCTGTGGAATGTGTTGGTTGGCATGAAAACCCCTGAAGCTGTTTACGTTTTTGGCCAGTCCGTGCGAATGTTCCGCGTTACCGTAAAACATATTTATATTATCAAACAGGCGGGCGGTTTCCAAATACGATTTTTTGCCTGTGAGGCGCGACAACCTGGCCATGGCTTCGTTCATACCTCCGAATTCGCCGGCTATGTACCGGCTCCACATATTGATAAGGGTTTCTTTGGGTAAGTTACTCAAACGGGCATGTACCCAGTCGCCCATGCCTGTCACAACATCGAGGGCTTTTTTGTTTCCGCAGATTTCATAAATATCCATCAGACCGACCAGAATTTTATGCAGGGTGTAGTAAGGTGCCCACACCTGAGAATTGGAACCTCCGTAGGTGGCTCCCTGCTCAAGAAGGATAAACTGATCGGGCGGGTAGGCGCTGATAAAGCCTTTGCCCCAGTTCCAATAATCGGTGCGTATGCCTCCTTCGCTTAAATCGGAGTCATAGCTTGCCTTTCCTTCAGCGGGCGGCACCTGACAGGGATCCGTGACACAGGTTCCTCCGGGGCTTTGAGGAGTCCCCGAAAGTTGAGCCAGCTCATAAAGGACATCGACCATGTAGTCCATTTTTTGAGCAAAGTTGGCCTGTAAGTCTTTATTGTAAGTACTGCCTGCATAAGCTTGTGCCAGTGCTGTCAGGTAATGCCCCGTGGCGTGTCCGCGCAGTTTGGTTTGCTGGCTGTCCCATACACCCAAAGGTTCGGCGCCCTCAGGTTGTTGTTGCCCAAAGGCGTTGCGGAACATGTAGAGAAAATTATCGGGATTGGTGGCGCCCAGGCCATTGAAAAATTTATCGCGATTCTCGATGAATTTGGTATTACGACCGTGACAATCCGTATTCAGCGTTACCCGGTCCAATTGAAAGGCTTCTACTTTGCGTTGCGGGCCATTTTGTTTTTCGGCCGTCTTTACGGTAACCAGGGCTTTGGGCTGAAGATCGGTGCCCGAAACTTTGCCGGTCACTTCGTATGTTCCGGGGGTAAGTACCTGTGAATTATCGGTTGGTGAGGGCCAGATCACTCTGACATCGGGTCCTTCTATACCCTTTTCGTAAACTCCTTTTAAATAACGTGGCAGGCGAGGCAACTGTCCGGTCACTGTTTCTACTTCGATGTCGGGTACAGCAGTTAAGAAGGCATTATACAACTGAGGAGTGGTGGGGGGAAATACGGGCAGTTCCCGGTTGGCTTCCGTTCTCCTTCTTCTGACTATCGGTTCTTCTTTGTTCAGGGCAATGCCGTATATCCTGGCTATCTGCCACTCGTTCAGCGGAATACGGTAAAGACGAAAATCATGCAAAGCTGCATTCAAGGGTTTGTTGCCCGGAGATTGCGATTTTCCGATCAGGAGTTTGTTTTCTTTTCCCGTTTCCATGTCGAACAAATCCGCCAGACTCAGTTCTACTTTTTGTACCTCTTTGGCTATTTTGCCATTGATAAACATATTCAGGCTTTTTGACGGCAGATTTATGACCAGGGCCAGGTGGTGCCAGCTGTTTATAGCCAGGGCTTCAGAGCTCAATTCATAGGTTTTGGCAGGAGTCTGCACCTGAGCCAGAATGGCTGTTTTTTCCCCACCGCCTGTCAGAGTTACCAGAAGGCGTGATTGACTGTTCTTGCCGAAATCAAAAAACACCTGTTTCTCCCCGGTCGAACGCGGATAAATCCAGGCGCTGATACTGAGCGATTCTTCGCCCGATACAGATTCTCCGGGTATAATTACATAGCTTTCAGTTTCTTCCGTCAAGGATAATACCGTGCTAAAAAGGGAATCTGTCGCAAAACGATAGCCCGCTCCTTTGATATTACCGTGTAAATTGTTGCGCGACCAGTCGTCGGCATTGCTTTTAAATGTATACCGGGCAATTAGGCCGGTTTCTCCTATACCGTCCAAAATCTGATCGCCGTTTTGGGCCGTTAAGGCGGTGGTGAATAAGGCACAAAAGCCAAGAATAAGTTTGGGGATTCTCATGGTTGTTATTGAGTATGAAGAAATTTATGTTTTAAAAAATAAAAATGGGGGACAACACATCCCTGCTGCCAAAATTAGAGATAATATCTTGGCCCAAAAAACGGATTGTTGTCAATATCGTCCCTATTTATAGCAAATTCGTGAACAGCAACAAGGGGTGTTAATGGTATTTTGAAAGAAACAAAGAAAATCACTGCTTCGTCTTAGCTTTTAGCGCCAATTCAATCATTTGTTGTACTACTGCCTTAGGTTGGTTGTCGCGATCGAAAAGCAGAGGATAGTCTTTGCGCCCGCGGACGGGGAAGTTGTTTCGCCAGGAATTGCCGTCGTTCAGGCCCCAGAGTGTAACGCGATCGATGTGCCGGTGGTGTTTAAGAAAGAGAGCAAAAAGTTCCGTGACACGTTGTTCCCAGGCTTTCATCACCTCGTCGGGGACTCCCTCGCGGTAAGGGTCGTTTTGGGTAGAATAAACAAAGCGGTCGGCAATATTGGCCCCTGTGTGCCGGTAGGGATTAGGCAGGATGGAAATGTCCCATTCGGTAATCAGAACCTTGACGCCGGTAGCAGCCAGTTTCAGGATACTTGTTTCGAAAGCTTCCACCGAAGGTTCGTCCATATGCACGTGTCCCTGCATACCCACAGCATCAATGCGGCAACCGGCGGCTTTGAGTTCTTCTACCATCTTGACAACGGCATCGCATTTGACCGGATTGGCCATGTTGTAATCGTTGTAATAGAGTTCAGCCTCGGGATCGGCCTGGTGGGCGTATTCAAAAGCCAGTCGAATAAAATCTTTACCCAGAATACGATAAAAGGGACTGTTGCGGTAAGTACCATTGTCTTCGAAAGCTTCGTTGACCACGTCGTAGCCTTTGATGCGGCCCTTGTAGCGAGTCATGATGCTGAAGATGTGCTCCCGCATCCTCGATTTGAGAACTTCGGCACTAACCGGCTCACCCTGTTCATCTACGCAGAACCAGCGAGCCAGTTGAGAATGCCAGATGAGACAATGTCCGGTGACGACTTGCCGGTTGTTCTCTCCAAAAGCGAGCATTTGGTCGGTGGCTTCGAAGTTGTAACGATGTTCTTCGGGATGAATCTCTGCCGATTTCATGCAGTTTTCGGGCACAATGGCGCTGAAGTGCCTGGAGATTTGTTCTGCTTCGGCCGGCCTGGCACCCCGGGTTTGAGGGTTGTTGACGGCTACGCCTATCAGAAAAAGGTCTTCGGTGGCCTGGCGCAGAGTTGTTTGAGCCGTTAAGTGGCTGCAAAACAACAGGACAACTGTAGTCAGTAGGAGGAATGTTCGTTGCATATTTTTCAAGGCTAAGAAGTTTGGTTATTAATACGGTTGTATAGAATCTTTTCTCTGTTGCCTAAGGGTTTTATAGTCGGTTCACCTGTTCATAAAATACCGCATATCCGTTTTTTTGAGCACTTCCAGATCGTGAACCGGCCTTTCCATATCTTCGGGGAAAGGCAGTTGGTTGATCGATTGGAAATAGAGCAGGCAGGCGTCTTTCCACACCTGGGCATCCCGGGCTTGCCTGCGGAGTTTGGCCTGAACCTGGGTAAAAACCTCGCTGTCAACCCGGTTTTCCATATTATCCCAGACCAGTTGGAAACGGCGGACTTCCTGAAGGCCGGCATCGTAGCGCCGGCAGAGTTCCTCCCACAGACTGTTGCCGTTCTGCAGGCGATGTTCCCAGGGAAGGTGATGAAACCAGAGCAGCAGATTTTCGGGACAGGTATTCGGGTTGTCGAATTGAGAACGCAAGGGCTCCCGGTATTGCGCAACGGCATTGCTGCCCCCCGAACTACGGTCAAAGCCTATGCCTTTAGCGTCGGCCTGATGATAATAGGGCGGAGTCCAGTCTTTTCTTTGTCTCGGAGAGTCGTACCAAGGGCCGGGTCCGTAGTGGTGATCGAGAGCAAACAAGTGGTGCAGGCCCAGGGGCATCATGTAATTGACCACCGCTTCGCGGCTCCGGAGCATCATAGATAAAACCGGTTGAAGAAATTCCTTTTCCCAGTTGCCGTTCTTTCGGTCCGAAGCCGGATCGTTGTCCAAGGCCGGACTTTCGTCCGAAAGCGAATTGCTTTTCGGGGATTGCGTGGGTTCAAAAGTCAGCCTCAGCCATTCTTCGGCAATCCCGGCGGCTGAGGCCCGGTTGTTCCAAGCCAGACGTCCGAAAGCATACCAGTTGGCACCGGCAAACGGATGGCCGCACCAGTTGCTGTCCGAACCGATGTTTGAAACCCCGGCTATGGCAGTGAGGGATTGATCGAAAAGGCTGCCGTCCGTACAGCGGGCTACGGTGCTGCCCGGGCCTGACTGATAGGTGTCGCTTTGCAGGAATTCTTCCCATAAACCGCCCAGGTAAGCCAATTGATGCTCTTGTCCCAGGTATTCCTGGGTGATTTGCAGTTCGGGCAGGACGGCCGTTTTCCGGAGGGCTCCAAACAAAGGACTGAAGGGCTCTCTGGGCTGAAAATCGATGGGCCCGTTTTTAATTTGAACGACGACATTATCGCAGAATTGTCCGTCCAAAGGCATGAATTCCTCGTAGGCTTGTTTGGCCCGGTCGTTGTCGCTCGGTTTGTATACGAAAGCCCGCCACATTAAGATGCCGTGGTAGGGTTTGAGCAGTTCGGCCAGCATATTGGCTCCCTGGGCGTGGCTACGTCCAAAATCTCCCGGCCCGGGCATGCCTTCGCTGCTCGCTTTGACCAGAAAGCCCCCAAAATCGGGAATCAGGGAATAGATTTCGCGGATTTTTGCCCGCCACCAATCTACCACCTCCGGGTCAAGCGGATCGGCCGTTTTGAGTCCGCCCAGACGCATAGGCGTAGAAAAATTAATGCTCAGGTAGCTTACCATTCCGTAGGGGCGCAACTCGTCGGCGATAGCTGCAGCGCGTTTCAGTACGGGCAGGCTCAGGGCTTCGGGCGGGGCATTGACGTTGTTTAAAACGGCCCCGTTGATGCCGATAGACGCATTTATTGCAGCGTAGGTTCGCCAGCGTTCGCGGTCTTCTGCCGTCGGCTCCATCGACTGCTTGCCCTTCCAAAAGATGGAACGGCCGGCATAGCCTCTTTCGATGCTTCCGTCCAGGTTGTCCCAATGGTTAAGCAAGCGCCTTTGGTAGGAGGGATTGGAAAAGGGCAGTTCTAAACTGAGACCGATTTGCCGGCGTCGCAAATATTCATAGGCTCCGTAGAGCAAACCTTGATGTGTTTTGGCCGTGATGCAGCCGGGCGATAAACTGTAACCTTGTTCGGACAGTCTTTTATCGCGGCTGATCTTTAATTTGATGCTGTTGTTTTCCCGATCCTGCCAGCCATCGATCAAGACTTGTTTAGCCAGCTCCAGAGTAGGAGAGCTTTTTCCGGACGGCATATCGACTTTGACTGCTGACAGGGCAGTTGCCGGCAACCAGAGCTCTCTGCCTGTTTCAGCCTGCAACCGGAATGCTCCTGCAACAAGCAGTAAAAAGAAACAATATAGGATAAATTTATTATGCATGCTTTTAGAGGAAGAACCTTCGTGTTGCAAGATACGGTAAAAGACTTTATTTTTAAAAACAAAGATTTAAAAATCCTGATTTATAGTTGTTTCATCGGTAAGTTGGGAATCAATTGCCACCTTTCTACGGAGCCGATCAGGAATAAATAAATTGAAATCAGGAATAAAAAAAGCCCACTCTTTTTAAAGTGGGCTATTATCTTTTTTGTGGTACCACCAGGAATCGAACCGGGGACACAAGGATTTTCAGTCCTTTGCTCTACCAACTGAGCTATGGTACCTTTTCCTTTCGGAAGCGGCTGCAAAAGTACAATTCATTTTTAAAACGACAAAGACTTTGTCGAATTATTTTGTAAAAAGCGGGCTATTTGTTTGTACATAGAAAAAAGCTTTTCTACCTTTGCACGGTAATTTCAATCGGGATGTAGCACAGTTGGTAGCGCGCTACGTTCGGGACGTAGAGGTCGGAAGTTCGAGTCTTCTCATCCCGACCAAAAGGCACTTAAACGTAGAATTTTCCGCTTTAAAGTGCCTTTTGTTTATATAAAATCGAAACAATGCTTACACTAAAGTACCTCAGCGAAAACACCAGAGAATGTATAGAGCGTCTGGCTGTTAAACATTTTGATGCAGAAGCGCTTATCGGAGAAATTCTTGAGCTCGATTTGCAGCGGCGCAATGCTCAGACCCGGTCGGATGCCTGCGCAGCAGAATTGAATACTCTTTCCAGATCCATAGGCGTGTTGATGCAGGAAGGCAAAAAACAGGAAGCTGCCGGAGTGCGTGAAAAGACCCTGCAACTCAAAGAAGAAGGTAAAAGTTTGGAAACTGCACGCAAAGAGGCCGAAAACAGAATACAGGAGCTCTTGGTGCAAATCCCCAATCTTCCGCATAGTTCAGTGCCGGCCGGCAAAGGAGCCGAAGACAATGTGACGGAACGTTCCGGCGGCCGTATGCCCGACTTGCCCGTCGATGCCATGCCTCATTGGGACCTGGCAAAAAAATACGATTTGATCGATTTTGAATTGGGAGCCAAAATTACCGGAGCCGGTTTTCCGGTTTACAAAGGCAAAGGAGCCCGTTTGCAAAGAGCTCTGGTAAATTATTTCCTCGATCGTGCACGGCAGGCAGGATACCTCGAAATTCAGCCGCCTTATGTGGTAAACGCCGCTTCGGGATATGGTACTGGGCAATTGCCCGACAAAGAGGGGCAGATGTATCATGTCGGGTTGGATGATCTGTACTTAATTCCGACAGCCGAAGTACCGGTAACCAATATTTACAGGGACGTTATTTTGGACGAAAAGGACCTGCCGGTAAAGAATACCGCTTATTCAGCCTGTTTCCGTCGCGAAGCCGGAGCTTACGGCAAGGACGTCAGGGGACTGAATCGCCTGCATCAGTTCGATAAGGTGGAAATTGTCTGCATAGAACATCCCGATCGTTCTTACGAACGTTTGGAAAAAATGGTTACCCATGTGCAAAGTCTGGTCGAAGCGCTGGAATTGCCCTGGCGCATTTTGCGCCTGTGTGGGGGCGATATGGGCTTTACCTCGGCTCTGACTTTTGATTTTGAAGTCTTTTCTGCCGCCCAACAACGCTGGCTTGAAGTGAGCTCGGTGTCGAATTTCGAAAGTTTTCAGGCCAACAGGCTCAAATGCCGTTACCGTACTGCCGAGGGAGGTAAAATTCAGTTGTGCCATACACTCAACGGAAGTGCGCTGGCCTTGCCCCGCGTAGTGGCTGCCTTGCTCGAAAACAACCAGACGGCAGAGGGAATTCGTATTCCCGGGATCTTGTGTCCTTACACGGGCTTTGATATCATAGATTGATTTTTGTCGTATTTTGGAAGTTTCCGGCCGGTAGGATTAACAGAGGCAGAGCTAGTTTAGAACATTTAAAAACCAATAGGGCGCCGCGTTATAAACGCAGCGCCCTATTTATTATAAGCTAAAAGAAAGAATCTCTTCTTAAAGTTTCGGACCGGCGGCTACCAGTTTCTGACCGGCTTCGTTGTTTTTGGTGAACTTATCGAAGTTCTTGATGAAGCGGGAGGCCAGGTCTTTGGCTTTTTCGTCCCATACTTTACCGTCGGCATAGGTATCCCTGGGGTCAAGAATGGCCGGGTTTACGTTGGGCAAAGCGGTGGGAACTTTAAGGTTGAAGTAAGCTATGTCTTTGGTGGCTGCTTTGTCGATGGAGCCATCCAGGATAGCGTCGATGATGCCGCGGGTATCTTTGATGGTAATGCGTTTGCCGGTGCCGTTCCAACCGGTATTAACCAGGTAGGCGGTGGCTCCGGAAGCTTGCATTCTCTTAACCAGTTCCTGAGCATACTTGGTAGGATGCAAGGCCAGGAAGGCTGCTCCAAAGCAGGCAGAGAAAGTGGGAGTAGGCTCGGTAATACCACGTTCGGTTCCGGCCAGTTTGGCGGTGAAACCGCTCAGGAAGTAATATTGGGCCTGTTCGGGGGTAAGTATCGATACAGGAGGCAATACGCCGAATGCGTCGGCCGACAGGAAGATTACTTTCTTGGCAGGACCGGCTTTGGATACGGGCTTTACAATATTGTCGATGTGGTAAATCGGGTAAGAAACACGGGTGTTTTCTGTAACACTGCTGTCGTTAAAGTCGATTTTGCCGTTGGCATCAACCGTAACGTTCTCAAGCAGGGCATCGCGACGAATGGCGTTCCAGATGTCGGGTTCCTGTTCCTTGCTCAAATTGATGGTTTTGGCGTAGCAGCCACCTTCGAAGTTGAAAATACCTTCGTCGTCCCAGCCGTGTTCGTCGTCGCCGATGAGCTGACGTTTGGGATCGGTAGAAAGGGTGGTTTTGCCGGTACCGGACAAGCCGAAGAAGATGGCAGTATCGTCGTCTTTGCCCACGTTGGCTGAGCAGTGCATGGAAGCTATCCCCTGCAGAGGCAGGTAGTAGTTCATCAGGGTGAATATGCCTTTTTTCATTTCTCCCCCGTACCATGTTCCGCCGATTACCTGCATTTTTTCGGTCAGGTTAAAAACGGTAAAAGTTTCAGAATTCAATCCCAGTTCTTTGTATTGAGCGCCGGCGCAGGTTTTGGATCCGTTGAGGGATACAAAATCGGGTTCGCCGTAATTTTTGAGTTCTTCTTCGGTAGGACGGATAAACATGTTCTTTACGAAGTGGGCCTGCCAGGCTACTTCCATGATAAAACGAACTTTAAGACGGCTGGCTTCGTTGGCGCCGCAGAAAGTGTCTACCACATAGAGTTTTTTGTTGGATAATTGCTTGGTAACGATGTCTTTCAACACACCCCAGGATGCCTTGGGCAGGGGTTTATTGTCGTTTTTATATTCGTCGGAAGTCCACCAGATGGTGTCCCTCGAAACATCGTCCATCACGATGAATTTGTCTTTAGGTGAGCGTCCGGTATAGACACCCGTCATCACATTGACAGCCCCCATTTCTGTAACCTGTCCCCTCTCGAATCCCTGTAAATTGGGATCGGTCTCATCTTTGAATAATTGCTCATAGGAAGGGTTGTGAACAATCTCGGTAGTACCTTTGATTCCGTACTTTGTTAGATCTAATGATTTCATTTTTAAATGATTAATAGTGAATTTGTTGAAAACTTTTTATAGGGCCAAATTTTATCGGGCGCAAAGATAGAAAATAAAATCAGATGCTGCTAATTAATTAAAGAAAAATTTCAGCAATTAATAAAAATATTTTTTATGTTTCCCCTCTCTCGTTTTCTTATTTCGTCAGCGGCGGGATTGAGCTCTCCGGTGCTGATTTTTTGCAGTCTATCCGTTCATACATCGTCAGGTAGAGATCGAAAATGTTGTCCGAGCTTGATTGAAAGGGGGTTGCGGTGGCAAGAAGCTCTAAGAATCAGGTTTTTAGCGTTTCTGCAGGAATTTGTTTAAAAACTGCAAACTCTGCTCGTGCATGGCGCGGCTGAAGAAATGAGGGGAATCCCAGATTTCTGTCCTGAGCCGATCTCCGGCTCCCTGGCTTTCCCAGACCCGACGCATGGTTTCGAAAGCATCGAGGCAACCTTGTACAGGGAAGAGCTTATCCCGGCTGCCGTTGATGAAATACATGGGCTTGGGGCAGGCGATGGAGGCTACGTGGGGATAATCCAGGTAATTCCTGATTCCGGGCAGCAACATTGAATAGGCACTGCCTCCCTTGTTTTGGTTGTTGTCCAGCGTCATTAGGTGTTCGGTGGTGTTCATCCAGCAGACGGCAACGGCGGCGCTGACTTTGTCGCTGGCGGCCGCCAGCATCCAGGCCCGGTGGGCTCCCATGGAAAAGCCTAATGCGGCTATACGTTCTGTGTCTACGTAGGGAAGGCTGCACAAAAATTCCACACTTTGAATATCGTCGTTGGTAATGTGTCCGCACCAGGTCCTGCCCAGTTGAAACATATTGGAAGCCAGTGCTTGCTGTCTGTTGTAATCGTGACCTTCGACCGAGCCTCGTTCGGACCAGAACAAAGCATCGATGGCCAGCACCACATAACCCTGTGAAGCAAAATAATCGCCCGTATAAATGCTGTCGTAACATTGCACCGACCATTGATTGCATTCTTTTTCCAAGTCTTCGGAAGGATGGATCGGTTTGACCATTTTTTCCTTGCCTATGGAAAACTTCGCGCCGTGGTCGTGCAACATAACGACGGCCGGAAAGGG
The DNA here is from genome assembly GCA_002305085.1 of Bacteroidales bacterium UBA1402. Classification (GTDB taxonomy): domain Bacteria; phylum Bacteroidota; class Bacteroidia; order Bacteroidales; family UBA1402; genus UBA1402. Next base: position 119,876 of record DBQE01000002.1, on the reverse strand, counting down.
GCCTTCTCCCTCGGGGATGAGCAGGTAAGCGGGTATGCGCTCAAATGAGGTAATATTGAGAAGTATTTTTTGAGCCAGGTAAGGCCTTCCACCTTCGTAGCCCTCCCTTTGCTCCCCGGCCAATACCAGAGCATCGAAATCTCCGGCCGGAGGCGGGAGCGGACCCATGCAATCGAAAAGTACCTGCCGGGCTTGTTTTTTCCATTTGGTGAAGCGTTTCTTTTGCTGAAGTTGTTTTGCGTTACCCTGGTGTTCCCAGGCCATGGAAAAAGTGATTGCCTCTTTGGCCTGTTGGTAAAACAAGGGCATATTGTTTTGCAGGCCGTAGGGCGTGTAAGTTTCGGGTTGTTCCGATTTCAGGTTAAAACACCAGAAACATAAACCAATCAGGCAAAGTTGTCGCAGTTTCATTTGATTTCCCAGGTTTCCAGACTCATAAAAAATTCGTTCAGGGACTTATAATTGCGTTTAGGTTTGATTTCTTCGAATTGAGTATAGACTTCCTCGTCGTAAACGGGAGCTTCGGTGTCGCGGATAACACCGAGAGCCAGCGGGAATTCGGGGCCTCTCATGTGGCCGAGCTTGAAATGCAGGGTCTTGTCCGGACATTTGGCATCGTGGACAAGGATGTCGTTTTCGGTGATGCCGTTTTCGCCTATCTTGACCACTTTGAGTTTGAATCCGTCAACCACCAGACCTTTGTCCCGGTCTTTACCGAAAATCATAGGCTCTCCGTGGCGCAGGAAAATGGTGTGGTCTTCGCGAACCTCTTTGGCGCTGACTTCTTTGTGTGTGCCGTCGTTGAATATAACACAATTGACCAGGGCTTCCACTACCGAACAGCCTTTGTGTTGTGCGGCAAGCTTCAAAACTTCCTGAGAATTTTTAAGGTCAGTATCCAAAATACGGGCAAAGAATTGTCCGCCGGCTCCAAGGCAAAGGTTGGAAGCATTAAAGGGATCTTCAATGGTGCCGTATGGTGAGGATTTGGAAATAAAGCCTCGTTTGGAGGTAGGGGCGTATTGCCCTTTGGTCAGCCCGTAAATACCGTTGTTCACCAGCACTATGTTTATATCGACATTTCTGCGGACGGCATGAATAAAATGATTGCCTCCGATGGCCAAACAATCGCCGTCGCCGGTGATTTGCCAGACGGCCAGACGGGGATTCGCCACTTTTACGCCGGTAGCAATGGCCGAAGCTCGTCCGTGTATGGTATGAAAACCGTAGGTGTTGACATAGTAAGGAAGTCGTGAAGAGCAGCCGATACCCGAAATAACTGCGGTATTGTCGGGAGAGACGCCGATTTCCGCCATAGCTCTCTGAATAGAATTAAGCAGCGCATGATCGCCGCAGCCCGGGCACCATCTTACGTATTGGTCGCTTTTAAAATCGTTTACTGTATAGGATGTTTGCATGACTTTCTTGTTATAGTATGGTTGAAAAATGCCGGAGCAGTTCTTCGACGGTAAAGGGTTGCCCCTGCACCTTATTGTATTGAAGTATTTCTCCTTTGAGTTTCAGTTTGGAGCGAAGGTGAGAAGCAAACTGTCCGGAGTTGAGTTCGCAGACCACTATCTTTTTGAACCCGTTCAAAACTTCTTCGGTATTGGCCGGCAGGGGGTTGAGATAATTGAAGTGAGCCAGCGCGGCTTGTCTGCCCTGCTCGTTGAATTGCCGCACGGCCGAATACAAATGGCCGTATGTGCCTCCCCAACCGACCACCAGCAAATCGGCGTTGCTGTTTCCGCTCAGTTGCAAAGGAGGAATCACTTTGGCAATATTGTCGATTTTTTGCTGACGCAAATCTGTCATCAGTTGGTGATTGGCCGGATCGGTGGAAATGGCTCCCGTACGGGAATCTTTTTCCAGACCGCCTATGCGGTGTGCAAAGCCCTCTGTCCCGGGAATAGCCCAATAGCGCGAACCTTGCTCGTTACGTAAATAAGGAGCCCATTTCCCCTGCATTTCTTTGTGAACAAAAGGAGGATTGATGGCCGGGAATTGGCTGAGATCGGGCAATCTCCAGGCCGAGGAGCCGTTGGCCAGAAAACCGTCTGTCAGTAAAATAACCGGAGTCATGTGCTCCAGAGCCAGTTTGGAGGCCATGTAAGCGAAATCGAAGCAGTTGGAAGGGGTACTTGCGGCCAAAACAACCAGAGGTGATTCTCCGTTGCGGCCGTAAAGAGCTTGCAGCAGGTCGGATTGCTCGGTTTTGGTCGGTAATCCGGTGGAAGGCCCTCCGCGTTGCACATCGATAATGACCAGAGGCAATTCAGCCATGACAGCCAGGTTGATGCCTTCGGATTTTAAGGCCAGTCCGGGGCCGGAAGTGGAAGTAGCCGCCAGGTTACCGGCAAAAGAAGCTCCAATGGCCGTACAGATTCCGGCAATTTCGTCTTCGGCCTGTACGGTAATGACACCCAAATCTTTGCGGGCAGCCAGTTCCTGAAGGATTTCCGAAGCCGGAGTAATAGGATAGCTGCCCAAAAACAGTTGCAGTCCGGCCTGTTGGGCAGCGGCAATCAGCCCCCAAGCCGTTGCCTCGTTGCCTTTGACGTCGGTATAAATGCCCTTGGGCATGTCGGTGGGACGAATATTGTAGGTCGACACGGATGCATGAATGTTGTGCCCGTAGTTGAATCCGTCGGTGAGCACTTTGATGTTGGCTTGCAAAACACCCGGTTTTTTGCCGAATTTTCGATGGAGCAAACGCATGGCTTCTTCGATGGGTTTATTGAAGAGCCAGCAAATAAGCCCCAGGGCAAACATGTTTTTACTGCGTAAAATTTCTTTATTACCCATGCCGGTGTCGGCCAGACTTTCTTTGACCAGAGTTGAAATGGGGACAGCCACAAGTTGCGCTGCTCCCAATTTGAGCTCTTCTATAGGGTCTTCCGTTTTATAAAGGGCTTTTTTTAGGCCGCTTTCGTCGAAAGCATCGGCATCAACCAAGATAACAGCGTCTTTTTTGATGTTTTTTACGTTTACTTTGAGAGCTGCCGGATTCATGGCAACCAGTACATCGGCTTTGTCGCCGGGAGTATACACTTTGTTTCCGATGTGTACCTGGAAACCCGACACCCCGCTCAAAGTGCCTTGGGGAGCCCGTATTTCGGCCGGATAATCGGGAAAAGTGGAAATTTCGTTTCCAAAAATAGCAGACAGGGTAGAGAACAGGGTTCCGGTAAGTTGCATGCCGTCTCCTGAGTCGCCCGAGAAGCGTACAACGGCCCTGTCTAATTCTTTAACCGTTACAATCATAACTAATACTGAAAAAAACGCAGCAAAGGTACGGTTTAATTTTATATTTTTGCGGCTGTAAAAAGGCTGATTATGGATAGAGAAGTGTTAAAATCAGAAATAAAGCGGCTTAGATCTGAAAGGAATGCGGTAATCATGGCGCATTACTATCAGATAAGAGAGATTCAGGAAATAGCAGATTTTGTGGGAGACAGCTTGGATCTGGCACAGCAGGCTGCCAAAACAGACGCCGATGTCATTGTGCTTTGCGGGGTACATTTTATGGCTGAGACAGCTAAAATAATTTCACCAAACAAAAAAGTCCTGATTCCCGATGCCGGAGCGGGTTGTTCTCTGGCCGAGAGTTGTCCGGCCGGCGAATTTGAAGCTTTTATCAAGGCTCATCCCGATCATACGGTTATCAGCTATGTCAATACTTCGGCGGCTGTAAAAGCTCTGAGCGACCTGGTGGTAACTTCGAGTAATGCCCTGCAAATCATAAATAGCCTGCCACAAGACGAAAAGATTATTTTTGGACCCGACCGTAACCTGGGGAATTATATTAAAAGTTTGAGCGGACGCGATATGCTTATCTGGGACGGAGCCTGTCATGTACATGAACAATTTTCACTGCAAAAAATTCTGGAACTCAAAAAGCAACATCCTCAGGCTGAAATTATTTCACACCCCGAATGCAAACAAGACTTGTTGAAGGTCTCCGATTTTATCGGTTCTACCTCAGCCCAAGTAGCCTATGTACAAAAAGCCGAAGCAGGGGAATTTATTGTAGCCACCGAGTGTGGTGTGTTGTTTGAAATGTCGCGGAAATGTCCCGGGAAGTTATTCATACCGGCTCCTCCTGACGATGACTCCAAAGCCTGTAACGAATGTACCTTTATGCGAATGCATAACCTGGAAAAGCTTTATCGCTGCCTCCGGGATGAACAACCGGAGGTTTTGGTGGAAGAGCAATTGCGCCGGCAAGCCCTCAGGTCTATCCAACGAATGCTCAACATTTCGGCAAACCTCAAATAAATTTTCGTATGTTGAAAGTTGTATTTGCCAGCCATAATAAGCACAAGAAACAGGAAGTGGCCGATATTCTGGGGAATTCCGTCGAGTTGATCGATCTGGAGGATTTGAATTGCAGCGAAGATATTCCCGAAACTCAGGATAGTCTGCAGGGCAACGCTTTGCAAAAGGCTCGTTTTGTACACGAAAAATACGGTCTGGATTGCTTTGCCGACGATACCGGACTCGAAGTGGAAGCCCTGAACGGAGCACCGGGAGTCCATTCGGCCCGTTATGGCGGCCCCGCCTGCAATTTTGAAGATAATATGGATAAGTTGCTCTTGGAATTGCAGGGCAAAGAAAACCGCAGAGCACGTTTCAGAACTGTGGTGGCCTTGTTGCTCGATGGCCGGGAATATTTTTTCGAAGGCCGGGTCGAAGGCGAAATTTTGAGGCAAAAGGCGGGTAACAAAGGTTTTGGTTATGATCCTTTGTTTCGCCCCGAGGGTTATGAATTGAGTTTTGCCCAACTGGAGCCGGAACAAAAAAACAGGATCAGCCATAGGGCAGAGGCTGTGCAAAAAATGGCCCGTTTTTTGGAAACCTATAAAAGAAACCTACAAAAATAAACAAGATAAACCCCGGTTCTGTACAATATTCGACCCTTGTTTGCGGTTATTGCTTGTGATGAAAAAGAGACTCTGTTTATTGCTGTTGTCCGGACTTGCCGGTGTACTGTGCTTTAAACTTGCAGCCCAGCCGCCCGTTGGAGAATGGCGCAGCCATTTTTCGTACCGGAATGCCACTCAGGTGGCCGCTACCTCCGACAAAGTATACGTGGTGGCCAACAAACATTTGTTTTCGTATTCGCCCCGGGATCGTTTTATCGAAGAATATTCCGTTTTGACCGGACTTAGCGGAGGCCAGGTGCAGTTTATAGCCCAAAACGATGTTAGTGATTGTTTGCTGGTGGTATACACCGACGGCAACATGGATATATTGGACGACGAAAGGGTGATCAATCTGCCGGATTACAAGGAAAAAAGCCTGCCCGCCGACAAAAGCATCTACCGGCTTCGCATGGACGGCAGGTATGCCTATCTGTGTACCGGAGTCGGCTTGTTGATAATTGATGTACCTAAGCAGGAAATTCTGGAAACGTACAACCTGCGAAGTGCTACGGTAAATTATACGGCGGTGTTCGACTTTGCGCGTATCGGCGACGATTATTATATGCTCACCGAACGAGGCCTTTACCGGGGAAATGCCGGCGACAACCTGTCGGACAGCAAAAACTGGACAGCAGAGAATTTTATACCGGGTAAAACCCCCGCACAACTCGTTTCACGCAAAGATTCCCTTTATGCATTGGTGGCCGGAGAGGGCATTTATCGCTACGATGGAGGCTGGAAAGCATTTTATTTAAGTGCCGGTGTGCTGGAAATATCGGCACAGGGCCCATATTTGCTGGCTCTGACCGCTGGGCTGCCTTTGGTTTTTGCAGCGGACAACAGTCAGTTAACTCTCCACGACAGCGATGTGTCGGGAGAATATTCTTTGTATGAATACAATGCACAGATGCAAGCCGGACTAAAGCAAATGTATGGCATTGCCCTGGATGAAAAGCTGAACCGAATTTATACCACGGCCGGCAGTGACGGCCTTCTCGAATGGATTTATTACGCCCAGGCGGAGGCCTATATGGTGAGTAACAGTAAAATCCTGCCTAATGGCCCGGGTGTGGACACAGCCTGGGATTTGTATTTCCGCAACAACGATTTGTATGTTGCCAGTGGCGGGCGTTGGGGCGACCGGTACAAATTCACCGGAGATATTATGCGTTTTCGCGACAACAATTGGGTTTCCCTGATCAACCGCGACAGTATTGAACGCAAGACGGGCTATCCCTTTCAGGATATTTTGAATGTAGCGGTAGATCCTGCCGATGAAGAACATTTTTTTGCCACCTCTTGGGGCGAAGGCCTGTATGAATTCAAAGGGGGAAAACTCGATACTTTGCATTCGTACGCCAACAGCCCCTTTTTGCCTGCCTGGGACGGATTACCCTATCGTTATGTCCGGGTTGACGGAGCTGTTTACGATGCCGGAGGCAATCTCTGGGTACTCAATTCGGCTTATCCCGCATATCAGGCTTCGGGTTCCGGAGGCTTGCACATCTTAGTGAGAGAAAGCGGAGAATGGTTCTCGCCCGGCTATGCCGATTTAAAGCCTGCCCCCACACTGAATAAGATTTTTTTCACCGGCGACAATATGGTCTGGATCAACGCCGAGAGGGCGATCTACGGCATTTTTGTGCTCGATTACAATGGTAGTCTCGAAGATACTTCCGACGACCGGACCCGTTGGATTTCGTCTTTTACCGATCAGGACGGGATAAACCTGAATGTATTTACGGTTCACTGCATCACGGAGGACCTCAACAACAGACTTTGGATCGGCACCAATATGGGCCCGTTAATGCTCGCATCGTATCAGAGTGTTTTTGATGAAGGCCCGGTATTTTTTAGGGTAAAGATTCCTCGCGACGACGGTACCAACGAAGCCGATTATCTACTGGCTAACAGCCGGGTATATTGCATAGCTGTGGACGGGGCTAACCGCAAATGGATGGGGACCCGCAACGACGGACTTTATCTCCTGTCGCCTGACGGCACGGAAACCATACATCATTTCACCAAAGAAAACAGTCCCCTGCCTTCGAACGAAGTCTGGTCTGTTGCCATTCATCCCCAAAGCGGAGAGGTCTTTGTCGGTACGGCCGGAGGGCTGGTGTCGTACCGTAGCGATGCTTCGCCTGCCGCCTCCGATTACAGCGAGGTCTACGCTTTCCCCAATCCGGTGCACCCCGGTTACAGAGGTAAAATTACCGTGAAAGGCCTGACGGAAAATTCCCAGGTGCGAATTACCGATTTAAGTGGGAATTTAATCATCTCCGGTTCTTCCCTGGGAGGACAATTCGGCTGGGACGGTAACAATGCCCGGGGACAAAGAGTGTCGAGCGGGGTTTATCTTGTGTTTGCCGCCGACAATCAGGGTGAAAAAGGAGTTGTGTGTAAAATCGTAATAATCAATTGAACACATGCTCTAAGTCGTAGCGGCGTTGTTTAACATTTTTAGTCGCGGGTTTGTTTTTTTTTTATATATTTGTGCCGCTTTGCAGTTTTTTCGTATGACCTTTATATAATTGTAATACCTAAATTATCATGAAATTCAATCTCCGTGTACGGAAGTTGTTCCCACTTGTATTGCTTTTACTGTTAAACAATTACGCCTGCCAGAATAAAATGGAGCTCTATTATCAGGAACCCGACTGGCTCAAGGGAAGTATTTATGAGGTGCTGCAGGAACGGGGGGATTATTCCATTTTTCTTAAAGGAATTGAGCTGGCCGGTTTCAAGTCGATAGTGAACGGCAAAAGCATTCTCACGGTGATGGCTCCCACCGACAGCGCATTCAACGCCTACCTCGAAGAGCATTACGGGGGGAAAAGCATCGAAGAATTACCCCGGGCCGAATTGAAAAAGCTCATAGGTTTTCATATTCTATACTATGCCTTCGACAAGGAAAAACTGATTAATTTCAGGCCCGGCGAAGGCGATGGCGCCACCAAAGAAGAGAAGCTTAAAAATGCCGGCTTGTATTATAAACACAGAACTAAAAGTCAGGACGGTTTAAGTTTGGAAATAGACACAGCCGGTGCTGAAGTCAGCGTGTATCACATGGAGCGTTTTTTGCCGGTATTTTCGTACCGGATGTTTCAAACCAAACAAATCGATGCCAAATACAACTACGAATACTTTTTTCCGACCACTGCCTGGAGGGACGATGCCGGTTTCAACGTTTCGAACGCTGCCGTAACGGAATATTCGGTCCTGGCCGACAACGGCTATGTTTATCTGGTGGACAGGGTGCTTAAACCCCTCGAGACTATTTATGCTGAACTTGCCTCCAACGAGGATTATTCCGATTTTTTGGAATTGTACGATAAATATGAGTATTATCAGCTCGACGAGAACCTGACCCTCGAATATGGGGACGGTACCGATCTTTACCAGCACTACCATACCTCTCCTTTACCCAATATAGCCTGCGAGTGGCCGGTAACCGATTACAAAAAGGTAACGGATCTGGCCTTTGTTTCTTATAGCGTGTTTGCTCCCAGCAACGAGGCTTTCAGAGGTTTTTTCAGGGAATATTGGGAGGTCGGCGGCTACGATTCCCTAAGCGAGGTAAGCATGCAATCCATTGAATACTTATTGTATAACAGTGTATATTCTTCTTCGATGGTATTCCCCGAAGAAATTACCAAAGGCTTGATCGAAAACAGTTACGGCACCGTTATTAAATTTGATGTTGACCGGATTCCGCAGGCCAACCGTAAAATTTGTGTCAACGGATCTTTTTACGGTTGCAATGAACTTACTCCGCCGGCTATGTTCGGTTCTGTGACGGGTCCGGCTTTTCAATACAAGAAATACAGCTATTTCCTGAAAATGCTCAACACCGCCGACCTGATTCTTACGCTTTGTTCGGATGCCACCAGTTATTTTATGCTTTATCCCTCGAACGAGCTAATGAACCAAGATGGTATTACTCAGGTGGAAGAAGTCTTGTATAGAGGATCCAATAAACTCTCCAACTCTTCTCAGCAAAATTATGTTTACGCTCACGTTCTTAGCCAGGACGCCATCACGGGCTCCTACCGGGATTTGTTGACGGATGCGGGAACGGGCAATCACGTATTTCGAACCTTGTCGCCGGGTATGTACCTTTATTGGTATATGAAAGACGGCAAGATTACCAACAGTGTGAAATTCACAGAGTTACTTTATAACCCCGCCCTCACCGAAGATCAACTTTTTTGCAGCCTGCAGGAGTTGAGTTTCAGAGATGGTTGGACCAACGGCAAATGCTATGCCTATCAAAACGATGTGCCCTATCTGTTTGAAGGTTCCATGGAAAACGCCATCTATTCCAAATTTGTACCTATGATGATAGGAAATAGAAACAACTCTGCAACCATTTATCACGGTTTTGTGCAGTTGCTCGAGTTGTCGGGCCTGCTCGATTTCGATTCTCAATCGGTGTTGCCGGTGGTAGAAAGCTGCCTGATGTTCGTGCCCTCCACAGCAGCCGTTAAGCAAGCCGTACAAGAGGGCCGGTTGCCCGGCATTGTCAGTGGAAGCGCCACGGTAGACGATGCGGGGTATTTCGGCAAATGCACGGTGACCAACGCCGATTCCCTGCAATATTATCTTTTGAAATATTTTATCCCGATGAGTACCGCAGTGATTTCGAATTATCCTTATGTAGGCTGGGAAGAAAACACCGCAGAGGGCCTGCCAACCTTGCAGAGTTACGATGAACCTGTGGAGGGTGGAAAGGTGGTGACCATTACCACCAAAATAGATGTGAGCGATGCCGGAGGCAAGCTGAGCGTGCAAGAGTTGGATAACGACGGTAATCCTGTTGGAGGAAGGGTTGATGTGGTCGAGGACTATCATTATTTCCCCTTCATCTTCGATGATGCCTGTGTCCATTTTATTAAGGAGGTATTGTAAACCCGGCTAGAAAGATTCTGTTATGACAAAAAAAATAGTTTATACTCTGATTGTTTTCTTGCTGGCTGCCACCGGAGCGCTCCATGCGCAGGACTATATCACGGGCAAGGTTTACGAATTGGCGGGCAACGAAAGAATTGTTTTTCCCGGCGTCAACGTAATGGTGATGAACGAACAAAATCGTTTGTTGAACGGTACCACCACCAATCAAAACGGAGAATATTCCATTCGTATTCCACAAGTGACCGGCAAATTGAAGGTGGTATTTTCCTTTATCGGGATGGAGACCCAGCGCTTTGATTACACAGGACAGAAAACGCTGGATGTGACCTTGAAGGAAGAAGCTATGATGCTGGCCGAAATGGTGGTATCCGCGGAAAGATTGGAAAAGAATGAGTTAGGTATTACTGCCAGAGAGCAGACCTTTGCCACTCAAAGCATAAAGATGGAGGATTTCATAGAATCCTTGCCGGTGACTTCGGTAGAGGAAGCCCTGCAGGGACGAATGAGCGGGGTGGATATCGTTGCCGGAGGCGACCCCGGAGCCAAAAGCTCCATCAGGATTCGCGGAACGGCCACCCTGAATTCCAATGCCGATCCCCTGATTGTAATCAACGGAGTGCCCTATACCACAGATATCGACGATTCTTTTGACTTTGCCACGGCCAATAACGAAGATTACGCGGATATGCTCAATCTCAACCCTCACGACATCGAAAGTATAGAGGTCCTCAAGGACGCTGCCTCCACCTCGGTTTACGGAACCAGCGGAGCCAACGGAGTGTTGTTGATTACCACCAAAAAGGGCGGCAGAGGCAAAACCCGTTTTTCGCTTTCCTCGAAGTTTACAGCCAAAGTGGAACCCAATCCTATTCCTATGTTGGACGGCGACGAATACGTTGCTTTTATTCAGGATGCCATCTGGAACACCGCCAATGCGCGGGGTGTTGCTAATTCTTCCTCTTTGCTCGAATTGCTTTTCGATACCCCGGAAATCAATTACAATCCCGACTGGAGGTATTTTGACGAATACAATGCCGATACCGACTGGTTGTCGTATGTAAAGAAAAACGCCACGATCTCCGACAATAGTTTTTCCATGTCGGGGGGCGGCGATAAAGCCACTTACCGTTTTTCGCTTTCTTACCTGAACGAGGGTGGTACCACTCTGGGAACTTCGCTGCAGAGGGTTACTTCGAGCCTGAACATCGGCTATAATTTCTCGGACAAGTTGAGGGTAGACGCCGATTTTACTTATTCCGACACCGACAAGGAGGACAACTGGACAACTGCCGTCAGGGCTGAAGCTTTGAGAAAAATGCCCAACAAAAGTCCCTTTTGGATCGACGATTTGACAGGTGAGCCTACTTCCAATTATTTCATTCGCCAAAACAGTGAGGAATTTCAGGGCGCATTCAAAGGTTCTTCCAACTTTCACCCTCTTATCATGGTAAACGACAGCTACAACAACAGCGATCAGAAAGAGGAAAAGATGACTTTTAGGATGAACTACGATATCAGTACAGGTTTGATTTACACCGGCTATGTCTCGCTAAAGTTTAGAACGGTAAACAACAGAAAATTTTTGCCTCAGGCGGCTACCGATGTTACCATAGACAACAATTACGCTAACCGTAGTACCGATGCCTATTCGAGTAATTTATCGCTGCAAACCGAAAACAAACTGATTTTCCGCAAAAATTGGGAGGGATTGCACAACCTGGTGGCCACCGGTCTTTGGAGAACCTCACAGTCGGTAAGCTCCAATTATTCGACCGAGATTTACGGAGCCTCATCGGCGGGGATGTCCGATCCCGTCACCGGGGGTGCCATACGCGGACTGGGCTCGGGCGATTCCGAGGTAAGAACCTTGTCGGGTATAGGCAACTTCAATTATACTCTGCTTAACCGCTATATTATTAACGGTACTTTGAATTACGAAGGCAAGTCCAGCTTGGGCAGTTCCAATCGCTGGGGTTTGTTCCCTTCCGGGGGTCTGGCCTGGCATGTGCAGGAAGAGGAGTTTATGTCGGGTCTGCCCTGGATCGACCAGTTGAAAATACGGGCAAGTATAGGGCAAAGCGGACAGGCCCCCGGAGGCACGGCTCCTTATGTGGGCACCTACAATGCCATAGGTGAATACATCAGCAATCCGGCCGTTGCCCCTTCATCGATGCAATTAAACAAACTCAAATGGGAAAGTTCTACCGAATACGATGTGGGAGTGGATGTGTTCCTGTTAAATAACCGCCTGAGCATGACCTTTGATTATTATTACAAATATACCAAAGACTTGTTGCAGACCGGTGTTTCCATTCCTTCATCTACCGGGTACGACGGCAAGGGCAATACCATCTCGTACTTCAATTCCGGAGAACTGAGCAACCGGGGCTGGGAATACCGTATCGACTACGATGTATATCGTGATACCGACTGGAGAGTCAGCCTTAATTTTAATGTCAACCGTAACATCAACCGCATAGAGTTATTGCCCGAAAATTTATCGGAATCAACTTATACCCTTTCCAACGGAAGCTATGCCCAGAAGATTATTGCCGGTATGCCGGTAGGTTCTTTTTTTGGCTTCCATTATGAAGGAGTGTATCAGAACCTAGAGGATACTTATGCCAAGGACGAAGACGGCCGGATAATGCTCGATTTGCAGGGAGAACCTATAGTAATGAAAAACGGAACCTTTACTTGTTATCCCGGCGATGCCAAATACCAGGATGTTAATTACGACGGTCTGATCAACGAAAAGGACATTCTCTATTTAGGTAATTCCATGCCTGTGGTTACCGGTGGCGGCGGCTTCAATGTGAAATATAAAAACCTGAGCTTGATTACTTTCTTCCATTATCGACTGGGTCAGAAAATAATCAACAAAGCCAGGATGGAAAGCGAAGCTATGAACGGTACCGACAATCAGAGTAAAGCCGTTTTGAAACGTTGGCGTAATGAAGGCGACGACACGATCATTCCGAGAGCTTTGTGGAAATACGGCCTGAACTACATGGGTTCGGATCGCTTTGTGGAAGACTGTTCTTTTTTGAGGCTCAAAACCTTGTCGCTCAGTTACAATTTACCCAAAGACTATTGTCAGAGGCTTAGGACCAACAGCATCAATTTTTATGTGACCGCTTACGACCTGTTCACCTGGACCAATTACACCGGACAAGATCCCGAAGTAAACCTGCCCACCAAGATTACCAGTCTGGCTATGGACAATTCCCAGACCCCGCGAAGCAAGCGTTATTCCTGTGGTATTTCCGTCAATTTCTAAGATTAGTACAATGAAAAGAATTAAGAATATCAGCCTTTTGCTTAGCATTGCCTTCCTGTTGCCTTCTTGTAACGAGTGGCTGCAGGTCGATCCTCAGAACGAGCAGTTGAGTTATAAATATTGGTCTTCGCAGGAAGACGTGGAGGCCGTGGTCAATTCCGGCTATTATTTATTGCGCGAAATGGTGACCGATTACCTGATTCCCTTTGGTGAATTGCGTAGCGGTCAACTGTTCAGCATCAGAAGCAATAAATTACAAAGCTTTCAGGTGAAAGCCATAGATAAACAATTCAGCAATTGGGGTCCCTTTTACGAAATCATCAATATTGCCAATGTGGTGCTGGCCAATGCTCACCTGGCCGAGAGTATCGACGATACTTACGAAGTGGAAGAAATGAACGCTCATCATTGCGAAGCCTACTTCCTGAGAGCCCTGTGTTATTTCTACATTGTGCGTAACTGGAGGGAGGCCCCGTTGATTACGGTGCCTTTTGAGGACGATTCACATAGTTACAATCTCCCTAAAGCGAGCGAAGCCGAGTTGATTGAACAAATAAAGACCGACATTAAAACGGCTTTGGCTACAGGTGCGGCCAAAGAATATTACGAAACCGCCTGGGAAACCAAGGGACGTGCCACCAAATGGGCCTTTTTTGCCCTGATGGCCGATGTTTGCCTTTGGTCGGAAGATTACGAAACAGCCCTGACTTATTGCGATTATTTGTTGAAAGACAATTCGCCCAAGGCCCCGGCTTTTCTGTCTTTGCCCACTCACAATTCCTGGTTTTCGATGTTCAATCCGGGCAACAGCAACGAAGCCATTTTTGAACTGCAATGGAATTACGAGGAATACCAGACCAACAATCTGCCGGTGCTTTTTGACAACTCGGCCACCGACCGTTTATACGAAATTTCTTTTCAGTTGTTGAAAGACTTTAACGCCGAATACTCTCATACGCTCGAAAACTTCACCGAAGCGGTGCGCAGTATGTACGGAGGTTATTACGTGGCAGATGCCTATGCCTTCGAAATTGCCAATGCCGGCTATGTGTGGAAATACTGCGGATCCAAGACACTTTCGGATAAGCGTACCCACAGTTATTACGATCCCAATTTCATTATCTACCGGGTAGCCGAAGTGATATTGATGAAAGCCGAGGCCCTGGCACTCAGAAGTGAAACCGAACAAGACTGGAGTGAAGCCATAGACCTGATCAATACCATCAGGCAACGATCCAATCTGGGAGATTTTGAGGGTCAGTTGGGGCCGAGAGAGTACAGCGAAGACCTGACACGTGAAACCCTGCTCGAGTGGATTTTGTACGAGCGTCGCATGGAATTGGTCGGAGAGGGCAAAAGCTGGTACGATGTGCTGCGCTTCGGCCGCCGCCACAACAATGCCTTTAAGAGCAAATTCCTGGTCGAATCGGTATTGACCTACAACAATCAGGCCGGCCAGTCCTGGCTGAGTTCGGTGTTGAGCAACGACGACGCACTTTTTCTCCCCATCTGGGAAGAAGAATTGAAAACCAATACTTTATTAGTTCAGAACCCGTATTACTATTGATATGAAAAAGTTCAGTATACTAAGCATTTTTATCCTTTTGCTTCTGTCTGCCTGCAGGGATCCCTTTTTGGACGAGCCCTTCATCAAATCGACGGGCGAAGACCTGGAGCTGTCGAATGCGGAGTTTTTAAAGAAATACGAGGATAAATATTCCCTGTGGATACAGTTGCTCAAACACGCCGATATGTTTAATGCGTTGAACGATGCCAGTTCCGTGTCGACGGTGTTTGCTCCCGACAATCAGGCGGTAGAGGAATTTCTGGAGTGGAGAGGGGTGGAAAGTGTCGAAGAACTCGATTACGAATATGCCCGCTATGTGGCTCAGGTGCATATACTGGCTCAAAACCTGCCCGAAGCCATGTTTATTGCTTACGTCGAAACCGGTTCCATACCCATTAAAACCATTTTTGGTACCTATTTGAGTACTTCTTACGGTTTTATGGACAACGAAGTGGACGATGTTTTTTTGCCTCAGGTCAAAGTGCAGGACTCTCTGTCGATCTATCTCAACAATCAGGCCAAGGTGACCGCTCTGGCACGAACTACGGCTAACGGTCAGGTATATACCCTGGGCGCCGTGATTCGTCCTTTGGCCGAAACCATTCTTGATATTTTGGCCCCTTTCCGGGAATACGAAATTTTTATCGAGGCAGCCCGGCTTACTGCCTACGACAAGATAGTATCGGTTTATGCCGACACCGTCTACAATCTGGACGGGAGTTTTTCGGTAAACAATATTCGTTTTACCTGTTTTGCCGTTCCCGATTCCGTGTACAATCAGGCCGGTATCAACAGCGCGAAGGATTTGGCTGCTTATCTGGGTGCAGAGCAAAATTATACCGATAGCCTGAACGCTTTGTACCGGTATATGTCTTACCATTTTTTGGGACAAGTATATTCCAAAGCAGCCTTGTTCAATTTTAAGCGCGAAGGGCAGATGTTGATTTTCGACACCAAATTGCCCGGTCAGGTGATAGTATCGGAACAGGAGGAAGGGGTTTCAAAAATAAACAAGGTGGCCAAAATAATCCGCAGCGGTATTCAGGCCCGTAACGGGGTTATCCACAAGATTGACCACATCATGCCGGTGTATGAACCCGAACCCATTGCCGTTGTTTGGGATTTTTGCAATTATCCCGACGTTGAATCTTTTGTCAATACCTACGGAGCTTCCAAAAGTCTGGGGGATTTGTTCAGTTCCCCCATGAGTAACAGAGAGTATCCGGTAGATCTCAGCGAAGATCAGCTGGACGGCAATAATGGAACGCTGACTTCGATGTTGTACAAAGCCAATGCGAGCAAGACCAGTTATAGAACCTGGCGTAAGGTGGGTTTCTTAAAGTGTGCCTACAACAGCTCCAGAGATAAGGAAAACAACAAGTACGATGCATACATGAACAACCTGCTGACTTTGAATCTGGGTTACGCCGGCTGGATACAGTTGCAAACACCTACCATTATCAAGGGTAAATACAAAGTGGTGTTCTATTATGCCAGTTCCATTTCGTTCAAGAACTATTACGGGGGAGGCAGCTTGACCAAGTTCAACCTGGACGACTACCAAAAATCCATCTATGTATGGAAAGGTTTGCCGGCCAAATTTACGGACGAAACCAAAAGGAATAACGAAAATGCCAGCGGGCTGGCCGAAGATGTATTATGGGAAGAAGTTGAGTTCGACTTTTCCGGCAGGCATACTTTCAAAGCCACAATGATGGACATCAATGCCAAGACCAGCGGTTCTTACCGGCAAATGTGGGATTACATAGAATTTATTCCAATCAGTGATTAACGACTGTTTTATGAAAACGACACATAGCAAAATAATCGGTTTTTACCTGACTTTCTTTCTGCTGTATTCTTGTCAGAATGCCTGGGAGGAGCATTATCTCCCGGAGGCTGTCAGTTCCGAAAAAATGGAAGTGTTTCAGGGCGATGCATGGAGCTTTATCCAATCGAGCAAAGATTTAAGCCTGTTGAGCGGCTTAATGGAAAGCTACGGTGTAAGTTCCGGGATTGCTCCGGACGGAGGTTATACTTTTATTGTTTACTCCGATGCGGTGATGCAAAACAGGCCGGCAGGCAACGATTCCCTGCTGGTGTTGAACTGTGTTTCCGATTTGGCCCTGCCTCCGTCCAGACTCAAAGAGGGTTTTGGTATTTATACCCGTCTAGGTAAAAACATCTGGGTTTACGAGAGAGACAGCTGCCTGTATCTGGATGAGGTAAAAATCAGCCGCAGCGTTAAGGTGGACAATGGTTACGTATATTACGTGGAGGGCTTAATTCCCATACGCCAATCCATATACGACTACCTGAAGCAGCTGGGGCCCGACTATTCCCGTTTTGTTGCTTTGGTCGAGCGTTTCGAAGAACGTTATTTCGACAAGGAAAAAAGTATACCCATAGGCATCGATCCCATGGGGAACACTACCTACGATACCGTCTGGTCCGTACGCAACACCTTAATGGACAGATACACAGCCGAAGGGTTAAAATACTGGGATATGTGTTCGGAAGATTTTGTAAGTACCATGTTTATACCTTCGAACGATTTGATCGATCAGGCTATTCATGCGGCCTTAGACAGTATTCCCATTTGGCTGGCCCGCGATACTACTGCTGCCGACCGTGCCAAATTTGAACGTTGGATAGTCAGGGCTTGTTTTGCCGACAGGCGCCTGAGCGACGAAGAAGTATCTCCACAGGCTCCGGCCTTTGATTGTGTAGGGGCTCATCAACTCATTATCGATCAGAGTCAGGACGTTATGAAATACCAACCTATAGAACCTGCCCGCTGGAATCCGGCCATTCAAACGGCCGACTTCGGTAGTCCGGTAGCTTTGAGCAATGGAAAGGCTTATTACCTGAACCATCTGAAAATACCCAATCATGTGGTGATTTACAGAGTCAAGGCGAAATTTTACGAACTTTGGGGAGCCATGACCGATGAGCAAAAGGAGCAATATTTTCGCTGGACCAATTGGGTGGAGCCTTTGATAGTGAACGACGCTCAATCTTCCTTTACCCTGACCGAGACCATGCCCACCATGTATTATCATGTACTTACGGCCATTCCTTCGGAAGAAGCCATTGCCGATTCTCTGGTTTGCAGCGTTAATTACGACGGTTTGTTGTATAATTCCAAGACCAGAAAACTGACTGAGGTTCATTTGCCGGCCGGTGAATATTACCTGAGGATGGGATTTAAACACAGTCTGAGGTATTGCATCAGCATTTATTTCAATGATGAGTTGTTGGTCGAAGACATGTTACTCTTCGCCCAGGGTTCCAATTTCCACTTCGACCGCGGTTCGGTGAGCGATATGGACTATTTCGGCAGTTCTACCATAGGCTTTCCCGAAGGTTATAGTTGGAGAGACTGGATAGAAAAAAACGAAAAGGCCGTGGCCTACGATACCGACGGTTACCAGGTGGCCATAGTCAACCTGCCCCATAGCGGTAATTTTACCATTACCATTGAGTCGAACGATAATTCTTATCTGTATACGACTGTTAACGGGCGCAGCAAAAACAACGTCACCCAGCTTATGATGTATCACTGGTGTCTGAGGCCAACCACCAATAACTATTAAAAAGGGATAATATGATAAAGTACGCCAGATATTCAGTTGTTTTATTCATGTTGTTCATGGGTTTTTCGGCAGTGGCCGCAAAGCTCGATGGCAAGGTGCTGAGTATAGATAAGTCTCCCGTGGAGGGGGCCATTATCTCGGTTGTTTTGGAAGGACGGGATTTTTCCGCTATAACGGCTGAGGATGGAAGTTTTAGTCTGGAATTGCCTTCGGGCAGGGGTTATATAAGGGTAGTGGCGGCCGGTTTTTACCGGCAGGAATACCCCATTAATCAAAAGCTGAATCTTGAAGAAATTGTGCTTGTTCCTCTTGTCAGTCCCCATTACAGCGGTGCGGCCTATTTCCCGAATTACAACTTGAGTCGCGACGACAAAAGCACCAGTACCCAGTCGGTCGAAAAGAAAGATTTCAGTAAGCATTTCTCCATCGATCAGGCCATACAAGACAAAGTGCCCGGTTTATATATTCATCGTAAAAGCGGTATGCCCGGCGAAGGAGCCTACCTCAACCTGAGAGGTATTCACTCTGTGGTAGCCGACAATACGCCTTTGATAGTGATCAACGGTATTCCCCTTCTGGGCAATCAGGAACTTTCGGCCACCGTCAGGGCCTATTCGAGAAATACTTTGTTTGGCTACAGCACCGACGACATCCGTAGTATTACCCTGTTAAAGGGAGCCGATGCCTCGGTGTATGGTTCACTGGGTTCTAACGGGGTCCTGCTGATCGAGACCGAACAGGCTACCTCCGACAACCTGGAAACCCGTATTTCCTTCAGCGGTCAGTACGGTCTGAGTTGGCCGGGACGGAGTTTGCCGGTCTTGAACGTCAGTCAGTACAAAAATTACCTGAGGGAGATCGGCATGA
The DNA here is from genome assembly GCA_002305085.1 of Bacteroidales bacterium UBA1402. Lineage (GTDB taxonomy): Bacteria > Bacteroidota > Bacteroidia > Bacteroidales > UBA1402 > UBA1402. Next base: position 100,727 of record DBQE01000002.1, on the reverse strand, counting down.
CCCGCTACGACATGATTACGGCTCTTTACACCGATTATCCTTTTTTGCAGAATGAGGAGAATTATTATTCCTACTTGTTCAACAACACCACCGACTGGAGAGGGCTGGTTCAGAACAGGGCTTTTATCACCGATAATACTTTTCGTGTGGAAGGAGGCGACGAAATAGCCAAATACAACATTTCTTTCGGCTACACCTCCGAAGGCGGTGTGTTGGGGCAAACTGCTTCCGATCGTTACCATACGCTGATCAACTCCAATATCATGGTAAGCCGTAACGTGGATATTTTCACCAACGTAGGCCTGGCCTATATCAGCAGTTCTTTGCAGGAGCAAGGCATGAATGCGCCCACCAATGCCGTACTTTCCTCTTATTTTGCCATGCCTATGCTCAGTCCCTTCATGAAAGAACCGAACGGCAATGTACTGGACAGGTATGCCACCTACAACGGCTGGAATGTAAACAACAATCCCACTTATCCTTACGACAACGTAAGTAATCCTCTGGCCATAGTCAATACCATAAACGCTTCGGACAATATATACGATGCCAACATAAGGTTGGGACTCAACTACCGGGCAAATTCCTATCTGAGTTTTACCGGCCTGCTCAATATTTATTACAATTACACCGAAGAGAGCATCTTTATTCCCGGTGTCACCGACAAGGCCATCATTCCGCAATACTACAACGCCGGTTTGAATACCGTGCGCAAAGGAATAGTCGAAAACCTTACTAATTATTACGGACTCAGTTCCACTTATCGCCGGACTTTCCGGGACATCCATCAGCTCAGGGCCGAGGCCGGCCTGCGATACGTGGGTAGAAAACTGGAATACGACCTGGCTTCGGGTTACAATACGGCCAACGATTATTACGAGACCTTGGGAGCCGTCACCGACGACAGAGATATTCAGGGCGACAATCAGGAGTGGAAGTGGCTCAACTACCACTTGCATACCGATTATATTTACCACAACCTGCTCAAAACCAGTGTTAATGTGGCTTTGGACGGCAGTTCGGTTTCGGGGACGGATGCGGCCCGTTTCGGGCTTTTCCCCTCCCTGGGCCTGACCTTTATGGCCGCCAACACGGGTTTGTTACCCTCGTTTGTGGATTTGTTCAATATTGCTGCCGAAGTCGGCCGTACCGGTAACAGCCGTTTTTCGTCGAATTACGCCAAGAATTACTACCAGAATTCCAATTTTTTCAATCTGGGTACCATTACCCGTTCCAACGTGCCCAATACGGCTTTGGAATGGGAGAAGAAAGACCAATTGGACCTGGGCCTGGATTTGGGGCTTTTGGATAATAAACTGGGTCTGCAATTCAATTATTTTCTTTCCAGGTCTTTTGATTTGCTGATTGCCCGTGAAATTTCCAGTGTATATGGTTCTACCCAATACTACGACAATGTGGGGGAAATTGCCGGCAGAGGCTATGAATTGGGCTTGCGTCTGAATCCCATTGTTACCAAACAAGTAGATTGGGTGATAGGAGCCGGTATTGCTCATGCCGGCAGTAAAATTAAAGCGCTGGGGAATAATCCCGAATTGAGTATCGGCTTCAAGGAGTTCAACGGGGACGATGCCCTTATTTTGATGAAAGAGGGAGAGGCACCTTATCAGTTTTACGGCTATCAGACCCAGGGTATTTACGTCAGTACCGAAGAGGCCCGGGAAGCAGGCCTCAGGAATATTTACGGCGAACCTTACAAGGCGGGAGATGTCCGTTTTGTGGATCAAAACGGCGACAATCAAATCAACGCCAGGGACAAAGTGCTGCTGGGTACGGCTGCTCCCGATTTCTTCGGTTCCTTCTACACATCGCTCCGTTACCGGCGAATCACGCTTTCGGCCGAATTCGGTTACTCGGTAGGTAATACGGCTTACAACGCGGTACGCCGCAACCTGGAGTCGATGGATTATTTTTACAACCAATCGCAGGCTGTGCTGAACCGCTGGCAAATCGAAGGCCAGCCCGCTGCTTTGCCGAGAGCGGCTTACGGAGATCCTTCGGGCAACAACCTGTTTTCCGATCGCTGGCTCGAAGATGCCTCGTATCTGAAATTGCGCAATCTGAGCCTGAGTTACCGGTTCAATAATTTGCTTGGTGTTTTGCGCAGCGGCAGTATTTTTGTGGCAGCAGAAAACCTGTATACCTGGACAAATTATTTGGGCAGCGATCCTGAGTTTTCGTATTCTTATTCGGATTATATGCAAGGATTTGATTACGCGAAAGTTTCTTTACCCCTTAGTGTTAAGCTGGGATTTAATTTAAATTTCTAAGAACCATGTATCATAAACTTAAACTACTTATTGTCGCTTTACTCTTTGCTTCGTGTACGGAATTTTTCAATACCAATCCCGACAATATCATCAATGTGGAGGATTATGTTTCGACCAACGACGAAATGTACAAGGGTTTTTTGGGAATTTTGACCAGAATGCAGAGGGCAGGAGATCACGCCATCTTTTTGACCGATACCCGAGGCGATTTTTTGGAGATAACTCCCAACGCTCCTGTAGAATTGCAGGATATTTATAATTACAATCCTACGGATGGAAATCCCTATGCCGATCCCACCTGCTATTATGCTGTAGTTATAGCCTGCAACGATTACCTGCACAAAATGGCCCAATACCGCGAAAAGGTGGGCAACAGCATGGACGAAAAAACACAAACCAATTTTAATTGTTTAATCAGCAGCACCATTCGTATAAAGGTGTGGGCTTATTATACTTTGGGACGCATTTACGGCAAGGCTGTCTGGTTCGATGATCCTCTGGAGGAGCTGGTGAATCTGGACAATACGGAAATTTTTACCTGGTACGATAACATGGACGACTTGGTTGCTAAATGCATCGAACTTATTGAAAACGGTTTGGTGATTTATCAGGGAGAAGTTATTCCTTCCGATTTGGAAATGAATTGGGTGGCCTGGCTGGATGCCGAAAATCAGAACGTAGACGAATATGGCTATTGGAATTACCTGGTTCCGACGCATTTGTTGCTTAAATCTGAATTGCTGTCGTGGAGAGGACAAGAGGGAGACTGGCTCTGGATAAGGGACAATATTCTGGCCCATTTATACGATCTTCATATGGAATTTTCCGGTTTTTACCATGCCTGCAATATCCCGCTGACGGGGAATTATTACAGCATTTTTTATACCGAAGACGTCGGTTACAGTTATCATCAGGTAGCTGCCATTATGTACGATTACGAAAACGATCAGACCAATCGTTTGGTAGATTATTTCTGTCCGGCTTATCCGGCCAGCTATTATTTACGTCCCTCGGCTTACGCCCTGAGTAAATACATCGAAGAAGACATACGGGGTTTGACTCAAAGACTTACGGTGGATGTAATAAACGGAGACACCTGTCTTACCAAATACTATTATCACCGGGGAGCCTACCTGAGGTCCAGAATTTTTGAAATCATGCCCAGCATCGTACTGCAGCGGGGTCACGATTATCATTTTTTACTGGCAGAGGCCGAAAATCACTTGGGCAACTGGATGCAGGCCGAATGTATTTTGAACCAGGGTTTAACCAATAAGTTCCCTTATTCGACTTCCTTGCCTGCCGACTGGAGCAGTTATTATACTACGTGGTTCGGTGATAACGGGGGGTACGGTGATGTGGGCATAGTCGGATGCGTGCGCGGAGCCAACCATGTGTTGCCCATGCCCGACGATCCCGGTTATAATTTGAGCGAACAAGAAAGAATCAAAATATACGACTTGGCGCTGGCCGATGAGTATTTGCTGGAATACACCGGCGAAGGTAAATCTTACAGTTATCTGGTGAAGATGGCCGAACGCTATGGAAAAGACGGGTCCATTGTGGCCGACCGTATTTGTCCCAAATATCCGCTTGCCAGGCAGGCAGAAATACGGGCCGGTATCGAAGCCGGAGGTTATTGGGTCGACTGGGACTTGCGGGGAGATAATGAGTAATAACCACTAAATTGACAAAACATCTAAACATTAATTTTTCTAATCTCTAAAACCAATTTTTATGAAAAAACGATTTACTTTATTTATGCTCGTTGCATTTTGTATTTCGCTTGCAACAATGGCAAGAAATACTGTTGTTAGCAGTTCAGCGGAATTTGGCAACGCATGGGGAGCTTTAACAGACGGAGACACCATCTCTTTTGCTCCCGGTTTAATGAACATAGGAAACAGAACCTTACCTGCAACCGGAGGGACCTTTACATTCAGGTCTCAATACGACCACCCCGATTCGATGGCTATTGTACAGCTCCAAATATCGGGGGTAAACACCGAGGAAGGGATCACTACGGGTTTAATTTTTGAAAATCTACATCTGCAATACAGGAGTCCCAGCTCTACTTCGGGACAGATCATATATTTCAATAAAGTATATGCCGACATTAGTATTGTGGCTTTTCGTAATTGCGAAATTTCTCAAAGCGTTCGTAGTTTGATCCGTACGGTTAAACCTAGCGATATTCCGGCAACAGATAGTACCGAGGCTGTGGAATATACCAGCAGCGGCGATTTGGAATACCTCGAAATGACCGATTGTATAGTGCACAACACATTTGCCTCTAGTAGCCACAATTGGCCTTTGTTGTATTTCGGACACCTTCCTATCGAGGTATATATAGCTCGTAACACCTTTTACGACATGCCCTACAACAAGAGTATTTTCACAATGAACTACGCCGTTCCCGAACTGGGCAGGAATGCTGAAATAACCTTTGAAAACAATACGGTTTGTATAACCGGTCCAACTCAGGGGATAGTGGTCACCGGCACCTATTTAGGACAGGAATCGGAGTTTAATTTTCACAACAACCTATTTTTAGTTCCCTATTGGGAAAACGACCTGAATCTTCACGACAGTCTATATTCTGCACCCAGGATCATCAGCTGCCGCTACGGTATCATCAATGCTTCGCATAACCTGGTCGAGGGTTACGCCCGCTGGGAGTCCGGTCAGAATATTGATGCCGAAACCGGCGACGGCGCTTTCCTTGCTTTGGACACCATGCCCCAGTACACCATGGCCGATCTGGAATTGTCCTGGTCCGATTTTCTGAATCCCGAAGGCGGTGATTATTCGTATATGTACAATATTCCCCTGGCCACCGCAGGCAGCGACGGCGGCCCCATAGGCGACCCCCGCTGGGTGATGACTTTTGCCGATCCCAAAAACCTGACGCTTGTCTCCAATGCCGAAGGAGCAGTAGTTACTCCGGCTATGGGTGTGTACGAAAGCGGAACAGAAGTGACCATTTCGGCCTCCGAAGTGGTTGGGTTTACCTTCCAAAACTGGCAGGATACTTTGGGCAACGTCGTCTCCGCAGAAAACCCCTATACGTTTAATATTACCTCCGACACTTATTTGGTGGCCTATTACGAAGAATTACTTTCGCGGGCTATCACTATAAAATTGAATGGCACCAATACCGCCACCTATAGCTTATCGCCGGCAAGGGAGATTTATTACGTAGGCGACGAAGTAACTATTACCGTCAACGCTCACTACCTGAACGACTTCTTGGGTTGGAGCGACGGCTCAATGGAATTATCGCGCAGCTTTGTAGTGGCAAACGACACAACCATCGTTGCCAACTTTAGACAGTATCCCTACATGCTGGCCTGGGACTTCTGTCAACTGACAGCCAACAATACCAGATTCAGTTCGCTCGAAGCCAATCATTACGTCGATGAGGCCAACAAGGGCGAAATGAACTATGTCACGGGCGATACCCTCGCTGCCGACTTCCAGACCAGGAACAATAAATTTACCGCCGAAGGCAAAGAGCTGCATTACAGCGCTCTAAGGAGGACTCCCGCTGCGAACTTCGATAACCCCGATTATCTCTTCGTAAAATTCTCCACGCTGGGCTATACACATATCACGGTTAAGTCGGCGATTGCCTCCGACAACTGCGTGCATTTGGTACAAAAAATGCAGTATTCGCTCAACGGCACCGATTACATTGATTTTGCCGTCGACACCCTGCCTTCGGCCGAAGCCGATTGGAATCAGGTTTGGTTCCCGTTGCAAGGCACCCTGCCCAAGGAAGCCCAAAACCGGGAAGAAGTTTATGTCCGCTGGATTGCCGATAAAACCAGTGAAAGAGTTAAATTGGCCAGTTTAGAGGAAGTTGCTTACGAATATCTCTATATTTCGCAGATTGTGATTCTGGGTGACGACGGTAACGGTGGGGCTTCGTGGAGAGTAAAACCCTACGATTACTACCTGGCCGGCGATGTGGTTGAAGTTCCGGGTATAAAACTCACCCTGGGTGGCGGCACCAATGTCTGGTCTGTCAGCGACTCGGTGTTTGTTTTCGACGGGGTGACCTATATCTCAGCCCTGAATGGAACGGTAAATCCTGTAGACGATAACAACAAGAAATTCTCGTCCAGTGGTTTACCTCCTACAGTTGGTGCCTTCTATAAATTTGAGCCCTTTCACAACGGGACACTTAAAGTTGCCCTGGTAGTCAACGCCAACAAGACTTCTTTTATTATTGAAGACAATGTGGCATTGCCCAATTACAATCCTTTTAGCTTTACAGAAAAAACCTATGCCTCTTTTGATATAAATGTTACTGGCGGTAAAACCTATTACATGTTCAGTGAAGGTTCTAAAATGGGCATCATGGGCTTTGTATATAGGGTTCCGGATGACCTGAATAAAGCTAAACTGACCACGCAGATTTTTGCCAACAACGGCAGCCTGTTTGTAAAACTAAACAAAGCAGAATCCATTAAGGTTTACGACCTTTTGGGCAGAACAGTAAAATCACTTGAACTGCGCGAAGGCCTAAACGAGATCAACGGCCTGAGCCGGGGTATTTACTTGGTACGCCTCGGACTGGAAACCGTTAAGATTCAGCTGTAAACCTAAAGATCAGCTTGCTTGCAAAGTTTGGATTAGCGGATTTTTCCTATCTTTGCAGGCTGAATAGACTAAAGAGCAAGCCTCCATTCGGGGAGGCTTGCTTCTTTACGAACATAAAACACATATTCCATGAAAAAACTATACGGAAGATTAGGATTTTTTGTGCTGTTGCTTAGTATGGGAATCTTTGCAATAAAGGCAGATACCATTCCGGCTTTTCCCGGAGCCGAAGGTTATGGCCGCTACGTCACCGGTGGTCGGGGCGGCACGGTGTACAAGGTAACCAATCTCAAGGACGACGGATCGGAGGGTTCCCTGCGCTGGGCCGTAAATAAAAGCGGCCCCAGAACCATTGTTTTTGACGTATCGGGCACCATTTATTTAAAAAGCAACCTGAATATCAATAACGGCAATCTGACCATTGCAGGGCAGACCGCCCCCGGAGATGGAATTTGTTTGAGAGATTATACGGTTCAAGTGAGCGCCGACAACATTATCATTCGTTTTATGCGTTTCAGGCTGGGCGATGTGACGGCCACCGAAAACGATGCTATTTGGGGGCGTCGCCGTTCAAACATCATTATCGATCATTGCTCCATGAGCTGGAGCACCGATGAATGTGCTTCGTTTTACGATAATACTAATTTTACCATGCAGTGGTGTGTTCTGAGTGAAAGCCTCCGGGAATCTGTCCATGGTAAGGGTACACACGGCTATTGCGGTATTTGGGGCGGAAAAGGGGCCAGTTTCCACCACAATGTGCTGGCGCATCACGACAGTCGCAATCCCCGTTTCTGCGGCAGTCGCTACTCCAACAGGCCCGATCTCGAAAAAGTGGATTTCCGTAATAACGTTATTTACAATTGGGGCAGCAACAGCGGTTACGCGGGCGAAGGGGGCAGCTACAATATGGTGAACAATTACTATAAATTCGGGCCGGCTACCAAAACGAATGTGAGAAGCCGTATTTTTCAGCCCTGGCCCGATAACGGGAAAAACTCCCAGCCGGCAGGTGTTACGGGACTGTTCTATGTAAACGGCAATTATATGTACGGAAATGCTGCCGTTACCGGAGACAATTGGCAAGGCATACATCCTTCCAGTGGAAGCATAAATACTTACCGTACAGATACCGAATTTGATTTTCCCTTTACCACTACGCATACCGCCGGGAATGCTTTTGAAAAAGTATTGGCTTACGCCGGAGCCAGCCTGGTAAGAGACACCATCGACCGCCGTATTATGGAGGAGATTCGCAATGGCAACTACACCTATACGGGTTCCAAAGGCGGCACCAAGGGCATCATAGATTCGCAGGAAGACGTGGGAGGCTGGCCTGAATACAATTCGGGATCAGCGCCCGTAGACAGTGACAACGACGGCATTCCCGACGACTGGGAAGATATACTCGGCCTGGATCCTACCGATGCCGCCGATGCCAAACGGACAAACAGAGAAGGCTATACTATGCTCGAAGTATACCTGAATACGCTGGTCAGTAGTATCGTCAACAATCAAAACGCCGACGCTATCGATGCTTTGCCTTTGAATGAATTCCTGACAGGAAATAAACTGGAATTACAGATTGTTGACGGCAGAAATACCGATATTCAAATCAGGGCCAATACCGTTCTGGAAAAAATACAGGTTTACGACCTGACCGGCAGGCTCAGACTCCATCTGGAACAGATCCAAAGCAACGAATGTCGTGTAGATGCTACGGGGTTATCACCGGGTATTTACATATTGAGGGCTAAATCGGTTTCGGGAAAGGAAGCTACCATAAAGCTCCTCAGGCATTGATATAGTATTCCGATTTTTGTTTACTTTTGCGACAAAAGCTCAATCATGCCCGAAGAAAAATTGGTGCTGCGCACCGAAAATCTGGTCAAGAGGTATCATAAACGCACCGTGGTAGACAGGGTGTCCATCGAATTGCATCAGGGAGAAATTGTTGGTTTGCTAGGCCCCAACGGCGCCGGTAAGACCACCACTTTTTATATGACCACAGGCTTGGTGGTGCCCAACGAAGGCCGTATTTTCCTGGGAGAGGTAGATATTACCGATTATCCTGTGTACAAACGTGCCCAGGCCGGTATTGGTTACCTTGCTCAGGAACCCTCGGTGTTTCGCAAAATGTCGGTAGAAGACAACATCTTGTCGGTGTTGGAAATGACAAAAATGACCCGGGCAGAACAAAAAGAGAAACTCGAAAGCCTCATTGCCGAATTTCATTTGGAGAAGGTGCGCAAAAACATAGGCGACCGCCTGTCCGGAGGGGAAAGACGGCGGACGGAAATTGCCCGTTGCCTGGCCATCAGCCCCAAATTCATTATGCTCGATGAACCTTTTGCCGGTGTCGATCCCATCGCGGTGGACGATATTCAGCAAATTGTGGCCGGCTTGGTAACCAAAAACATTGGCATTCTCATTACGGACCATAATGTACGCGAAACCCTGTCCATTACAGACAGGGCTTATATGTTGTTCGAGGGAAAAATACATTTTCAGGGCACCCCCGAGGAATTAGCCTCCAACGAAGTTGTTCGTCGCAAATACTTAGGAGTGAATTTTGAGTTGACCCGAAAAAGGAAACCGGTCAAAAAATCTTCCGTCGCTGAATCAAACCGGACAGCTCAAAAATAAGTTCCCCAACATTTAAAAACGAGTTCCTTATTTATACAAAGGAATCTCCGAATTTCAGCTGGGCATCGATGACGTACTGGCGAATTTCCTGTTCGTCTTCTTTTTTACATATCATCAGCACATTGTCCGATTCGGCTACAATATAACCGTCGAGTTTTTGTACCACAGCCAGCTTCCCCTCGGGCAGAGTGATGATATTGTTGCTGCTTTCGTAACACAATGCCTTGCACTTCAGGATCACGTTGTTGTCTTTATCCTTAGGCGAAAGATCGTGTAAGGAACCCCAGGTGCCGAGGTCGGACCAGCCGAAACCACCCTCCTGTACATACACATTGGGGGCTTTTTCCATAATGCTGTAATCGATGGAGATATTGGGGCAGGACGAGAATATTTTTTCAATAAATTCGCCCTCTTTGGGGGTATTGAACAATTTTTCTCCGGCACTGAAAGAGGAGTGGATATCGGGTAAGAACTCCTCGAATGCTTTTAAAATACTTTGCACATTCCAAAGAAAAATACCTGAGTTCCACAAAAATTCCCCGCTTTCCACAAACACTTTCGCCAGTTCGAGGTCGGGCTTTTCGGTAAATGTTTTGGCTTTGGTGAATGAGGCTATTTTTTGATGTCCTTTTTGAATGTAACCGTAACCGGTTTCCGGACGGTTAGGCTTAATACCTATAGTGAGCAACACCGGGTTTTCTTTCACAAATTTAAGCCCCTCGCTGATGTGTTCCAGAAATTCATCTTCTTTAAGAATAACATGGTCCGAAGGAGCAACTACTATATTGGCTTTGGGATTGACAGCACTGATGTGATGCGAAGCGAAGGCTATACAGGGAGCAGTATTCCTGCGCTGAGGTTCAAGCAGAATTTGTTTGGGACTTAAGCCGGGTAATTGCTCCCGAATGAGTTTTCCATATAATTTATTGGAAACAACAAAAATGTTTTCGGGCGGAATGATTTTACTGAAACGGTGATATGTTTGTTGGAGCAGTGATTGACCGGTACCGAAAAAATCGAGGAACTGTTTGGGATATGTACTGCGGCTGGCCGGCCAGAAGCGGCTTCCGATGCCTCCGCTCATAATAACGCAGTAATTGTTTTCCATAGAGTATTATTTAGATGGGTTTTTAGCAAAGATAACAAACTTACTGTTTCCCGGACTTGTTCGCAGAAGATTTCCTGCCCTTGGAAGCAGACTCTTTTTTATGGGCACTCCAAAGCGTTGCCGTGATGTCTTTTAATTCTTGTTCCAGCCTTTCCTGTTCGGCGGCAATTTCTTCGGGCGTAGAGCAGTAGTCCATAATATTTTGATCCATAAGATTGGATACCCGGTAAATATCTCCCTGATATTGGTGCTGAACAAAGAAATCGTAAAGGCTGATGCGATTGACGCTGTTGTATTTGTTGGTACTTACGGTTTGTCTGGACAGGGCCTCGCGGGCAGTGTCGAAAGCCACCCAGAACAAGGGGTAACGTCTTATTTCGCCCATTTCGTCTTCTCTCACCAACACCGGACAAAAGGCGATGGTTTTCATACGTATCGAAGAGTTGCGTTGATCCAGAAAATAGCTCTCTTTTACGTAATAAAGCGTCACTTCCTGGCTTGGGATGTCTGCTTCGTCTACTGTATAAACCATAAGGGTCGGGTTTTTAGGATCCGGAGTGCTTTCGAAGGGAATCCAGAAACGGTTGAGCAACTCTTCCATGTTGACTTTGTATTCGTCCGAAAACACTTCTTTTTTGTCCATGTATTCGTATACGGCCAATTGATTGGAGGCCACCAGTTCAAAAAGCATCGAAAACAAATTTTTGCGTTGTCCGTCGGGTTGAGCGGGATGGTATAGGGGAGCATTCTTTTCTTTTGTCAGGTCGAGCATGCGGTAAACGTCTCTTTGCCACAGAATATTATCTGCTTGTATGGAAACAGCTTTGGGAAGTTTGTTTTTTTCCAGCGACAGGCCGGGAAGATCCGAGGGCACCTGTTCGGAACTTTTTTGTTCCGGACGGCTTTGGGCGGCAGTGCCCGGCCTGGCGGTGGCTGCCGAGCCCGGTGCCAGCTGGGCATAAATAATCAGGCTGCTGAATAGGGCAAAAACAAAAAGGGCTATTTTTTTCATAATGCTGCTGAATTTTCTTAGTTGATTATTATTTCCATGGGCGAAAGGGTTTGCTCTATTTTATCGGGCCCCACTACCTTGATGCGGGCGATAAAGAAGCGTTGACCTCGGGTCAGACGGCGAATCTGTGATTTTTGCCGGTTCGAGAAATTTGCTCCCTCGGAGATTTCGACGTTGGTATTTCCCATGGAGTCGTAAATAAGGGTTTCAAAAGACAGGACGTTAAAAGGTACATCAAGCAGGTCGTCGTCGAGGGCTGCTATGACGCCGGGAGCATCCATAATCCGGGCTTTTGCAAAGGGTTCGCCGCCCCGGTATTTACGGGTAATATTGTTTTCGTCGGTATATTCGATGAAAGCACGGGGTTCGGGCAAGGGCCTGACCCTGAACGGAACTCTGGCCACTTGCTGACTGCGTCCATCCATAACGGCATTGACGCTTACTATACATTCTTTGCCTACTTCGGTGGGTAAAGCTCGCCATACATTTCCTGCACGCGACAGGCGGCCGTTGTTGACGCTGGCGCTGATGTCCTGGCTGGCCACCCCGGGAACGGAGATGCTCAGTTCGTTTTCGATACCTGCATACAGCACATTCATCATGATGTTGGAGACTGTGGCGGTGGGCTCAACCACCGTGAATTCTTCCGAAAATTCGTAACGCCGTTTGCTGCCGTCTCCGTGTTGCAGTTCGATATGTCCGGCAACAGGGAATGTTCCTATGCGATTGGCATACACCTCATACAATCCGTTTTGGCTGGAAGGCAGAGGCTCGCCGTTGATGTAAACCTGGGGACGCTGGGTAGAGTCTTCGGCCGAAAGTACAATATTGGCTCTGTAACTGCCGCCGCGTACAATGTTTTGTGAGTTGGGAATCACGTAAGCCTTGATGCGATTCACCCTGAAGTCGCCCACGTCGATGTTTTTGGTCAGGGTATACAGCACCTCGCCCTCGGCATGCCGGATATCGTTCTGCAATTTGGAAAGCATGGTGATTACCGCACTAACGGGCATATTGTCGAACATGGCGGTTTCCCAACTCTTGCCCTGGATTCTGTCTTTTTGCGAAGGTGTGGTGGAGAAATTATCCAGAATGAGTTGTTGTTTCAGGGTGTCGCCAACCATAGAAACCATTTTTTCGCGAAAAGCTTCCATTTCCTGAGCCAACTCACGGCCTTTTTTCCCGGTGGGAGGCAACATGACAAAAGCGGTGGAGTTAACGTCTTCGCGTTTGATTACATTGTGAATGTCGGCTTTTTTCCCGTCGGCTTTGCGCACAATTTCCCATTTGATTTCTTCCACGTAATTGTACATCGAGTCGGCAGACTGTTTGACTTCCTGAGCACGTTGATACCATTCCCCGCTTTTTTCGGGATTTTGTAGGTAAGAAGCGTAGAGGTCGTCGTAGAGAGATTTGTTCTGGATGCTCGAGTTATGGGTACTCTTGAGCAAACTGTCTTCGACCAGTTCGAAACCACCCAACACGTCCGAGGAGACATTGAGTGCAAGCATACAGAGCAGCATGATGTACAACAGTCCAATCATTCGCTGTCTGGTGGTTTCGGGAGCATTGCTGGGAGGCATATTTCTTGTAGATTATTGTTGGTTGTTATCTTCGTTTTCTTCTTCCTGCAGATCCTTAACGCCGGAATTGCCGCCGGTTTCGGGAGTTTGTTCCGCAATGTTGTCTTGTTTCGCCTGTTGGCCCTGACCGGTGGCCATATAAGCCATGCTCATCATGGGGTTGTTGCTGGGTATCATAGCGTTGAGCATTCTGGCGTAGAATTGATTAAGACTGGCCAGATGATCGGCCATCTGTTGGGTTTCGCTTCTGAAGCGTTCGCTGTCCATGGCCGACCCTTCGTACATCTCCTTGATGTGGAGCAAGCCTTTGTTCACACGGTCTATGGTGTCGATCTGCGAACTGATGCTCTTGAGTTGTATTCCGTAAATGGTATTCAGGCCTTTCAGATTCAGGTTCAGGGCGTCCATCTGTTCTACGTAGCCTTTGGAATTGCTGGTAATCTGATCGGAGTTTTCGGTGATGTTCTTGTACGAATCGAGCAAGATATTGGAAACCTCGGCCAAAGAACCCGTAGCATGGCTAAAGCGGCTGAGGTTCTCGGTCATACCCGACAATTGTTGCAGGTAATCTTCGGTCACTTTGGTAATATTTGCCAGAGCATTGAGCTGACGAACGGCTTCTCCCATACGTTTGATACTGTCTGCCAATACCTCGGAATCTTCGGGGCTGAGTTGTACCTGGGGAGGAATGCCAAAGCTCTGGGCGGCTTGTTGGGGCGTAATGTCCGCAAAAGGAGCTGGTCTGGGAACCTGTCCCTGATAGTGTGGGGTAGCGCCTTGACTTTGGGCTGCTTGGCCGGCTCCGGCGCTTTGGGCCGAAGCTGTTTGGCCGGCTCCGGCTGGAGCTCCTCCATGAATGATTACACCTCCACCCAGGCCGAGATTGCTGAAATCGGGCCGGTCTTCGGCTTTTCTTGTTTTTAGCACGGGGAATACTTCTTCCCAGCGATAATTCCGGAAGGGAGGATCAAAAGCCGAAATGGCAAATATCAATACTTCGGTACCCAACCCGATGGCCAACATGGTGTTGGCTCCATCGAGATGCAGGAGTTTGAACAAGGTTCCCAGGATGGCCAGAGAGGCTCCAAAGCCATAAAAGAAATTTAAGATGGTTTTTCCCCGATAGCTGCTCAGGAATTCCGCCAATCTGGATTCTTCTCTCTGTTTCTGTTGTTTGTCGGACATAATATGCGATGTTTAATTATTATTTACTGCCTCCTCCGCCTATTTGGCTGCGTACGCAACGAAATCCGATGTAGGAACGGGTTTCGTTTTGGTATTCGTAGGTGCGTGAATTGACTTGTATAAATTGGGCGGGGTCTTTCCAGGAGCCACCGCGAACCACTTTGCGTTTGGTTAGGTAGGGATCGTTGTGACTGCTTTCAAATTTGAATTCCGGATTTAGATCGTTCATTTCCTGATAGGAAGAGGCAGACCAGGTACTCGAGGTCCATTCAGCCACGTTGCCGGCCATGTCGTATAGACCGTATTCGTTGGCGGGATAGGAGGCTACCTTGACGGGAATTAAACCGCCGTCTGAGGAAAAATCGCCCTCGCCGGTTTTAAAGTTGGCATAAAAACAGTTTTTTTCGTTGTTGGTGTATTCTCCTTCCCAGGGAAAGCGGGTAACGAGTTTGCCTCCGCGGGCGGCGTATTCCCATTCGGCTTCGGTGGGAAGACGGTACTCAAGCACTTTTTGGCCTTTGCTCCTGAGCGCACTGTTGAGGTATTCCGTCCGCCAGTGACAAAAAGCCTTGGCCTGTTCCCAGGAAACACCGACCACAGGGTGGGCGGAATAGCCCGGATGTGAAAAATAGTTGATCAGGTAAGGCAGGTTATAGCTGTTTTCAAAATCGTTCACCCAGCAGGTGGTATCGGGGTAAATTTCCACGATATAGGTATGTACAAAATCCCACATCGACCTAAGGGGGCGCCGTAGGGTTTCGCGTACGATTCTTCCGTCCTGGCCGAAGTAGGCGGTGTCTTTCTCGATCATCACCTGGGGCAGGAGGGCTGTGTTGACGTCGGTGTTGCGTTCCCGCTTTTCGAGAATAAGCTGGTTCTCTCTTTTGGAGGCTGCCTCTTGGTCGAACCAGTTGTAGCGATATGTGATCCGTTCGGGTACCAGCCTGCGGTCGCCTCTGATGGGATCGGGGTCTGTCAGGTAATTCAGAGCGCTCAATTCTTCTTCGGTAGCACGACGTGCGTCCGGTATGGGCAGCTTACGGTTGAGGTAGGGGGTGATGGGGTCTCCCAACTGGTTCTCGGTGATTTTGTATTCATCGTTGCCTCCGTAGAGCGGATCGGCCAGGCGTTCACGTATAATGGAATCGCAGACCCATTTTACGAATTGTTTGTATTGTCCGTTGGTAATTTCGGTTTCGTCCATCCAGAAAGATCCTACCGAAACTTTCTTTGAAGGAAGTTCGGTTCCCCAGATGCTGTCTGTGGCGGATTGTCCAAGTTCAAAAGTGCCTTGCCGGATCAAAATCATACCGTAAGGATTGGGCTCATTCCACGACGAAGTCTGTACTCCCGTCAGCTCCCCGTTATCGTAAGAACCGCAGGAAGCCAGCAGGATAAGTGCTGAGCCGATGATCAGGTTTTTTCTCATTGTTTTATAAAATTCGTATGCTCTTTTGTTTTTTACTGATCAGCGAGGTGTCGATTTTTTTTCGGTAGGCGATGAATAATTCGTGGCTTCCGCTGGTGAATTTAATCAATTGGCTTATGGGTACGTCGTAGGCATAACCCACTACCAATCCAAAATCGAACATCACGCCAACCATGGCAACTATGGCCTCGCCAGGCCTCCAGCTCAAGCCTCCCCAATATTCTTTGTTGTATTTAAGCAGACAGGATAAATCTGCACTCCAGGCAACAAAGTCGGTCTTGGCCAAAATGGAGGGTTGCAGCACATATAACGGATTTGACAGGTTGATATTGTATCCGCCGGTCAAATAATAGCTTTGAGAGACTTTAAAAAGTACTTCTTTGTCTTCTTCGGTACTTTCTTTGCGACTGAGCTTAATCTTGCTGCCCAAGAGGTGTGAAGCCGACAAACCGGCGTAAAATTCGGGACGGGAAAACCAGACACCCAGGCTGAAATCGGGAATAATGCCTTCGATATCGCCCGAGGGAATGGCCTGGTCGTTGGGGTTGTGGTATTCACTGTTGGGAATGTAAATGCCACCCGAATTGAAGTTTTGTTGCAAAATTCCTCCCTGCAAGCCTGCGCTGAGTTCGCCGTCGAGAAGTTTCTTTTTATAAGCGTATTGGATCTGAAACAATTGAGTGCTGAACAAACCTATACTTTCGTTGGTTAAGACTAGGCCCAGACCATTGAGCGTTTTTCCCGTACGCAGGGGCATACTGGCATTGACACTGAAAGTGCCGGGTGCATTTTCAAAGCCAAGCCATTGCTGTCTGAAGCCCAAATGCACGTTCAGGTCGCTATTGAGGCCTATGGCACCCGGGTTGTACAAGCCCGGAAGTTGCATATATTGGCTCCATTGGGCGTCGAACTGAGCCTGAGCACCCGTCCAGATTAGTAAGCCAACGATGAATATAAAGAATCTCCTGAGTCTGATCATTCGCAAGAATAAATCCTCCGGCTGTGCCGGTAAATCCGGGCAGCCAGGTAGTATAACAGAAAAATGCGGAAAAAATTGTTTCTTGGACACAAAAAAACCTCAAAGGCATAAACAAAAAATGGACATAATTCATGTCCATTTACTTTGTTAAGCCCGAGATCAATCGAGATTAATTAATACTCGTCTTCGTTGAAAAAGAAATCCTCTTTACTTGGGTAATCCGGCCACAGATCTTCTATGCTTTCGTAGATTTCCCCTTCGTCTTCCATTTCCTGAAGGTTTTCTATCACTTCAAGGGGAGCTCCCGAACGGATGGCATAATCGATGAGCTCATCCTTGGTGGCGGGCCAGGGAGCATCTTCCAATTTTGAGGCTAATTCCAGGGTCCAGTACATAGCTATAATTATTAATTGATAGACGTATAATTATGAATAATCCAGGTCAATTTTTGTGTTTTTACAATAAGGCTGCAAAAGTATAAGAATAGTTTGAATAGTCAAGTAAAAAAGAGCTTGTTTTATATCGATAATTAAAATAGTTATTTGCCTTCCCAAAAAAGTTCATCCGTTTCATCCAGACAAAGTTTACGACTGAGTATATAAAGATAATCCGAAAGTCTGTTCAGGAAAGTCAGCATCGATTCATTCAGTTCCTCTGTTTGATGCACCGCGATGCACTTACGTTCGGCGCGCCGACAGACGGTGCGGCAAATATGAGCCTGAGCAGCCGCCGCGCTTCCTCCGGGAATGACAAAGGAATGTGCGACCGGTAATTTTTTTTGGATGCAATCAATAGCTTTTTCAAGTTGATGAGTTAGTTCCTTGTCCAGCCGGGCATAATCCTGAAACAACGAGCGAATGTTGTCGTTTTCGGGCGGCTTGCGATAGGCCAGGCGGCCGGATATCCGGAATAAGTGCTTCTGCAGCTCCAGAATCCGGTTTTTTTCTTCTTCGGTTTTGAGCAGGGTTCTGAGCAAGGCCAGTTGGGCGCTGAGTTCGTCGGTAGTGCCGTAAGCCTCCAGACGGAGATCGTTTTTCAAAACCCTTTCTCCGTCTGCCAGGCTGCTGGTTCCCGTATCTCCGGTGCGGGTGTAAATTTTCATACCAATATATCTTAAGCTCGGCAAGCATCCGGTTTAATCTTTCCCGGGTTTGTGTAAATCTTCATGCCAATATATCTTGAGCCTGTTCCGGCGTTTAGCTTCTTCCAGCCCTTCAAACTATAAGTTTTACAGGCGACACAAAAATAACACAATGCAGGGAAAACGCAAATTATGCAGAATATATTTTACCTTTGCGCATTCATCGATTGTTGTTTTGCAACGTATAAAACACCATATACACTACTATTTACACGCGCGGCACCGCCGGGGTCACGGAGTGCATTCCCCATTTGCTTACCGACTGATTACTGCTATAGTCGAAGAAGATTATCCTTATTATTGTTTCAACGAGTTGGAAGACAAGCGAGTCCGCATGGAATCCGAACGAATCCGGTTGGAAACTAAGCGAGCCCGGCTGAAAGCCCGGCACGCAGTCCGGAAAGCCAAAGGGAAAGGACTTGATGCCGAAAGCCCCGGCCGGAAAGCCCGGCAGTCCCGCTCAGGGAAGCATTGCCTGTCTCCTGCCGATGCCCAAATTTTGTTCCGGCTGGTGAATGCCTTTGCTTTGCACAAGGTAATGGAGTGGGGCGGAATAGACGAAATAACCCGGCTCTATTTATTAAGAGCTTCCTCCAAAGTAAAAATCTATCGGGGAGGGCAGGATGTTGACGTGATTCCGGATTTGCTGTTTTGTAATGCAGACCTTGACGAAGCGGCCTTGTCGCAGGCTTTGTCGCAGGCCCTGAGTCAGAAAACGGAGCAGAGCCTTTTGGTGCTGGCCGGCCCGCATCGTTCGGCAGGAGCTTACCGCTGCTGGCAGCAACTGTTGGCTCATTCCGATGTGCGGCTTTCGGTGGAGATGAAGGGTTTGGGGCTGGTGTTTTTCGATCCGGAACTACAAAAGAACCACTATATTTTGAGGAGTCGGGTTTATTCGGCTCCGTATTGCATCAAATAGGCTTTGATGAATCCATCCAATTCGCCGTCCATAACTGCCTGTACGTTGGAGGTCTGATAATCGGTGCGGTGGTCTTTTACCCGCCGGTCGTCGAAAACGTAGCTGCGGATTTGAGAACCCCATTCGATTTTCTTTTTTCCGGCTTCAATTTTGGCTTGCTCGGCCCGGCGTTTCTCCAGCTCCATCTCGTAAAGCTGCGATTTGAGCAGTCTCAGGGCATTTTCTTTGTTTCCCAGTTGAGAACGGCTTTCAGTGTTTTCGATCACTATGCCCGTAGGGATGTGATGCAGACGAACCCCTGTCTCCACTTTGTTGACGTTCTGACCTCCGGCGCCCGAGGAACGAAAGGTGTCCCAGGTGATGTCGGAATCCTTGACTTCGATTTCGATGCTTTCGTCCACCAGTGGAACCACAAACACCGAGGTAAAGGAAGTCATTCGTTTGCCCTGGGCATTAAAGGGGGAAACCCGCACCAGGCGATGTACCCCGTTTTCGCTCTTTAAATAACCAAAAGCGTAATCGCCTTCGACGGTCATGGTAACGGTTTTGATGCCGGCGTCGTCTCCGTCTTGCCAGTTGGTGATGTTGGTTTTGTAGCCTTGTTTATCGCAATAGCGCTGATACATGCGGTAGAGCATTTCGGCCCAGTCCTGGCTTTCGGTGCCGCCCGCTCCGGCATTTATTTTGAGTACAGCCCCGAGTTTGTCCTCTTCGTGGCGGAGCATATTTTTCATTTCCAGGTTTTCGAGCAGATTCAGGGTGCGATCGTATTGCTCATCCATTTCCTTTTCGCTCAGGGCCTCTTCTTTGTAAAAATCATAAGCCAGCGTCAGCTCCTGTACGGCAGTTTGGACTTCTTCGTAATCTTCTATCCAGCCTTTGAGTTGCTTGATTTTGCGCATTTGCTCCTCGGCTTCTTTTTGCTTTTCCCAGAAACCGGGAGCCTGGGTCTTGAGTTCTTCTTCTTTTAAAGCATCAATTTTGTTTTCGATGTCAAAGATACCTCCTCAGCGCGTGCTCGCGCTCCTGGATCTCTTTGATCTGGTCTGTAGTAATCATTATAAATACATTTTTTCTATTTCATCTTTGTAATGATCGGCAATTACGTTGCGTTTCATCTTAAGCGTGTTGGTCAATTCGCCGTCGGCTACACTGAAAGGCTTGGGTAATAAAACAAAACGGCGGATTTGTTCGTAACCGGCCATGTTTTTTTGCAACATGCGGATTCTGTTCTCAAAAAAGGCATATATCCGCTCGTCTTTAAGCACATCTTCGAGCTTATCGGCATCAAGATCGGGTATGCCCAGTTTTTCCGCCAAATTTTTAAGTTCCTCATAAGCGGGCACAATCAGGGCGCTGACAAATTTTCGCTGATCCCCGATGACGGCAACCATGTCGATGTATTTGTCGTTGCATAGCACCGCTTCTATACTTTGGGGAGCTATGTATTTGCCGTTGGAAGTTTTAAACAAATCCTTTAGGCGCTCGGTCAGCACCAGATGTCCTTCTTTGTTGATGTAACCCATATCGCCGGTGCGGAAAAAACCATCTTCGGTAAAGGCTTTGGCATTGATTTCGGGTTTGTTGTAATACCCCGGAGTGATAGTTTCGCCTTTGAGCAGGATTTCTCCGTTGTCGTCAATGCGCACTTGCAACTTATCGATAAAACTGCCCACACTGCCGAGACTGAAATGCTTTTCGTCAAAGCTGGCCACCGTAGCTGTGGTCTCGGTCAGACCATAACCATAACAGATGGGTATGCCCACCGAGCGCATAAAAATCAGAATGTCGTCCGACAGTTTGGCTCCCGAAACGGGAAAAAGCTTGCCGTTTTCCAGGCCTACCGCCTTCTTGAGAATGGTAAACAAGCTTACTCTGTAAAGGTTATAGCGCAGACTCAGCCAAAAAGGAGGTTTAAGATCCAGACGCACGTAATCGAGGTTGTACCTTTTACCCAGTTTGACGGCATGGGAAACCCATTTTTGGGCCAGGGCAGGCATAGCCTCGATTTTCTCCATAATGCCGCTGTACACTTTTTCCCAAAACCGGGGAACGTTGCACATGATAGTGGGACGAACTTCTTTGAGGCTCCGCTGAATATCGAGCGGCTTAAGATTGATATCCACCCGGATCAGCCTCGAAAGACTATACAGGCTCCAGGCTTTCTCGAATATGTGGGTCAGGGGCAGGAAACACATCGAAACCTCGTTTTTATCGAAGAGATGCAAGAGTTTGATATCCATCACTCTTATGATTTCCTGATAATTGCTGTGTAGGAGTTGCACGCCTTTGGGCTCACCGGTGGTACCCGAAGTGTAAAGAATGTTGGCCAGGTCTTCGTCACGACATTTACTGCGCTTGGCTTCTACCGAATCCTGTAGGTTAAGCAGCATTCCTTTGTGTACAAAGTCTTTGAAATAAATCGATTGATCATCGTTTTTCTGTAAGCGCACATTGGTATCAAAAATAACGATTTGTTTCAGTCCGCATTCCCCGTGACTGACGGCCTCGAAAGCCCGGTCGTATTGATATTGTTCACCGACAAATATCATCCGGATACCTGCGTCTGCAACGATGTATTCAATCTGGCTTGTAGTACTGGTGGCGTACATAGGTACGCTTACTGCCCTTAAGCTGAAAATGGAAAACTCACTAACGATACATTCGGGCATATTTTGAGAAAAGATACCCACCTTTTCCTGTTCTTTGATACCAAAATTCAGTAGAGCGGCACACAGATGGTCGATACGATCGTTCAGTTCTTTCCACGATATACCTTTCCAGCGACCGTCGGTATAATCCCGGTAGCGCATGGCAATCCGGTCACCACACCTGGCCGCGTATTCAGGCACCAGTCTGGAAGGATGATAAATATTCATTTGATATAGAATTGATTTGATGTGCAAAAGTACGCTTATAATTTATATTTTTTTTCAAAAGCTCCAAGATTTGTATTGTTTAAAGATATTCTTAGCTAATTTTGCATGTTGATTATCAATAATTATGGACTACAAAAGCAGCATAGATTTATTGAAAGAGCTTATAGCCATACCCTCTTTCAGCAAAGAAGAAAAGCTCAGGGCCGATTTTTTATGCCGTTACCTGCGGGAGCTTGGCTTTGAGCCCCAACGAGTCGGCAACAATCTTTGGTGTACGGCAGAAAACATAGACGACAGCAAACCGAACTTGTTGCTCAATTCCCATATCGATACGGTGCGCCCTTCGGATTCCTGGACCCGCCGGCCCTTTGTGCCTCAAATCGAGGGAGACCGTCTTTACGGCCTGGGCAGCAACGATGCGGGGGCTGCGCTGGTTTGCCTGATCCGGACTTTTTGGAGGCTGAGTCGCAAGCCCCAACCTTACAATCTGATGCTGGGTTTGTCGGCCGAGGAGGAAATCACCGGAGCTCAGGGCATAGAATTGCTTATGCCGGCCCTGCCGCCTGTAGATCTGGCCATTGTGGGTGAACCTACCGGTATGCAGGCGGCCGTTGCCGAAAAGGGGCTGTTGGTGTTGGATTGCATCGCCCCCGGGAAGTCGGGACATGCTGCTCACGACAGTGCCGACAATGCCATCTACAACGCCATCGAAGACATCAACTGGTTTCGGAAAACCACTCTTCCCCGGTCGTCCGATTTACTCGGACCCGTTAAAATGACCGTTACCGTGATTCAGGCCGGCGAAAAGCATAACGTTGTCCCCGACAACTGCCGTTTTACCGTGGATATCCGGGTAAACGAGAAATACAACAATCAGGAATTGTACGATTATATTTGCACTCAGGTTAAGTGCTCGGTGACTGCCCGTTCTTTCCGTCTGGGTTCTTCTTCCATTTCCCCCGCTCATCCCATCGTTCATGCCTGCAAGGCTCAGGGCCTGACTTTGTATGGTTCCCCAACGCTCTCGGATCAGGCCAGAATGCATTGTCCCAGTATAAAAATCGGCCCCGGCCAGTCGTTGCGCTCACACACCGCCGATGAATTTGTTTTGTTATCCGAAATTCGGGAAGGGGCAGAGGTTTATTTTCGTTTGCTCGACGGGTTGAAGATTAGGTGATAAAGCGATTAGTCAATGCAACGCAACAGAGCTGTCTTTCCCGAATGAGGGTTGAAGATCAGGTGATAAAGCGAAAAGTCTCAAACGGAAGACTACAGTAAACTTCGGGCGGTGGCTCAAAATTTCTTGATCCAAACCTCCGGATTCAGCCGCTCCCTATCCTGAAACATTTGAAAATGCAGGATGGTTTGGTTGCCCTGTTGCTCGTCGACAAAGACTTTGCCCAGCAATTCGCCCGTTTTTACCTTGTCTCCCAATTTTACTCTGACCTCTCCGAGGTTGGAATAGACCGTAAGGTATTTGCCGTGGCGCACAATGACGGAAGCGTTCATACCCGGTACCATAAAGATTTTACTGACGGTACCCTTAAAAACGGCTCTGGCCGAAGCTCCTGCCCGGGTTTGGATATCGATGCCCTTGCTGTTGGTTTGCACGTATTTGAGTTCCTGAAATTTCTGTTGGCCAAAGTGCACGATGATGGTTCCCGGTTCGTTCAGGGGGAAGGGGAGTTTGCCTTTGTTGTTGCCAAAGTCGTCTGATAAAATTTTTTCGTCTATGGTCATGGCATAGCCGCCTTCGCTTTCGGGTCGACTGCGTTCTTTTTCGAGGCTGGCTCTGCGAGTTTCTTCAGCAATGATTTCCTCAATTTGTTTATCGAGTCGGGCGGCCAGTTCGCGGTCTTTTTTGAGCTCGGCGTTCAGTGTCGATTCCTTTTTTTTGAGGGTATTCAGCAAGTTGCGCTGTTTTTCTCTTTCCTTGCTCAGGCGGTCGCGCTCGGCTTGCTGTTCATCGAGCAGCTCTTTTTGTTGCTGATAAGCCACCTCCAGATCGATGCGTTTTTTTTCGAGTTGTACTTGTTTCTGACGTATTTCTTCGGCCTGCTTACGCTGAAACTTGGTGTATTCATTCAGGTAGCGAATACGGCGATAGCTTTGGCCGAGGTCTTCGGCCGAAAAAATAAACATCAGCTTATCGTCTATTTTGAGCCGGGTATGAAGTTGTTTTATTAATTGAGCGTATTGTTGTTGCTTGACCGACAGTTGCCGTTTGAGTTCATTGTATTCGTTTTGAAGAGTGCGCAAGGAACGGGACAACCTGTTCATTTCGGTGTTCAGGCGGTCGATATATTGTTCGGTCGATTTGATCTGATCGCTCAGGATGGTGTATTGATAAAGCAGGGCTTTGCTCGACTTTTGGTTGGCACTCAAGCTTTCGTTGGCTGCTTTGATACGCTCGAGCACGGCCAACCTTTCTTTCCGGACATCTTCTATGCTTTGCTGGGCCTGGAGTGCGGCAAAATTCAAGATTAACAGGATGAGAAAACAATGTATTCGTTGCATCGTTAAAACTGAAGTTGATTTAAAAACGATTCCACACTGGTTTGTTTGTAATTGCCCGGTAGCGGAAAATCCAAGCTGAGCCCGGTGTTGTAGACCGGGTTGAGATAATCTACCCTGAATTCTGTATTGTCGTTGCCTTGTTGAAAGCTCAGGACTACCCTGGAAGGGAAAGAGCCGAAAGTGGTAGCCTGAAAAAGGCTGTAATCCACTTTGAGGGGAAAATTCAGCATAGCGCTCTCCAAGTCAGCTCGATAATATTCTCCGGCTTTATTGATGTAAAAGTTTGCCTTTTCGTTTTGGTGAGAACAACTCAAAATCAATTCCCGGTCGGTTTCCTGCAAGTCAAAATCCTTAGCGCTGATTTGTTTGTTGCCGGGTACGAAGAATTGATTTGAAAGTACGGAGGTCAAAACCTTTAAAGCATAAACTGCCTGATCGTTTCCTATGTTTTGATCGGAAAGTGCAGCAACGGCATAAGACTTCCGGAGTCGATTCATAAGGAACACACTGTCTTTGGTAAGCAGCAAGCGGCCCACCTCTATACCGAGAAAGGGCTGAAGCGAAACCCACAGGCAACTGTCTTTTTGAATCTTTACCCGGGCGGCCAAACTGTTGGAGCCCCGGCCGGTTTTAATGTTGATGTTTACCTTGGATTCCATCCGGTCGAAAGACCTGTGTTGATCAAGTATCTGTTGAATGCGTTGATAGGGGTCTGTTTTTTTGAAAAGCTTTTTTTGAGGAGAACAGCCCGTAATCAAGACTAAGGCCAAGGTCAGCAGCAGAAGTAAGAAACTTTTTTGTTGAGTTGTCATTGTTCGTCGGATAATTTGTTCAGATACACGGCCCGGTTTGCTTTTTGTTGTAAGATGTCGGAAGCTCCTTCCATGGCAGACGCTTTTTTCCACTGTTCCACTGCCGCTTCTTTTTCGTTGTTAAACCACAGAATATCGCCGTAATGTTCCAGTAATTCAATGTTAGGCTCTTTGGAATACTCTATGGCTCTTTGGATGTAGATTTTGGCCAGGCGGTATTGTTCTTGCTTGAAAAATACCCAGGCGTAAGTGTCCAGATAAGTGCTGTTGGTGGGCTGGAAATCCAAACTTCTGCGGGACATTTTTTCGGCTTTTGACAAATCGCTTTCGTCGAGACTCAAAAAATAGGCATAATTGTTCAGGACTAAATGGTTGTCGGGATTGTATTCCAGCGCCTGTTTATAATGTGTGTAGGCTTCGGCTGTATCGCCTGTTTGATGATAAATATCCCCCATATAACCCAGTATGCTCGACAGGAAAGTCCTGTTTTTGGGATCGGCTTTTTCCAGGCATTTTTGATAGGCATTCAGCGCTTCGCTGTGGTTTTCTTCCATGCTGTAAGTCAGGGCCAGGTAATACCAGAATTCTACTTCTTCGGGGAAATACACCAATGCTTCCAGGCAAATCCGGCGAATCTGTTCCTGATTACCTTCTTCGAGGTTGAGGCCTAAATAATCCTGCCAGATGCGTAATTGATTGGGATTCAAGTCGAGGACATTGCGCAATTCACCGACGGCTTCGTCTTTGCGTTGGGTGAGCAGCAACCAGCGAACCCTCAGATCGCGCAGATCGTAGACCGTAGGATGTTGCTCAAGCAGGAGTTCAAAATAGCGCTCAATCTGCAGGCTGTCTTCCCGGTTTTCGCAGGTACTGAGCAGAGTTCTGAAGATGTTCAGTTTGCTCTCCAGTTCGGTTTTTGGGTTGCTTAGGGCAAGGTGGAGCTGTTCGTTCATGGCCAGACTGTCGCCGACGGCTTTGTAATAATCCGACAAAAACAGCCGCACGGTGCCGTTTTCGGGCTCCATGTCGAGGGCTTGAAGGAAGCATTTCCTGGCTTTTTTGGTTTTTCCGATTTCCATCCAGCCGCTACCCACCAGCAAAAGATATCTGGTCTCGCGGGGGTTGGACTTTTGAAGCTTTTGGAGTTCTTTGATGGCCGGTTTGGGCTGATTCAAATTCAGGTACAAATCGTATTTTTGCGTGCTGATTTCCTGGTTGATGCCGACGGAATTTTCAAAACGATCCAGGGCCTCGATGGCTTGAGTGTACTGTTTAAGCTCGGTGTGGAGCAGCGACAGCGTATAATACAATTCGTAATTGTCGGGATTTTTGGCTACCAGTTGTTCCAGCAGGCTTATGGCGTCCGGATAACGTTTCAGTTGCTGGTAAATGCCGGCCAGTTGCAAGCCGTACCAATCGTTGCCGGGATCCAGAGCAAAAGCTTTTTCGTAATGAGCCACATAACGCTCGGTTTGATTCATAGCCCGGTAGAAAGCGGCAATTTCTGCGTGAGCCGCCGCACTGGTGGAATCCAGACTGAGGCAATGCCTGAACATCTCAAAGGCGGCTCCGTATTGTTCCAACGCTTTCAGTCGCAGGCCTTCCTCAAAATAATAGCTAAAACTGCGGGCTGTGTCGTAAGCTTGTCCCTCGCTTTCTTTAGTTTCGGCAGTTTGGGCAAAGGCAAGTGCAGGCAGCAGGCAAATCAATGCAAACAAGCTTGTCCTGACTGCCGGCAGTAAAAATGAAACGACCGTCTTTTTACGTAGTGAATTAGCCGTCTTTTTCATCCCATTTATTTTTTCCCCGTGTGACCGAAACCACCGGCACCTCTCTCAGTGGCTTCGAGTGTGTCTACTTCTTGCCAGGTCGCCTGACAATGAGAGGCAATCACCATTTGACAGATTCTTTCTCCGTCTTCGACCTGTACTTCCTCTTGCGACAAATTGATCAAAATAACCCCTATTTCGCCCCGGTAGTCGGCATCAATAGTGCCGGGAGTGTTCAGTACGGTGAGTCCTTTTTTGAGGGCCAGACCGCTGCGGGGCCTGATTTGAGCTTCGTAACCGGCCGGCAGTTCAATAAAAAGTCCGGTAGGTATCAGCTTGCGTTCGAAAGGTTTGATGCAGACAGCGGCATCGATGTTGGCGCGCAGGTCCATGCCTGCCGAAAGGCTGGTTGCGTATTGGGGCAGCGGGTGTTTGGATCGGTTGACTATCTTTACGGTCATATCTTTATGGAGACTTAAATTGCTGTAAATTCAATAAATAGCTTAAAAGTACATTTAAACGGACAAAAGTACTAAAATTATTGACAGGCCGAATAAGAGCTTTTAAAAAAGCAGGATTGTCCGGGGAATTTCTTACATTTGCGGGCTGTTTGCCCGGCAGCATTTTAATCGAACCAATATGAAGCCTGCTTATTTGTATCTGTTCCTGCTCGGAGTGCTTTTTTCGATCACTTCCTGTCTCGACGATCCTGAAGTCACCTCCTGGCGCAAAGCTAATGACGAGTTTATGCTAAGCCTCAGGGATTCCTCGGACTTTAAGCCTTTGGAATACAACGATCGTATTTTGTATGGCGACGAGAACTACAATTACCTGGATCATCCTGTGAGCGGTATTTATTACAAAACTTTGGTAGAAGGCCGGGGTGCGGTGCCCCTGGTCGGACAGACGGTACAAGTGGAGTACGAAGGGCGCTTATACGACGGCACTGTTTTTGACAGCGGCAGCAGAACCACGCCGGTAGGTACCGGGGTCATCAGCGGCTGGTCGGAAGTGCTGTACAGAATACCGCAAGGTTCCACCTGGGAGGTGGCCATTCCTTATCACCTGGGGTACGGAGAGGTAAAACACGGTTCCATACCGGCTTACTCCTGTCTTATTTTCACAATGGAGTTAGTCAGCATAGTCGAAGACTAAAAGCAATCAACGTGCCTGAGTGAGTAGGTATTCTGCAATTTGTACGGCGTTCAGGGCAGCTCCTTTTTTTATCTGATCACTTACAGCCCAGAAAGTCAGTCCCTTAGGATTGGTTAGGTCTTTTCTGATGCGTCCCACGTAAACCGGGTTCTTGCCGGAAACAAACAAGGGCATGGGATAGCTCTTGTTGGCCGGATCGTCCTGCAAAACAATACCCTGGGCCCGGGCAAAAGCATCCCTGGCTTCTTCGAGGCTAATGGCGCGCTCTGTTTCGACCCAGATACTTTCGGAATGAGCACGCAAAACCGGTACACGCACACAAGTGGCGCTTACCAGCACGTCGGAATGCATAATTTTCCGGGTTTCGTTGAACATCTTCATTTCCTCTTTGGTATAGCCGTTTTCGGTGAAAACATCCACTTGAGGAATCAGGTTGTAGGCCAGCTGATAGGCAAATTTTTCCACGGTGGCGGCTTCGCCCTTTACCAACTGGGTGTGTTGAGCAATCAATTCATCCATGGCAGCGGCACCGGCTCCGCTGGCAGCCTGATAGGTTGATACATGCACTTTTGTGATATGACTCAGGTCTTCGATGGGTTTGAGGGCTACCACCATTTGTATGGTGGTGCAATTCGGATTGGCAATAATATTTCGGGGTCTTTGCAAAGCGTCTTTTGCGTTCAGTTCAGGCACGACCAGCGGCACATCATCGTCCATGCGGAAAGCGCTCGAGTTGTCGATCATAATAGTGCCGAATTTGGTAACGGTGTCCGCAAATTCTTTTGAAATACTTGCTCCGGCCGAAGTGAAGGCTATGTCTATTCCCTTGAAGTCGTCGTTATGTTTTAGCTCCTTGACCACGATTGATTTTCCGCGAAAAGAAAAGGTTTTGCCGGCACTGCGTCCGGATCCGAACAACACCAGGTCGTCCATGGGGAAATTACGTTCATCAAGTACTTTGAGAAATTCTTGTCCTACAGCGCCGCTGGCGCCAACAATTGCAAGTCTCATGTTAAAATAAAATTAATAAAAGGATAATATAATACATAAAATGCTTACCTTTGCCGCTGAATTCATGCCACGCAAAGGTAGTAAAAAAGTGAAGATGCACAAGTGTATATTCTTTTCATTTAGTCTGCTGACGATTTTCTTTTCCTGCAGACCGTCGGTGGAACTGCAGGAAGAATTCGGCCTTTTTCCCGTTGATACCGCTTCGGCCGGCTCCTTTTATCTGAGCCTGAACGAGATATTGTTCGATCCGGTACCGCAATCTTGTGATTACGTCGAAATCGTCAACCGTTCTCCGTTCTCCGTAGATCTGTCCGAAATACGTATCTGCAACCGCAACGAAAATGGGGTACTGGGCAGTCCCAAACCCCTGAGCCGTGAGCGTTTTATACTCGATCCGGGTGCTTATTGTTTGTTGACCTCCGATTGGGAAAGTCTTGGAAGGGGATTCCCGCTGGACACAGGATTGAATTATTTGATTATTAAAAGCTTACCTTCCATGCCCAACGATAAAGGTTGTGTGGTTTTGCTGGACCGGCAGGGAAACATCATAGACGAATGCCCTTACACAAAATATATGCATCACTGCCTGATAAGCGATAGGGAGGGTATTGCTTTGGAGAAGATACATCCAGATTTACCTTCGGCAGAAGCGAATTCCTGGCTTTCGGCTGCGGCCGATGCCTCTTACGGAACGCCCGGCAGGATCAATTCTCAGTACCGGCCTCTGGACACCGTCGACACGAAAGAAGGCTTTTTTGTTGAACAGGATTGGTTGTCGCCTCTGGGAAATTCAAAGTACAAACAGTTGGTGTTGGGCTACTCTTTCGCCGATAGGCGTGTGGCTAATATCAAGGTTTACAACCGCAGCGGGGCTTTGCTTTATTCGTTGGCAGAAAATGCCCTGCTCGGAGCCCGGGGCTTTTTCGTCTGGCAGGGAGTCGACAGCAAGGGGAAGGTGCCCGACGCGGGCTCTTATCTTATACATATTGAACATTTCAACCTGAAGGGCGACAGCAAAAAACAAGACATGGTATGCCGTATTTTACCCTGAAAAGGCTAACTTTGTCGATCCCGTTTTATTGAAACGATTACGTACACCTTACCCGGTTGGGACGATCCCGGCCAAAATCCCGTAAATTATGGACTGGACACAACGTACCTCTTTGTTAATCGGAGATCAGGCCCTTGAAAAACTGCAAAGTTCCTGTGTGTTGATAGTAGGTCTGGGAGGAGTGGGCGCTTATGCGGCCGAATTTCTGGCACGGGCAGGTGTAGGTCGTCTGATACTCGTGGACGGCGATAAGGTGCAGGCTACCAACCGCAACCGGCAACTGCCGGCCTTGTGCAGCACCGAAGGTCGTTTTAAGGTAGTTGTAGTGGCGGAGCGTTTGAGGGATATTAATCCTGCCATCGGTCTGGATTGTTTCCCCTTTTTTCTAGAGGAAGAAGAGGTCGGAGATTTGCTCTTTGGCCGAAATCGCTACGACAGTCGTCGGGCGCAACAGGGAATCGGCAAAATTTTTGCCGGTGACGATAGGAAAGAATCCCTTACACCGGAACTTTCCGGGCAATCAACGATGGTTTGCGATTTTGTGGTGGACGCTATCGACAGCCTGGGCCCTAAGGCCGCTCTTATCCGCTCCTGTCTGGAACACGCTGTTCCATTGGTCTCATCGATGGGAGCGGCAGCCAAGCTCGATCCCTCGCAAATAAGCACCTGTGATATTTCCAAAACACATCATTGTGCGCTGGCCAGGGCTCTGCGCCACCGTCTGGCGGCTTTCGGCATACGTAGAGGTTTCCCTGTGGTGTTTTCTTCCGAACAGGTAGCCTCAAAAACGTGGCCTCGCGGAAAGAATCATTCGAGAGCTTCTGCGTTTTCTTCCGAACAGGCAGCCTCAAAAACCCGGCCCTCCGAAGCCAAATCCTCCGAAGCCAAATCCTCCGAAGCGAAGACCTCCGAAGTCAAACTCTCTGAAGCCAGGCCCTTCGAAACTAAATTTTCCGAAGTCAAATCCTCCGAGGCGGAAGCCTCCGTAAAAGTCGTGCCCGGCACCATTTCCTATTTGCCGGCGGCCTTTGCCTGCCATCTGGCGGCTTATACGATTAAGTACCTGATTTCTGAAAATTCTTCCACGAATAATCAGCCGGATTGAACCGGCCCGGCCGTATCTAAAAAGTTCAGATTGTTGATAAATAGGCACAAAATGTATTTTCCCTTTTGCACTTATACGGGAATATTGTCTATTTTTGCGCTTTGTTTTAATTGCTCTGATCTATGAAAATACCCGATATACTTCGGAACAAAAAAACCCTTTCTTTCGAGATATTTCCACCCAAAAGACAGGAAGATACTTTTGTACTTATCGAAAATACCATAAAGGAATTATCCGACTTGGGCCCCGATTTTATAAGCGTTACCTACGGGGCGCTGGGGAATACCCTCAGCAATTCTGTAGCCATCGCCAAACACATTAAACAACACACCCGTTCGGAAGCCTTGGCTCACCTCACCTGTGTATCGTCCGATAAGGCCCAGGTGGACGAGATTTGCCGGGAACTCAGGGAAGCCAATATTAAAAATATTCTGGCCCTCCGGGGCGATTTGCCAGCAGATCCGGGCATGCATCACCACGATTTTCGGCATGCCTCCGATCTGACCGCCTATATTTCGCAACGTTACGGAGCCGACTTTGCTTTTGCCGGAGCCTGTTATCCGGAGAAACATCCCGATGCAATTTCCATGAAAGAAGATATCCGGCACCTCAAGATAAAACAGGACGCAGGGATGGACTTTTTTATTACCCAATTGTTTTTTGACAACGAGGCTTTTTACCGTTTTTTGCTCGAAGCCCGAAAGGCCGGTATCACCATCCCGATTATCCCGGGTATTATGCCTGTGTCCAATTACAAGCAGCTCGATGGCATGATACGAGTTACCGGAGCCGCCATACCCTTGCAACTGCGTAATTACTTTGATCGTTACCGTTACGACAAACAAGCCCTCGAAGAAATCGGCATTATTTTTACCAGCCATCAGATCCTCGACCTTATTGCAAACGATGTGGACGGTATTCATCTGTACTCGATGAACAAGAGCAGTTTTATCAAAAAATTAATGGCCAACATTGCCTATGTGCGTTCCGGTTTCTTTGCTCAGGAATAATGCCCTGACTTATCTGGGTTATTCCGATAGTGATTTGGATGAGCAAACGCAGGAGGCCCTTCATTCGGCCCTAACTCATATAGCTGAGTGGTCTGCGTACAAACAAATTTACACTCGCCTGAAAGATTTGCCCGAAGCACCGGCTTTTTTGCAGCAGGAATCCTACGTGGGCTTGCAGGGAAAGCTGGATACGGCTTTGTTGTTTGCCGCTACCCTCGGTCTAGGCATCGATCGGCGTATACAGAGCCTTTCGTTAAACAGGCTTTCGGAAGCTGTGGTGTTGAATGCCGTCGCCAATGCCTATCTCGAAACAA
Organism: Bacteroidales bacterium UBA1402; assembly: GCA_002305085.1. Classification (GTDB taxonomy): domain Bacteria; phylum Bacteroidota; class Bacteroidia; order Bacteroidales; family UBA1402; genus UBA1402. The sequence goes on along the minus strand of DBQE01000002.1, from coordinate 68,209 downwards.
GAGTTGAGTTGTTTATCGGGGAGACATTGCCCGGAGGAGTCTTGTTTTGTCCGGGTTATGCCGGTACCTCGCCCGAAGGCAATCGCTCAGTGTTGAAGTTGCTCAATGCCCAAAAGCACCTGGGTATTTACCTGAAAGATTCCGGACTGATGATTCCCGAAAAATCTATGGCCGGGATTGTTGTTGCCGGTTATAGTTTTAGTTGTAGGGCTTGCAGCATACGCAGCAAATGCGACCATCTTAGGCAGGGTAAAACCTGTTACGGCAAGCCGGCTCCTCACCGGGAAGAGAGCCGGAATGCAAAAGCAGACAACATCAAGGCATAAAAAGATAAAGTGAAGAACAGTAAAAAGAAGAATCAATACAATGCCCGATCTCATTTCAAAAAAAGTTCAGCTATTCGACGGCGCCATGGGTACCATACTGACAGCCGATCCCGAAGTTAATTCCTTTTTGCCCGAAGAGCTCAATCTCCTATTCCCCGAAAAGATTTTGGCCATACACAGGGCTTATGTAGAGGCGGGAGCTCAGTATATTACAACCAATTCTTTCAGCGCCAATCCGATCAAATTAAACTCAAGTCGTTTTAGTTTACAAGAAGTGCTGGATGCTGCCATAGAGCTTGCCCGCAGGGCTGCCGGAGAAAGCTCCTGCAAAGTCATGCTCAACATAGGTCCTACGGGAAAGTTGCTCGAGCCCTTGGGAGAGCTCGGTTTTGAGGAGACCTACGAAAATTACAAAACAGTGGTGGAGTACACCAAAGACAAGGTGGACGGTTACGTGTTGGAAACTTTTTCGGATCTCTACGAAATCAGGGCAGCCATACTGGCCGTAAAGGAAAATTCCACACTGCCTCTTATGGCTACTATGACTTTCGACACTTCAGGCAGAACCCTGACCGGTTCCAGCCCTGAAATTGTAGCTCTTACGTTGAGCGCCTTAGGCGTAGACGTGCCCGGCATCAATTGTTCCACTTCGCCCGAACACCTGATTCCTTTGGTCAAACGGATGAGAGCCATTACCCATTTACCTCTGCTGGTTCAGCCCAACAAGGGCTTTCCCATACTTTGCCAGGGATCGGTATCCTACGCCATGAGCGACGAAGACTTTGTTTATTATACAGGCAAACTCATCGAAGCCGGAGCCTCTATAGTGGGAGGCTGTTGCGGCACAACTCCCGACACCATAGCCCTGATGGCTAAATATAAAAGCTTGCCGCTCAAAGAGTATGCCCCTGTGGCCGGCCATTACATTTGTTCTTCGACCCGCTTGCTTAAATTGCAACAAGGCTTGGTTTGCGGGGAACGGCTCAATCCCACCGGTAAGAAAAAATTACAACAAGCCCTTTTGAACAGCGATTTCGGCTATCTGCAGCAGGAAGCCCTCAGCCAACAGGAAGCGGGCGCCCACTTTCTCGATTTGAATGTGGGTATTCCCAATGCAGACGAAGTCGATTTGTTGTGCCGCGCAACTAAGAAGATACAGGAAGTGTGTGATTTACCCTTACAGCTCGACAGTTCCAATCCCGCAGCCATCGGGGCAGCTCTGCGGGTCTATAACGGAGTGCCGGTAATCAATTCCATCAACGGCAGCGGGCCGGTGCTTAAGGCCTTGCTTCCTCTGTTGGCTAAATACGGTGCTTCGGCCGTTGCCCTCACCCTCGACGAGCAGGGCATACCCGAAACAGTGGAAGGACGTCTGCGTATTGCCAAACGCATCATTGCCCGTGCCGCAGCCAAAGGCATAAACAAAAACCGTCTCATCTTCGATGCTCTGGTAATGGCGGTTTCGTCCAATCAACATTATGGTCAGCTTACGTTAGACACCCTGCGCAGCCTTAAAAAAATGGGAGTTCTTACCACCATAGGCTTGTCCAACGTGTCCTTTGGTTTACCCAACCGTCCTTTGCTGAATCGCAGTTTTTTGCTCATGGCTTTGACTTCGGGTCTGGATATTCCTATTTTGAATCCTTTGGACGAAGAGAACATGCAAAGCCTTAAGGCTTTCAATGCCTTATCGGGGGCAGACCCTGCTTGCGAAAACTATATTTCCTATCATTCCCCAAGTCCGGTTCATGAACAAAGCGACAGCCTTTACCAGGTGGTGCTCAGTGGTTTAAAAGACTCATTGCCTTTGGCTATGGATAAAATCCTCAAAGAAAAAGAGCCGCAACAGATCATCGACGAGGATCTGATTCCGGCCTTGAACGAGGTTGGTCAGCGTTTCGAAAAAAAACACGTATTTTTGCCTCAGCTCATCCGTTCGGCAGAAGTGGCCCGCCAGGCTTTTCAGCAATTGGGGGAATTGTATGTTCAAAAGACAGACAAAACTCAGGGATTGGTGGTGTTGGCTACGGTTAAGGGCGACATTCACGATATCGGCAAGAACATCGTCAAGGTGGTGTTGGAGAGCCATGGTTATCGGGTGTTGGACTTAGGCAAGAACGTAGATACGGAAAAAGTGCTGGAGGCCTACCGCACTCATCGTCCGCTGGCCATAGGACTCAGCGCTTTGATGACCACCACGGTGCCCTCAATGAGCCAGACGGTGGAAGCACTTAAAGAGATGAGCGCCGAATGTCCGGTCATTGTAGGCGGGGCAGTGATTACCGAGAGCCTGGCACGGGAGATGGGTGCCGACTATTACGCAGCCGACGCATTGACGGCTATCCGTATTTTGGAAGAACTATGATACAGGGAATCGATATACACAAGAGTTTTGGTACTCTGGAAGTACTCAAAGGTCTCGATATAGAAGTAAAGCCGGGCGAAGTGGTGGCGGTGGTTGGTCCCAGTGGTGCAGGAAAGACTACTTTGCTGCAGATACTGGGCACGCTCGATCGTCCCAACCGGGGCAGTGTCTTTATCGACGGCACCCGGGTTTCCGCGCTGGGCAACCGGGAGCAGGCTTTGTTTCGAAATCGCCACATAGGTTTTGTGTTTCAGTTTCATCAACTTTTACCGGAATTTACTGCTTTGGAAAATGTGAGCATTCCGGCTCTGATTTCGGGCAAAAGCAAAAAAGAGGCCGAAGCCCTGGCCATGGAAATGCTCGATCACCTGAATTTGTCCGATCGTATTAACCACAAACCTTCGGAACTGTCCGGGGGAGAGAATCAACGGGTGGCGGTGGCCAGAGCCTTAGTAAACAGGCCAAAAGTGGTTTTTGGGGACGAGCCTTCGGGTAGTCTCGACAGCAAAAACAAAGCCGAATTGCACGGATTGATCTTCGACTTACGCGAACGTTTCGGACAGACCTTTATCATTGTAACCCACGACAAAGAATTGGCCCGCCTGACCGACCGGGTTATCGAAATAAAAGACGGCGTCATACTATCTTAATCGAAAGAATCATGAAAAAAATCCTCCTTGTCGCATTAATCCCTGTTTTACTAAGCATGTTGTCCTGCCGGCATAAGCAAACCAAGGATGCCCGGACCGAGAATCAAACATCCAAGATCACTGTGTTGATCGAATATGTAGACAGTACGGTAAAAGTTTCCGAGCAGGCGTTCGGCATTCGTGTCACCAGGGTGGGTATGCATGTGGTAGCCGTCTCCCGCAGAAAAAACGTGGAATTCATTCTGAGGGGTAAAGCCGCCGAAGGCTCATTCAAACTCTACAGCGATTATTCTTTTGCCTTGCGTCTTGACGGGGTGGAATTGTTCAATCCCGAGGGGTCGGCCATCAATATCCAATCTCCCCAACATGCTTTGATTTTGGTGTCGCCCGGAAGCGAAAACCTGCTCAGAGACGGTTCCTTGTACGCCATTCCGCCTGAAGGAGAACAAATGAACGCTTGTTTGTACAGCGAAGGAAACTTGATTTTTTACGGTTCGGGAAGTTTGCTCTTAAAAGGGAATTACAAACACGCGATTTATTGCAGAGGTTATCTCAAAATCAACGATAATTGCGATATCAGGATAAGTGAGGCAAAAAAAGACGGTATTCATACCTTGGGCGACGTGTTTATAGAAGGCGGTCAGCTCAATATCAATGTAGCAGACGACGGCCTGAAGTCCGCGAGCAATATCCTGATAAACAAGGGAAATATCGTCATCAGAGCTTTGAAAAAAGACGGCTCCGAAGGCCTGGAATGCAACCGGCTAACGGTAAACGGCGGACAAATGAGTGTGCTGGCCTACGACGATGCCATCAATACGGCCAGGGAATTGATTATCAACGGCGGTTCTGTGTTTTGCTACAGTTTATACAACGATGGGATAGACAGCAACGGTTCCATTCAGATCAACGGAGGTCTGGTGGTCTCTTCGGGTAGCCAAATGCCCGAAGAAGGGATAGATTGCGACCGGAACGCCTTTGTGATTACAGGAGGTACTGTCGTTGCCTGCGGAGGCGGTACCAGTGTGCCTACGGTTCGTCTGTCCACACAACCTTCGCTGATTTATTCCGGAGATTTCGAGCAGAGTATTCATATCCGTGGGGCCGGCGGCGAAGATGTTCTGACCTATTTCCCGCAGAGAAACTATCACCGGTTTACCCTTTTATTCAGCAGTCCGGCGCTCAAACTGGGTTCCGATTACCGCCTATATTCCGGCGGACAACTTTCGGGAGGAACTCAACAGCATGGCTATTACACGGGTTCGACCTACAGACGTGGGGTGAAAAAAGCCGATTTTACCGCTTCGACTATGGTAACGATGATAGGGGAATTCCATATGGGAGGCCCCATACACAGGGGAGCCTTTCCTATCGACCCGCCCGAAGAACCTCCTTTCGATCCTGCAGACTTTCCTCAATATCCTCCGGCAGAGAACCAGGCTCCCGGCGAGTTGTAAAGCGGGTTATTGGGGTGTGATTACGTAGCTCTTGCCCTTTTCGGTCGTAAAATCTACCGTATAGTATTTTTTATCGGGCAACTTGGTAGCTCCTACCTGGCTGTAGTCTTGAAAACCTCCGGCGCTCACCGTTTTAAACAAGGGATTCGGGTTTTGCCCTTCCGCTGTTTTTACTTTAGCTCCTTTAATTCTGAGCAGTTCGGAGCTGCGCAGGCGGCAATTGCCTCCAAGACTTGAATGGAGTACGGCCCGGCTGATCTTGCCCTTTTCCCACTCAATATCCAGTTCGAATCCTCCCCGGGTCTTGATTCCGCTGATTTTTCCCGAAGACCATTCCCGGGGAATAGCCGGCAGCAGATGTACAAAACCGGCATGACTTTGCACTATCATTTCCATAATACCGGCCGTGTAACCAAAGTTACCGTCGATCTGAAAGGGTGGATGAGCATCGAGCATATTGGCATAGAGGCCGCCTCCGCTCAGTTTTGATTTGCCGAAACCGATGGGATTGAATAGGTTGCGAATTATTATATTGGCATGATCGTCGTCGAGCAGGCGAGCCCAAAGATTGATTTTCCAGCCCATAGACCAGCCGGTGGCTTCGTCGCCTCGGAGCTCGAGCGTACGCATGCTGGCCTGAAACAATTCGGGCGTTTCGTCCAGATTGATTTGATTGCCGGGGTGCAGACCGTAGAGATGCGAAACGTGCCTGTGGCGGGGTTCGCCGTCTCGGAAATCCTGTTGCCATTCCTGCAACTGGCCCCGGGCGCCGATGCGGTAAGGCAGTAATTTTTCCAGTTGCAGACTCAGTTTGTTGCGGAAATCCTCGTCAACCCCAAGAATCTCGGAGGCTTCGATGGTTCGGGTGAACAATTCCCTGATCAGGGCCATATCCATGGTGCTTCCCATGCTAATAGCTGCCTTTTGGTATTCGCCATAGATGAAATTATGTTCGGGAGAATTGCTCACGGGAGTTACCAGATAGCCCTCGCCATTGTCCACCAGCCAGTCGGTAAAAAACTCAGCCGCTCCTTTGATGATGGGATAGGCCTCGTTTTGGAGGAATTCCTTGTCGCCGCTATACAGATAATGTTCCCAAAGATGGCTGCTCAGCCAGGCGCTGGCCATAGGCCAGTAGGAGGAGGTGGGCGTGCCGTCGTTGGGATGGGTTTCCCTCCAGATGGAAGTGTTGTGGTGGGCTACCCAGCCGTTGCGACCGTACATTTCGCGTGCGGTTTTGTTGCCCGAGACGGCCATCTCTTTTATCATCTGGAAAAAGGGTTCATGACATTCCGGCAAATTTCCGGGCTCTGCCGGCCAGTAATTCATTTCGGCATTGATGTTGAGAGTGTAGCCGCAGTTCCACGAGGGCATGACTTTGTCGTTCCAGATGCCTTGCAGGTTCATAGGCTGGCCGCCGGGGCGCGAGGCGCTGATCATCAGGTAGCGCCCGTATTGGTAAAGCAAAGTGATCATACCGTTATCGTAGTCATCGTAAAACCGGTCGATACGTTCATCGGTGGGCAGGCTTGCCAGTTCTTTTTTGTAAGGCATTTCAAAACTTACCCGGTCGAACAATTGTTTATAATCCCGAACATGATCTTTTTTCAGGTTTTCGTAGCTTTTTTGAGCGGCTTTGCTCAAGGCCTCTTCGGCCAGTTTGACGGCATCCTTGCCCTGGCGTGAAGGGCTTTTGTCGAAACCGTTAAAGCTGGTGGCAGCCGATAATATGAATACGATTTCGTTTCCACCGGTCACCCGCATAACCTTGTCTTCGGATACAATTTTGGAACCGGGAGCCAGGACTTGCAGGCGAGCTTCGTAAAAAGTGCCCAGGCCATTGATCTGATCTCCGTAGAGAACGTTCTCTTGGTACTTGCGGCTGCCGTCTGCGAAATAGAGCTCCGGGTGCCTGCCTTCGGCTTTCCAGCCCCTGATTTGGGCATCTCCGCGTCTTTGACCGTGTCCGGGGGCTTGTCCGCTTACTTTGTATACGTTTTCTTCAATGTCGAAAACAGTCGTCGCCCTGTGATGCGATGTAAAATGCAGACTGAAATCAAATTCAGCTTGCTTGTCGCAGGTCATTTTCATCACGATCACCTGGTCGGGATGTGAAATGAACATTTCGCGGGTGTAATTCAGGCCGTTTTGCTTGTAGCTCATGCGAAAAACCGAGTTGGCAATGTCGAGTTCCCGCCTGTAATCGCTGATTTCTCCCTGGGTATGGTTGGTTAAATGCCAGTCTGCCAAGGGTTGGTAATTTTCGTGCAAACGTCCCAGCCAATGATATTGCACAAGTTCATTGGCCTCGGCGTACTTGCCTTCGAGCAGCAAACCAACGACTTTATCGTAAGTAGGTGTAATATCGTGTACTTTCCATACCGTGGCGGGTTCGCCGCTGTAGAGGGTATTATCGTTGAGTTTGATGGTTTCGTTCAGAGCATCGCCGTAAACCATGGCGCCAAGCCGTCCGTTACCCAGAGGCAGGGCCTCGTTCCAGTTGGCGGCCGGCTTATTGTACCAGAGGCTTAAATCGTTGGCAAATACGCAGGAAAGCGGGCAGCTTAACAGCAGTCCCAGAAGTAAAGCGGGCAATTTAGATTTCATAGTCGGTGGTTAAGGTAATGGAGAAAGACATACATTGCCGCAAACATACAACTATTCTTTTTCCCGTTGGGTTAAAAGCTGCCAATAAATAATTAAAATCAGAAAATCTACTTTGAGCATTTAATTTTAAAATCCACGATTAATAGGTTTGGGCGGTCGCTTATTTTTTCTATCTTGCGCAGAATTTGTTCGGACCATACATGAGAAAGTCCGTTTTTTGTAAACAATTTTTTAAACCGATAAATTATGAAGAAGTATCGTTGCACTGTTTGCAATTACATTTACGATCCGGCCGAAGGGGATCCGGATAGTGACATTGCTCCGGGAACAGCTTTTGAAGATCTTCCCGACGATTGGACCTGTCCTTTGTGCGGAGTTGGAAAAGAGGATTTTGAGCCGGAGGATTAGGATAGGATTTTACACTATCCCCAAATCTACTTATTATGAATTCTAAATTTGTTATACTATTAACTTGTATTATTATGAGTATTCAAAGTGCAGGAGCTAAAGCTCCTTTTGAAAAGCCCCAGCTTAAGTATGCCCACAATGCTCTGGAACCTTCGATTAGTGCTGAGACCATTGAATATCACTATGGGAAGCACTTGCAGGCTTATATTGACAACCTAAACAAATTAGCTGCCGGAACTAAGTTTGCCGAGATGTCGCTCGACGACATTGTGCTTAAAGCCGAAGGCGGCATTCTGAATAACGGAGCCCAGAGCTGGAATCATATTTTCTATTTCGACAGCTTTTCACCCAAAGCCAAAACTGCTCCGGGCGGCAAGCTTCTCGAAGCCATCAACCGTGATTTCGGTTCGCTGGAGGCGTTCAAAGAACAATTCAATAAAGCGGCCGCCACTTTGTTTGGATCGGGCTGGGCCTGGCTGTCGGTAGATAAAAACGGCAAATTGGTCATAACTGCCGAATCGAATGCCGGCAATCCCATGCGCAGCGGTCTGAAGCCACTGTTAACTATTGATGTCTGGGAACACGCCTATTACATCGATCATCGTAATCGTCGTCCGGATGCCATTGCGGCCTTTTGGAAAGTGCTTGATTGGTCGGTAGTAGAAGCTCGCTTCGAAAACAAGCTCTAAGATTTACCCGGTCACCGGATAAGCCCCGAGGTATGTTCGAGCATTAAATTGCCGGGCCATGAAACCACCGTATACTATCACCCCGTTGATACTGAGGTCTGTGTCTTCTATTTCGGAAAAACTGGGAGAGGTCAATGCCAGTCGTTTCCGTTGGCCTTCGTCTGCCTGGAGAAAACGGAATACTTTGTTAAAGGTGCATGCCTCCTTGCGTTTGGAAGGAAATAAAATGAGTCTGCGGCAGGTCAAGGCTGTTCAGGAACAAAGACAGGTCAAGGCAGATCCCCGGGATATCCTGGAAGCTCAAAATGCCCTGAGGGTTTACGATGAGCTTTCACTGATGGATCCCTTTTCGTCCAAAGACTTTCTTAAAACGCATAAAATGCTGATGAACGGTCTGGTGGAGCTTCCCGGGAAGTTTCGCAAGCGCGAAATCGGTATAGTGCACGGCGATAATGTGGCTCACATCGCTCCCCCGGCTAAAAAGCTGACTTATTTGATGCAGGACTTGTTTCGCTATCTCAAAGACAGCGAAGAGCCTATGTTGATAAAAAGTTGTGTTTTTTTCTATGAAACGGAATTTATTCATCCCTTTCTCGACGGAAACGGCAGAATGGGGCGTCTGTGGTGTAGTTTGTTGTTGTCGAGGATAAATAGCCTTTTTATGTACATACCATTGGAGCATTATTTGTTGGAATCCAGAGACGAATATTACAAAGCCCTGGCTATAAGCGACAGTAAGGGAGCTTCGACGGCTTTTGTAGAGTATTTGCTCCAAAAGATTGAACAGGCCTTCAACGATTTTTTAATTGAAAGAAAAGTGCTATCAAAAAACAGCCATATATATGAGGAAAACAAAAAAAACGCAGAACCAAAAAAAGCGTGAATACTTCGAAATTTTGAATACCATTTCCAAGGGTAGGCACCGGACCAATATTTTAAAGAAACCGGAACAAAGCGCCCTGGCTTATTTGGTCAAACGCATTCCCGCCTGGGTAAGTTCGGACATGCTGACCTTTTTTGGTTTTTGTGGTAGTTTGCTGACAGCTGCATCCTTTGTGATGGCAGCTTATTGGAGCCGGCTTTATTTGTTGTTGGGTATATTGGGGTTTATTATTAATTGGTTTGGCGATTCTTTAGACGGAAGGCTGGCTTATTATCGCAACAAACCCCGAAAGTGGTACGGATTTAGCCTCGACATCACGGTAGATTGGCTCACAACCGTGTTGATAGGCTCCGGTTATTCGCTTTATACAGAGGGTTTTGCTAAGTTTTTTGGATTGGCTTTTGTGGTAATGTACAGCTGGGCCATGATCACCACCCTGATGCGTTATAAGGTAACCGACCAATATTCCATCGATACTGGTATTCTTGGTCCTACCGAAGTGCGGGTAGTGATTTCATTAATTCTGCTGGCAGAGGTATTCATCAAAGATTCAATAGTTTATACCGGAGCACTGGCTTGTGTGGTTTTATTGGTGGTGAATGTAATAAGCACCGTAGAATTGTTGATTGTTGCAGATAAACGCGACAAAGACGAAAAAGAATCAAACGCCGGCAGCAAAACAGAAGGTTAACTTCTACATACATACAACAAGGTATTCTATTGAAAACACATGTGGTAGATATAAGCGATTTTGAGCAGTTCTCTCCTGTGTTTAGAGGTAAATTGGGAAATCTGCTGGCCGGACAGATTATCAAATTATTCGCTCTCGACAAGGTCAATGCTCTGTATCAACGTTGTTGCGATTACACGGGAGCAGCTTTCGCTTCTGCATTATTACAGGATCTTGGGGTGCAATACCGTATAGGCAACCCGGAACGCCTTAAACAACTGCCCGAAGGGGCTTTTATTACCGTATCCAATCACCCTTACGGAGGCCTGGATGGCATCATGCTAATCGATTTGATGGCTCATATCCGGCGGGATTATAAGCTAATGGTCAATGAGATTTTATCTTTGATCGAGGCTATGGATGTGAATTTTATTTCCGTCCGGCCTCAGGGCAACAAAAAACTGCCACCCACAACCAACCTGGATGGTGTACGCGAAACCATTAGTCATTTGCGGAAAGGGCATCCCATGGGTTTTTTCCCTTCGGGAGCAGTGTCTGATTTTAGCTTCAGAAACCGACGAGTACAGGACCGCCCCTGGCAGGACAGTGTGATTAAACTCATTAAAAAAGCCAAAGTGCCCATATTGCCCATCCGTTTCTTCGACGGTAATTCTCCCTTTTTTTATTTTCTGGGCACCATCAACTGGCGGATTCGTCTGATTCGCATGCCCAGAGAGGTGTTCAACAAAAGCACACAGTTTCCCCGTCTGGGTATAGGCAAGCTAATCACCGTCGAACAACAGTCCCGCCACCGGAACACCGAAGATTTCGGCGCTTTGCTGCGCAGCTCGGTTTACGACATGCCCGTACCCGCCCAATTTACACCCAGAGAGCGTGTTTTTTTGGACGGGTAAGTTCTTTGCTTAACTGAACTAGAAAGAAAATCTTGAAAGCGAGGGTTTAAAAACGAAACGAATCAGTTAGTCGGTTTCAGAAATTTCCTCACTAACACAGCGCCATTGTCGTAGGTGGTTTTTTGGATATAGGCACCCTGCCGTAGGCTCTCGAAATCTCTGCCGGCCATCCTGCCGCTCAGGTCATAATAGGCGGTTTCCACAATTCCGGCTGTAAGAGCCGTTGCATTCACAGACATTTCACCTTTTACTTCCACATCGCGGACATGCACACCCCCTCCGTTGGTGGTAAAGGTTACATCCCCGTCGGCTACCACCTTGAATACATTCACTATAACATCCAGAGAGACTTCGGCTCCCGAGGTTCTGGTAGCGTTGGTAGCTTTGATACCTCTTTCAACACTAGCGTTTCCTGTAAGTGTAGTTACCGTAATCACATTGTTGGCCTTACAGCCCAAAACGGTGAACGATAAATTGTTTCCGTTCAACATCAACCTGGGGGGCTCGGTGCCGTGGTCTATGCGTACTTTGCCCGATGCCATTGTCCCAAATGTAAGGCCTTTGGTTTCTGCTATTTCCTGACCGTTGGCCATTAAGGGGCCTGCTTCGAAATCGCTGTTGTTTTCGAAGCGTGTTTCGGAAGCCACCGACCAGTTGCCCGGCCCGGCAGCATCGGCCGTTAGTTGATCTATAGTAGCCTGGCTCCAGACCTTGAAGTCCCAGGTTTTGTCGGCATAAGCCAGCCCTAGTGTGAAGGTTACACAAAAAATAAAGAGTAGCGGTTTTCTCATGGTGTACGGATTTAGTTAGACTATAGGTTATTAAAAAAACATAAGAATTGGGGCAAAGGTATAAAATAATTGGTTAAAACAAATCACTTAATATAGTTTATATAGTTCATCATCTTTTCTATCAAACAAGCCTTTACAACCGATAAATAACAATACTATGTATAGTATAAAAATTATTCTTTTCATATATTTTTTAGCATAAGATATTTAAAAGCAAAATTCCCAATACCATTTTCCGGGTCTGTTTAATTTTTTAAATCTCGGTGTCGAGAACCAGTTGTCATGTGCCCTATTTTGAGTTTTATCACGTATTGTCTCACTGTTGTAGCCTATGCGAATGGAGCCTATTTTATAAAAACATTTGTACTGTCGGGTTTTGGACTGAACTCTTTAAAGTAATATAGTCTTTCATATCTTTGTTCCTTCGCATTAGAATATGTTTCTTTTTTGGTGTAAAATTGAATTGTGGTATCATTCAATATCTCGCCATAATATAAGAATGAAATTCTATGCGTCCATCCAACAGCTTCAATGGATTCTCTAATGATATTAAAACCATCAACCATAAATACTCCCCAGGATTCAATATTCTCTTTTCTGGATTCATAAAACTTGCCCGAAATAATATCATCTTCTAACCGGCATAATGATTTTACTGCTCCTCCATCGATTACAACACCATTCTGATAATAGATCAATATGCTAATCCAATCCTCAAAAAAAGCAGAATAATAATATCCATTTATTTTCATTTCATTTCCATAGTAAGGTGATTTCTTATAGTAGAAACTCTCATCTTCTTCATTCATCCAAAAGCAAGATTGCATTTGAGAAAACAACAAAACTAGTAGGACACTATATAATATTCGTTTCATCTCTAATTGTTTTATTTATCCAAATTGCCTTTTTTAAAAAAGAGTGAAACACCCCTACTTTATATATCTGTTGGTACTATCAGGCTTAGAAGAGTATTGTCTAAAATAATAAGTAACGTCAAATTTATAAACATTATATTTATCACCATTTTGGTCCAATTTATACCGCTCCTTTAATGTAAAAGTAGTATCATTCAGTATTTTGCCGGAAAATATGGCTGTAAGTTTTTTGTTTAAGGAGTTTGCAACATATTCTTCAATTAATATTGTAGAATCCATGACATTAAACACCCCCCAACCATAAGCATACTTTTTATATATTTTTTTATAACTTTCAATTGATTCTTCAAGTTCACTAAAACTATTGACATAGTTATTGTTTGCACAATAACTGATACCGTTTTTGTAGAAAAAATAACATAGTGCAACACGGTTAGAATTAGGTTCTTTATCATAATAATAACCATCAATTCTTAACATATCGCTTACATAATCATTTCTGGTTAAATACATCTCTTCCAATTCTATTTCGCAAGAGGATATTGCAAGAAGCAATAGAATATAAAGTACTCTTTTCATCTGTTTATTTATTATTTTCAGAGTTGTCAGATGGAACCTTTGACGCTATCCAATTCATACTGTCCGCCAGTAGTGTTACTCAATAAGTTTCCATTCCGTATTGTTATTATCAACAAAAGCAATCAGCCCTTTTTGGCTCGTAAAATACACTTTGCCAACGATATTGATTTGTGTGTTTTCCAGCATAAGAACATTAGAAAGAACGACTCCATTGAGTTCATAATTAATAATTGTAAGGTCATCAAGTAGTTGATTGTTCGACAAATCGTAACGAAATTCAAATAAATCCTCGATTTCGCTGGTTTGAAATCTGTACGATACATCAATGAGGTCATCTGAGTAGTAACAGCTTCCAATTATGTTATAACCATTCTTATTAATATCTGATACGAAGCCAGCACTTGCACCGCATACACAATCTAAATTTTTATTAAATGAATATCTTTCCGATTTATGATTATTTATAACAATATGAGAAAGCGTGTCATTAAAAGATTTATACCTCAATGTATCAGTTTTTTTATAATCAACCCAAGTCATTAACTCTTCGGGAAATGCAGGGCATTCAACTTTGCCGCAAGAACAAAAAAAGAGGATGCAGGCAATCAGAATAAAGAGTGTTCTCATAATCAATCAATTTTTAAAATCTTAGCGGTAAATTAACGAAATATTGGGTGCCTATGCTCCGAAATATTCAGTAGTAAGGGAAATAGTTAAAGTATACACCAAGCTACCATATTCACAAAAGAGCCTGTAAGTATTAAATAAAACAAATCAACTATGTTAAAAAAACACAACAAACAAAAACCCTTTGAATAAACAAAAAGCAAAACAGTCCACAGTCTAATTGGGTGCCCGAAAATAATGCTACCTTTGTTTATCAAACAGGTGGTATGGGTTCCATTTCGAAACTTACAGTATATAGTCCTCAGGAGCAGGGGCTTGAATTGCCTTTGGCGGAGGCTGTCAGGGCGGGCTTTCCCTCGCCGGCCGAGGATTTTCCCGATCAAAGCCTCAATATTACGGCGGAATTGGTCAAGAATCCGGCCTCTACTTTTTACGCCCGAGTTTCGGGCAACAGTATGACCGGCGAAGGTATTGACGATGGCGACCTGCTGGTGGTGGACAAGTCGGTGGAGCCTTATCAGGGTTGCATAGCCATTTGTTTTATCGACGGTGAATTTACCCTGAAAAAGGTCGAAATTCATTCCGACCACGTGTTGCTGGTGCCGGCTAATAAAAAATTTACTCCCATCAAAGTCACCGAAGACAATACTTTTTTGATTTGGGGGATAGTCCGCTATGTGATAAAAAAACGCTGAGATGTTTGCCCTGGCCGATTGCAACAACTTTTTCGTGAGTTGTGAGCGGGTGTTCAATCCCGGTTTGAACGGCCGCCCGGTGGTTGTTTTGTCCAACAACGACGGTTGCATCGTTTCGCGCAGTAACGAGGCCAAAAAGCTGGGGATAAAAATGGGTGTTCCCCTTTTTCAGGTCAGGGAGTTGGTACAGAAGCATGAGATAGTTGTTTTTTCGTCCAACTACGTCCTTTACGGCGATATGTCCAGGAGGGTGCAGGAGACCCTGCGTACTTTTGTGCCGGCCATCGAAATTTATTCCATAGACGAAGCCTTTCTCGACCTGAGAGGTATGGAGCATTTCGACCTGGATGCCCTGGCCAAAAAAATTTCCCTAACCTGCCTGCGTCATACCGGTATTCCGGTTTCGGTAGGGGTGGCTCCCACCAAAACCCTGGCCAAAGTTGCCTCCAAACTCTGCAAGCAATACCCGAAACTCAGGGGAGGTTGCTATTTGTATAAGCCGGCCGATATCGAAAAAGTGCTTAAAACCTATCCCATAGACGATGTCTGGGGTATTGGCCGGCAGTATACAAAAAAACTCCGGGCTCTGGGAGTCGGTACGGCTTACGAGTTTACGCAACTTTCTGCTCCGAGGGTGCAAAAGATGATGGGGATAACAGGTCTCAGAACCTGGAAAGAGCTCCGGGCCGAAGCCTGTATTGAATTTATGCAGGCCAATCCTCCCAAACAACAAATCTGTGTTTCGCGCAGTTTCTCCAAGGAAATTTCCGATTGTAAGGAACTGGGCATGCAGGTGTCGATGTTTTGCGCCATGGCTTGTGAAAAATTGCGCAAACAAAACAGCCACTGTCACCAGGCCCTGGTTTTTATTTTAACCAATCCCCACAAAGAAGACTCCCCCCGGCATTTCGAAAGCACGCTGATCAGCTTTCAGGTGCCCACTTCCAGTACCCTCGAAATCAACCGGGCGATCCTGCAGGCCCTGCAGCGCATCTTTAAGCCCTTCTGCGCCTACAAAAAAGCGGGCGTCGTTTTGATGGAAATGGTGCCGGACAGCGCTGTACAGGGTTCCTTGTTTGACGAATTGGACAGGGAAAAGCACCGGCGTTTGATGAAAGCGGTGGACAAGATCAACCAAAAAAACGGGTACAGCAGCGTAGCCGTGGCTACCCAAAGCTTGGAGGGGATCAAAATGAACCGCCGGTATCTGTCGCCTCAGTACACTACCAAATGGAGCGACATTATAAAAGTAAAGGTGTAAAAGCCCCTTGTCTTGACTATTCGTTCCGACGTCTTGGCTATTCGTTGCGGAGGTCGCGAATCAGGTCTTTTTTCAGGCTCAGGGAGGTAGCCAGATAAATCCAAACAAAACTGTTCAGTAAAAACAACAGCAGTATAAGGGCAATAGTGTCCAGTGGAATTTGAGCCGGGTTAGCCAGCAGCGAGACCGCCGAAGTAGCAAAAGAAGAAAGTAAGCCTGTCATTAACCCGATCAAAATCAAAAACATATACTCATAAATAAGCATTCGCCGTATGCTAGACATACGCATACCAAAGGCTTGCATCAGAGCAAACTGGTACTTCCTTGCAGTAATGCTTTTGATCAAAACAATAGCAATACCCAGGGTACCCAAAATTAAGGCGATGCCTCCCAAGGCCAGAAAAATATCGAGATAGGTATTGGTTACCGAATTGAAATCAGCCAGACGCCGGGCGCTGTCTTGTACCTGAACACCATAGCTGCGCAAAGCGTTGTTCAGGTCATCGCGGAGTTCATTTTCTTTGCTTTTATCGACGTCGGCAAGCATAATTCTGCTTCCGCTGTTCGACGGGAAATGTTGCCTGAAATTGGCTTCGGAAATGAGCAGGTTGCCTTGAAAGACTGAGCTGGACAGGCCGGCCACCAGCACCAGCCCAATGCTGTCGCCTTTTTCGTTAAGGTAAAACAAGGTGTCGCCCACGGCTTTGCCCAGGCCCCAGGTAATTACGGTCTGGTCGGCAACGGCCGGAACAAAGTTTTCGCCCAGGGGCTCACTGAGCAGGCTCCACGAATTCAAACCCTTTTTAGCCCGGCTTTTTACAAAAGAAAAGGCCTCCCTGTCTATAAAGATCCGGGGGTTTACGCCCAGTATCGAAGGACGGCTGATTCTGTTCAGGTTCAGGCAGCTGGCATCGTCGCCCTCTAATTTAAGCATCTGCACCAGGCTCAGACCCGGGTAGTCCTCTTGTAATCCCAATTTTTGCCTGCCTTCGGCAGAAGATAAATCCAGGTTGAGAGGAAGACTGTTTTGCACATAAAACGGGTAGCCTCCGGTGCCCGAACTGTTGTTTGCAGCATCGCGGCCGACATCGTTCCGGTAGGCACCGGTGGAAAGCACAATAAAAAGACCGATGGAAAGTATAGCCGCAATGCTGATGTTTTGTTTGTAGTTGTATTTCAGGTTGTTTGCAATGAGTTGCCCGATGCTGAAGCCGTTGAAAAATTTGGCTCTGTTTTTGATCAAGAAATAAGCAAACAGCGCATTGAGAGATAATAAGAGTAAAAAACCGGAGACAAAGTGCAACAGGCTGTTCTGGTACAGATCTTTCAGCAGCGAAAATAGCCAGAGCAGCAAAAAGAGGCTGCCGCTGCAAACAGCCGTAATCAGCCAGGCCCGTCCGTTGTTGTGTTGCAGTCCGGGATCCGGTTTGTTTTTTTGCAGATGGGCGATGGCCGCTCCAAAATGTTTTTTCAGGAGGATGAGCAGCACGGCAGCCGCAACAAGCAAATTGGCCGCAAAACCCGTAAGCAGGCTGGACCGATGCACAAAGAGGCCGATAGACGAAGTCCTGACAATATCGATCCAGATGGAATTAATAAAATACAGCAACAGCTTGCTGAGCCCTATACCTGCAAATATCCCCACCAGACTACTGACAAAGGCATTGAGCAAGGCTTCGGAAAGAAAAATACCGTATATTTTGTTTCGGTTCAAACCCAGCGAACGGTAAAGCCCTTGTTCTTTGTTGCGTTGTTGCAGCAACATCCCGAAGAGCAAGGCCGACAAAAGCAAAGCTGCCAGAATTAGAAAAAAACTCAGGCCCAAAAACAACTGGGCAAAGTCGACCGCGTTAGAAGCCGACCAGTTCGATTCCTGTTTTACATCCCTGATATTAAGGCCCATAGAGGCCGGGTGCAATTGATTTAGGATGCTTTGTTCTATGGCTTGGGGGGCGTGTTCCAAACCGAAGCGCAGAGCGGTGGAGTTGCCGTATTCCTGTCCCCACAGACTGCGAGCCGTTTCGTAAGCAATAAAAGCTTTGGGAGTGCCCCCGTGTTCGGACCACCAGAGTTCGTCCTTTGGGCGAATGCTCGAATAATCTACGGGAATGCCCGTTTCCCAGTCGCTGCAGCTCTCCACTCCGCTGAAACCTTCGAAGGCAGGCATCAGTAAACTGTCGCGGGCAAAGCCTTCCAGGGGAATAATGTCTTTGACTTTGAAACTTGCACGGGCTGTGTTGAGTTTTCTGAAACTTTCAGGAACAAAATACTCCAGTTCAATACTGTCTCCGATCTGAGCCTGCAAATCTTCGGCCAGCCAGGTATTCAACAGTATCTCTCCCGCTCCGGGAGCTTCTGTGGGAAAATCGGACAGACCGGAAACAAAAGAATAAGGAGTGAGTTTATTCCCCAGCACAAGTCCGTTGACCAAGTAAGTGAGTACGGGCTCGGGATTAAACGCGGTTTCCCGGAGTATGCTCAGCAGAGTGTCTTCGATAAATACCCGGTCGGAGATCAATTCTGTTTTTGCCTGTTTTTCAAGTTTTCGCAGGCTTAAGTTGATGTCTTCCAATGACCAGCTGCGCTGCAGGGCCTGGTAAAGTTCCTGAGTCGAATACCGGTTTTCTACTATCAGTATCAGGTTGGCAAAAGAGCCTTCGAAGAGCAAATCCGATAAAACATCCAGCGAAAAAAAGACGGTTTGGGGAGTTAATTGGTTGGATTTCAGGCTGAAATTTCCGAAGCCCCCGGGCCCGGCTACGGCTTTTACTTTCATTCTGACGGCTATTCTGTTTTCGTCGTCGGGCACAAAGGTCGAGTTTTTGGTTACAAAGCCGGGGTTAGGTATTCGTATCAGGAATTCATCTCCTGTCTGCAGATTCAGGCTTTCGGCCAGCACTTCGTTTATGATGACTTCGTTGTTGCCGGGCTGCGACAGCTTGCTCTTGCCGAAAGCCCAAAAATCCGTATCAACTCCGCAAAGTTGCAGCTCCGTAGCCGTCCTGCCGGCGTTTAGGGCCGTGCCTTCCAGCAAGAGAACCGCAGTTGTTGGAATCTTGAGCTCTTTTTCGATTTTCCGCGTCAGAGTGGATGGAAAGAAACGCTCCTGAGCCAGCAGCACATGACGGGTTTCGCCCAGGCGCTCAGAGGCTATGCGTTTTAAACTGTAATCCACCGAATCGCCTATTATCAGTGCAGAGCTCAGGATGGCGGTACTGGTGAGCAGACCGGCCGACAACAGCAGGTGTTCTTTAAGGAAGTACCTCAGGTTTCGAAACAGGAGCTTAAGCAGAGTCATACGGAGATTGTCAATGGTTCAGACTTTGCAGGCTTTTGTTTTTGAGCGCATACCGTTTTTGCATCTTTTGGGCCAATGCGGCGGAATGAGTTACTACGATCAGGGTAGTGCGAAACACCCGGTTCAGTTTGATCAGTTCGTTCCCCAGCTTCTCTGCACTTTCCTGATCGAGCGATCCGGTAGGTTCGTCGGCCAGAATCAGTTCGGGTTGATTGATCAGGGCACGGGCAAAGGCGGTACGTTGACATTCTCCGCCCGATAGCTGAGCGGGGAACTTATGACTGTGTTCGGTCATGCCCAGCGAATCAAGAATTTCTCTTGCCCTTTGTACAGTGGCCCGGTCGGTTTTTGAGGCAGAGGTTCCCAGAGCCGGTAGCAGCACATTTTCCATTACCGTACACTGAGGCAGAAGGTGATGCATCTGAAAAACAAAGCCTATGTGCTTATTGCGAAAAACAGAGCGTTCGGAATCCGACAATAAAGCCAGGTTTTGCCCTTTAAAAAGCACGATTCCGCTGTCGGGCAGATCCAGCGTGCCAAGTATGTTGAGAAAAGTGCTTTTGCCCGATCCCGAGGGGCCTTCGATAGAAACGCTCAGGCCTTCTTCCAACTCAAAGGAGAGATCTTTCAAAACCTCTTGTTCACCAAAGGACTTTGACAAGTGTTCGACTTGCAATAGGTTTTTCTTCTTGTTCATAGCTTTCATTCAATTCGTTTCAGACATTGCCGATATACTGCCAGCATGTTTTTGCTGTGGCTGCCGAAATGGAAGCTTTCGTTGAGTGATTTATGGCATTGCTCCCGTAGCTGTCTGTACAAACTTTCGTTGCTGAGTACCTGTCTGAGTTTGTTCACCAGGTCGTCCGGATTTCCGGCCTCATAGAGCAGGCCGGCTCGGCTTTTTTCGATGATTTCGGGGTAGGCTCCAATATTGGGCATTACGCAGGGAACCTCTGCGGCAAAAGCTTCGAGCAATTGAATGCCGAAACTTTCTTTGCGTTGCGAAGGAACACAAAACAAGCTGATGTTATCGAGAAATTGTTTTTTCCCTGCTTCCGACAGATCGTCGTGAAACGACAGATCCTGTTCAAGCCGGTGTTTCCGGGCTTTACGCCTTATTTCTTTGACCACCTTTTTGTGATCGTCGGTGTAGCCACCGGTATAACTGAGTTTAAGTCCCGAAAACCGGGCTTCCTTTTTGAGTTCCACAAAGGCATCAAACAGGACATCGGCTCCAAAAATACTGTTGATCTTTGACATGTAACCGATGCAATGCTCCCCGGGCAGAACCTTTTTTTTGCGTATGGTATCGGGGTCCACGCTGTTGGAAACCAGGTGGATTTTGGCAGGATCTGTTTTGATTTTGCTACGAATTAAACCGGCATAATAAGCACTCACCGCGATCAGGGCATCTATGTGCTCTGCATTCGATTCAATCAGTTGCCAGGTTTGAGAGGCATAAGGTTCCCTCATGGCATCTATCCACTCGTCTTCGTCTTGCAGGGTGCAGACCACGGCACATTTGAGTTCGGTTTTTATCTTTTCGGCCAGACCCGAAAGCAGGGCGTTGGATAAATGCACCACATCGGGTTTTTCGAAATCCCTCAGCCAACGGATCAGCTCGTCCAGATCTTCGGCTTGTTTACCTGCGGCTCCCTTGAGCATGGAGATGGTCATGGCTTCGTTGCCCTGAGCCTTGGTAGAACCCGACAGTTTGCCGGCAAAGCGCAGCAAACGATCCGAATTAAGGGCTTTCTGAAGAAATGCCGGCATTTTTTTTAAGAAAGGAAATACCTGTTTCAGGTAAATATTAATAGCCCCGTAAAAAATGGGCAGCTCAGTTTCGGCCTGATCTTCTCCCAGGGGCAGATACATGGGGATTACCACTACATCGTGCCCGGCTTGTTTGAGAGCTTTAACCAAAGCTTTGTCTTTGAGGCAATTGCTGCAGTAGAACTGGCCTCCGGATCCGGGTATTATAAAAGCTATTTTCATTATCGGTTTGTTTTTTTGTTGTTTACTAATTTATCAGGGGCCGGTTTCAAAAGCATAGAGGCCGCTGTCTTTGGCTCCGATTATCATTAAACCGTCTATAAGAGCCGGGGTGCTTTTGATGGGTAGGCCCAGTTCGTAGGTATAAAGGGCTTTTCCCGTTTCCGCAGCAAGCAAATGAATGATGCCGTCGTCGGAACAGATCAGCACCCTGTTACCGATCAACACGGCAGAACTCTCGAATTTACCGTAGGCCTGGTAAGTCCAGAGGACTTCTCCGCTGAATTTGTCAAAGCAATATACTCTTTTGTCGTGAGAGCCTATCACCACCAGTTTGTCGTTTACGGCCGGAGCGCTCAAAAAGGGCAGTATGCGGGGATTGTCGAAACGCCATTGTTGTTTCATGCCGACCAGGTCTACACAGGTGAATCCACCGTCGTAGTCGCCTACATAAGCCAGGTTGCCCGAAATGGCAGCCGATTCTGCCACATAGGTTCCAATTTCCAATTGTGCCAGAACTTTTCCCCGGGCATCAATAATATGCAGGTAGGAGTCACAGCCTCCGATCACCACCCGACGGTTGTCTGTCGCCGGTGTTCCATTCAGGTAATTTCCTGTTTCGCAGGTCCAAATTAAGTTGCCGCTTTCGAGATCAAGGCAATAAAGATTAAAATCGTGACTGGCCACCAATACTCGCAGCCCCAAACCATCGGTGAACCAGTTGGCCGAACCTACTATTTGTCCCTGGGTTCTAAAACTCCATTTTAGCTCACCGCTCCGGTGATCCAGGGCATAGACCACTCCACTTTGAGAGCCTGCCACTACTGTTTTTTTTATCACAATGGGCGAAGCCTCGACCGAACTCTCTGTTTTGAATTTCCACAGTAGTTTGCCCGATAAATCCAATGCGTAGATATGTCCGTCCATGGAACCGACAAAAACTTTGTTGTCTGCCACAACGGGAGAGGAGCGGATTTCGTCGCCGGTTTTGTAAGACCAGAGCAGTTTGAGCGGCGGATTGAAGCGACTGTGTGAAACTCCGTTCAAAACAGTATTGCCCCGGAAAATGGGCCAGTTGTCGGCAGTCCTGACAAAGACAGGAGAAAACAAGATCAGCAGGGCCAGACACAATGGTTTCATTTTTTTCCCGGATTTAAAAACAACTCTCGATTCACAGGTCTTTCGAGGTTTGAACTTCTTAGGGCAATGGCACCCGTCGGGCAATTACGGGCACACTTGATTAGGGTAGAGTCCTGAATTGACTCCAGATTGCGTTGGAGAGGAACGGCCACGCGCACATTGAATCCTCTACCTTCGAAACAAAGGCCGGTTTTGTCGCCTTCTTTTTGGGCGGTTTGCAGGCAAAGCCCACATTTAATGCATTTGAGTGTTTCAAAAATCACCAGGGGGTGGCTTGTGTTTTTTTCCACGAAGGGAGCCGGATCTAAGCGATATCTTCTGGCATTGGGCTGATAGTGGTTTGAATGTTCCCGCAGCAGGCAGTTGTCTTTTTTACGGCAATCGCAGTGTAGACAGCGGGCAGCTTCCTGCCGGGCTTGTTGTTCACTGTAAGTGTTGTTGTCGGCAGGATTGATGCTATTATTGTGATTATCAGCCTCCTTTAGAAACTCCGCCTGCTCTTCGACGGCTATGGGGCGGTACACTGAATTAAATGACTTCTTGCTGAGGGGAAGAACCTGCTGTTGGTCGTAGTCGATCAGCCAGTCTGCCGCTTTTTTGCCCAAGGCTACCGAACGTACGGCCAACTTGTTTTTGCCTTGTTTGTTCAGGGGGACAAAAATCCGGCAATTCCGGATGGAATAGATATCCAGCTCTTTGAACTCCGGGCAGAGATCGGTCCCGAAAAAGGTAAAATCAATACCGGTCTCTTCGGCGCCTGCGTACAGGATATAGTCAAATTTCGGGGCCAACTGCTCTTTAATTTCTGTCGCTTCTATGCGGTAATGGGGATGAAAGACCGGGCCCTGCGAAAGGATGTGTTCAATTTCGGCTTCCAAGACTTTTTCGGGCAAAGTTCCTTCTGTGACGGCTGCCCGTAAAGTGCCTCCCGGCTGCCCGGCGCTGTCGTAAAGATGACAACCGTAACCTGCCAGATTCAGGTAATAGGCAGCCGATAGTCCGGTAGCTCCGGCTCCGATTATGGCTACTGTCTTTTCACGGGCCGGCAGCATTTCTGCCTTGTACGTTTCCCGGCCAAACAGGTCGTTTTCCGCAACAAAACGTTTGAGCAGACAAATGGATACCGGCTGATCGATGTCTTTGCGGCGGCAGGCCTTTTCGCAGGGAGCAGGACAAATATGTCCCAGAATTGCCGGCAGAGCAATGTTTTTTTTGACTACTTGAATGGCCCGGTTTAGTTCGCCGTCGCGAATCAGACGGTTCACTTCGGGAATATCCATCCCGGCAGGGCAGGCTCTCTGGCAGGGAGCCTCGCAATCGCCGTAATGTTCGCTGAGCAACAGCTCCAGGGCTGTTTTGCGCAAATCTTCAATTTCGGCACTTTCGGTTACGATATCCATGCCTTCTTCGGCCTGAACGGAACAGGAAATCAACACCTTACCTGTTTTTCGTTCTTGTACCACGCACATCATGCACGAAGCCGAAGGTTCAAAATCCTTGAGCCAACACATGCGGGGGATGTGTATACCGGCCCTTTCTGCGGCCAAAAGTATGCTTTCTCCGTTGCGGGCTTCTACACTGATGTTGTTTATGGTGAGTACAGGCATAGTCTTCTAATTAATTTTTAGCTGATTACACGAACGGAATCCGACGGGCAGACCATGCGGCAAACATCGCATTTGATGCATTTTTCCTGGTCGATGTAATGTTGTTGATGAGGCCGCTGTTCGATGGCGGCTGTAGGGCAGTCCTGAGCACAGAGAGTGCAGCCTATACAGCTTTCGTCAATGCTGTATTGTATAAGAGCCGCGCATTTTTTGGCCGGACAGCGTCCTTCGATGTGGGCCAGGTATTCGTCACGAAAGTATTTTATGGAAGTCAGTACCGGATTAGGAGCTGTTTTTCCCAGTCCGCAGAGGCTGCCTTGCTTAATTTTCCGGGCCAATTCTTCAAGTTCGTCTATATCTTCGGCTTTGCCTTTGCCTTCGCAAATGCGGTTGAGAATGTTTAACATATGTTTGGTGCCTGTGCGGCAAAAAACGCATTTACCGCAAGATTGATCCTGGGTAAAGCTCAGAAAATAGCGGGCTATGTCGACGGCACAATCGTTCTGATCCAGTACCACCAATCCGCCTGATCCCATCATGGCCCCGACTTCTTCGAGGTGCTTAAAGTCGACTTGGGTATGGCCCAGCCGGGCAGGGATACAGCCCCCCGAGGGGCCGCCGATTTGAACCGCCTTAAAGGTATTGTCGTCGATGATTCCCCCACCGATGTCGTTCACGATTTCATTGATGGTAATTCCCATGGGAACTTCGATGAGTCCGCCTCTTTTTACTTTTCCGGCCAGGGCAAAAACCTTAGTTCCGCAACTGTCTTCCGTGCCTATGGCCTTGAATTGATCGGCTCCTTTGCGGATGATCCAGGGAATATTGGCCAGGGTTTCGGCGTTGTGCACCAGGCTTGGTTTGCCGAACAGGCCTTTTTTGGCCGGATAGGGAGGTCGGGTCCTGGGCATTCCCCTTTCTCCTTCGATAGAAGCAATCAGGGCAGTTTCTTCTCCACAAACAAAAGCCCCGGCACCTTGAAAAATTTCCATTTCAATTCCGAAACCGCTTTTGAGTATGTCGGAGCCGATATAGCCCCTTTTACGGCAGGCTTCGATGGCCTCCTGTATTCGTTTTACCGCCAGAGGATATTCAGCACGAATATAGAGGATGGCTTTGCCTGCTCCGGTGGCGTAAGCTGCAATCAACAGGCCTTCGATAATGCGAAAGGGAAAAGATTCGAGCAACATCCTATCCATAAAAGCACCCGGATCGCCTTCGTCTCCATTGCAAATAACGTATTTAACGGCTTGTTGTTCCTTTTTGACAAGTTCCCATTTGATCCAACTGGGAAAGCCGGCTCCGCCACGACCTCGCAAACAGCTTTCTTTTATTTGCGCAATGATTTCATCGGGACTTAGTTGCCTAATGCATTTTTTCAGGGCTGCAAAACCGCCTCCTGCTTCGTATTCTTCGATGTCGAGAGGGTTTAAAATCCCTTTTAATTCGGTAACAATGTGCAGTTGCTTATCCAGAAAATCGCGTACCGGTTTTTCGCGGGTGTCCAAATGACGTTCGTCGGCTGCAGAATGTTCACGGCCGGAGTACAATCTGTCTATATTCTGCAGAAAACTGCTTTTGAGTTTGGGCAACAAGCCGGGAGGCCTGAAATGCCTGAGCACGATTTCCTGCACATCGGCAGGTTTCACTTTGGAGTACATCACCGGTGGCCGGTTTTCCTGTACTATCTCCAGCAAGGGCACTTGGTGACACATCCCGACGCAGCCTACCTGTTTTATTTTCGGATTGAGTTGATTTGTACGCAGTGTTTGCAATACTGTTTGCCGTATTTCGGAACTGCCGCTGGCTACGCAACAGGAACCCAGGCCCAGCCGGATTTCTCCCTTGTATTGATCACTCCGTACTAAGTTTGTTTCTTTCTTGTCCTCGGTAGAGCCTTTACCCAAAAAGTCGTTGATGAGATGGGCAATTTCGTTTTGACTAACCCTGCCGTAGGTGACCTCATCAACCTGAACTACCGGAGCGATGGTGCAACAACCCAGGCAAGCCACCTGTTCCAGGGTGAACAAGCCCTCGGCATCGGTGTCTGCTCCGGCAGAGAGCTTGAGATGTCGCCTGAAAGCATCGTAGACCTGCATGGCTCCTTTTACGTGACAAGCAGTTCCTATACAGACCTTGATCCGGTGTTTGCCGGCCGGCCGGTGCCTGAACTGAGTGTAAAAGCCGGCCACCCCGCTAAGCTGTGCGGGCGTGATTTCGGTAAGTTCACACAACAGCTCTAGGGCCTGGGCAGGTAAATAGTTGAATTGATTTTGAATGGCTTGAAGAAAAGGAATAAGCTGATTCTTTTCAGTGCCCTTTTCTGCCACCAGTTGTTCAACAATATGTCGGTAATCCGTATCCATAGAGTCTATTGTTTGCTGATGCAAAAGAGATGTTCGTAGCCGCGGATAAAAATCTTTCCCTGAGCAAAGGCCGGTGTGGCATCGGAGCGTTCCCCCAGAGGAGAATGCGAAAGCAGCTTGAATTCGGGTCCTACTTCCACCACTATGGTTCCTCCGGCCCGGTCGGTGCAATAGAGTTTGTCTTCGGCAACTACCGGCGAGCCGTAAAAACCATTGTCAAACTCGTGATGCCAGAGTAGGCTGCCGTCTTGTTGCGAGAGGCAGGCCAGATCTCCGTAAGAGGTGGTGCAAAACAGGTAATCGCCGTAGGCTACCGGACTGGAAACATCGGACAGGAAATTGTAGTTTTCCCACAAAATTTCACCCTCTTTGATGGCCACCAATTTGGCGTATTCGTTGACGGCAAAGACCATACCGTTGCCGTAAGCCGGCGAGGGTCCGATTTCGCCTGACAAACAGTTGACTTTCCATAGTTCTTCGCCGTTGTCCACTTTGTAGGCGGCCACGTAAGGTGAGTTGTTGACGATAATTTCGGCTGATTCGCCCTTGGGAACAATGATGGGCGAAGACCAGGATATGTCGCCTTCGCGTTTGATCTCCCAAAGGCTTTTGCCGCTACGGGCCAAAATCGCCAGCAGGCGGCGGGCCTGATTGTCGTCCAGTTGCACAATCAGTTTGTCGCGGTAAAGCTGTAGTGAAGAAGAATGACCGTAATGATTGTCGGGTTGTCCAAGATTCAGACCCCAGACTTGCTCTCCCTCCACAGTAAAACACACAAGGTCTCCGTTGGCAAAGATGGCATAAACACCCTGTCCGTCGGTGGTCATTCCCGAAGCGGAATAGCCGGTGTCGTCGGTTACTTCGGGTGCTTCTGCCGGACTGCCGGGAATGTTGTTGACTTCTCTTTCCCAGAGCAATTCCCCATTTTCGGAGTTGTAGCAAAATACTTTCCTGCTGTTTTCGTCGGCTCCGGCCAGGAAGACCCGCTCTCCCCAAACTATGGGTGAATTGAGCCCCGGCAGGGGAACAGCGGTTTTCCAAAGAATGTTTTTGCCGCTGCCGGCATCCCATTCAACAGGAAGTTCGCTGTGCCGGCTGTGCCCCAGGCCGAAAGCTCCGCGAAAAGAAGGATGCTCGGCCAGTATTTCTTCGATGTCGGGAAAATTGTCCGGCAAAAGGGCTGTAGAGGCTTCTCCTTCGGCTGCTGACAAAGCCTTTTTTTCCCCGGCAGCATAGCTGTTGAAATCGGTGTAATAAGCTCTGGTGCTGAAAGAAACAACCAGGGCTACCACCAGGACAATACCTGCCCCCAGGGCGATCCAATGTCTTTCTTTGGATTTCAGCGCCCAGAAATGCAGGACTTTACCGGGTTGTACCTCGGGAACTTCCGTCTGGCCGTTGTAAACTTTGAGCGAAACAACAAACAACAAACCAAAACCAATCAGGAGCCAGGCTCCGGTTTTGAGTTGCCACAGCGACGAAAAATAGGCTTTTCGGGCCAGCAGATCCAGGGCTCGAATTTCTTCACGAAGTTGCTGATTATCTTCTTTTTCCAATTGAATAATCAATTGCTCGATAGCCTTGCTTTCGATGGGATTGTGCGTTTTGATTTGCAAATGGTTCAGAATCATCAGCAGGCCTACAATCAGAATAAATGTAAGCGACAACAGGGCCAGATAGCCGGCAAGTTTCTTTATGGCAGGGCTGTTTTTCATAAGCTTACAGAATTAGCTTTACCCACGGGGCAATAGCGGTAACACCTTCCGCAACTGACGCAGTTGGCTTTGTCGGGTTCATAATTTTTCTGCTTTTTAAGCACGGCGGTTTTGAGCAGCGCCAGAGCCAGTACAAGTCCCAGAAAAGCTCCGGTCAGACTGCTGCCCAGCCTGAATTGACGTTGAATTTCTCCTGCATCCTGAAACAATTGTTCGGCCGGAATGCCGCTGCTGTGAAAAGCCTGGGATTCTTCGGAGTTTGTTTTTCGGCCTTGATCGTTTTCCCATTTTATTTCCTGAGCCAGGCTCACGGTGGGGTGGATACCGGACAAAGTTCCCGAAATACTCCGTCCCAGCCAGGCGGCGCTTATTACCAACACGGGGAGCAAAAGAAGCATAAAGATCAGACGCCTGCGTCCCTGATTCGGTTTTTCGGTCTTGACAGGCAGGGGTTTAGCGATGGCGTTCACCGGGCAGGAATCTTCGCATAGTTTACATTGTACACAGCTTGAAGGAGAGATGGTGGTATGCCGGAACGATAATGTTGACATCCAGCCGAGCAATACACCGTAGGGGCAAAGAAAGCGGCAATAGGGCCTGCCTATAAACATACTCAGCACAACGATTATTACACCGAAAATCACCATTCCGAAATCGGCGCTCATTCTGAAAAAACCGATAAAGGGATCGTAACGGCAGATGATAAAGTCTGCCCCCGTTGCAGCCAAAAGCACGGCCAGTCCCAGGTAAATATAGGGTAGAAAGCTGAGCGGTTTGGTCAACCATAGCGGTAGTTTTACGGTTTTGATATGTACCAGTTCCTGTATCGCTCCCATAAAACACACGCCGGCGCAGAAGGTCCGGCCAAAAAACAGGGTAAACAGCAGGGGTAATACAAAAAAAGCGATCACGCTCAAGGGAATTATATAATCGGCCTGGGACAGAGACATACTGATGTTCTGAATGGAACCCACAGAACAAACACAGCCCAGGCGATAAACCCCAAAATAAAGCACCGATGCCACAGCCGTCCACACTATGCCCTTGCGGGAACGTTTGCCCAGAACAAACCAGCTCATGACACACAGAAGCACGAAAAGCACCGCCACATCCACGTATTCCCATTTAGCAGCTCTCGGGGCAACGGTTTGTGTTTCGGGGGGCACATGACCCGATTCAAATTCGGGTTTAGGGAAACGCGCCTCGGCAAAACTGCTTTGATAGCTCAGCAATACAATAAGCAGCAGAACAACACGGAGCAGGCCGGTAAAAGTCGTCCAAACAAATGGCTTTCCGGGACTGCTTGTGGAAATGTTCGGTTCGAAATCCGTTTTTTGGTGATTTACTTCTGTCCGCATGGCTTTTGTGGCTAAAGACATTTCAGGTATTATTTTTTCAACAAATAGCCCTTACTGGCCGGAATACGAATAATGGCACCGGCCGGGCATACTCTGGCAATGGCACATTTATTGCAGTTGGTACAAATGTTGTGGTTGATTTGCAGTTGCAGTGAGCCGTTACCAAAGGATCCGCAGCCTTCTACACATTTGCCGCAACCGTTGCAGAGCTCTTCGTCAATATCGTAGCGATAATAGGGCGGCTCCACAAAAGTTCTTTTCAGGGCCTTGGTGGGGCAAAGCTGGTTTTCGGCCCCGGTGTCCAGTTTTTTGACCTGAGGCCTGAAATAGCCCCCGCATAAATCGCAATAGCCGCACATTTTGTATACATGCATGCATTTCACCGCCGAAACAGGCAGCACGCAATGAGTGGCACAGCGGCCACACTGAACGCACTTTTCGGGATCAATTTGCCAGACCGGGTCGTCCAAAGTGGATTTGCTCAGCAGATAACCGGTTGCCGATCCCAGCGAAATAAGCGCTGCTGCCCTGAGTCCGGTTTTGAAAAATTCCCGCCGGCCTATTTTTTTATTTCCGGTATTCCCGGATTTAAGTTTATTGCTATGCTGGTCGCTCATAAACGCTTATTTTAAACGAAAGCAATGTATCTTGTTGTTTTCGGCTTCCAATACGTAGATTTGTTCCTCGGGTCCCTTTGCCAGGTCAAGACCGACTGCTTTGGGACCAAAGCGTTCAGGTCCGGCCAGAACCCCGATAAATCCGCCTCCGTAGTTGTATTTCTTAATGCGCACGATGCCTTTTTCGGCCGTAATAAATGAGCCATCTTCCATTAGAACAATGTGAGTCGGGTTGCAACATCCGCAAAAGCCTTCGGGCGCAGCCGAAGTGACACCCCAATAAGAACGCAGACTGCCGTCGGCGTGAAAATTCACCAGTTTATGTTTGCCGGTGTTCGTCACCCAAAGGCTGTTGTCGGGCCCGATGGCCAGATCAAAATACAGGCTGGGGATATTTAAAAAGTCAGGAGCAGTTTTGTCCCGGCCTTTGCCGTAGGATTTAACAAATTCACCGTCGCCGGTAAACTCGTAAACATCGCCTTTTACTGCTTCGGCCAGATAAATCCGGCCGGGAGAGTAAGCAATCGAGGTAATGTAGGCTCCGGGATGCAGTTCCGGAAAAGTCTTCAACAAATCTCCCTGCATCGAATAGAGAGCCAGGTGGTTTTCGAGAGCGCAATAAATTCTTTGTTGGTGGTCAACCGCCAGAGCTGTGGCTGTTTGCGGGGTGTTAAAGCGTAGAAGCTCTTTTCCTTCGCAGGTCAGAACAAGGATGCTTTGCTGCCCGGCTACCAGTAAATTGCCTGCAGAGTCCGTGGCCAGAGCTTTGGCCTGTGGCAGAGGCAGGTCTATGTAAGAATAATCCAGGGGTAGATACAATTCAGGCGGTATTTGTGCCAGACTATCCAGACTCAGGTCGTAAGGATTCTGAGCCGGATTTTCGAAATCGGGTTTTGCCAGGCGATTAAACAGTATGATCAGCAAAAAAGTCAGCAGCAGAACCAACAAGTAGATCCAAATACGATTTTTCATAGTCTCAGGGTTTTAAGTCGATGCAATAGATCTTTTTGGAATCACGCAACAATAAATAATTATCGGCAAAGGCAAGAGGGCCCCAGGCGTCCTGGCCTTCAAATAGTTTTACATGATGCAGCTCTTCGGGTTCTTTTCCCGACAAACTGAACAAATACAAAGTGCCTTCGTCGTTGAGCACCAACAGATGATCGTTCAGTATCATATACGGCCCCAGGCCAAAGCGCAGGGTCTTTCCGCTTTGCCAGTCGGCTTCTTGCAGATTGCCCTGTTGGTAACGCATCAACTGATTGCGGTTTGCACCGGCGTCTTTAGGCAAAATCCCGTAAACATAGCCTCGATACAGCAGAGGTGTTTGTTGTTCCGAGGCCAGGCCTTCGTGAGGCAGCCAGGCTGCCTGCAAAGCGGCCGAAAAATCATCGCCGTTTCTCGAAATCCGTATAATGGCTCCTCCGGCACCGTATCCGCCCGTCACAAACAGACTGTTATCGTTCAGGGGCAGGGGGGCAGGAGCAATCACCGAAGGCGACCAGTCGCCGAGCTTCCATAAAAGCTTGCCCCGGTCTTCGCCTTCGGCCGAAACACCGCAAATACCCCCGATGGCGGCATAAATATACATTTTCTTACCCAGAAAGCTGGCAGGAATTATGGAAGAATGCGACATTTTCCACTGATCGGGATTGGGTGTTTCCCAAACACTTTGTCCGCTGGCGCAATCTATTCCCGTCATCAGGACTGTGCCACCCGGGGCAAATACAGCGATGCTGTCGTCCAGCAGAGGACATTGGCCGGTGTACCAAAGTGGGATTTCGGTGCCGTACTGTTTTTCCAGATCCAGACCCCAGTAAAAATCGCCGTTCAGCCTGTCGGTACACATTACATGGCAACGAGGCCCCATACTTACAACGTACTTTCCGTTAAGGGCCGGAATAGTGCGCGACATGCCGTGGTTGCGTTTAACGGGCACATTATACCATCTCCGCCAGAGTTCTTCCCCGTTGTCGAGCCTAAAGCATCTCAACATATCTGCCCGCAGGCTTTCGTCGTAATCGAGGAGGTAAACCCGGCCTTCGAAAACGGCCGGAGCAGCATGCCCTTCACCGGTTTCCGCCGACCAGATTACCTGAGGCTCTTTGGTTTTCCAGTTCAAATTTACCGGGCTTGAAGTCAGCAGGATGTTGTTGCGATCATTTCCCCGGAACTGTGGCCAACCGGCTTTTAGAGAAGATTGGTATTGACCGTAGGCTTCGAAATGTTCGCCGATCACAATTGTTTCCCCGGCAGCCCTGGTATCGAGGCTGTCGGGATTGTCCATGCCGGGTGTATATACATAAAGATCCCGGCTCGGGTCGTGGAACAACCAGTAGAGCAACAGCAGGGTACTTATTACCGCTGTTGCTGAAAAAATCAGGTATATTGCTCTTTTAGTCAATACGAGTCAAGAGATTATTCAAGCCCTTATGCAGATTGTTATTTTGTCTGTAGCTTATTTTTTGACCTTGTAAGCCATAAGTGTATTGCCGTGCCTGATGTACATCACTCCCTCGTGAATGACCGGATGAGCCCAGTGCTGGTCGGTGCCCAGAGTAATGCGGAACTTGGATTTCAATTTGAGGCCATCCGCCCCGATTTCCATAATGCCCATTTCTCCGTTGTCGGCATAGCAATAAAATAAACCGTCGGCATATACCACCGCACCTTGTCCAAGTTCGTTGTTTTTGTACAGGACATTGCCGGTATTAGCGTCGAGGCATTGCCAGCTTCTGTCGTTTTGATGACCGGAGCTGACGATGTAATTGTCTATCCAAACCGCCCCGCCAATATGGTTGTCGAGGCTGGTGTTGGTCCACAATTCACTGGCGCTTTGTCCGTCGTCCGACAATTTTACCATAATGCCGCCTTTGCCGTAACCGACGAGGCTGTAGATACGGCCTTCTTTGTACAGAGGGGTATTGGGATGAATGGAACGCTGGCTCACTTGCGGTGTTTGCCAGACCAGTTTACCCGTGTTGACATCAATTCCCACCAGATTTTTTGACAGGGATGTAGTCAGATAAGTTTTGTTTTTGTAGGTGTAGAGCAAGGGAGAACAGTAAGCGGAAGTTTCGTCCGATGTCTTGGATTCCCAGACAACTTTCCCCGTATTTAAATTGAAAGCCACAAAAGTAGCCTTGTCTCCGCCGGGTGTAAATATCACCCTGTCGTTAAAAACAACGGGAGCTTCCACTATGCCCCAGCGTAAGACCCGGGTACCGTATTTTTCTTTCATATCGACGCTCCAGAGTTTTTTGCCGTTTTTGGCATCCAGACAGATGGCCTCGCCCAGGCCGGTGGCCAGGTAAAGTTTCCCTTTGAAATATACAGGAGTGGTGCGTGTGCCGGGATAGGATTGATTCCACTCATTTCCGTAGCACTCTTTCCATAGTAATTTGCCTTGCTTATCTAAGGCAAACACGTAGCCCTTGTCTTCACTCACACCGGTAGTATAAATCCGGTCATTGACGATGGTAACCGAAGTAAAGCCAAGGCCCAGGCCGTCGTAATACCAGAGCAATTGCGGACCTTCGGCCGGCCATTCTTTCAGTAAACCTGTTTCGGGATAGACGCCACTTCTTTCTACTCCCCGCCATTGAACGAGGTCTTGGGCTAAGCCAGTGGAAATATACATACACAGGCCGATCGCGGCAACGAAAATTTGTTTTGTTGTCATAGTACTGATTTCTTAAAAACTTAATTGATAAAGAATTCCGACAAAAATAGAAGAAATCCCAAGAAACTCAAACAAGCCGAAGCCGCCTAAAGAGTTAAAGCCTGAATAAGTTCTGTAAAAAGATAAAAAGACTTAAGTTCTACGACTGTTTTTCGGCAGCCGGCAGGGGGCAGCCGGTAACCTTGATACCTGCCCGTATCGTTTTTTAATCATTTGCAAAAAGCTTTAATGAACTTGAAAACAAAATAAATGCTTACTTTTGCTTGCATTTTTTTTAATTGATTTCTGTCTGCCGTGAAAAGATTTAAGCTCTCCCTGATTGTTTTGCTTTTGTTATGCGCACTGCTTGTCCGGGCCGACCTGGTTATTCAAGCCGAGGACGGCGTTTATGTAGGCAAAGTCGATACCCAACATGCCGGTTATACCGGTAGGGGTTTTGTGGATTTTACCAATGCCACCGGCAGCAGTTTGCTGCTCGAATTCAGTCTGGCCGAGGCCATGCCCGAGGCGACGGTGCTGGTGAGGTGGGCAAACGGCAAGAGCGACGACCGTTCCATGAGTTTCAGGGTAAACGATGAATTGCAAATAGAAAGTCAGGCTTTTGGCAGTTCGGGCTCTTTTACGACCTGGGTAGAAACGGCGGTAACGCTGAATTTACGCAAAGGCACCAACCGGCTTTTGATGACGGCTCTTACTTCGAACGGCGGACCGAACATGGACAAAATCACTATAGTCGGCGGCGAAGAAGGCCTCAGGGAATACGCACTGAACCTCAAGATTCAAGGTAAAGGCCGGGTGCTGAAAACGCCCGATGCTCCTTTTTACCCGCAGGGTAGCACCGTGGAACTGCATGCTTTTCCCGATACGGCCTTCGATGCGAGCTTTGTGGGCTGGAGCGGCGACCTGAGCGGAAGCGATTCGATCAAATTGCTTTACATGGACTCCGAAAAAACCGTCACAGCTACTTTTAAATCGAACCGTCACAGCGTTTTTTATTGTGCGCCCGCCGAAAAAGGAGGCAACGACGACAACGACGGCAGCATCGAATCGCCCTTTTTCAATATCAGTAAAGCTCTCAGTCTGATGGAGCCCGGCGACACGCTCTTTTTGCGGGGCGGCATTTACCGCTACACCGCCACCATCGTACTCGACCAAAAGGGTTCGGAGCAGGAACGCATTTGTATTTTCAATTACCCCGGCGAAAACCCCGTCCTGAATTTCTACGACATTTTTTCTTCTTATACGAATTTGAATTCGTCGGCCCGGGGGTCGGCCCGGGGCTTTAAAATTACCGGAGATTATTATTACCTCAAAGGCCTCGAAATCTGCCAGGCCCCTGATAACGGCATTAAGATCGAAGGCAGCCACAATATTTGCGAGTTACTCGTTCTCCACCACAACGGCGACTCAGGTATACAAATCGGCCTGGCCAAGAACGACCCCGATGCTCCCGACCGGGTGGCCAACAACCTGATCAAAAATTGCGATTCCTACCGCAACCTCGACTGGGGGACCGGTTACGAAAACGCCGACGGCTTTGCCTGCAAGCTTTCGCCCGGAGCCAACAACCGTTTTACGGGTTGCAGGGCCTGGCAAAACGCCGACGACGGCTGGGACTTTTACATGACCCGATACCCCATCTATGTGGATAGTTGCTGGACTTTCGGCAACGGCAATTCCGAATTGGCCAGCAAAGACGACCTGGATTGGGAGTTCGGGCAAAAGAACACTATCCCCACTTCGTGGTCGGGCGATGGAAACGGCTTTAAGCTGGGCGGCGACGGCTGGGCAGCCAAACACGAGATCCGCCATTGCATCGCCTTCGACGGCTACCAGACCGGAGTCGGTTTTAACGAGAACAACAACGCCGACAGCTTATTCCTTTTCAACTGCGTCTCCTGGCAGGGCATCAAAAACTACCGCCTAAGGGCCTATCCATGCGATGTCCGCAACTGTATCAGCTTCGATGCCAAAACAAGCGGCCAGAGTCAACTCTATAATTTAGCCGAAGGCACGGTGAGTAAAAACAACTCCTGGGATCAGATCGACGGCGAGGTGTTGGTGCCGTACAAGACCGCCACAAACGAGATTTTTGATCAGAAATCCATATACGACGAATTTGTCAGCACTTCCAAGGAAGATTTTTTGGCTCCCCGTCAGGCCGACGGCAGCCTGCCCGATAACGGCTTCGGCCGCCTCAAAGCCAATTCTATCTTTATCGACCGGGGCAGCAACATAGTGCGGGGCGTTGATCCTGTCACTTTCCGCCCCATAGATATTGAGTTGAATAATTATTTTGGCGCAGCCGTCGATCTGGGAGCTTACGAATACGTGCAGCCCGACGGCCTCCCAAAAATCAAGTCCTTTAGCCCACGCCTGAAAGTTTCGCCCAATCCCTGCCTGCAAGATTGCATCGTCGAAATGGAATTTACCGAAAAGGGCAGTGCCGAGCTGCAAGTATTCGACCTGGCCGGCAAGATGCTCCACGTCCAAAAATTAAGCGGAGTAATGGCCGGCGAAAAACGCCGTCTCCAACTGAATCTCCCCCTGCCCGCGGGCGTCTATCAGTTGGTTTTGCTCAATGAGAAAACGCAGGAAACCTTAAAACTGATAAAATTGAGATGAAAAAAATTTTGTGTTTAATAGCGGCCCTTCTCTTTATAGAGATTTCTTACGGACAAGAGCCGTATTCCATCGATGTTTCGGGAGTAAAAACCGGGGTAATCCGTCATCACCTCGATTTGGGCGGTTCCAATGCAGAGGGCGACTCCATTGCTGTCAACAGTTTTTATATTGAGCGCCGGGGAGAGCCTTATATTCCGGTGATCGGGGAGTTTCATTATGCCCGTTTTCCCCGTCAGTACTGGGACGAGGAGATCAAAAAGATCAAGGCCGGAGGGGTTAGCGTGGTGGCCACCTATGTCTTTTGGATTTTGCACGAGTTTAAAGAGGGCGAGTTCAATTGGAGCGGCGACCTGGATCTTCGTTATTTTGCGGAATTATGCGGGCAGAACGGCCTGGATATGATTGTGCGTATAGGCCCTTTTGCTCACGGCGAAATGCGCAACGGCGGTTTGCCCGACTGGCTTTACGGCCGTCCCATAGAGGTGCGCAGTAACGATCCCGCTTACCTTTTTTACGTCGACCGGCTCTATCGACAGATAGGTCAACAGCTTCAGGGTCTGCTGTTTAAAGAGGGCGGCCCGGTTATTGGCATACAGATCGAAAACGAATACCAGCATTCGGCGGCCCCCTGGGCTTTTACTTACGAGGGCGCTCCCCGCGAGAATACGGTGGCAAGGCGCGATGTGGACATTACCAAAATAGGGGTGGGAATCAATGAATTCGGCAACGAATTTGCCGGTTTGGGGCGAGACCATATGAAAACCCTCAAACAGCTGGCGCTGGACGCCGGCCTGGAAACGCCCCTGTACACGGCTACCGGCTGGGGTTATGCCACCATTATTGAAAAAGGCTCCATTCCGGTGATGGCCGGCTATGCTTATCCTTTTTGGGTGGACAGCAACCAGCCTTCGCCTTTTTTTCTTTACAAAGACATACGTCAAAACCCTGACTATGCACCGGTTAGCTACGATGTGGATCTGTATCCTTCGCTGGCGGCCGAGTTGGGAACGGGCATTTCCGTCACCTATTCGCGACGTCCCCGGGTGCCGGGCGAAAGTTTTCTGCCCATGATGGTGCGGACCATCGGCAGCGGTAGCAACGGTTTGGGCTTTTACATGTATCACGGGGGCAATACGCCTTCATCGGGCAATTTCTTTACGGCCGAAGGTTTTGGTCTGGCCAATAAATCGTATGACTATCAGTCGCCCCTGGGTGAGTTTGGCCTGCCGAGCAAGGGTTATTATCCCCTGAGATTGATCAATTATTTTCTGCAAAACTACGGCGGACTGCTGGCGCCTATGTATCCCGTTTTGCCTGCTACCAATGCGCAGATCAAAGCCGAAACTACCGATATCCTGAGGTATGCCCTGCGTTCCGACGGTGAGGGCGGCTTTTTGTTTATGCATAATTTTCAGGACAGGATCAGCTTGCCCGATCAGGAGCAAATTAGTATAGAGATAAAGACCAAAAACGGACAACTGCGCTTTCCCGTTCAGGGCAGTTTTACCTTGAAATCGGGGGCATCGGCCATTTTTCCTTTCAATCTAAATTTAGACGGAGTGGAGCTGGTACAAGCTACGTTACAGCCTTTTATGCGCTTTGAGCAGGGCGGGCGCAAATACCACGCATTTATTGCCCTGGAGGGCATAACTCCCCAACTGCTCTTAAAAGGATCGCCCAAATTCTCCGGTTCGGGCTTTACCAAAACCGGCTTGGGGGCCAATACTTTGCTTACTTTTCGCGAGAACGAAATAGCTGAACTCAGACTCAAGGACGTCAGTTTCCTGATCCTTCCCTACGAGAAGGCTCTGCATACTTATTTGTATAGCAACAACGGCGAGAGTCGTCGTAGTGAAAACAACGGGAGTCGCCTGCTCATCAGCAATGCCCTGGTTCTGTCCGGGCCCGGGGGACTGGAACTGATAAGCCAAAAAGATACCTTGCTTCAAGTCTTGGTGTACCCGGCTTGCGACCGGCTTGTGGCCGCGAGAGGAGAGACCGGGAAAGCGAAATCGCCCCTGAAATCCATGTCGGCCTGGAGCATCGGCCTGCCTGCCGTCAAGCCTGAGCTGGAACTGATCCGCGCAGACGACCGCCATTTTGTATTGCGGGCCCCCAAGCTTCGGTTGGACGAAATCAGTGATGTATTTGTCCGCTTCGATTACCGGGGCGACCGCGGCCTCTGCATGATGAAGGGGGAACTGCGCAGCGACAATCTCTATACCAGCGGCCCCTGGACCTTGGGACTCAAACGCTATCTGCCCGGTTTGAAAGAGAATGAGATGTATTTTTACTTCGTTCCCATGCGCAATAATGCCCCGTTTCTGCGCTGGCTCGATCCGGAAGTTGTACCCGATTTTGGGGAGCGCAAAGAATTTCTGGAGATCAAGGAGCCGGAGATCATCAGTGAGTACAGAGTGAAAATAGAACTGCAGTAAATCAACTAAATCACCGAAAAAACCAATAGATATGAAACGCCTGATAATAGCATCACTACTCCTTTTAAGCCTCGCTTGCAGCCGGTACGATCGTTACGAGATGGATCTGGCGGCAGAGTGGAAGTTTCAAATGGACGAAGACGACCTGGGCATGGACCAAAAATGGTTTGATACCCGGCTGTCCGGTCGCATGGCTTTGCCCGGCTCCATGATGGAAGCCGGTCTGGGAAAGGAACTAACGCTGCAAACCCAATGGACAGCCAGTATTTACGACAGTTCCTGGTTTTTTAATCCCGATTTGGAGCCTTATCGTCGGCCCGGGCAGTTGAAGTTCCCGTTTTGGTTGACGCCTCCGGTGTATTACGTGGGGCCCGCCTGGTATCAGCGCGAACTGAGGATTCCCCGTGATTGGGAGGGCCGGCAACTTATCCTCAGGCTGGAACGCCCCCACTGGGAGTCGCAGGTATGGGTAAACTCCGAGCCTGCCGGCCTGCAAAATTCGCTGTCGGTGCCTCATGAATACGATCTTACAAGCCTGTTGAAGCCGGGGAAGAACCGTCTGACCCTGAGGATAGACAATCGGGTAAAAGATATCAAACCGGGCCCCGACTCGCACAGCATCAGCGATCACACCCAGGGCAACTGGAACGGCGTTGCCGGAGAGATTAAGCTGTTTGCCAGACCAAAAATTATGCTCAGCGATGTTCAGGTTTATCCCGATCCCCTCAGCGGACGTGTCCGCCTGGTTTGCAGTATCGACAACCGGAGTGGAGAGCTTTGCGAGGGCGAATTGCTGGCGGAGGCCCGTCTGTTTAATGTGGAGCAAAAAGCCGGTTCCTCTAAGGCAGGACAAAAAGCCGGGTCGCAGAGGGCAAGTTTTCCGGTTCAGCTCGGTACAGGCGAACAAAGTCTGGAGTTTGTGATGGAAATGGGCGAGGAGCGACAGCTCTGGGAGGAGTTTCATCCGGCTTTATACAAGTTGTCTCTTGAGCTCAGTTGCGGAAAGGTTGATGCAGACCGTTTCGAAACACAGTTTGGCTTTCGCAGTTTTGAGGCCGACGGCACGCGCTTTCTTATAAACGGACGTCCGGTTTTTTTGCGCGGCACGGTGGAATGTGCCGCCCATCCGCTGACGGGCTACGCTCCTATGGATAAGGCTTATTGGCGTGAACTTTACCAAAAGGCAATGGCCTATGGAGTCAATCATTTTCGTTTTCATTCCTGGTGTCCGCCCCGGGCTGCTTTTGAGGCCGCCGACGAGCTGGGAATCTACTTGCAGCCCGAAGGGCCTTTCTGGACCAATCACGGCACGGCTGTGGGCAACGGCTGGCCGATCGATCAATACATCCGCGAGGAATGCGACCGTATTTTGAAAGCCTACGGCAATCATCCTTCTTTTGTGCTATTTGCCTACGGCAACGAGCCGGCAGGCCGCCATCAGATCACTTTCCTCAACGGATTGGTGGATTACTGGAAAGAGCAGGATCCGCGCCGGCTCTATACCCACGCTGCCATCGGACGGAGCTGGCCCCTGGCGCCTTCGAACGAGTTTATCATCCGCTCCGAATCGCGGGGCCTGCCCTGGGACAGACGCCCCAACAGCGAGTTTGATTTTTCCGACAAGATCGCACCCTACAACGTGCCTTACTTAGCCCACGAAATGGGACAGTACTGTGTTTTTCCCGATTTCGGCGAAATACCCAAATACACTGGGGTTTACCGGGCCAAAAACTTTGAGATGTTCAAAGCGGAATTGGAAAGAAAGCATATGGGCCCTCAGGCCCGGGATTTTTTTATGGCCTCGGGCAAGTTTCAGGCCATTTGCTATAAGAACGAAATCGAAGCTTCGCTCCGAACTCCCGGCAATGGCGGCACTCAACTGCTGTCGTTGAACGATTTTCCGGGTCAGGGCAGTGCGCTGGTGGGTGTAACCGACGTGTTTTGGGAGCCCAAGGATTATATTAGGCCCGAAGAATTCAGACGCTTTTTTTCGCCCACGGTGCCCATTGCACGTTTTCCGAGGTTTGTTTTTTGCAGCGACGAGCAATTATCGGTGGCGGCCGAAGTGGCTCATTTTGGACCGGAGATACTCCGAAACTGCCTTCCCGTGTGGAAAGTCAGCGACGACAAGGGCAACATCCTAGCCGAAGGCCGTCTGCCGGAAACAGATATTGCTTTCGGTAATGTAGCATTGGGCGCTATTTCTCTGCCATTGGATTTTGTCCGGGAGGCCGGGCAATACAAGCTTGCCTTGTCGCTGGGTAATTGCTCCAATCAATGGGATTTTTGGGTATATCCGGCTTTGCTGCCCGAACCCGACACCACCGGTATTTTCATTACCCGCGATTATAAGCAGGCCGCGGAGCAAGCACAGCAAGGGGCTAAGGTCTTGTTGCTGGCCGACGGCAAAGTGGAAAAAGGCAAAGAGGTGGTGCAGTATTTCCGGCCGGTGTTTTGGAATACTTCCTGGTTTCAGATGCGTCCTCCGCACACCCTGGGCATATTGACCCATCCGGAGCATCCGGCCCTGGCAGCTTTCCCCACCGAGTATCACAGCAACCTGCAATGGTGGGAACTGCTGCACAATCAGCAGGTGATGAACCTCGACGATTTTCCGGCCGATTTCATTCCCATCGTCCAGCCCATCGATACCTGGTTTATCAACCGCAAGTTGGGACTGATTTTTGAGGCCAAGCTGGGTCGCGGACGCCTCATTGTGTGCAGTGCCGACATTTCCTCTGCTCCCGATAGGCGCATTGTAGCCCGTCAAATGCGTTACAGCCTGCTTAATTACATGAACGGCGACCAATTTGCACCCTCCTTCGAGATTTCGCAAGGACAACTCTCGGCGCTTTTCGAGCAGGGCGAAGGCGATAACTACGATGTGCGCACCTCCGACAGTCCGATGGATTTGAAGCCTTGAGTATACTGTAAATTAGTTTAATTTTTTGCTGCCGCTCTAAATAAAAAGAGTAATTTTGGGCCGGTAAAAATAAACGAATAAAGAGACAGTAAATGACAGATTTTTTTAAACACTTCATACAAGGATTTGAATTACCACTACAGAATCCTGTATTGATACTCTCGTTGCTCTTATTCATTATTTTATTGTCGCCCATTTTACTCAGAAAAATAAACATTCCCGGAATTGTAGGCTTGATAATTGCCGGAGTGATAATTGGACCCTACGGATTTAACATCATTGAAAGCAGTTCTTCTATCGACCTTTTTTCGACTATAGGACTTCTCTATATCATGTTTATTGCCGGACTTGAACTCGATCTGAACGAGTTTAAATCAAACAAAAACAAAAGCCTGCTGTTCGGAATTTTTACATTTACTTTCCCCTTAGCTATCGGATACCCGGTATGTCATTATTTGCTTGGATACGACACTAATGCAAGTTTGCTCATATCGAGCATGTTTGCCACACATACACTGGTATCGTATCCGATTGTAAGCAAATTAGGCGTTTCAAAAAATCAGGCGGTTGCCATAACCGTTGGTGGAACCATATTGACCGATACTGCCGTACTTACGCTTTTGGCTGTAATTGTCGGTAAAAGTCAGGGTGGCCTCGACTCTGAGTTTTGGATTAGACTGGGTGTTTCTTTTGCGATTTTTTTGGCAATCATGTTTTTTCTCATTCCAAGAATTGCAAAATGGTTTTTTCAAAAACTGGAGAGTGAAAAACATTCGCACTACATCTTTGTTTTGTCCATTGTGTTTTTTGCGGCATTCTTAGCCGAGGCTGCAGGGATAGAGCCTATTATTGGAGCGTTTTTTGCCGGATTGGCATTGAATAAACTTATTCCCCATTCTTCTGCATTGATGAACCGTATTGAGTTTATAGGAAATTCGTTATTCATTCCGTTTTTCCTAATAAGCGTTGGAATGTTGGTGGATGTAAGCGTTTTATTAAAAGGTCCTACGGCTCTTATTGTCATCGTAACATTGTCTGTTGTAGCCTTGTTTGGTAAGTGGTTTGCCGCTTTTTTCACGCAATTGATTTTTAAGTATTCCAAAGCACAACGGCAACTTATTTTTGGTCTGAGCAGTTCCCATGCCGCCGCAACTCTTGCCGTAATTTTAGTGGGCTACAAAGCCAATATTCTCGACGAGAATATACTCAATGGAACCATTATACTCATTTTGATAACCTGTTTGGTATCGTCGTTTGTTACAGAAAAAGCGGCAAAAAAGATTGTTGTGGAGTCTGAAAATGATTCGAGCGATCTTGTAAAATCGAATGGTATTCGGAGTGAACATATTCTTTTGCCTATTGCAAATTTTTCGAACATAGAAAAACTTCTTGAATTTGCCGTTCTTATAAAAGATAAGAAATCGGCAAATCCGGTCTCCATACTATCGGTGGTTTCCGATAACAAGGAAGCCGAAATCAATATTCTCAAAGCAAGAAACGAACTTGAAAAATTTGTGATAGAGGGCTCCGCATCGGAAACCAAGGTTGATGTAATTACGACAATTGACCATAATTTTGCAAGTGGTATAGTAAGAATATCGAGAGAAATCATGGCCGATATTATTATTCTCGGATGGCCCAAACGCGCGGGATTTATTGAGAAACTGATCGGCGAAAAATTTCGCGGTATATTGAGCAACACCGATAAAACCACGTTTATTTGCTCTTTAGAAAAACCCTTGGTTTCACACAAAAGAATTCTGGTTGCAGCACCACCACTGGCCGAACACGAAAAAGGCTTTGATATATGGTTGAAAAAGATAGCTAAATTTGCTATTGAGTTGAGTGTCCCCATCGTGGTGTTCTGCGACAAAGCAACAGAAAACGCGGTTCGAAAATCAGTTAAGAAAGCTAAGTTAAACGCATCAATTACAATAAACCAATTTGTCGATTGGGAGGATTTCTTAGTGCTTTCGAGACATATTCATGAAGATGATTTATTTATTTTGGTATCAGCCCGAAAAGGTGCAACCTCTTATATCGGTGCTTTGGAACAACTTCCCACTAAAATTGAAAAATATTTCGCAACAAACAATAGAATAATTGTCTATCCTCAACGTCTTGCCAATGACGTAACCACCCAGCATTATGCCGATATTACCTCCGAACCCTTGAACAAAGGATTCGATGCAGTTCAGAAAATTGGTAAAGGAATAGGTTCGTTGTTTAAGAATAAAAAAGATTACTAAATTCGCCCCCGAAAACGCCTGCACCCTTAGCAGTTGTTCCGGAAAGAAAAACGGTCGACATTTATTGTTTAACAATAAAAAAAGAGAATCATGAAAGACTTAAATAAAGGTGCCGTCTCTTTTAGAAAGAAAGATTTCGACAAACATAAAGACTTGTTTGGTAACTTAAGCGATACTCAAAAACCTCACACTATTTTTATCGGGTGTTCGGATTCTCGCCTGGTGCCATCGCTTATAACTTCTACCATTCCGGGCGAATTATTTATAATACGCAGTGTGGCAAACATCGTTCCTCCCTATAAAAGGGGAGTTAACTTTCCGGCTATCAGCGCGGCTATAGAATACGCGGTGTTATCGTTGGGGGTGGAGAATATTATAGTTTGCGGGCATTCCAATTGCGGAGGCTGTGGAGCTTTGTATAAAACCGAAGAAGAACTGAAGGATTTGCCTCATACC
This sequence comes from Bacteroidales bacterium UBA1402, assembly GCA_002305085.1. Taxonomy (GTDB): domain Bacteria; phylum Bacteroidota; class Bacteroidia; order Bacteroidales; family UBA1402; genus UBA1402. Next base: position 23,946 of record DBQE01000002.1, on the reverse strand, counting down.
AACCTCTGGCTCGAATTGGCACGCCCGGTAAAAAACAGGGTAACGCAAATGCTGCCCAATGCTACACCAGCCGAGCGGGATTGGATGACAGAACAACTGAACATAGTACAACAAATAAATCATTTGCTTACTTATCCGTATGTACTTGAACGTTATAACGACGACAGATTAAAAATTTTCGGTTGGTATTATATAATCGAAACAGGCGAAATCTACAACTACGACGTTGATAAAGGTTATTTTGAATTGATCAACGGCTAATATTATTACATTGGCCGAAAGTCATATACTTAAACTTTTCTTAAAGTGCGTCTTATCCTTTTTTATATCAACTCCAACAGATAGATTTTTGCAACTTTTCCATTAATTGTTTTTCGATAGCACATTCAGTCAAAGCAAGCAATTGACGCAGTTCGGAAAGTTCGTTAGGGTGCAGCATTAAGCAGACTTTTTTGGAAGCTATCGGAATTCTAATTTTCCTTTGGGTTTGATTGATAATATGTATCATTTTTTTGAGAATTAGAATTAAGAGAAATAAGTTACACAATCGCGGCTTCTTTCGTATTTGTCGGTTGTTGAACCGTAAAAACCGATATTTTTTTCATTGTGTGGCACAATAATAAAAATTTAAGTGTCAAAATTATTGCCGATACAAACAACAGACAATCCCCATAAATGATGAGATTTCGACTGCCAAAATCACAGGATTTGGGGATTGTAACCGTATATATTTATCGTGAAATTCGCGTCTGAAATTATTTACACTTTTCACACACTTTAATTTTTTAATAGACAATGAGAATTTCAAGAACTTTTTTATCCATTTTAGCACTCTCTTTTGTGCTGATTTCCTGCAATCAAAAACAGCAAAAAAGATCAACCCAAACAAGCCAAGCACCCAAAATAATGCAGGTGGATAGTTTGCTGAGCAACGCTGAAAACATGGTAGATGACACCATCGTTGTAGACGGACTATGTACGCATATTTGCCGACACGGCGGGAAAAAGATTTTCTTGATGGGCAGCGATGACACTAAAATCATCCGTGTAGAGGCAAGTGGTAACATCGGCAGTTTCAGCCAGGAAACCGTGAATAGCATTGTGGAGGTTAAAGGTATTTTGAAGGAACAGCGTATCGACGAGGCTTATTTAGTGGATTGGGAAACGAAGTTGGCTTCACAAACAGCCGAAAAACACGGCGACGATGAGAGCGGATGTGTTACCGAACAAAAAGCTCAGAACGAAAAACCGGCTAATACCGAACAAGAGCGCATTGATAATTTCCGTAAACGTATAGCTGAACGAAACGAAAAAGAAGGTAAAAATTACTTGTCGTTTTATTTTGTTGAAGCCATAGGGTACACAATTCATGTAGGCGAGTAAAAAACACTCACATTAACCCTTTGTCGGAATTTGTAGTATGACTAAAAGACGTTTTACGGGAGTGCATTTGAGAAAATGGTTTCGTATAATCCATCGTGACTTATCGTTTTTCTTTTCGGGCGTTATCATCATATATGCCGTATCGGGCATTATGCTCAATCATCGTGGTGACATCAATCCTAACTACACAATAAAACGGCACAGTTTACAGGCGGAGGGGACATTCCCAATAACAGAGGAGAACGTCTCTAAATCGATGGTAATAACCATGCTGAAACCGATAAAAGAGGAGAAAAACTACACGAAACATTATTTTCCCGAAAACGGAAAACTGAAAGTTTTCCTAAAAGGCGGTTCATCATTGGAAGTCAATTTGCAAAATGGAGGAGCAATTTACGAAGCACTAAAAAAACGCCCTATCATCAGCCAGTTTAACCGATTGCATTACAATCCGGGAAAAGGATGGACGGTGTTTTCGGATATTTTTGCCGTTTCGCTAATCATCATTACGATTACCGGAATATTCATAAACAAGGGTAAAAAAGGCATTTTAGGACGAGGAGGCATAGAACTCTTAGCAGGGATAATTGTGCCGATTTTGTTTATGCTGTTGGTATGACCAATAAAAAGTGGAATAAAGCTCTTTTGATACTTTGCACGGTAATTTTGTTCATTTTGATGCCGGGTAAATTATTCTCGCAAAGTAAGAAGGTCTGTTTTTCCGGGATAGTAAAAGACGCAGAAAAGAAAGAACCAATCGCTTTTGCAAGTATTTTTCTTGATGATTTGCAGATAGGAGCAATCTCTGACGAAAAGGGCAATTTTCGCATCAACGGCATTCCCAAAGGCGTTCACAATGTATCGATAAGTTTTTTAGGATACGTTCCGCAAAAAATTCAGTTTAATTTCGTTTCCGACACCACGTTGCAGGTTTATTTGGTAGTTCAAACGCTAGAATTGGATGAAGTGAGTGTTATTGCCACCCCGAAAGGGAAAAGCGGTTCGGCGATTTTAATTGATAAAACCACCATGGAATTTATACAACCGACTTCACTTAGCGACATTATGCAACTTTTGCCCGGACAACTTACACAAGACGGAACTTTGACGGGACGAGCACAAATCACTTCACGACAAGCCGGCGACAATGCAAACACGGCATTGGGGACTGCCATTGTGGGAGACGGAGGAGTGCCGCTTTCAAACAATGCCAATCTGCAAAACATTCCTGTAGATATGCGTATGAGAAATCGGAATACGGTAAATCGAGGCGTGGATTTAAGAATGCTCTCTACCGACCACATCGAAACGGCAGAGGTTGTTCAAGGTATTCCGTCCGCTGAGTACGGCGATTTAAGCAGCGGAATGATCTTGTCAAAAGCTAAATCGGGCAAGCAGCCTTTGGAGATGCGAGTGAAAGCTAATCCCAATGTGAAACTGTTTTATGTGGGAAAAGGCGTCAACCTGCCCGGAAAATGGGGAGCGCTGCACGGCGGTTTGGATTATACGGATGCGCGTCCAAGCGTAAGAGAAACGCTTTCGGCTTATAAAAGGTACAGCATGCAATTGAATTACACCAACATAGCCATACTTGCTGAAAAACCGCTGCAATTCGGTATCAAAATGCTCTATATGGGTACGCTTGATGCCACTAAAAACGACCCTGATTTAACACCCAAAATGGACACCTACAAGGCTACCTACAACCGAATGCAGGTCAGCGGAAATTGGATTTGGCGAGTGGCAAAACCGTGGCTCAACTCGTTGGAGCACTCTATTTCATACGATTACACGCAAGACGTTACAAGCCGAATGCTGACCGTCAGCCCCAACGGAGTTGTGCCGTTGCCTACGGCTGAAACAGACGGTGAGCACGAAGGAGTGTATCTGCCGGCAGAGTATTTTACAAGCTATAAAATGACAGGAGTACCGACGGCTTTTTTCTCGCAATTGAAAGGTAAAAACATCTTTTCAAGCGGTAAAAACATCTATCACGTGCTAAATTGGGGAGGACAATACCGACACGAGAAAAACCGTGGAAAAGGATTTGAGTACGACCTGTTGCGTCCGCCCTATCCAACATCGTCCACATCATCGCGTCCGAGGCGATTTAACGAAATTCCCGCTTTGCAAAATTTGTCCGTTTATATTGAGGATAAAGTTTCTGCATCGTTTGGAAAAAACAATATGGAGTTGATAGCGGGAGTGCGTTTTACCCATATGCCCGGAATAGGGAATAGGTTTGTCGATTTGCATCAGAAGTGGTTTCCCGAACCTCGTATCAACGGATGGTGGCAACTTTCGAATTTTCAGTGTTTGGGAAAAACCACCGTAATTGCTCTAAAAGGAGGCTATGGAGAAGCTATTAAATTTCCGACATTGGATATGCTCCATCCTGAGCCGGACTATCTGGACCATATTTCTCTAAATTATTATTCTCAAAAACAAGCAAATGCACTGTTGTGGATCACTACAAAAACAAACGAGCGTAGCAATCCTGCTCTAAAACCTAATCGCAACCGAAAAGCGGAATTAGGTCTCAATATTCAGGTAGGCAAGTCAAAATTAAATGTTTTGTGCTTTTATGAAAAATCGAGTGAAGGTTTTCAGTACAACACCCATTATTATTGGTATGAAGTAAATAAATATCGGAGCGATATCCTATTTGATTACAAACCACAAATATCAGAGTTTCAAGTCTATAAAGACAGCCTGTTGGATGCCTATTCCGTACCGGTAAACGGCGAAAAAGTGATAAAAAAGGGTGTAGAATATATATTTTCAACACCGGTCATAAAGCCTTTGGCAACATCCATTCTTGTCAATGGTGCTTACTATCAAACCGTTTACGATGAAAGTCTGCCCATTATGAGCCGCCCTTCTATTATACAAAACGGAAAACCATACCGATATGTGGGTGTTTACGGATGGAACAGAGGTAAAACACAGAGCCGTTTCAACACAAATGTTTGGTTTAACACCCATTTGAAAAAATATCGCTTAATCTTTACGACTAAATTACAATCGTTATGGTTTACACACTACACCACGCTCCCTTTTTCAGGTGTACCAATCGCCTATTTTGGGGTAGGCATGGATAAGCCCCAGGAGTTTACCGAAGCGGATAAAAACGACCCGACCTTGCGTTTTTTGGTGCAGGAATTTTCAAGCAGTTTTTTCAAAACAACTAAACAACCGCTACAAATCGGCATCGATTTGAAGGCCACGAAAGAAATAACCGGTGAACTACGAATGTCGTTTTATGTGAATAGGCTAATGTTTTGTAGTCCGTTGTATTACAGCAATTTAAATACGCCTCTAAAAATAAGGAGAACACCCTACTTCGGAATTGAAATAGAAATTAAATTATAAATACACAACCAATTAAAAACAAAAAAAATGAAACAATTAATTAAAAAAACAGCTCTATTGAGCATTATTTTCGCGACGATGTTCGCATGTAAACCGGATGAACCGGAAGTGCTATTCAGCGATGTAACCATTGAAGTGGAATTTCCCGAGGATTATACCGACAGCAAGAGTGATGTGGTTATTCAGTGGGAAAATATCACAAACAAAACAAGCGGTGAAGTAAAAACCGATAACGACGGAAAAGCTACCGTGAAAGTAGAATATGGAAATTACAATTTCTACGCCTCAAAAAAAGCAGATGCCGTTTTTTATCAAGGCAGAATGGACAACTGTGCCGTAAGTCTGGAAACGCTGCTTGTAGAGATAAAGCTCTCAGCATCATACGTTTCAACCACTTGGGTTATCAAAGAAGTCTATTTTTCCGGCTGTAAAACACCGGCAGACAAAAATTATTTCAAAGACCAATACATTGAGATTTACAACAATAGCAACGAGACACTTTATGCTGATGGATTAATTTTCTGTAAATCTTATGACAACACAATGACTGACAATAATTGGGATCAATACAAAGAGAAAAGCGAAGTAGTGCCTTCTTTTATTTTCCAAGTTCCCGGAAGCGGTAAAGAGCATGCTGTGGAACCCGGAAAAAGCATTATTCTTGCCGATCAAGGAATAAATCACAAACAGGATAATGCGAATTCACCGGTAGATATGTCCAAAGCAGATTTTGAGTGGTATGATGACCATAAATTAGATGTGGATGTACCGGAGGTACCTAACTTGATAAAACATTACAGCAGTTCTCTAAGTATTAGCATGTTGCATACAAGAGGATATGAGGGTTACTATATTTTACAAATTCCTGTTGCCGAAACACAAGCATTTTTAGATACGCATCCTGCCACCACGACCATGCCTAATGGAAAGTCTGTAACTTCCTACGCTATTCCGGCTAAATATATTATTGATGCGGTTCAGTGTGCAGCACCCGAAGGATATACATCCACCGTATTCCCTACAATGCTTGATGCAGGATACACCTATTGCGACGCCGCTTGGACAGGAAAATGTGTTCAACGCAAATTTGAAAAAGACGAAAATGGTAGAGCTATACTTCAAGACACCAACAACTCTACAAACGACTTTATGCCAAACGCTTCGCCAAGTCCGCGTGTAGTGGTAAAATAGCTTAGAAAGAAGTGAACGACCGATCGGTCGTTCACTTCTTAATTTTTCAAAAACAAATAAGGCTGTATGAGAAAAAGCAGGATGGGAATTTATATCGGGATGGTTTTAATGGCAGTTGTCTTTTCATCGACACAATTGTTCGGTCAAAATCATGCCGAACGGTTTAATGCTCAATCGCCTGTTTACGAAAGGGTAAGGCGATTGACACTTAATCCGACGGCTTTTTCTCTGATGCCTTTACAAAAAGACATTCAGGCAGGTATAGGGCTAAACAGAGGAAACAGCGATGATAAAACCCTTCACAGCATTTTCGACGGCGATGAGTTTTCATTTTTCGATATAAGTGCCAAAGGTTATAAGTCGGATTTGTTCAAATCGGTTGTTTCCGGTTTCGCATCCTATCAAGCAGGCGTTAAGCGAAATACTGCGTGGTCGGATGTGGCAGATACGGAGCTATTTTATCCCTATTTGGTGGCAGACAGCATAGGCGGAGATTATCATTCCGAAAATTACAAAGTCGGAGCATCATACGCCCATAAAATCGGAAAAATGCAAGTCGGCGGTGGAATAAACTATCGTGGTGCCGTACATTATAGAAAAATTGACCCGCGTCCGATCAACAACGTATCGGAAATAGAATTTGTTGTCGGAGCTTTGTATCCCGTAAAATCCTATTATTTAGGGATAAACGTTGGTTATTTGGATTACAAGCAAACCATGTCGAGCAGTTCGCTAAAAGAGGATAGAAAAGACAAATATTTCTCTATGCGTGGATTTGGTTTGTACGACTATCGACTTACGGATGTCGGCAGTAACTATTCGCGATACTTCCTGATGGATGAGTGGAGTGCAGGCTTGCAATTGGCTCACAAAGAGAACAAAAATTGGCTTGTGAATTTGAATTTAACACGTCAAAAAGTGACCACTTCGGAAGGTAGTGTGCGTATTCCCAGCATTGTCAATCGATTTAATCCCGAAATGGAAGTAAGTTATCTGAAAGAGTTTGGCAAAAACAGATTGCTTGTAAGTCTAAACGCAGGAATGACAAACAGCAAAGGCATTGAAAATCAATACGACACTGTCATTGTGCATCGAAACCCGACTGTTGTCTCGTACAAGCTTAATTACTCTGCTATGAAACATATGCTTTCGTCTTACAACCTTGCCGCATCGGTACTTTATGAGTGCCAAATAAACAGTAAAAATGCCGTTTGGATAAGTCCGGTTGTCAACTACCATCGACACGATGAAAAGTATGTGTATCCTGAATACCGACTCTATTCCGATGCCGTTGATTTTGCGCTTAAAACCGGATATAGAATGTTTTTCCGAAAATCGTGGGCATCCGCAATTTTTTCAAAAGGCAAAAAGTTTCCCCTGAAAAATGAATTGCTCATGCCTTCGGATGAACAGCTTACACAAAAAATGACCCTTCATCAATACGATTTTCTTACGGCGGGTTATAGGTACGCGTCCGCTAAAATCGACTACTACATTCCTATTCCGTCAAAGCAAATCTTGGTTTTTTCGCTATACGGACAAATATTCAGAAACATCAAGTGTAAAAAAGTAACCGGCATAGCGTTATCACTATTATTTTAAATATTAACACGAGCTATCTTAATGAACCCTATTATCACATGCACCGATCTTACGCATCATTACGGAAAGCGGTTGATATATGAAAACCTGAATTTTTCCGTGCCCGAAGGGCGTATTTTGGGACTGCTCGGCAAGAATGGAACAGGTAAAACCACCACTATCAATATTTTGAACGGTTACCTGAAACCTTCTAGTGGCGAGTGTACTATTTTTGGAGAAAATATTCGGCAGATCAACCCGATAACCAAACAACGCATTGCACTGCTTATCGAAGGTCACGTACAGTATTCGTTTATGAATATTGAGCAGATTGAGCGGTTTTATGCGTCGTTTTATCCGAAATGGAAAAAGGAAGCCTATTACGAGTTGATGGACTTGCTGAAAGTGGCACCCCGACAGCGAATTGCGAATATGTCGTGCGGTCAACGCTCGCAAGTGGCACTCGGATTGATTATGGCCCAAAATGCCGACCTGCTTATCTTAGATGACTTTTCACTCGGATTAGACCCGGGTTATCGTCGCCTGTTTATAGAATACCTGCGAGAATACGCTAAAAGCGAACGTAAAACCGTGTTTCTCACATCGCATATTATTCAAGATATGGAGAAACTTATCGACGATTGTATCATTCTAGATTACGGGAAAATTCTGATTCAAAAATCGGTAAGTGAATTGATGGATACCTTTAAAAAATTCACCTTCAAGATAAGCGACACACGTATTTCATTGCCTGCCGACGAGAAGTTTTACAATCCTGCCGTATATCGTGGAAACGGAGAACTGTTTTCGTTTCAAAACATGGAATATGTGAAGCAGTATCTCTGCAAACACTCCATCGAACACAGCCAACTGAAGTCGGAAAAGCTGAATTTAGAGGATATTTTTATCGGACTTACAGGAAAATATTAAACCTATGATTAAAGCAATATTATACAAAGAATGGATTAAAACGCGCTACCTGTTTCTGCTTGCGGCAGTTATTTTAGCGGCTTTTACCGCCTATTGTCAATTACGCATCGGTAAGGTGGTTAGCTTACGAGGTGCGGCTCATTTATGGGAAATTCTGCTTTCTCGCGACAATACATTTTACGAACCTATGCGGTACGTTCCGCTTTTTTCTGGTGTCCTTTTGGCGCTGTTTCAGCTTGTACCCGAAATGCAGCAAAATCGACTAAAACTTTGCTTGCATTTACCCTTGCCGCAAAACAAAATAATAGGAATTATGCTTGGTTTCGGCGTTAGTTTGCTGCTAGCTCTTTTTGTAGTAACGTACCTGATAATATTTTTATACCTGAACCCAATTTTAGCACCCGAACTTATTTGTCGTGTGATGCTGACTATGTTGCCTTGGTATGTTGCGGGAATTGCAGGATATGCTTTTGTTGCTTTTGCCGTGCTGGAGCCTACCTGGAGACGTCGATTGTTAAACGTGTTGGCGGGTGCTGCTTTTATCCAAATTTTCTACTTGTCAAGTTATGCCGAAGCCTACAATCAGGTCATCGTGTGGCTGCTGATAATAACACTTGCTTTGGTGGGGCTATCTTTCTTGTCGGTTTCGCGTTTCAAAGACGGCGTGCAGTAAGCACAGCATGCAGTAAAACAGTTTATGGTAATACAAAGAACAAAGACAAAAGACAGGACAGGAGATGGATACTACAAACTACACACAATTATATATTTCCGACTTCGGTCGCTGAGTGCTGATCACTGAGTGCGAAGCTATCTAAGCGCCGACCTCCAACTTAATTAAAGACTATGAGTAAAACGTATAAAATCATCTACTATATACTTCTAACGGCTATTTTGGCTTGGTTGCTGCCGTGGCTTTACAATTTAGCCACTCTAAAAAGAGAACGCACTCCTTTTGCGTTGTACAGTGAAATTATCGGGGACTTTGCAATGATAAACGTGAATCAAAATGAAAAAGATTTACGTTACACCGACCGGAAGGGAAATTTCTATACTGAAATGCAGTTTGACAGCATTTTACCTATGTTCTATTATCGGCAACTCGTTACCGATAACAGGCTTCCCGATACCGTACAAGGTGTTCCCATTACAGCACCCAAAATAAGAAGAGAAAACTTTATTTTTCGCTCACGTCCGGCTGATATCAACGTGCACAATCCAAAACTTTATCCGCTGCTCGAATCAAGATCTAAACGGGTAGATTTAACTATGCCCGACGATGTGTTTCGTTTGACGAAAAACGGCATTGAGTTTATCGACATGGAAAGCAATCGGGTAAACAGGGAAAAATCGGCATTGTTTCAATTTGTTTTCCGACAAAAAAAAGTTGCTTTCCCCATCCAAACCATAGCGGGAAACCCAACCAATCGAAAAGAGTACGACGAAGGCTATCTCTTTACCGATAACGAAGGCAAACTCTTTCATTTGAAACGAATGCAAGGACGACCTTTCCTGCGACCCATCCCGATTGATGCGGAAATTGACATAGCGCAAATTTGGGTAACGGAATTTTCAAACCGCAAATATTTTGGGTTTCTCACGGACGTAAACAACAACTTTTACGCACTTACAGCACCCGATTATAAATTGATAAAGGTAGAAATTCCACCTTTCAATCCTAAGAAAGAGAATATGACCATTTTTGGAAATATGTTCACATGGACGGTCGTTCAAACCGACAAAACGGATGAAATATTGACGGCCATTGACGCAAAAACTTTCACTGCGATAGACAGTATGGCATTCAGTAGTCCCGAAAAAGACAAAACAGGACTAGCATCCTACCTTTTCCCGTTGCAATTAAGCTTTACATCCACTAAAGACAAGTTCTTTTATCCCCGACTTAAAGAGTTTTCATACCGTGCGTTGGCGTTAAATTTAGTGCTACTCGTTGTGTATATCGTGCTGTTTAGAAAAACAAAGTTCACAGCCACGAAGCTTATTAAAGCATTGGCAATAGCGGTTTTGGGTGTTTTTGCATTTATTCCTGCTTTGTTGATGAGGGGGTAGGTGGGAGATTAATCAGAAAACATACGTTAGCAAATGGAGATGCGATGTGCGACTTTTAGATTGTTGGAGACAAGGCGAGAAATCCGCAATAAATTTAAAAAGATGAAAGTAGCTATGTTTTACAGATGAGAAAAATTACGCAAGACGAGGTTAAGTTTAAGGAAAATATAGATTGGAACAAGGTCAGGCTACTATTGAAGACAGGTGTTTTAGGGGCTGTTATTATCTTTGTAGGCGACTTACTTATGGGCTGGGGCGTTAAGGATATGAGTTTGTCAGGGATAGAGGGACAAGTCTCTCAGTATCTTACGGTTTCCGACAGTAGGATGTTTTGGTCGTCATTGTTGGGATTGATTGGCGTTCCCATCGCCTGCGTTGGTCATTTCGGGATTTATAAGCTTCTCAAACCCTATTCTCAGAAATATGCTAAGTTGTATGCGATAGGAATTTTGGGCTTTTTAGCTTTCGGTGGTGCCGGTGTCCATGTGTCATCCGTTACCTCCGCCTTTTTTTACAAGTATATGACGGCGGTCAGTCCTGAAACTGCTCTAGCAACTTCTATGAAATTTGCATCTTATTTTTCATTGCCGCTTTATATAGTTCTTATACCCTGTTGTGTTATAATGGTTTATGCACATATTAGAGCCGTAGCTGGAGGTTTTTGCCCTTATCCGCGTTGGTGTTGGGTTTTTTCTATGTTGGTGGGAACGTTGTTTGTCAGCCTTATCAGTATTCTCGGCAACTATGCGATAGTAAACGCCATAATGGTCGGTGTTTTTTCCTTTGGTAATATATGGATGTTGGGCGGTCATTTATTGATGCTGGATAAAGCAAAAGAGAATGTGAATTTAGATCATTGAGAGTTTCATACGACAACTAAAAAATAAAATTTAAATGTATGAAAGAAAAAATCAGCAATAAAATTATTATGGGAGTAATGAGATTGCTTTCCTTTTTGTTTTTTCCGGATAAGGCTGTAGATGAAATATATGCCCATGCCAAAGCACATAATGAGAAACAGAGGTTCAAGCTCCCAAAGAATGGAAAGATAGAATACGAAGACCTGAAAATTTATACCGAGAATGGAACTTACCACTGCCTTCGTATGAAAAGAAGGAATCAAAAGCCGGAGCGTGCTATTCTCTATATTTGTGGTGGCGGTGGAGTGTACGATTACTGCCGGCATCAACTTTTTTTTGCTAAAAAACTTTTAAATCGGGTGGACTGTGAAATTTTTTATCCCTTTTATCCACCTGCCACTAAGCAGCCTATTAACGAAACTTACCGAATGATTTTTGAAACCTATAAATTTATGTTGAAGAAATACAATCATAAAAAAACAGCTGTTTTGGGGGTCTCCTTTGGAGCAACAGCAGCGATGACAATGATTTCTTGGAACAATTATTATAGTGAAAATATTCCTATGCCGGCAGTAACTATCGGTTTATCACCCGGACATGTACCGGCAAACTCGGCGGAAAGAGAAATGCTTGAAGGATATCGAGGCATAGATCCTCTTGTTTCTGTAAATATGGTAGAGGCTTATGGAGAAATTCATAAAAAAGGAGTTGGTATAGATGATTGGCTTATCTATACCGCACATGGTGACTTTCGAAATGCAGGGAGAATCTTTCATTATTTTGGCGAAAAAGAGAGCTTAGCTTTTGCTGCCCCAATCTATCAGCAATCTTTGGAAAAGGCTAGGGCAAATTACCGAATTCATATAGAGCCGGGTATGCCCCACTGTTATGGTGCAACGCGAATAAACAAAGCTTGTAAAAGGACTTATGACGAATATGTAACACTCTTAAATGAGCTTTAGGAAAACTTAAAAATAAAAGACAATGAGTCTATTTAGTAACTTTATAAAAAATGCAGCAAAACCTTCCGATACTTTTTTAGGTAGAATGATGCTTAAGGGTATGAACTATGGACACCAAAAAATGGCATTGTGGTGCATTGATAACCATATAAAACTGTCGGGTAATGAAGATGTTTTAGATATTGGATGTGGTGGCGGACAAAATATTGCCAACTTTTTGAAACGTACTAATGGCAAAGTCTGTGGCATTGATTATTCGCCTGCAAGCGTATCCAAATCATTGAAAAAGAACAAAAAAGCCGTACTCGAAAAGCGTTCTGAAATTGTGCGAGCCGACGTTTCGGCTATTCCGTTTGAAGATAAAACTTTCGATTTGGTAACTGCCTTTGAAACTATCTATTTTTGGGAAGATATAATTAATAACTTCAAAGAGGTAAAACGGGTATTAAAGCCTAACGGTAAATTTATGGTGTGTAATGAATCATCGAAAATGGAAGGAAACGAGCGTTGGACAAACATATTAGAAAATATGCGGATTTATACGGCGGAAGAAATTGTCGACATGATGCTTCAAGTGGGATTTGTCGATATGGAGACATATCAAAAAGCTAAAACGCAACATATATGCGTAGTGGGGAAGAAGAAAACGTGAAAATAGAAAGGAATGAAAATAGAAATAAAAAGCGGATGGATATTGACAGTATCGCTGTTAGTGGTATCATGTGTGTCTTTGCTTTTTTAGCAAACAGTTTTCATTTTTTAAATTATGGTTTTAGAGTATGATAAGTTTGCATTTCTCGGGCATCATTGTGGGCATATGCTCGTTTCTCATTATTGGGTTGTTTCACCCCCTTGTAATTAAGGCTGAGTACTATTTTGGCGTGAGATTTTGGTGGGTATTTCTTGTAATGGGTCTGGTAGGTTTGGCAGGTTCTTTGCTGGTAGCTCATCAGATTTTGTCAATAATATTGGGCGTGTTTGCTTTTTCTTCGTTTTGGGGGATTTACGAAATGTTCGAACAGCGTGAGCGGGTACGCAAGGGCTGGTATCCCAAACGTGATAATAAGTCGGGAGACCGAAGACGAAAGTCAGAAGAAAGTGCAACCGAAATTTGAAAACAGCCGTTTCGATGCCGTGCTTTCAATGAACGGTATTCACGCTTTTGCTGCGGCAAAATACAGGTCGTTTTGCGAAATACAACGTGTGCTTAAAAAGGGCGGGATTTTCTTGGGCTGTTTTTATATTAGGGGCGAACGCCGCATAGCCGGTCGGATCGTTCGGTTTTGATTTTTAAGTGTGTGAAGTAAATATTAGTTGGTGAGTTAGGCATTCTCTTAATTAAATTTAACTTGTTCATAATCCAACTTTAGTGCTAATCCTTGAATATTGACTGGGAGCTTATAGTGAGAGCCAGATGGTATTGGCCGCCAAAGAGCTCAAAGGCGGCTTGTCAGCAGCAAGCTACGGGAACAGACAGAAATCCGGAGAATCTATTACAACGAGCAGCTACCTCACAAACTGCCAGATGAGATGACACCTATGGAATGCAGGGTAAACAAGACTACATAATACAAGGCTGAAATCGTTACTATGGCTCATCCAAGCTGCTAAGAGCACCTTTTCGGCCCTGACAAAATTCGTCAGCAACTGTTAATAGAGCATTTATGAAATAAATTTTAAAAATATTTTGTGATACAAGTAGAAATTATTTAGGTTTACAACTCAAATCAAAACTATCCTAAATAAAGATGGTTTACAGTATTTCTTAAATTTAAAAGCTTATGAAACAACAACTAAAAAGAGCCTTGACGGCTCTGCTTATGTCTGTAATCTGTTTTTTTTCATTTGCACAAAAAACAGTTACAGGCTCTGTGAAAGACACCAATGGCGAACCCATGATCGGTGTGAGTGTTTTGGTCGTTGGCACCAATAATGGTACCGTGACAGACCTTGACGGTAATTATACCATCAGCGGAGTGTCGGAAAACGGCGCGCTTAAGTTTTCTTATATCGGCTATGCAGAGCAGTTGATATCTGTAGCCGGTGAGAATAGTATTAATGTAGTTATGAAAGACGACAATGAACTTTTGGATGAGGTAGTGGTAGTGGGCTATGGTATTGTTAAAAAACGTGATTTGACAGGTTCTGTAGTGTCAGTGAAGAGCAAAGACATCGTACGCATGCCTACTAGCAACGTAATGGAAGCAATCCAAGGTCAAGTACCGGGTCTAGATATTATTCGAGGCAATGGTGATGCTGGTTCGGATGTTAGTATAACGCTTCGTGGTAATCGCTCATTCAATGGTGACAACTCACCTCTTTTCATCATCGATGGTTTTGAGAGCTCATACTCTGAGTTGAATCCAAATGATATCGCCTCTATTGAAGTATTGAAAGATGCGTCTTCTACTGCTATTTATGGTTCTGCCGGTGCAAATGGTGTAATCATCATCACCACAAAAAGTCCAAAGACAGACCGAATGCCAATAAATTTGGATGCTTACTATGGTGTTAACTACATCTCATCTTTCCCTGAGGTAAACACAGGGGACGATTACATTAACTTCCGCCGTATCGCCTTAAAGAATGCAGGACTTTATACTGACGAAAACAACCTATTCCCTGCACACATTCAAGGTTATATCGATGACGGTAAGTGGGTAAATTGGGCTGATGAAGCTGCTCAAACAGGTATTACTCAAAATTACAATCTTTCTACTACGTATGCTAACAACCATGTAAATTCATTTTTCTCACTGGGTTACCATAAAACAGAAGGTATACTGAAGAACGACCAATTGACTCGTTATTCACTTCGTGGTAAAATAGACTATATGGTAAATAAATACATGAAGTATGGTATGAATATCTATGCCATGTATTCAGAAAATGACAAGCGCTATAATCGAATATGGAATCGCGTGCTTTGTATGCCTCCATTGGGTGATGTTTATGATGAATTTGGCGAACCCGTTAGCTATCCATTAAATGATGGTAATATGAACCCATTGGCTGATATGGGGACAGGTCAATACGTTAATAATATCAAGCGTTTGAGTGTTACTCCTCAAGTGTACTTAGAGCTTACCCCATTTGAAAACTTCAGTTTTAAAAGCACCTTAGGTGGTTATTTCGCAAACAATAAGCAAAGTTCCTTTACAGGTCTTAAGTCATATCAAAGCTTAGAAAGTGGCTTGATACAAGCTAACATTCCACAAGCCTTTAGGTATAACTACAAATGGGAGAATGTTGTTAATTACCAATTTAATATTGGCGAAAACCATGCGTTCAATGTAACCGCGGTAGCTGAATGGTCAAAGAATCGTGTAGAACATACTACTGCCACATCTACAGGGTTTGACTCTAACTACTATACATACCACAACCTAGCTGCCGGTAAGGTGTATACGGTAAGCTCTGATTTTATAGGTAGTCAAAAAATGGGTTATGTTGCTCGTATCAATTATAACTACAAAGGTCGTTACTTAGCTACTTTAAGTAATCGTTGGGACGGTTCTTCCATCTTAGCCAAGGGTAATCAATGGGCTATGTTCCCAGCGGGTGCCGTTGCATGGCGCATCAGCGACGAAGCATTCATGGAGCAACACCAAGACTGGCTAAGCAATGCTAAACTTCGCGTGGGTTATGGTGTGACAGGGAATGCGGGTGCGGCAGAATATGCAACACTAGATTTCTCACGTACAGGTGTATTAGGTTTTCAAGATGTATCAACTCCATTCTCCGGCTTCAACAACAATATTGCCAACAGAGAACTAGAATGGGAAAAATCATACCAATGGAACATAGGTCTTGATCTTGGTTTCTTTAATGAACGCCTGCAAGTTACCGCCGACTGGTATCACACTGACACTAAGGATGTTCTATATCAAAAGAGTATTGCGTATGGTGCAGGTGGTGTTGCATCCAGACCATTTACGATTTGGAGCAATGTTGGACACATCCGTAATGCAGGTTTGGAATTGGCTGTTACTGGTCGTATCTTTACTGATCAAAATCGTTTTAACTGGACATCAACGATTAGTTTCTCAACGAACTCAGAAAAGGTTATCAAGACTACTAGTGATGGACCTTTAGCTTTTGGCGACTACTTCCTTATCCCGGGTGAAGCTGTTAAAACATATTATGGCTACAAATATATGGGCATATGGGGCACAGCTGAAGCGGAAGAGGCTGCCAAATATGGCAAAAGGCCGGGGATGGTTCGTCTTGCTGAAAAGCCAGATGCTGATGGAAACATCAACTACAGATATTCAGTCGACGACTATTTTGTATTAGGAAAAGCTACTCCCGATTGGTTTGGATCATGGGGCAACTCACTTAGCTACAAAAATATTGATCTGCATATTAACACGGTTGCTCGTTTTGGTCAAACTATTCCTTATGGTATTACTGGTTGGTATCGTACCGATGGCATCTCCCCATCTCCTGTTATTTGTGATTTCTGGACGGAAGATAACCAAGGTGCCAGATTTCCTGCACCAAACGCCTCGATGAGTCAAGATGAACATCAAGTATGGGCTAACTACTTTGATGGTTCGTATGTCAAGATCAGAACCGTCTCCTTGGGTTATACATTCTCTAAAAACTTGATTCGTAAAGCTCATATTGAGAACTTACGTTTATACGTTACGGCCAATAACCCATTTATCTATTCAATGTGTTCATACCTAAAAAATTATGATCCTGAAAAGGGTGGTGACGATGATGATTCTCCACTTACAAAACAAATCGTTTTCGGTATGAACATTCAATTTTAATTATTCACTTAATAATTAACACAAATGAAAAAATATAAATTCTTAATCATTGCGGTGACAACTGCTCTTTTAGCTAGCTGTAGCCTTGAAGAGTATAATCCACATGGTATGTCTACAGCCTATGAATGGACTACACCTGAAGGATTTGAAAAATTGGTTAATTCTTGTTATTGGGACATGGTGCGCATCACCTATGGACAAGCGGAAGATACCTACATAATGACTTCTGAATGTGGTACAGACTTATGGCAAGACGTGAACGAAACAGGGTCTAATGGCAACTGGAGCAAGATTATGCGTTACATAAATCTTGATTCCTCAAATGGTATGCTAAATGAAGGTTTCTCCTCTTTTTACGCAACCCTAAATACTTGTAATGCAGCTATAGAATACAGGGATCAAGTAATAAATGGAAATGAAGCTTTACTTAATCAACAAGTTGCCGAAGCACATTTCATTCGTGCTCACGTACTGTTAAATATTGTTGAAACATGGGGAGGTAAGTATTTGCCTACTACTTACACAAAAACGCCTATCAGCAAACTTCCCTGTTCTAAAGTTAATGAGTTTTACCAAGTGATCATGTCTGACCTTGAGTATGCTATGGCTAACTTGCCTATCAAACAAGAACTTCATGGCCGTGTGACTCGAGCTGCAGCTTACCATTTGTATGCAAAAGCTTGTTTGACTTATTCTACCTATACCGATGGTTTGGGAAACGCTAATGCTATCTCGAAAGAAGAAAGTGATCAGTTGTTAGAAAAAGCTGAGACTACGATAAAATATCTTATTAATAACCAAAAGGACTTGAACGTTGAACTTTACTCAGATGTTAATAATGTGTTCAACGAGGATAACAATAAGAACAATAAAGAGGCACTATTTATTATCACCCACTCCACTATTCAGGCACTGAATCCTCGTGGCAACTACTTCAACCGTGTTTGGAAACATATGGGTGCTTATGCTAACAACAATGCCGGTATCTATCTTGAAGGTCTCCAACCAAGTTTGGAAACAGAAGTTAATGGTTACCCCGTTAAGAAACTTCCTAAGTACAACTGTTATGCTGCTCCTAGTAAATATCTACTTGATCTTTATGTGGAGAAAGATATGCGTTACAAGGCATTCTTTAACGATGTATTCTATGTAAATAAGGCTAATAATGCTAACAATAACGGTTACACTTGGACTGAGGGTGACTGCAAACGTTACGGATTGAATATTTCGCGTGTAGGCAATACCGCCTTTGACATTACTTTGGGAGATACAGCTGTTTATCTGCCACGTAAGGCATGGAGTCAAGCTCAAAAAGAAAATTGTCGATATGCTGTCTATAATGTAGACGATAATTACAAAGATAATAACTTGCCAAAACGTTTTTTCCCAAGTTTGAAAAAAGTTGACTGCCCAAGTCTTATCTATGTATGTACCAATGCTAATAAACCATATAGTTCAGCTGACTGTATCATCTACCGTTTAGGTGAATCTTATTTATTGGCTGCTGAAATCTGCTATCGCCAAAATAAAAATGCCGAAGCAACCACATACATTAATATACTTCGTAATCGTGCATGTGAAGGGCATGATGGAAGTCTTGACGTCACTGCTTCTGACATCAACGACACTTTCTTGTTAGAAGAAAATGCGCGTGAAATGTGTGGTGAATGGATGCGTTGGATGACCTTGAAGCGTTTTCGTGCATTCGAAAAGCAATTAGCACATAATCCACAAGCTACAGGTTTCGACAAGAACATTCACTATCTTCGTCCAATTCCTGACGCTGAAATGAAGCTTATCGACAACAAGGATTATCAGAACCCTGGTTATTAACTAGTAAATCACGTAAATTTGATGTGTAAAAGGTGTATTTAGCACTACTCTGCTTCGTATTTGATAACCTATAGATAGAAAAAAGGGAACCAAATACGAAGCAGAAAGTATTTGTTCAACAGATATTGAAAAAGAACCGGAGGACGCTATGTCTCCGGTTCGTTTTTTTGATCTAAGCTAATTAGTGGGATGTAGAGAGCCTTCGTGCCCAGAGCCGAACTACTAAACACACATTCAAACACTGTATAAAAATCAGCAAAGCATCTTATATGGTTCATATTAAGTAGTTTTGAAAATCAATACGAATGTATAAAAATGTAATTGAATAGCAAAAATGTTTCAGTAGTTGTTTCAGTAGTAAATAAATTACCTATATTTGTCTAGGATATTAAATACTGGAATTATGGCTATATCATTTGGATTTGAACTTAATAGTAGGCCAACAAGAAACAAGACCTATTCAGTAATGCTTCGTATTACACAGGACAGGAAGCATAAAAGGATTAAGACCCTAGTAGAATTAAACAAGAAGACAGACTTCAACCCGAAAGCCAAACCTTTGAAATGGGTAAGGACATCAGTACCCAACTTCCAAAAATTAAATGATATCTTAGATTCTGAACTGCAGAAGGCTAAGGCTATCCATGAAGATTTGAGCAAGTCAGGACTGGCCACTGCTGACAGGGTAAAAACCAAACTAGTAGTATCAGAAACCCAGAATGTAACTGAAGAAAATAATGCTTCATTCTTAAAATACGCAAGGGAAAGGACTGAACAACTGTATCAGGCTGGCAGTATTCGAAGTTATAAGAAGTTTAATGGCTTTTGCAATAAGCTGGAAGGCTTTCTGACAGACAAAAAGGGCAATATTAAGGATTTGACCTTTCAAGAAATTACCCCTTCTTTCCTTACAAAATTTGAATACTACCTTCGAAGCCTGAAGAATGAAAGGCAGCCTGAAAAGGTATTGCACCCAAACACCATACAAATAACATTCAGTATCTTCAAAACCATACTGAACAGTGCTATCAAGATTGAAGGCTTAATGAAGCCCGAAAAGAACCCATTTATGGCCTATTCATTTACTGGGATTAAGACTATAAGGGAAAAGCTAAATGAAGCCGAAATAAGCCTTATTACAGGACTTTCTTTGTCTGAAGGCAGTTTGATATGGCACTGCAGGAATTACTTCTTATTTAGCTTCTATTGTGCTGGAATAAGGGCAGGGGATTTAATACAGCTTCGATGGAATAATATCACTTCCGATGGCAGACTGATTTACGAAATGGGAAAGAACCACAAAACAAAGGACATTAAATTAGTCAGCAAGGCAATGGAAATCCTATCAAAATACCACAGGGAAGATGCAAGGGCAACAGACTATATTTTTCCTTTGCTTAATAATGAAGCCGAATATGCGAAAGCTACAAATCAGGCAGAAAAGGATACCATGCCTTCAGCCCTGAAAGAAAAACTGATAAATGCAGTATCTTCAAAAAATGCTTTGATCAACAAGGAACTGGCAAAGCTGGCCAAACTTGCAGGAATCGAAAAAAAGATATCATTCCACATAAGCCGACATTCATTTGCAAAGATAGCAAAGGACAGGAAAATGGATAATGGCAGTCTTCAAAAGCTGCTGGCACATTCCAGTATAAAACAGACAGAAGTCTATATGGGGGCTTTTGATAATGCAGTAACTGATGAGGCTTTGGAATCAGTATTTGAAGAAAAAAACAATCCCAAAACAGAATTACTGGCACTGCTGGGAAAAATGAACCCTGAAGAAATTCAAGCCATTCTTCGGGAAGCAAAAAGCAAACAAGCCGTACAATAAACAAAAAGGGTAATAATTCTTACCCCATTTAAAAAGATACCGACATGGAGGCAATGACCGATTATCAAAGAACCGAAATCAAAGAACTGGCAGAAAAATACGGAATAAACATTGAGGATATTCATATAAAAAGATTCGTAATATTTCTTTTAAATAAGCCCCTTCTTAATGAAAGAAGTGAAAAGCCTGACTGGAAAGAGCCAGACAATAAGCCTAGCAGCCAAAATTTAGAACTTGCCGAATTTATTGAACTTATTATTGCTGCCTATGAAAATGATCAACCCATAGAAGTATCAACAACCATTAAGGGAATCAAAAGTAAAACAGTTAAATTATCGGGCAGGAATTGTTATAAGCTAGTCCTTTTTGCCAACACCGAACTGGAACATCAACAAGATGGCACATATCAGGGTTTATTTGGGTGGGAATTTAAAGACACAATTAACCAACATGACTATTTTACAGAGCCATACACAAAAGAAGAATTAGATAAAATTCTTCGCTACGAAAGAAATGAAGAAATAAAAAGAAAGAAAAATAAAAAAAGAATGTTTGTCCGACAGTTGAATATTATCTATTATCATTTAAAAGATAATGGAGTATTTAATAACAAGACCAAAGAACCCACTTCAAAAGAATACCAATTTCTTTATGATTCATTATGTGTACTGGGAATGTTTCCAAAGGATAATATGTACACATTTTCGGCTTTATTGAAAAAAGAAGCTTTAAGGGACTACATTAGAAAAAGATAAAAGCTTATTTGTTTATGATTTTTCAGGGGGAAAAGTGGGGTAAAAATACCTCATTTTTCCCCCAACTCATTTACACCCCACTACCTAAATTTGCTTCAGTAACACATATTTTAATTCTAAATATCAGTAAAATGGAAGCAAGTAATTTACAAATGGCAGTAGTGCCGCAATCATTCTTAGAAGAAGTAATGGGAAAGCTGGAATCTGTTGAATCCATTCTACAGAAGAAGGCTGATGAAGAAATCAATTCTGAATGGGTTGATAGTGTAACAGCCCGAAAGCTGTTAGGAGTAAGCCATAAAACATGGCAGGAATACAGGAATAGAAGGATTATCCCCTTCAGTCAGTTTGGGGCAAAAATCTATGTAAAAAGGGCAGACCTTAGGGGGTTTTTGGAAAGGAACTATATCAAAGCAAGGTAAAAGGGGGATATTAAAATGAATAGGATATTTATTGAAAAAGTTATTCAGGAAGCAGTCTATCAAAAGAAAGAAGGCACTGCAGGAAGCTATTACAGGGCTTCAGGGGCTTCGATTCTTCCCAAAAGGTTATCTATCAGTTTTGACAAAGAAATGGCACAAACAGCCCGAAAAGGCAGGAATCTACAGCATAAAGTAGTAGGCCAGCTATTAGGCAGTTTTACGAAACCTGAACAGTCCCCACTAAAACAATTCAAGCCCTATATTGTAAGAACAAACATTTACCAGGATAATGACTTTCCGATACTGAAGGGATATGGAACACTGGGAATAAGCAACCAAACAGGAAAGATTGACCAACAATCCGACAAGGGGGATTTGGTGCTGCTGTACTGCCCAGAAGGGAATAAAGATGAAGTAAGGCTTTTTTATTTTGCTAAGGGCTTAATGCACCTTCCCGAAATCGAAGAATATGTTTCAACCATAATATAAAAGCAAAGGGGGCTAGCTTCCCAGTTTGCCCCCTTAATAGGATATTAAAATGCTGGATTATATTGAAATAACCAAACATATTCAGGGCAAAAATAAGCCTTTTTTAGGCCATTTGCAACCTGAAGCAGTATATTCTTCAGGAATGGAAAGATACTTCGTACAAGGGTGCAGGAAGATGGAAATAGAGCATAATCCCAATACACAATCATTAAAGCTGAAGGGCAGCCCCTTATATTTCATTCAGGGGCATAATTTCACATACAACAAGGATTCGTATATTGAAGGATTAAAGCACATTGAAGACCTTTTGGAAATGGATCTTTTTGATTCGGACTTAGATTCTTTTGAATATGGAATTATTCTGAAAGTAGATACAAAGCCGAAATACTTAATAGCTGGACACAATGCTGGAAAAGGTTTATTAATGAGGACAAACCCAAAGGACAGGGGGGGGATTCGATATTTTGAAGATAAGATGCTTCAGCTAAAATTGTATGATGCTGGCAGGAACATAAAACACAAACAGGGAATGACCATGAAAGGGATCATTGAAGAAGCAGGCTGGAATCCTGATGACAATTATTTAAAAGTAGAAGCCCACTATAAACAACCCCATAAGCTTTTGAATGATGGGAAGGCTATCAGGCTGGCAGATATATTTTTGCCGAAATGGGAAAAAAGGCTGAAGGAAGATTTATATGAACAATATCAAAGACTAGAACCAATGAAGACCATAGAACTACCAACAAATAAAAGTGAACTATCTTCTGCAGATATTATTCTTATATCGCTGGCAGAAGTCAGCATGAATCAGGGAATAGACCTTAAAAAAACTTTATACGAAAAGATAAATTCTATTCCTGAAGATATTCTGAATATGGAAGACAGAAAAGCCCGAAAAAGACAAATAAAAAAGATGCTGGAAAGGATTGAAACAGCCCCAAAAAGTATGTATGATCTATCAGATTTGCTAGCCTCAGCACTTACAAAAAATTAGTAACCCTCTTTATGTGTCCAAAAAGGGTAACAATTCTTACCTTAGGCAGAAAAGGCAAGGGCAAACATTCCAAGAGAATAAGAACAAATATAACTTCTAAGGATTTAGGTTAAAAAAAATGGGAAGGATAAGCACAGGAATCGAAAAAACAGCAAGTGTTTGCAGAATTGACATGAGGGATTTGACTAAATGGGGGGTTTTAAAGCACAACAGTTGTTCTTTTTCTATGGAATGGACTGATGGCAGTAGTATTTGGCTGGAAGTGAACAGCAGTGAGGAAGGCAAATATATAGTAGCTGAATACAAACTGACAGATTTTAAGGGTGACAGTTACAACATGAAATATACTATCAGTTTGGACAGGATTCCTTCAAACTTAGGCAGGGGGTATATTTATTATTTCATTTGTCCGAAAACTGGGAAAAGATGCAGGGTACTATATAGGGCTTATGGAAGCCATACTTTCAGGTCAAGGGATTCTTACCC
>DBQE01000022.1 GCA_002305085.1 Bacteroidales bacterium UBA1402 | reverse complement strand
GTGTAATATTAACTATCACGGTGGGGACGTTAGGCGATAATGTAAAAAAAATCTTTTACATTTGTGTGCCTTAACCATGGAAAAAACGATATATACAAACCTTAAACTCTATACCTATGTACTAAACTTTGATAGAAATCTCTTTTCAATTTAATCTTATTTTCAAATAACCTTAATTATCAACAATCAAAACACGTATTTATGAATCTTGTATCATTTTTCAGACGAGTATTCGTGACCTCATTTCTGGCCGCGACTTGCTTGTTTGCATTTGCGCAGGAGCAAATGGTGAGCGGTGTTGTCAAAGATGCCGCCGGTGAACCGCTGATCGGTGTAAACGTGGCTACGGGAGACAGAGGCACTGTTACCGATCTTAACGGTGCTTATTCTCTTTCGGTGGCTGCCGATGGTCAGTTGGTTTTTTCCTACATTGGTTATTTGTCCCAGACCATAGCCATCAACGGCCGGTCTGTGATTAACGTAACCATGGAAGAAGATGTCAGGGAACTGGAGGCAGTCGTAAAAATAGGCTACGGTACGGTTCGCAAAAGAGACCTCACAGGAGCGGTGGCCTCTATCTCTGCAAAACAAATTGCTACCATTCCTGTTCCGAACGTGGCTCAGGCATTACAGGGAAAAATGGCCGGTGTCAATGTGATTACGCAAGATGGCCGTCCGGATGCTTCTATTTCCATTCGCGTTCGGGGCGGCGGCTCGATTTCACAGTCGAACGAACCTCTTGTTTTAATCGATGGTGTTCCGGGAACCCTTAGTGATGTTCCTTCGGATCAGGTTGAAAGTGTTGATGTGCTCAAAGATGCTGCATCTACCGCTATTTACGGAGCACGTGGTGCCAACGGTGTTGTTTTGGTAACTACCAAAGGGGCGAAAAGCGGAAAAACACTTGTGTCGTACAACGGTTATGCCAAGTTCAATCAACCCACCAAGTATCTGGAAACCCTGAGTCCATACGAATATGTCTCTTATATATGGGCCAATGCCGATGCAAACGGTATTAACTATGTAGACTCTTTTACCAAACTCTTTGGAATAGGCGCCTACGGAGATATTGAAAGATATCGCAATGTAGAAGCCTACGATGTTCAGAAAAAAGTTTATAACAGTTCGTTTTCACACAATCATGATTTGACGGTGAGCGGAGGTACCGATTTAACTAAAATCATTTTGGGAGTCAACTATAACGACGAACAAGGTATGAAGATTAATTCGTTCCATAAGCGGGCAAGCGTTTCTTTGAAAGTAGATCAAAAGATCAACGAGAAAATGGATCTTGGTCTGGATACGCGTTATGTAGATGTGACCAGTATGAGTGATGAAAGCATATCCTCCGGAGCAGGTTCCATCTTATCCTACGCTTACCGTTTCCGTCCGATTGCTACAAGTGATANNGTGATATTTTAGGAAACTTGAATGCTTTCAATGAAGGAGCCGTGGAACAGTACGGAAAAATGAGCCTTTGGGACAGATACGATCCTTACAACCGGATAAGAGATTATGAACCCCTTAGAAAGCGTCAGACTCTTCGCACCATCGGGTCCTTTAATTGGGAACTTTTCAAAGGCCTGGATTATCACACCGATTTGACGCTGCAACGCTCATGGAATCAGAATAAATTCTGGGGAGGCCCTGTTCATAATAGTTATTTGGACGATGCTACGGGAGAAGTTCTTCATGCCGGTGCGGCTACTTTGTATAAAGCCGATAGCTGGTCGTATCGCTGGTCGAATACCCTGAATTACGAAATTGAAATCAATAAAGCAAATCAATTGAACGTATTGTTGGGCCAGGAAGTCTCCAATTCGGGAGGAAACGGAATGACTATTACAGCCGACTTCTTCCCCGCCAATTACACGAAAGAAAATGCTTTCGCAATGATAAACCAATACGATAAAGCGGCCAGTACCAATCAGAGTCCTTTTTCTTCCAACTTTATGACTCCTTCACGCCTTCTGTCGTATTTTGGCCGAGTGAATTATAGTCTGCTCGATCGTTATCTTTTTGTTTTTACCTTCAGAGCGGACGGTTCTTCGAAATTTTCACCGAATCATCGTTGGGGTTATTTCCCGGCAGGAGCTCTCGGATGGCGTTTGAGCGAGGAATCTTTTTTAAAGGACAAAGACTGGCTGGATAACCTGAAGCTTCGTGTTTCTTACGGCTCTGTCGGTAACGATGGGATCAGCGCCGATTTGTGGTCGCAATATTGGGCGGCAGAAACCAATAGCCAGTGGTTTTATTCTCTAGATGGTGTTGCTAAGCCCTCTTATAATTTGGCCTCCTCTCAGATGGCCAACCCCGATTTGAAGTGGGAAACAACGATTACCCGAAACGCCGGTATTGATTTCGGCGTATTCGGAAATCGCCTGACGGGAACCTTGGATGTTTATTGGAATACAACCAAGGACCTGTTGATGAACACCGTGCTTCCCGGTATCACAAGTTTCAGCTCGACCTTCGCCAATATAGGCCAAACATCGAATAAGGGTGTTGAATTCTCTATGAACGGCGTATTGTTCGAAAACAACGATTGGAATGTTGAAGCAGGTTTCAATATCAATTTCAACAGGAATAAAGTGGACGAACTGGCTAATGCTCAGGAATTGATCGACGGCAAAGGCTTGTATTACGGAACCTATTGGAGGAGTGGTGGATATCCGGGCAACGATTACGGTTTGTACGAGGGCAAACCCGTTGGTTTAGTACGCGGCCTTGTTTACGAAGGAATGTATTCGTTGGATGATTTTGATTATAATACCGCAGAAGGATTGTATTACCTGAAAGACGGAGTCCCCGATATCAGCCCCAATATTACCGGTGTTGTGCATGGGATAGCTACTCCCACAGGGCAAAACGCCTATCCGGGCATGGCTAAATATACTGATACGGACGGGAACGGCATGGTTGACGGAGAGGATTTTGTCATTATCGGAGACATGAACGCCAAGCATACCGGTGGTTTTCATATCACAGCTCAATACAAGCAATTCGATTTGGGCCTGTATTTTAACTGGAGTTACGGCAATCAAGTATATAACGTCAACAGAATGGCCACTTTGATGGGTGATAAAGAAGGGGGTGTTTATCAAAACAAGTTGGCGATGATGGCTTCGAGTTATAAAATCTACGATATAGTCAACGGACAATTGGTTAGATACAACACTCCCGAAGAGTTGGCAGCCATAAATAAAAATGCCGAACATCCCCTGTGTTATAATGAATCGGGTGTAGTAACGTCGCAAGGTATCGAAGACGGTTCTTACCTCAGACTGAATACGCTCAATTTCGGTTATACTTTGCCAAAGAGCGTATCGACTAAGCTTAAAATCAATAATATGCGTCTGTTTTTCACAGCTTACAACCTGTTGACACTGACCAAATACCAAGGTCTTGATCCGGAAGTTAACACAAATGAGCGTGTTAATCGCGCCGTTTATCCGACACCAGGACTCGACTGGGGTACCTATCCCCGTCCGCGTTCCTTAGTTGTTGGTGCAAACATTTCTTTTTAACTAATAAACGCAAACAACTATGAAAAAGAAAACTATTTATATTTCCGTTGTTTTGGGAATAATGGGTCTGCTCTTTTCTCAATGCAATCAGAAAGATTTTTTATCGGTAGCGAATCCTTCGGCCACGGACGATGTGTTTGTTACTTCTTCCGTTTCTGAAGCATTTAAAACTTTGTCCTGGTGTTATGCCGAATATCGCAGAAATGACGCTGGGGGCGGTAATTATAATTGGAACGATCCCTGCTCGGATGCAGAATATTATCCCGAATACAACTCCAATAACGGCCGGATCGGTTATTTGCGCCCGGCTGAATTTTCGGTAGATGGCCGTAAAGGCCAGTTCAACAGTCTTTACAAAATCTTGGGCCGTTGTGCCCGCATTGGCGATATCATAGGTTCCAAAACCGAATATCTGGAGGCTAAAGAGGCCGGTGTTACGGACGATTGGACTCAGTTGTACGGCGAAGCATGGACTTTTTATTGTTATTGCTATTTTGAACTGGTTCGCCATTTCGGAGACGTTCCGTTTGGTATCGAAAATTCAATTGTCGAAAGTTACGGTCTGACTTCTCGTTTTGAGATATTGGACAAGATCATTGCCAAACTCAAAGAGGTTGAGCCTTTGATGTACGACTTGGGTCAGGGAGGCATCAAAGCTGAACGTATGTCCAGGACTTTTGCTCATCAATTAATAGCGGAAGCGGCTCTGTATTCGGGAGCATACCAAACCATTCGTACCGATTCGATTGCTCAAAACCTGTATGGCGATATAGCTTTCACCGCCAAATACACCGATAATGCTGTCAAAGCCGCTTATGTTCGTCGTAACGATTACAAAGATTACTATCGACTTGCGCAAACACATTTCCGTCTTGTTTTGGGAGAAAGAAAGGGTAGTTTGTCTTTCATCACAACAGACGAAAGAGACTATTGCAACAATCCGTTCCAAAGAGGTTTCCAATATATGGCGGATAAACAACTGTCGCCCGAATCCATTTGGGAAGCCGGGAATATAGCACCAAACCAAAGTGAACGGCCTTACAGTCAGGGTCGTCCTTCGGACGGAGGAGGAAGTAACGCAGCTCCTTGTAAAGTCTTTGGCGGAATACGGATCATACCGACCTTTTATTACACCGGTTATGAAGACGGCGATAAACGCATGGATCCGAGTATGGTGGTAACCGGAAGCGACGGAAAGGGGAATGAGAAAATCATCAACTTCAAGTCCGGTTCAAGGTTAAGCGGCGGTATTGCCGTAAACAAGTGGGACGACAATCGCATGAATCCTCCTTATGTGGTGAAGCAACGCAATTCGGGAATGAATTACGTGATGCGCCGTATTTCCAACACCATGCTTTTGTTGGCCGAGGTCGATGCCCTCTTAGGCGATGAAACGGAAGCACTTAGTATAGTTAACCAAATCAGGGATCGGGCTTTTGGCGACGATCAACACCGTCTTTCGGTTTCGGGTGACGCTTTGAAAGAAGCTATCTCCAGGGAAGTTGCTCGCGAGTTTGTCGGCGAAGGCGACATCCGTTGGGAAATGATTCGTACCGGAACGATGACCGACCGGGCCAAGAAGGTAAGGCGAGACATAAAAACTATGATTGCAGGCTTGGAGGCGGATGGTTACTATACTTTCGCGAATGGACGAGTAATTTCCAACTACATATGGACAAAGCCGGTTAATAAAGCAAGCAAATTGACCTACGACCGTGTAGACGGCGATCCGGCCTTAGTGCCGGGCTGGCGGGGTGTGTACGACTATTCTACCATACCGGCAGTGGCTTCGATTGTGACGGGAACAGATAATAATTTAGCCATAAAAGGTCTGTTTGAATACATCGATCCTACGGGCGCTGAAGCCGCAGCTTTGGAAGCCGACGGCTATACTAAAACAAACTGGGGCATTGATATCATCAGTGGTAAGAATCAATTATGGGATTATAATATTTTGTCGGGTATTGAATTGACAGATGTACCTCTCTATTATCATTCCATACCTCTCGAAACAATGCAACAATCGCAAGGTCGAGTAACCAACGGTTATGGTTTGCCACAACTGTAATCTTTTGATAAACACTTAATAGCATCCGCCACGTTCGGCCGTAAAAGACGAACGTGGCGGATGTCTTTTTTGCAACAAGTGCAAGAGTGTTTTACACATAGAGCCGAATTTTTCTTACCTTTGCACATTAATCAGGCAAGTTGCAAATAAGTGGAAGTAATATGGAGAATACGCTATTGAACCAAATTCAGGAAGGAGTTTATCAGGACGAAAGCATCGTTACCCTCGATTGGAGAGAGCATATACGGCTGAGGCCGGGTATGTATATCGGGAAATTGGGAGACGGCAGTAATCCCGACGACGGTGTGTACGTTTTGTTGAAAGAAGTGCTCGACAATAGCGTGGACGAATATATGATGGGTTACGGCAAAACCATCGAAGTCAATATAAGCGAAGGTTTTGTCTCCGTCAGAGATTACGGTAGGGGAGTTCCCCTGAACAAGGTGGTGGATGTTTCTTCCAAAATGAATACAGGTGCTAAGTACGATTCGGTAGCTTTTAAAAAATCGGTTGGACTCAATGGTGTGGGTATTAAAGCCGTGAACGCTTTATCTTCTTTTTTTCGTATTCAGAGCATACGCGATCGCCAAAGTAAAACCGTCGATTTTGAACGCGGCCTGATAATCAAAGACAAGGCCCTGGAAGCTTGCGAAGAAGATAACGGCACTTTGGTTGAATTCACCCCCGATGCTACCCTGTTCAAAAATTACGAATACAGGGACATGCACATAGAGCGGCTGATTAAGAATTATGTCTTCCTGAATTCCGGGCTTACCATTATTTACAACGGTCAAAAATTCTTTTCCAAAAACGGTTTGCAGGATTTGCTCAACGAGAACATGACTTCCGAGAGCTTGTATCCGATTATACATTTAAGCGGCTACGACATCGAAATAGCCCTGACCCACGGCAACCAGTACGGCGAAGAATACTATTCCTTTGTCAACGGGCAGCACACCACTCAGGGTGGTACGCATCAAACAGCCTTCAGAGAGGCCGTTACCCGCACCATCAAGGAATACTACAACAAAAATCACGACTACGCCGATATTCGCATGGGCATGATTGCTGCCGTCAGCATCAAGGTGGAAGAACCGGTGTTTGAATCCCAGACCAAAACCAAACTGGGTTCGCGCGATATGGGCCCCAAAGGTCCTTCGATCAGCAAATACATCGGGGATTTTCTCAAGAAAGAACTGGACAATTATCTACATAAACATCCCGAGACCTCCGATATATTACTAAAGAAGATCACCGAATCGGAAAAAGAGCGCAAAGCCATATCCAACGTGACCAAGCTGGCCCGTGAACGAGCCAAAAAAGCGAATCTGCACAACAAAAAGTTGCGCGATTGCCGTTTTCATTTAAACGACAGCAAGGGAGAAAACCTCGAAGAGACCAGCATTTTTATTACCGAGGGCGATTCGGCCAGCGGTTCCATTACCAAAAGCCGTGACGTTAATTATCAGGCCGTTTTCAGTTTGAGAGGGAAACCTCTAAACAGCTATGGCATGACCAAAAAAGTAGTGTACGAAAACGAAGAATTCAACCTTTTGCAGGCAGCGCTGAATATCGAAGACGGACTGGAGGATCTGCGTTACAATAAAGTGATTATTGCCACCGATGCCGATGTGGACGGCATGCATATACGCCTCTTGCTGATGACTTTCTTTTTGCAGTTTTTCCCTGACCTGATCAAAAAAGGCCATGTGTATATCTTGCAGACCCCCTTGTTCAGAGTTAGAAACAAAAAAGAGGTACGTTATTGCTATACCGACGAGGAACGTCTCGAAGCCATCGAAGCTCTGGGGCCCAATCCCGAGATTACCCGCTTTAAGGGCTTGGGTGAGATATCTCCCGAGGAGTTTAAGCATTTTATAGGCAAAGACATGAGACTGGATAAGGTGAATTTGCGCAAAGAAGACTTAGTCAAGGAATTACTCGAATTTTACATGGGTAAGAACACTCCCGAACGTCAGAATTTCATTATTGATAATCTTGTCATTGAAGAAGAGGTATGAGAACGGTTCTTTTTCCGGGCACTTTCGATCCCTTTACTCTGGGACACGAGTCCATCGTAAAGCGAAGTATGCAGTTTTTCGACCGGCTTATTATTGCCATCGGCATCAACGATCAAAAGAAGCCGTATTATTCGCTCGATAAACGTCTGGAACAAATAGCCGCCTGTTTTCCTAAGCAAAGCAATATAGAAATCACTCATTACACCGGTCTTACGGGAGATTTTGCCCGGCAAAAAAACTGTCAGGCTATTTTGCGGGGAGTGCGTTCCGTGGCCGATTACGAATACGAAAAAACATTGGCCGATTTCAACTATAAGGCCTTTGGACTGGAAACTTTTTTCTTGTATTCCAAACCTGAATTATCCATGATTCATTCGGCAATGGTCAGGGAATTGCTTCGACACGGTAAAGACGTGAGCTCCTATGTACCGGCAGCCCTGCTTCCCCTGCTTGATCTTTAATTAGAAATCGATGAAAAAAACATTCTTGATCCTTAGCTCACTATTGCTCTGGACTTCCTTACAGGCCCAGGATTATATAATTCCTATGCGAAAAATCCAGACCGCCGTTTTTGCCCTGAATTCTTTTTATGTGGACAGTGTCGACAACGAAAAGCTGATCAACGAAGCCATGAAGTCCATAGTCAAGAATCTGGATCCGCATTCGGAATATATGAGCAAAGAAGAGGTCTCCGAAATGAATGAACCTCTTCAGGGAGGTTTCGACGGTATAGGCATATCGTTCAATATGATGAACGACACTCTTTTTATCGTGGAGGTGATAACAGGAGGCCCTTCCGAAAAAGTAGGCCTTCTGGCAGGCGATCGCATCCTGAGCGTGGACGATGAGGTAATTGCCGGTGTAAAAATGTCCAACAAAGAAGTTATGAAACGTCTCAAAGGGCCGAAAGGCACTTTGGTGCGAATCGGGGTGAAAAGAAGAGGAGAGCCGGAACTGCTCGAATTCAGGATAATTCGCGACAAAATACCGCTTTACAGCCTAGATGCTGCTTTTATGGCAGATAAGAAAACCGGGTATATCCGTCTGAGCCGTTTCAGTGCCACCACCATGAAGGAATTTAAGGAAGCTTTCGAAGAACTCCGGCAGCAAGGTATGGAACAATTGATACTCGATTTGCAGTCCAACGGAGGCGGTTACATGAATACGGCCGTGGAGCTGGCCGACGAATTTTTACCCAAAGGCCGCAGCGTAGTTTATACCGAAGGACTTAACAGTCCCCGTTACCAGGCGGATGCCAGCGAGCGAGGCTCTTTTGAAAAAGGCAACCTTATTGTGCTTATTGACGAATTTTCTGCCTCATCCAGCGAAATTGTGGCCGGTGCCGTGCAAGATTGGGACAGAGGATTGATTATTGGCCGGCGCAGTTTCGGCAAAGGACTGGTTCAGCGCATTTTTCCCCTTGGTGACGGCACGGCGTTGAAATTAACCGTATCGCGCTATTACACCCCCAGCGGGCGTTGTATACAAAAACCTTACCAGGAAGGGGTGGAAGCTTACGGACGCGATTTGATAGAGCGTTATAACCGGGGCGAGATGAGCAGTGCCGACAGTATTCATTTCCCCGATTCCCTGCGTTATTCCACTATGATCGAAAAACGTACGGTTTACGGCGGCGGCGGTATTATGCCCGATGTTTTCGTGCCCGTCGATACCAGCCGTTACACCGATCTACACAGGGAACTGGTCAACAAAGGGATTTTAAACCGCTTTATCCTGACCTATGTGGACGAAAACCGTCGGGCCTTGCTGGATAAATACGGAGAAAATTCGCAGGAATTTATCCGGGAGTTTCAATTCGACGACGAACTGCTCGAAGGGTTGTTTAAACTGGCCATCAAAGAAAACGTAAAAATTACCGACGAACACCGGCAGGAAGATTTATCCGTGCTCAAGCTGCAATGCAAAGCATACATGGCCCGCGACCTTTGGAAGTCGGCAGATTATTACAAAGTGATGGCTCCTCTGAACGAGTCGCTGCAGGAGGCCTTGCGCATTCTGGGCGACAAAAAGCTAAAAGCCCGCTACGGCTTGCTATGAAGTTTGTGAGAGAATGAAAATAGCTTCACTTGAATTGCCCGAGAAAGCCCTCTTACTTGCTCCCATGGAGGATGTCACAGATTCGGCTTTCCGCCTGATGTGTAAGCAATTCGGGGCAGACATGGTTTATACGGAATTTGTTTCTTCCGATGCCTTGATCCGCAATGTGAGCAAAACCAATCAAAAATTACGTATCTCTGACGAAGAACGTCCCGTAGCCGTACAAATCTATGGCAAGGATCCCACCACTATGGCCCGGGCCGCCCAAATTTGCGAAGAGGCCGGTCCCGACATCCTCGACATTAATTTTGGTTGTCCGGTGCGTAAGATAGCAAGCAAAGGAGCCGGTGCCGGATTGTTGAACAATATTCCCCTTATGCTCGAAATCACCCGTGCCGTGGTAGATGCCGTAAAAATTCCGGTGACGGTCAAAACCCGCCTGGGCTGGGACGAGCAATCTAAAATAATTGTCGATTTGGCCGAGCGCCTGCAAGATTGCGGCATCGCAGCCCTCAGCATCCACGGGCGCACCCGCAGCCAGATGTATACCGGCAAAGCCGACTGGACATTGATTGCCGAAGTCTGCAACAATCCCCGGATACATATTCCCATCATCGGCAACGGCGACATTGATTCCGGAGAAATTTGCCTCCGCCGTTTCAACGAAAGCGGGGTTGCCGCAGTGATGATAGGCAGGGCCTGTATAGGACGTCCCTGGATATTTAAAGAAATCAAGCATTATCTGGCCACCGGCACGGAGCTTGAATTGGACAATCGATGGAAAATGGAGGTGCTAAAACAGCAAATTTTGAACAGTATCGATAGGCTGGATGAACGCAGAGGTATTTTGCATATTCGCCGGCATTTGGCAGCCACCCCTTTATTCAAAGGACGTCCCAACTTTAGAGAAACACGGATAGCTATGCTAAGAGCCGAACACCTTGACGAGCTGTTCCGAATATTAGACGGTATAGAGCTATGAAGCCTGAACTAATGGCCCCTGTGGGCTCCTACGATTCGCTGACTGCCGCTGCCCAGGCCGGAGCCGATTCGGTTTACTTCGGTGTGGAGGCTTTGAATATGCGTTCACATTCTTCGCAAAATTTCGGACTGGAAGAGTTGGAAAAGATCGTTGCCTTTTGCAGAGCAAAGGGCATGAAGTCCTACCTCACCATCAACGTGGTGCTGTACGATCAGGACTTGATTTTAATGAGATCGCTGGTCGATGCGGCCGCTCAGGCAGGGGTAGATGCCATTATCGCTTCGGACGTGGCCGTGATGCAATACGCAAAGCTCAAGGGCGTTGAAGTGCATTTGTCCACCCAGCTCAACATTTCAAATATCGAAGCGCTCAGGTTTTACGCCCAATTTGCCGACGTAGTGGTGCTGGCCAGGGAATTGAATCTGGATCAGGTGAAAGCCATACATCAACAAATAAAAGCGGAAAATATTTGCGGCCCGGGTGGGCAGCCTGTCCGCATAGAAATGTTTTGCCACGGGGCTTTGTGTATGGCCGTCTCGGGTAAATGTTACCTAAGCTTGCACGAAATGAACGCTTCGGCCAACAGGGGAGCCTGCATGCAAATTTGCCGCCGGGCTTACAGGGTGCAAGACGTGGAAACGGGCAGCGATATCGAGCTGACAGTGGACAATCAGTATATTTTGTCGCCCAAGGATTTGAAGACTATTCATTTCCTCAATAAAATGCTGGATGCCGGCGTGGAGGTTTTCAAAATAGAAGGCAGAGCCCGGGGACCGGAATACGTGTACACGGTGGTGAGCTGTTATCGCGAAGCCTTGACCGCCTGTCTCGACCGGACTTTTAGCGAAGATAAAATCAAGAACTGGGATCTGAGGCTGGCCAGAGTGTTCAACCGGGGATTCTGGGACGGTTATTATTTGGGGCAGAGGCTGGGAGAGTGGTCACATCGCTACGGCTCTTCGGCAACCACCCGCAAAGTACGTATAGGCCGCGGTATCAATTATTTTTCCAAACTGGCTGTAGCCGAGTTTCAATTGGAAAGCGGCGAACTGAGCTTAGGAGATGAAATTCTGATTACCGGCCCTACAACGGGCGTTATCGAAAGCAGGGTAGAGGAAATAAGACTGGAAGACCGGCCGGTGGAAAAAGCAGTAAAGGGCCAGCGGATTTCCATCCCTCTGGCAAGCAAGATCAGGCCATCGGATACCTTATATAAGGTGGTTCCGTTCAGGCCTTAGCTCCGGTCTTCGGGGATCAGAATCAGCATAATGATGTACAGCAAGATTCCCGGGAAGCCGGCTGTAAATAAACTTAAGGCACAGTAGAGTACCCTGACCAAAACGGGATCAATATTCAGGTATTCTGCAAGCCCTCCAAGTACGCCGCCTATCATGCGGTCTTTGCGTGAACGTGTTAATTTCCTTTCCATAGGGTAATGTAAATTAAGACAGGTAAATTTGCGCGCAAAAATATGTTTTATATGTAAATCAATCTAATAATTATGACAGAAGAAACCGCTCTTTTTGAAATTCGCCTCAAAGTAAGAGATTACGAATGTGATTTGCAAGGCATCGTGAATAATGCTAACTATCAGCACTATCTGGAACACGCCAGGCATGAATTCCTGCGCAGTATAGGTCTGAGTTTTGCCGATTTTCACTACCGGGGCATCGATTTTGTGGTGACCAGAGTGGAAATAGATTATAAGACGCCTTTGACCAGCGGAGACAGCTTTACGGTAAACCTAAACATAAAGAAAGAAGGCGTTCGCTGGCTGTTTTTCCAAGAGATCAGGAACGAGAAAGACGGTAAACTTTGCGTCAAGGGCAAAGTCGCCTCGGTTGCCGTGGTAAACGGACGCCCCAAAAATTGTGCGGAGATTGATGATGTCTTCAACAAAATATTGGCAGAGAGGGGGTCGGCCGACAGTCATTCCTAAAGATCTATCAATCTCAGGGCGAAAAATAGTAACCGGGGTTCAGTATTCTGAACGCTGTGGTTTTTGCGGCTTACATAGTCTCGGGCTAAATTTGCAACCACAGAAAAGCACTTATGTCTCAGTTACACCGTATAGCATTGAGTATGTTGCGTTGCCTCAGTCCGCAAAATGCACGCCTATTGCTCGAAGAAGTAAAAACGCCCGAGTCCGTTTTCGACCTGGAAGTCCTAAAAGAAATTCCGGGACTTAATCCACGATTACCGGAAGAAGTAGCGACGGGTGCGGCTCTGAGACAGGCCGAGCGCGAATTGGATTTTATGGCAAACAGCGGGGTAAGTCTGCA
This sequence comes from Bacteroidales bacterium UBA1402, assembly GCA_002305085.1. Taxonomy (GTDB): domain Bacteria; phylum Bacteroidota; class Bacteroidia; order Bacteroidales; family UBA1402; genus UBA1402. The sequence goes on along the minus strand of DBQE01000022.1, from coordinate 65,524 downwards.
TTGGTTCGAGGACGAAAATTATCCCGCCCGTTTGCGCACTTGCCCGGATGCTCCCTTGTTGTTGTACAGCATGGGCGAAGCCGAATTGAATCCCTCCAAAATACTTTCGATAGTGGGTACCCGCAAGATGACAGCCTACGGGCGTATGTTTTGTGAACAATTGGTTCAGGATTTGGCCGGCGCTTTCCCCGATCTTACCATTGTGAGCGGGCTGGCATACGGGGTGGATATATGTGCTCACAAAGCGGCCCTGGATTTCAACCTGAAAACTTTGGCTGTGCTGGCTCACGGCCTGGATCGTATTTATCCTCCCGCACACAGGCAAACGGCCAAAAAGATTGTGCATCAGGGTGCTCTGCTCACGGAGATGCCTTCGTTTACCCAGCCTCTCGGTTGGCGTTTTGTACAGCGCAACCGCATAGTGGCGGGCTTGTCGGACGCCTGTGTGGTAGTGGAATCGGCCGAAAAAGGGGGCTCTTTGATCACTGCCTATATGGCCAGAGAATACAACCGCGAAGTTTTTGCCTTGCCCGGCCGGACAATCGATCCTTTTTCGCGGGGTTGCAATAAGTTGATCAAAAATCAAGTGGCGGTTTTGCTGGAAAAAGCCGAAGATCTGATTCGGGAGATGAACTGGGACCGGAACGTCAAGCAACAAAGCCGTCAGCAAACCTTGTTCCCCTTGTTGGATGCCGCTATGCAAGAGGTGTTCGATTTATTTGCCGAGGGCAGGGATTACGATACTTCCGAATTGTATGAACTCTTGCAGCAGAAGCGCGATTGCGACATGGGTTATTTGCTGTCGATCTTGTTGCAACTCGAATTATACTGTTTGATTCGCGCTCTCCCGGGTAATAAATACCGCTTGTATTGACCGGCTCTCCACCTTTCGAGTTCTGCCGGCAGATCGACGGAAAGCCCTGTTCAAAAATCAACTAACCGAAATTACAGCCATCGATTCATGTGGATGCAAATGGAATCAACCGACAGAATAATGCTGCCGGGCGAGGGTAAGCCGACAGGTTTACCTTCTGTAAATTAAGCTCAAAGGCAAAAAAAGCACAATGACTGTATACAATTGCAAGTAATGTCAATAATAAAAACTAAATTTGGCAGACAAACAGCTTTACTGAGCGAAATCTGCATCCATGATCAGCATTTGTATTCCGGTATATAATTTTGATATAGAACGATTAATCAAAGCTTTATCTTCTCAAATTGAGTCGGTGGATGCGGTAGTGGAGCTCATTGTCGTTGATGACGGCTCCGAGGCAGATATAAAAACCAGGAACAAAACCACTTGCCAAAATTGCAAGTACGTAGAATTGCCCGAAAACCTAGGGCGGTCCAAAATCAGAAATCTATTTTTGAATTACGCCACTCAGGATTACCTGCTCTTTTTGGATTGCGATTCTCTCATCGAAAATCCGCGGTTCTTAAGTAATTACCTGGAAATACTAAAACAGCAACCCAAAGTTGTGTGTGGAGGCAGTACATATCGCCCCCAGCGCCCGGGCAGACAACAAAGACTTCGCTGGAAATACGGAATTTACAAAGAGAGCCGGTCTGCTGAGACTCGCAGTGAGCAGCCTTACAACTCTTTTATGTCGAACAATTTTCTGATTCAGCGCAGAGTGTTCAAAGAAGTCAGGTTCGACGAACGCATTACAAAATACGGGCACGAAGACACCTTGCTTGGCTATTCCCTAAAGAAAAAACAACTGCCGATTACCCATATCGACAATCCGGCGCTAAACGGAGAAATCGATACCAACTCTGAATTTCTAAGGAAAACCCGCGAAGGCATCGTCAATCTGATTTCCATTTTGAATTTTGAAGAATACCATCAGGACTTGATGGAGGGCATCAGCCTTTTGCGGTTTTACCAAAAGATCCGGAAGTTTGAAAGCATCGTTTTATGGCTTTTCTTACTGACGAAACCATTGATGAGTTGCTTATTAAGCAAAGGATATGTGAGTTTGAAACTATTCGACTTTTATAAACTCGGCCTATTTATTGAACAAAAAAGAAAAATATCAAAAACATGAAAACCAAACTATCAGGCTTGCTTGCCTTACTTCTTATCAGCTCAGGAGTCTATGCTCAAGCTTATCAAAAAACAACACTGGGTATTAAAACCCAAGTCAAGGAGCACGAAATTGAACTGCAGTTTTACAGCCCCGAAATTGTCCGTGTGGTAAAATATCCGGTGGGGCATAGCTTCGACAAGCAAAGTTTGTCGGTGGTGCTTGAACCTGGAAAAACTTCGTTCAGTGTAAAACAGCAAGGCGATGAGCTCGTATTGGACAGCAAAAAAATGCAGGTCCGGCTCGATCTGAATAGCGGCAAAATTGTTTTTAGCGCCGAAGGAAAATCTTTGCTGAGCGAAAAAGAAGCCGGAGCTTCCTTTAGTGAATTCAACGACGCCGGCACTAAGACCTTTTCGGTAAAACAGTCTTTTGTCCTCGACCAGGACGAGACTATTTACGGTCTGGGGCAGCAACAGGACGCCAGGATGTCCAAACGCAACGTCAGGTTGAATATGATACAGGGCAATACCGACGACTATGTTCCTTTCTTGCTGTCCATAAAAGCCTATGGTTTGTTTTGGGATAACTATTCCCCCACGGTGTTCGAAGACAATGCTGCGGGCTGCTATTTCGATTCGCAGGTAGGAGAGTGCATCGATTACTATTTTATGTACGGCGGTCATGCCGACGGAGTAATCGCCCGTATGCGCGAACTTACCGGGCAAGTTCCCATGTTTCCTTTGTGGACTTACGGTTTTTGGCAAAGCCGCGAACGCTACAAAAGTCAGGAAGAATTGCTGACGGTAGTGCGTAAATACCGGGAACTCGAGGTGCCTCTGGACGGTATTATTCAGGATTGGCAGTATTGGGGCAACAATTATTTGTGGAATGCCATGGATTTTTTGAACCCCAACTTCCCTAACCCGCAAGGAATGGTTGACGAAGTGCATCAACTCAATGCTCATATTATTATTTCCATCTGGAATTCCTTTGGTCCGCAGACCAAACAATACAAAGAACTCGAAAAAATGAATGCCCTTTTTGATATGACCACCTGGCCTCCCTACGGTCCCGAAAGACATCCGGTCAATCAGGAATATCCTTCGGGAGTAAAGGTGTACGATGTCTACAATCCCAAGGCAAGAGAATTGTATTGGAGGTATTTGGACAAAGGGCTGTTTTCTCTGGGTATGGACGGCTTTTGGATCGATTCTTCCGAGCCCGATCATCTGAATTTCAAGCCTTCGGATTTCGATAACCAAACTTACCTGGGTTCTTTCCGCAAAGTACGCAACGCTTTTCCTCTGATGGCAGTGGGTGGTGTGGCCGAACAGCAAAGGGCTAAGTCGTCCGACAAGCGCGTATTTATACTGACCCGTTCTGCTTTTGCAGGCCAGCAGCGCTACGGAGCCAATCTTTGGTCGGGCGACGTATCGGCCTCCTGGCAGGCTTTACACGCTCAAATCACGGCGGGCCTGAATGTTTCATTGTCGGGAATCCCCCACTGGAACAGCGATATCGGCGGGTTTTTCCTGTGGAGATTCAGGAATCCCTTAAACAATCCCGATTATCGGGAATTGCATGTGCGCTGGATGCAGTTTGGCTGTTTTTGCCCTATGATGCGTTCTCATGGAGAAGGCTCTCCCCGCGAGATCTATCAATTTGGTCAAAAAGGAAATCCCATCTACGATGCCTTGGAAAAATACATTCAGTTGCGTTACCGCCTGCTGCCTTATATTTATTCCACTTCCTACGAAGTGAGCGCCCTGCAGTCGAGCATGATGCGCGCCCTGATGATGGATTTCCCGCAGGATCCCGCCGTGCTGGATTTGAACAGCGAATATATGTTTGGCAAGGCCCTTTTGGTTTGTCCCGTCACCGAGCCTATGTACACAACTTATGTACCCAGAGGCCGGGATTCGGTGCTGAGAGAAGATTTCAGCAAAGTAAAAACCAAAGAAGTGTATCTGCCGGCGGGTACGGCCTGGTACGACTTTTGGACCGGCGAAAAAATGGACGGAGGCCGTAAGGTCGGCAAAGAAGTTCCTTTAGACATCATGCCTCTCTACGTGCGGGCAGGTTCCATTTTGCCCTGGGGCCCCAAAGTGCAATACGCAACCGAACAAAACTGGGATCAGCTTGAGATTCGTGTTTATCCCGGGGCAGACGGTGAATTTGTGTTGTACGAAGACGAATTCGATAATTACAATTACGAAAACGGGGCTTATTCCACCATCAGCTTTAAATGGGACGACAAACAAAAAGCCCTGACCATCGGAGCCAGGCAGGGAAATTTCCCCGGTATGCTTTTGAACCGCAGTTTTCGCATTGTTTTTGTTGAAGGCAGCAAAGGCAGCGGCCCCGACTCGAGCGAACACTACGATCAGGTGGTAAAGTACAGCGGCAAAAAAGTAGTTGTCAGAAAAAGATAGAGGTTCGTTGATATCATCGATGGATACTAGATCATTCAATTTTAATAAATGGAATGTCTTTTACCTGGGAAGTTATCAGCCTGTCGATGAAGTTATAAATAACCCTGTGAAGACGATGGTGTCGGAGACGCCGTCGAATAATTCGGGATTCTTTTCTATCCACGTTCCGGTAATTTTGTCTTTTGATGCAGGCTTAGGATCATCGCTTGTACATCCCAAACCAAAAAAGAATACTGCACTTACAATCAGTTGGATTTGAAACGCGATTTTCATTTTTGGTATATGTTTAAGATTAGCACTTTGTTTCATTGCTTTTGGCTATGAACGATGTTTACGGGGGTGTATGTGTAGTGGCGGACTTCGGAGCTTTTCTCTATCCGAGATGGTGTTGATGCGAGCCGCAAACCTTGATATATACTACTTGCCCCGCCATTACGTATGACGCATTAGAGCCAGTACTTATTTTATCTCCAATTCAGAGCCTAATTCAACTTCAAATTCTCCATTTATTATCACCTCATTCTCAGCCTCAATTGTTAATTTTGAGTTATTTGTTACATCAACATTTTGAACATTTACATTACAATCTTCAACCGTAGTATTTGTAGTTACAGTTTGATTAACAAAATTGGTGGTAGTACATAAAGCTTGTAATGCATTAAAAGCATTTACTCTACCAAAACCTGTTTGATTGCATCTACCATCGGTATATGTATATCCTCCTATCTTGTCTGCTGTATTTGTTAAAGTGTTAAAAACTTCTTGGGGCGTTAAGTTGGGGTTTTCTGATAATAATAATGCAGCTACACCGGCAACAACGGGGCAAGCATGAGAAGTTCCTCCAAAACGACCTGTATATGAAAGATTATTTGTTCCTGTATTGGGCAATGTTTCACCAGTTGCAGGCGGATGAATACCTGTTGATGGCCATGTATTATATCCAGCATCTCCTGGAATATCTAAAGTCCACATTTCAAAAGTTTCGCCGCTAATACCACCGCAGCTAGGGGAATAAGCCTCTGGGGGATATGCTCTGTGAGAGGGGGCAACTATATCTATTAGTGAGCTTGTAGGACTATAATCGGCTTGATTGTCAAATCTATCCGAAGCACCAACTGTCAGAAGACCATTTACATTTGCATTTGCAGGGAATGTAACATAACCATTGTCACAGCAAGAATTATGACGAGCTGTATTCCCAGCAGCAAAAACAACTACCACATTATTGTTTATGGCGTATTGAATAGCCGTTACAATTGCAGGTATATAGTTATTATTAGATGTACTATAACCCCAACTATTAGAAATGATGTTTGCTCCATTATCCACAGCAAACTCAATGCCGTCTGCCATTTCATCAGAAGTTGTAGTAGCATCCCATCTTAAAGGCATAATTCTACAATTTGGCGCAATTCCTGCAATTCCTTCATTATTATTCATAGTAGCCCCGATAACACCAGCACAGGAATTTCCATGATTATCGTCTCCTGTTGGTGATGGATTATTTGCATCACCTGAACCATAATTACTACCATTTAGCCTTACTTGTCTTGTATTAGGTAAATCGGGATGGTCTGAAGTAACTCCTTCGTCAAAAACTGCAATTATAATATTGTTATTCCCCGTTGTAATATCCCATGCTTCAGGTGCATCAATATCAGCATCAGATGTTCCGCTATGCCCATTAAATGTTTGACCTGTGTTGTGACAAGTAATTTGAAACTGAAAATACGGGTCATTTGGAAATGTGCTAAACAATTCGGCTTTACAAATAATATTTGGATATGCAAAAACAAAATTCCCGGATTCATACAACCTATTTGCAACTTCAATAATATCTTCATTTTTAGATATTAGAACAGATTCATAAATCTTTGTGGTTTTGGATTTCTTTAGATTATACGTTTTCAGTATTTCTTCCCGAATCGATTCTTGTATTTCGTCTTTAAATTTTATAATTATCTCGTCTGCAAAACCAAACTCTAAATTATCTTTTGTTTTATAAACTTTTCTGACGCTTATTACGTCATCATCAGACAGTAGTTTGTTAATTTTTTCTTCTATGTTTTTGACATCCTTTACATTGACTTTACTAATATCCGTATTTAACCATTCAATTTCTACTTCGCCAAATAGCTGTTTTGTAGACTCCTCATAGCTGGACTTTTGCAATGCTGGTTTTTTCTTAACAAGTAATTTATCAGCCAATTGGTCAATTTGCACTTTCTCATCGAAAGCGTAATAAAAAGGGTTTTCAGTTTTATCCTGTTCTGAATTAAAGGATAATGTAAACATGCCAAAAATACTTGCGATGGTAATAATTTTTAAGTTGAGTTTAAAAGTTTCCATGGTTACTGAATTTTATTTATGTCGGTTATTATTACTTGTGTAAAATTCTCAATAGGATAGAAAGTAGGATTAAGCATCGTTGATGGCGGACAATCAAATACTTTTTGTTCTTCGCTGTTCGCATTTTTGTAACTAAACTGAACAGAATCTCCATCTAAAAAATTAATCCCATTATCTAAGTTACTTGTGTCCAAATCATAAATTGCCGTAGGGACATTAAATGATAATAAAGAATCTTCTTTGTTCGTAATTATGAAAATACCCAAAAGAGTATTATCAGTTTCATTATCAGAGCATTTTAGGTAACCAACAATCTTACCTTGATACATATCATTGGTAGTAGAATCCTCTTGTTTGACACATGAAGAAAACAAGATTGCAAATAAGATTAATAAACACGTTTTCATGTTTTTAAATTTTTAATTGTTAAACATCTTTATCTCGGTTGATATGTAGCTGCTATGTTTCATTGTATTGGCTCTAACAAGCAAATAGAGATAAGAGAACTATTAGTATACAACTGTTTCTTTTCATGGCACAAGATTTAAAAGATTCTATAAGAAAGTCTTAGAGTTTAGTTATACATTACAAAATAGTTCAAGGAGCAACTAAATTCAACTCAAAGGAAATAAAAGATTAATACAAAAGCTGAGTTAAAATGTTAACAATATTGGGGCAAAAGTTAATAATGAATAAAGATTCGCAAGACTCTGACAGCGTAATTTGAGAACGGGCCTACGCTGTTGGAAGGGTAAAATGAACTTTCCGGACGGACTACTGAAATTAGTTGGAAGAAATGAATATCTTTGAGCTGTATTTTTAAACAGTAACATTATGAAAAAATTGGCCTTCCTTTTAGTTTTTAGCTTGTTGCTCGTTGGCGCGTATGGACAGAGTGCAACCAATGAAGTGATTAATACCATATTGAATGGCTATTCGGCCAGGGCATATACCTCGGAACCGGTTTCGGATAAGGATATCGAATTGATACTCGATTGCGGGGTAAAAGCTCCCAGCGCCAGAAACGCCCAGCCCTGGAAATTTACCGTCATCAAAAACGGGGATCTGGTTGGGCAAATCATTCGCAATGCCACTCCGGGCAATGTGGTCATCCTGATTTCCGGACCCGAATCGGCCGAACAAGGTATGAGTGTGAATATCGATTGTGCTTTGGCAACGGAAAGTATGTTTATCGCGGCTTTGGGCCTAGGCCTGGGCGCCCGCATATACACAGCACCTATCGCCGGGGTGAATGCCAGGAAACAGGATTTTCAGATTCCCGAAGGCTACAGGGCAGTTACCGCTTTGAGGATTGGGCATATGGATAAGAATGTTGATGCGGTTACGGCGGCTTCACCGCGGAAGGCGAAAGCTGAGCTGGTAAATGTGGTGGAATAAGCAGAAAAGGATGAAGCTATTGTTGTTGGGTTCCGGAGGGCGCGAGCACGCGCTGGCCTGGAAGCTTGTTCAAAGTCCAAAAGTAGAGCGTTTATTTATTGCGCCGGGTAATGCCGGTACTTCCGAAGTGGGAGTCAATGTGCCTCTTGCGGTAGATGATTTTGCCGCCATCCGGGATTTTGCTCTCGAAGAACAGATCGATATGCTGGTGGTTGGGCCGGAGATTCCTCTGGTTAAAGGCATCAGCGATTTTTTCGCCTCCGATCCGCTAACGGCCGGTATTCCGGTTATCGGTCCTTCCAAAAGCGGAGCACGTCTGGAGGGCAGCAAAGATTTTTCCAAGGCCTTTATGAAAAGGCACAACATTCCTACCGCAGGCTATTTGAGTGTGACGGCAGAGAATGTACAGGAGGGGCTCGATTTTATGAAAAAGCTGCGGCCTCCCTACGTGCTCAAGGCCGACGGTTTGGCTGCCGGCAAGGGTGTTTTGATTATTCAGGATCTCGAAGAGGCTCAAAAAGAATTGAAAACCATGCTCGATGGCAAGTTTGGAGAGGCCAGCAAGACGGTGCTTATTGAAGAATTTTTGAGCGGCATAGAATGTTCGGTTTTTGTTCTTACCGATGGCCGTCAATACAAGATTTTGCCCGAAGCCAAAGATTACAAGAGAATAGGCGAGGGCGACACCGGACTGAATACGGGAGGCATGGGTTCCGTTTCGCCTGTACCTTTTGCCGATAAGCTTTTTATGCAAAAAGTGGAGGAAAGAATTATTCGTCCTACCATCGAGGGTTTGCGTAAGGAAAACATCGATTATAAAGGTTTTATCTTTTTCGGATTGATCAAGGTAGACGAAGAACCTTATGTGATTGAATACAACGTTCGTATGGGCGATCCAGAAGCCGAAACCGTCGTACTCAGGATTAAATCCGATTTGGTTGATTTGCTGGAGGGGGTGGCCCGGGGCAATCTCGATGAGAAAAAAATAGAATTCGACCCGCGTACGGCGGTTGCCGTGATGCTGGTTTCCGGAGGCTATCCGGGAGACTTCGAAAAAGGTAAAGAAATAACCGGCCTAGACAAAGTGAAAGAAAGCATTGTGTTCCACGCCGGTACCAAAATTCAGGACGGAAAGATACTGAGCTCGGGAGGCAGGGTGCTGGCCATCAGCTCTTACGGCAACAATATTGCAGAGGCCTTATCACTATCCTTCGAAAATGCCCGCAAGATCCATTTTGAAAACTCTTATTTCCGTTCGGATATAGGCTTCGACTTATAGAGCAAACCGGCCGCTTGTTTTTAGTTTTTGAGCATGAGCAGAAGAAATTATATTCGGCATCTTTCGCGTACCAATCTCCTTTGGGTCGTCGGTCTGTTGCTTTGTGTGCTGGGGGTGGTCTTTAGTACCATGCTGCTTACGCCCGGGACTGAAGTGCTGTATTCGGATGAGGTGATCAGTCCGTTTTGGAAGCCGGTTCGCGGTTTTATACCCGGGGAGTGGTTGCCGGTGTTGATACAATTCCTTTTGTTGGCGGCCAATGCGATCCTGTTTCAATTTATTGTTCGCAGATACGAATTGCTGCGCACTTTGGGCGTGCTTACTTTTTTTATTTATTGCTTTATTACCGCAGCCAGTATACCCTTGCATCGCCTGATTCCGGGTTCTTTTGCCGCCCTGTTCATAGGTTTGGCTTACTTCAGTGTTTTTGAGAGTTACCGTAAAGAAAATTGTAATAATCAGGTCTTCAACGCTTCTTTTTTGATTGTGTTGGCGGCTTTGTTTATTTCTCCGCTTATTTTTTTGCTTCCCTTGTTTTGGCTGGCTTTCAACATAGTCAATACCATGAACTTCAAAAGATGGCTGGTGTCGCTCATGGGTGCTTTGACAGTGTTTTGGTTGCTGGGCGGAGTCTTGTTTCTGAGCGATCGGTTGGAGCTGATTCCGGCCTTTTTTAAGGCATGTATACAATACGGTTGGGTGTTTTCTGCCGAGTTGCCTACTATGGGCATTGTTTTTTTCTCTATGCTTTTTTTGCTGGTTATGTTGGCTATTGTCAACTACTTGCGGCAGGTGTATTCCGAAAAAATCGGTGTGCGTTCGGCTTTTTCCTTTTTGCTGGTTTCCTTGTTGGTCTTTGTTATTTCCATGGTCATTTTTCCGGCTTATAAAGCCGACTTCTTTTTATTAAGCATAGGCCCCGCGTCGGTCATATTGTCTCATTATTACGGGTCGGAAGTGAACTTGTTTGGCCGTTTGGCTTTATATGTTTTTCTTTTGACGGCCGTGGGCAATTATTTGTCTTTTTTCTTTTCCTTTTGATCGTTCTCTTGGCTTGCAGTTCTCCGGTATTTTTCCGCTTTCTGAGCAGGGGTACATTATTCTTTGGTGGCCCGGATGATCTCGCGTTTTCCCGGAGGCCCTTGCAGTCTTTCCACGCCGAAGCCTGCTCTTTGTAATCTTCTTCTGATTTCGCCTTTGGCGCAATAACTTACCAGAATGCCCCCTGTTGTCATGTGTTTATACATGGAGGTAAAAAGTTCTTCTGTCCACATTCCGGCTTGTTTTTCGGGCGAAAAAGGATCCCAGTACACCAGGTCGTAACTCTGCGGCAGTTCGAACAAAGCAAAATCTCCACGGAACTTGGTGAATGTTGTATGTGAAGCCGGCTCTGTGTGGCGAACATTCCATTCCGCGGAATGAATGAAATCGAGAACGGCAGTAGCCTTGTTTTGATCTTGCTCCGAAAACAGGGCCGGATAGCTGAGAGCCTTGATCAGGTCGGGAGATAGAGGGTAGGCTTCTATGCAATCGTAGCTCAAGTTCAGTTGCAGCTTCCCGGCTTCCAGTATGGTTAGCAAGGCGTTGAGGCCGGTTCCCAGGCCCAGCTCAAAAACCTTCAAGGACAGATTTATTCCTGCTGTTTTGCGGCGGTATACTTCGAGCAGGCCGGCCTGAATAAAGATATGGCGTGATTCCTGAAGGGCGCCAAAAGTAGAATGATAATGTTCCTGCACACTGTTTGAATACAGGGTTTGCGAGCCGTCGGCAGTCGGGCAGATTTCGCAGGACTTAGCGGGAATGAATTCGTTTTGTTGTTTCATGCTCAGCCGGCCACTGTAGAGGGAATACCGGTTGCATCCCGCAGTCGACGGGCGATCGTTTCCAGTTCTTTCAGTGGAATTTTTTCGAGGCTTTGCACCGGGGTTTCTCTGTCGAGGGTGTAGATCATCACCGAAAAGGGTTTGATTTTGCGCAGGGCTTCGATCCAGGCAGTGATTTCTTCTTCGGTGGTGTTGTCTATGATTTTGCCCAGGAAGGTTCCGCGCAGAAAGAGAGTCTGAACGATCAGTTTCCCTTCAAAGAGCTGCATATATTCAATTTGTTGCTGAATGGAATAAGCCTTTTTAACCGGCCGGTTCAGCCATTGTACAGTCGATTCCAAAGCGGAATCTAACTTTAGAATATTGTTGTCCACCTTTAACAGGGCTGCCCTGATTTCTGCTTTGTCTATCCGGCTTGAATTGGACAAAACGCTGACTTTAGCCTGAGGAACCATACGATCCCGCAACACAACAACTGCATCGACGATGGCCGGAAAGTCCGGATGCAAGGTGGGTTCTCCGTTACCGGCAAAGGTAAGGACATCGGGAACAACTCCCTTGGCCAGCAATTCCTGAAGTTTGAGGTCGAGAGCGGCAATTACTTGTTCTGTTTTCGGAAGAATACCCCTGTTTTTCATGTCGCCCAGCCCGCATTCGCAATACAGGCAGTCGAAACTGCAAAACTTTTTTCTCAAGGGTAAGAGGTTTATACCCAGTGAAATACCGAGTCGTCGGCTCTTGACCGGACCGAATATAATATCTTGAAACAGCATGGTGGACATGGCGGTTTAGGAGTTTAGGGGATAAGTATGTCCCAGTTCGTTTTTGTTCGGATAGTCGATGGTATAATGCAAGCCCCGGCTCTCTTTGCGTAACTGAGCCTGCTTGATTACCAGATAACCAGTGTTGATGATGTTCCGGAGTTCACAAATTTCCTTGGAAACAACCGAACGTATAAAGAGCCTTTCGGTTTCCTGATAGAGAATTTCCAGACGGTCCAAAGCCCTCTTCAACCGGAGGTTGGAGCGAACAATGCCCACATAGGAACTCATAATCTGACCCACTTCTTTGGCGCTTTGGGTAATCAGAATCATTTCTTCGGGCAGCCGAGTTCCTTCGTCGTTCCACAGGGGAATTCTTTCTTCGAAGCCTATGTCTTTCAGGCGTCCCACAGCGTGTTTGGCAGCGGAATCGGCGTATACGATGGCTTCTATCAGAGAATTGGAAGCCAGCCGGTTTGCCCCGTGCAGCCCTGTTCTGGCGCATTCACCCGAGGCATACAGGCGGTCTATGCTCGATTCGGCGTTTTTGTCGACCTCGATGCCGCCGCATAAATAATGGGCAGCGGGAGCCACCGGAATATACTCTTTGGTAATGTCAACGCCGATAGACAGGCACTTCTTGTAGATATTGGGAAAATGTTTTTTGGTTTCAGCCGGCTCTTTATGGGTAACGTCCAGATAAACGTAATCGGTACCCCGGATTTTCATTTCGGTGTCGATGGCGCGGGCAACGATATCGCGGGGAGCCAGTGAAGCTCTGTCGTCGTATTTTTGCATAAATTCCTCTCCGTCACGTGTACGCAATACGGCGCCGTAACCCCGCATGGCTTCCGTAATTAAAAAAGAGGGTCTTTCGCCCGGATGATAAAGAGCAGTAGGATGAAACTGCACAAACTCCATATCTTTTACCTGCCCTTTTGCCCGGTAGACCATGGCAATGCCGTCGCCGGTGGCAATCACGGGATTGGTGGTGGTTTGGTAAATATTACCAATGCCTCCGGTGGCCATCATGGTGACTTTGGCCAAAAAAGTATGTATGGCTCTGGTGCGCTGGTTCAACACATAAGCTCCGTAACATTCGATATGTTCGGATTGCCTGGTAATGGTGGCTCCCAAATGGTGTTGGGTCAGTATTTCGATGGCAAAATGATGGTCGAAAACCTGGATGTTGGGATGTTGTTGGATGCGGCGGATCAGGCTGCGTTGAATTTCGGCTCCGGTAGCGTCCTGGTGGTGAAGGATGCGGTTTTCGGAATGGCCTCCTTCGCGATGAAGATCGTAATGTCCGCTCTGGTCTTTGTCAAAGGCAACTCCCCAATGGATCAGTTCGGCGATCTGGGCAGGAGCCTCCTTTACCACCTTTTCCACCACCGATTTATCGCATAGTCCGTCTCCGCAGATCAGGGTGTCTTTTATGTGTTTTTGAAAATTATCGGTTGCCGGATTGGTGACGGAGGCGATACCGCCCTGAGCATAAAAGGTGTTGGCTTCTTCCAAAGCCGACTTGCAGCAAATGGCCACCGTCCCTTTGTCGGCCACTTTCAGGGCAAAGCTCATTCCGGCCAGACCGGAGCCGATTACCAAAAAATCAAATTTGCGTACCATAGCAACACCGTTGTTTGTGGCTCAAAAATCCGAAATAACCCACTTATCGCAGGAAATTGGACTGCAAAAGTAATCTTTTTTTCATCAAATCTTTAGTACCTTTGCAGCGTTTTTTAGAAAGCGAAAATGGAGTACAATTTCAGCGCCATCGAAAAGAAGTGGCAGGAGGAGTGGATTAAGCGTCAAACATACAAAGTCTACGAAGATCGATCTAAACCTAAATACTATGTGCTGGATATGTTCCCTTATCCTTCGGGAGCGGGTTTGCACGTGGGGCATCCCTTGGGCTACATAGCTTCCGACATAGTGGCAAGATATAAGCGATTGCAGGGATACAATGTGTTGCATCCTATGGGTTATGATGCTTACGGCCTGCCCGCTGAACAGTACGCCATTCAAACCGGCCAGCATCCGGCCATTACTACAGCCAATAACATTGAGCGTTACAGGGAGCAGCTCGATAAAATCGGTTTCAGTTTCGATTGGAGCCGCGAAGTCAGAACCTGTGAGCCTAAGTATTATAAGTGGACTCAATGGGCTTTTATTCAAATGTTTAAAAGCTACTACAATACAGAACTGGATCGGGCGCGGCCTATTGAAGAATTGATTGAGCTCTTTGAGTCGCACGGCAATAAAGACATCCCCGCTTACGGAGGTGAAGAATTGCCCGAATTTTCGGCTGCTCAGTGGAAAAGCTTTGATAACCTCAAGCAACAAGAGTTGCTGATGCACTACCGCATTGCCTACCTGGGCGACAGCATGGTGAATTGGTGTCCGGCTTTAGGCACGGTTTTAGCCAACGACGAGGTAAGCGAAGGCTTGTCGTTGCGAGGAGGGTATCCGGTGGAACAAAAACTGATGCGCCAGTGGTGCTTGCGCATTTCGGCCTACGCCGAACGTTTGCTGCAAGGTTTGGAAAAAATCGACTGGACCGATTCGCTCAAAGAAACCCAGCGCAATTGGATAGGTCGTTCCGAAGGAGCCGAAATGAACTTTGGGGTCAAAGATTCAGACCTGACCATCCCCATTTTTACCACCCGTGCCGACACTATTTTCGGAGTAACATTTATGGTATTGGCTCCCGAAAGCGAATTAGTGGCGAGCCTTACAAAACCCGAATATAAGGCTGGCGTGGACGCCTATCTTCAGAAAGTGAAGAAACGCACCGAACGGGAACGCATAGCCGACCGCCGGGTAAGCGGTGTGTTTACCGGCAGTTACGCCATAAATCCGTTGTCGAGAGCCGAAATCCCCATTTGGATAAGCGATTACGTGTTGGCCGGCTACGGTACCGGAGCCATTATGGCTGTTCCCGGACACGACAGCCGGGACTATGCTTTTGCAAAACACTTCGATCTGCCCATTATCCCTTTGATTGAGGGTTGCGATATTTCGGAAGAAAGTTTCGATGCCAAAGAGGGCATTATGATGAATTCCGGTTTTTTAAACGGATTGAGTGTGCCGGAAGCCATTGAAAAAACAAAAGCCTACCTTATTAAGAACCAACTGGGACGGATCAAAGTGAATTACCGGCTCCGCGATGCCATATTCAGCCGTCAGCGTTATTGGGGAGAGCCTTTTCCGGTCTATTACAAAGACGGTTTACCTCAAGTGTTGGACGAGAGCTCTTTGCCTCTGGAATTGCCCGAAGTGGATAATTTTCTGCCTACCGAAAAAGGGGAACCTCCGCTGGGTCACGCCAAAGGATGGAAAACCGAAGAGGGTTATCCTTTGGAATTGAACACCATGCCGGGTTTTGCCGGTTCGTCGGCCTATTATTTGCGTTACATGGATCCGCATAACGAAGAGGCCCTGGTTTCGGTAGAAGCCAATACTTACTGGAGACAGGTCGATCTATACGTCGGGGGTACGGAACACGCCACCGGACACTTGCTGTACAGCCGTTTCTGGAATAAATTTTTGTACGATCTGGGGGTGGTATGCGAAGATGAACCTTTCAAGAAGCTCGTTAACCAAGGTATGATTCAAGGCCGCTCCAATTTTGTGTACAGAATCAAAGACAGCAACACTTTTGTCTCCAATAATCTCAAAGACAAGTACGAATACACTGCCATTCACGTGGATATAAACATTGTAAACAACGACGTGCTGGATTTGGAGCGTTTTCGCAACTGGAGTCCCGACTACGAAGATGCCGAGTTTATTCTGGAAGACGGCAAATACATTTGTGGCTGGGCCATCGAAAAAATGTCCAAGTCGATGTACAACGTGGTCAATCCCGATCAGATCGTCGAGAAATACGGAGCCGACACCCTGAGGTTGTACGAAATGTTCCTGGGTCCTCTGGAGCAATCCAAGCCCTGGGATACCAACGGGATTGACGGCGTGCACCGTTTCCTTAAAAAGCTATGGAATCTTTGTGTTTCGGAAGATGAGTTCAGTTTCAGCGATGCAGCTCCCGGCAAACAGGAACTGAAATCGCTTCATAAGTTGATCAAGAAACTGAATTGGGACATTGAACATTTTTCGTTCAATACGGCCGTCAGCGCTTTTATGATCTGTGTCAATGAATTGTCGGCAATGAAATGCAACAAAAGAGACATAATTAAACCCTTGATCATCCTTTTGGCCCCCTTTGCCCCGCATTTCAGCGAAGAAATCTGGCAGGCGCTCGGGGAGCAGACTTCTGTTTGCGATGCCGTCTGGCCTGAATTGAACGAAGATTACTTAGTGGAAGATCAGGTGACTTACGCCGTTTCTTTCAACGGGAAAACCCGTTTTATGCTGGACGTTTCGTCGGAAGCCGGCAGAGAGGAAGTGGAGCAATTGGCTCTGGCTCACGAAAACAGTCAAAAGTGGCTCGAAGGCAAAACGCCCAAAAAGATTATTGTTGTTCCGGGGAAGATAGTGAACATTGTAATCTAGTTCTCAGTCGGATAGTATTTCTATGATAATCGATTAAGTCAAGCCAACAAACCAAAACCCGGTTGAGCTCGATCTGAACGGACAGCCCGAAGGCATTTACCTGATTAGGCCGAGTTCCGACGGGCAAAAAGTGTTGTTGAGATTGATGTTCAGAGAGGAACAGGCAGCGTTTACAATACAACGCTAGGCCAGCCCTGATCATCCCATTTGATTTCGCGTATCAGAAGGATAGAGCGGCCGTTGCGTTCCATGTCGTAGCCGTGAAAGAACAGGTAATCTTTGCCCCCAAAGCTGGCTACGGCGTTATGTCCGACACCGGGGAAGCGTTCATTGCCTTTGACTACTAAGGTTCCTGCGCCTTTGGTCATCACGTTGCCTTCTCTGTCCACGTAAGGGCCGGTTACTTTTCGGGAACGGCCCACCACTACGTTGTAGGTGCTTTGGGCTCCGCGGCAGCACATATCAAAAGAAACAAAGAGATAGTAGAAACTGCCTTTGCGGAAAATAAAAGGGGCTTCGACGGCTCCTCCTCCGGGTTCCACATCCTGGTCGTTGATGAGGCGCAGTCTGCGCGAAAGCGGATGCCATTCCTGAGGCTCTGCCAGGGCGCAGAGGCTGCTGTCGAGTTTGACCAGCTTTATACCTTCCCAGAAAGAGCCGAAGCTCATCCAGCCCGTACCGTCTTCATCTATGATGATGTTGGGATCTATGGCATTCCACATATCTCGGTTGGGAATGGAGCGCAACACCATGCCCTGATCTTCCCATTTGAAATCGGGCGACCCGGGGTCGAGCGTCTTGTTGGTGGCAACGCCTATGCAGGAATTGTTTTTGCCGAAAGTGGATACCGAATAATAAAGATAATACTTGCCCTGGTGCTTAATAATATCGGGCGCCCAGGTATGTCCCCTGTAACCGGGCACTGCTTCAACAGCCCAAGCGGGAGGCTCCGAAAAAACCGGTTTCTCGCGTTTCCAGTTGATCATGTCGGTCGAAGAAAGGACGGAGATGCCAAATCCGGTACAAAACAAATAATAGGTATTGCCCTGTTTGGCCACTACCGGGTCGTGGACGGAGGGAGTGGAACTCCCTTCCGGGTTAAAACGATTGTCCTGGGCGGAAAGCCGCAGTGTAAAACTCAATAAAAAAGTGATGCTTACAACGAATAAAGCGTTTTTCATATTATATGAGATAAAAAGATTCAGCCCTAAGTCAGGGTACTGTCAACGAGGCTCAAAAATAGCTATTTTTGGTTTAAACGAAAACTGTGAAGCAAAAATGTGGGGATTTTTTTGGAAGACATAAAAAGCCGACGTACTTTTGCGGGGTCTTATGTGGAAGGATTTGGACGCTTGCAACCACTTGAAAAAATGCTAAAGAATCATCTTCTTTTCTGCAATCTCCCCTGACTTCCAAGACTTTTATTAAGTGTCACCAGCCCCTGATCCTGCCGGTTCAGTGTATTTGCGGGCATTAAAACAGATAGAACGATGGGATATTTATTTACTTCAGAATCGGTGTCCGAAGGACACCCCGACAAAGTAGCCGATCAGATTTCGGATGCTTTGGTTGACGCCTTTCTGGCTTACGACGAAAATTCCAAAACAGCTTGTGAAACTTTGGTAACCACCGGCCAGGTTATTCTGGCAGGCGAAGTGAAGTCGAGCATCTATGTTGACGTGCAAGAGGTAGCCAGGCAGGTTATTAAAAAGATTGGTTATACCAAAAGCGAATACAGGTTCGACGGAGATTCCTGTGGGGTGCTTTCTTCCATACACGAGCAATCGGAAGATATCAACCGGGGCGTTGACGGTGCCGCCAAAATCGATCCTATGAACCAGGGTGCCGGCGACCAGGGCATGATGTTTGGGTATGCTTGCAAGGATACCGACAATTACATGCCTTTGCCTTTGGAGCTTTCGCATCGCCTGCTCAAAAAGTTGGCTGCTATCCGGCGCGAAGGGAAAGTAATGACTTACCTGCGTCCCGATTCCAAATCGCAGGTTACCGTTGAATACAACGACGATGGGAAGCCCGAGCGGATTCATACCATCGTGATCTCCACGCAGCATGACGAGTTTATTTCGGCCGGCAAGGGACTCAGTCAGGAGCAAGCCGATGCCGAGATGCTAAGTATCATCCGTAAAGATATTCAGCAATACCTGTTGCCCGAGGTTTTTAACGCCGATCCGCGCCTGAAGGCCTTGCTCGACGATAAGCTTATCTTGCATGTAAATCCCACCGGTAAGTTTGTGATAGGCGGCCCCCACGGTGACAGTGGTTTGACCGGCCGAAAAATAATTGTGGATACTTACGGCGGTAAAGGAGCCCACGGGGGAGGTGCTTTCTCAGGTAAAGATCCCTCCAAGGTGGACCGTTCGGCCGCCTACGCTGCCAGGCATATTGCCAAGAACCTGGTGGCTGCCGGCGTGGCAGACGAAATTCTGATCCAGGTATCGTACGCCATTGGTGTGGCACATCCTGTAAATATTTTTGTCGATACTTACGGTAAGTCTCGTGTTAAAATCAGTGACGGAGAGATTGCAGAAAAGGTGGTCCAGTTGTTTGATATGCGTCCCAAAGCCATAGAACAACGCTTGAAACTGCGTAAACCTATCTATTCCGAAACGGCTTCTTACGGGCACTTTGGCAGAGAACCCCAGAAGCTGGTCAAACATTTTTCGTCGCGCTATGAAGGAGACAAAAAAATAGAAGTGGAATTGTTTACCTGGGAAAAGTTGGATTACGTAGAGCAGATAAAAAAGGCTTTCGGTTTATAACATTCCCTGTTCAACCATAATTATTACTCGCTCAATAAGCCGGTCGGCCTGGTTATCGGTGGGATTGTAATCGGTTTTAAGGTCCGCCGTAAACAGCTTGGCTACGCCCTGCCAGAAATTGGCAGCAAAATAACCCCTATAGGCTGCGATTATTTCGTAAGGCGAAGAATCGCATTCACGTACGATGAGCTTTAGCAGGATTTTTCCCTGGCTATAGCTCATCTTGCGTAATGTGGGTTCATAATCTTTGATCAGATCGCGCTGCATTTGTCTCAGGTGCTTCTCGCGGGCTTTGTCGTCAGGGAGGGTTTCCAGGTATTCGGCCGTTTCGATAAGGGTGCCCGAGACTATCCGGGCCAGAGGGAGGCACAGTTTTACATCGCGTACCAATCGCGAATAGTAGCGCTCTTCACGTTTGTTTTTGAACACCATGCCCGGATAAACATAGACGGGATTAAGATTCACCAGCAACACAGTGTCTCCGCCTTCTATCCGTGCAGGAATCGACTGCGGAGGTCGCGCAGGAAGCAGCCTGTTTATACCTTCGTCAATTTGTGCCCGGCTGTTTATGCTTAACAAAAGGAACAGCGTAAACAAAAGATAGCGCATACAATTCGTTTCTGGTTTTGCAAAAGTACCTCTTTAAAACCAAGTAGCAAATAAATGGAATTATTGAACGGGAAGTGTTTATTTGGCAACAAGTAAATAGTAAAGAATCAAACAGAAGACATTAAATTTGCATCAATTAATTTTGATCAGCATGAATGTTTTGAGATTCTTTAAGCGTAGATTTGCAGTTCCGATTCGGTCTGCATCTTTGGGTCGGTTCGCTTCTCCGGATCAATCTGGAGCTTTGGGTCAATCTGTTGTTTTAGACCAGTTTGTTGCTCCGGATTGGTTTACAGCTCTGGATTGGTTTGCAGCTCAGGATCCGTCTGTTGTCCGGGGAAAGAGTAAGATGTTGTGGTATTGCGCCCTGATAATAATGCTATTGCATTCGTCCCCGGGATTTTATGCACAAACAATTTCCGCCCGCGAATGGTATGGAGATGCCAAAAGTATGGCTATGGGCGATGCCATGCTTATTTCTCAATGGCTTTTTTCGGGACCTTCCTATCAAAGACAACAAGATAACATGTTGGGTGTTCAGCGTGCTCAGGCCACCTATTATTTGCCTTTTAACCGGGCTTCGCTGGCGGTCACCGGCCTGATGATTCAGTTGAGATCTCCTCTGGCCGATTTACAGTTGAATATGGGGCGATCGGGCGGGGACGATTACAACGAGAGCTTGATCAGTCTGGGTTGTGCACGCTCACCGACAGAAAATCTTAGCGGGGGCTTCCGTTTGGGGATATATTCTTTGGCCGGGAATCGGCTTCATGAGGGAACGGCTCTTCTGACGGAATGTTTTGTGTATTACCTTGTCAATACACAATGGAGGCTGGGGGCTTATATGTTCAATCCCATAGCAGCCAAAGCTTCGGGTATACCTTTGATTCAAAGTTATCACCTGGCTTGTGCATACCGTCCCGATCCTCGCCTCGATTTCGTATTGGAAATGGAAAAACCCCAAAGACAGGACATTCTGGTGAATTTGGGGATGGAAGCTGCCGTTTTAAAATGCCTTCGATGCAGGCTGGGTCTCCTTTATCCGGTTATGCAGCCTTCGTTCGGTCTGGCCTGCTCTTTTAAAAAATTCAGTTTGGAGGCTGCCTGCCGTCTGCATAAACAATTGCCCGCTTCTTATGCTGTCACGCTGCATTATACGCCTTGATTGCCTGCTTTTGCTTATCCTTATTTCTTCAAAGCTGCTTAGTGCGCAGGAATCGTATGATACGGATGATTTGGAGCATATTCTCTCGGATTGGGTAGAACAAAATCCCGAAGCCGATGCCGAAGCCCTGGCTCAGGAATTGTATGAATTGTTGGAACAACCTGTCAACCTAAACGACGCCGGCAGAGAACAATTGGAATCTTTGCCTTTTTTGAGTCCGGATCAAAAAGAAAAACTGGCCTATTTTTTATACCGTCGTAAACCTTTATACTCTTTGTCGGAGTTGCTGTTGTGCGAAGGTATGGATGAAGTGAGTCTTAGGCGCATTCGCCCTTTTTTGTACATCGGCGCAGCTGACCAAACCTCAGAAAAGGTCGATTTTAAAAAGCTCCTGAGCTGTGGAAAGCACGAAATCAGGGCCTACACGGCTGCCGGTTTTCAACCCAGGCAGGGGCTGCTTAATGCCGGCGATTCCGCCTCGAAAGCCGAAGGGAAAGCTTACCTTGGACTGCCCTTTTCGGGAGTTTGCAAATACCGCTACAGTTATGGGTGTCAGTTGCAGTACGGTTTGGTAATGGAACACGATTTGGGCGAAAGGCCCGTGGACTTTTTGTCTTTTCATATAGCTGTTCACCAATTGGCAAAGATCAACAATTTAATTCTGGGAGATTATCGCCTTAAGTTAGGCCGTGGTTTGCTGGTTTCTTCGGGTTTCAGTTCGGGAAAAACCACTTCCCCGTCTGCGTTGGCATCCGTTCCAAAAATGCTGAGCAGCCATTTTTCCTGTTCCGAAAGCGCTTATTTCAGGGGTGCCGCCATCGATCTTTCCTTGTCGGAACATCTTCAATTACTGGTCTTTGCCTCAAGTCGTAAACTGGATGCCGTGCTTGAAGAGGGCAGTTTCACCTCTGTTCGCAGCGACGGCTTGCACCGTACTTCGAAGGAGCTCAGTTACAGGAACGCTTTAAGGCAATACAGTACCGGAGCGCACATCGGCATTAATCAGAGCTATTTTCAGGCCGGGGCCAATGTGCTTTATTACAGGTTCAATGCTTTCTGTAATCCCGACCTCAAACCCTACTCTCTGTTTTATTTTAGAGGCAGAGACAACCTGAATTTTTCGCTCGATTACCGTTTTCGGGCCGGAAAGGCCCTGTTCAGCGGTGAATGCGCTTTTGATAATAAATTTCATACCGCCCATTTCCATCAGTTGCAATACCAG
Organism: Bacteroidales bacterium UBA1402; assembly: GCA_002305085.1. Lineage (GTDB taxonomy): Bacteria > Bacteroidota > Bacteroidia > Bacteroidales > UBA1402 > UBA1402. Next base: position 43,164 of record DBQE01000022.1, on the reverse strand, counting down.
CCTCATCCTTTGCTGAATATGGTTCACTCTTTTCGTTATTACAGCCCGGCTTACCAGGCTTATTTTGCGGCAGCTTTTTCGGAAAACAGCCGGGTGTGTAATGAAACCGGCTGGTTTACCGCTATGGAATGCCGTTTGTTTGAGCGTCTGAAAATGGACACTTACCTGGATGTATTTGTTTTTCCCTGGTTGAAATACGGAGTCAATGCCCCTTCGTCGGGTCACGATCTTGGGCTGGAACTCAGCTCTTGCATTGTAAATGGTCTTGAATGGAGCCTGCGTTACCGGGAAAAAACTAAAACAGCAAACTTGCCGGTCGAAGGAAGAAAAGGCATAACACCATGTGCCGACAATACTAAAAGGCAGTTGCGTCTGCAATTAAAAGCCGGTTTTGGAGGATTAAGCCTGAAAACAAAAGCGGAACTCAACCGGTTTAATGTTGCCGGCTTTGAAACATCTACGGGTGCGTTGTTTTCGCAGGAATGCCGTTATAAAACTCCCGATGAGCGGCTCAGTTTATCTTTGCAATACGCCATGTTTGATACCGAAAAATATGAAAACAGAATCTATTTTTACGAGTACGATCTGCCGGGTGTTTTCTCTATTCCTGCCTACAGTGGTACGGGCAGTGCCTATGTGTTGTGCTGCAAGCTGAAGCCGGGCCGTAATTTTCAATGTTGGGCGAGACTCAGGCACCGGGCTTATTCCGACCGCGAGGAAGTGGGGACTATGTTGGACATCGTGCGGGGCCCTTGTTCAACCGAGTTTCGTTTGGGTTTTATGTATCGTTTTTCTGCCAAAAGCGGCTTAAGCGGTCGGAATCAACCATAGTACAGGCTTGTGTTTGGATTTGTTTTTCTATCTTTGCCGCTTATTGATGCGATAATTTTATCTTTGTCCCAAATTCAACATTATCATTCGGGGTTGATCGCTAGCCCTTTTGCATTGTAACAACATGAAAAATTTCAAGCTTTTAAACAACGTATTCGGTTGGTTCGCTTTTTTGGTGGCAGCCGTAACGTATTTACTCACCATTGAACCTACGACCAGTTTCTGGGATTGCGGTGAATTCATTTCGGCGGCCTACAAGCTCGATGTGGGACATCCTCCCGGAGCTCCGTTTTTTATGTTGACAGGTCGCTTCTTTGCGAATTTCGCCAGTGGCCCCGAGCAGGTAGCTAAGATGATAAATGCCATGTCGGCATTGTTTAGCGCCTTTACTATTTTGTTTTTGTTTTGGACTATTACTCATTTGGCCAGAAAAGTAGTCGTTAAGGACAACGATAATATGAAGCCGGCAGAAATGATTACTGTTTTGGGTGCCGGTCTGGTAGGTGCTTTGGCCTACACTTTTTCCGATACTTTTTGGTTCTCGGCCGTGGAGGGCGAAGTGTACGCTTATTCTTCCTTTTTTACAGCCGTAGTCTTTTGGTCTATACTCAAATGGGAAGAAGAAGCCGACAAACCGCATTCACTGCGCTGGATTATTTTTATCTCCTATCTGATGGGGCTTTCCATAGGGGTGCATTTGTTGAATTTATTGTGTATCCCGGCTTTGGTGCTGGTCGTTTATTTCAGAAAAAACCAAAATGCCAATGCCAAAGGAGCCGCTCTTGCTCTGTTAGGCTCTTTTGTCCTGATCGCCATAGTACTTTACGGTGTGGTTCCCGGCTTTGTGAATATGGCCGGCTGGGCCGATCTTTTGTTTGTTAATGTGCTGGGTTTCAAATTTAACTCGGGAGCTATTGCCTACATATTAGTCATGATCGCTGTCCTTTGTTGGGGACTGGCAGAAAGCTACCGGGGTAAGAATGAATTCAGGATGAAACTGGCTTTCGCTTTGAATATCGTATTGTCCGGTATTCCGTTTTTCGGCAACAGCCCCTGGGTATGGATTTTGCTCTGCGGATTGACTCTCGCCGTGGTTTTCAGGTGGAAGAAAATTAACGGTAAGCTCATCAATACCTCTTTACTGGCGCTGATGGTAATGCTTATCGGTTATTTCAGCTACGGGGTAATTGTGATTCGTTCAAATGCACAACCTCCGATGGATCAAAATTCTCCCAACAATATGTTTACCCTCGAGCGCTATCTTAATCGTGAGCAATATGGCGAAACTCCTCTGATTTACGGACAAACTTTTGCCTCGGACATAAAATGGAAAAGACAAGGCAATATTTGTGTCCCTCAATACAAAAAAAGAGGCCCGGTGTGGAGCAAGCAGGTTAAAACTTCGCCCGACGAAAAGGATCGTTACTTCATTTCCGGCTATAACGAACGCCCGGTAATGGCCGATGAACTCAATATGTTCTTTCCGCGTATGCACAGCAATAAACCGGAACATGTGGTGATGTACAAGGATTGGATTAATTTCAAAGGAACTCCCGTCAAGTACAATAAATGCGGTCAGATTGAAACCGTTTATAAGCCTACCATGGCCGAAAACCTGCGCTTCTTCTTTTCGTATCAGATTAATTTTATGTACTGGCGCTACTTTATGTGGAATTTCTCGGGCCGGCAAAACGATATTCAAAACCTGGGGGGCGAGGCCAACAACGGGAACTGGATTACCGGTTTTAATTTCATCGATAAACACCTGGTGGGTGATCAGAGCAATCTTCCGCCGGAACTGGCCGATAACAAGGGTCGCAACCGTTATTATATGTTGCCCTTGCTTTTGGGAATTCTGGGGCTTTTGTATCAGGCCTATGCCGGGAAAAAGGGCGTGCAGGGATTCTGGATTACCTTGCTTCTCTTTTTGATGACCGGGCTGGCTATAGTGTTGTATTTGAATCAGCCTCCCTTGCAGCCTCGCGAGCGGGATTATGCCTACGCCGGTTCGTTCTATGCCTTTTGTATATGGATAGGTATGGGTGTGCCGGCTCTGGTTTCCATTCTGCGCAAAGCCCTGAAGCCGGTACCGTCGGCATTGCTGGCCGGGGTGCTCGGGCTGGGTATTCCTGTGCTTATGGCTTCCGAAAATTGGGACGATCACGATCGTTCCGCTCGTTATACGGCCCGTGACTTTGCCTATAATTACCTGATAGGTTGCGATGAAAACAGCATCATTTACACTAATGGCGATAACGATACCTTCCCCTTGTGGTATTTGCAGGAGGTGGAAGGCATAAGAACCGACGTTCGTGTCTGCAACCTGAGTTATTTGCAAACCGACTGGTACTACGATCAAATGTTGAGGCCCTATTACGAGTCGGATGCTTTCCCGGTGAGCTGGGATAAATCGAAATACAGCAACGGTAAGCGCGATATTGCCCGTGTTATTCCCCGTACCCAGGATACGATCAGTCTGCCCTTCGCCATGAACTGGCTGGGCAGTGATGACGCAAGCACCAAGCGCGTGCAGGGATACGGCGATAATGTAGATCACATTCCTGCCAATAAGCTCTATTTGGATGTTGATGCAGAAAAAGTGCTTGAAAACGGTTACCTGGAGCCCAAATACGCTGAACATATTGTGCCGCGTATGTTCATCGATTTGTCGGCTAAGAATTATCTGGGTAAACACGAGATTATGACGCTCAAGTTGCTCGAGGAAAACAATTGGGAAAGATCCATGTACTATGCCGTAACCGTAGACCCTGCGCTAATGACCATGTTGCAACGGTATTTTCTGCATGAAGGGCTCATTTATAAGCTTGCACCATTGGAAAGCAACAGGGCAATAAACACCGATAAAATGTACGACAACATGGTAAATAAATACCGTTGGGGAGGCATCAAGGAGAACCCCGATATTTACCTCGACGAAAACAACCTGAGAATGTGTCGCACTCACAGGCAACACTTTGGTTTTCTGATCAAGGCCCTTTATCAGGAAGGAAAGTACGATATGGCTCTGCAGGCTATAGATAAATGTCTGGAAGAATTTCCCACTGAGCATGTTCCTGTCAACTTTATCGACGGAGGCATGGCAGGAATGCTCGAAATCACCGAGGTTTTATATGACCTGGGAGAAAAGGAACGGTCTTTGGCCATTGCAAACGAAGGAATGGATCTTTGTATTCAGAATCTGAATTGGTTCTTCAGTTTGAATGATCCTCTTTTGCGTGCTTCCGGCAGATCGGTCAATAATCAACTTTACGTGATGCAGGAACTTAGGAATTTTCTCCAGCGTGCCGCTACCGAAGCCTCCGCTCTGGAAAATCCTTCCGGAGTCGATGTCGCCTTTATGGAGGCCTTTAATAAAAACACGCAACACTTTGGCCAGTTTTATCAGCAATACCAGCGGCTCAGATAATTAGCTATGCTGTTTACGCAATTAAGTCGTTGCTTGCATTGGATACCGGGAATTACCTGGCGAAAGTCTGCATCGAAAAAAACGATTTACCTTAGTTTTGACGACGGTCCGATACCCGGTGTAACACCTTGGGTATTGGACACGCTCGATCGTTACGGCATCAAAGCTACTTTTTTTTGCGTAGGCGAGAACGTTGCCCGTTATCCTGAATTATTTGAGCAAATCAAAACCAGAGGGCATCAAACAGGCAACCATTCTTACAACCACCTGAGGGCTTTCAGAACAAATCCGGACGACTATCTGGCCAATGTTGAAAAGGCCGACAAACTGATAGGGAGTAGTTTGTTTCGTCCCCCTCACGGCGAATTGACTTACGCTCAATTCAGAGCTCTCCGGAAAAAATACGAGTTGGTGCAATGGGATGTCATTTCCCGGGATTACAATGCCAAATTAAGCCCCGATGAGGTTTTTGACATTGTACGTAAGGGTGTCAGAAAAGGTTCTATACTTGTTTTTCACGATTCGCTGAAAGCGGAGAAAAATCTCAGGGCTGCCTTGCCCAGGTCCATAGAATTTTGTCTGGCGCAAGGTTATGTTTTTGACGTGCTTTGACGTTGGACTTGTTTTTTCGAGCGGCGGTTTCGATGTTTCCGATTGTATTTTAATACCTCTTCGACACATATGGTTTTGTCGAAGGAGCGCACTTCGGCGTATTCTTCTGCAATCCGGCTAAGGATTTCGTCGTTCAGACAAAGTCGTTCAAAATTTTTACAGCCTTTTTTACGGCCTACTCTTCCAAAGCGCATGCGGTTCAGATCTATTACCTGCAAAAGCACTTCGTTTTTATTGATTTCGTACAAGAGATTTCCCGAAGAATAATCTTTGTGTAAAATACCCAGGTCGTGGAGTTTAGCTGTAAAAACAGCGATTCCTCTTACCAGCTTATCGACATCTTTTGCCGGAGTTTCGGTACAAAGGTCGCTAAGGCGATTGGGGAAAGTCGATTTCAGGCTGATGAAAAAACTCTTATGTAAAATCAGGCCTTTTTTAATCTCAATATAGGCCAGGGGTTGAGGAGTACCGATACCGTAATCCCTGAGTTTCAGGGCATAGTTGTAAGCCCTTTTGGCTTTGGAGGCTCTGATGTTTCCGTAAATAATTCTGTTGATAAACAAGGGATTACCATAGGACTTTACTACAACATCCATGCCTTCAACGCGGTAACTTTTTATGGTGTTTCTGGCTTGAAACATTAAATCTCCCGACGTATCGAATTGTTCGGGCAGAGAGGACAGGAAGGGATGCAGGTTTTTGTAATCCTCGTGGAGAATTAATTTTGTGCGTTCCAGTAAGTTGTTTATTGAATTAAAAAATTTGGAAAAGGTTCTGTTATAATGCAGTTTTCCCTTTAGTTCTCTTTTGAAGAAATCCGCATGGCGCTGATTCAGAATATCGATGATTTGTTTCTTTTTCCCCCTGTCGCTGATTCTTTTTGAGTTGCTTCTGTAGCGATAATAAAAACCGGTAAAGTTTAGTTTTACCACCTCTCCGCCGTTTTTGAGCATGGATATCCAAAAATCCCAGTCTTCGCGTCCGGGAATATAATTGCAATAACCACCGCAAGCAGTCCAGTCGCTTTTACGATACATAGCGCAGGCACTCAGCATGTTTTTTCTGGCCAACAATGCCGGAGAATAATCCGGCAGCAGCCATTTTCCGGTTTTATCACCGAAAAATTCAGCCCTGGCGGTAACAACCTTGACCGAAGGCTGCTTTTGCAACACTTCGACGGCTTTTTCTAAGAAATCCTTGTGAATAAGGTCGTCGGCATCGACAGGCAGTATGTATTTCCCTTGCGCCAGTTCGATGGCTGCGTTTCTGGCTGCAGACACCCCGGCATTGGCCTGAGATTCTGCCTTGATGTTGGGGTGTTTTGCTGCGTATTCGAGAGCTATCTGCAATGACTTGTCGGTGGAGCCGTCGTCCATAATAATGAGCTCAAAAGGGGAATATTCCGATTTCAGGATGGAATCGATGCATTCCGCCAGATAGGCTTCCATATTATAAACAGGGACTATTACAGAGATCAAAGGCTTTTCCATAGTCGTGTTGTAAGATAAGCAACTCGTTAAATTTTGTCGCGCTGCTTAAGAATTTTCAGGAAGTAATACTTCCAGGGCCGGGAATATTTCAATTGTTTCCATGGCCTGCTGCTGTGTGGCCGGTGCAGTACCGGCAATTTGGTAATCAGGTAATTGTTGAAACCGAGCTTGCGTGATTTATGTGAGATAAATACATCGAACCAGGATTTGTCCGGATCCAGAAATTTAAAATCATAGGCCGATAAAAGACTGTTGCTTAGAATAGAGCAGCAAAAACTCAGCCGTTTGCGGGTTTTGATGATGGATGAGGGGTAGGAGGAGGCATAAAGATAAGGGAAATTGACAACTCCACTCTCGTCAACCGTAACGGCGGCCACCATTCCGGGATTGTCGAGTTCAGCACAGGCAGCCTGCATTTTCTTTATGGTGTCTTGTTTAATGTAGACATCCGATTCAATGATCATCAGGTCTGCTCCCGCTTCGAGGGCTTTTTTTTGAGCAAGTTGCAGCACCAGTCGGTAGTTAGGCGAGGGATTGGTGGTCAAATCTTCCAGGTGCACCAAGTCGAAACCGAGTTCCAGAGTTAATTCTTCGAGGAGTTTTTTGTTGCTTGCCGTACTGAAGTCATTGTAAATAGTATAGGAACAGGAAGGAGGTAAATCCGATTCCTTTATGGCCCTGATACTCCCGGCGGCAGTTTCATAAGAATCTTTGACCGGGGTAATGATGTGCAAAGGCTTAGGCATGCTATTTCAAAGACTTGCTGATTTTTTCGGCTATAGCCTTCATTTCCTCCGCTGTCGGATTGAGTTTGGGCTTAGAAAAAAGCATATCTGCTTCCTTGTTTATGGGGATCAGGTGGATGTGTGCATGAGGAACTTCCATACCAACCACGGCCATCCCTATGCGTTTGCAGGGTATAGCGGTTTTAAGCGCCAGAGCAATCTTTTTGGCAAAGATTATCATGGCTGCGAGCTCCCGGTCATCGATATCGAACAGATAATCTGTTTCTTTTTTGGGTATTACCAGTGTATGTCCCGGCATCAGGGGATGTATATCCAGAAAGGCAAAAAAATGTTCGTCTTCTGCTATTTTGTAAGAGGGAATTTCGCCCGCTACTATTTTGCTGAAAATACTGGCCATAACTGTATTATTTTGCGTGTTCAATTTTTTTGATCCTGTAGGTTATAATGCCTGCGGGCACCTCAATATCTACTACTTCTCCTTCTTTTTTGCCGAAAAGGCCCTGGGCAACGGGTGAACTGACCGAAATTTTCTTTTCCCTGAGATTGGCTTCGTTGTCGGGAACAATGGTATACTGAATTTCCTGATTTGTTTTCAGGTTGAGAAGATGAACGTTGGTGAGGATTTGCACCGTGTCGGTACTGATTTTGCTTTCGTCCAGAATACGTGCGTTACGGATTAGTTCTTTAATGTTGGCAATTTTCATTTCCAACATTCCCTGGGCATCTTTGGCTGCTTCGTATTCGGCATTTTCAGAGAGGTCGCCTTTGTCGCGTGCTTCCGCTATTTGTTTTGAGATGTAAGCCCGTTCTACTGTTTCCAGGTGCTCCAGCTCTTCTTTCAATTTGTTTAGACCATTTTCGGTCATGTAATTTGTTGCCATAGTCGAAATCCAAACTTTCAAAGGGATTAAACAAAAAGAATCCCGGCAAACAGCCGGAACTCCTTTCAAAATTAGGCTCAAAGATATGTAATTCTCAGTGATATAAAAAATTTTGGCCCCATTTAAAAATACATATAGCCAAACAAAGGAGGCTTTTTTTGTTTGACTAAATCTTCGGATTTAAAGCAGCTTTTGTATGGCCTCGTCCAAATTCTGTATAGTTTCGTCTCTGCCTGCTAAATTTCCCTGTCTGTCGATAAGAAAGTAGCTGGGTAAGTTGCTGACGTTATACATCGATAGATAGGCGGAGTTGAGCAGGTTTTTGTCGCGGACGCAAATCCAGGGTAAATTCAAGGCTCCGGTTTTCCAGAAATGTTCGTCCGGATCGAGCGACACCTGGTATATTTCAAAACCGTATAGTTCATACCTGTTGTACAGCTCTCTCATTTCGATGGTACGGGCTGCCGAATAGTTTGCCTGAAATGCGGTGAAGTCCAACAATATAACCTTGCCTTCGAGGCTGGATAAGGGAATATTTTGACCAAAAACATTGGGCAGGTTGATTTCGAAATACTTGAGAGCATCAATTTCGATGATGGGAATGTCCTGGGGTGTAATGCGCTGCTTACGGATGCTGCTCATACCCTGCATAGTCAGGTTAACCAGTTGCCTGGTTCTCTCCGAATGGGGGTAATGCACATTCCAGGCAGTAGCAACAGCTGCAAAATGACGATTGTCTTTTTCTGAAAAGGGGTCGAAAATCAATAATTTATGTATGCGTTGGAATAGAGCAAAGTAAGCTACAGGCGAAGACGGTTTGGAAAAAATATACCTTTGGGCCTGTTTTTTATGTTCGTCAATGCAATTCAACACCAGATCGATGTAAGCTTTTTCTTCTATTTCTTTGTTGTTGAAAAGGGCTTGGATGGAGTCGTATTGTCTCCGTGTATTGCTCTGCAATAAAGCGAGTTCTTGCATTTGAACACAATAGTCGGAGCCGCTTACCCGGTAGCCGGTCGAAAAAGCTTCCGCAGAGGCCTTGATGTTTATATGCACTTGTGAGTCAACAGCCAAAAAAAGGCGTTGCCGGTTTAAACGCAAGCGATAAAAATCGGGATATTCAGGCAGAGGAGCTTTGAATTTGAATTTGCCCGATTCGTCCAATACCACGGAGTCAATTATGGAAGTGTTGCTCAGGCCAAAAAATTCAAAATACAAGGTCTTGTTTTCTGCATTTTCAACATGGCCTTCCACAACGAAGCTTGTGTTGTCTGAACAAGCCTGTAATAGTATAAACAAGCCCGTTATAAAAAATAAATTTCTCATTTACTGCGATTAACGAAAGTGTGGGCGAAATTATAAAAAATTTTAGCCAAACAGCCGGGTGCCAACGTTATTTTTGCTCCAAAAGCAAGCTGTGCAGCTTTTTTACACCTTTAGAAGCCGGCAACTTGATGTGAACAATATCCGGGAACCGGCATAAAGAAAGTTCTTCGGGATCTATCACGTACGAAGGGCTTCGCCTGGGGACTAGGTGCAGCAAGCCGGCTGCAGGATAAACCACCAATGAGCTTCCTATAACGGCAAAATAGTCTGCTTGTCTGACTATATCCATAGCCGGATCAATCATAGTCACCATTTCGTGAAACCAAACAATGTGCGGACGCAGCTGATCTCCGTAGGGTGTACGATCTCCTATTTTGACTTCGTATTCCTCCGGTTTTAGTTCCACTATGTACTCCGAATGCACTTCTCCTCTCACTTTGGTCAATTCGCCGTGTAAATGCAAGACATTACTGCTGCCGGCACGTTCGTGCAAGTTGTCAACATTCTGAGTAATTATTTGCACGTCGAAAGATTTTTCCATAGCAGCCAATTCATAGTGGCCGGCGTTGGGCTCCACCTCGAGGAGTTGTTTACGGCGATCGTTGTAAAATTGGGTAACCAGTTCCGGATTGGCTTTCCAGCCTTCGGGAGTTGCAACCGCTTCTATCGGGTAATTTTCCCATAAACCGCCGGATCCGCGAAAGGTTTTAATACCACTTTCGGCGCTCATGCCTGCGCCGGTCAATACTACCAGTTTTTTCATAGTTCTGTGTGTAAAAATCGGGCATGGACGCTTAATGTCAGGCAATGGCCGGAGAAGCTCTTCCGGCACCCGCTGTTTGCACAGCCCGTAAAACAAACCATTACAAATGTAACAAATATCGCGTATATTTAGGCCCTAATTCTCCCTAACTTACATACATGGAACGAATAAGCAGTCTGCAAAATCCCAAGATAAAGCAATTGTTGCGTTTGCAGGCCAAAGCCAGGGAGCGCAGAGAACAGGCTCTGGTATTGGTCGAAGGAGCTCGGGAGATCCAACTTGCCCTGAGCAAGGGATATTGTCCCGAACAGCTTTTTATTTGCCCCGAACTTTATGCTCGTAGCGATTATCCCGGACTGGTGGGGGAAATAGCCGACGAGATCAAAACCGAACTCTCCTTGCCCGTCTTCGAAAAGTTGGCCTACAGGGAAGGATCAGACGGCTTGCTGGCTACGCTCAGGCCCAAGTCCCATCTGCTCGAAGAACTGGTTTTGTCGGCGCATCCTTTTATCGTAGTGCTGGAAGCCGTCGAAAAACCCGGAAACCTGGGGGCTATTTTGCGTACGGCCGATGCTGCAGCCGTGGACGCTGTTATCGTTTGCGATCCTCTGTGCGATTTATATAACCCCAATGTGGTACGATCCAGCGTAGGCTGCCTGTTTACCGTACAGACGGCCGTTTGCAGTTCGCAACAGGCTTTCGATTGGATGAGGCGGCATAAAATCAATATTTTGGCCGCAGAATTGCAGGCTTCGCAATGGTATCACCAGACAGATATGCGTCTCAGCACAGCCATTGTAATGGGAACGGAAGCCGATGGATTGAGCTCTTTCTGGCTCAATAACGCCGATGAACGCATCAAAATCCCCATGCGGGGATATATAGATTCTCTGAATGTGTCGGTATCGACGGCTGTACTCTGCTTTGAAGCTATGCGTCAGAGAGGATTCAGGTGAACTTGTTCAACACGTATCGAAGTATGACTGAAGATCGAAGCCATTTCCTCGAATTTCTCTTCAGCCTCGGTAGTCAGGTAACGACAACTCCTGCCTTTGGAGCAAAGCTCCTCTATTTCGGGATGACGTTGCAGATAATCGCTCAGACTTTCAGCCACCAACTTGCCTTGAACGACAATTTGTAAACCGGGCGGGGAATGTTTGCGTATTTGATTGATTAGAAGAGGATAATGGGTGCAGCCCAGTATTAGAGTGTCGATGAGAGGGTCGCGTTGGAAAAGACGGTCCAGGTGTTGCTTGACAAAATAAGAAGCCCCGGGGCTCTCGTGTTCTCCGTTTTCGACCAGCGGCACCCACATCGGGCAGGCTTCCGACTCCAGGTGAATGTCGGGGAATAATTTTTGGATTTCGATGGGATAGGAACCAGATTGTATTGTGCCTTGTGTTCCCACCAGACCCACGTGCCCGGATTTTGTCAGTGAACCCAGCGCCTCGACCGTTGGCCGCAGTACTCCCAACACTCTGCAGTTGTATTCGAGGCTGGGAAGATACTGTTGTTGTATATTGCGCAAAGCCTTGGCCGAAGCCGTGTTGCAGGCCAAAATAATCAGACGGCAACCCTGCCCGAACAAGTATCGAACTGCCTCTAAAGTGAATTGATTTACCAATTCGAAAGAACGACTACCGTAGGGAGTTCGTGCGTTGTCTCCCAGGTAGAGATAATCGTATTGCGGGAGTTTGCGACGAAATTCTTCCAGTATGGTCAGACCGCCATAGCCGGAATCAAATACACCTATCGGCTTTGCGTTCATCCCGGGGAAAAGAGTTATTTAAGCCCCAATTTAGCCCTGACCAAGGGGGTGACGTCCTTACATTTGGACGGCGACCAATACATCAGGCCCATATTGGCCGAAGTGTCGAAGATATAAACCATATTGAGTTCTTCGCCGACGGCTTGTACCGCTTTGGTCAATTTATCGTTGATCGGGATAATCAGCTCTTGTTGTTGGCGCTGAATATGTTCCTGCGACTCCTGATAAAAACCTTGTATGCGTTGTTCCAGATCTTGAATGTCGGTCATACGGCGAATACGAATCGATTCAGGCAAGCTGTCTCGTTGGGCTACAAATTCGGAACCTTTCTTTTGATATTCTTCCTGCATAATCAGCAATTCAGCCTCGTAATTTTTTGCCAAATCGTCTAATTTCTTCATGGCTTCGGTTGTTTCGGGCATAGCCTGAAATATTTCAGCTCTGTTGACGTAACCGAATTCCTGAGCAACTGCCAGCAGGGGCAAAAAACATAAGACAGCAACAATGAAATGTTTATACATAACGTCGTAATTTTTGTATTGATAATAAAAAGTGTTATCCAACTAATAAAAGGCTGATAGGGATTAATAACCCATTTTCTTTAAAACCTGGTCGCTGATGTCTATCGCCGGAGAGGCAAAAACAATATTGACCCCGGAGGCCCGGTCCAGTATTAACATAATGGATTGTTCTTCGGCCAGTTCCTTGACAGCGTTGTAGATTTCGTCCTGAATAGGGGTAAGCAGACTTTCGCGTTTTTTATAGAGTTCGCCTTCGGAACCGAAATATTTCCGCTTCAAATCGGCCAGCTCTTTTTCTTTGGCCAGGATTTCGTTCTCTTTGTTCTTTTTCATATCGTCCGAAAGATAAACCATTTCGGCCTGATATTTGGTGTATAGCTCTTTGGCCACGTTAGCAAGGGCATCTACTTCGGCTTGCCATTTTTTAGACACCTGGTTCAATTGGTCGTTGGCCATTTCGTAAGCGGGAATACGCGAAAAAATGTATTCCATATCGACTAAGGCGTATTTTTGAGCAAATACGGCCATGCTGCTAAAAAGCAAACTGATTATTAATAAATAAGCTTTTTTCATACCATTGAGATTTTTGTATTTGACTTAAAAGCCGGTCAAAGTTAAAAACAAATTTTAAAATTCTTGTCCTATGACGAAATGAAATTCACCGCCATGGGCTTTGGTTTCAGTGCCGACAGGATCAAATCCGTAAGCCCAGTCAATTCCCAATAATCCTACTATCGGGATGAATATACGCACGCCTACGCCTGCCGAACGTTTCAGTTCAAAGGGAGAATAATGCTTGAAATCAGACCAGAGGTTGCCTGCTTCCAAAAACGCAGAAGCGTAAATGGTAGCCGATTGTTCCATCAACAAGGGATAGCGCAGTTCCAAGCCGGCCCTTTGATAGAGCCAGCCAACACCCAGATCGCCGTTGCCGTAACCCCGGAGCGCGATGATATCGTAGGCATAGCTGCTGGAGTAACCTGTCATACCGTCGCCTCCCATATAGAACGTACCGAAAGGCGATCTTTTGTATTGATTAAAGGCGCCGAGCAAACCAATATCGAAGCGGGTGGCCATAACCAATTTCCGGTTCCCGCTCAGTGGAGTATAGGTTCTGGAGCGGAAACGAATCTTATAGTATTCTATCCAGTTGTAGAGTTCCTGACTGCTCATTTTTTTGTAATCCTCGTCGGTTTTGTTGTCAAGCAAAGAAAACGGAGGAGTGATCCCCAGCGATAAGGAATAAGAAGAACCCGAGCGGGTGTACAATGGATTATCCGTGGAGTTTCTGCTCAGGGTAAAGTTAAGGCTCAGGTCGTTGCTCCTGCCGTTTGAAATAAGGAAAAACATCCAATTTTCCAGGTTGTAGTGCTGATAAGAAAACTCAGAGAACAGGTGAAAATAATCGTCCGGCCAGGTTAACCTGGTACCCAAACCGGCAGACAACCCCCACATTTTTATGTATTTGGTGGGGTCCATTTCGGTCAGGTAATAATCGCCGTAATCGTAAGTATTGCCGTAAGTGGCATAATGCATCATGTAATTGCTGTAGTAATTTTCGTAATACCTGTTGCTTACGCCTGTCTGATAGGAATAATAACCTGAGAAAGAAAAAGAGTTGGGTTTTTTCCCGCCCAGCCAGGGTTCCATAAACGAAAAGCTGTACGATTGGTAGTATTGCCCATTGGTGCGGCCGGTAATACTGAAGGTTTGTCCGTCTCCTTGAGGCAAAACTCCTTCACCCAGCCTTAGCAAATTTCGCATGGAAAAGTTGGTAAATTTCAGACCGATCGATCCCACTATACCTGTGCTTCCCCAGCCGAGAGAAAATTCCACCTGGTCGTTCGATTTGGAGGTAAGGTTCAAATCGATGTCTACTGTACCGTCTTCGTTGGGAATGGGGTTGATGCCCATGGTTTCCGGGTCGAAATGCCCTGTTTGGGCGATTTCACGGGCCGAACGCATTAAGGCGGCTTTGTTGAATAACTCTCCGGGTTTGGTGTAGAGTTCTCTCCGGATGACGTGTTCATAGAGCCGGTCGTTGCCGTTTATGTTTATCCGCTTTATGCTGGCCGGCTGGCCTTCGCTGAGCCTGATTTCCAAATCAATGGAGTCTTCAGCCACAGACACCTCCACAGGTATGGCCTGAAAAAAGAGGTAGCCTCTGTCCATATAGAGGTCGGTTACGGCGTCTTCGTTGGGCGACTGATGTAAGCGTTCGTTTAATCTTTTTTGATTGTAGACATCGCCTTTTTCTATCTGGAGCCTCATGTTCAACTCTTCGGAAGAATATAAAGTGTTGCCCACCCAGCTTATGTCGCGGATAAAGTATTGACGTCCTTCGTCGACTTTCAGATAGACGTTCACCGTATTGTCGTCGAAGCGGTAAACGGTATCTTCTACAATGACGGCATCGCGGTATCCGTATTCGTTGTATTTTTCTATCAAGGCGATTTTGTCGTTCAGGTATTCGGTATCGACAAATTTTTTGGTTCTGAAAAAGTTGATCAGCTTATTTTTTTCGTTGGTCTTTTTCATGGTCCACTTGACTTTTCCATCGGGAAAAGCCTCGTTACCTTCGATAATCAACTGATTAACCTTGACTTTATCTTGTTTATCAACATTGATATCAATGATGACTTGATCCTCTGATTCAGGATCGTCGCGTTGCAGTACATTGACATCGGCATTTTTGTAGCCTTTGCCGTCGTAGTGTTTTTTGATCAGTATTTCTGCTCTGTCAATGATATTGGGGGTAATCTGATTGCCCACAATCATATTCAGGCGGGGTTCAAGTTCCTCAATCTCGGATTTCTTCATCCCATTGTAATTGATTTTCGAAATTCGGGGCCGGGGGCTGAGAACAATGCGGAGCCATATTTCGTTGCCTTCTATTTTGTCCGCTATTATTTTGACATCCGAAAAAAGGCCGTGCCTCCAAAAGCGTTTTACGGCTTCGCTGGTTTCGCTTCCGGGGACTCGTATTATTTGGCCGACAGACAATCCGGATAGGCCAATCAGCACATAATCATCGTAATTATCTATACCTTCACCTTCGACGGCAATGTCGGCTATTTTTAATTCTCTGGGATAGGAATAATATATCTCCGGCAAGGCCTCTTCTTGTGCAATAAGCGGAGGTAAGGCGCAAAAAACACATAAAAAGCCGGCAAGTAGCCTGTATATTATTGAGTAAGTCTTGTTCAATGTCCTATTTTGTTAGTTGTTCACTTGTTTTCCCAAAGCGTCTTTCTCTGGACTGATATTCGATGATGGCTTCATAAAAAGCTTCTTTCCTGAAGTCAGGCCAGGCCGTTTCGGTAAAATACAATTCGGCATAAGCAGCCTGCCACAGCATAAAGTTACTGATACGAATTTCGCCCCCGGTGCGGATTAATAAATCCGGATCGGGAATGCCGGCGGTGCAAAGATGTTTCGAAAAACAATCTTCATCCAGCTCCTGTTCGAGAATTCTTCCCTCGGATAGGCCTTTGGCGATGCTTTTGACCGCTTCCATAATTTCCCAGCGGGAGGAATAACTCAAAGCGAGTACTAAATTCAGTTCATTACCCTGAGCCGTATTATGCATAAATTGCTGAACTTTATCCTGAATGTCTTTTTCTAATCTGTCTAAGTCTCCTACCACCAATCCCCGTACGCCATTTTTGATTAAATCGTCGGTTTCGCGGTCGATGGTTTCCGTCATAAGCCGCATCAATGCGTTGACTTCTTTTTGAGGACGATTCCAGTTTTCCGTCGAAAAAACGTATAAGGTTAAATAAGAAAGTCCCAACTCACGAGCCGCTTCCACAACGGCACGAACGGAATTAATCCCTTCGGTATGGCCGAAAATGCGGTCTTTGCCACGGCCTTTAGCCCAACGTCCGTTGCCGTCCATTACGATGGCCACATGTTTGGGCAGAGTTGATTTGTCTATTTTTTCTAATCCGGACATCTTATTTATAACATTTCGATCCTATATAAAACAGGTCATAACTTAGGTAAAAGGCCAGGACAAAATAGCCGTCCTTATTTTTGTTCCATGCACTTTGAGCAATCCAGGGATCATCCAAATGAAACAAATTTGATTGAGGCGTGTAATCCAGCTTATCGGAAAAGCTCATGCGATAAGTACATTCCAGCCCCAAATTGAAACGGGCAGGTAATTTCAGCTTAATGCCCAATCCCAAAGGAATATTGGCGGTAAGGGCGTTTTTATCGGTTTTATATCCGGTTAGTCCTATTCCGCACAATACGTAAGGGGAAACGTTGCCGGCACCGGGATAGTAGTCTGCTGCCCCGAATTCATAAAAATTGAATTCAAATTGCAGGCCTCCATCAAGAACTCTTCGGGAAAAATCCAAGGCTTCGGCTCCCGGATATTGCTCCAGCTTGTCCGTGGTTGTGCCCGATATCCCCGCACTCAGGAGATTCCCCTTTATGGAAAAACGCCGGTTTAGGTGATAGCGCATTAACACCCCGTAAGCAGGATGCACTTTCTCGAAAAGCTTAGTCTGGTTGGCATCGCCCGTGTAAAACGAAAGGCCTCCCAGACCGCCGATTTCTATGCGATAACTCTGTCCGTACATTGCTGCTGAACAGAGTAATAAACAAATCGAAAAGAATGCTCTTCGTCCTGTCATGCTGATTAGTTGCTGTTACATCTCCTATTCTAACGCAAAAAAGCCGAATTCATTTTGCAGATACGCTTATTTCCCGGGAAATAATTTTCTGTGAATGTTGCCTTTCCACACTTTATTTGAGATGTTGCTGCCGGATTCTCCGCCGAAAATCCATATATACTTGCCTTCTTCTACAAAAATATCCTGGTAAGCCAATCCTCCGTCTATGCTGTAAAATTGAAGCAGGGTATCGGCTGCCGACCAGGTCACGCCGTTATTCCCGGAAACATACAAAGTATTGTCGCAAAGCCCCCGGCTGTCGAGTCCCCCGTAATAGAACATTTTATCGTCGTAATGAAATAAGGAAGCACCTTGTCTGGGTTCGATATGCAGGGGTTTAGTGTTGACTTTAATCCAATACAGGCCATCCATGGTACTCCAGCTATCTCCATTCAGGGCACCTGAGGCGTTTTTACCCCCCAGCAGGCTGATATAGGGAACATCGGTTACTGTTTTGTATTTGGTAAGGGCATACTCGCAGAGGGGGAAATTTTCGGGAACGGCAGTGCCGCATTCCCAACCCTCAGACTCTCCCTCGAAGCGGGCAAAGCGTAAATCTCCGCTGTTGTCTGCTACGATTCCAACCAAGGCATCTTCGCTGAGAAACTTGCGTCCTTCCAATTTAGCAAAGAGGCTTACAACTTTGGTGCTGTCTGCAGATCCGGACCATTGATTCAGATCAGCGGAATAATACAGCCTCCCTTGCTTCCCAAGGAGGTAATATTGTCCCTTGAATTCAGTGAGGCTCTGAATGAAAACGGTATCGTTCAGCCCGGATACAGGGGCATCTGCCGACCAGGTAAGGCCTTGATCGGTCGAAGTATAGCTGATTATAGAGCCTGTGTCGGGAGCAAAAAAGGCTTTGAACAGGCCATTGTATGAAATGGTTTTATTTCGGGCGGCAATAGTTGGGAACCGGCTGCTCAGGACATTCATTACCATGGAATCGGGATTGATCTGATGAGCATTTACCCTAATCCGGTATTTCTTTTGGTGTTTGCCGTCGTCGGATGTATTTGTCAGGGATAAGGGACGGCTGAAATCCAATACGTCGCCGGGCTTCCAGAGCATAGTGTCGTTGATAAATACATTACCGTTGGAGGAAAAAAAGACGATGCTGGGAACCAGCGAATCAATCCGTGTTTGATATGGCAGCGAATCATTATTGTAAATGAGCCTGGCAAAATTGTCGACGTAAAAAACGTAGCGGGTAATTCCCGGCACCGAATCAAACCCGAAATGTTGCACATTAGCCAGGGAAAACGATTGATCCTCAAAACTATGGCAAGAGGAAACCCCCAGCAGTACAGGGCTGAGCAATACCAGCAAGCAGACTTTTTTCCCGATACTATATAGTAGTTTGTTCATTCAGCTCCAAAAATTAAGCGCAAAAGTAAGAAGAATTTCAGCTTTAAATACAAATAACTGTTTTTTTATGAATAATTAGTCTGATAACAGCCTTTCTGCTCAGTGTTTGCGGAGATAATGCGTTATGGTCCTGTTTTCGGATGGAATACTTGTGCTTGTAATGCTACAGGCTTTCAACTGATCTTCGGGAATGCGCAGGGCCCTATGTCCGTTTTTTATGGTATGATGCCAGGTTTCTGTCTGAATTTCATCCCAAAGACCGGCATCCAAAAAGGCTTTTTGCAGGGTGCTGCCTCCCTCAACCAACAGGCTGTGAACATCGCGTGCGTGCAGTACAGCCAGCACATCTTCGAGCATACTGCCGGAGTTGTGTCCGGTCAGAGCCAGCCATTCTTTGTTGCCGCGGCGATCCGAAAAATTTTCCGTAAAAATCAGGCTGGGAAATTCATCGTTCAGCAACAGCGAGTCTTTGGACAGGGTGTTTTGGCGATCCATTACTATCCGCAGGGGATGTCGTCCGGGCCAGTGCCTCAGCGTCAGACGGGGATTGTCCAGCAATGCCGTACGAGAGCCGATCATAATGGCGTCGGATTCTGCCCTGAGTTTATGAACCAGCATCCGGCTGTAGGCGCTTGATATTTGTAAGGGTTTTTGTCCGTCTCCCGGTTGACGAATGTAATCTGAATAAGCATCGGCCGTCTGAGCCCATTTGAGGACAATATAGGGACGTTGCTTTTGATAATAGCAGAAAAAACTTTTGTTCAGGTAGTTGGCGGCCTCTGCCTCCAGACCCAGTTCCACTTCGATGCCGGCGGCTTTTAATTTGGCTATGCCCTTTCCGCAAACTCCGGGGAAAGGATCCGGACAGGCAATGACTACTCGGGGAATTTTTTTTTCGATGATCAGATCGGTGCAGGGCGGAGTTTTTCCGAAATGCGAGCAGGGTTCAAGGTTGACGTAGAGTGTTGATTCCTTGAGCAACTCCCGGTTTTTTACCGACTTTATGGCCTGGGGTTCTGCATGTGCCTTGCCGGCACTGTGATGCCAGCCTTCGCCGATGATGGTGTTTTGATGCACTACCAAGGCTCCGACCATGGGATTGGGAGAACAACTGATGCGTCCGTTGGCTGCCAGTTGCAGGCAACGTTGCATGTAGAGAGCCTCAGGATTTTTGTCGGCACTTGTGTTGTGGAGCAAGGAGAAATGCATTATTTTTGTAAACAAATTGTTAACCATGCAAACATTTTTCAGCTATGCGGCTCAAAGCCTGAAAGAGCAATACCGGCCCGAAGAAATCAGGCGGTTGTCGTATGCTTTGCTGGAGGATTGCTGTGGCTTCTCGAAAAATGATATTTATGCCGGCAAAGATACTGAAATTTCAACTAAACAAAGGCGGCAGTTGCACGAAAAACTGGGACGTCTGGCAGAAGGCGAGCCTTTGCAGTATATAACGGGAGTTGCTTATTTCTACGATCTTAAACTCAGTGTCAACCCTGCGGTATTGATTCCTCGGCCCGAAACCGAGGAGCTGGTGGAATGGATAATCAACGATAACAAGGGCAAAACGGGTAGGATTTTGGACGTGGGTACCGGCAGTGCCTGCATATCGCTGGCATTGGCCAGACACCTGCCCGGTATGCAGGTTGAAGCCTGGGATATATCGCCCGGTGCTCTGGCTTTGGCCCGCAAAAACGCTGCAGATCTCGGGCTGGATGTGGCGTTTATTGAACAGGATTTGTTCCGTTTTAATCCCGGAGACCGGGCTTCGGTGTATGATGTTATTGTGAGCAATCCTCCCTATGTGACCACGGCCGAAGCCCTCAAAATGGAAAAAAGGGTGCTCGAACATGAACCGGCTTTGGCTATGTTTGTGCCCGACAACGATGCCCTGATCTTTTACCGGGCGCTGGCAGCCCTGGCAGCCCGAACTCTGAAACCCGGGGGAAGTTTGTATGTGGAAATCAGCATTTATTACGGCAGGGAGATTGTGCAGCTATTTGAAGAGGCCGGTTTCGAAGAGACAGTTCTCCGGCAGGATATTTCCGGCCGTGACCGAATGATAAAAGCCGCTAAATACCATGGATAATTATTCGCAGGCGCTTAATTGGGCGCAGCATTATTGCTCCAAAGCGGAGCGTTGTTCCGGAGATGTCTTGATCAAGCTGGGAAAATACAAGCTGGACGAGGCTTCAACCAAACGCTTGCTCGAAAACCTGCGCAAGGAGAATTACCTAAACGATCTGAGATACGCCAGGGCTTATACCATGGATCAGTTCCGCTTCGGCCGATGGGGCAGGATTAAAATCCGCTACATGCTGAGGAGAAAAGGCCTAGCCGAAGCCGACATTCAGGAAGCCTTGGAGCAAATACCCGACGATGAATACTTCGACTTGCTGAAAGCTTTGATCAACGAAAAACAAAAACATTATGCCGGTTTGGAGGCTTACGAAAAAAAAGCCAAGCTCTTTAGGTTTGTCTACAGTAAAGGCTTTGAACCCGATCTTATAAACCAATGCCTGGATTTATCAACGGATTATTAAATCTGCTTTATCCCCCTCTCTGCGTTGTGTGCGGCAGAAACCTTATTGCTGACGAAGAACATCTTTGTTCGGCTTGCCTTTATGCTTTGCCGCGCACACGTTTCCATTCCGAGTATAAAAATCCTGTCTGTGAACGTTTTTGGGGGAAATTGCCTTTCGAAAAGGCTACGGCGGCTTTTCATTATCAAAAGGAATCGCATATGCAGTTGTTGATGGAAAGTTTTAAGTATAAATCCAACCGGCAACTGGCTTTCTATCTCGGAAGTTACGCCGGAATACAACTGAGCAAGCAAGGCTTTTTCGAGCAGATAGACCTGATTCTGCCGGTGCCCTTACATAAAAACAAAGAGCGACGGAGGGGTTATAACCAAAGTGAACTTATCGCAAGGGGCCTCGCTCACTGCAGCGGCTTGCCCGTTGATACCGGTTCTCTCGGTCGTGCCGTGGAAAATCCTACCCAAACAAGGCGCAGCATTTGGGAACGAAGCCTGAATGTGCAGCAAATTTTCAGATTAAATAGTTCCGAAAAACTTGCCGGTAAACATGTTTTGCTGGTGGACGATGTTTTAACCAGCGGCTCCACCATGGAGGCTTGCGGAAATGCTTTGTTGGAAGCCCCCGGGCTTAGACTGAGTTTTTTTGCCCTGGCTTTGGCTTAATTCTTTGAGACACTGTCTTTGTATATTGCAAAATATCTGTACTTTTGTCCCTGATTTAAAACAGCTTGAGAAGATCTGAGCAAAAAGGTCAACTCCCTAATTATGACCGCTATGAAAAAGAAAACGATCCTGACGACCTTTTTGATTTTTGGTTTGCTTGTCCATTCTCGTGCAGAAGACATTGTTAAATCGGGATTCAACCTGGGAGCATTGCCGGCCATATCTTACAATTCAGATTTAGGTTTTCAATACGGAGTTATTCTGAATTTGTTTCACTACGGGGATGGCTCGCGTTATCCTGCTTTTGATCATTCCATGTATCTGGAAGTGTCGCGATATACCAAAGGTACAGGCGTATACCGGCTTTACTACGACTCGGACCGTTTGATAAAAGGAGTGCGAAGTTTTATCGATTTGTCGTATATGACCAATCTGATGCAGGATTTCTTCGGCTATAACGGGTTTCGTTCGGTTTACAGTGTCGATTCGGTGGCAGCCAATTCGGCCTTTTATAAAATGCATCAAAATAAATTTCATTTAATGGCCGATTTTCAGGGAAATCTCCCGGTGGACAATTTAAAGTGGTTGTTGGGTTACGGCTTGTATAATTACAGCATAGCCCCGGTCAACCTTGAGAAACTCAACAAGGGTAAATCCCCCGAAGAGCAGATTCCCGACAGGCCCGGCTTGTATCAGAAATACGTGGAGTGGGGGCTGATCAGTCCCGGTGAGAAGCACGGCGGAATGCTTAACCTGTTGAAGGCCGGCCTTATGTACGATAGTCGTAATGCCAAAACCAATCCGGATAAAGGCATCTTTACGGAAGCGCTGCTCGAAATGGCAGCTCCTTTGCTGAACGAAAGCCCCTATGTCAATTACATTGTGATGCACCGTCAATATCAGTCGCTGATCAAAAATCGGCTGAATGCAGCTATACGAATTGGTGTGCAGGGCAAGATCGGTAATAAGGCAGCTCCTTTTTATCGTAAACCTCAATTGATTTCCACTTTTGCTACCCGGACCGTTACCACCGGTTTAGGCGGAAACTCAACTCTGCGCGGCATTTTGCAAAACAGGGTGGTGGGCGATGCCTTTGCGCTGGCCAACGTGGAATTACGCTGGAAAATGATTAATTTTCGCTGGTTTAACCAGAATTTTTACATCGGGACCAATTACTTTTGGGATGCCGGTTATATCATTGATCCCATCGATTGGGATGAAACGGTTTTGACGGCCAATCCTGCGTATTTTGCAGACAAGGACGGTTTGCATCACTCAGCCGGTCTGGGTCTCAAGATTGCCATGAACGAAAATTTCGTACTCTCGGCCGATTTTGGCAAAGCATTCAACAAACAAGACGGGGCAGGACTTGGAACTTATATAGGCCTGAATTACCTGTTCTAATTACATAAATCCTTAAGATGAAAACATTGAAAAAACTAATTGCGGAAAAATTATTGAAAATTAAGGCTGTCAAGTTGCAGCCTTCCAATCCCTTTACCTGGGCTATGGGCTGGAAATCGCCTATTTACTGCGACAATCGTAAAACTCTTTCATATCCTCAACTCAGGAATTTTATCAAAATAGAACTGGCTCGCATCATTCGTGAAAAATACGAACAGGTGGATGCCATTGCCGGTGTAGCCACCGGAGCCATTGCTCAGGGCGCTATGGTAGCCGAAGAACTGTGCCTGCCTTTTGTTTACGTTCGTTCTTCGCCCAAGGATCACGGACTGGAAAACCTTATCGAAGGTGACTTAAAGCCCGGCATGAAGGTGGTTGTTATCGAAGACTTGATTTCAACCGGCGGCAGCAGTCTCAAAGCGGTGGAGGCTATACGCAAGGACGGCAGCGAAGTAATAGGAATGCTGGCCATCTTCACTTATGGATTCGATGTGGCAATTGAGCGTTTCAAGCAAGCCAAAGTGGAATTGACCACTTTGTGTGATTACGATACCATTTTAGAAACGGCCCTGGAAACAAATTATATAAGCGATGCCGATGTAAAGACTTTGCAAATCTGGCGCAAAGATCCGGCTAACTGGAAACCCAGGATACAATAGAGAAACCGATGACCGAATTTAAGACACAGACCGGTAGAATTGCAGCCCCGGCCTGCAGGGTTTTTGAGGTTCTTTCCGATTGGAATCAGCTCGAAAAGATCAAAGAAAAGATCCCTGAGAGTAAATTGAGGGGCCTTGAATTTGATGCCGACTCCTGTCGGTTTGTGATAGACAGCTATGGTGTGGGCGAAATCGCCTTGTGTATCTCGGAACGAAATCCCTGTTCTGTGATCAAGATAAAGGCAGAGCAATCGCCCATCGACTTTAACGCGATCATCAGCATTGAAGAAGAGAATCCCGAAGTTTGCCTGTTGACAATCGGCTTAGAGGCTGCTCTTCCCTTTATGTTGAAACATATTTTGTCGCCTTCCATTCAAACCGGCTTGGACAAAATTCTTAACTTATTGACCGAATACTCATATTAATAACTATGAAACTTTGGCAAAAAAATACCGAAGTAGATAAAGACATCGAACGTTTTACTACCGGTAAAGACCGGGAGATGGATCTTTATCTGGCCGAATTTGATGTGTTAGGCTCTGCGGCGCATGCGCGAATGCTGGAACAAATCGGACTGATTTCGCCCGAAGAACTTCCTTTGTTGCTGCGAGGATTACGGGAAATTTACGAACAAATACAGGCCGGCAAGTTCACTATTGAAGAGGGTGTGGAGGATGTACACTCCCAGGTGGAGCTTATACTCACACGTAAACTGGGAGACCTCGGAAAAAAAATTCACAGCGGGCGTTCCAGAAACGATCAGGTCTTGCTCGATCTGAAACTTTTCACCCGCCACAAACTGGAAGAAGTTCTCGAAGCCGTTCATGCCTTATTTGAGCTGCTTATAAAATTGAGCGAACGTTACAAAAAAGTAATGATGCCGGGCTATACGCATTTGCAAATAGCCATGCCTTCTTCTTTTGGACTCTGGTTTGCAGCTTACGCCGAATCGCTTGTGGACGACGTACAGGTGTTGCAGGCCGCTTTTAAAGTATGCAATCGTAATCCACTGGGTTCGGCTGCCGGTTATGGTTCTTCTTTTCCTTTGAACAGAAGCCTTACCACCCAATTGTTGGGTTTTGAAGGCTTGAACTACAACGTTGTGTACGCTCAAATGGGCAGAGGGAAAATGGAAAAGACCACGGCTTGTGCTTTGGCTTCGGTGGCAGGTACTATTGCCAAACTGGCTTACGATGCTTGTTTGTTTAGCTCTCAGAATTTCGGTTTTATTGCCTTGCCCGCCGAATTCACCACCGGTTCGAGCATCATGCCCCACAAAAAGAATCCGGATGTATTTGAATTGACCAGGGCTAAATGCAACAGATTGCAACAATTGCCCGAAAACATTTCGGCCATCACTCAAAATCTGCCTTCGGGTTATTTCAGAGATTATCAGTTGCTCAAGGAGCTTTTTCTGCCTGCCTTCGATGAACTCATAGATTGCATCAAAATGACCTCGGCCAGTCTGGAGCGGGTTCGTATTAACGAGCACATACTTGATGACCCGCGCTATGAATACATCTTCAGTGTGGAAGAAGTCAACAAGAGAGTCTTGAACGGTGTTCCCTTCAGGGAAGCTTACCGGCAGGTAGGTATGGAAATTGAAGCCGGACGCTTCAGAGCCGACAAGAACATTAAGCACAGCCATGAGGGAAGCCTCGGCAATTTGTGTAATGACAAAATTACAGCTAGAATGAACGAGTTACTGAATTCTTTTCCGTTTGAACATATAAATAAAGCCTTAGGCGATTTGTTAAGCGATTGATTAATAGGCTTATATTTTGGTTTGTTTGACATAAAAAAGAACATCCCGCTTGTTTTTGCGGGATGTTTTTTTGTGTCAATATGACAGTAATGTGTGTTTGGCAAATTCTTTGAAGATAGTAGGGTGTTGTAAAATATGTAGGCTGAAATAAAACTCAAGCTGAAGAAAGAAGGTAGAAGCTGAGCGAAATGGAAGCTTTTTTATAAAAAACGTAAAACAAAAATTTACCATATGAATCTGAATCAATTTACTATTAAATCGCAGGAAGCTGTGCAAAAAGCAGCGCAAAAAACGGCCGCTTTGGGCCAACAAAGCATAGAAACTCCGCATTTATTCATGGGTTTATGGGAAGCCGGAGAGCAGACCTTGTCTTTTTTGTTCAACAAATGCGGTGTTCAACCTCAGACTGTTGTACAGGCTGTTGAACGCCAGATGTCTTCTTATCCCAAAGTAAGCGGCGGCGAAAACTATCTCTCCAAAGAGGCCACAGCCGTGTTGCAAAAAGCCACGGCTTACGCGGCTGAATTAAAGGATCAGTTTGTATCGCTCGAGCATATTTTGCTGGCTTTGCTCAGCGAAAAAAGCCCGGTTTCCAATATACTCAAAGATGCCGGCTTAAGACTTAGTGAACTTAAGTTGGCCATTCGTGAATTGCGCAAGGGTAAATCGGCCGACACCGAGAATGCCGAGGAGGTATACGATGCCCTGAACAAATACGCCGTCAACCTGAACGAAATGGCCCGGAACGGCAAACTCGATCCGGTTATCGGCAGGGACGAGGAAATTCGCCGCGTATTGCAAATATTGAGTCGACGTACCAAAAACAACCCTATATTAATTGGTGAACCCGGAACAGGAAAAACCGCCATAGCCGAAGGTTTGGCTCATCGCATTGTGCGCGGAGACGTACCCGAAAACCTAAAAACCAAGCAGGTTTATTCGCTCGATATGGGCGCTCTGGTAGCGGGGGCCAAATACAAGGGAGAATTTGAAGAAAGGCTGAAAGCCGTAGTGGGCGAAGTGATCGAAGCCGAAGGAGAGATAGTGCTCTTTATCGACGAAATTCATACCTTGGTGGGTGCAGGCAAGGGCGAAGGGGCCATGGATGCCGCCAATATCCTGAAACCTGCTCTGGCCAGGGGGGAACTCCGGGCTGTCGGAGCCACCACTCTGAACGAATACCAGCAATTTTTCGAGAAAGACAAAGCCCTCGAAAGGCGGTTTCAACCGGTGATGGTGAATGAGCCGGATATTGCCGATTCCATTTCCATACTCAGGGGGCTCAAGGAACGTTACGAAAATCACCATAAGGTCAGAATCAAGGACGAAGCCGTGCTGGCAGCCGTAGAATTGTCGTCGCGCTACATTAGTGATCGTTTTCTGCCCGACAAAGCCATCGACTTGATGGACGAAGCGGCAGCCCGCCTGCGATTGCAAGCGGATTCGGTTCCCGAGGAACTCGACGAAATTTCCCGCCGGATCAAGCAATTGGAGATTGAGCGCGAAGCCATCAAACGCGAAAAAGACGAGCTTAAGCTCAATCAGTTGGGCAAAGAACTGGCCGATCTCGTCGAAAAGGAAACAGCCATGAAGGCAGCCTGGCAAGCGGAGAAATCACATATAGACCGCATTCAGGAACTTAAAGCAGAAATCGAGAGTTTGCGTTTTGAAGCCGAAAAGGCCGAGCGCGAAGGCAATTACGGCAAAGTGGCCGAAATACGCTATGGCTCCATACAGCAGGCCGAGGCCGTCATCAAAAAGGAAAGCGACGCACTAAAAACTCTGCAGCAAAATGGACAGCTTGTCAAAGAAGAAGTCGATGCCGAGGATATAGCCGAAGTGGTTTCTCGCTGGACAGGCATTCCGGTGTATAAAATGATGCAGAGCGAACGTATGAAATTGTTGCGTCTCGAGGAAGAATTGCATCGCAGGGTAATAGGTCAGGACGAAGCAATCAACGCCGTAGCCGATGCTATACGCCGAAGCAGAGCCGGCTTGCAGGATCCCAAACGCCCCATAGGCTCCTTTATCTTTTTGGGCAGTACCGGGGTAGGTAAGACAGAATTGGCTAAAGCCCTGGCCGAATATTTGTTCAACGACGAAAATACGATGATACGAATAGATATGTCGGAATACCAGGAAAAGTTTTCGGTTACCAGACTCATCGGTTCCCCTCCGGGTTACGTGGGTTACGACCAGGGCGGACAGTTGACCGAAGCAGTAAGGCACAAACCTTATTCGGTGGTTTTGTTCGACGAAATCGAAAAAGCTCACCCCGATGTCTTTAATATTCTGCTTCAGGTGCTCGATGACGGTCATTTGACCGACAACAAAGGTCGTAAGGTGAATTTCAAAAATACGATTGTAATTATGACCTCCAACCTGGGTTCGGAACTGATACGGGAACGTATGGATCAGATGAACGAAAGTAACCGGGATCAATTGATGGAGCAGACTCGCGAAGAAGTATTCGAATTATTAAAGCGAACCCTGAGACCGGAGTTTTTAAACCGCGTAGACGAAATTATTATGTTCAAATCCCTGACTCGCTCGGAGATTAAGGAAATTGTGCGCTTGCAACTGGAGCAACTTAAGAGTAACCTGGCCGAGAGAGGCTTGCGTATGAGATACACCGACAAACTGTTGGACCACCTGGCCAAGGAAGCTTATCATCCGCAATTCGGCGCTCGTCCGGTTAAAAGGCTGATTCAAAGAGAATTGTTGAATTCTTTATCTAAGGCTTTATTATCGGGCAGCATTCAGGAAGACAGTCTGGTCGAAATCGACGAAAGCGGAGGCGAAATTCTTTTCCGCTCGATTATAAATCCGGAATTACAGGGCAGCTATTCAGCATAAGACGCTGACGGCAGTGAGTTTTTACACCACACGCAGCACTGAGCCAGCGGTAGCTATTAAGCATAAGGCAATGCCGGCAGGGTAGCTGAGAGCATCATTGAGAAATTGCCCAAAAAACCTGCAATCTTTAATTTTTTAATTAGTTTTGCACAGTAACAAAAAAACAAAAATATGCTGATTAAACGATTTGTATTAAGCTTAATGCTTCTGAACTTGTCGGGGCTGTTATTGGCTCAGACCGATGTGAGCCTGTTTTGGAGAAAAGATTCCCTGCAACAAACAGAAATTTTTTCTGCCGAAGGCGATTTATATCGTTTAGTGGGTCACCACGGGCCGGCTATAGAAAATAAATTTATGGCTTTACGCCTGTATTTCAATCACAGCGGATCGATCGATGTATATTCCAAGAAAATACATCGCCTGGAACTGGCGCAGGCTCTTTGGTATCCGTCCGAAAAGATGCAGCAGGAACAAGGTTTCGGTTGCGATGAGTACAAAGTGGGTTCTACCGTTGGCTTGGGGGGTATCAATCTTTGGGATGGTCGGCAAGTTGTAAAGCTCACAGCCACCCGGGGCCGAACCGCCAGGGTTTCCAAAAACGAAAAGGGAGCCAGTATGGAAATGCTGGCCAAAGGCATAGCCTACAAAGACAAAATGGTAGATATTCTAATACGGGTAAGTGTCAACAACACAGACAGACAGGCCACTGTTGAGGCTGTTTGTACTTCGGGACATAAAGTACAGTTTCTTACGGGGGTAAACCGTCACCCGGGCAACAGTGTCTTCAACCGGGACGGCCGGATAGGCGTCTGGGGCAGACACCCGGCGGATGTTTCCAAAGCTCCCGTTTTGATAGGCGGAGGTATGAAATACCGTCCTTCCGATTTCGCTATTAAGCGGGTGACAGACGACGCCATTCAGCTTATATCCAAACCGGCTAAAAAGCTTAAAACCATCATTGTGTCTGCGGGAGAGCGGGAAGAAGAGCTGAATACCGAGCAGGCTTTTTTCGATTATGTAAAGAGTTTCTGATCTAGGCGGAATCGGGAGTTTGTATCACTCTGTTTCATAGAATTCTGTCATTAAAGCATCAAGCCCGGCAAATCGATAATTGCCGGGCTTGATGCTTTAATTGGAATATTTCCGAAGAAATTTATTTCTTGTTGCGGTTGCCGTAGCGGTTCAGGAATTTATCCACACGACCGGCGGTGTCGACCAACTTGGATTTACCGGTATAAAAAGGGTGCGAAGTGGAAGAAATTTCCAGTTTGACCAAAGGCAGGGTTTCGCCGTCTATTTCTATAGTTTCTTTGGCTTGAATGGTGGAACGTGAAATAAAGGTGTCACCATTGGACATATCTTTGAAAACAACTGGACGGTAATTCGTTGGATGCAAATCTTTTTTCATTGCTCAAAATATTTTGGCTGAATGCGTCAGCCGGGTTTTAAGATTATACAAATTGGTAAGATCTGTAATGGCCTGCAAAAGTAGATATTTTTAATGAAACCAAAAAAAATATCGGGCTTTTTTTCTCATTAAGCGCAAAATACCGTAATTTTGTAAGCTTAGAGATAATTAAATGATCAAAATCCTTTAAATACAGATATTATGATTAGTTACAAAGAATTAGGTCTTGTCAACTCAAGAGAGATGTTCAAGAAGGCCATAGCCGGTCAATATGCTATCGCTGCATTTAATTTCAACAATATGGAGCAGTTGCAGGCCATTATTCAGGCAGCCGTCGAAACCCGTTCTCCCGTGATTCTGCAAGTGTCCAGCGGTGCCCGCAAGTACGCCAATCAGACTTTGTTGCGTTATATGGCTCAGGGAGCAGTAGAATACGCAAAAGAACTTGGTCTGGAGCATCCTCAGATTGTGCTGCATCTGGACCACGGCGATACTTTCGAATTATGCAAGTCTTGTATTGATATGGGCTTTTCCTCTGTTATGATCGATGGTTCCCATCATCCCTACGAAGACAATGTTGCTTTGACCAGGAAAGTGGTGGATTATGCTCATAAATACGATGTTACCGTCGAGGGTGAGCTGGGCGTTTTGGCCGGAGTCGAAGACGAAGTTTCTTCGGCAGTCAGTCATTACACCCGCCCCGACGAAGTGGTAGATTTTGTTACCAGAACAGGTGTTGATTCTCTGGCTATTTCTATCGGAACTTCGCACGGAGCCAATAAGTTCACTCCCGAACAATGCACCCGCGATGCCAATGGTGTTTTAATTCCGCCTCCCTTGCGTTTTGACATTCTCGAAGAAATTGAAAAGCGAATACCGGGTTTCCCCATTGTTTTGCACGGTTCTTCTTCTGTGCCTCAGGATTTGGTTGCCATTATCAACAAATACGGTGGCGCCATGAAAGATTCCATAGGAATTCCCGAAGAACAATTGCGTAGGGCTGCTAAGTCGGCTGTGTGCAAAATCAACATCGACTCCGACGGCCGTATTGCTATGACGGCAGCCGTTCGTCAGGTGTTGGCTACCAAACCCGCCGAATTCGATCCCCGCAAGTACCTGGGGCCTGCCCGCGATTCACTCAAGGAATTGTACAAACATAAATTGATCAATGTTTTGGGTTCGGCCAATAAACTATAATTCAATAAGATTCAAAGCCGAAACAAGATTCCAAGCCGAATTGAATCGGCGTAAAAAAGCGAGCCTGTGCTATTCAGACAGGCTCGCTTTTTTACATCCGGCACCTAGTAGACCGAACTCCCGATCAGCCGCAATTCCTCTTCAGTAAAGTGCAAATTATCCAATGCCTGTATGTTTTCACTCAACTGTTTTACCGAGCTGGCGCCTATTATAACGGAAGTTACCCGCTTATCGCGCAAGCACCATGCCAACGCCATTTGAGCCAATGTCTGTTGTCTTTTTCGGGCGAAGTCGTTTAGTTGCTTGATTTTTTCTATTTTTTCGGGGGTGATTTGCTCTTTTTTCAAAAAACCAAATTCTTGTCCGGCTCGTGAATTGGGAGGTATCCCTTCCAAATATTTATTGCTGAGCATTCCTTGTGCCAAAGGGGAAAAACCGATAAAACCGATGTTTTTCTCTTCCACCAGCGGAAAAATGGATTGCTCTACTTCAGGGTTGAAAAGGCTGTATCTGCCCTGATAAATAAGGCAAGGTGTACCGTTTTCGCTCAGCAAACGAATGGCTTCACGGGCTTTGTCGGGCGGATATTTTGAAATGCCGACGTAGAGGGCTTTGCCTTGCTTTACCATATCGGACAACGCACCCATAGTCTCTTCCAGCGGCGTATTCGGGTCGTAGCGGTGCGAATAGAAAATATCCACATAGTCCAATCCCATCCGTTTAAGGCTCTGATTAAGGCTGGCAATCATATATTTACGCGAACCCCAATCACCGTAAGGACCATCCCACATCAAGTGTCCGGCTTTGGTGCTGATAATCAGTTCGTCTCTATAGGGTGCAAAATCATTTTTCAGCATTTTGCCGAAATTTGTCTCGGCACTTCCGAAGGGAGTACCGTAATTATTCGCCAGGTCGAAGTGAGTAATTCCATTGTCAAAAGCCGTAAACAACATTTTTTTGGCTTCGTCTTGGTCGTTTACATCACCGAAATTATGCCAAAGTCCCAGTGAAATTCTTGGTAGTTGCAGTCCGCTTTTCCCGCAATAATTATATCCGACTGAGTTTACATATCGGTCGGTAGAAGGGGTATATTGCATTTTATTGGAAGTCTTGCGGATAATCATAAAATCTCTTATCTGTTTTTAATACGAACTATAGCACCGGTTTCGGGATCGAGTTCCAACATCAACTGCTCAGAAGCCGGTAATTGCATCAGATCGCCAAATTGCGCTATCACGAAATTGTCTTTGAATAAAACTGTCTGGCCTTTCAATAAACTTATGTCAATTCTGTTGGGGTGATAGTAATATAGAGCGCAGGTTTGTTGTGATGTTTCACCTTTTTTACCACTGATGCTGTCCTTTTGTTGGCTTATGGCGTCGGTACCGGGATTGTGTACCAAAAAATGTACCGGATACCCGCTCAGGTCTTCTTTGTCTACTATCCCTTTTTGAGACGAAAAGCGAAACAAAATTTCGTAACTGGGAATCTTTTCGGGTGTATATTCAAGCACCTCTGTTCGGATGCTTTGTCTGCGGCTTCCGGTAAAAAGTTCCGTATAATGCGCTTCCATGCGGTTTAGTTCGGTAAGCATTTTTTCGAGCGAAGCTCCATCCTGAGGCATAGTGCTCAATTCTCCCTGCAATAGGCTGAGCCGGGTGTCTCTCAATTCAAAGACTTTTTTGGCGGCCAATTCGGCCATGCGAATGGAAGAGCCGGAAAGTTGCATATCGTGGGTATGAATAGAGGCTGCAGAGCTGGCGCTGTTGTCGTTTGCGTTTTCCGGACAAGAAATTTTTGTTTCCTGTTTTGAGGCTTTCCCGGAACAGGATTCAGTTAAGCTAAGGTCCATATTTACAGCCCTGAGAATTCCTTCGGAGGTGAACTGAAGATTAAGTTCAGGAACTTGTGTGTCTGACGCTCTCCTTTTTGAGACCTGAGGCGCTGCAGCTTGTATGTAAAAAACTCTTTTAGGGTCGGGCAGGGTATAAGTATCTAATTCCACCGATGCCAGTTCGTTGTTTACTCTTTCTGTAGTTACAATATCGCTGATCCCAAGCAATCTTTCGGAATATCTGGCATAAATGCCGGGCTCTTCGTGTGTGGTTCTGATCGTGACACGAACCTTGAACACAGTTTTTGGAAGATGATAGCTGAAAGCTTCGTAAGGGATGGGACCTTCTACAATACGACTTTGAATCTGCGCAGTAAGGTTACCGGATAAACCGAGTACAACGAGCGATAAAAACAGCAGTTTTTTCATAAATATATAAGTTCAAATTTGTCCTTTACTATGTTTGAAGGCTTTACCAAGATACTGAATCAGGTCTCCGGCTACAAGGCTTTCTTCCGATTGCTCTTTCAGGGCCAGGTCTCCACTCAGGCCATGCAGATATACACCAAGCAGGCAGCATTGAGCCGGAGGGTAAGCCTGGACGAGCAAAGATAATAAAATTCCGCACAGAACGTCGCCACTGCCTGCCGTTGCCATTCCGGAATTGCCGGTGTTGTTGAAATGACGACTGCCGTCCGGGAAGATGCTACACGTGTAATGCCCTTTCAGAATAAGGTATACCCCGTGTTTTTTAGCAAAAGCGCTAGCTTTTTCGAGACGTTCATACCCGCAATCCGAAGCTCCGGCCAGCCGGTCAAATTCCCCGGGATGAGGAGTTAAGATGGATCCCCGGGGCAATAAGCTTAATAGGGAAGGTTCGGCAGCGAGAATATTGAGACCGTCTGCATCAATGACCAAAGGTTTTCTTGTTTCTTTCAACAAGGCCTTCATGACCCGAGTTTGACCCTGTCCCGTTCCCAGGCCCGGGCCTATGGCAATGGCAGAAAAACGGTCGAGATCCAAATTTTCCATGGAGGAAATATTGTTTTCGGAAAGCGGATCGATACTTGTCATGGCTTCCGGAACGGCGCTTTGAATGCAGGCAGACAAGGCCGAAGGCATTCTGATGCTCAGCAGGCCAAGTCCTGCCCTCAAGGCCGCTCGCCCTGCCAGAATAGCCGCTCCGGGCATTCCGGCGCTGCCGGCAATTAGCAGACCGTGTCCGTAATTCCCTTTGTGGCTGAATTTTTTTCTGTTTCGCAAAACGGCTCTGATGTCGTTTTGTTCTACCAGCGAATAATTTGTTGTTTGACGTGCAAGAGCTTCGGGATGAAAATCCAGCGGAGTCAGCTCCCATTGGCCTATATAATCTTCGTTTTCGGGCAGTAAAAAAGCCAGTCGCGGGAATTGGATACCCAGCACCAGATCTGCGCGTACTATATTTTCGGGTTTGTTTGTCCGGTTGTCTTCTCCGTACAGGCCCGAAGGCAAATCTATGGAAATACGCAGGGCTTTTTGTTTATTCAGCCAATGTACAATCCGGGCAAAATCCCCTTCCAGCGCTTTGTTTAGTCCGGAGCCGAACAATCCGTCTATAAGGTAATCCGTAGGAGCCTCTTTTACCAAATCTTCCGGCGTGGCATCAAATACGAATGATGAAGGGAACAACTCAATCAGTTTTTTTGCGTTCAAAGCGCAATCGTGCGAAAGTGTTTTGTTTCCGCTCAATAAAAGACATCTGAGTTGAAACCCCGCCTCCAGCATCAAACGGGATAAAGCCAGGGCATCTCCTCCGTTGTTTCCCGGCCCGGCCAGAGCCAGTATACTTTTATTGGGGGCAATCAGTGTTTTGATTCGCTCAAAAAGGCCCAGTGCAGCTCTTTCCATTAGTTCGGAAGAATCGATACCTTCGATTTGAATTGTGTCGGCATCCAGTTGTCTGATTTGAGCTGTGGTGTATATATTAAGGGCCATTTTTTTTTACGATTATCCGTATATTTATCCAAAAATCTGTACAAATTTAATACAAAAGTAAAAAATAATTCCCGAGCAATTTCCAGACAGCCATTTTTTTGTATATTCGCAACTTCGTTGTATTCTTTCTGAAACTCATGAAAACAGTTCAGGTAAAAGACCGGAGCTTTGCTTTACTTCTTACTGCCGAACGTATCCGGAAAAGGGTTTCCGAATTGGCACTGGAAATAAACAAAGATATGGAGGGTAAGAATCCGCTGTTTTTAGTAATGCTCAACGGAGCTTTTATGTTTGCAGCGGATTTACTGAAGGAAATTAATGTTCCCTGCGAAATAAGTTTTATTAAATACGATTCCTATCGTGGAACGAAAAGCAGCGGAAGGCTTAACAAACTGATTGGGCTCAAAGAGTCGTTACGTAACCGATGTGTAATCGTTTTGGAAGATGTTGTAGACAGCGGTTTGACTATGAGCCGGTTGTTTGAAGAATTGAAAACAAAGAAACCCGCTGAATTATACCTGGCCACCTGCATCTTTAAACCGGAGGCATTGAAGTCTGAGGTTAAGCCGGATTATGTGGGCTTCAATTTACCGGATGTTTTTTTGGTTGGCTACGGTTTGGATTATGAAGGTTACGGAAGAAATTTAGAAGCCATTTATGAGTTGAAGTCCCGTTAAGTTGAGATTATTAGGTGGCATATAGAGGATAATTTTTAAAGAAAATGCTGAACATTGTAATTTTTGGAGGTCCGGGATCGGGAAAAGGGACCCAGAGTGCATTAATAGCCGAAAAATATAATCTGATACACCTGTCCACGGGAGATCTTTTGCGTGACGAAGTAGCAAGCGGGTCGGAGTTGGGCAAATTAATCCACTCTTTTATTGACAAAGGCAATTTGGTACCCGATCAATTGATGTTAGATATTTTGTCAAGAACCATCGATAATTTAAACGGCAAAAAAGGGGTGATCTTTGATGGATTTCCCAGAACCATAGCTCAGGCTGAAGCTTTGGATGAAATATTGGAAAAAAGGAACGAAAAGCTGAACCTGTTGTTGCATTTGAAAGTGGCCGACGAAATTTTACAAGAGAGAATGTTGTTTCGAAGCAAAACTTCCGGACGTTCAGACGACACCCCTGAAACCATCAAAAAACGTATAGATATTTATCATCAGGTTACGGCTCCGGTCATAAATTATTACAGACATAGAGGCTTATATCATGCCATAAAGGGAAATGGAAGCGGCACCGTCGAAACGATATTTGCCGAGGTCAGTAGTTACATTTCGGCTTATCAGCAAAAGAGATAATGGCAGAAAGTAATTTCGTTGATTACGTAAAAATTTATTGTCGTTCCGGTAACGGCGGCCCCGGCTCAACTCATTTCCACCGCGGGAGATACATCCCCAAGGGCGGCCCCGACGGTGGGGACGGAGGCAGGGGAGGGCATATTATTTTGCGTGGAAACCGGAATTACTGGACGCTGATTCATTTGCGTTACCAAAGACATATTTTTGCCGAACACGGAGAACCGGGCGGCAAATCCAGAAGCACCGGACGCTCCGGTAAGGATACCATAATTGAAGTTCCCCTGGGTACAGTTGCTTACGATGCCGACAGCGAGGAATTTCTTTGTGAAGTGAATGAAGACGGGGAAGAAATCGTACTTCTGAAAGGAGGCCGTGGGGGCCTGGGTAATTGGAATTTCAGGACGGCAGTCAATCAAGCACCTCGTTATGCACAGCCCGGAGAACCCATGGAAGAACGTACGGTGATTTTGGAATTAAAACTCTTGGCCGACGTGGGCCTGGTCGGTTTTCCCAATGCCGGGAAATCCACCCTGCTTTCGGTATTGTCGGCCGCAAAGCCCAAAATTGCCGATTATCCTTTTACCACCCTGGAACCCAATCTAGGCATAGTCTCTTACCGTGACGGCTTCTCATTTGTGATGGCCGATATTCCGGGAATAATTGAGGGAGCCTCCGAAGGCAAGGGAATCGGTTTGCGTTTTCTTCGTCACATCGAAAGGAATTCTGTCCTCTTGTTTATGATACCCTGCGACAGCAAAAATATCATCGAAGAATACACCATATTACTCAACGAATTGAAGCAATACAATCCTGAATTGCTCGATAAGGCCAGGGTGCTTGCCATTACCAAGGCAGATATGCTCGATGCGGAGCTCAGAGCCGCCATCCGCAAGGAATTGCCCGAAATCCCTTCAGTCATAATATCGTCTATAGATCAGACCGGCTTAACCGAGTTAAAGGATTTGCTTTGGTCGGCCCTGAATCAATAAAGAACCTGTTTTTAAAGCGATTAGTCAATTGTTTTTCAGCGATTCTTAAAAACAGACCCAATACACTAACAAAACATTAAATAAATATCATTCAAAAGAGAATTTAAACCAAAATAAACAGTATATTTGGCGCGAATTAACCGGATTTATCTGGTACTATGTTTAACTTAAAAATTATACTGTTATGAGTTTATTTATCTCTTACAAGCAGAAACGGGGCCGTTTTTTACCGGCACTGCTGTGCTCATGTCTTGTTTTCTTACCGGTAAAAGCCCAATCTTCAGGTGCTTATCTCTCTGAAGCCAACAATTTGTTGTTGAACACGGGTTTTGAAATTTGGGAAAACAATTTACCCGCCCACTGGTTTGGTTCTGCCAGCAACATTCCCGAAACTTCGGTGTTTCAGTGTGCTGAAGCGCATTCCGGTGAGTCTTCCTGTCGTTTGGTGCGTACCCAAAAAACCCATGTGCGCTTTAGCTCTGCTCCTTTATTTTTAAACCTCGGTAATTACAGGTTAAGTTATTATGTGAAAGGAAGCGGCTGTATTCGCAACAGCTTTTACAACGGCAGTTCCTACGCCGCCTATTCCGACTACGACACCCTGAGCAATCAACAGGAATGGATGAAGAAAGTCTATGAATTTGAACTCAAGAAAGATGTAGAAGTGCAATTGTTGTTTTCGCTTTGTTTAACCGATTCGATAGGTTTGTTTATCGATGACGTCCTATTCGAAAGCATTCCTGCCGGACTCAACCGGCCTGTTGAGTTTTCTCCTTTAATTCGGACAGCTCAGGGCTTGCTCCATCTGCAATTATCGAATCCACAGGCATTAGTAGTGTATGATATGCTCGGGCGAAAAGTCTGCGAAAGAAATGTTCAGGGCGATTTGAGTATTCCTTTGTCGCGTGGTTATTATCTGATTGCATTATCCGGTCACCCAAAGCCCGTTAAGGTGTACATTCCCTGATTTTTGTTTTAATTGGCTGTGCATCAATAACCGGAGTGTTGGGTGCAGGCTTTATTATATGTAAAACATCCGCCAAACTGCTTTTCGCAAGTTTGGCGGATGTCCTTTTGGTGGAGCCGGAGGGCATCGAACCCTCGTCCAAACGGAAAACCAATAGGCTTTCTACACGCTTATCTTCGTTTAGTTTTTCGACCCGGGGCAAAACCGAAGCTATCTACCCGGAGCTTATCTCCTTAAATTTCGGCCTGGAACCGGAGCCTTTCCCTGCCTATTTCCGATATTGCTGCACCACCTGGTCCGGCCGCTTCGGAACCACAGCACCGGGGTGATGACCCGTTTCTGCCACTGTGACAGAAATTAAGCTTAGATCTACTATACTTCGATTAAGCAGCGAGTGCGTAATTGTTTTCGCCAGTTATTGGTTTGGTAAGGATATTAAAGTGCGTATTACCATAGCACTGCGTGCTTACCTACCTGTTTTGACCGCTGTCAAAACCAATCGGCCCCCTATTCTATTTTGCATAACTCACGGCTCTGGTCTCACGGATAACCGTGATTTTTACCTGACCGGGGTATGTCATTTCATCCTGAATACGTTTGGCTATCTCTGCAGAAAGCTGTTCGGTATTCTTGTCGTCTACTTTTTCGGCACCCACTATTACTCTGAGTTCCCGACCTGCCTGAATGGCATAGGTCTTGATGACTCCGGGGTAGGAAAGTGCCAATTGTTCAAGATCGTTCAGCCTTTTTATGTAGGCTTCTACAATTTCGCGGCGGGCTCCCGGCCTTGCTCCCGATATGGCGTCGCAAACCTGTACAATAGGAGCCAGCAGGGTTTGCATTTCAATTTCGTCGTGATGCGCGCCAATAGCGTTGCAAATATCGGGTTTTTCTTTGTATTTCTCCGCAAGTTTCATGCCAAGAAGTGCGTGCGGCAATTCCGGTTCGTCTTCGGGTACTTTGCCGATGTCGTGAAGCAAGCCTGCTCTCCGGGCTTTTTTGGGATTCAGTCCCAGTTCCGAAGCCATTACGGCACAGAGATTAGCGGTTTCTCTGGCGTGCTGCAGCAGGTTTTGTCCATACGAAGAACGATATTTCATCCGGCCAATCATTCTGACCAATTCCGGATGTAAACCGTGAACGCCCAGATCGATCGTGGTACGTTTGCCAGTTTCAACGATTTCTTCTTCGATTTGTTTGCGTACTTTGGCTACGACTTCTTCGATGCGCGCAGGGTGTATGCGGCCGTCGGAAACCAGTTGATGAAGTGCGAGGCGGGCAATTTCTCTTCTCACCGGGTCGAAAGCCGAAAGGACAATGGCTTCTGGGGTGTCGTCTACAATGATTTCCACACCGGTTGCGGCTTCTAAAGCGCGTATGTTACGACCTTCCCGGCCAATGATCCTGCCTTTGATTTCGTCCGAATCGATGTGAAAAACACTGATGGCATTCTCTATGGCCGTTTCCGTTGCAACGCGTTGTATCGATTGAACAACAATACGTTTGGCTTCTTTGTTGGCCGTCATTTTGGCCTCGTCCATAATCTCGTTTATATACGAAGCGGCGTCTGTTTTGGCTTCTTCTTTCAGCGATTCTACCAGTCTTTCTTTTGCCTCTTCGGCGGACAATCCGGATAAAGCTTCGAGACGTTCAACTCCTTTACGGTGTTGCTTGTCAAGTTCCTGTTTTTTCTTATCGATTATTTCCAATTGTGCTTCCAGGTTCTCGCGGATGATTTCAAGCTCGTTTTTCTTGCGTTGCAGCTCATCTTGCTTTTGATTCAGCTGCATTTCTCTTTGCTTGACTTTGTTTTCGTACGATTGGACTCTGTTGCTCCTTTGTGTGATCTGTTTTTCCAGTTCGGCTTTCATTGCAAAAAATTTGTCTTTGATTTCCTGCATTTTATTCTTGCGAATAGCCTCTGCTTCCAGTTCGGCTTTTTTAATTTTGTAGAGGTATTTTCCATTCAGGATATACCGGAAAATCAGCCATCCCAGGAAGATACCCACCGACAAAGCCAATACTAAATAAACTATATACATTATATCCATAGACGTGTGTATTAGATAAAATAAAAAAACACTACAATACCAAGGTCAACACCTTGATAGCTGTAGTGCGGAATTTGTAGTCTCAGTTGAATTATATAATTTCTCCCAACTCTGCATCCAGTTTAGAAATACTTTCCATCAAGATGTTTTGGTCAGAAGATTTTTCAAATTCTAATTTTTCGAAAGCAAAATGGCAGGCTACCATAGCTAGGATATCTTTAATATCCAGGTCTGATCCCCTGATGCCAAATTTATTCCGGTATTCGGTCACTGCATCGTTAACCAATTTAGCT
Source organism: Bacteroidales bacterium UBA1402 (assembly GCA_002305085.1). Lineage (GTDB taxonomy): Bacteria > Bacteroidota > Bacteroidia > Bacteroidales > UBA1402 > UBA1402. The sequence goes on along the minus strand of DBQE01000022.1, from coordinate 2,844 downwards.
GCTTTGCGATAAGCTTCTTCTTTGCTTCTTTTTATTCGAAGCGGATAATACTTTTCGGCAAGGTATAATTCGATTCTAAAAGTATCATCTTTCATTGCTATGATTCATTAACGAGTGCAATGCATGTATTGATCTCCCGCACTAATTTTGACAGGCGTTGTTTGGTAGCTTTGAGGTCATCGTCATTGGCTGACATCATTTTTGCTAACTTAAGTCTGTCGTATTTCTGTGAGATATCCCGAAGCTCCTCCTGAATATTGAGAAAAGACAGTTCCTTTTGCAATAAGGCTTCTTTAAGTGCCTTGTTCTCTTCCCTGAGAGTTTTGCAGAGTGCGATGGCTTGCCGTACTCTGGCTTCGAATTGGATTAGCAAACTTTGTTGTTCCTCCGTCATAACCCACCGAAATTGTCTACAAAAGTAAACTTTAGTTTTGCCAAAAACAAATAAAATTCAAGTTTTTTATATTCTGTAAAGGTCTTCTGTTCATAGGGGTTTTATAAACACACAAGCCCCGGCGAGATATTCGCCGGGGCTTGTTATAGTGTATTTAAGCTATAGAGTTAGCTTAAAATATGAGGGTCTTATCAGAGAACCACCTTGATGGCTTCCGAATCTATTTTAACCACATAGATCTGTCCCTGAGTGAGTCCTTCGATGGTGTTGAGTCCCTGTTCAAGTCTGACAGTTCTAACCAAAGCCCCCATCACGTTGTAGATGTTGATGCTGGTTTGTTCTGCAGCCTGAACATAGAGATTCCCACCCATGGTGAATACCATATTCTTATGAGCGCTGTCTGTTTGTGGCAGAGCATCGTAAGGATCAGCAGGAACGGGCAATCCTGCCAACATGTAGAGCGCATTTCTCCAGATGGTGAAGGCAGCGTTGGTCATGTTGGTTCCGTTTTCGGCACAGATGGCACCGAAGTTGAATCCTAAGGTGATCATCCGTTCGGCCAGAGTTTGTCCACCCACAACGGTGCCTGCGGGCAGGTCGTTGATGCAGATCACGGCGTCGGTCACACCGGTCGGGATAGCGATCAGGGTGTTGGCATCGGAGAGCACTACTTCTTTGGCGTAATTGATGTTCTTGATAGATTTGGCATCACCCAGTGTGCCATCGTCGGTTGTCGGAGCTTTGAACAGCGCCAGGGTGTTGTCCTGAGCAAAAGTCAGCCCCTTGAACAGATCGTTGCCTTGTTGTGCGGGATCAACGGTGATGGTCAGACCTTGTTGTTCTGCACCTGAACCTGCTTGTCCGCTGGCAAAAGCTCTGCCGGCCTTGAAGGCATAGGTTTTGTTGTAGAGTACGGGCAGGTCAAACTTGGCCAAGCCAAGAGGTCCGGCAGGGGTGAGGATCTTATCACCACCACCCATGGCTTCCTGAACCAGGGCGATGTCATAAGCGTCCAGATCAACAGGCGAAGTGGCCGAAACATCGGTCAGTGCGATCATATCAACGACAAAGTTGTCGTCTTTAGCCATCATCAGGTAAACTGGATCGTTTTCTACAGTTGCAGCTGTGGCAGCCATAGTCTTTTGCTTGGTAAGGAAAGCAATGACGGGGGTGCCGGCGTTACCAACGTAGATTTGTTCAGGTCCGATAAAGCTTCCACCTGTTCCGGCTTCAAACAGCGGAGACTGCTTGGAGATGGTCAATCTGGCTTCGTTTCTGAAGACTTTGCTCAAACCTTCGAAGCTGTCCATGAACAGGTCGTTGCGGCTGAATGTAATATCAGTTTCTGCCGGTCCCACCAATCTCAGGTTCGGATAGTTTTCGGGAGTGGATTCATCCTTCACAACATTATCGGGATAGAAGAAGTTGTTCAAGACATTCAGTGTGACTGACTGTCCGGGTGCCGGCAAAAACATGGTTAGCTTGGCATGCGGGAAACCGGCCTGGCTGCCTCTTTCGTAGAAGATGTTGTTGTTGATGTTGATAACACCGGTCAAACCACCCAGCGACTTGGTGTATTCCAAGAAGTTTCTGACGTTGGTTGCGTTTCCGCCAAACTTGTAGAACAAGTTGTTTTCGATAGTAACAACAAAGTTTACATCGGTAGAGTCGGCTGTCGTACCATCTCTGTTGATGTTGAACACCTGACTGTTGCGCCAGTTGTTAACGATGTTGTTGCGGAAAGTGAAGTGGTCAAACTCATAGGTCTTCTTGTTGGAAAGTTGGAACATATGGCCCGAATGCTGAGCCATTGTATCCTGATTGACACCCACATCCTTAATCACACAATGCTCCATAACGAAGTCCTTTATGACTGCGTAATTGGCAATCTTGTTGGCGGAAAGAATCAACTGTTTGAATGGCAAGTTCGTAAACAAGCAATTGCGAACATTGAATCCTACCATGACAGAGTCGATACCAGTCATATACAAAGGTGAATAAGTATCTGTGTTGTAGGCATCATATACCGACTGAGCGTTAAACTCAAGTCCTTCGTAGAGCAGTGTGGCTGCCTTAACTCCGTTGTTGGAGGTCAAGCGTCCGGCCAGGACGGGATTTTGTCCCTCAGCATTCTTGATGGTGAGGTCACCACCTGTTTGCGGGAAGGCAAATCCTGAATTACCCAAGAGGTAAACACCGCCTTCGTCGGTACAATTCATCAACTCGATGGTGATGTCTGCCGATTCGTAATCGGTGTATGCCAAAGCTTCGGTAAGTTCAGCCAGGTTCTTGACAATAGCTCCTGTGGGTTGCTCAATGAAAGCAGGCACATAGTAGGAGCTCAACGCACCAACGTATGTTCCTTCGGTACCGGCGGTGTAGAGAGGCGACTTATAAGAAAGCAGTTCTCCGGGAACCAATACCAGACCCGGGAAGTCGCTCAGGAACAG